>CAWDFE010000035.1:0-160079 GCA_963801435.1 uncultured Actinomycetota bacterium
GCGCGCCGGCGCCGCGCGGGTGATGATGGCGATCTCGTTGAGGGTGTATTCGCGGTCCAGTCCGTCGAGCAGCGCGGTGCGCTGGATCGCTCGCTGGTTCGCGCGCCCGATCTGATCCTCCCGGAAGGCGCGGTCCATCAGCAGGCGGATCAGCTTCGGATAGGAGAGGAACGAGCCGCCGTTGGGGTGGTCGGTGGACAGCATCACCTGCCACGGGTCCTTGCCGAGCAGGAACAGCTCCAGCCCGATGCCCCACTGCAACGCATGGACGTAGCTTCCGGCGCGGTACCGGTAGGGGACGATCCCGCACCCGGTCTCCACCTCGGTGTCATGGTTGAGCCACTTGCCGCCGTCGAGGTCACGCAGGACGGCTGACAGCGGCCCATCGGCGGTCATGGTCACCGCCGGCCCGAACATCACCTGCCCGACATCGGCCGTGATTTCGGGATGCGAGGCCAGGTGGTCGACCAACTCGGGCGCCCGGGATCGAGGCCGGCCCCCGGGCCGGCCGCCGTAGCAGTGGAACTGCAGGTGGGCGAAGTGCGCCTGGCGTCCGGACACCGTGCGCATCGTCTCGAGCGTCGTGTCGGCGTTTCCCGGCACCCCGAGGTTGTTGGCGTGGATGTGGACGGGATGGGGCAGGCCGAGCTCGTCCACCGCCCCGCCGATCGCCTCCAGCACCTGGCGCGGGGTCACGGCAAAGCCCCCCACCTCCTCGTCGAGCGAGTGGACGTTGCCGTTGTCCTGCTTGAAGACCTCCACCCCGCCGGGATTGACGAGCTTCACCCCGTAAGCGCCCGTCGCGTCCAGCCACCATGCCACGGCGTCGCGCAGCTGCGCCGAGACCGCACCGCGGGACTCACGGATCAGCTCGAACAGCACCTGGTTGTTGCCCATGAGGATGAGGAACGCCGTGTCGATCATCGGCGTGTCGCGCAGCTCGAAGAGCACCTGGCGCGCGGCCAGCGGCGGCGCGGCCGCCTCCACGACCGTGGTGTAGCCCAGCAGCGAGTAGCGGTAGCCGGTGGCGAACGTGGAGGGCACGAGGCCGCCGGTGCCGGAGCGCAGCAGCTCGGTGCGGTCCAGTGGGTCATCGCGCCGTTCGTCCGGCGTGAGCTTGCGCGCGGCGTTGACCTTGGGGCCGGCGATGTGGGCGTGGATGTCGACGCCGCCCGGCATCACCACCATCCCACGAGCGTCGATCCGGCGGGCGTCGGGACCGACCTCGGAGACGACCTTGCCGTCCTCGATGCACACGTCCCGGACCTCGCCGTCGACTGCGTTGGCCGGATCGTGCACCTGACCACCGGTGATCCGGATCGCGGTCACCGTTGCACCTCGGCCAGCAGCCGTGTCAGCAGGGCGGCGGCGGTCGGCGCGCCCGCCGGCCGCGGCGCCTGCAATGCCAGCGGCACGCCGTCAAGCCGGTGCGCGGTGCCCACCGCCTCCACCCCGGCCGCCGCGGTCCTGATCGACACCGCGGGAGATGACCCCGCTTGGTCGGCCGGCAGGCTGCACAACGCGATCTCCGCCACTCCGGCCGCCAGTCGCGCCGGGGCGGCGTTGATGCGCATCGCCACATCGATGTCGTCGGCGTCCTGCAGCGGCTGCGTCGCGGTCACGAGCTCCGGATGCCCGCTCGCCAGATCGACGTTGCCGGCGTAGCCGGTCTGCCAGGCGAGCGCGTCCTGCGCACCGGTGGTGCCGGCGGCACGGGGCAACGCCAGCGTCACCACATGGCGCTCATGGCTGAGCGCCCGGGTGAGCTCGTTGAGCGCGAGCGCGCGCCGCTGGCCGCCTTCGCCGCCGGTCAGACCCGGCCCGTGCACGAAGGCGACATGGGGCACGTCCCCGATGTGCTCCATCAGGGTGCCCAGCGGGGCGTGAAGATCGCTCGGCGCCGGAGCCGAGGCCGGGGCCGGGGCCCGTTCCAGCGCGTGCAACGCGACGAGCGCCTCCAGGTCGCGTTCCCGCGGCCAGGTGAGCCTGAGCCCGGCGCGCTCGGCGGTCTGGGTGCCACGGTCATCGACGACGACCAGGGTTCGCGGCGCCCCGGACCGAGCAGCCGCATCGGCGCCGAAGCCGAGCCGCTCGAGCAGCCGCGGGTGGGTGGCCTCCGGATCCTCGCGCCAGATGATCACCAGACGCGACCGGTCCCGGATCTCGCCCAGGGTGGCGGTGGTCGCGCCCCGGAGCGCCAGCGCCGGGGCGCCCGGCCACGGACCGCTCAGGTTCTCGGTCATGACCAGAGCGCCCAGCCGGTCAGCCAGCGCGACGGCGGCCCGGGCGTCCTCCACCGTGGACCCCTCGAAGCCGTAGACCACGGGGCGGCGCGCGTGGCGCAGCAGCTCGGCGGCGCGCGCCAGGGCAGCCTCGACCCCGGCCGGCTCGCCGTCGATCGTCGCGACCGGCGTGTCCGCCGGCAGGTGCAGGCGCTCGGTGAACCATGCCGCGCCGAGCGAGCAGGAAGGGCGCAGCCGAACCGCGTCACCCGAGCAATCCAGCGTTACGTCATCGCACAGCAGGCCGCAGCCCGCGCAGGTGACCGGCCCGATCTCAGCCTGGATCCCCCGATTCTGGGGTCGTCTCGCCGCCGGATGGCCGTCGCTATACGTCATCGGCGTCGCTCATAGGGATCACCCTTATGGTGCTCCGCCGATGACGTCTAGCTCGGCCCCCAACGCCGAGACTCCGCCCATTATCGGTGGATCCAGGCTCAGCCACTCACGAGCACCGCCTCGGGGAGGGCCGACAACAGGCGCTCCCCTTGTTTCACCAGCTCAGGCACGTCGGCACTCGCTGACACCAGCGTGCACACGGGCGCGCCGCGCTTGATCGTCTCGCCGGCCTGGGGGATGTCGCGCACCAGGGCCGCCGGCCACCAGCCGGGATCGGGAGCACTGACCGTGCGGTCCGCGAACAGCACCAGCTTGACCGCCGCACAGGTCCGCGGCGGCGAGGCGCCGGTCACGGGCAGGCCGAGCCCACGGGCGCCCCGAACGTGGGCCTCGAAGCTGCCGGGCCCGAACAGCTCGAGCGAGGCCGACGGCCGCGGGTTGACCTCCAGCACCCACGCGTCGCGGCCATCCCAGACCGCGTCGACCCCGAATGCGCCTCGCACGCCGAAGCGCCGCGCGACCTCGGCGCAGACCGCGCCCAGCCGGCCGTCGAGCTCGGCGCGCTGGGCTTCGGGGAGGCGCGGCGGGGTCACGTTGCCCGTCCACCGGAATCCCGGTGGGAGATGGAGCTGCTCGGTGAGCCCGAGCATCACGGCGCCGCGGCCGTCCCCGATCGCGACCGCCGAGCAGGACAGACCTTCGACTCGGCGTTGGAGCACCTCCGTCGAGCGCAGCAGTCCGCCTCTCCATCCGCTGACCCCGTGCCCGCCGCCGCTGCGCCGCGGCTTGCGCAGCCACCTCTCGCGGCCGGCACGCTCAGCCACATCGCCGGCGGCCCGCGTCTCGGGAGCGCGCGCCCCGGCCGCCTGCGCTGCTGCCCCCACCGCCCAGGGGTCGCGCACCGCCTCCAGCAGCTCCGCGGGGGTCCCCAGCAGCTCGCGTCCCTCGGCGAGCTCACGCACCAGATCGGGCCGGTTCTCCAGGCCGGCGCCGTACACGACCGCGTCGTCATCGATGCCCGCCGCCAGCGCGACAAGGCCGTCGCTGGTCGGCGCAGTCGCGCCGGGAGCGACGGCGCGCAGGTCGAAGTCGCCGAACCGGTCAAGTGCGGTCACCTCGTACCCGTCGGCGACCGCCAGCTGGGCGAGCATCCGCGCGCTGACCGCCACCACGAGGATCCTCATGGCAGCCGCACCCCGGTCAGCAGCGCGGCCAGAAGCGTGGCCGCGACGAGGTCCGCGGTCGTCCCGGGGTTCAGCCGGCCGCCCGCGCCGCGCAGCAGGCGGTCGAGGTCCGACAGCGACCGGGTCCCGTCGCGCACGCCCTCAGCCGCCTTCGTGACCTCCCGTGCCGCCCGGTCGCCCGCCTTACGCGCGATCAGGGTGTCAGGGCGGGAGGCGAGCAGGCCGACGTGGAGTGACACGATCGCCTCAAGCGTAGACCGGCCGTTGCGCAGTCCATCCTCCAGCAGCGGCAGACCGGTGTCGACCACGATCGCGTACCCGGTGGCGTACTCCGAGGCGACGCTGTCGCGGTCCGCGGCCGCCACCATCGCCTCGCGCAGTGACACGCGCGCCGGGGCACGCACGTCATGCTCGGGCACCGCGCCCAGGCCGCCGGGGTTCGCGCGGGCGATCGCCGCGAACGCGGCCGCGGCATCGGCGACATCGAGCCCATCGAGCGTCCGCTCCAGCGCGGCGCGCAGCGGCTCGTCGGCTCGCCGGGTGACGTCCGCCCGCACGAGAGGTGCGAACAGGAGCACGATCCCCAGGTTGGTGTTGGCCCGGGCGACCTGCGCCGTCGCCTGCACCCCGTCCGCGATCAGCTCCCCGACCGTTCTCCGCAGGGCGGCGTCGCGCCTGAACGCCGGGCCCAGCGCGAGCGCCGAGCGGACCATGTCCGCGTAGGTTGTATCGGAGAAATCGTGAGCGGGGGTGATGTTGCCCGGCTTGGCCGCTGACACCTCCAGCAGGCACGCGAGCTGCACCTGATGCTCGAGGAGGTCCCCGCTCAGCCTTGAGGAGTGAGCTAGGGTTGCGTTCACCCGCGTCACAATACGAGAGAGAGGTAACCGCATGGCCATCACGCTGGCGACCGGGGAAGCCCTGACCGGAGACGGTAACGAGCTGGCGCACATCGATCTGTTGCTCGGGTCGAAGAGCGGTCCGGTGGGCGAGGCATTTGCCAACGCCTTCGTCAACGAGAAGGAGGGCCACACCAACCTGTTGGCCGTGGTCACTCCGAACCTGTTGGCCAAGCCGGACACCGTGATCACCAACAAGGTCACGATCAAGGGTGCGACGCAGGCGGTGCAGTTGTTCGGCCCCGCTCAGGCCGCAGTAGCGCGCGCCGTAGTGGATTCCGTCGCCGAAGGCGTCATTCCGAAGGACCAGGTGGACGATCTCTGCATCATCGTCAGCGTCTTCATCCACTGGGAGGCCGAGGACGACAAGAAGATCTACGACTACAACTACGAGGCCGTCAAGATGTCGATCTCGCGGGCCATGAACGGCGAGCCGAGCCTCGACCAGGTGCTGGCCGACACGCCCGCCGCGCGGCATCCGTTCGCCGGCGGGGCCGAGGGGTAGCGGCGGCCGGCCACGAGCCACTGAACGCGCAGACCGGAGGGCTCCCGCTCGTCGGTCTGCGCGCCGTCGTCACCGGGGCAGGGTCCGGGATCGGGAGGGCGATCGCGGTCGCCTTCGCCGCCGCCGGCGCGCGCGTCGGCATCGGCTTCTGGCGCTCGTCGGACGCCGCTCACGCCCTCAGCGCCCAGCTCGGGCCCGCCCATCCGCTGCTCAGGGCGGACCTCAGCACCCTGGGCGGATGCACCGCGATCGTGCGCGACGCGTTCGCCGCGCTGGACGGCGTCGACGTCTGGGTCAACAACGCGGGGGCCGATGTGCTCACCGGTGACGCCGCACGGTGGCCGGCGGACCGCAAGCTCGATGCGCTCCTCGACGTCGATCTCCGGAGCACGATCCGCTGCTCGCGACTGGTCGCCGCCCGGATGCGCCCGGGCGGCTGCATCCTCAACATCGGCTGGGATCACGCCACGGTCGACGGGATGGCGGGCGACGACCCGGAGCTGTTTGCCGCTGTGAAGGCGGCCGTGCTCGGCTTCTCCAAGTCGTTCGCGCGGTCGGTGGCTCCCGATGTCCGCGTCAACGTGCTGTGCCCCGGCTGGATCGAGACGGCGTTCGGCGAGGGCGTGGACCGTGGCTTCCATGAGGAGGTCGCGGCGGGCACGCCGCTCGCGCGTTGGGGCCGGCCCGAGGACGTCGCCGGCGCGGCGGTGTGGCTGGCGTCGCCGGCCGCCGCCTTTATCACGGGTCAGGCGGTCAACGTCAACGGCGGCACCGTTGGCTGACACCCTGTTCGTCACCGGCCGCCTGGCCGAGCCGGCCCTGCGCGGGGTCGTGTCCGGCCTGGACATCGGCCACCAGGTCGCGGTCATGAACATCAGCGTCGCCGCGCTGATGACGCCGCGCTGGATCGCCCGGCGGCTGGAGGTGCCGACCGGAGTCGACAACATCGTGATCCCGGGGTTGTGCGACGGCGACGTTGACGCGCTGGCGCAGGCCACCGGCCTGCCCGTCCGCAAGGGCCCGGCCGACGTCCGCTCGCTGCCCGAGTGGTACGGGCGGGCGGGCGTGCGGGCCGAGCTCGGGCCGCGCGATGTGCGCGTATTTGCCGAGATCAACGACGTGCAGACGCTGTCGCGCGAGCAGGTGATCGACCGGGCCGAGGCCTACCGGGCGGACGGGGCCGACGTGATCGACCTCGGTCTGTCGCTCGATCGCTCGTGGCTGGCCGAGGGGCCGGTGACGATCGCGGCGCTGCGCGAGCGCGGTCTGGCTGTCAGCATCGACACGCTGGACCCCGAGCACATCCGGATGGCGGATGCTGCCGGGGTGGACTACGTGCTCAGCCTTACGCCGCGGACGATCGACATGGTGACCGAGCTGCGCGCGACCCCCGTGCTGATCGCCGACGACCCCGAGGACCTCGACGGGCTGGACCGCATGGCCGCCCGCATGGAGCAACTGGATCGGCCCTACCTGCTGGACTCGATCCTGGCTCCGATCAACTCGGGATTCGCGGCCTCGCTGGCCCGCTACGTCGAGGTCCGTCGCCGCCATCCCGAGGCGGGCATGCTGATGGGAATCGGCAACCTTACGGAGCTCACCGAGGCCGACTGCACCGGGGTCACGGCGCTGCTGATCGGCTTCTGCCAGGAGGTCGGCATCGGCGCGGTGCTGACCACCGAGGTGATCGGATGGGCGGCCGGGGCAGTGCGCGAGGCCGTTCTGGCGGCGCAGATCATGCACGTGGCCCAGCGCGAAGCGCGGCCGCCCAAGCACATCGACGCCGGCCTCGTGACGGTAAGGGACGAGACCATGCGCGCGCCGTCAGAGCAGGAGTTGCGCACGATGCAGGAGCAGATCTCGGACGCCAACTACCGTCTGTTCGCCGATGCCGACTGGCTGTACGCGTTCAACGGCGATCGTTTCATCCGCGAACCCAACATGTATGCGGTGTTCGACCAGCTCGGCGTGACCGACCCCACCCACGCCTTCTATCTCGGCAAGGAGCTGATGAAGGCGACGATCGCGCGCGGCCTGCGCAAGAGCTATCGCCAGGAGGGCCCGCTGGACTGGGGCCTGCTGAGCTTTCCCGAACCTCGACGGGAGGACATCCGATGAAGAAGATCCTGATCCAGCTCGATACCGATCAGCACCCGAGCGCGTTCGACGCGATCGCCGCCTACGACGCCGACGTGGACGTCGTGCTCGCTTTTGGGCAGGTCACCGCCGAGAACCTGGTGGGCGTCGTCCAGGGCGCGATCTTTCCCCGGGGCCCCGACGGCCTGGCCAACACCGCCTTCTGGGTCGGCGGATCGAAGGTGCGCGACGGCGAGGCGGTCTTCGAGGCGGCCCAGAAGCTGTTCTTCGAACCCTTCAAGCCGTCGATCATGCTCGACTCGGACGGCTCCAACACGACGGCCGCTGCCGCCGTGGCCCGCGTCCGGGGCGCGGTGACGCTGAAGGATGGCCGTGCCGCCGTGGTCGGAGTGGGACCGGTCGGGCTCCGGACCGCGGAGCTGCTGCGGCGCGACGGCGCCGACGTGACCCTGCTGACGTTCCCGCCCGATGTCATGCAGGGCGGCCATCGCCGCGCCGCGGGCATTGCGGTGGCACAGGAGGCCGGCTTCGAGGTCATCGAGCCGGCATCCAGTGACGAGGTCGATGCGGCCTTGGCGGGGCGGGTGGCGATCTTCGCCGCCGGGCCGGCGGGCATTCAGATCCTGCGCCGCAGCGGCTGGGCGCAGAGCGGCGTGGGCGTGGTGGTCGACTACTCGGCGGCCGAGCCCGTGGGCGTGGAGGGCGTGGATCGGGGTGACGACCTGAAGGAGGAGGACGGCGTCCGCAAGCTCGGCGCGCTGGCCGTGGGCGGCCCGAAGATGAAGCTCCAGAAGCGCTGCGTGCAGCGAATGTTCGAGACCAAGGGCACGGTGCTCGACCTCAGCGGCGTCTACGACGTCGCGCTGGAGACGCTGTGACTCCGAACGTCAGGCGCCGGCACCCAGGCGCGACTTCGAGAACACGAACTTGCCCATCGGCCCGTCCAGCGGGCCGTCGGCGTCGGGCCGCCAGAGCACCGTGTCCTCGATCTTGCGAGCCAGCGTGAAGTCCTTGTCGGTGATCCCGCCGGCGGAGTGCGTGGCCAGTTTGACCCAGAGCTTGCCCCAGGTAACGTTCAGGTCGGCGTGATGGCCGGCGGCCTCGCACAGGTAGCCAACGGCGTTGACGGCCATCAGGGTGGTGGGCCAGCCGTCGGTGTTGTACTTGCGCCGGATCCAGTCGCCCTCGTAATACCACTCGTCCAGGCCGAGCTCGGACAGCTTGGCGGGGATCTCTTCCTCGGTGTAGGTCCGCTCTTTGGTCATGGGCCAATCATATGCCCCGGGTAGCCGGTGTGGATCCGGGAACCGTCTCGTTTGACCTGTGCGTGCTGCAGGACGGCGAGCCGGTGCTCGAGCAGGTGTTCCAGGCGGGCTCGCTCAGCCAGGACAGCGGTCCGCTGCTCGAAGCGCTGGCCCGCCACGGCCCCTATGACCTCGTTTACGGGCCCAGCGGCTACGGCCTGCCGCTGGTGGGCGCAGCCGAAGTCGGGGAGCGAGAACTGGCCGAGATGGTGCTCGTTCGCGCCGACGAGACGCATGCCGACGCCGGCGTCGGCGGGCTGCGCTCCCTGCTGCACGCCCTCGTCAGCAGCGGACTGCCCATCGTCTTCGGTCCGGGCGTCATCCACCTTCCCTCGGTCCCGCCGCACCGCAAGTACAACCGGATCGACATGGGCACGGCCGACAAGGTGTGCGCGGCGGCCTACGCGATCGCCGACCAGTCAGCGCGACTGGGGATCGCTCCCCACGACAGCGCAATGGTCCTGCTGGAGATGGGCGGCGCCTTCACGGCGGCGCTGGGGATCAACTCGGGGCAGATCGTCGACGGAATGGGCGGATCGTCGGGACCGCTCGGGGTGCGTGCCGCGGGCGCGCTGGACGGCGAGGTCGCCTACCTGCTGGCCGCCACGCTGCGCAAGGACACGCTATACAGCGGCGGGGCCTTGGACCCGCGCGGCGCGCTTGACACGGCTGACCTGCACGCGCTCTGGGCCTCGGCGGACCTGGCCGAGGGGTGGACGGCCCTGCTGGAGGCCGTCGCGAAAACGGTGCGGGCGCTGCTCGTCAGCGTGCCGGCCCCGCACGAGATCGTCGTCTCCGGTCGGCTGGCCCGCCTGCCCGCGCTCGTCGAGGCGCTGCGCGGGTCGTTGGCGGACGTTGCCCCGCTGCTCCCGCTTGTTCCCGGCCGAGCCAGCGCGGCCGCGCATGGTGGGGCCCTCCTCGCCGATGCCCTCGCGGGCGGCAGGCACGCGGCCCTCGCGGAGACGCTCCGGCTGCGCGAGTCCAGCGGCACGGTACTTGACCATCTGCGCGTCGCAGGCGCCGACACAATCTCGCTGGGGTGACACCGAACGCCGGCCGAGCGTTTTGTCCGATCGGTCAGTAAACGCTGACTGACCGGGTAGTGTCACTACCTACCCGATCGGTCAGGTGCAGACCCTGACCGATCGGTCTTGTCTCGACCGACCTGTTGTGTCACGGTCGCGCCCCTGTTAGGTTCGTTTCGCCCATTTTCCGGACGGAAGGAGCGAGTCGTCGTGACCGCCACAGTCGACGAGAGCGTTATCGAGGGGCTGGCAAAGCAGAATGGCGTGACACTCGGACGGGTGCTCGGCCGCGGAAACGTCGGGATGGCCGAGGAGGGGTCCGATGGCAAGATGCACGCCACCATCCGGATCCCGCTGGACGAGCTGGTCTTTGATCCCGGAGTCCTGGTCCTCCCTCACGGGGGCGAGCTCGAGCTCGAGATCATCAACGATGACAACAACTCGCACTGCGCGGTCCTCCCGTGCAATGGCGACTCCAAGTTCATCTGGCTGGTGAACTTCTCGAAGGGGAGGGCGACGCTTCAACTCGACGGCCCGGGCTACTACTGGTACGGCTCCCGGACCGGAAACGACGAGGGTCGTGGCCTGACCGGCACGATCGTCGTCAGCGGTGAAGTCCCCGACGAAGCCAAGCTCGACCGCCCGCCCCAGCCGCGGCCGTAGAAAGGAGCAGTTGATGGCAACTGAGACCGATTACGTCGACGTAGGCGAGGCTGTCGATTTCCGCAACCTGAGCCCCGGCTACGTCGGCACCGCGCCGGATGCGGCGAAAGGCGTCAACTACGACCGGATCCTCAAGGCACGCGAAGCGGAGCCCCAGAACTGGCTCACGTACTACGGTGCCTACGATGGGCAGCGCTACAGCCTGCTCGACCAGATCAACACCTCCAATGTCAAGGATCTGAAGCCCGCGTGGGTGTTCCAGTGCGGCTCGGTCGGCATGCATTCGGGTGCCTCGACCTACTCGTTCGAGGCGTCTCCGCTCGTCGTCGACGGCGTCATGTACGTGACCGGCTGGGACGGCTGGGTCTGGGCGCTTGACGCCAAGACGGGAACGGAGCTGTGGCGCTACCACCGCGCGTCCCCGTATGACGTTTCCCTGTGCTGCGGCAACGTCAACCGCGGTTGCGCCGTGGCCAACGGGATGGTCTTCATGGCCACCCTCAACGCCCACGTGATCGCCCTTGACGCGAAGACCGGTCAGCTCATCTGGGATCAGCCGTACGGCGACGTCCGGGCCGGCGAGAGCGCGACCGTCGCCCCGCTCATCGTCAAGGACATGGTCATCGTCGGAAGCTCCGGTGGAGAGTTTGGGGTGCGCGGCCACTCCGACGCCTTCAAGCTCGAGACCGGCGAGCGCGTATGGCGCTGCTACATGATCCCCAAGCCGGACGAGCCCGGAGGCGACACCTGGCCGGCCGAGGGCGAGCCGTGGGCGCGAGGCGGCGCGAACTGTTGGACGACGCCGACATACGACGAGGAGCTCAACCTCCTCTACTTCAACACGGGCAACCCGTGCCCCGACTTCGACGGCGGGGTCCGCGAGGGCGACAACCTGTACACCAACTGTGTTGTGGCCGTCGACCCGGACACCGGCGAGAAGAAGGCGCACTATCAGTACACCCCGCACGACGTGTGGGACTACGACTCGACGATGGAGAACATCCTCTTCGAGATGGACGGGCGCAAATGCTCCGGGCACTTCGACAAGAACGGGTACTTCTTCGTCCTTGACCGCACGGACTGCAGCCTGATCCGGGTCGTTCCCTTCGTCGATCGCATCACCTGGGGCGAGATCGCTGCCGACGGCACGGTGACGGCCCGGGTGTTCCCCGACAAGGAGGGGGACCCGGTCCACTTCTGGCCCGGCCCCGCCGGAGCCAAGGAGTGGACGCACGCGGCCTACAGCCAGAAGACGGGCCTCTTCTACTGCCCGGTGCAGGATGTCGGCGCTACCGCCACGCGGCGGCGCCGGGAGTTCAAGGAGAGCATCCCGTACTGGGGCGCGGGCGTCGCGGTGGACACGGAGGACGTGGCCGGTTACATCTCCGCGTTCGATCCAGCGACGGGCCAGGAGAAGTGGCGCTTCCGTCAGGACCACCCGATGACTGCATCGGTGCTGGCCACGGCCGGCGGCCTCGTGTTCGCCGGCGGCCCCGCGGGCAAATACTGGGCGTTCAACGACAGCACCGGTGAGAAGCTGTGGGAGTTCCAGTGCGGTAGCGGACATCACTCGAGCCCCAGCACCTACACCGTCGACGGACGACAGTACATCGCCGTGCCGGTCGGGTACGGTGCCTGGACCGAGGGGTTCTACCCCGGCGCGCTCGCCCAGGCGGGCGGATCCGCGCTGTTCGCGTTCGCGCTGCCGGAGTAAGGAAAAACACCACGACGGTCCGCCACGCGCCGCACTACGGGCGTGGCGGACCGCGGTGGACATGGCGGCCCAGCTGCACAGCCTCTGTTCGGCCTGGCTGCGCGCGGGGCGGCGTCGCTACCTCGCACGTAATCGACGGCACGCGACGGCGGCGCGAGTCTGTCCCTCCCGCAACCACCCAGGAGGGACACATGGCTGACACCAACACGGTCGTCCACAACTACATCGCGATGTGGAACGAGACCGACCCCGACCGCCGCCGCGAGTTGGTGGCCCAGACGGTGACCGACGACGCTGACTACGTCGACCCGGTCATGGACGGCGCCGGCGTGGACGGGATCGCCGGCATGATCGGCGCGGCGCAGGCGCAGTTTCCGGGCCACCGCTTCACGCTGATCGCCGGCCCCGAGGCCCATCACGATCGGGTGCGGTTCACCTGGTCGCTCGCCGCTGACGGCGCCGCGCCGGTCGCGATCGGCGTCGACTTCGCCCGCCTGGCAGGCGACGGCCGCATGCGGTCGATCACCGGGTTCCTCGAGCCCGCCGCCTGAGTCGCGCGCACTGAGCGCCCGCCCGGGTGACGGGCGGGCGCGCCGGCGGGGTCCGTTCGCAGCTGCCCGAAGCAGTGCTAGTCCGGCGCCTTGCCGCGCCGCATGGCACGCGCGGCGAGAGTCAAGCATCCGTGTGGTCCCGAGGTGCGCGCTATCCTTACGAGCGTCCGTGAGGCGGCGGAGGCCTAGTGCCCCGCCGAACCGCGCGTCAACACATATATGCGTCCAGCGACAGGGTTGACGCCGGGGCCACGCGTGCTGTTGGCAGGTATGCTTCGCGCGCCCGCAGCGCAACCTGCGGTCGAAGGTCGTAAGGACGCAGACCGTCTACTCGTTATGCGCACCCCGTATGTCGGGGCGCCGACGAACCCAAACCCGACACCTACCCCATCCATCGGAGCATTGATGACCTCTGGATCGACCCGTACGCCGTGGCAGGAAGCCCTTGCCCCGTTCGCCGTGCCCTGCCCCAGACGCGGCGTGTTCGCCGTCGCGACGTCAGCGGTGCCGTACCTCGCGCTCTGCGCGGCGATGTACCTGACGCTGGGGGACTCAACCACGCTGACGATCGCGCTGGCGATTGCGGCCGCAGGGTTCCTGGTTCGCGTGTTCGCCGTGTTTCATGACTGCGCCCACGGCTCCCTGCTGCCGTCCCGCCGCGCCAACCAACTCCTCGGCACGGCCCTGGGCCTGCTCGTTCTGTCGCCGTTTGTCCGCTGGCGCCACGACCACGCCGTGCACCACGCCACCTCCGGCGACCTCGACCGGCGCGGCGTCGGCGACGTCCTCACGCTGACGGTGAGCGAGTACCGAGCGCGATCCCCACGAGGCCGTCTCGCCTACCGGATCATCCGCAACCCGCTCGTGCTCCTCGGCCTGGGGCCGGTGATCGCAATGATCGTGGGCCCCCGCATCGTCGCCCGCGGGGCGCGGCCGCGCATGCGCAACAGCGTGCTCGCCACCGACGCGGCCCTCGCCGTCCTCGTCGGCGCGGTGTGCTGGCTGATGGGCTGGCGGGACTTCCTCATCGTGTGGGCCCCAGCCGCCATGCTCGCCGGCTCGGTCGGCATCTGGCTGTTCTACGTCCAGCACCAGTTCGAGGACGCCTACTGGCAGAGCGGCGAGGAGTGGAGTTATGCCGATGCGGCTCTCCGCGGGAGCTCCCACCTCAAGCTGCCTGCCGTGCTCCGCTTCTTCACCGGCAACATCGGCCTGCACCACGTCCACCACCTCAACGCCCGCATCCCCAACTACAACCTCCAGCGTGCCCATGAGGCCAGCCCGATGTTCGCCGACGTTCCGACCCTCTCGCTCCAGGACGGCCTCCGTGCCGTCCGCCTCAAGCTCTGGGACGAGCAGTCCGGCCGGCTGGTGACGTTCGCCCAGGCCCGCCGCACGCTCCAGCCGGCGACCGCCTGACCGACCCGGCCGCGGCCGCCCGGCTCCTCGGCGCTGCGCGGCCGTGCAGGCGCGACCCACCCCCGACGCACACCCTCGCCGGACGCCGTAGTTATGCGCCCTTCACGACCGATTGATCGCTGATGCGCAGAACTCGGTAGCCAGGAATTCGACCAGACCGACGAGAGAACCGTGCTCCTCGCGGACGCGTCGCTGCTCGTCGCTGCCCGACCCTCTGACCAACGCCGAGACGTCCTCCACGGCATCGCGACAGCCGAGCCGGTCGGCGTGCGGCGCCAAGGCGGGCATCAGGTCCTCGAGAACCTCGGTGACCGGGACCAGCCGCTCGAGCGCCGGGTCGATCAGCCGGGACCGAACGCCGTCGCGCGCAGCGATGAACCGGTTCTCGCTCAGCACCTCAGGGCTCCCGAGCCGATCAGGAGCAAGGTAGCCCTCCTCGAGCTCCAGCGATGCGATCGACTGCAGCAGCGCGACCAACGTCTGCGTGGTGCCCACCCGAGTCTGGGCGTCCATGACGCGGACCTCCACCGTCCCGAACTTCGGCTGCGGCCGCACGTCCCACCACAGAAACGTCGGCTCGGGAAACGCCCCGCAACGCAGCAGCAGGTCGACCGTCTCCACGTACTCGGAGTAATCGCCGAACTGGCGAGGGACTCCGACCCGCGGGAAAGCCTGAAAGATCGGGACTCGTGCCGAGGCCAGGCCCGTGTCGCGACCCTGCCAGAACGGTGAGTTGGCGGACAGCGCCAGCAGCAGGGCGAGGTGACCGCGCAGGCGGTTGTACAACCCGATCGCCCCCTC
Source organism: uncultured Actinomycetota bacterium (assembly GCA_963801435.1). GTDB lineage: Bacteria > Actinomycetota > Thermoleophilia > Solirubrobacterales > Solirubrobacteraceae > Palsa-465. The sequence continues at coordinate 14,781 of CAWDFE010000035.1, forward strand.
AGGATCGCCGACCCCAATATGCACGTGGAGCGCAAAGGTCGGCTCACGGCGGGCCAGTTCGCGCATCGTGCCGTAGACCGCCTGATGCCGATCGCCACCGGCAATCTTCATCTCGCTCCACACCGCGAGCGGATGGGTCCCGGCGCTCGCGGGACGCAGACCCACGCGAGCCAACTCCGCCGACAGGATCCCGCGCAGACTCTGGACCTGGTCCATGGCATCGCTGACCACGAGGTGGGGATCGGTCGAGAGCTCAACCGCTGACCCATGGGTCTCCCCGGCGACCCGCTCTCCCAGCCGCGTCGACAGCCCCGGCAATACGTCGTCGATGCGCTGGGCCAGCGACCAGTCATCGGCCGGGTCGAGCAGCATGACCTCCTCCTCGACTCCCAGCGTGTATGCCTCCGATGCGCGCCAGTCGGCCCATTGCTCAGCCACCCCTGACATTAAGAAGCATCCGGCGCTGCTCAGCGTCGGCCAGTTGTCCAGGGTCGCCCCGCTCAGCGCATCCGGCCGGACAAACCCGAGGTTATTGCTTGACGAGGGTGCCAACCGTCACGTGTGGCCAGTGGATGCCGTTGAAGTCGAGCATCACCAACTGGGTGTACTGCAGCTGGTGCTTATCCGGCTGACCTCCAGTCCCCGCGATCGTCTCGATCCAGAACGTCGCCTCGGCCTGCGTGGCCTTGGCGTTGCCTCCGGGAGGGTTGCCGCTCGCTGCCAGGAACGCGGTGTTGGCGGTGCCGCCGCCCGCGTTGATGACGGTGTGGTTGGTCGCCACGTGAAGGAAACGTCCGGCTCTTCATGGTGGTGCCCTGAAGCGACGACTGCAGCGCGTTCTGAAGAACGCTATTGGGGTTCTTGACGATGTTCTGCGTCACCCCCGGAGCCACGAACCGGAAGGCGGTTGGCTGGGCCAGATCCAGCTCGGTGAACGTCTGGGCCACCGAGTTGAAAGCGCTGTTCGCCGGCGCCGGGCTCCCGAAGAAGAACGGCAGGATGTTGTTGTCGGGGATGTTCTGTGGGCCTCCCGGATGCACCTCGGCGACGCCCTGGGCAAGGATGACGGTGCCGTGCGGGATCGACGCCATCCGGACCACCGAAGCCGGCTCGTTCGGATCCGTCGTGTGCAGCACCGTCGCCCAGATCCCGGGCTCGATGTGGAGCCCAGCGCCGGTACTCGATTCGCTGATCTGCTGCATGTAGGTGAGACCGAACATGTCGATGTCGGCCATCGCCAACCCGCGATTCGGGATCGGCCCGTTGATCCGAGTGAAGACGAGCGTCTCATCGGTCTTGTTGAGCTCGAGAAACCGGTCCTGCTGGTTGGCCGGATGGTGCGGCCTCCAGGTGGCGTTGAACCCGTGGCCCTTCCACGTCCCCGCGAGCGCGGCCAGCGCCCCCAGTGGATCGACCCCTGCCGCGAGCGCCTCGACCGCTTCGGGCACAGGCGCTTCGGGAGTGGCGAGCCGTGCGAACGCGAAGTCCGGATCCGTCTGCGTGCCTGCCGTCATCGTGACCCCCCTCAGGACCAGCAGCCGCTTGGCCCGGCCCCCGGTCACATTGAAATTGCTCCGGCGACAGCCCCGTCGCGAAACCCCAACCACGCCAACTTATCTTCCGGCTCGGGCCGGGCGCCGCCCGCGATGGTCCCTTGCGGCACTCTGTGCCGTGAACCTATGCGCAGGAGATCAGCGTTTTCATCGCAAGGATCCCGGCGCGCATGCGCGTCATGGACGCCTAGATCCGAGCGAGCGCCACCCGGACGCTGGTAGCGCGCCTGCAGTCGATCGCATCGCTGGAACTCGAGTAGGGCTACCTCGCTCTCGATCGGCTCCTCCCGCGGAGCTCAAGCCGGAATGCCGGGAGGGCCGAGGATCTCGAGGCCGTGGTCGGCGGAAGCCCGCAGGACCGGCGCCATGTCGGGCGGCGCGACCGGCGGGGGCGACCTCTCGGCGAGACGCGTGCGCGTTCCGAGCGTGCGGATGAAGCCCTCGAACCCGGCCGCCTGGGTGACCAGCAGGAAGCGAGCCTCGTCGGAGCTCACGATGAACGTGTGCGGCACGTCGCGCGGGCCGAACAAAGGAGCCTGCCGGAGCGACGATCGTCTGGCACGCGACCCAGACCGTGAGCTCATCCTCAAGGACGTAGAACCACTCGTCCTCGTTGTGGTGGACGTGCAGCGGCGAGCCGGAGCCGCGCGGCGCGGTTTGCTCGGTCAGCACCATGCGGCCGCCGGTCCCCGCGCCATCGGCCTTGATCGTCGACACGCTGCCGAAGAACGAGAAGTGCTCTCCCTCACCAGGACCGAGAGCGATGGGTGCGAGGGCGCCCTCGGGCGCGGTCGTGATTGGTGTCTGCTGCGTTGATGGATGTGATGCATGCAGTCTGATCTCCGCGACCGGCGCCGCCCACCCCCCGCGTGCGGGATCTTTTTTGCGTGAAGGCTGTCGGATGAAGGAGCGTGTCGCGTCGTAGCACGAGTCGACGATCGCGGCGGGCGCCGACAGCGGCCACCGCGCCGCTGCGGCCTGCCGCATGACTCTGGGACGAAAGACGCCGGAAATCGACGCTTTCTGTCCCAGAGTGGCCTCCCGGATGCAGGCGCAGGTGACCAGCCACGCCGCTCACCGCCGTCGTCGTGCTCAGGAAGTCGTGGCCCGCGGCATCCGTGCGTCGCTGCGCTTCGATGCCGCCCGCCGTATCACGGGCGTCGAGGCGCCGGGGATGATCGTGCTCGACCCACACGACGAGGTTGAGCTGATCACGCCTCCGGCACGCCAGCTGCTCGCCTCGCTGCATCCCACGGACTCGGGCTACACCGACGAGACGATCGCCACGCCGGTGCTCGCGCTCGCGTCGTTCATCCGCTACACGCCAGACCGCGGTCAGGCGGCGGCAACGTCGTCACCGTGCCCGCCAGCCAGCGGGCGACCGGCATTCGCAACAGGAACTCGTCGCTCGCGTCTTCCCCGACGAATACCTCCGCGAGGTCGTGCGCCAGACACCGTTGACGTCGCGCGGGCGCTTCGACAGCAAATAGCTGTCTCAAAGCGCCAGCGCAACGACAGGTGATGGGCCGTGATGCGGCCGACCACCGCGGACGAGGAGGCCGCTCTGCCGCCGCCTCGCCGCGTGTTAGCCGCCGGCGGGAGCGCCGCCCATCCTGGGCCGGCGGTCCTCTACGGCTCGATGTTCTGGTTGATGTGGAACAGGTTGTTCGGGTCGTATGTGCGCTTGATCTGCTTCAAGCGCTCGTAGTTTCCGCCATATGACGCCTGCACTCGCTCCTGGCCCTCGTCCATCATCATGTTCACGTACGCGCCGCCCATCGAGTGTGGGTGCAGCGCGTCGAAGTAGTCGACCGTCCATTGCTTCAGCGTCGGGGCGTTAGCCGGATCGGGATCGACTCCGACGATCACCTGCCCCCACTTGGCATCGCGATACGCCCACGGTGTCGCATCGCCCGGGACCCTGGAGGCAGCGCCGTCGATCGGGTACAGATGCATGGTCGACTTCCACGTCGGCATACGCGAGGCATGTTCGACGTGCGCCTCCACGGCCTGGTCGGAGATCTCCTTGACGAAGTCGGCGCGCCAGTACCACTGGTCGCCGTGTGGGTAGAGGCCGTCGAACATCGATTGGAGGACGGGCACTGGCATCGGGCCGATGCCGTCCAGGTCGGGGCGCAGCTCCCGGACCGGTTTGAACGCGTCATCCGCGTCCTCCGGTTGACCGGCGTAGCACCAAACCACGCCGCACACCTTCTTCAGGTGCAGTTCCTCGGGGAACGGCGGCGCCGGCGGGACGGTGAGGAAGGCGAAGAACCCGTTGAGGTCTTCGGGCGCGTTCGGGAGGAACTCCCGATACCAACGAAGGACCTCCGCTGAGCGCTCGAAGGCGAACAGCGTGGGGCCCCCAACGATCGTGCTGATGGGGCTGAGCCTGAACGTGAACGCTGTCACGATTCCGAAGTTGCCGCCACCCCCTCGCAGGGCCCAGAACAGGTCCTGGTGTTGATCCTCGCTGGCCGTCACGAACGACCCGTCCGCCAACACGACGTCCGCGGAGATGAGGTTGTCGATCGATAGGCCGAGCTTGCGAGTCAGGTGGCCGATGCCTCCGCCTAGCGTGAGTCCGCCGACGCCCGTGGTGCCGATAATCCCGAAGGGAGCCGCGAGCCCGAAGGCGTGTGTGGCGTGGTCGACATCGCCGACCAGCGATCCGCCCAGCACCTCGGCGGTGCGGCGCTCAGGATCGACTCGTACGCCACGCATCGCGGAGAGGTCGATCACGAGCCCATCATCGACGCTGCCGAGTCCGGCCCCGTTGTGTGACCCGCACCGGACCGCGACCTCGAGGCCGTTCTCCCGGGCATAGCCGACGGCGGCGATCACGTCGCCCGCGTCGGCGCAGCGCACGATCATCCGCGGCCGCTTGTCGATCATCGCGTTGTAGAGCGTGCGGGCATCCTCGTAACCGGCGTCGTGGTCGCCGATCACCTCTCCGCGCAAGAGCTCCGCTAGCGCGGCGGTCGCCTCGAGCCGCTCCTGAGTAGTGGATGTAGCTGTTGCCATCGGTCCCTCCTGATGTGTGGTTCCAGTCGATCGCGAGTCTCGACCAGCCGCGTGTCCGCGCCGCGAAGCCCCCGTGATCGCCCCGTGAATCGAGCTAGAGAAGCTCGGCGAGGTGTTCGGCGGCCCGGCGGGCGCCGTCGCTCTCCACTGGGCGGTAGTCCACGGCACGCCCGATCTCGGCGGTGATCGCGTCGGCGATGACCTCGGGTCCAGAGGCGTCGATGTCCATGCAGCGCCCGGCGCGGTAGCGCTCGAGGCGATGGCGGACGTGCACGTTCTGCTCGAAGTGGTGCTTGAGCGGGAAGTACAGGAACGGCCGGCGGTTGGCGGTCAGCTCCATGGCCGTGGTCAGCCCGCCCTGCACGACGGCCAAGTCGCACGCCGCAAGGTGACGGTAGAGGTTGTGCACGTAACCGACGACCGTGAGGCCGTCGTGGCGCGGCAGCGACTCGGGCTCGATCCGGGGGCCGGCGACCACGATCGTGCGCAGGCCCGGCACCCGGGCGGCGGCGAGCGGATGGGCGTCTATCACGCGCCGCAGCAGATGCTCGCCGACGCCGGACCCACCGACGCTCACGATGCACACCTGCTCGTCCTCGCTGTAGCCGAGCTCGGCGCGGAGCGCCGCACGATCACGGAACTGGGCCGGGTCGAAACCGGAGACATAACCGGCGAACGCGTAGTGCTGCTCGGTCCAGTCCCGGATCGCGGGCAGCTCGGGTCCAAAGTCGCACGGCACCACATCGTCGGGATTGCCGACGAAGATGGCCCGATCGCGGACGCGCGGGAAGCGCGCGATGTGCTCGATCATCTCAGCGTTGTAGTCAGCCGTCAGGAACGCCTCATGCTCGCCTCCGTCAGGCATCGGCAGCCAGCCGACGAAGTCGGTCAGCCAGGCGTAGGCGGATCGCTTGCACTCGGGGTTCTCGTGCAGGTAATAGTCGACCTCCCACGCCTCGTCCCCGATCCACAAGTCGTACTGCTCGGCCTCCACCAGATCGTGGAAGACCATGAAGTTGGCGACCAGGATCTCGTCCATGCGCCGCCATGCCTGAAAGCAGTGCAGGTCGTGCTCGGCGGATTCGGACTCGATATGGCCTGACTCGTTTGCCAGGTGCGCGCTGGCCGGATGGATCCGCTCGCCCTCGCCCGCCAGCACCCTCGTCACAGGGTCCTGGGCGAGCCAATCGATCTGGAGGTCCGGCACCAGCGCCCGCAGCTCCCGCGCGATCGCAACGTCCCGCTGCGCGTGGCCGAGCCCGATCGGCGAGGAGACGTACAGCGCGCGCTTACCGCGTGCCCGCGCGCGAGTCCATGCCGAGGTCGGGGTGCGACTCGGTCCGATGAAGTCGCGCAGCAGCAGATTGACCTTCACCGGGTCGCGGGCCTGCGGGCAGTGGCCCGAGCCCTGAAGGCTCACCATGGCTCCGTTGGTGAGCTCGGCGAGCGTTGCGCCGGAATCGTGGGGCCGGACGGCATCCTCGGTCCCGTGAATGACCAGCACCGGGCACCGAATGCGCTGCGCAAGCGCAGACACGGCGGCCTCGTCGCGCCGTTCGGCGAGCTGGGTTGCGACCAGGGTCTCAGCATCGGTCTCCAGCGCCCAGCCGACCGAATCCTCGCGCTGCTTGGTCGAGTGCGGCTCGGTGAACACCTGCGAGAAGAAGAACTCGACGAAGTCCGCGTAGTGCTCGAGCCAGTAGGTGCGATTCCACTTGCCCCACCCTTCGTATGAATCGCGCGGCGTCGTGAACATGGACTCGGCGCCGGCGCGCGGTGCGCTGGGCGGCAACGGCAGGGCAGGTGCGATGAACACCATCGCCTCGACCCGATCCGGATGGTCCGCTCCAAGCAGCAGGCACCGCTCGGCGCCACGAGACAGCGCCACCAGCACCGCCCGGGCCGTCCCGGCGGCATCCATCACCGCAAGCGTGTCTGCGGCGAACTCGTCCGCGGTATACGCCTCGGGCTCCCGCGGTCGGTCAGAGCGCCCGTTACCGCGGCCGTCGAACGTGATCACCCGAAAATGGCGGGCGAGATACGGTATCTGCGCTTTCCAGCTGCGCGAGTGGACGATAGACCAGGTCGGCAGCAACAGAACTGTCGGCTCGCCGTCTCCGTAACGCTCCCAGTAGACCTTCACCCCGTCTCGCTCGACGTAGCCCGTTTCGTCCGGGTACCGCGCCCGGGTCTGCTCGCGCGCGCTCCGTTGCCCAGCAAGTGATCTGTCGATGACGCTCATCCCGGTCTCCTCGTCCAATCGTGACGATCCCACTCTCTCTTCCTCGCGTGAGCGCCTCGTGTAAGCAGCGCGAATTCTGCGCGTAGCTGCGCTTTACGCTACGCCCATGCTTCACGTCCGGTTACTCGGAGACCTCGGGCTCGAACTCGACGGGGTCCCGATCGACCTCCCCGCCAGCCGACGGGCTCGCTCGCTGCTGGGTCTGCTGGCGCTCGACCGCAGGCCCCATGCCAGACCTCAGCTGGCCGCACGCTTCTGGCCCGACGTGCTCGACGAAAGCGCACGCACCAGCCTGCGCAGCGCGCTCGCGGCGCTGCGCCGGTCGCTCGGGCCCCAAGCAGATCGGTATCTGGTCGCGACGCGCGAGTCAACTGGGCTGACGGGCGACGTCGAGACCGATGTCGCCGAGTTTGAACGCCTCCGTGACGCGGATCGTCTCGAGGAGGCCATGGAGCTATGGCGCGGAGACCTCCTCTCAGGTCTCGACGACGACTGGGTGCTCATCGCCCGCGACGAATGGCGCCAGAAGGTCGGGGGCGTTCTCGGGGAGCTCGCGACCCGGGCGCAGAACGCCGGGGATCTGCAAGCCGCTCTCGCCCACACCCGCAGGATCGTCGCGCTCGACCCGCTCAGCGAGGAGGCTCAGCGCGCGCTCATGTCCCGGCTCGCGGCGACCGGGGACCGCGCCGCGGCGCTCGTCGCGTACAACCGTTATGCAGATCGGCTCCGTGCCGAGCTGCGGATCGCGCCATCGCCGATCACAAGAGCGCTGGCCGAACAACTGCGCGGCTCTGGTGCCGAAGACAGATCGGCGGCCCGCGATCCTGCGGTCCCGGTAGCCCCGCCGCCCTCGGCGGCCGGGACAGTGACCCTCTTGTTCACCGATCTCGTCGGCTCGACCGAGCTCCTGGACGATCTCGGTGACGAGCAGGCCGAGCAGCTGCGTCGCGTCCATTTTGGTCTCCTGCGCGAGGTCGCCCTCAGCCATGCCGGCCAGGAGGTGAAGAGCCTCGGCGACGGCCTGATGGTCGTATTTGCCTCGAGCCTCGACGCGGCGGCCTGCGCGGTCGGGATCCAGCGAGCCGTCGACCGGCGCAACCGCCGCGAGGGGAGCGTGCCCCTCAGTGTCCGGATCGGACTGCACGTGGGCGAGCCGATCCGCGACGAGGACGATTACTTTGGCACCTCGGTGGTCGTGGCCAGGCGTCTGTGCGACTGCGCGAAGGGCGGGGAGATTCTCGCCTCCGAACTCGTGCGACAGCTGATCGGTGGCCGGGGTCGCTTTTCGTTCGGCCCGGTTGGCGAGCTGTCGCTGAAGGGCCTCACCCAGCCCGTTGGCGCGTGCGAGCTCGGCTGGGAGCCGATCGGCGAGCAGCCGATTCCGCTGCCGGCAGAATTGCACCTCCCCCAGGGAACGTTCGTCGGTCGGCACGCTGAGATGGAGGCTGTCCAGAAGGCCTGGCAGCAGGTGCGGGCCGGCCGGGCCACGGCGATCGTCGTGGCCGGCGATCCCGGAATCGGCAAGACCAGGCTGGTCGCCGAGTTCTGCGCACGCGCCCATTCCTCCGGCGCCGCCATTCTGCTGGGCCGCAGCACCGAGGAAACGCTCGCCCCCTACCAACCGTTCATCGAAGCCCTCCGTCAGTACGTGTCCTCGTGCCCGCCGGATGAGCTGCTCCTGCAGATCGGTCCGCGCCGCGCCATCCTCGCCAAGCTCGTGCCGGAGCTCGCCCCCGCGGAGGGCCCGACGGTGCACGACCGTGCCGAAACTTCGGGCGAGGGGGAGCGCTATGAGCTGTTCGATGCCGTCGCGTCGCTGCTGCGCGAGATCGCAGGCAGCCGGCCAACGATCCTCGTCCTCGACGACCTGCACTGGGCCGATCCTTCGACCCTCATGCTGCTCAGATACGTCGCCCGGGCCGCCGGGGAGGTGCCGCTGCTGATCGTCGGCACCTACCGGCAGACGGAGGTGCCGGAGGGCCACCCGCTCTCTGACACGCTCGCCGAACTGCGACGAGCACGCGCGCTCACGATGGTGTCCCTGGCCGGGCTCGATACGGACCACGTCGCCGTGTTGATCCAGGACCGCGGCGCACAGCTGGCGGAGGCGGTTGTCCACGCGGTGGCCCGGCGGACAGAGGGCAATCCGTTCTTCGTCGAGGAGGTCGTCCGTCACATTGACGGCGACCTCGAGCTGGCCCTGCCCGAGAGCGTGAAGGACCTTCTGCTGCGCCGGTTGCGCCGACTCGACGAACCTGCCCGCCAAGCGCTGGCTGCCAGCGCGGTCCTTGGTCCTGAGGTCGAGCTCGACGTGCTCGCACGCGTGCTCGAGGCGAGCGCCGACGAGGTGCTCGAGTCGATGGAACTGGCGCTCGCCGAACGTGTGCTGGTCGAATCGCCCCATGCGATCGGCCGCTATGGGTTCGCGCACACGCTCATCCGCGAGACCATCTATGAGCGGTTGTCGGCAACACGACGTGCGCGGCTGCATCAGCGGGCTGGTCAGGCACTCGAGGCGCTCAGGGCAGACCGGCTGGACCGGTACGCCGAGCAGCTCGCCCATCACTTCGTTCGCGCCGGAGACGAGGGCAAGAGCTTCGAATACCGGCTGCACGCGGCGAGGGCGGCCGCCCGCGTATACGCCACCCACAGCGCGATCGCCCACTACGACGCGGCGGTCGAGACCGGAGGGCGACTCGGGCTGTCGGCCGCCCTCGACGAGCGCATGCGCCGCATGCTCGTCGAGCGCGGTTGGCTGTGCTACGTCGCCGGAGATGTCGAGGGTTGCCTCGCGGACTATCAGTCCGCACTTGAGGCCGCGCGGAGCGCGGGTGACCTTCGCGTGCAGGCCGACGTGCTCGACCGATGGGCATTCATCGACAAGCTCGCCGACGCAGAGCGTTCTGAGGCGCAGCATCGCGAGGCGCTCGCCATTGCGCAGGAGCTCGGTGACTCGCAACTGCAGATCCGAGTCCTCAGCCGCCTCTCGCTCCTCCTCTCCAACCAGCTCGATCTCGAAGGCGCCCTGCGGCTCGGCCAACGCGCCCTCGAGCTCACGCGCAGCACCGGCGACGAGCACGACCGGGCCCTGGCCATGGATGCGCTCAAGCTGGCTGCCCTCCAACTCGGCGAGCCTGATCGTCTGCTCGAGCTCACGGCTGAGCTCGAGGCCATCGAGCGCCGAAGTGGTGAGCTCTGGTACCTGCAGTGGACCCTGCTCGAATCTGCGTTCGCCCCCCTTGCCAGAGCTCGCTGGGACGCCGCGGAGAAGCGCCTCGCAGAGGCGCTCGCGATCACCACTCGCATCGACGATGCCCTGTGCCGACCCCTCATCCACGATGCGACGGGCTGGCTCGAGCGCGGACGGGGGCACTACGCACGGGCCCTTTCCGAGGGCCGCACGGCCATCGAGCTTGCGGCGCCCGGGAAACGCGACCGCTGGAGCGCCTGGACGCACGCGACGTTCGGGTGGACGTTGCTCGAGCTGCGCGCGGCGCAGGACGCCGTCGAAGTCCTGGAGCGAGCGCTCGCCGCCAGTGAACTCGCGACGGACCGCTTCCGCGCTGCGGGGCACCTCGCCTGGGCCCGGGCTCTTGCCGGGGATCGGGCGGGAGCCACGAGCGCCGCCGCGGTGGCCGGCGAGACGCTCTCGCGGCTGCGGGCTCCCCCGGGGGGGTCCTTCCTGTTCGGGTTCGGAGCGATCGTCGCCCTGGCGCGAGCTGAGCTTGCGGCCGGCCGTGGCGAACGGGCGGAGGTCCTGCTGGCGCCGGTACGCGCGGCGGCACAGCGGCTCGGATGGCGCGAGGCCGACGCGGCAGCGTCGCTGGTCCTGGGCCTGAGTCACCAGGCGCTGGGCCGGAGTGACGACGCTCGAGGTTCGCTCGCTCGCGCACTCAAGGTCTCCCGAGACCACTGCCTGCCGGGTATCGAATGGGAGGCGTGCGCGGCGCTCGGACTCCACGCCGAGTCAGATCTGATCGTCGAGCGGCTGGCGCGGCAGGTCGGCGACGACCGGCTCGCCGAGCAACTCCTCCGTGCCGCGCAGCGCTGAGCTCGGCACCTCCCAGCTGACCTCCCACGCGAGCGCGCGCGGGTCCTCCAGAGGGGCGAACGCGTATCGATCCAGCGCGGCACGCTGCGACCGATAGCAGGCCAGCGCCTGGAGCTTTCGCGCACGGGTGGGAGCGTCGAGCGGACGAACGCGACGGACGAGCTTCCGCACGACCAGCCCGGCTTCCCGAAGCACAAGGTCCCAGTCGGCCGCGATTTCTCTCGCCGGCGCTGACGGCTCGCCAGACAACCACGTCGGCCACCCACGCGCGCTCGCGTGCGGCAGATCTGCATACAGCATGACCGCCCGGCCCGCGCGAGCGAGCTCCAACGCGGCGTCGCGAACCAGAACGTGGTCTGGATGACCGTCGAACGCGCCCGGGGCGTGGATGATCGCCTGAGGCACAACTGCGGAAGTGATCCGCTGGACGACCTCGTGCAGCGAAAGCTGGGCGCAGCGGTACTGATCGTCGAGCAGTCCGAGCTCCACCGACGACGTCCCCACGAGACCGAGCGCCGCAGCATCCTCCCGGCGCCGTTCGCGCATACGCTTGACGGGATCGCTCGCTCCGGTCGCGCGGTCCCACCACGGCGGCGGAGTCCCGGCCGGAGGTTCTGCCGTGAAGACGTTCACGACCGTCACGTCGGCTGTACCAGACAGGAGCTGCCAGCAGGAGAGGACGGCGTCGTCGAAGTGAGGAGAGAGGATCGCCTGGAACACCTGCGCAACAATCTCAGAGGTGCGTGGGGCGATCGTGAACCTAGCGCGAAAAGTCCCGCGACCCCGGGACTGTGCATGGGGCACCGCTTCCACCGCGCGGTCACGGCCCTCGACGCCCCGCCCTGATAGTTGAACCGCCCTCCGGTGTGGAGGGCGGTTCGAATGCTACCGGCCCACGAGCGCCGTGAGATCGACGCCGCTCATGCCGCCTGCTGTGGTTCGCCGGCGGCGAGCAGGATGGGCGCCATTTGCGCGCGCTCCGCGAGCGACACCGAGATCGGCCGGCCCGCGCAGATCCCTCCGTCGACCACCAGATCGTGACCGTTGACGAACCGGGCGCCGTCACTGGCTAGCCACACCGCGGCCGGGGCGACGTCCTCGGGGGTGCCTGCGCGGCGCAACGGCTGCCAGGACTCCAACGCGCTGGTAAAGAGCGGCCCCAGGTCGCCGGCGCGACGGTCGGCCTCAGCCGGGTCAACGCCGGCGCCCTTCGCGAAGATTCCGGTCAGGATTGGGCCCGGGGAGATGCTGTTCGCCCGGACGCCCCGCTCGCCGAGCTCGACCGCGGCGCAGCGAGTGACCTGGATCACCGCAGCCTTCGCCGCGGCGTACCCAAGCCCGGTCCAGCCGGCGACGCGCCCGCCGATGCTCGCGATGTTGACGATGCTGCCCGATCCCTGTTCGAGCATCACCGGCGCGACGCGCTTCATCCCCGCGACCACACCGCCGAGATGCACAGCAAGGGTTCGGTCAAAACGTTCCAGATCGACATCCGCAATCCCACCCGTCGGGGCGGCGTCTCCGGCGCAGTTGATCAGCGCGTCGATACGGCCGAACCGATCGCACGCCGCTTGAATGATCTGCTGCACGTCTGCCTCGACCAGCACGTCGCAGCGCACGAACATCGCCGTTAGGCCGAGTTGTTGCGCGAGTGCCTCGCCCTCCGCTAGACGGCGCCCGCCGATCACCACCTTGGCTCCCTCTTCGGCTAGGAGCGTGGCCGTACGCGCGCCGATCCCGCTCGTCGCGCCGATCACGACCGCCACCTTCTCGTCAACGAGTCCCATCGACATCCTCCTTCGTTCCCATGAACCACAAGCCGTCGATACTCCGGGGCCCCCATGATCAGCAACACCCGCGAACCGCAGCCATAGCCCGCGATCACTCAAGCTCTAGCGAACTCGCATGCAAGCCCGGCTGGATCACCGCCAGCATCAAGTTCACGATGAACGTCCAGCGCAATCATCAACGAGCCCGCCAGCACCACACCAGCGGCATGGTGCCGGCGCTGTTCAGCTCCTAAGACCGAGCCGGCTGCTCCGCCACGCTTGCTTTCTCCAGAACCGCGACCATCCCACGCGCATCGGCAACTGTCCATTACCAGTTTGGTAATGGGTCCTCGACCGCTCGTCCTTGCGGACAACAGTCGCCACCTGCCTTTCGCTCGCGCCCCTCGAGTCGACTCACGTGCGGTCGCAGCCGGAGAGCAGGGCGGACGCGACGGCGAACAGAATCACACGATTGCATGGGCGCGCGTTTGCAGCCGCGGTCTCGGGTTTGGCGAAATTGCGAGACCTCCTCGGCCGAGCCGGTTCTTCCCTGCTCTCGTGCTGCGACGAGCATGTCGGCGCTTCCGCTCGTGCCGAGAGCAGCAATGCGTCGACCATTGGCTCGGACGCTCCCCTCTCGTCCAGAGCGGGCATGTGCTCAGCGGCTTCGCTGGCTCGCGCTCGTGCAGGCGAAGCAGCGGCCCTGCGATTGGCGGCGAGGAGCAGGTCGGTCCGCGCGAACGCGAGCGCCTGCCTGGTCGCCAGAAGCGACTCCGATCCGCGACGCGACTCACGCCGTTGCTGATGGAAGCTGCGAACGCTGTAGAGAGCGAATGATGGTGGGAGGCTCCGGGCGCGGGTGCGGCGCGGAGCCTCCCACGGCTAATCGGGGTGTTAGCCGATGCGGACGCCAGCGCTGGTGGGCAGGGAGCGTGAGGAGTCGCCGACGTAGATCCTGTAGGTGCCGTTATGGAGCACCCAGCCCGTGTCGGGGTTGTCCCAGGAGGCCAGCGAGGCGAGGTCGACGGTGAGGGTGACGAGCTGACTTTGACCGGCCGAAAGGCTGACCTTGGTGTAGGCCTTGAGCTGGCGCGGCGGCTCGTGTGCGGAGGCGGGGGATCGGACGTAGAGTTGGGCGACCTCGGCTCCCGCGCGGTGACCGGTGTTGGTGACGGTCACCGTGGCTATGAGCCTGCCCGCGTGGCGGGTCACTGACAGGTGGCTGAACCGGAACGAGGTGTAGGACAGGCCGTAGCCGAATGGGAAGAGCGGGGTCTGCCCCATGGCGTCGTACCAGCGGTAGCCGATGAGCAGGCCCTCGGCGTAGTAGACGTCGTCGCCGTCGCCGGGGTATTCGACCGTGCTGCGGGCCGGCCGCTGGTCGTCGCTGGCCGGGAAGGTCACCGGTAGCTTGCCGGAGGGGTTGACGTCCCCGAACAGCACCTGGGCCAGCGCGGTGCCGGAGGTCTGGCCCGGGTACCACGCCTCGAGGACGGCGCCGACCTGGCTCAGCCACGGCATCGTAACCGCGCTGGAGGTGTTGAGCACGACGACCGTGCGCGGGTTGGCGCTCGCCACCGCGGCGATCAGCTTGTCCTGGTCCGCGGGCAGGGCGAGGGTGCTGCGGTCCATGCCCTCGCTGGCCGGGGCGGAGACGACGACTACGGCGACTTGGGCGGCCCGCGCCGCGGCCGCGGCCTGCTCGATCATCAGGTTCTCCTGCGGCTGCCAGCCCAGGTGGAGCCCCGGAGTGATCGCGAACTGGTCGACGGTGACCAGGGTGCCCTGGAACGGCGTGATCTCGACTCGGATCGAGTGCGCACCGGCGGTCAGATGGATCAAGCCGTTCGCGGTGGGCTCGTGCATCGGCGCGTAGCTGACCACCGGCGTGCCGTCGATCCACACGTGGACGATCCCGCCGCCGGACAGCGAGAACCGGTAGTCGCCGCCGGCCGGCGCGTTGAGCGTGCCGGTGTAGCGGGCCGACCAGACCGGGTGCCCGGCGACGGCGGCCGGGTTGCCGGTGTAGTCCAGGTTCGGCACGGTGCCGGTGGCGATCGGCGGGCCGGACAGGTCGCTGCTCGCGTAGTACGTCACCGTCAGGCCGCTGCCGAAGGCGGTGGACGGGACGGCGGGCAGCGGGCCGGCCACACCCAGGGTGCCCTGGGCGTGGGTGACCCGGACGCCGCTGCCGGCGCGGTCGGTGATGCCGGCCAGCGGGGTGACGATCGGCCGAGACGGCAGCACGGTCGCCGACCCGCCGGCGGCGGTCTGCGGGTGCTCGCTGGCGGCGTCGCCGATGACCGCGATCGACCGCACGGAGCCCGTGCTGAGCGGCAGCAGCGAGCGGGCGTTCTTGAGCAACACGGTCCCGTTCGGCGATCCTCGTCGACAGGGCCAGGTGCGCCGGCGTGCTGACGACGGTGTTCTTCACCGTCGCTGGGTCGGGCAGCGGGTGGTCGAACAACCCGATCCGGAACATCGCGGTCAGGATGTGCGTGACCATCGTGTCCAGAGTCGAGGCGGGAACCGAGCCGTCGAGCACGGCCGCCTTGAGCTTGCTGTTGAAGAAGGACGGCCAGATCTGGTCGATGGGATTGGGGTTGGTCTCGCTGCTCACGCCCGGCATCTCGAGGTCGAGGCCGGACCGCGCCGCCTTGACGGTGCTGTGCAGCGCTCCCCAGTCCGACATCACCAGGCCGTCGAACCGCCACGCATCACGCAGAGTGTCGGTCAGCTCCTGCGCGTTCTCGCAGGCGTAGGTGCCATTGACCCGGTTGTAGGAGCACATGACCGCACCGACGCCGGCGTCCTGGACGGCCATCTTGAAGGCGGGCTGGTAGATCTCGTGCAAGGTGCGCTGGCTGGCTACCACGTTGATGTGGCTGCGTAGCACCTCCTGGTTGTTCGCCACGAGGTGCTTCACCGTCGCGATCACGTGCTGACTCTGCACCCCCCGAATCTCAGCAGCGGCCTGACGCCCGGTGAGGTACGGATCCTCGCTGAACGTCTCCGGGGCCCGGCCCCAGAGCGGCAGCCTCAGGATGTTCACCGTCGGCATGAGCGCGATGTTATGGCCCTTCCCCGCCTGCTCGGCACCGTAGGCGCTGCCGTACGCCGAGGCCAGCGAGGTGTCCCAAGTCGAGGCGAGAGCCGACGTGTCGGCCCACTGGGTGACGCCGGTCGAGCCGTTTCCCACCCCGACCGGGGAGTCCGCCAGATAGAGGGCTGGGATACCCAGCCGGGTGTTAGCCGGCACGACCCCGGCGTAGCCCGCGCCGTTCAACGGCAGCGGATACCCCGCACCGTGCACCATCGCGATCTTCTCGTCCAGCGTCATCTGCGCCACCAGCAGCCGAGCTCGCTGCTGCGGAGGAAGCCCCGTGTTCATCCACGGGCGCGCCGCGACACGCGGGCCGGCAGCGACACCGGTAGGGGCCAGCACGGTGAAGGCGCCGGCAAGTGATGCCACGGCGAACATTAGACCGCCGACCACAGCGACCGATTTGATCTTCATCTTCGCTCCTTGGACGTTGGACCGCAGCACGGCAGCGCGGCACGTCAGGGCCGCGACGGATCCCCGAACTCGCGGCGCCGCAGCAGGCGGCCAGGATGGCGGAAAAAGGGCGAGTCCCGTTAATACCCGCCGATCGCTGCCCGGAAACCGCAAGGTGCGACCGACCGCGAGCGAAGGCCGCGTGCCCGCTACAACCTCAGCGGCTCGACCGATGAAGAGCTCTGATCAACCGGCTAACAGAATCCGGAAGCGGCACCGGAGAGCTCCAGTGCCCCGGGGTAACCGAGCATCCAGGCCTGACCTCCGCGCAACGCGTCGACAGCACAGGCGACTCGCGAACGCCACTGCACGTCCTCACCGAGAGCGGTCGTCTGGTCCGTTCGTGTCGGTCTACCCTGACTCCGACAAGGTCTCGGTGTTTCCGGGGATCGAGGCGGGTCGGCTTAACGCGCTGCGACTGGTGCGCGCCGGTTCGGTGGACTACTGGCATGGCGAGGCAGCGGACCGGTCGCGCCAGCGTTGGTGACGCGGGAGCCCCAAGATGCCCCGGGGCCCCCATTGCTCAAGGCTCGGAAGCTGACGACACAGTCGACGGACGGTCAGCGGCTCATACGGCTGGGCGCCGCAGCGGGCGGGGAGCGCCTCGACGCAGCGGTCCTCGAGCTTGATCCTGAGGCGGACTTCGGCCGCTACCGCTACGAGTACGGGCGTGAACTGTGGATGTTCGCGATCGCTGGGACACCAACCGTGAAGCACGCCGAAGGGGAGCGGCTGCTCTCGCCTGGCGATCTTGCCTGTCGCCCGGAAGGGCCGACTGGAGGGCGCAACGTGCTCAACCACCCAGGCACGACAGCCCGCGTTCTGCTGCTCGGGACAACGGGACACCCCGCGGCCGTCTGCTACCCCGAGACGGGCGAATGGGTGCTACGCCCCAATCACAGCGCCGACGAGATCCACCTACGACGCGGATAGTCAGCGCTGACCGCGGCCCCAGTCTCCATCGCACCGCGCGGCAGAGGCAGCCACCCCCTCCACCCCGCCGCTCTCAGACGGCATCGCTCACCGCGCGCTTGCGGCGGTCTGCGCGAATGTCGCGGTTGTGCCCGCGAGCTCACGGTAGATGGTGGCGCGGCTGACTGAGAAGAGTTCAGCCTGCTCGGCGATTGAGTGCTCACCGGCGACATGAAGGTTGAGCCGGACGGTCGGTTGAGTGAGGCGAAGGTTCGGCGGCTGCCCTTGATGCGGCCATTGGCACGGGCGACGGGCATCCGTTCGCGAGCGCGCGTGCGCAGCAGATCGACCTCGAGCTCGGCGAAGGTGGCGAGGCTGTTGGAACAGCACGTGCCCATCGGGCGCATGACGATCTGGTCGTGCGCTCGTGGGCCGCGAGCCTTCGTTGGGGCCGGCGGCCGCAGGTACTTCGTCCTGACCTTGCGAATCGGCCCGCTGGGGCTACCAACATTGACGAGCGCGCTATCGACGTGATATCATTATGGTAGCTGATCGGGCGACCGCCACCACGGCTACAGGAGGTGTCCTATGAACGCATCCAACCACCACACCGCTGCGAAAGGTCTGCGCGGGTGGTGGCGATCTCCCCCGCGACACGGCATGGCACTCCTGCTTGCGCCATTTGAGTACCGCCACCTCCGCTTCTTCGGGGTCGGGCGTCTTGTCGGTGGCAGTGTCGCCACCGTCGCAGGCGCCATCTGCCTCTCCTACAGCGTCTTCGGATGGGCAACCTTTTTCCTGGTTGTTGGGGCGCTGGATCTCGCGGGTGGCTACTGGGAGCTCACCATCGCTCGCTCCGCATCGGCCAGAACGTGACTCTGATCAGATTCTCGGCCCGGGCGGCGATGACCGTAGTCGCGGATCTTCCGCCAGATGGTCCCGGGGCACGTCGACCGCCTCGGCGGCCTGCAGCTCCACCGGATCATGCGCTGACCCGAAGTGCTCGGGATCGCGCGGGCCCCGCATACGCGAGCGGCTCCTCAGGATGGAGTGGGCGGCGGCGCAAGAGCGAGAGAGAAGTTGGGTGGTGAAGGAGTTTGCAGGCAAGCTTGCGGTGGTGACCGGCGGCGGGTCGGGGATGGGCCGTGAGCTGGTCCGTCAGCTGGCGGCGCAGGGATGCTCGGTGGCGGCGTGTGATTGGAACGTCGGGGCGGTCGCGGACAGCGTGGCGATGGCACGGGCGGGCGCCCCGGACGGCGTCCGTGTCAGCGGCCACGCCTGCGATGTCTCCGAGGAGGCTCAGGTGCAGCGGTTCAGCGACGAACTGCTTGGCGAGCACGCGGCCGACCACGTGGACCTGGTCTTCAGCAACGCCGGTATCGGCGGCGGCGCCAGCTTCCTCGAGAGCAGCCGGGAGGAGTGGGAGCTCACCTTCGCGGTCGACTGGTGGGGGACGTACTACTGCGCCCGCACGTTCCTGCCGCTGCTGATCGCCAGCGGCGACGGGGTGCTGGTCAATACCAGCAGCGTCAACGGCTTCTGGGCGAGTCTGGGTCCCCGTATGCCCAACAGCGCCTATGCCACGGCCAAGTTCGCGATCAAAGGCTTCACCGAGGCGCTGATCGAAGACCTGCGCACCAACGCGCCACAGGTCCGGGTCGCCGTCGTCATGCCCGGGCACGTGGGGACGGACATCCTCGCGAACACCCGCCGCGCCCACGGCACCCCCGAGCCCGAGGACACGAGCGCCGCGCGGATCGAGACCGCATTCCGGGAGAAGGGACTCACCGCGGCCGCGGCCGCCGCGATCATCCTCGACGAGGTGCGATCGGGCGCCTGGCGGATCCTCGTCGGCGACGACGCCAAGGCCCTTGACGCGGCCGTCCGCGCCAGACCCGAGGCCGCCTACGACTACGCCAAGCTGGCCATGACAGCGGCCAAGACAGCGGTAGAATCCCGAGCGAGCAACTGGTTCACCGCGATCCGCTCCTTGGTCGACTCGGTAACACGCGGCGACTCCTAGGCCGATTACCGGCAACAGCCGAGAATGACGGCCGGCCCAGACACAGGCCCAGCGCCCGGGGCGGCCATTTCGCGCCGGTTCTCACGCACCGTCGTCAGCGCATTCGGGACTTGATGAGCGCTGGGGGCGGCTAGGCGCCGGCGAGAGCACGAGGCCCGCGCGGTCGTCCCCGGTGGCAAAGTGGGGAGGAGCGGTCCCCCTGCGGCGTGTCCCCCCAGCGATCGCGGCGCGGGCGCGCCGGACGCTCCCGACGTCGGCCGCGGCGACGTGTCCGGACCCCTTCACCGCGACGCGCTGGGGCGCGTCCGAGATGGATCGACGAGCGGACGGTTCGGAGCCGGCTACCAGTCCCGGGTCGGCCCCGCCGACCGACGTCGCACAACCCAACGCCCATTGGACGCTAACCCGCCGGCTGGGCTGCCGCTCGTCATCATTGCAGCAGCGGCGCGCTGCCGGTCGTCGATCGACGGGGCAGCGGGTGATGCACGGCGGAAGGGTTCAGTCCGCGCCGTGCCCGTTGTCTGGGTCGAGCCGCTCGATTAGCTGACGGCGGCGCTCCTGCATCAAGGTCACGTGTTCTGCGGTGAAGGTGATGAGAGGCTGTCTGATAACGAACTCAGCCAGCCAGCGCTCGATGTTGAGCAGCTGCGCGACCGCGTCGCCTGCGGCATCGCCGGTCTTGGCCGCGAGGATCGCGCGGAGTACCTGTTCCGGGGCTTGGGCGGCAGCAAGCGATGCATCGACGTGTTTGAGGGCTCGTTCGGCCGCCGAGCGCGCGAGCCGTGCCTTGGTGCTCGGATCGCGCTCGGCGGCGAGCACCATCTCTCGGATCGTCTCGGCATCCGCGCCGAGCGCACGCAATACCGCTGCCGAGAGCCCGTCGGTCTCGCCCAGCAGCGCCAGCAGCAGGATCTCGGTGTCGATGTGGTTGTCACCGAGCGAAGCGCCTCGCGCAGCGCTCGTTCGAGGACCCGCTTTGCGCGCGGCGTGAATGGCATCTGACCGTGGGTGACCGGTGCCGCCGCCGGCACGATCCGCACGATCTCGGTCCGCGCCAGCTCCGGCGTGACGCCGAAGCTTCGAAGGACCGGCGACGCTGCGCCGCTTTCCTCACGCAGCAGACCGAGCAATAGGTGCCCAACGCCGATGTAGTTATGCCCGAGCGTGCTGGCTTCGTCTTGGGCCAGAACGATGACGTGTCGCGCACCGTCGGTGAAGCGCTCAAACACCATGCCGAGCATGCCACGTAAGCGCGGGCCGCGTTCCCGCCCGGTGCCAGGCTCGACTGATTACGACCGCTCAGCACTGTCGCAAAGGGCTTATAGCGGAAGCCACCTGTCCAAAGAGGACGACCACCGGACGGTCGCTCGACGAACTCCTGGGCGAGCGTCAGCCCGAGCGTTGGAGCTTGACGTGAAGCGCTTGCTGCGCCGCGTGCACGACGGAGGCTCCGCCGAGCAACGGCGTCCACCGCCGCCCGTCGATCGTGATCGTCATCGGGTCGCATGGCGTCGTCGGCTCAGTGGCATACGCCGGCTCGCTGCCGCGGGCGAGCACAGGCCCGCCCCGTGCAGCGCGGAAGGTGAACGTCACCACCGGGGCGCTCGTGGGATAAGAGGGGCAGTTGATCGCCTCAGGCTGAACCGTCTGAAGGCTGTCGATCATCGCCGCGATTCGGTGCACCCGGTGAAGGTCGGTCACAGTGCGCATCGCCAGCGGCGCGGCGCCGGGGCGGGCGACCGTGACCTGGAGTAGGCGAGCGCGACTCGGTATCCGCTCACCGCGCGGCCGGGGGATGATCCATTGCACCTGGGCATCAGCCCTCACGCCGGTGCTTCCTCCTGGTAGACCGACGACCGCTACCGCCAGTTCCCGCATCGGCAGATAGCCAACGCCGGGCGGAAAGGCGTACGCCGCAAAGCTCGCCGCCGGCGCCCCAACGCTGCCCGGAGGGCCGCTCCACGTGGACAGCTTCGCTGACGGCGGGACGTGGCTTCGCACGAAACCGTAGACCGTCGACACCGGCTCCGGGATCATCCACCAGCGGTGCCGGTCGACGATCTTCCCGCCGGCTTGTGTGACTGGCGGTCCGCTGAGCGCTCTATCGTCCCCGGCGGGCTCCTTTGACGCCGGCACCGTGCCGGGCGGGAGGATGACGCGCCCGAGGAGCCCAGCGGCATCCCGCTGCGCCGCCGTGTAGTTGGCGCCCAAACTGGTCGCTCCCACCGTCGATGCGGCGACGGCCCCGAGCAGCACGGCCAACGTCAAAGTCAGGCTAACTGTCACCCGCAACCGAAGACCGCTTCTGACGCGCGAGACCAGCCGGGACGACATACGCCAAGGCTACAGTCGAGATCTCGAGACACGCCTCCTTGGCATCGCACCACCGAAGTGCGTCCCATAGCCGAACGATCACCGAACAAGCCAGCCTGTCCTGCTGACAACGGAAGTGGCGAGGACCAGGCTGGGGCTGCGGCCGTCCGGGGCCGCTCTGCGCCTGTCGCGGCCCTTCACCTGGTGAGCGAGGCCGATCAGACCTTCTCGACGCGCAGTCGCTCATCCGTTCCGCAACCATCGACCATCGGACGTTTCCGAGGGTTGCTGAGACCGTCGCGCGCCGGCGACGGGGTTGTCTCAAAAGCCAGCCTTGACTGCGACGAGTGCCTTCACGCGATAACGATCACGCGCTTCCTTCGACGCGGGGTCGTGACGACACCCACCCCAAAGCCGAAGCACAAACGCCAGCCGCAGCCGAGACACAGGAGGCGGTCACGCGTACGCGCCCGCCGCACCTGGGCCGCCGGACAGGATGCGCGGCGGCCCCACCGCGCGTGACCCGCGCTACGCGGCGCTCATCGACTCCCGGCCGGGCTGGGCGTCCCGGTTCTCGGGGACGAACTGGCTGGCGATGAAAGTCGCGCCCTGCGGATCGGACAAGACGGTCATCCGCACCCACGGCGCATCCAACGGAGCGACCAGTACCTTGCCGCCGAGCTCCGTCGCCTTCTTCGCAATCTCGTCGGCGCCGTCGACCGTGAACGTCACGCTCCAGTGGGGCGGGACGCCAGGCTGGAGTCGCTCGATGCTCGCGACGACGTCCTCGAAGCCGGGGGCCCCCACCTCCGCGGCGCGTTGTCGATTGCCCGGCTGGAGCTGCTCGAGGTGGTCGCCGTAGGCCGACAACGCCCAAGCCTGAAAGTTGCCGCCGACGCTCAGCACCCGCCATCCGAACACTGACCCGTAGAACACCTTCGCCGCCTCGACGTCACCAGTCGCCAGTCCGTTGAAGTTGAGCGCGCCGTGCTCGTTGATGACGCGGGCGCCCTTGTGCTGCCCCGGCTCCCACACGCAGAACACCGCCCCCTCGGGGTCGGTGAACACCGCCATCCTTCCCGCGTCCATCACATCGAACGGCTCGGTCAGCGTCGCTCCGCCCGCCGCCTTGACCTCGCCCGCGGTCTCGTCGGCGCTCTCGACCTGTACGTACGTGTTCCACACCGCTATCGGCGGCGCGCCCTCCGGCACCGGCCCGATCCCGGCGACGTCGCCGCCACGGATCCGCGCGATGAAGTACTTGCCCTCCGAGCCGGACGGCATCACGTCCTCGAACTCCCACCCGAACAGACCCCCGTAGAAGGCGACGGCGGCGTCCGGGTCGGGATGGGTGGTGTCAATCCAGCACGGCACGCCGGGGATATAGCCATCTCGCTCTGGCACGTTGCTTCCTTCCGGTTGCTGACAGTGGTCGGACGCTACTCGGGGTTTAGGTCAGGATCGGTCCGCAAATTCTCGCGACCGTGCGATTCGATGGCAGAACCTCGCGCCGAACACTGCAACTGCACACGCTGCTCCAAGCGCGCCGCGAATCGTCGGCGCCAGCGGTCACCGACCGCCTCACTCGGCTGACTCGAGCGCTTCGCCGCGTACTCAGCCGGCTTGTTCAACTCAGCCCTCGCAGCCGAGCGCCGACCAACGCGCCGCCGTCAAAGCGTTAGCGCCCTCCTTGCCGCGCGAAGCCGGGAAGGTGGCACCGATCGCGAGATGCTCGTCGTGACATGACTCCAGGAGAGGCGCGGTACCCGACCGTGCAGCCGCGTTGCGCTCCTGCCGATTAGGGGATGGTCAGGGCGCGAGGCGTCGTGCAAGTTCGCGCATGGTCAGGTCGTGCAGCGATTCCTGTGCGCAGCGGGCGAATAGCCATAGGCGGACCCGGTGTGGGTCGACGTCGAGCAGCCCCGCCATCCGCTGCGCGAGGCCGGTGGGGTCGGCGACGAGGCGGGTGTCGCAGTTCAGCATGTGCTGTATGGGGTCGAAGGCCGGATCGCCGATGAACGGCTTGGGGTCGATCGTGAGCCAGGGTTCGCGGCGGGCGGCGAGGACGTTCCCTGCGTGCAGATCGGTGCACAGCAGCACCTCCGTCGCCGCGCTGTCCGGGAAGGTCCGGAGGATCTCAATGGCCGCGTGCGCGACACCGGCGTCCAGGCCGCGGTTGTCTCTGGCATAGGCGAGCTCGAACGAGTCGGCCCACTCGCTGCACATCGTTTTCAGCGACGAGAACGGGTGCCCGGCTCGGGGTGCGCGTGCCCACAGGCGGCGCAGTAGCCTCGCGATGATCTCGTCCTGTTCGGGTTCGGGTGCCGACTTTCCTAGCTGTCGGCCAGGGGTGCATCGCTCGAGCAGTAACGCGGTCGTGTTCTCCAGCTGCCGCGTCTGAAAGCAGCGGACGGCGCCGTCGCCGTCCCAGTGCCGCAACCCGTCGGCTTCGTGTTCGGCCTCCCGGTGGCGCCAGCCGAGCTTGAGCACAAGCTCATCACCCTTCGGGTTCTCGGCCGGCGCGACCCAAGCGCACTGTCCGCCCGGCAGGTATGGATCGCCGAGGTCAAGTTCCCACACGGACGCGATCTCCGTGATCAGTGCCGGAAGCTCCGCGAGCCACTCCAGCCGAGCGGGGTAGTCGTCCTCATCGACGGCGTCGGCAAGCCGCGGCGGGATCTGGATCGTGCTCACGGCGAGCGTGTCGCGCCGTCGCTGGCACTCATCGGGTCTCTGTGTCACCGGGGAGCCCGCGGGAGCGCAGCAGTTCGAGAACCGCGGCGCTGGGCTGCTTGGGCTCGGCCGGGTCGAAGGTGATCCCGTCGAGTGACGCGCCCGCGTCGAGCAACTGACTTACGGTCTTCGCCCAGTCAGGCGCCGGGGCGCTGTCTGGAGCCTCGCCGCTGCCGACGAACGCCCACTCCAGCGGGTGACTGTGCCAGCGTGTGTCACGCGCGCTGAGGTCGGCGCCGCGGTCGAGCAGCAGCGCGACGGTTTCAGCGCTACCGGCCCAGGACGCAGCATGCAGCGCGGTGGCGCCGTCGTCGTCGACGCCCTCGCGGCGCGCGTCGATCGGGAACCCGAGCTCCAGCATCAATGCGACTGCGGCCAGGTTGCCGTGCTCGGCCGCAGCGACCAGCGCCGCCTGATCGGCGCGCCGCAAGCCCGTCCACGAGCCCGGGAACGGCGGCGGCCAAGGCGCGGGCGGCGTCTGCGTCGCCGGTGACGATCGCCTCGAGCAGCCGGTCGACCGGATCATCGCCCCCGCCCCCGAGCAGCTCGACGGTCGCCGCGACGCCGGCGGTCAGCGCGCGCCGGCGCGCCGAGCGACCGTCAGCGCCGGGCGCGTCCGGGTCGGCGCCGGCGCCCAGCAGGATGCCCACCGCGTCCTGGTCGGCCCCCGCGACCGCCTCCACCAATGCCTCCGTGAACAGCTCGGGTGCGCCCGCGGTGGCCTTCGTCAGCAGCTCGAGGCACCACGTGCCACCGGCGGCGTAGAGCGAGGCGAGCAGCGTCTCGGATCGCACCGGCGCGCCCCGATCCAGCAGCAGGCGGATGATCGGCTCGTTGTTGCGGCTCGAGTTCGCGCTCGTGACGGCGCACTCCAGCGGCCGCCAGCACCGCCTCCCCGCGCTCTTGCCGTCGATGCATCGGCACCGGCGTCGAGCAACAGACGGGCGACCTCGGCGAGGCCCGGCGCCCGCGCCGGGTCCAGGTGAAAGCGCGAGGCACAGGCCAGGTGCAGCGCGGTCCAGCCGCTCCCCGGATCGACGCGGGTCGCGGCGCCGGGGTCGCGGCGAAGCTCGGCCTCGACTCGGGCAGCGTCGCCCAGGACCACCGCGGCCGGGAACCCGGACTCCGCCAGCGCGGGGTTCTCATGCAGCATGCGGGCCGCCACGCCGATCTGCAGGTTGACGCTGGACCGCAGAAAGCGCACGACGCTCTCGGGGATCGACGCGTTGCGCGCCTCGATCTCGCGCACCAGCGCCGCCCAGCTCGGCTGACCCAGCTCACGCGCGAGCGCCAGTTGCGCCCCGGCAAGCGTCAGCGGTGCCGAGACAGCAGCGAGCCGCTCAAGCGCAGCAGCGTCGCCGGCCCGAGCCGCGTGCAGCAGCTCCTTCGCTTGGCGCCGCGCCTGGCGCGAGGTCCGGGTGCTCAGGAAGTACCGACATGACATCTCCTCTGTGGCCCGGTGGTCCGCGCTGCCAAGCCGGGAGATGGTCACAACCTGCGACCTCAGACCGAGAGGTGAACTCAGTTCTGCCCGCGGACCCGGAGGCGCCCTCACACACGCCGGGACACAACCTACCACGCGACTGCCTCGACTCTGCGGGTTCGGCGCGCAACGCGACCGGCCCAGCACGCTCCGACCTTGCCCCACATCCTCGGACATGTGCAGCCAGCCAGCGGCGCGCTGCCAAATACCCCCGCGAACCCGAAGGCAGGGCCCCGGACCACCGCGAGAAAGAAACCTGAGATTCGCCACTCGCGGGCCTCTCGTCCGGCCGGTCCGACACGAGACGGTGCACATATCCAACGCAGCCAACTCCCCGTCCGTTCTCTGCGTGATCGCTACGCGCGAAAAGCGAGCGCCGGCCTCGCCTCTTGGGTGCTCAGACGGGATCGACCACCGGACGCTGTAGGGGTGTCCTCACGGGAACCCTCATTGCGACGGTATCTCCACATCCCCGGAGAAGCGCATCTCTCGTCATGTGCGTCGGAGGACGTGACCGTGATGGCCGTCGGGCCTGAAGTCCTAGCTGGTGCCGAGCATCATGTTGAGGTGAAGGTCGTGCTCGAGCGGTGCGGCGACCGGCGATTGCGGATCGCCGTAGCCAAGTCGTAGCGTTGGGTTGTAGCGGTCTTCGATCAGCTCGGCGTACGGTGTGACCTCATCCTTGCCGCTTTGGGGCCAGGGGTGTCCGGTGGCGTCGGTCACCGCGGCCTGGAGGCGTTCGAGCATCCAGTGCGTCACCCGCTGCAGGCGCTCTGGCGCCGGGCCGGGCTCGGCGATGATCCAGCCGGGGCGGATCTGGAAGTCCGATTCTGATCGCGAGTCAGGGACGCGGAGGTGAATGTCGCTGCGCGCCCTGCCCGAGATCGTCCAGCCCGCGGGCAGGATGCGTCTGAACCCAGGAGTGAGCGTCCTGACCAGGCTCTCGAACTGGACCGAGCGAGGACTGCCTCGTCGGCTCCGTGCTCGGACCCGGGGAGTCCTCGATGCAGCGTACGCGCCAGGCGCTGGGTGTGCGGGCGGGTCATCATCGCCGTGGTGCGATGCGGTCCTGGCTATCGAGCACCGCGAGCAGCAGGTGTCCGGTGCTGATCTGAGGGTGCCCGAATCGGTAGGCCACCGAAAGGGCGCCCTCGGCGATCACCTGCCGGGCCGCCGGGCTAAAGATGCCGGTCGCCTGGTGAAAGGGATGCGGGCCATAGCGCGACGCCAGATCGATCGCCTCACCGATCGCTCCAAGCTCGCCGTCCTCCCAGACCGCCGAGAGAACCCGCGCGGCGAAGCTGTCAGCGACCTGCAGGCAGCCGATCAGCAAATGAAATGGGTCAACTTCACGATGCTCCAGCGACGCGGCAGTTTCGGCCGCCGCCCGGACGACGCGCCGGGCATCCGGGGTGAACCGTTCAAACGCTGGCACCGGCGGCCGCCGGCCGGGACTCTTCGGCCATGGCAGCTTTCACCAGCTCCGCCCTGGCTTGCGCATCGCTCAGTGGCGCGCCTCGCGCCGGGTGCTGGGCGTCGATCAGTCCCTGGAGATCGTCGAGACCGAGTTCGTCAAGGATCGCCTGGACGCGCCCATCACCGGCCAGCGCGAGGAGTACATGAGCTCGTCTCCCACTCCGTTGGCACGAACAATCGCCGCATGCAGGTCCGGCGCTGCCACCCCGCACTCGCCGAGCAGATCCCTGACCTGCCATCGCCGCGAGAAGGCAAGAAGCAGATGCTCGGGCTCGACGGTCGCGCGCCCCAACATCCTCGCCTCATCCTCAACCAGCAGAATGAGCTCCGGCGAATCACCGCCAAACAGGCTCATCAATCAATCATGACCGACCGCTGCCTCATCGACACACCGCGCGATTGCATGTCGGCCAGTCTCACTCACCATCGACCTCTGCGACGTGACCCTTCCTCACAAGCGGGTCGGGTCTGGTGGGCGATGGGAGGTGGGTTCACCACTGCGTCGGAGCACCGAGAAACGTGATCAGCGCCTGCGCGAGCTCGTCGGGCGCTTGTTCGGCCTGATGGTGCCCGGAGTGGATCGCCCCGCTGCGTAGCTCCCCGGCCACCCACGGTCGCCAGATCTCCGCCGGGTCACCGCGGATGTCGATGTCATCCTCGATCGCGGCCAGCAGCAGCATCGGGCAGACGATTCGGCGACCAGCGGCCCGGTCGGCTTCCTCATGCCCGCGGTCGATACTCAGGCCCGCTCGGTAGTCCTCGCACGTGCCGTGCACGACGGCGGGATCGCGCAGGGCCGCCCAGACGTCGGCGTGGTTGTCCGGGCCCATCTCGGCCGGTGAGGGAGTGCGGTACCAGGCGTCGGGATCGAGATTGATGACCCGCTCTGCCGGCTTGTCGGTCTGCCCCAAGAACCACCAGTGCCACCAGGTACGCACGAACTCCTCATTGAGGCGTTCGAGATGCTCCACCACCGGCAGTCCGTCCATCACCACCAGCGCCGTGACCGCGTGCGGATGATCCACGGCGGTGCGGAACGCGACCAGCGAACCGCGGTCGTGGCCCACCACCGCGAACCGCTCGTGGCCGAGGTGCCGCATGAGCGAGACCACGTCACCGGCCATCGCTCGCTTGGAGGACTGAGCGTGCCCGGGCGCGTCGGGAGGAAGCGTCGACTGCCCGTAGCCGCGCAGGTCAGGACAGACGACGAAGAACAAGCCGCCCAGGCGCGGCGCCACTCGATGCCATGTTGTATGCGTGCGCGGATGGCCGTGCAACAGCACCACGTGGCTGTCCCTGACCGCCATTCCGCACGCTCAGGGTTACCTCCCCCAGCTTGACGGACTCAAGCGTGAAGCCTTCGAACACGACGTCAAGTCGTCTGAGGTGGTGTAACGGGGGTTGGGCTCGTCGGCGAGGTAGCGGGCGGCTCAGGCCTCGGAGAGCGGGATCACCTCCTGGGTGACGCTCCCGCCCCAGGTGACCGGCGTCGCGCCGCTGTTTGCAGGCGGCTGATTAGCTTGGGCCCCACGGCGCGACGATCTCGATCAACGACGTCGGCACCGGAACCTCGATTACGGTCGCCAGCTACTCAGGGCGTTTCCCAAGACCTTGACAAGCGGCCTCGCGGTCGTGGAGACTGCGATTACCGCAAGCGCACGAGGGAGTGGGCATGGGCGTTGGCAAGAGGTTCGCACTTGGGCTGGCGATCGTACTGACGCTTGCGTTACCCGCGGCCGCGCACGCAGGCGTGGCGCCCAACCCCGTCGGTCAGATCGACTGCAACGGGTTCAGCCCGATCCAAACGGAGATTCGAGTAACCGCCGCTTGCGCGGACCCGCGCGGTCTGGAGGGCGGGCGGTTCTACGACAACGGGTACTACATCGGCCACGACGAGCCCTCGGTGCGCTTCCTCTCAAACGCGCCGGGGTCGAGCGCCGACATCACGTACGTCGAGCGGTTCCCGGTCGATCCGGCAAAGCTGCCCACCGTGACACACCCCGGCAATGACGTGACCCACTTCTTCGAGCTGTCAGTCGCCCCATGGATGTCAATGAATGTGTGCGATCCCAACTCCTTCCCGCAGCAGCCGTGCACACCGGAATCGGACGTCAACGCACCCACGGCCACCAACCCGGGCGCTGGCGCGGCGTTCGTCGAGCTGCAGTTCTATCCGCCGGGGTTTGCTCCGTTTGCCGACAGCATCAGCTGCGACAACTCGCACTGGTGCTCGGCGCTGACGATCGACAGCCTCGAGTGCGACACGAGCGGCAACTGCAACAACAACTGCGTGGAGCCGGTCAACTTCGCCTTCATCCAGCGCGACGGCGTCCCGACCGGACCCCCGAGCCCGCAGGAGTCAGACCTCGCCTCCGAGACTCCGAGCGCCAAGACGCTGCTCATCAATCCAGGCGACGTCGTCGTGATCCACATGTTCAACGCAGCACTGCCAGGGGGTGGTCACGCCTTAGAGGCGACCGAGCGAGATCTGACGACCGGACGATCCGGGTTCATGATCGCATCGAAGGCGAACGGGTTCATGAACACCAGCCCGGTCGATTGCAGCGGCACCCCGTTCAACTTCCAGCCGGAGTACTCGAGTGCCGCACCGAGCAACATCCTTCCGTGGGGAATCGGCCCCTACAACATCAATAACCAGTTCGAGATCGGCCACTTCGAGCCATGCACGAAGGTCACCGGGCCACAGCAGTTCACGCTTGAGAGCTTCAGCGACACCTACTGGTCGAACTGCCGTGGTCCCTACGAGACCGGTAAGGAGGACCCCACCCTTGAGCCAGACGACTCGCCGTGCTACCCGTTCGGGGACACACACGGCGGAGCCACGCCTCCAAACTTGGTGACAGGCTGCGACGTCTTCTTTGACTCGATCGGGGATCTCGACTTCGACGGCACGCCATATCGGGCCGACTGGCCGACGTCGACCCAACCGGGCACCTTCCCGGGCGCGTTCGCGCAAGCGCAGCCCACCAGCTCCGGACAGACGTATCCGCGGATCCAGTTCGTCACCGACCTATCGGCGAGCGAGCAGACCTGCGATCTCACGACCGGCGCCGGCTGCACGGTGCCGCCGTTGGGCCCGGGCGACTTCTATCCGTACTGGGCTCTGGTGCGCGATCCCGAGCTCGGCTGCACGTGGCAGTTCGGCAACGTGCAGACGGGCGAGAACTTCGGTGGCGACGCGCAGTGGGGGTCCGTCACCCCGAGCTCAATCGGCGCCTTCACCGGCCCAATCATGCGCAATCCGCGCAACTGCAAGGGCTGACAATCCCCGGACACGGTGAGCGTGCGGACCGCTAGGTTCGATCTCGCGCGCGCTCGTCGGCCGTTAACCTGGGTGGAAGCCACTACTGCGAGCTCAGCGCGCCCGCAGAGTGCGGTGGCCGGTCGCCGGATGTCGCCTGCAAGAGGCTGGCTCTGGCCAGACCCAAGCTGCGTCTCACGCGGGATCGCCAACCGCACGTCTTGCGGCCTTGGGACGTCCTCCAGGCGAGGACCGCATCGCCGATGCGCAAGGATCAACGGACAGTCGACGGGGGCACCCTGCTGCGCTGGATTACCGACTGTGCTGCATGCGGCAGACCATGCGGATCTCCCCCACCCCGTCCTCGACTTGGGCCGTCCCGTCGGCAACGAGGCCGTGCTTGCGGTAGAACGCCTGTGCGCGAGGATTCGGCTCGGCGACCCACAGCGCCACCGACTCCTCCGGATCGACGACCGCCTCCATCAGCGCCGGCCCAACACCCGTGCCGTGATGGGCTGCATACACATGGAGCACATACAACTGTCTCGCCCCCGCCGACGCGGCGTCCAAAGGCGGGCCCGACATGGCAATCCCGACCAGCTCGCGATCCCGGTGGAGCTCGCCGAGGCGGCCCACCGGCGCGTGAAGGGGCTTAGGCGTGCTGCGCCGCACCCCGCGGGTCGAGCTGCGCGCGGGCATCGCCCGGCGGTGGCATCAACAACGGCGGCACGATGACGCTCAACAACAGTGCAGGACGCTCAAGCTCGGCGTAGGGGCCGTCGAACGCCAGCGCCCGCCCGCTCGTCGGTGCCGCCAGCCCCAGAACCATCCGCAGCGTTGTCGTCTTACCGGCGCCGTTCGGGACGAGAAAGCCCGTGATCGTCCCAGCCTCCAACGCAAATGACAGATCCGTGACCGCCGAAACCTCGCCAAAGCGCTTGGTCAACGACTCGGCCTTGACGACCGCTGTCACCTGCGACCCTCTGTCTGGTCAGGTTGAGCGACCGCGGATGCGAGCTCGTGCAGCGCCTCTGACGTGTTCACGCCGAGAGCGCCCAGCAGCACCGCCGCAGGATCTGGTGGTTGGAGAGTGAGGATCTGGGCCAGCACCTGCGGGGCCGTGACATAGAGCCTCCGTCGGTTGGGCTTGGACGCTTCCTCAAGCACTTTCTTTGCCGCGGGCGTCATGCGGAAGCGATCTTTTTTCGCGATGTCTCTGATCTTCGGCTTCTTCGGCACGGCGCGCATCGGCAGTGGGGGAGCGTCGGTGCTCGGCCCCATGCCCAGGGCGCCCAGGGCTTCGCGATCGAGCGACTCAACGGCCTGGCGAGCTTGCTGGAGGCTCACGCCCAAGGCGGCTTCGATCGAGGGATCCTCCAACAAGGCGAGCAAGAGGTGATCGGTGCCCGTTCGGCGATCACCTCGGCGACGAGCCTCCTCACTGGCCCGCAGATAGATGGCCCAGCCATGAAGCATCTCTGGCGCAACGGGCTCGGTGGTCATGACGACTCCTTGTTGTATTTGGCGTGGACTGATTGGCGGGTGACGCCGAGCGCGTCTCCGATCTGCTGCCACGACCAGCCCTGCTGGCGGGCGGTCGCGACGTGGTCCGCTTCGACCCTCTCAGCCAGGCGATGGAGCGCCAACGAGGCGCGGAGCCCCAGCAACGGGTCGTTGGACGCGATTGCGGAGGCGATGTCTTCGGCGTTCATGGCCGTCAGTCTAGACTGACAACAAGCCGTTTGTCAACCCAAACTGACGCCGCGTCGTCTCGCGGAAAGCTGGTCCATCCCGGACGCAGCCTGTCCGAATGGCCCATCGGTGAACGGACGCTCGCTCCGTTGCGGCGGTTTCGGGTGGCAGCGAGGTGCTGACAAGACTCCGGCTGTCGGTTGCTGAGCGGTGATGGGCCCTTGCGCAAGGGTGCGGCTTGCTCTGCTTCGTGTGCCGGTGGTCGGCACCTGGGCGATGCCGTCGACTCGGAGGCGTTGAGACCCCGAGCGCGTGACGGCCGTTTCGATCGTGTCTGGCGCGGGTACCAGGGGGCTCAACCGCAGGAGGTGTCCTCATATGTCGTTGCGATTCTCGGGGCCGAGCTGGGGGCGACGAATTTCGCTGTTTTTTCTGAGCGCCGCTTTCGCGCTCGTATTGACCGCCGCGATCGCTTCTTCGTCGGCGGTCCAGAACTCTCTCGCCGCCGGGCGGTCGACCAGCGCTCACGTCTGGATCACGACGGCAAACGGCACCGATAAGCTCACCGACGCCGGAACCGTGCCGTTCACGAGCGCGCAGCCGAGCGCCCCGACGATCGTCATTGATCCGACGCGCAGCTTCCAGACGATGGACGGTTTCGGCGGCGCGATCACCGACTCTTCGGCGGTTGTCCTGTACCGGATGTCACCCGCCGCGCGCGAGCAGGCGATGCGGATGCTGTTCGATCCGCGCATCGGGGACGGGCTTAGCTACCTCCGGCAGCCGATCGGAGCATCGGACTTCGTCGCCAACGCGCCGTACACCTACGACGACATGCCCGCCGGCCAGACCGATTACGCGCAGCGCCAGTTCAGCATCGGCCATGACGAGGCCGAGATCCTGCCGCTACTGCGCGAGGCCAAGCGGCTGAATCCGAAGCTGCAGATCGTCGCGACGCCGTGGAGCCCGCCGGCGTGGATGAAAACCGGCCAGTCGCTGATCGGCGGCCGGCTGATCGACACACCGCAGATCTACCACTCCTATGCGCTGTACCTGACCAAGTTCATCGAGGCCTACCGCGCGCACGGCGTGGGGATCAACGCGATCACGGTTCAGAACGAGCCCCAGAACCGCGCCCCCGCCGGCTATCCGGGGACTGATATGTCAGCCGCGCAAGAGGAGAAGGTGATCGAGGCGCTGGGGCCGATGCTCCGGGCCGCGCACCTGCGCACGCAGATCCTCGCCTACGACCACAACTGGTCAGAGCACCCGAACGACATCGCCGGCACGCCGCCCGACGAGACCCAGGACACCAACGAGTATCCCCAGGAGGTCTTGTCCTCGCCGGCTGCGCGTTGGGTGTCGGGCACCGCGTATCACTGCTACTTCGGGGATCCGAGCGCGATGACGACGCTCCATAACGAGTTTCCCAACAAGGACATCTACTTCACCGAGTGCTCGGGCAGCCAGTCGAGCGATCCCGCCGACACGTTTTCGGACACGCTCAAGTGGCATTCGCGCAACCTGATCATTGGGTCACCGCGTAACTGGGCCAAGACCGTCATCAACTGGAACGTCGCGCTTGACCCGTCGGGCGGGCCGCACGTCGGCGGCTGTGGGAACTGCACGGGAATCCTCACGATCGGCCCCGGCGACAAGATCACCCCGGACGCCGAGTACTACACGCTCGGTCACCTCAGCCGCTTCGTGCCGCCGGGCGCCGTCCGGATCGCGAGCACATCGTTCGGTACGACCGGCTGGAACGGCCAGGTGATGGACGTCGCATTCCGCGATCCCGACGGGACGACCGTGCTGGTCGCGCACAACGAGAACGACAACCCGCAGGCGGTTGGCATCAGCGAACGCGCCAAGAGCTTCACGTACACGCTGCCGGGCGATTCGCTCGCGACGTTCACCTGGCCGGGTAACCCGGGCAGCAGCGACAATCTGCGCGAGCTCGATCCCTCGGGCTGGACGGCCACCGCCGACCCGGCCGGGCCGACGGATCCGTGCTGTCAGGGCAACGTGGCCGCCAACGCCGTCGACGATGACGCGAGCACGCTGTATCAGACCGGTGCGGGTCAGCAGCCGGGTCAGCGGCTCCAGGTTGACTTCGGGCATCTGGAAGCGGTGCGCCAAATCGTGTTCGACACAGGCGCCAACCTCG
The DNA here is from genome assembly GCA_963801435.1 of uncultured Actinomycetota bacterium. Classification (GTDB taxonomy): domain Bacteria; phylum Actinomycetota; class Thermoleophilia; order Solirubrobacterales; family Solirubrobacteraceae; genus Palsa-465. The sequence goes on from CAWDFE010000035.1 coordinate 49,037, forward strand.
GCGACTACCCGCGTGGGTACACACTTCAGACGAGCACCGACGGCACGACGTGGACGACGGCCGCTACCGAATCGGGCAGTGGCCAGTTCACCTCGGTCCCGCTCAGCGGCACCCCGATCCGCTTTGTGCGCCTCACATTGACAGCGTCGAGCGGCAACTGGTGGAGCGTCGCCGACGTGCGCGCTTACGTCGCCAGTCGCTCGCGGTAGAGCGCGCCCGAATATGGGTGGCGAGGACGATCAGGCCGCTGCATCCCGCCAGATCCAGCAGCGCGGCGAAAGCGCTTTCGTCTCGTGACGAGCATTTCTGCCGGCGCGAGCAGCGCCCTGCTTGGCGCGGAACTCAGGTCTCCGTCGCATGCCGATCGACAACCAGACGTTCTTGACGCCTTGGGACCTTCGTCCTCGAGGCCGGGACCGGCGTCGCAGATGCGCAAGGACCACCGCACGCTCCATCACCGGGAGGCTCCACCGCGCGGGAAGGGACGCAGACGGTTAGCCGCCTGAGCCGCGTCGGCCGAACGCATCCGCGACGGCCTGGATGCGGTGGGTTTCCAGCCCCTCCAGCTGGCTCTCGGCCCGCTGTCTGAGCACCACGAGCTCGTCGGCGACGAGCACGGGATGGCCGCGTGCGAGCTCGCCCAGGGTGATCCACAGTCCCCGCTCGCCGAGGACGCCGAGGGCCAGCCCCTCGAGCTCGACGACCCGACTGAGCGGTGAATAGCCGCGCAGCTGGCCGTTGAGCTTGAGGCGGCCGAGCTTCTCGCCGCCCCACGCGGCGGCGGCCGTGAGCCGATCGACGCGAGCGCCGAGTGCGTCCATGGTCGCCAGCAGCGACCGCCGATCCTCGGCGATCTCTTGGGCGAGCCGGCTGAGGAACGGCTCGTACGAAGTGCCGCGGTGCTGCCCGCCGACCGACGCGACAGGTCGCGTCCGACCGTGGACCCCGCCAGGTGGTCGTTGAGATAAACGGCGAGCAGGACATCTGACGGTGCCGGGTCGGGCCCGATCGACGGAAGGGGGCTCATCACGTTCAGTTGGTTACCCACCGACCGGACGGGCAAGCGCTCGCGTTTCTGCCCTCGTGCGCGGGTAGCCACTGCGCACATGCGGGCCATCACGTCCGACCGGGCGCGGGAACCCGGCGCCGCGTGCCGGGTGTGCCGATTCTCAATCCAAGCTCCAGCAAGCAGAGCTAATGGGAAGGCAGCGCGCGAGGTGATGTCCGGCGGGGCGGACTGTCGGTGAGAAGTACACGATCGAGGCGGCCACGACGAACCTGGCGGTCCTGGATGTCGGCCCGACGCCGATCTGCAGAGAAGATAAGCGCTTTCACGTCGTCGCCTACATCTCCACCGCGCTACCCGCGATCGCGTCGGCGTCCCGGCCCAGGCCGCCAGTCTCACCACGCCCGATCAAAGGGTCCGCTACGTCGTGATCGCGATCTGCCTCGCCGACCCGCGTCACCGCCTGACGCTCACACCAACCAAGCGAGAGGCTCGACAGTCGAAACGACGTGGCCTGTGCTCGGCCCCTAGCGGGGGCTGCGCGTACGCGGCCAAGACACCTGCGAAAGCGACAGTGCCCCAACCCTCAAGTGGCCTGCTTTTCGACCGGCGCAACTGGCCGAGTTTCGCTGAGCCTTGATGCGTAGAGGCTGATCGGCCGACGGCGCTTCGCAACCAGCTCCGGCGTCACACGGACCAACCCGTTGCGAACAAATTGTCGTGAGACGGTGGCCCCGGGTATGGCGAATCTCAGTACCCTCGACTCCGACGGGATGGGTCCCGGTTCGGTGATCAGGCGTGTACCGCATAGGCGGCTGCCGGGCGCCCGCGGGCATGGCATGCCGCATCGCGGTCGGCCACACCCCCTCAGGGATGGAGCGCCTCGTTGTCTTCGATGTAGGTTGCCTGCTGCTCCGGGTTCCACTGGTCGTACGGCACGCCACGGGCTTCCTGGTCGTGCCAGTCGTAGGCGGCGTTGCGGCTTCCCGTGCGGCGCCAGGCGTGATACTGGGCCAAAAGCGAGGGAACGATCACCGGCCTCCCGTGTTGGTGCTGCCAGACATGACCGGCCTCGTGGATTAGCGTCTTGCGGTCGAGGGACGTACCCGGGATGTTCATCGTGTTGCCTGTCGTGCGCGGCACGCCGTCGACCGCGAGCAGGCTACTCTCGTTGATCCTGACGGTGTCGTAATCGAGCTGGTCTCCGTATACCGGTCGCAGGATCGCGATCTCGTCATCGGTCAAATGCCTCGAGAAGAAGCGGTAGCGCATTAGGCGCCGGGCCGAGCCGTTCGCCATGGCACGCGTCACCGCCCGGTTGCCGGCTGTGCGCTGCAGCGTGAGCATGTCGGCCACCGCGAGCGGGCTGCTGCTGAGCGACGGGGCAGGCGAATCGTCACGGGGTCTCTCGAGCTCCCGGTCGTCGGTGTCCTCCGCTCGCTCCAGCGGCCCGCTCATCGCGGCGATCGTCTCAAATTCGAAGGCAGAAAGCGACCGGCGACGCCTGTGTTATCGACCGAGGGTCGGGCGGTTGTCAGGCAAGGGCTGGGGCTTCGCTGATCCGCAGCCCGGTCCGCCGCACCACGACGATCACGCCGCGCAGTCGGATCCCGTCGGGCCAGCCGCCCGCGACTCACATGACCGCGATGATCTCCGGGCACGCTCGGGAGATCGGTCGGGTAGCGCAGCCCCTTATTACGCGGTAGGCGTCCCCCGTGGAAGTTGGCAGGTCGCGGGCGAGTGACTGACGGCGCCCGGCGCAATCCATCAGCGGTATTACAGAGGTGCGAAGGCCAGCCGGTTCTGGCGATGTTCAGCTGCAGGCGGATGTCGGACCTTTACCAGGCCATCGCGATCGGCGGGTGGGAATGCCAGCGTGACGGAGTGGGACTGGCTACAAGGGGCAGCACACGGATGACTAACCGAACCGACGCAGAAACACGCCGACCCCCCACCCGCTCTCCTGCTCGTCGCCAATCTCGAGCAACCGAGGACAACAGGCCTCGTCGCACGAGACGATTGACAACCGGACGGTTCTGAGCCTCAGTCGGTTGGTCCCAGTCCGGGCGGTCGAATGGTCTCAGCTGGGGAACCGCCACCGAATACGTGCGGTCACCCTGCATGACCCCATCCGCTCGTCTCGGTCGATCCTCCACACCCGCTCGATCCCGAGCTCCGCCGGCGCGGCAATCTCATCCGGGGCCTCGGCGACGAGCCGGTAACCGAGACGACGGGGGATGCCCGCGCTGGCGAGGTTGGCCTTGTCGTGGTGGATCTCGACATGAGTGATCCCCCTGACCCCAAAGGCGGCATCGGTCAGGACCCGAACCGCACCCGTCGCCAATCCGTCGGCCGGTAAACGAGGGATGGAGCCAGTACCCGATCTCCAGGCCGTCTGGCTTGATCCGGTGACCGGCGTCCCGGACCCCCTGCCCGCCGGCCGCGGCGGTGCGGCTGGCCCACGCCATGATCGATGCCTGCACGAGCTCAGGGCGGAGCACGAGCTCAGGGCGGAGCTCGTGCTGAGCGTCGCTACTAGCTCCAGGTGAACGTGGTCATCGCTCCTGGAGGGATCGTGTAGGTGAAGCTCTCGGCACCGTCCTGGACGGCGAACGAGATCGGGCTGGTGGAATTGTCGTAGGCGATCAGCACCTTCGACCCGTCCGGATTGAGGAACGTGACGTCGTCGAGCCCGGACGAGACCGCGAGGATGTTGGACTTGTTGGTGGAGTACGCGACGAAGTTGGGCGAGTCGATCCGCACTGCGCCCGGCTGGACGAACGCACTCACCTGGCCCAGCTGGTAGTACTCGGTGTTGAAGCTGTAGCTCTGGCTCTGCTCGTTGACGGTGACCAGGCCGATGCAGCCGGGGCAGCCGTTGTCGCTCTGCTTGGGGCCGCCCTGGGGGTCCAGTGCGACGTTCCACACGGCCGCCGCCGTCGCCCAGTTGCGCAGCACCGAGATGAGGAACTCGGCGGCGCCGAAGTTGCGGATCTCCGGCGAGCACTCGTCGATGATCTGGTCAAGGCCGGGATAGAGGGTGTGAAGCTGGGTCATCACGCTCGGGTTGCCGGCGTAACAGTGCCACGCGATCCCGGTGAGATCGGGTCCGGCAGCGCTCGCCGCCAGAGGCTGGGCGTAGGCCGAGAACTTGTCCCAGCTCAGGTCGTTGCCGTACAGCCTGGGCGACAGCCCGGCGGCGGCCAGCGCCGGCGCCAGGTTTTGGGAGATGAACGTCGCCTCGTCTGACTCCGGCAGCGTCAGGCCGGGATACGGGGTGCCCGATCCGCCCGGCGAGCGCGGCTCGTTCTGGGGCACGATGTCGTCGACCTTCACGCCCTGCGCCGCGTAGTCCTGGATAAACCGGACGAAGTAATTGGCAAGCTGGCCGTAGTACTGGGTGAGCAGCGTGCCGGCGAGATTGTTGTTATCCAGGGCATCGTTGGCCTTCATCCAGGCCGGCGGACTCCACGGGTTCGCCGAGATTTGCAGGGCGGGGTTGACCCCCAGCGCCTGCTTGATCGCCGGGATGATGTACGTGAGGTCGTGGCCGATCGAGAACTGACTCAGGCCAACATCCGTGTCCCCCTGGGCTACGTCGTCGTAGGCGTAGGGCGTCGGGCTGACGGTGAAGTCGGAGGCGCCCATCGGCACGCGCAGGAAGTTGAGGTGGATCGCACCCGGGCCGGTGCCAAACAGGTCCCCCATCACCTGGGCCTGTGCCGCTGCAGGCAGGTTCTGGTTAAGCAGCCACGCCGAGCTGTCGGTCATCGCGGCCCCCAGGCCGGCGAACGTCTGATAGCGGGTCTGGGGGGCGACGGCGATCACCGGAACCGTGCTCGGCGCGGGCGCCGGCAACAGCGGCACGGCCGGCTGGGCGGCCATGTCCTGACCGAGCGCGGCGTCGGTCTGCACCACGCCGACAGTCGGCCCGGGCCCGGGCGCGGGTGAGGTCGTGGTGGTCGAAGACGTCGCCCCGGCACTCGGCGCTGGCGCAGCCGGGGGACCCGCGCCTGGCGCCGAGGCACAGCTGCGGATCCGCGCGTTCAACCGCTCGCTCACGCCGGCGACCCCGGCGGCCGCCCGCCGCAGGCGAGCGATCCGGTGCTCGGTGTCGCCAAGGGCGCGAGCAATCGCCGCGCGCCGGGCCGATCCCGCCCCGCCGCCCGCGCGCACACCCACCTGCACCAGCGCGGATCGCAGCCTCGCCGCCCTCCGCTGCGCCTCGACGAGGGGCGGCTCAAGGTCCACCGGCGAGACATCCGTCCGGTCGACGATCGTCGTGCGCAGCCGCGTGCACGTCAGCGCGGCGGGCATCGCCAGCGCCGCCGTGCTCGCCCCCGGGGTACGCATCAGCTTCCGCCAGCCGCGAGCACTCAGGCCGGCCGCGCGGGCGCCCGCGCCAAGGACCTCCAGGCGAAGGCCCGAGACGCCGCGCAGGTCCGACCCCGGAACGTCGAACAGCACCCGGTCGCCGTCGCGCAGCACCGTGATTCCGCGCGCGGCGCCGGTCGCCAACACCCGGTCGGGCGCCACCTCGTCGCCCGCCAGCCGACGCACCGCGGGCACAGCGACCCTCCGAGCCCCGCCGCGCTCGTCGAGCAATGCCGACACGGGCGGCGAGGAGCGCTCCAGCACCAGGAGCAGACCCGCGCCGCGCAGCGCGCCCCGCCCGAGATCGTGCTCCACGTCACCCGCGAACGTCGCGGTCACCACCAGGCCGAGTGATCGGTCGCCGACGGCCCGCAGCGACCGCACAGTCAGCGCCCGCCGAGCCACCGGCTCGCCAGCGCCGGCCGACGCCGGCCCCGGCGCCAGGACCAAGACAGCCGCGAGCACCAATCCGACCCCCGCACTGCCCAGCCGCGCGCGCACAACTAGACGATACCCATGGTGATCCAATCCCCGTGGTAATCGGGGGGAATAGTGACGTCGCCGCTTCAGTGAGTTCAGGGAGGCAGCCGGTCGGCCGAAGCTCAGAAGCCACTGGTCAGCCTTTCACGCCAGACACACGCCTGAAGAAGCTGGGCCTGTGCAGTCGCACGCTCAAGGATGGCTTGCCACCCGGAGATCGTCGAAAAGGCCGTCGACGAGTACGTCGAGCGTCACCGTGACGACTTTGCCGCGCGGATCGAGCGCGCCCGCCAGGCGCTCCTCGGCGGCAGCGCCGCGACGATCGCGTACGCCTCCGGCGTGACGGTCGACGTCGTCGAGCGTCTCGGCGGCGTCAAGCCGGAGTGATCGTCTCGCGGAGCCCCAGGCGCGCGACCTCAAACCACTCGAGCAGCCCCGAGGGCCAGTCAGGCCGCGGCTCCGACACCTCCGCACCAGCAGCGTCGAAGAGGATGACGAACAGCAGCTCGCGGAGCCGATCGGCCACGAACGCGCCATCGGCCGCCCCGGTCGCAATTGCGACCCAGACTTCGTCGCCCGCCCGCGTGCAGCGTCCAGGCAGAGCAGACATCGCCGGCGAAGCTAGCCGACTCGCCCGACGGATCGCCGCACCGCAAGTCCCGCGGCGCCTCGTGGCCGACTCCGGCCACAGGTGCGGCCGTCTTGTGGCCGACCACCCATCGACAGCCCGCAAACAATTCGTGCGAACCACCCCCGTCTTCGCGCCCTTAAACACCTGCAGCGGGGCGAAATTCCGAAGATTTCGCACCCGCTGCTGTGAGTGGAGACGGCGGGAATTGAACCCGCGTCCGCAGTCGCGTAAAAGGTGGCGTCTACGAGCGTAGCCGGCGCTCTGATCTCATCCTCCACTCGCCTCGCCGGCGGGGTTGTGGCGGACCAGCTTCATGAGAAGTCCCCGGATCGGCTGAAGCGAACCTCCCCGAGCGAGCCTGCTGGTTGATCCCAGCCACCCCGCCGCAGGCGAGCGAGGGGCCGAGAGCTCACGGCTTAGTGCTTAGTGACTAAGCGGCGAGCGCGTACTCGTGTGAGTCCGCACTTATGGTTTTCCCGGGTGTTTAACGAGGCCTCCCGGGACCTCGACTCGCAACCACCCCCACGAACCGACCACGTCGAAGCCTGTCGTCCCCGGGGGTATGTGTTGTCCCGTCGATTATAGGACCAGCTCACCAGGCCCTGGGAGGCGGCCGGATGCCCCGGGCTATGCCGTGAACTCCGGCGTCTGCCCGAGGGCAACGCGCCGCTTGAGCCCCATCCCGATGAACAGCTCCAGGATGATCCGATAGCGGCCGCTCGCGTTGATCGGCATGTGCGCGAAGAAGGTCCCACCGCCGGCTTGCGAGCATTGACCCGGGGTGAAGGCGTCCTCGACGAGCAGGTCGTTGTTGTCGATCACGCTCGTGTCGGCGCTCCGGATGCTCCCGTCGCGATTGACGCTGACCATCGTGGCCCGGAGGACGAGCCGCTGGCCTTTGAGGTCGTCGACCTGGTAGCTGTAGCGCACCTCGGCGCCCGGGGGGCCCGAGTAGCCGGCGGTGTCGGTACTGCCGATATCTTGGACGAACTGGCGGTAGGCGTAGTGCGGGAACACCGGAGCGCCGGTGAACGACGCATCCCGGCCGTCCAGACACGGTGCGGCGCTCGGGTCGACCTTGAAGAAGATGCCGAGGCCGGCGGCGTACTCATTGACGTTGACCCGGAGCCGACAGGTGCGCCTTCTGCCCGCACAGAAGCCCGCCCACCTCACGAATCTGTGACGGCGAGACGGAACGGCGACGAGGCTCACATACCTGCCACCGGGCAGATACCAGTTGCAGTGGAGCGGGCAGGCCACCCCGGGCCCTCGTATCGTGCCGCCGCCGGACACGACGGTCTGAACAAGCAGGGGGTTGCCACTGGTGGTCGGGACCGGACGGCTCGCGCGTAGAAGCGTGAGCTGCGTGACCGTGATGTTGGTCGGGCCATCCACGACAGCGTCACCAATTGCCCGTTCTGGTAGGTCGCGTCGCATTGGTCGGCGGACCGTCCGCACGAGATCCCCCCGGGCGAGCTCGAGACGGCACCAGGGCCGGCAACCGTGATCGACAACTCACCGGTGCTCACGAAGGTCGTCCCCTGGCCCAGCACGCCCGTCGTGACCTCAACCGCTCGTGCGGTCTGGGCGGGCGCCGGCATCGACGGCCGAGCACCGGCTGCCGGTGCCGCACACAGCAGGAGCGCCGCGGCGACGAGACTCGCGACTGCCCGATGATCCCATCGCCGGCGCCAAGCTCCCGCTCGTCCACACGGCGGGGGCGGATTGATGTGGCGCCAATCACCCCGCCCAGTCCCCGGTCGCTTCAATCCGCACAATACACCGGGGCCCACCGCGGCGCGACAAAGCTTCACCAAACGACAACGGTCCTTCCGAACAGCCGTCCAGCGCCACTGAAGACCTGCGTAAGAGGCCCGCGCGGGCTGCGACAATCAATGGTTACACATGGAGTACGGCGACTCGCCCAACCCCTACGGGGCCCCACCGATCGGCTCCCCGACGCCCACGCTGCCCGAGCCCACGGTCTATCCGCCGACGCGCCTCGACCCGCCCGAGGAGCACGATCCGGGTGCGGCGCTGGGCCGCCCGCAGGGGCGCGAGTCCTTTTTCAAGCGCCGGATCGCCCCTCTCGGGGCAGCTCTCATCGCCCTGCTGGCCAAGCTCAAGGCGATCCTGCTGCTGCTGCCGCAGATCAAGATCCTCACCACGGCGGGCACGATGGCCGTCTCGATCGCGGCCTACACCACCATTTGGGGCTTCTGGTTCGCGATGGGCTTCGTGATCCTGCTGCTGGTGCACGAGATGGGCCACGTGATCCAGCTGCGCCGCGAGGGCATCCGGGCGTCGGCGCCGATGTTCATCCCCTTCCTGGGAGCGGTGGTCGCCGCCAAGTCCCTGGGCGAGAATGCGGTCGCCGAGGCGCGGGTCGGCCTGGCTGGCCCCGTGCTGGGCACCGTCGGCTCCGCCGCCTGCCTGGTCATCTGGCAGATCACCGGCCACGACTACTGGCGCGCGCTGGGCTACACCGGCTTCTTCATCAACCTCTTCAACCTCCTGCCGGTGGTACCGCTGGACGGCGGGCGCGCGATGGCGGCGATGTCGCCGTGGATGTGGTTCCTGGGCTTCGCCGGCATCGTCGTGCTGGCGTTTGCCTTCCCCAACCCGATCATCCTCATCATCGCCTTGTTCGCCGCGTATGAGACCTATCGGCGCTGGCAGCATCGCCGCCAAGGCGACGTCGCCACGCAGTCCTACTACCGCGTCAGCCCCCGCAATCGGCTGCTCGTCGGCGCGGTCTACCTGGGCCTGGTGGCACTGCTGGTGATCGGCATGGACGCCACACACCTGCCCCGCACGCTCGGCTGACGCCGGCTACGGGCTACTGGTAGCGGGTCGTCTGCTCGTCGCGCGGGACGTACGTGCGGGTCGTGGTGGTCCGGTTCTGACGCGCCCACACGAACGTGTAGAGCAGCGAGATGATAAGTCCGACGATGCCCAACACCAGCAGGACGGTTCCGGCGGTCTGGAGGTTGATCCCGCTCACGTGCGCGGTGACCGCCCACTTGAGGATCGCCCCGACCGCAATGAGCAGGATTGATGTTCCAATAGTCATGGGTCCGTGCTACCCCGCTCGCGTGGGAACCACGCAAAACCGCGTGCGCGCTCAGCGGCCGACTTCGCGCAGTTCGCGCTGGATCTCGCGCGCAACCTCGCGCGTGCGGATGGTCTGGCGCTTGTCGTAGAGATCCTTGCCCTTGGCCAGGGCGATCTCGACCTTGGCCCGGGAGCGTGGCCCCGAGAAGTACATGCGCGTCGGGACCAACGTCAAACCCCGTTCCTGGGTGCGGCCCACCAGCCGCTCAATCTCGGACTTGTGCAGCAGGAGCTTGCGCGGGCGCTCGGGATCGTGGTTGTCACGCGCCGCCGCGCCGTAGGGGGGGATATAGACGCCCATCAGCCACACCTCGCCGTCGCGCACCGTCGCGTAGGCGTCCTTGAGCTGGGCCTTGCCCTCGCGCAGCGACTTGACCTCGGTGCCGGTCAGCACCAGCCCCGCCTCGAAGCGCTCGAGCAGGTTGTAGCGATACGACGCCTGCCGGTTGCTGGCGACGTCGCCCGGTGCCGCCTTGCGTTTCTTGCCCTTGGCCATGGTCCGCCTCACTCCTCCCCGAGCTCATCCACGGGCAGAAGATCCACCCTACCCCGTGGAGCATCGATCCGCCCGACGCGGACCGCCACCGGGTCGCCCAGGCGCATGGCGCCACCGCTGCGCGTGCCCACCAGCATCGTGCCCAGTTCATTGAGTTCCCACCAGTCGCCATGCAGCCGACGCACCGGCAGCATGCCCTCGTACTGCAGCCGGTCCCCGAAGGCCACGAACGCGCCCGCGCCGATCAACCCCACGATCTCGCCCTCGAAGGCCCCGTCACGATCGCCGGACTCAAACAGCTCGCGCTCGAGCAGGAAGCAGCGCGCCACGTCGTCGGCGTCGCGCTCGATCGTCATCGCCTCCCGTTCCCGGGTCGACGTCCACGGACCGGCGCCCGCCACCCAGGAGGCATCCGGCGTCGGCTCCCCCGCGATCGCTGACAGCAGCCCGCGGTGACAGATGAGGTCCGGGTAGCGCCGGATCGGCGAGGTGAAGTGGCAGTAGTGCGTCAGCGCCAGCCCGGCGTGGCCGAGGTTGCGAGGGTCGTAGTAGGCCTGCTTGAGCGAGCGCAGCACCAGGCTCGTCAGCGCCCGCCCACCTCGGCCGGTTCGCCTCACCCAATCGGCGACCATCACCGACGCCTCCCCCACCACGTCCGCAGCCTGCTGGGGGGTCATGTGCCCGGGGACCGGCGGGGTGGGCACGCCCAGCGATTCAAGCTGGCCGATCAGCCGCTCCACCGCCGGCGCATCCGGTCGCTCATGCACGCGGTACAGCGTCGGGATCCTGTGGTCTGACAGAAACCGGGCCACCTGCTCGTTGGCGGCGATCATCAGGTGCTCGATCAGGCGGTGGGACTCGGTCTGCTCCGAGACCTCGGCGGTCGACGACATCGCCGTCGCGGTCGAAGCTGAACTGGGGCTCGGCCGAGTCGACCTCGAGCGCGCCGCGCCCGCGGCCACCCCGCTCTGCGACCGCGCGGCGCACAGCGCCCAGCGCCGCCGACGCGGCCCGCGCCGCGGCCAGTGGCCCACCCCACGGCTCCGCGGCGTCCTCGACGCCGGCGAAGATCCGGTCCACGCTGTCATAGTCAAGGCGCTCGTCAGAGCGGATGACCGAGCGGTACATGGAGGACTGGCGCACCCCGCGCTCGCCCACGACCATCTCGACCGTCACCGCGGCCCGCGGTGCGCCCGGCACCAGCGAGCACGCCTCGTTGGAGAGTGCGCGCGGGAGCATCGGCTCCACCATCCCGGGGACGTAGACGCTCGTGGCCCGCCGGTAGGCCTCGCGATCCACCAGCGACCGCGGCGTCACGTAGGCCGCGACATCGGCGATGTGGACCCACACCCGCCAGGACCCGTCGCCGATCTCCTCAGCCGAGACCGCGTCGTCGAAGTCGCGCGCCGTCACCGGGTCGATGGTGAACGTGGGGAGATCGCGCAGGTCGCGCCGGTCAGCGCCGGGGACGCCGGGGACGCCGGCCCCGTCGTCAGTGCCGGAGGCGGCCAGCCGCGCCTCGCGCTCCACCGCGGGATCGAAGCCGCCCTGCAGCCCGCGGTCGAGCATCAGCGCCCGGATCACGTCGCGCGCCACGTCGGGCCGCCCCAGCCGGCGGCCCACCGTGGCCCGGCGCGACCCTCGGCGCCCATTGCCATCTCCGGCGCCCGACAGGACCACGAGATCGCCCACGCCGGCACGCTTGTCGCGGCTGACCACCTGCCGCGGCCCAGGGCCGAAGAACGGCTCGGCGACGAGGAACTTCCCCTGGCGGACCAGCAGCGCCACCCGCGCGCCGGAGCGCGGGTGCGCGGCCCGGGCGGCCGGCGGCGTCACTGCGCGAGCTCGGCGGCGACGGTCTTCTCGGCCACCGTCAGGGCGGTGTCGGTCTTGGCCGTCGACTTCGTGGACGCATAGATGTTGGGCTTGATCCCGGCCCCGCGGCGCACGCCGCCCCCACCCAGGTTGCGGCCGCTCGGCGTGAAGTATTCGCCCACGGTGAAGTCCAGCGCGCCGCCGTTGGACAGGGGCTCGATCTCCTGAAAGACGCCCTTGCCGTAGGTGTGGGTCCCGACGACCTTGGCCCGCCCACGATCCTGCAGCGCACCGGTGACGATCTCCGCCGCGGACGCGGTGCCCTGGTCCACGAGCACGATCATCGGGATCTTGGGCGCGATCGCGTTGCCCTTGGCCATGTAGACCTGGCGAGGCTGCGCGCGTCCGTCGGTGGAGACGATCGTGCCGTCGGGGATGAAGATGCTGGCGACGTTGACGGCCTCGTCGAGCAGGCCGCCGCCGTTCTCGCGCAGGTCGAGGATCGAGTCCGCGGGCCCCGTCGTGGAGCATCCGCTGGACCTGGTCGCGCACCTCGGCCGCCGGAGCCGGAGGTGAAGCTCGTCAGCTCGACGTAGCCCAGCTTGGTCCCCTTGTAGGTGAGCAGGCGCCCGGCCGTCACGGGCACCACGATGTCGGCGCGGCGCACGGTGATGACCCGCCGGCTCTTGCCCCGCTCGATGGTGAGCGTGACCTTGGTGCCCGCACGGCCCTTGATGAGCGACGCCGAGAAGTCCGCTGAGCGGTTGGCCAGCGAGGTGGACCCGACCTGCGACGATCACGTCGCCGCGCGCCAGGCCCGCCTTGGCCGCGGGCGAATCCTGGAACACGTCCTGGACGAGCAGGCCCCGGGACTCGTCCTTGATGTCGATCCCGATCCCGCTCAGGTGCGGGTTGTCCTGGTTCTGGAAGCTGCGGTAGTCCACGGGTCGTAGTAATGCGAGTACGGGTCGCCGAGGCTCGCCACCGCGGCCTGCAGGCCCTTGTTGATGAGCTGGCTGCGAGCGACCTTGCGGTAGTAGTCGTTCTGGATCAGCCCGAGCACCTGGTTGACGAGCTTGTCGTTGGAGCTCTGGGACACGAACGCGCTGCGGATCGGGCCCGGCAGCCAGCTCGGGTGCCCGCCGAACCACACGCCGACGAGCAGCACGAGGACGCCCAGGACGACCAGGACCAGCCGGGGAGCTCGTTGACGCCGCGTGTACATGTCGGCTACTCAGGGTAGCTGGGCGCGCGCACCCGACCCGGCGCTCAGACCCGCAGGAAGCGGCGCAGCGACAGGCCCGAGCCCGAGCGCGGAGACGATCACCCCGGCACCCATCAGCACGATGACGAGCGCCGTGAACGAGATCGTCCGCGGGGCGGCGATCAGCGTCCAGTTGTTGGCCAGCGGATCGAGCAGCGCGACCTTGGTGACCGCCAGCACCGCGATGGCCAGCAGCGCGCCCGCGGCGCCGACGACGATGCCCTCGATCACGAACGGCCAGCGGATGAACCAGTCGGTGGCGCCGACCAGCTTCATCACCTCCACCTCGCGGCGGCGGGCGTACAGCGACAGCCGGATCGTGTTGGCGATGAGCAGGATCGAGGCGATCGTCAGCAGCACCGTCGAGCGCGGCGGCGGTGATCGTCACCAGGTTGGTGACCTCGAGGATCTTCTTGGTGTCGTTGCGCTTGTTGGAGACGCTCTGGATCGACTGGTCGATGGTGCCGGTGCCCGCACCGGCGGTCGGCGGGGACAGCGAGTTGCGGACCGCCAGCACGTTGGCCGGGTTGTCCGGGATCACGTGGAACGTGTCGGGCAGCGGGTTGGTCCCCAGCAGCTTGTAGGCGGCGGGATCGATCTTGGACTGCTGCGCGTACGCGGCGGCCTTGGAGACGAACTGGACGTGCTCGACGTGCGGGACGTTGAGCAGCTCCTGGCGCACCCGGGCGTCGTCGGCCGCGGTGGCGTTCGTCTTCATGTAGACGTCGACCTCGACGCGGCTGCGCACGGTGTTGGCCGCGCCGTTGGTGGCCTGAACGATCGGGATGAACACGCCGAGCACGAGCAGCGTCACCAGCACCGTGGCCAGCGCGGCGAAGCTGGGGGCGGCGCTGCGGCGCACCGCCCGAATCGCCTCGCGCAGGAAGAAGCCGATCCGCACGGGCTACTCCAGCCCTGGCGGGCGCGTCGACGGGGCGCGCAGCCGGCGGGCCAGGTCGCGGGTGGTCTCGTCGCGCGTGTACAGGCCGGCGGCCTCGTCGCGGACGACCCGCCCCTGCGACAGCTCGAGCACGCGGCGGCGCATCTTGTCCACCATCGCCTGGTCGTGGGTGGCCACCATCACGGTGGTGCCGGTCCGGTTGATCCGGTAGAGCAGCCGCATGATGTCGATGCTCGTATCGGGGTCGAGGTTTCCGGTCGGCTCGTCGGCCAGCAGCAGCGGCGGGTGGTTGACGAACGCCCGGGCCATCGAGACGCGCTGCTGCTCGCCGCCCGAGAGCTGGTGCGGGTAGTTGTGCAGCTTGGTCGAGAGCCCGGTGAGGCGCAGGATGTCCGGCACCTTGGCGCGGATCTCCTTGCGGCGTGCCGCCGGTCACCTGCAGCGCGTAGGCGACGTTGTCGTACACGGTGCGGTTGGGCAGCAGCTTGAAGTCCTGGAAGACGACGCCGACGTTGCGGCGGAAGTAAGGCACGCGCTTGCGCGGGATCTGATCCAGGTCGTGGCCGGCGACGCGGATGATCCCGCTGGTCGGGTCGAGCTCCTTGATCAGCAGCCGCATCAGCGTCGACTTGCCCGAGCCGGTCGAGCCCGACGAGGAACACGAACTCGCCGCGCTCGACGGAGAAGGTGGCCTGCTCGAGGCCGACGTCGCCGGCGTAGAGCTTGGAGACGTTGCGGAACTCGATGACCGGACGCGCGGTGCGGGGACGGCGTGCGTCGGGCCGAGGATGCAGAGTGGAGGCCGCCCGAGCCCGGTCCTGAGCGCGGCGCGAAAATGGGATGGGTGTAGCCATAGGTCGCGGCGCAGCGTAGCGGCAGCCCACGGTGGTTGTCCTGTGCGCGGTGGGCTTGCAACGCGATTTGCAGGCCTATTGAACCGCGTCGGCCCGACCCCGGCCGGTCTCCCGCGCCGAGCGCTACCGTTGTCCCAGCAAATGGCCGAGATCACGATCACCACGCTCAACAACGGACTGCGGCTGCACCGCGTCGCGGTGCCCGGCACGCGCGCGGTGACGATCCTGGCCGCCTTCGACGCCGGCGCGCGGACCGAGCGGTCCGAGGAAAACGGGATGGCCCATTTTCTGGAGCACCTCGTGTTCAAGGGCGGAGAGAAGTACCCGACGTACCGCGACGTCAACGAGGCCGCCGAGAGCATCGGCGCGGTGCTCAACGCCTACACCAGCCACGACCTCGTCGCCTTCCACATCACCGCGCGCGCCCAGCGCGGCCTGGAGGCGGCCGACCTGCTCACCGATTTCGTGGCCCGGCCGCGGATCGACGCAGGAGGAGCTCGACCGCGAGCGCGGTGTCGTGGTCCAGGAGATCGCCCGCGCCGAGGACCAGCCCGCGACCTTGGCCGAGCACCTCATCGACGAGGCCGTGTTCGGCGATCATCCGCTCGGCCGGCCGGTGCTGGGACCCACCGAGCACCTTCGTGACACGTTCACCCGGGAGGGCATCCTGGCCTTCCGCAGCCGGCGCTGGTCGCCGTCGCGGGGCGCCGCCTTCGCCGTCGGCAACCTCGAGGGCCTGGGCGACAACGGCGACCTGGAGGAGCTGTTCGAGCGCTTCGCGCCCGCGCCGGAGCCCGCGCCGTTTGACGCCGCCCCTCCGCAGGAGCCGCGCACGCTGGTGCGCGAGCGGGACTCCAACCAGTCGCACCTGCGTATGTCCTACCGGCCGATGATCGACGTTGACAACCCCAAGCAGCGCGCGGCCCTGATGGTCTACGGGACCCTCTTGGGCGGCTCGATGGGATCACGGTTGTTCGACGAGATCCGCGAGCAGCGCGGGCTCGCCTACTCGGTCTCGGCCTTCCCGCACGCTTACGCCGACGTCCCGGTGCTGCAGCTGTCCGCCGGCTTGGAGTCGGGCAAGTGCATGGAGGCCTACCGCCGCATGCGCGACATCGTCACCGAGCTGCGCAGCGACGGACCCACCGAGAGCGAGGTCAAGCGCGCCCAGGCCTACGCGGCCGGCGCGCGGACGCTGGCCTTCGAGAACACGGGCGCGGTGGCGCGGTATGCCGCCCAGCAGACGATCGTCTACGGCGAGGACGCCGATCCGGACACCACGATCGAGCTGCTTGACGACGTCACGTTCGACGAGGTGAGAGAGGTGGCGGCCGGGATCGCTGATGAGCTGTCGATCGCCGTCGTCGGACCCCACACCTTGGAGGAGCTGGAGACCGCCTGAGACGCTGGCTCGCCGCAGGGTTGGGGGTGATCCTCTTGGTCGCGGCGATCACGCTGGCCCTGTTGGGCTCCCTTAGCCACACCAGCACGCACGACGCGCAGTTCGACGCCGGCTCCGCCGTCGTGGCGCCCACCAAGAAGCCGAAGCCCACCCGCCGCCGCGCCCACGACCCGGCGCTGTTGACCACGCGCGGCCAGCAGCCGCCGCTGTCGCCGCAGGAGGCCCGCCTCCAAGCGGCGATGACCAAGGCGCTCAGCCAGGCCGGCCCGCAGAGCGGCGCGCTGGTGTTCGACCTCGATTCCCAGACCGAGCTGTTCGGGCTGCGCCCCACTGTCAAGCGGCCGCCGGCCTCGGTGGAGAAGCTGTGGACAACGGCCGCCCTCATGGTCAAGCTCGGCCCCGACGCCCGCCTGCACACGACGGTGCTGGGCACGGGCTCGCTGCGTCATGGCGTGTGGCACGGGAACCTCTACCTGCGCGGCGGCGGCGACCCCACTTTCGGCGATCCGACGTTCAATCGCGTGTGGATGTCCGGCTACGGCCCCACCGCCAACCAGCTCACCGAGCAGCTCAGCCGCCGCGGCATCACCCGCGTCACCGGCCAGGTCTACGCCGACGAGACGTTGTTCGACCGCAAGCGGGGCGGGCTGATGACCAACTACCAGCCGGACGTCCCGGACTTCGGGGGGCAGCTCAGCGCGCTGACCTACGACCACGGCTCCGTCATCCCCCACTACTCGCCCGCCGTGTTCGCCGCGCGTCAGCTGGCCCTGACCATGAAGAGCTCGCACATCTCGGTCAGGGCCTCGCGCCACGCGAAGAAGACCCCCGACGACGCCAAGGCGCTGGCCACGGTGAGCTCGCCGCCGATGTCGGTCATGACCCGCCTCATGGACGTGCCCTCCGACGACCTGTTCGCCGAGCTGTTCGGCAAGCAGCTCGGGCTCCTGTTCGGCCGCGGCGGATCGATCTCGGCGGGAGCGCAGGTCATCGGCCGTACGATCGCCGACACCTACAGCCTGCACCCCAAGATCCTCGACGGGTCCGGACTCTCGCGTAACGACCGCTCCTCGCCGCTGGAGGTGGTCGACCTGCTGCGCGAGGTGTCGGGCACGCGGGTCGGCCGGGCGCTGGTCGCCTCGCTGCCCACCGTCGGCAAGGAGGGGACCGTGCGCGGGATCGGGCTCAAGACCGCCGCGGTGGGCAGCTGCGTCGCCAAGACGGGCACGCTGAACTACGTCACCAACCTGGCCGGCTACTGCCACAGCCGGGGCGGGCACACGCTGGCGTTCGCGCTCTTCGCCGATGGGCCCGACAACGGCACCGCGGTGCTCCTGGAGAGCCGGATGATCGGCGCCATCGCCCGTTATTGACGAGCATCGCCCTCACCCTGCACAATCGGCATCACTAGTGGAGCTGTCCACCGCTCTGAACCTCGGTGAGATGCAGCGCTACCTGAACCGGATCGGCGACCGCTGGCCGCTGCAGGTGGTGATGCTCGGCGGCGCCCGCGTCGACGACGCGCGGGGCGCTCCGCCTCAGCGCGAGCGCGGCCCCGAGTACGTGGTCGTGCTGGTGTCGCGGGCCTTTGAGGGGATGCCGTGGCTGGAACGCGTCTATCAGGCGACCTCGCTGTGGGACGGCATGGAGATGGGCGATGGCGCCGACGTGCACTGCTACACCCTCGACGAGTTCCAGCGCAAGCGCACCACGACGCCGGCGGTCAAGGCCGTCGCCGAGCGGGGCATCCTCCTCTACGAGGACTCAGACCCGCTGTATCCCCTGCCCGGACATGGCGGACATGGCGGACATGCCGGACGTGCCAGGCAACGGGCCTACGCCCCTCAGCTGATCGCGACCATCCGCTCGATCGGGACCCGCGCGCGGTCGGCGATCTCCGCCGGGACCTTGACCTCGTGAACGCCGTCACGCAGGGCGTCGCGGAGCTTGGGCAGCGTGATCATCTTCATGAAGCGGCACGACGCCGCCTCGTTGGCGGCGATGAAATCGACGTCCGGAGCGGCCTGGCGCAGCGGGTGCAGCATCCCCGTCTCGGTGGCGACGATCGCGGTGGCGGGACCGCCGCCGTCAGATGCCAGCGACCGGGCGTAGCCGAGCATCCCGCCGGTGGAGAGCATGTGGACGCCCTGTGCGGCGATGTCGCCGGAGGCGACGTACTCCATGACGCTCGTCGAGCAGCCGCACTCGGGGTGGATGAGGAAGTCAGCGCTCGGGTGCGCCTCGCGCACGCTGGTGATGTCGGCGGGCTTGATCCCGGCGTGCACGTGGCACTCGCCGTCCCAGACGTGCATCGGGCGGCCGAGCGTCTGCTCCACGTAGGCGCCGAGGAACATGTCGGGACCGAACAGGATCTCGGTGTCCTCCCCGTGGGTGGCGTAGATGTGCTGGACCACCTGCACGGCGTTTGCGGAGGTGCAGCAGTAGTCGGTCTCGGCCTTGACCTCGGCGGTGGTGTTGACGTACATGACCACGACGACCCCGTCCCCGCCCGCCCCATGCTGCGCCTTCCAGTCGCGCAGCTGGGCGGCGGTGATGGAGTCCGCCAGCGAGCAGCCGGCGTCGAGATCCGGAATGAGCACCTGCTTGTCCGGACACAGGATCGAGGCGGTCTCGGCCATGAAGTGCACGCCGCAGAACGCGATCGTGCCGACCTCGGCGGCCGCCGCCTGCTGGGAGAGGCCGAGCGAGTCGCCGACGTAGTCGGCGATGTCCTGGATCTCGGGCAGCTGGTAGTTGTGGGCGAGGATCACGGCCCCGCGGGCCGCCGCCAGCTCGCGCACCTCATTCTGGAGGGCGGGGATGTTCTCGAGCATGAGCGGCGCCTCGGTGGCGCTGAGCATGGGCAGGTTCATGGCAGTGGATTCAGGAGAAGGGAGAGATCGAGGGCCGGCGCGCTGTGGGTCAGCGCGCCCACCGAGACAAAGTCTACGCCGGTCGATGCCACGTCCCCGAGCGTCTGCAGCGTCACGCCGCCACTGGCCTCTAGCTCCGCGCGGCCGGCCACATGGGCCACCGCGGCGGCCAGCTGGGCGGGGCTCATGTTGTCCAGGAGAATGCGGATCCCGCCCACCCCACCCGCGGCGAGGGCCTCGTCCACCTCGGCCAGGTCGCGGCACTCCACCTCCAGCGGGAGGTCCGGGGCGTGCTCACGCGCTCGGCGCACCGCTTCGCCGACGCCGCCGGCCAGGGCGGCGTGGTTTTCCTTGATGAGGATCGCGTCATACAGGCCGGCACGGTGGTTGGTGGCCCCGCCGGCCGCTACTGCCGCCTTCTCAAGCGCCCGCAGGCCCGGCGTCGTCTTGCGGGTGTCCAGAATGCGGGCGTTCGTGCCGTCGATGGCCTGCACGGCCCGGGCGGCCATCGTCGCCACGCCCGACAGCCGCTGGAGGAAGTTCAGCGCGGTGCGCTCACCGGACAGCAGTGCCCGCGCCCGCCCCTCGATGCGCAGCACCTCGCCGCTCTCGCGCCATGGCCCCTCGGCCACCTCGCGGGTGAATGATGCGTCGGGATCCAACGAGCGGAACACCTGCTCGGCGACGTCCAGGCCATAGATCACGCCCGGCGCCTTCTGGCGGATGACTGCGCGCGCCCGCGTCTCGGCGGGCACCGTCGCGGCCGTCGTCACGTCGCCGTCGCCGAGGTCCTCGGCCAGCGCGCGGGCGACCAGGTCAGCGCAATCAGCGGTCAGGGCCACCATGACCGCGGAGGATAGGACGGCAAGTTTTCACACCATTTGTACCCATTTGGCTATTGTGGGGGGTGGCCGGACTACGACCAAAGGGGGAACTCAATGCGGAGCATTGGGAGTCGGACGGGGATTGGGGCTGCGATTGTGCTCGTAGCGCTGGTCACCGCGTCAGGGGCGATGGCGAAATCGCTCACCAAAATCGTGTACGCGGGGCCACCCCCGCAAACCCAGAAGATCGCGGCTAAGTTGGTGCCCAAGAGCTTCGTCACGGTCTATCAACCGGACTTCAACGCCTTCTTCAACAAGAAGACGACGGTCAACGCGGGGGACACCGTGTCCTTCGTGCTCAACGGCTTTCACACCGTGGACCTCCCGGCCAAGGGCGGCACGTTGCTGCCTCTGATCGTGCCCGGGCAGACGCTCGTCAGCGGTGTCAATGACGCCGCCGGCAACCCGTTCTGGTTCAACGGCAAGGTGCCCAACGTCGGGATCAACCCGGCGCTCCTCGCGCCTCCCACGGCTAAGACCTACAACGGCAGCCAGCGGCTGGACAGCGGTCTCCCCGCCCCCACCGGCCCGCCCAAGCCATTCAACGTGACGTTCACGAAGGCCGGTACCTACAAGTTCTTCTGCGACGTCCATCCCGGCATGATCGGGACCGTCGTGGTCAAGCCCGCCCGCGCAGCGATCCCATCGGCCAAGCAGGACGCCAAAGCGCTCGTCGCCCAGGTGACGGCCGACGTCAAGGCCGCAAAGAAGGCCGCCGCGACCAAGCTGCCGGCCAACACGGTCAGCCTCGGCCTGTCGGCACGAGGCGGCGTGGAGCTCTTCAACATGTTCCCGGCCACGCTGAAGGTCAGCCCCAACACGGTGGTGACCTTCCAGATGTCCAAGGACAGCTTCGAGACCCACACGGCCACGTTCGGGCCGAAACCTGAGCTCACGAAACTCGCCGAGGGCTTCCAGGGCGTGAACTTCCCGGCCCAGGGCGTGTTCCCGAGCGATCCTCCGGGGACGATCACGGAGTCGCTGACCGCCCACGGCGATGGCTTTGCCAACACCGGCGCGCTCGATACCAACGCGCAGACGACGACGATCCCGTCATCGGGGAAGATCGACTTCACCCAACCCGGTACGTACAAGTTCATCTGTCTGATCCACCCGTTCATGCACGGGACGATCATCGTCAAATAAGAGTGGGCGCGGGCCGTGCGGTCCGCGCCCTCTGTACTCGACGGGCAATGGATCCGGGCATTTTTCGCCCGGATCCGCCCGTTAAGTGGCTGGCCTGTGGATCCGCAGGGGAGGTCAACCTGGCAACGTGCGCGCCCAAGCAGGCCCGGCCATCAGCTGGGCCTGTGTGAGCGCGTTCAGTTGTCAGGTGGTGCTGGCGAGCTCCGCGGTCGTAGGGGAGGTGTGTGCCGCCGCGAGGAGCCTTCCAGCTATGAAGCTGGCCCTTTGCGCTCATGACAGCAATCATCGGTTCCACAGGCTCCTGGGTCACGCTGTCGCACGGGCTCTAACTACCGCACCACGCCTCACCGGCCTCGGCGCGGCGGCATCTCATCCTTCAGGGGTGGCGGCGCCAGCGCCGCTCGGGACGCTGTCGCATAGGGAGCGTGACGCGTCGTAGCACGAGTCGACGATCGCGGCGGGCGCCGACAGCGGCCACCGTGCTGCTGCGGCCTGCCGCATGACTCTGGGACGAAAGGCGCCGGAAATAGGCGCTTTCTGTCCCAGAGTGGCCTCCCGGATGCAGGCGCAGGTGACCAGCCGCGCCGCTCACCGCCGTCGTCGTCCTCAGGAAGTCGTGGATTTGTGCGACAACCTCTTAAGGGCCGGGAACCGTGCCCGCGATGCCCGCGACCGCACCGTTGTCCGCGCGCGTCGCGGCCAGCACCCGCACCGTGGTGAAGGTCGGGTCCGCGGCGCCGTGCAGGCGGGCGCCGGCGGCAGTCAGCGCGCGCAGGTAGGAAACGACCTCCGCGGTGATCCGCTCGCCGGGCAGCAGCGTCGGCACGCCCGGCGGATAGCCGGCGATCGACTCGCACGAGATCCGCCCGATGGCCTCGTCCACCGGCACGTTCTCGCCGTCGCCCAGGAACGCCTCGCGGATGGGCACGACGCTGTGGTGCTCGAGCGACACGTTGGGTGAGGCGATCGCGGTGCTCTCGCCGGGGCGCGACAGCATGCGCACGGTCTCGGCAAAGTCGTGGGCGAAGCGCTCGAGTGGCTCGACCGGCTGGCCCAGGCCGAGCACGAGCACGAGGGTGGCGTGCGTGGCCAGCTCGATGTAGATGTCGTAGGCGGCGCGCAGCTCGGCGGCGAGCTCGTAACCGGTGGAGCCGGTGCCGCGCACATCGATGACGATCCGCAGCGGGTCCCAGCCCGCGATCCCGGGCCGTCCCACGAAGTCCTCCCCGACGATGGCGATGCCGGGGATCGCCTCGATCGCCTCGCGGGCGCGGGCCGAGGCCGCGATCGTGCGGTCCAGCAGCGCCTCGCCGTGCCCCGCCAGCTGCCGGCGCGCGCTGTCCAGCGAGGCGAGCAGCAGCGAGTTGGGGCTGGTGGAGCGCACCAGGCGCACGCACCGGGCCACCTCGTCGGCGTCGACCAGGCCGTCGGCGGCGACGTGGAGCATGGCCGATTGGGTGAGGCTGCCGACGATCTTGTGGGTGGAGGCCAGCATCGCGTCGGCGCCCTCGTGCAGCGGCGAGTCCGGCAGCGACGGGTGAAAGCCGAAGTGCGACCCCCACGCGCAGTCCACGATCAGCGCGGTGCCGGCGGCGTGGGCGACCTCGGCACAGCCGCGGACGTCGGCGGCCATCCCGTAGTAGGTCGGCGAGACGATGAAGGCGGCGCTGACGTCCGGCGAGCGCGCCAGCGCCTCCTCGAGCGCCTCCGGGGTGACCCCGTGGGCCATGCCCAGCTCGGGGTCGTACTCGGGCGCCACGAAGCTCGCCATGCCGCCGGAGAGCACCAGCCCATCGACGATGCTGGCGTGCGAGTTGCGCTGGACGAGGACGTGGCGGCCGGGCTTGGCCAGCGCCAGACACAGCGCGTGGTTGCCCTGAGTGGCGCCGTTGGTGAGAAACCACGTCTGGCCGGCGTCATAGGCGGAGGCCGCCAGCTCCTCGGCGCGCTGGTAGGGGGTGGGAGTCGGCCCGGTGTCGATGCCCTCGATGTCCTGGCAGATGTCAAGGGCCAGGGCACGCTCGCCGATCGCCGAGCGCAGACCGGGATCGGCGCCGGGGCCGCCCTTGTGACCGGGCACGTGGAAGCGGACCGAGCCGCGGAACCCGTAGGAGACGATCGCGTCCAGGTAGGGGGCGGTCGGGTGCTGGCGGCGCGGGCGCCGCGTGTCGGCGGGGTCGCGGGGCTCGGAGACGAGCGCGCCGTCGCGCCGTTCGCCCTGCGCGCCCTCGTCGCGCGGGTCATGGGCGGGCGGTGACGGGGTCGGGCTCATTTGGCCGCCTTGAGCAGGTAGCTGCGGACAAACCCGTCGAGGTCCCCGTCGAGCACGCGGTTGGCGTCGCCCATCTCGAAGTCGGTGCGGTGGTCTTTGACCATGGTGTACGGATGCAGGACGTAGGAGCGGATCTGGGACCCGAAGTTGACGTCCTGCGCGTCTCCTTTCTCGCGTGCGATCTCCTCGCGGCGCCTGCGCTCCTCCAGCTCCAGCAGCTTGGAGCGCAGCATCGCCATCGCCTCGGCCTTGTTGGAGGACTGCGACCGCTCGTTCTGGCACTGCACGACGATCCCCGTCGGCTTGTGGGTGATCCGCACCGCCGAGTCGGTCTTGTTGACGTGCTGGCCGCCGGCGCCGCTGGCCCGGTAGGTGTCGATCTGGAGGTCGTCGTCATCGATCACCACCCCGGATGCCTCCTCGACCACAGGCGAGACCTCGACGCCGGCGAAGCTCGTCTGGCGGCGGTTGGCAGAATCGAACGGCGACAGGCGCACCAGCCGGTGCACCCCCTTCTCCGACCCGTACAGCCCGTAGGCGTTCTCGCCCTTGACGCGGAAGGTCGCCGACTTGATGCCGGCCTCCTCCCCCGGAGATGCCTCGAGCAGCTCGACGTCGAAGCCGCGCTTCTCCGCCCAGCGCATCTCCATGCGCAGGACCATCTCCGCCCAGTCCTGGGCGTCGGTGCCGCCCGCGCCGGCGTTGACCGTCACCAGCGCGTCGCCGGTGTCGTAGCGTCCCGCGAACAGGCGCTCCTCCTCCAGCTCGTCCAGGCGCGCCTGCACCGTGGCGATCTGCTCCTCCAGCTCGGAGGCGATGCCGGGGTCCTCCTCGGCCAGCTCGGCCAGCGGCTCGAGGTCCTCGACGTCTGATTCGAGCTGCCGGAAGACCCCCAGCTTGCGGCTGGCCCGAGCGTGCTCGGCGCTGACCTTCGCCGCGCGCTCCTGGTCGTCCCAGAAGCCCGCCGCTCCCATCTCCTCTTCCAGCGCGGTCGCGCGCTGGGCTAGCGCAGCCGGGTCAAAGATAGTCCGCAAGCAGCTGCAACTGCCCGCGGATTGCCGCGAGACGCTGGGGGAGCGGCTCTGAGGGTGCGGTGGCCATGCGGCCGACCACGTTAGCAACCGCGATGGCGACCGGTTTGAAATCGGCTTATCGGGTAGGGATTGCATGTAACGGCTGTTACTCAGAGGGAGGCTCTGCCGTGTACAAGCAGGTACTCGATCCCGTATCCAACTCGCTGGGACTCACATCGATCTTCGCCATTTTGCCCTTGCTCACGCTGTTCGTGCTGCTGGGCGTGGTGCGTTTGAAGGCGCACTGGGCAGCGCTGGCCGCGCTGGCTGTGTCGATTCTCGTCGCGGTCATCGTGTACCCGATGCCGGTCGGGCAGGCGCTCGACTCCGGCCTGGAGGGTGCGGCGTTCGGCTTCTGGCCGATCATGTGGATCGTCATCAACGCCCTGTGGATCTTCAACATGACGGAGGCCACCGGGTACTTCAAGGTGCTGCGCCGCGCGTTCGCGCTGGTCTCCGACGACATGCGCGTGCAGGTGGTGGTCATCGCCTTCTGCTTCGGGGCGCTGCTCGAGGCGCTCGCCGGGTTCGGGACGCCCGTGGCGATCTGCAGCGTGATGCTCGTGGGCGTCGGACTCAGCCCACTGCGCGCCGTGGCCGTCGCGCTTGTGGCCGACACCGCCCCGGTCGCCTTCGGCGCCATCGCCATCCCCATCACCACACTCGGGCAGGTCAGCGGGCTGCCCGTCCACGACCTGAGCAGCATGGTGGGTCGTCAGACGCCGTTCCTTGCGCTCATCCTCCCGTTCATCCTGGTCTTCATGGTCGACGGGCGCCGCGGCGTGCGCGCGGTCTGGC
This sequence comes from uncultured Actinomycetota bacterium, assembly GCA_963801435.1. GTDB lineage: Bacteria > Actinomycetota > Thermoleophilia > Solirubrobacterales > Solirubrobacteraceae > Palsa-465. Next base: position 74,420 of record CAWDFE010000035.1, read on the forward strand.
CGGCCGCTCTGCTCGCCGGCTTCGTCTTCGCCGTGCTGCAGTTCGTGATGTCCAACTACATCTCGATGGAGCTGACCGACATCGTCGCGTCGCTCGGCTCGGCCGGCGCGCTGGTCCTGTTCCTGCGGGCGTGGCAGCCGGCCGCCCCCGTGGCGGCGGCCCGCCGCACGCGGAGTCAGCCGGCGATCGCCGGCGGCGCGACCGGCGACGCCGCCTTCGAGCGCGACATCAACGCCCGCTCCGGCGCCTCGGGTGACGACAGGCCACCCAGCCGCAAGGACATGATCCTGGCCTTCGCGCCCTACGCGATCATCGTGGTCGTCCTCGGCGTGATGAGCCTGCACCCGGTACTCAACTGGCTGGATGGGGCCACGACGAAGTTCTCCTGGCCCGGCCTCCACGTGATCAACGGCAAGGGCAAGGCGCCCACCAGCGAGCTCTTCAAGCTCAACTGGCTCACCGCCGCGGGCACCGGCCTGCTCATCTCGGGCATCGTCACCGCATTCGTGTTGCGGGTCAATCCGCTGCGCGCGCTGCGCATCTACTGGCAGACGATCGTTCAGATCAGGTGGGCGCTCCTCACGGTCTGCACGGTCCTGGGCATCGCCTACGTCATGAACATGTCGGGCCAGACGATCACGCTCGGCACGTGGGCGGCGGGCGCGGGCGGCTTCTTCGCCTTCCTGTCACCGCTCATCGGCTGGTTCGGGACGGCGGTCACCGGCTCTGACACGTCCACCAACTCCCTGTTCGGGGCGCTGCAGGTGGCGGCGGCCAAACACGCGGGCCTGTCCCCGACGCTGATGGCGGCCGCCAACAGCTCGGGCGGCGTACTGGCCAAGATGGTGTCGCCGCAGAACCTGGCCATCGGCGCCGCCGCGGTGGGCCTGGCCGGGCAGGAGGGCAACGTCTTCCGCAAGGTCCTCGGCTGGAGCGTGCTGCTGGTGCTGCTGATGGCGGTGCTGGTGCTCCTGCAGTCCGGGCTGCTGTCGTTCATGGTGCCCTAGCGAGTTGGGGCGAGACGTGCGCCGGTGTGGGAGCGCCGGCGCACGTCAATCTGCGGGTGCATACAAAATAAGCCCGCATACGGTGCTTATTTTGCGTCTCGAGGTCGCAGCGGCCGCCTGCGCTGTCCTTCCAAGCCCGCCGCTGACGTTCGTTCGCCCCCCGGACGACGAAGCTCAGTCCAGGTACTCGTAGGCCTCGAGCGTCAGGAACTCCACCAGAGGCTCGGCCAGCGCGACGCGCTCGAAGATGGCGCGGGTCTCGTCGGGCCGCCCCGCCTCCCACGTCTCCTCCCCCACCGCCGCGCGGATCGCCGCGGTCTCCTCGTCAAGCACCTGGCGGACCAGTTCGGCCGTCACGGTACGCCCGTCCTCGAGCTCGCAGCCATGGTGGACCCACTGCCAGATCTGCGAGCGTGAGATCTCGGCGGTGGCCGCGTCCTCCATCAGAGAGTTGATCGCTGCGGCGCCGCGCCCGCCCAGCCAGAACGAGACGTACTGGAAGCCCACGCTGACGTCGGTGCGCAGGCCCGCCTCGGTGATTGCGCCCGGAGTGTCGGCCAGTGAGAGCAGGTCCGCCGCGGTCACCGACACGTCGGGGCGCTGCACCGACAGCTGATTAGCCGCCCCGCTCAGCCCCGTCTCGAATACCTCGCGCGCCACCGGGACGAGATCGGGATGCGCCACCCAGGTGCCGTCGTAGCCCTGCTTGACCTCGCGCTCCTTGTCGGCGCGCACGCCGGCCAGCGCCTTCTCGTTGGCCTCCTCGTCGCGCCGGGAGGGTATGAGCGCTGCCATGCCGCCCATCGCGTGAGCGCCTCGCCGGTGGCACGTGGCCGCCAACAGCTCCGTGTAGGCGCGCATGAACGGGACCGTCATCGTCACGTCACCGCGGTCGGGGAGCACCATATCGCGGCGGTCCGGGAAGGACTTGATCGACGAGAAGATGTAGTCCCAGCGTCCGGCGTTGAGCCCGGCCGAGTGGTCGCGCAGCTCATACAAGATCTCGTCCATCTCGAACGCCGCCGGCAGCGTCTCGATCAGCACTGTGGCCTTGATCGTCCCGCGCCCCATGCCCACGCGGTCCTCGGCGTAGTTGAAGACGTCGTTCCACAGGCGCGCCTCCAGATGGGACTCCATCTTGGGCAGATAGAAGAACGGCGCCAACCCGGAAGCCACCAGCGGCGGCCCCGAGTGGAAGAAATACATCGCGAAGTCGAACAGCGCCCCCGACGCCGGCTCGCCGTCGACGCGGACGTGGCGCTCGGGCAGGTGCCAGCCCCGCGGCCGGACCAGCAGCGTGGCGGGATCGTCCTCCAGCTCATAGTGGCGCCCGTCGGAGCCGTCGTAGGTGATCGTCTGGGTGATGGCGTCGCGCAGGTTGACGTGGCCCTGCACCATGTTGAGCCACGTCGGGGAGTTGGCGTCCTCGAAGTCGGCCATGAAGCCGTCGGCGCCTGAGTTCAGCGCGTTGATGACCATCTTGCGGTCGGTGGGGCCGGTGATCTCCACCCAGCGCTGCTGGAGCGCCTTGGGCACCGGCGCCACCGTCCAGTCGCCGGCGCGGACGCTCTCGGTCTCGGGCAGGAAGTCCAGCATCTCGCCCTCGGCCAGGCGCGCTCGGCGCTCGACACGCGCGCGCAGCAGCCCCTGGCGGCGCTCCTCGAACTCGGTGTGGAGCTGGCACACCAACTCCAGGGCGTCGGGGGTGAGGATCTCGTCGAGGGAGGAGTCGGTCCGGCCCTCGAGCTCGAGTCGCGTGCGCGCGGCCATCTCATCCATCCTTTCCGAGCCATCGGTCCGGCAAACGCTGCCTGCGGCAGCTGTGCCGAGGTATGTTCCCGCCCGGCTGGCCCAGAAGTACACCGGCTCGGACACCTTCCAGGGCGACCAGCCGGGCGACGTGCGCGAGAAGTTCGTGATCACACCCACCCGGGTGCGCCACCAGAAGGTCACTTCTATGTCAAGCGGCGGTCGGTATTTGCGCGTCTTTGAAGAAGTCCGGGGCGCCTGCGGGGTGACTGCTGGAGGCTGGATCTGGGGGTGCTGTCGGTCGCGGGTCGGTCGTCGCGGGCGTCAGAGGGGCTGAGAACGATCGTTTGGGTCGCGGCGAGCGGTGATCGGGGCTGATCGCGCTGATTTTCGGGCAGCCGATGGCGGCGGTGAAGCTCTTGCGGGCGACAGCGGGCCGTAGGACGGCCCGAGGTTGATCCGGTCGGGGCCGGACTAGCCGATGCAGACCATCGGGGAGGGTGCCTGGCCGTTGGTATTCGGGTCGACCAGCCGGCGTGGCGGTGGTGGCGGCGGGATCGGGGGCAGCTCGGGCTCGGCCGCCAGGTGAGGCTCGATGATTGGCTGGCCGTCGGTGGCAGTCGAATCGTCGGCGGGCGGCTCGGCGAGCAGCTGGTGGAAGTGGCGGGCGAGGTAGCGCTTGAGACTGCGCAGCGCACCCTTGGTGGTCTTCCCCTCTGCCTCTTTGCGCGCGAGGTATTCCTTGGTGGCGGGATCGTGTCGGGCCCGGGTGATCGCGATGATGTGCAGTGCGTGGTTGAGCTGGCGGTCGCCGCCGCGGTTGAGCCTGTGCTGGGTGCGCTTTCCCGACGAGCAGGAGATCGGCGCGGTGCCCGTCTGCTTCGCGAAGCTCGCCTCCGAGCGAAACCGCTCGTTGCCGGCGGTGTGGCCGATCAGGATCGCGGCGGTCAGCGCCCCGCAGCCCTGCTCTTCCAGCAGCCTGGGGCGGTGCTCGGAGACGAGTCCCGCCAGCTCGCGGTGCAGCGCCTCGATCTGCCGGTTCAGCCCGCGTAGATGCGCGATCTGCTCGCGTGCGATCCTGGTCCGCGCGCCGGCGTGCAGCTTCCGTAGGTAGCGGTCGACGCGATCGAGCCCGCGCGCATCGTTGAGCGCCTTGCGTTTGAGCGAGGCCTCGAGCTCCGGACACAACGTGACCAGATGCCAGCGCAGCCGGTTGATCGTGCGGGTCCGCTCAGCGACGAGATCGTTGCGGTGATCGAGCAACAGGCGGATCTCCATCGCCTGCCCGTTCAGGTACGCGACCGGGAACTTCTGGACCCCGTCCTTGACGACGGCCCTGGCGACCGCGAGCGCGTCGATCTCATCGGACTTGCCCAGCGCGCGCTCACCCTTGCGGGAGGCGCCCATCCGCTGCGGCGGCACGCGCACGACCCGCTCCCCGGCCGCCAACAGCGCCTGTTCCAGGCGTCCGGACACGTGCCGACAGTCCTCGATCGCCCACACGCGATCGTCATCCAGGCCTCGGGCCCAACGCACAGCGGCCAGATGCCCGGCATCGTCCGCCTTGATCTCACGACTGCCGCGCACCCTGCCGGTTCCCTCGTCGACCGCCGCCAGCGCGTGCGATCCCTTGTGGGTGTCCGCTCCGATCACGATCATGTGGACCGTCCCTTCGTTTGGTTGACGCCGAATGAAGCGGATCTCCGGCGGACAACTCTCACGAGAGGCGAAAGCCACGCTTCTATCAAGTCACGCCGGTGGTCCTCGGACGGCGGCGGGCGACAAGACCTTTGTCGGTCAGACCAAAGCGGCCGACGCAGTCGTCAAGAGTCAGCCCGCCGCCAGCCCGAAGGACCTACCGGTCGGGTCGGACGTCACCGCCCAGACGACGAAGCACTTTGGCAGTGACAGTAGTCAGAGAGGGGTGCCGGGGCTTTGGCGCGCCGTCAGGCGCCGTGGCACCGCTTGTACTTCTTGCCCGAGCCGCACCAGCACGGGTCGTTGCGCCCGATCTGGTCGGTCTCCTCCACCCGGCGCTGCTGGATGGGCTCGGCGGGCTCCTCGGCGTAGGCCTCTTCTCCGGGCGCGCCGCCGGCCGCGGCGGCCATCGCCATCGCGCCGGCCTCGGTGTTGCCGCCCGAGTAGGTGACGCGTCCGCCGCCGGTGGCCGACGAGGATGACGAGCTGCCGCTGCGGCGTGGCTGCTGCTGGGGCGGGAGCGGCTGGCCGTCGGCGTCGTGGACGGTGACCTCGACGTGATAGATGAGCCGGGCGAAGTCCGCCCAGATGCTGTTCATCAGGTCGCGGAACAGGTCGAAAGCCTCGTTCTTGTACGCCACCAGTGGGTCCATCTGAGCCAGCCCCCGCAGGCCGATGCCGTGCTGGAGGTAGTCCATGTCATAGAGGTGCTCCTGCCAGCGCTGGTCGATGAGCTCGAGCAGCAGGTAGCGCTCGATGTTGCGCATGAGCTCGTCACCGAACTCCTCCTCGCGCCCGTCGTACTGGGCCAGCGCCTCCTCCCGGAGGGTGCTCACGAGCTCCTCGCGGTCGGTGCGGCCCGGCTCGGGCCACACGAACTCGTCGCCCGGGATGAACATCTCCTCGACGCGGCGCATCAGCCCCTCGATGTCCCAGTCCTCGACGAAGTCGCCGGCGGTGTACTCGTCGACGATGCGATCGATGAGGTTGGCGATCTCGTCGCGCGCGACATCGCTCATGTCGCGGCCCTCCAGCACCTCGTCGCGGTAGGTGTAGACGACCTCGCGCTGCTGGTTGAGGACGTCGTCGTACTCCAGGGTGTGCTTGCGCTGGAGGAAGTGCTGCTCCTCGACCTTGCGCTGGGCCTTCTCGATCTGCTTGGAGAGCATCCCGGCCTCGATCGGCTCCTCGTTGCCCTCATCGTCCACCGAGCCGAGGCGGTCCAGGATCTTGTAGATCCGCTCACCGGCGAACAGGCGCACGAGGTCGTCCTGGGCCGAGAGAAAGAACCGCGACTCGCCCGGGTCGCCCTGACGCCCGGAGCGGCCGCGCAGCTGGTTGTCGATCCGGCGCGACTCGTGGCGCTCGGTGCCGATGATGAACAGGCCGCCGGCCTCCATCACCTGCTCGCGCTGGGCCTCGACGCGCTCCTCGATCGTCGGGAGGACCTTGAGCAGGTGCTCCTCGTAGTCGGGGTCGTCGGGCTGGAGGCCGAGCTTGGCGACCTCGAGGGTGGCGAGGTGCTCGGCGTTGCCGCCGAGCTTGATGTCGACGCCGCGGCCGGCCATGTTGGTGGCGATCGTCACCGCGCCGGGTGCCCCCGCCTCGGCCACGATCTCGCCCTCTCGGGCGGCGTGCTCGGGCTTGGCGTTGAGCACGGTGTGCTTGATGCCGCGCTTCGTCAGCTGCTCTGAGAGCAGCTCTGAGACCTCGACGGCGATCGTGCCCACCAGGATCGGCTGGCCGGCGTTGTGGCGCGCCTCGATCTCCCGCGCCACGGCGCTCCACTTGCCGTCCTTGGTCTTATAGACCTGGTCATTGCGGTCGTTGCGGACCATGGGCTGGTTGGTGGGGATCTGCACCACCGGCAGCTCGTAGATCTTCATGAACTCCGTGGCCTCGGTGAGCGCCGTCCCGGTCATGCCCGAGAGCTTGTCGTACATGCGGAAGTAGTTCTGGAGCGTGATCGTGGCCAGGGTCTGGTTCTCCTCCTGGACGCGCACACCCTCCTTGGCCTCGATCGCCTGATGCAGCCCCTCGGACCAGCGACGGCCCTCGAGGATGCGTCCGGTGAACTCGTCGATGATCTTGACCTCGCCGTCGATCACCTCGTAGTCGTAGCCGCGCTTGTACAGCGACTCGGCGCGCAGCGACTGCATCAGATGGTTGACCAGATGGCCGTTCTCGGCCCGGTAGAGGTGGTCGATGCCCATGAAACGCTCGGCCTTGGCCACGCCCTGCTCGGTGATCGCGACCGTCTTGTGCTTCTCTTCGAACTCGTAGTCGAAGTCGGCGACGAAGCCCTTCTTGGCCCGCGGATCCATCCCCTCCGGGGTCTTGCCGGCGGTGAGCTTGGGGGCCAGCCGGGCGAACTTCCCGTACAGGTCGGCGGCCTGCTCGGGCGCGCCGGAGATGATCAGCGGCGTCCGCGCCTCGTCGATGAGGATGTTGTCCACCTCGTCGACGATGGCGAAGCGGTGATAGCGGGTCTTGCCGTCCGGGTCCTTGGCACGCCCGCCGTGCTGGAACTTCTCCTCCAGGCTCTTGGCCATGTTGTCGCGCAGATAGTCGAACCCGAACTCCGAGTTGGTCCCGTAGGTGACGTCGGCGGCGTAGGCGGCGTGCTTTTCCTCGAAGGGCTGCATGTTCTGCAGCACGCCGACGGACACGCCGAGCATGTCGTAGATCGGCTTCATCCACAGAGCATCGCGGCGCGCCAGGTAGTCGTTGACGGTGACGAGATGAACGCCCGTGCCGGCCAGCGAGTTGAGCACCACGGCCAGCGTCGCGGTCAGCGTCTTGCCCTCGCCGGTCTTCATCTCGGCGATGCAGCCGTCGTGCAGCACCATGCCGCCGATGAGCTGCACGTCGAAGTGGCGCATGCCCATCGAGCGCTTGCCGGCCTCGCGGACCATGCCGAAGCACTCATACAGCAGATCGTCCGGTGTCTCGCCGTTGCGCGCCCGTTCGCGCAGGCCGTCGGCGGCCTCCCGCAGCTCCTCGTCGCTGAAGTGCTCCAGCTCCTCCTCGAACGCGTTGATCCGGGAGACGCGCTGCTCGTAGCTCTTGAACTTCTTGGCCTCGCCCATGCGAAGCGCGCGGTCCAGGAAGGACATATGGCTAGGGTAGCGCGGGGATCCCCGCTGACCCTCCAGCTCGCCGTGGAATCCCGTCGGTGACGGCCCCCGGCGGCGACGGGGGCGGCGCCGACCAGCGCGGTGATGAGTCACAGGCCGGCCAGCCGCGCCGCCCTCCGGCGCGAGATCACGCGGCGGGCGAAACGTCCCCAGGCAGGACTTCGCTCGCCGCCACGCGCGACTCGCGCCGTTTGCGCCGCTTGTCCCGGTGGCGCTTGACCTGAACGGCCAGCTCCTCCGAGCACAGGTTGATCGAGTGGATGAGATCGCCCGAGGCGTCGCGGGCCCGGAGCGTCACGCCTTTGAGGTGCAGCGTGGCCTCGGCCACCTTGCTGTCCGGGTTGGCCGGATTCCGTTCCTGGGACAGCTCCACCTCCAGTTCCGCCAGCTCCGAGACCTGCTTGGAGATCTTCCCGAAGCGCTTGACCACGTGCTCTCTGACCTCGTCGGAGACGTGAAGGTTGCGGCCCTTGACCTGGATACGCATCGTCGACCTCCCGACTGAAGCGTTGACCTATGTGGACAGAACGTTATTCCTGCGACCGGCGTTTGTCGAGCGTCACAATGTCCAGGTTGCTGGCGAACATTGCTCCAACTGTCGCATGGACATTTGAGCCGTCGGTGCTGATCGGTGTGGCCGCCCTCGCGGTGCTCTACGTCCTGGGGTGGCGGCGCGGCCGGGCCACGGGCTCCTCCCACAGGCCGGGCTACGGGCGCCTGGCGCTGTTCGTCGCCGGGCTCGTGGTGATCCTGGCCGCGCTCGTCTCGCCGATCGACGCCCTGGGCGACCAGCTGCTGGTCATGCACATGCTCCAGCACATCCTGCTGCTGGACATCGCCCCCATCCTGCTCATCCTGGGGCTCACCAAGGTGCTCCTGCGGCCGATCACCCGCCGGCTGCAATCGGTGGAGCGCCGGGCCGGGTTCTTCGCCCACCCCGCGTTCGCGGTGCTGGCCTACGTCGGCTTCATGTGGGCGTGGCACATCCCGGCGATGTATGACGCCGCCCTGCACAGCACCACGATCCACGCCCTGGAGCACGTGTGCTTCGCCGCCGCCGGGACGCTGTACTGGTGGCACCTGCTCTCGCCGATCCGCAACCGGCAGCGGCTCAGCGGCATGGGCCCGGTGGCCTACATGGCCTCCACCAAGCTGCTGGTGGGCCTGCTGGGGATCGTGCTGGCGTTCGCGCCGGCGTCCTTCTACCCCTTCTATGAGCACCATCCCCACTACTGGGGCCTGTCCCCATCGGAGGATCAGTCGATGGCGGGGCTGCTGATGGCCCTGGAGCAGTCGATCGTCATGGGGATCGCGCTGGTGTGGGTGTTCGTCCAGATGCTGGGCGAGTCCGAGCGCCAGGCGCAGCGCGAGGAGCGCTACGAGGTGGTGTGAGTGGCCGGCCCCGCGCGGAGGGCCCCGAGGCCCCCCGCGCGGTGCGACGGCTCAGGTCACTTGCTGCAGGGGGCTGAGCCCTTGACCGTGTCGACCTCGCTCGGGCCCTGCGCCCCGGCCGCGGTCGGGATGTTGGCCGTGAACGTCGTGGTGTACGGACGCTTGCCCTTCAGGCAGCCGACCGACGCGATCGCGGCCACCGTCTTGCCGTGGACCGTCTTGGTCAGCTTGAGCCAGGTCAGGTGCTCGGTCTCGAGCGAACCGGCCAGACCGGGAGCGGGGAAGCTCACGTAATGGGTCACCGGGACGTCGACGACCAGGTACTTGCCCTGGGTCTTGTAGGTGCCCGGATAGGGCCCGACCTTGCCGGTCGTTATGTTGCCGTTCAGGCACTCGTGGTTCGGGGCCACTTCGACGAAGAAGAACGTCAGCTTGCCCTGGCCGCCGTTCCAGACGTGGAGCAGCGGGTCGCACGTGAAGGCGGCGGCGGTGAAGTCGGAGGTGATGCCCACCGCGGCCGTGATGGCGCCGGTGGCGACCATCGCGCCCTTGGGACATTTGGTGTCGTTCCCGTCGGCAGCGATCTTGGCGACGCTGCAGGTCGGGAAGTCCTTTCCGTCAGCCTTGACGCCATAGATCTTGGTGAGGACGTCGGTGAGCACCGCGGTGCGGTTGCCGTTGGTGCCCTTGGCCACGTAGTTCTGGTTGTAACCGATGGGCACTGGCTTGGCCGCGGTTCCGGCCTTCTTGCCGGAGAACGACAGCGTCGCGGTGTAGGTGTTGATGGCGGCGTACGCCACCCCGGTGACCGTCAGCGCCCCGAGGGCGGCGGCTATCAGGATGATCTTCTTCAAGTGACTCCTCCTGTGGATGGGTCGTTGGCCTTCAGCGAGCCACGCCGGGTGTGCGTCAGCGCTCACGGAAGGGGTTGGAGATGGGGGAAGGTTTGATTCTGGCCCGTGGTGGTGCTGCCGAGCGGCGGTTGCGCCTTGCATGGCGGCCCACCCGGCGTCGGCGTGTAGTAGTACTTCTCGACGAGTTGCGCCAGGGTTAACACAGTTCCGGTGACGGAAGTTGTGCTTTGCGACAAGGACGAGCCTATCCCCGGCAGCGGGTTGCTGGTGCAGAGGAAGCTCCCGAACACACTCAGCCCCGTGCGCAGCTGGTTGTAGCCGCCGGGCGCCATGTAGGCGTTGGAGCGGTTGCTGTAGGGCCGCACTGTGTAGCCGGTCAGCAGCTCGGGGTTGATCGGGTTGGAGATGCGGACATAGTGGGCCCGGCCGCCGTTGGCCGAGGAGAACTGGCCCTGCGCGGTCGCCGCGCTGTTGGCGAAGAACGCGGTGATCTCGCGCCGGTAGTCCTGAATGTAGTCGATCACGGGCACCAGCTCGCCCAGATAGGGCTTGAGGCGGACCAGGAACGGGATCGTGTCGTTGAGGAAGTCCGTCAGGGCGGGGAAGCCGGCCTTGGAGGCCTGGGTCAGCGGGGCGATGTTGACCATCAGGTCGCGCAGCTCCGGAGCCAGCACGGTGAGGCCCTGCAGCACCGGGGTGAGCTGGACGGCGGCCGGGCGCAGCTCGTCGATCAGCGGCTGGGTCGTCTGGGCGAAGCGGCCGACGCGGATGATCGTGGTGCGCGACGCGTTGAGGAACGCCGGGAAGGCGCGGATCGTGTCCGCCAGGTCGGCGTTGCGCGCGGCTGTGGCGGCGAACAGGGCGTTGGAGTTGCGCACGAACCCCTGGAGCGCCGCGGGCGACCGGCTCAGCGCCGCGAAGACCTCGGCGCCGTCGCGCAGCAGCGTGGTGGTGGCGGCGCTCTGGCGGTTGAGCACCGCCAGCACCGAGTCGACGTTGGTGGCAAACGGATAGAGCTGCGCGAAGGCCCGGTTGAAGTCCTCGCCGCGGTTGGTGAGCGCGATGCCCCCCTGCTGCATCCAGGTCTGGAACGCCTGGCGCGTCTTGGGGTCAAACGCCGAGAAGATCTGATCGAGCTGGACCGTCGGGGCCACCTGGGCCTGGGGCAGGCTGCCGCCGTCGGGGAGCTTGGGGCCGTCGGGGTTGCCCGGTGAGAGCTCGACATAGGTCTCCCCGAGCAGCGTCTTGGAACGCAGGATCGCCCGAGTGTCGGCCGGTCGCGGCGCGTACTGCTTGTCGATCTCGATCACGGCCTCCGACAGGCCGGTCTTGTGGTCCAGTTCGACGCTGACGACGTGGCCGACGGGCACCCCGGAGATCTGCACCGAGGCCTGGGAGGCCAGCTCGACGGCCTGGTCGAACTCGACGCTGAACCGGTAGCCCTGCGCCGCCAGCGGCAGCGACCCGCCGAACGAGATCCACAGGAAGATGAGCAGGCCGATGCACGAGGCAGTGAAGGCGACCATCGTGAACATCGCGAAGTTGGAGGGCCGCTGCTTGTTCATGGCGCGCTGGGGCAGTTCAGGAGACTGGTCCCCGGGATCGTGGTGACCCCGGGCAGCTTGCTGACGTCGGGCGGGTTGAGGAGGTCGAGGATGACGCCCAGCGGCTCTGAGCCGGGCTCGAGCTGGTTCTCATAGAAGTTCAGCCCGGCGCAGGTGTTCATGAAGATGCCCTGCAGCACCGGCCCGTTCGCGTCCTGGGTGCTGACCAGGCTGTCGGCGATGTGAGCCAGCCACGAGCCCCAGAACAGGTAGCTCTGCTGCCCGCTCCGACTTGTGGGCGAGCTCGTTGAACAGGGTGTTGATGACCGAGATCGAGCTCGACAGCGCCGGGATGGTCGCCTTGAGCTTGGGCGCTCCCTGCGCCAGGGTGCGCGCCAGGGGCTGCACGGCCACGCTGAACGGCCGGAGCTGGTTCTCGATCACCGGCGTCGTGTCGCGGAACAGCGGCCGCGAGGCCTTCAGGGCCGGCCCCAGGTTGCGGGCGAACGGCTGCAGCGCCGTGCAGGGTGGTGGTGCTCGCGGTGGCGAAGGCCTTCACCTTGGCCAGCGTCTGCTGAGCCTGCCGCAGCGTCGGCGGGAACTCGGTCAGGGTCTGCTCGAGCTGGGTGTCGTTGGCGGCGATCGCCGAGAAGTTGGTGTCCGACGCGCCGATGAGCGAGGCGAGCTCGTTCTCGACGCCGCCGAAGGCGTTGGTGACCAGGTTGAGGTTGTGGATGGCCCGGCGGATGTTGCGCCGGCGGGTGGCCAGCAGGGTGGCGAAGCGCTGGGTCTCGCGATCAAGCGGCGCGAAGCGTTTGAGCGTGCCGCGCAGGTCGGCCACCGCCGCCCGGCTCGGCGGGACCTGGTTCGTGCCCGGGTCGTGGAAGGCCTGTGCGCCGGAGGACAGCAGCAGGACGAGGTAGTTGCGCGTGTCGGCGTCGAGCGAGGACAGGATCTCCGAGAGGTCGACATCCGGCTGGGCTGTTGGCGGCCGAGCAGCGACCCGCCGTCGGGCACCGCGCCGGCGGTCGCGGGTGCCCGGATCCAGCTCCAGGTACATGTCCTTCAGCGGCGTGCGCGGCCGCAGCAGCACGGTGGCGTTGCGGTAAACGGGCGGCGTACTGCTTGTAGATGTTCATCGTGACGACGGCCTGGCCGTTGCGCAGGTCGACGCCGACCCACCTGGCCGACCTGGACCCCGGCGATCGTCACCGCCTGGCCTTGGCCCGAGGTGACCGCGGCCGCGGTGCTGAACGGCGCGCGCACGCTGTAGTACGTCTGGCCGAACACGAACGATGGCTGGTGCTCGAGGATGTAGACGGTCACCGCGATCGCGGCCACCACCAGGACGGCGATGGCGGCGAAGTCGGAGCGGTGGGCGGCGATGGCGCGTTTCACGGCCCCGCTCCGAGCTTGGCCGCGTTGAGGTTGGGCGGGGCGTTCTTGAAGCACGGGATGGTGCGGACCAGCGACGGCTGCTGTGCCCGGGTTGGCGGGGCGCGTGCCCAGCGACGGGAAGACCGCGTTGCCGTACAGCGGGCCGCCGCCGGGCAGCGACCCGGTGGCGACCCGGTCATCGCCACCCCCGGCCGCGGAGCGGACGTAGCGCCCGTTGCCGTCGAAGTTCTGGCCGATCCCGGCGAGGCCGACGGCGGACTGGAACAGCTCCTGGTAGACCTGGAGCCCGGTCGTCAACGGCGAGTCTGACAGCCGCTCGTTGCCGGTGGGGATGACCGTGTGCACGAAGCACTTGGCCAGCTGGTTCGAGCCGTTGAGCAGCGCCTTCGACGAGGTCAGCGTGCTCGCCGTGCCCTGCACGGCCGGGGTCAGCGAGGCCACCAGGCCGCCGAGCTCGGCGGGCGAGAGCAGCGCTCGGACTGCGCCAGCCACGGCAGCCCGGCGGTGATCGTCGGGGCCGTCTGCTTGACGCTGGGGGTCAGCAGCTTGGCGAACTCCTGCGTGGGCCCGAACGACGCCTGCAGCGGGCCCAGGGCGCGGTCGGCGGCGCGCAGCGTGGGCGGCAGGAGGGCGATCGTCGTCGACAGCTCCTGCTGGCGGGCGGCCAGCGCGGCCATCGTGGCGTTGAACGAGGTCACGAAATGCTCGAGGTGGCTCTGCGACGCGGCCAGGGCGCCGAATGTGTGCGCGGTGCCGGTCACGACGCCCGACAGGTCGTGGGGCTGCTGACCGAGCAGCGCCGCGTTGACGATCGCCGACGCCTTGAACGCGCCGGCGGCGTACTTCAGCGACTGGTTGAGCGCCTCGCCGGCGGTCAGCCCCCGCACGCTGGGATCCTGGGTGGCGTCCTGCGCCGCCGTCGGCCGGCCGTTGAGCGAGCGCCCGAGGCCCTGCAGGACCGTCTGCAGGTCGGCGCGTGTGTTGGAGCGCAGCGCCGACAGCACCCGGTCGAGCTGGACGGGCCCGGTGGTCTGCGAGGCCGGCAGCGTGTGCCCTGACCGGACGATCGGCGCGGCCGGCGTGCCCGGGTGCAGATCGACGTAGAAGTTGCCCTCGAGGAACAGCCGCGGGCGGATGTCGGCGGTGGCGTCGGCGTGGATGGGCAGGCCGTTGGACTGGATGGCCATCGTCGCCACCGCCGCGGTCGAGGAGCGCGACACCCGATTGACCGAGGTGACGGTGCCGACGTTGACGCCGGCGATCCGCACCGGCGAGCCGAGATGGAGCTGCGTCTCCACGGTGAACGCCGCCCGCAGCGTGAACGGGCTGCCCCCGAACGGCAGCGAGCCGCCGAACACCAGGTAGCAGACGCCCAGGATGACCACGGTGGCGATGGCGCCGGCGGCGAGGTTGCTGACGCGTGGCTGATGGCGCCTCATGAGCCGCTCCGCGTCGTCTTCTCGGTGGTGAGCCCGACGTTGCCCGCCGGGTTGCCGATCACCGCGTGTTGCGGGTAGGGCTCGTTGCCCGCTGAGCACTCGGGCGTCTGCCCCGGCGAGTCGGTGTTGGGATACGGATCGACGTGCAGTGGGCCCGATGCCTGGCCGGTCGACGTCCCGGTGAACGGCTTGCTGGAGGGCTGTGACTCATAGCCGGGGACGTCGTCGATGGCGATCTGCACGAAGCGCAGCAGCGCTCCCTGGCTGACGTGCTCGGACAGCAGGCTCTGCGTGTTGCGCAAGAACAGAGTCACGTAGTTGCACGTCGACTGAGCGGGCGTGATGAACGCCAGCGGCGGGCCCAGGCGCGACAGCGTCAGTGTCAGGCGGTCCAGGCCCTGCTGCACCGACGGGTTCTGGGCGTAGGCGGCGGTGTTCTTGGCCAGCGTGACCGTGCGGCGGTCCAGGGCGGCGGTGCCGGGCAGGTTGCGCGTCCCGATGGCGAAGGCGCTGGCCAGCACCGGGGCGCTCTGGGGCAGGGTGTCGATCCCGGGGCGCAGCTGCGAGAACAGCGCCGCCGTGTCGGTGAGAAACGGCCGGATCACCGGTGCGTTGGCGATCGTGGCGTCGAACATCGGCGGCGTGTCGGAGATCGTGTCCTGCAGGAACGGCACGGCGACGCCGGCCAGGGCGTGGAACGTCGTGTCGAGGTTGGCGAACAGCTGAGCCTGCGTCTCGGCCACCGGGGTCAGCGCGCCCGTGTAGTTCTCCAGGCTGCGGAAGAAGCCGCCGAGGTTTGTCGACGGCGAGGCCAGGTTGGCCGCCACCGGCCGCAGGTCTGCCAGCAGCGGCAGGAACGCGCCGATCGCGTTGTTGATGTCATAGCCGCGTCCCGCCAGCGCCTGCGCGAAGCCGATCGTGGAGCGCTGGACGCCGATGCGCGTCGGCAGGTTGAACATCGACAGCACCTGGTCGAAGTCGACCTCGGTGCTTGCCTGGCGCATGGGGACGACGGCGTTCTGGGGCCATCCCCGTTGGGCATGCCCCAGCGTGATCTCGAGGTACTTCAGGCCGATCGCGCCCTTGAGGCGGATGGTGAACTTGGAGTCCACCGGCAGCGGGTTGATGCTGTTCTGCAGCTGCAGGTTGAGCATCGCGACCGACCGCCCGTCGGGCAGTCGCGCGGGCGTGACCGTGGAGACGATGCCCACCAGCGCCCCGCCCATGTTGACGTTGTCGCCGTGGCTGAGCTCGCTGGCGTTGGCCGCCTGGACGTGGAGCTTGTAGGTCGGGACGAACGGGAGGCCGTTGGTCGCGTTGTAGGCCAGGTACACCGCCACGATCGTCACCAGAACGGTGAGCGCGCCGATCAGGACCGGGTTGCCGGCCAGGCCGGGATCGTGTCGGCGGCCCCTCACTGACCGCTCCCCATCAGGAAGGCCAGGAGCCCCTGCATCGACGCCCGCGAGCGCGACTGCTCACCGGCCGACTGGACCGCTTGGGCGACCACGCTGTCGGCCTTGGCGGGGCTCTTGGCGGTCCGGCTGTCGGCCTTGGCGGGGCTCTTGCCGGTCCGGCGGTCACTCGCCGCCGACGCGCTGGCCGCGCTGGCTTGGGCGAAGTCCGACGAGCACCCCGGCACCGGGGTGGTGGCGTAGTTGGTGCAGCTGGACGTCAGCGCCTCGTCGCGGACGTAGTGGCTGAGGCTGTTGAAGCCATTGCCGGCGATCGCGCCGTTGAACAGCAGCCGCATGAGCTGCTCGATCCCGCCCGTGTTGTCCAGGCTGCTCGTCAGCTTCTGGAGGTTGGCCGAGGTGGGCTGGCCCGCCGTTCCCAACTGGTTCAGGCGATCGGCCAGCGGCTGGGTGGCCAGCAGCGACGGCTGGGAGTGCTGGGAGGCGGCGCCGAGATTGATCAAAGCGGTGCGCGCCGCGGCGGCGAACGGGGTCAGGTTGGCGAACTGCTGCCCCAGCGCGCCGGCGCTCTGCCCCAGGCTCTGCATCAGCGGGGTGCCCTGATCGGCGAGCGTGCCCAGGTCCACCAGCAGCGGCCGTAGCTGCGCCAGGTAGGCCGGGAACTTGCGAAACGTCTCGGAGATCGCGTGCGCGCGGGCGGCGCTGGCCACGGCGGTCGTGTTGGCCTGGGTGATGAAGCCCGTGATCTGCCTGCGCTCGCGCGCCAGCGGCGCCAGCACGGTGTCGGAGTCCCGGGCGAGGGCCGCCAGCGTGCGGTTCTGGCCGGCGAGGATCCTCAGCACCTTCTCGGTGTTGCCCAGCGCCGGGTTGGCGCGGTGGATGACGGCGTTGAGGTCCGATCCCCGGGCCGCCAGGCCCGTGCCGAACTCGTTGATGATCACCGCCAACGATTGGCGCACCGGCTCGGTGGAGATGTCCTGGACGATGTCCGGGTCAATCGGCGAGCTCGTGCGCGTCACCGGCAGGTAGTAGGTGCCCCGCCCAGGGCCGAGGTGGATCCGCGGCAGCGGTGCGGCGCCGCTCGTGCCGGGGGTGCAGTCCACGTACTCCTCGCCGATGAGGCTCTGCGGGCGGATGGCGCAGGTCGCGTCGACGTGGAACGGCGCGAAGCTCTTGTTGGTGATGGCGATCGTCACCGCCGCCTTCTTTGCCGCGGTGACGCCGAGGGAATCGATGCTGCCGACGTTGGCGCCGGCGATCCGGACGTCCTCGCCGCGGGCGGCGAACGAGGCGTCGTCGAAGATGGCGCGCACGAGATACGGCCCGCGCGTCGAGGAGCCTGACGGGTGGGCGGGCTCGAGTACGGCCACGGCGATGGCCACCGCGATCAGCGCCGCCGCGATGATGGCGATCCGTCTCACGGTCCGGGGGGCACCGCGCTCGTGCTGCAGCCGGGGACTGACTGCGGCGCCGAGCCGTCGGGGGTGGCCTGGGACGCCGAGCCCGGGCAGCGGTCGTGGACCGCGTGGAGGCGGTCATAGCGCTGGGACGGGAACTGCGTCTGGAGCTGGTTGGCGGAGTCCAGCCCGAACGGGAACAGGCCCGGCTGGGTGCGGACGTAGTGGCCGTTGGCGTCGTAGGTCGCGCCGGCCTGGCCGAGATTGGTCAGCGCCGCCATGACGTCCGGCGTGTAGTTGCGCAGGTAGGCGACCTGGTTCTGGGAGTCGTCGAGCTGCTTGATCATCTCGGGGAAGGCGGTGGCGGCGATCCGCGCCAGCTCGGGCGTTGACTGGGCCAGCGTGGTGAGGTCGCCGGCGCCCGCCGGGTTGTGGATGAGGTCGTTCAGCGCGCCGATCGTCGGGATCCCCACCTCGATCACCCTGCGCAGGGAGGCGAGGAACTCGGGCAACTGGCGCACCGCCGGCTTGGAGGCGGCCACCAGCGGATCGAGCGAGTCCAGGGTCGTCCGCAGGCCGGCGAAGGTGGTGGTGGCCCGGCGCAGGGTGCTCGGCAGCAGCCCCAGCGCTGCCTGGAGCGCCTGGCTCTGGGACGCGATCGCCCCGGTGGCGGTGCTCGTGTTGGCGATGAGCTGGCTGAGCTGCTGGCTGCGCGAGGCCAGCGCGCTCAGCGCGTCGGCTCCCTGCACCACGAGCTGGTCGAACGTCGGCTGGTCGCGGGTGAGCTCGGCGGTGAGCTGGCTGGTCGTCTGCAGCCCCGGGGCCAGGTACTTCAGCGCCTGGTTGGCCTGCACCCCTCGCCCCTCCAGGGACGCGGCCTCCCCGCGGATGAGCCCCCTCAGGCCCGCCAGGGTGAGCGGGTCGAAGGTGTCGAAGATCTGGTCGATGTTGACCTCGGAGTAGGTATGCGTGGAGGTGATCACGCCGCCGTCCGGGATCTCCGGCCCCTGCCTGGGCCCGGGTTCGAGCGCCACGTACTTGCTGGCGATCCCCGAGAGGGAGTCCTCGAAGATGCGGGCCACGGTTCCCTGGTGCATCGGGCCCACGCCGCCGCGCAGGGACATCTGAATGCGCGCCTGGCCGTTCTCGGTAAGGGTGATCGAGTTGATCGTTCCCACCGCGGCGGGACCGATGAGGACGTTGTCGCCGTTGACCAGGCCGCTGGCGCTCTGGAAGTCCGCGTTGAGCGTGTAGCTCGAGCCGCCGCCGAGGATCAGCAGCGCCACGACGACCAGGGCGACTCCCAGGGCGCCGACCGCCGCCGCCCGCGCGGCGACGCCGGGGCGCCGCGACCGCCCGCCCGCCAGCTCCTGTCCGACCGACGCGGGACGCCCTTCGGGACCTCCTGTCGTGCTCTGCTGCGGGCCGATGCGGCTCTCCTCCTCCTCCTCCTCATAGCGCCAGGGTCATCGACACTGCGCGGTTGGCATCCTGCCAGAGCCGACGGGCATCCATCGCCGCCGGCGCTCACATTCGCGACGGAAAAAATAACCGCTGCGCGGGGCGCGTGGGCCGGTTGAGGAGCTTGGTGGCGCGAGGAGTGCCGCTACGCGGCCAGCAAAGCGGCACCGATCGCGCCGCCGAGATCCCCCAACGCCGCCACACGCACCGCGGGCGGCCGGGAGTCGTTGAACAGGTGGGGGTACATCTCGGTGGAGATCCGGTCGGCCATCGGCTGCCCGAAGCGGACCCCGAGGCCGCCGCCGATGACCACGGCCTCAACGTCGAGGAGATTGACCGCCGAGGCGATCCCGGCGCCCAGCGCCCCGACCGCGCGGTCGATGAGCTCGGTGGCCAGCGGATCGTCCTGCTGGATGGCCTGGTGCCAGATCGAGCTGGTCAGGCGGTCGCGCCCACGCGCCTTCATGAGCTTGAACAGCGCGGTCTTGGCGCCCTTGTCGGCCTCGCTGCGGGCCCTGGTCTCCATCGCGCCGCGGCCCGCGTAGGCCTCCAGGCAGCCACGCCGCCCGCAAGAGCACTGCGCGCCACCGCGCCGGACCACGGTGTGACCGATCTCGCCGGCGGCGCCGCGGCCGCGCCACGGCGTGCGGTTCAGGATCACGCCGCCGCCGACGCCGGTGCCCCAGAAGACACCGAGCCCCGAGTCATACGGCTTGCCGGCGCCGAGGTGGAACTCGGCACGGGTGGCCACCTGGACGTCGTTGCCGAGGTGCACGCGGGCGCCGAGCCGCTCCGACAGGGCCGCGGCCAGCTCGAACGGGGCAATCCAGTCGGGCAGGTTGCGGGCGTTGGCGACCGTGCCCGCGGCGTCGTCGACGTCCCCGGGCGAGCCCACGCCGATCCCGTGCAGCGACGCCGTCTTTACGCCGGCCGCCTCGGCGGCGGTGCTCATCGCGTCCGCCATCTGGCGGGCGACGCCGGCCGGGCCACCGTCGGTGGGCGTCGGCTGCCGGTTCTGACCGAGCACCTGGTTCTCGGCGTCCACCACGATCGCCGCGATCTTGGTGCCGCCGAGGTCGATGCCGCCGCGCAGCTGTCCGTTCTCGCTCATCTGCGAAAGAGGCTACCCCGCCTCCGGACGCTTCAGGCCCACGATTGGCGATAGTCCTGCTGCTCGGCGGTCGGCTCGTCGATCTGCACGCCAAGCGCGGCGAGCTTGAGCCGGCCGACCTCCCTGTCCACCGCCGCCGCGACCGAGTGGACGCCGGCGCTGAGCTGGCCGCGGCGGGCGACGAGCTGCTCGATGCCCAGCGCCTGCAGCGCGAAGGAGACGTCCATCACGGCCGCCGGGTGGCCTTCCGCGGCGGCCAGATTGACCACCCGGCCACGGGCGAGCAGGTTGATCCGCCGCCCGTCGGCGAGCCGATACTCCTCCACCAGGGGGCGCACGGTGCGATGGCCGCCGGTGGCCAGCTCGTCCAGCTCGCCGAGGTCGAGCTCCACGTCGAAGTGGCCGGCGTTGGCCAGCAGCGCCCCGTCCTTCATCCGCTCGAAGTGCACGCGGCGCAGGACCCGGCGCGAGCCGGTGACCGTGATGAACACGTCACCGCGCTCGGCCGCCTGGAGTGCCGGCATGACCTGGTAGCCGGCCATCCGCGCCTCGAGCGCCCGCAGCGGATCGACCTCGCACACGATCACCGCCGCTCCGGCGCCGCGGGCGCGCTCGGCCACGCCCAGGCCCGCCCAGCCGTAGCCGACGACGACCACCGTGTTACCCGCCAGCAGCACGTTGGAGGCGCGCACGATCCCGTCCAGCGCCGACTGGCCGGTGCCGTGGCGGTCGTTGAGGGCTCGCTCGGTGCGCGCCTCGTTGACGGCCAGCACCGGGCAGCGCAGCGTCCCCTCCTCCTGGAGGCGACGCAGCCGCACGAGGCCGGTCGTGGTCTCCTCGGTGGCGCCGATCAGGCCGTCCAGCACGACGCCGCCGCGGGCGTGGGCGGTGACGAGCAGATCGGCCCCGTCATCGAGCGTGATCTGCGGGCCGGGGCCGTGCGAGGTGTCGAGGAGGGCCAGCACGTGCTCGACGTAGGTGTCGACGTCCTCCCCGCGCCGTGCGCGTACTTGCATCCGATCCGCGACCACGAGCGCGGCGGCGACGTCGTCCTGGGTGGACAGCGGGTTGGCCGAGCACAGCGCCACCGTGGCCCCGCCGGCGCGCAGCGTGCGGGCGAGGTTGGCCGTCTCGGCGGTGACGTGCAGGCACGCCGCCACGCGGATGCCGTCCAGGGGCCGCTCGGCGGCGAAGCGGGCGCGGATCTGGGCGAGCACGGGCATCTGCCCGGCCGCCCACTCGATCCGCAGCTCGCCGTCGGAAGCCAGCCCGAGGTCGGCCACATCGTGCGGAGGGACCTTCGTCCGCGCTGTCGCGGCCCGCGCCATCGCCGCTCGGCCCTCCGTGCCGCTCCCTCGGGCCGTGTGGGCCCGGTCTAGTAGCGGTAGTGGTCGGACTTGTACGGACCCTCGGCGGGGACGCCGAGGTACGCCGCCTGCTCGGCGGTGAGCTCGGTGAGCTTGACCCCCAGCGAGCCGAGATGCAGCCGCGCCACCTTCTCGTCCAGCGCCTTGGACAGCGTGTAGACCTGGGTCTCGTACTCGCCCGTGTTGCGGAACAGCTCGATCTGGGCCATCACCTGGTTGGTGAACGAGTTGGACATGACGAAGCTGGGGTGTCCGGTGGCGTTGCCGAGGTTCAACAGGCGCCCCTCGGACAGGAGGATGATGGTGTTGCCGTTCGGGAACACCCACTCGTCCACCTGGGGCTTGATGTTGATGCGCTTGATGCCGTCGATCCTCTCCAGGCCGGCGATGTCGATCTCGTTGTCGAAGTGACCGATGTTGCCCACGATCGCCTGGTGCTTCATCCGTGCCATGTGCCCCGCGGTGATGACGTCCTTGTTGCCGGTGGCCGTGACGTAGATGTCGGCCTGGTCCAGCACGTCCTCGATGCGGGCCACCTGGTAGCCGTCCATTGCCGCCTGCAGCGCGCAGATGGGATCGATCTCGGTGATGATCACCCGGGCGCCCTGGCCCCGCATCGACTCCGCGCAGCCCTTGCCGACGTCGCCGTAGCCGCACACCACGGCCACCTTGCCGCCGATGAGCACGTCGGTGGCCCGGTTGATGCCGTCGATCAGCGAGTGCCGGCACCCGTACTTGTTGTCGAACTTGGACTTGGTGACCGAGTCATTGACGTTGATGGCCGGGAACAGCAGCCGGCCCTCCTTGGCGAACTGGTAGAGCCGGTGCACGCCGGTCGTCGTCTCCTCGGTGACGCCCTTGATGGACTCGGCCATTCGCGTGAAGCGCTGCGCGTCATCGGCCAGCGAACGGGTGAGGAGGCTGAGGGTCACGCGGTGCTCGTCATTCTCGGCCGTGGACGGATCGGGCACGGCGCCGGCGGCCTCATACTGGACACCGTTGTGGACCAGCAGCGTGGCGTCGCCGCCGTCGTCGAGGATCATGTTGGGGCCCTCGAGACCATCCCCACCCGGCCAGCTCAGCGCCTGGTCGGTGCACCACCAGTACTCCTCCAGGGTCTCGCCCTTCCAGGCGAACACCGGCACGCCCTTGGGATCCTCGGCCGTCCCCTCGGGGCCGACGACCACCGCGGCGGCGGCGTGATCCTGGGTGGAGAAGATGTTGCAGCTCGCCCAGCGCACCTCGGCGCCCAGCGACGTCAGCGTCTCGATCAGCACCGCCGTCTGGATCGTCATGTGCAGCGATCCCGTGATCCGCGCGCCCTTGAGCGGCTGGCTGTCGGCGAACTCGCGCCGGGTGGTCATCAGCCCCGGCATCTCGTGCTCGGCCAGCGTGATCTCCTTGCGGCCGAACTCGGCCAGCGACAGGTCCGCGACCTTGTAATCGACTTTCTGGGCGGTGGTGCTCATGGTCTCTCCAGCTCGTTGTGTTCAAGTTGTGTTTCGTGGTTGCGGCGCAGCCGGGTCAGACGGCCGTGGCGGCGGCGAGCAAACGCTCGTGCTTCTCCTGCTCGAAGCGCAGCCAGTCCTCGGCGTGGACCTCCTCGGGCCGCCGGGCCCGCGCGCTCAGCCACGTCTGCACTGCGTCCTGCAACTCGTCGTCCACCGCCATCCGGGCCGCGAAGGCCACATCGGACAGGGACACGTCAAATCGGGCCAGCAGCTCCTTGAGCGTGCGCAACCGCTGCAGCTCCGCGGCTCCGTACAAGCGGTATCCCGACGCCGACCTCTCCGGCGCCACCAGCCCCGCCTGCTCGACGTAGCGCAGCATGCGCGGCGACCATCCGGTCGTGGCGGCGGCCTCGTTGATCGTCAGGGACTCCACTGGCGCCCAACCTTACCACGAATGTGTCAAGGTTTCGAGGCATGGCGAGACGGCACGCGTGCGAAACGGGACACGGACAGCGGCGCCCCGGGACTCCCGCGAACTTGAAGCGAGAGATCGCGCTCCGCGCCACCGTGCAGCGTGCGATCCAGGGGCCGACTCATGTTGAACGCTCCGATCGCACCGCTCCAAGACTATGTTGCGTGCGATCTGCGGCTTCAGCCGGACGTGCGAAGCAGACACCCGGCCGGCCCTGCACGGCCCCCGGCCCACCAAGCCGTTCAAGCGCCCGAAAGCCGCTGCGGGCGCGCTGGAACGCGCCGCTACGAGCTCCGCTGCGCCAGCGCGGCCTTGAGCTGGTTGATCGGCGCGATGTCCACCGGGTCGCGCCCCGCCAGCACCGCCATATAGACCGAGACGAGGTCCCCGAGCAGCACCAGGGACACCAGCCGCTCCACCCGCGTGTGCCCGAGCGTCTGGATCCGGTGGGTGGCGGCCGCCTGATCGCCGATCACGTCCAGCGTCAGCTCGATCCGCGCCCGCACGCGGGGGTGCAGGTCGCAGTCGTCCAGGAACACCGCGCTGAAGCGCCCCCGGTCGGGCGCGCTCTCCCAGCCGACGATCTCGTTGTGGTCGAGCTCGGGCAGCTCGGAGGCGAAGGCGGGCGCGCTGGCGTTCTCGTTGATCTGGGTCTTCCAGCGGTAGGCGATCGGGGCCGTCAGCCCGGCGCCGGCGATCTGGGGCGTGGTCTGATGCAGCGACCGGGCCAGCATCTTGGCCAGGGAGTCCTCGGGGGCGCCGGGGCCCCACTCCTCCACCAGCTGCTCCGCGTGGGCGGAGGCGACGTCGATCTCGGTGTGCAGGTGCTCGCCACAGCCGGCCAGGGCCGCCACCTCGAGCGCCACCACCAGCCCGTAGCCCACCGCCGCGCGGGGCTGGAAGCCGCCGGGCAGCGGGATCACCGGGACGCCGTCGGCGCGGGCCCCGCTCGCCAGCGAGCCGCCGGTGGTGGAGACGATCCGCCGCGCGCCGAGGGCCCCGGCGGCGTCATAGGCGGCCAGCGTCTCCTCGGTCTCCCCCGAGTAGCTCGCGCACAGCACGGTGGTGTCCGGGGTGGTCCAGGCGGGCAGGCCGTAGTCGCGGGCGACGAAGATGGGGCGCGAGGCGCGGTCGCCCAACACCGCAATGGCGAGGAGGCCGCCGATGCCCGAGCCGCCCATTCCCGCGACCACCAACCCACCCGGCGAGTCCTGGGCGCTCAGACTGGCGGACTCCACGCGCCACAGGGCGTCGCGCAGGTGCTCGGGCATGCCGAGCACATCGGACAGCTGGCCGGTGGAGTCGACCGCCGCGATCGCCTCCCGGGACAGCAAGCTGGTGGTGCTCAAAACGCGATGGCTCCGTCAGGGAGCGTCACGCCCGGAAAGATACGCATCCCCGCCAGCAGGGTGTTGCCCGACCCCACGTTCACGCCCTCGCCGAGCACCACCCGGCCCTCGACGCGGCAGCGGTCGCCGATGCGGACCCCGGGGCCGATGATCGATGACCTGATCCGCGTGCCTTCGCCCACGGTGGCGTCGTCAAGCACGACGGAGCTCTCGATGTGCGCCGCGGGCCCGACGGTCACGCCGCGGCCGAGCACGCTGCGGCTGGCGACCACCGCGTCGGCGGCGAGGCGGCAATCAGGCCCCACCAGCGCGGGGCCGTGCACGATGCCCGCGCCGTCGCCGCCGTGGCGCAGGACGCCGCCGGCGGCGGCCACCTGGCGGCCGACCTCGGTGCGTACGTCGCCCTCGAGGATCTCGAAGGTCGCCTGCAGGTAGCGCTCGGGGGTCCCGATGTCCAGCCAGTATCCCGCGGCCTCATAGCCGTACAGGCCGTTGCCGACCAGCGTCGGGAACACCTCGCGCTCGATCGAGATCTTCGTTCCGGCCGGCGCCAGGCCCTCCAGCACGTCGCGCTCGAGGATGTAGGCGCCGGCATTGACCAGATGCGTGCCCCCCTCCTCGGGGCTCGGCTTCTCCACGAACTCCCGGACGCCGCCGTCCCCGCCCAGCCGGACGAGGCCGTAGGACGACGGGTCGTCCACGGCGATCAGCGCCAGCGTCGCCCGGGCGCCGGTCGCCTCGTGCTGGCGCAGCTGGGCGGTGAGGTCCATGTCGGAGAGGACGTCGCCGTTGAGCATGAAGAAGCGCTCCTGCAGCAGGTCCTCGGCGTACTTGAGCGCGCCGCCGGTGCCCAGCGGGCTCGGCTCCTCGATGTAGCGCAGCCGCACGCCCAGCGACGACCCGTCGCCCAGGACCGCGCGCACGCCGTCGGCCATGAAGCCGCAGGCGAGGATGACGTCGTCGACACCATGCCCGCGAAGCCATTCCAGCATGTAGGCGATGAACGGCCGGTCCACCAGCGGGACGACCGGCTTGGGCACGGTGGAGGTCAGGGGCCGCAGGCGGGTCCCCTCCCCGCCGGCCAGGATCAGCGCCTGCATTTCCGGCGTTCCGCCGCGCTCATCGCCCGATCCCCTCGTAGACGAACCCGGCCGCCGTCACCACGTCGCGGTCGGCGAAGTTGCGCCCGTCGACCACCAGGTCACCGGCCATCCGCGCCTTCACCTCTCGCCAGTCCAGCTCGGCGAACTCCGGCCACTCGGTCACCAGGATGGCCGCGTCGGCGCCCTCCACGGCGCCGAGCGCCGAGTCGGCGAACCCCACCCCGCTCATCCGCTTGCGCGCCTCCGCCTCGGCGATCGGGTCATAGGCGCGCACGTAGGCCCCCTCGCCCTGCAGCCGCGAGGCGAGCACCAGCGAGGACGCCTCGCGCATGTCGTCGGTGTTGGCCTTGAACGCCAGGCCCAGCAGGGCCACGCGCCGCCCCACCAGCGACCCCAGGTGCTTCTGGAGCTTGGCGATGACGCGGCGCTTCTGCAGCTCGTTGACCTCGATGACCGCGGTCAGGAGCTGGAAGTGATAGCCGGAGTTGCCGGCCAGCTGCTTGAGCGCGGAGACATCCTTGGGAAAACAGGAACCCCCGAAGCCGATCCCGGGCTTGAGGAAGTGCTTGCCGATGCGCTGGTCCAGGCCCATGCCCCGCGCCACCTCCTGCACATCGGCGCCGGTCTCCTCGCACACGTTGGCGATCTCGTTGATGAAGCTGATCTTGGTGGCCAGGAACGCGTTGGCGGCCAGCTTGACCATCTCCGCGGAGGCGATGTCGGTGCGCACCACGGGCGCGTCCAGCAGCGAGTAGAGATCCACCACGGCGTCGCCGGCCCAGATGCCGTCGTCGCCGACGACGACGCGGTCGGGCCCCAGGAAGTCCTCCAGGGCCGAGCCCTCCTTGAGGAACTCGGGACATGAGACGTAGGCAAAGCCCTCCTTGCCGTGCTCAACGAAGATGCGCTTGATCGAGGCGCCCGTCCCCACCGGCACCGTGGACTTCATGACCAGCGCGTGCTCGTCTGACTGCGGCATCGACGCCACCACGGCGTGCACCGCGGACAGGTCGGCGTCTCCGGAGTAGGTGGGCGGGGTGCCCACTGCCACGAACAGCAGGCGGGCGTGCTCGAGCGCCGGCGCCAGCTCGGTGGAGAAGTGCAGGCGCTCGCGGTTGCGGGCCACCGATTCCTCCAGCCCCGGCTCGTAGATGGGGATCTCGCCGCGCTGCAGGCGCGCGATCTTGTCGGCGTCGACGTCGACGCAGAAGACCTCCGAGCCCAACTCGGCGAACCCGGCGGCGGTGACCAGGCCAACGTAGCCGGTGCCGATGACGGCGATGGGGCGGCGCTTGCAAGCCATGAGGAGGCGAGGGTAGCGAGGTAGGTGAGACGGCGCTCGCGGGATTACCGCGCGAGCGCCAGGGATGCCGCGATCCCCACCATCTGCGGGTTGGGGATGGTGGTGGTGAGCGTATTGGAGATCCAATACACGGCCGGGCCGTTGCGCCACGCCACCGTCGTCAGGCGCCCGCCGTTGGCGTACAGGAGCAGCTTCTTGCCGTTGATGTCGCGCGTGCCGCTGGGGCTGCGCAGCAGCGGGGGGTTGGTCCACGTGGTGCCCTGCACGCCGTAGTACTCGCCCAGCTGGGAGTTGAGCACCAGCGTCATCCGGTAGGCGGCGTGCCGTCGGTGCTGCGGGTCGCGGATGACGTACTGACGCGGGTAGGAGTGCAGGTATTCGGCGGGAGGCTCGAGGTAGCCCTGGCAGTTGCCGGTGACGCTCATGCAGTAGTTGCTGCCGGCCTTGATGAGCCGCGGGTAGTAGACGGGCATCCCGGCGCCTCTCAGCGCTGCCGCCTGCTCGCGCCCGTCGCTGACGTCCGCGGTCAGGCCACCCATGGGGATCTTGGCGATGCGTTTGTGGCCCTTCAGCGACGCCGGGGTCACCTTGGCCTTGTTGGCGGCCGCCGTGGCGGCCTTCGGCGTGGCCGCCATGAACCGCTTGAACGCCGCCTGCTCAGCGGACTGGTTGCTGGTGACGACGCACGAGGTCGCGGTGCACGGCTGCAGGTCGGCCGGGAACGCCACCTGATGGATGGTGCTGGCGTCGGAGTTGAGCACCAGGTCGAACAGGTTCGAGGATCCCGTCCTCGGACTGCAGGCCCTTGTCCAGCGTCGAGTGCTTGCCGAAGATCCGCAGCAGCTTGTCCTTCTGGGCCAGCAGCTTGGAGATGCTGAACTGGTCCTTGGCCCAGCGGATGAAGTCCTGCTGGCGGGCCTCGCGGACGATGTCGGAGTCCAGGTGGCGGAAGCGGACGAACGGCAGCGCGCCGCTGACCGACTGGTTGTCGCCGCACAGCCTCTGGTAGCCGGGCTGGATGTCGATGCTCGAGTAGTTGTTGGCGCCCGGCGCCGTGGCGTTGTAATAGCGGCGGTCGACGTCGGAGTACACGCACCCGATCGCGTCCACGAGGTCCGAGAAGCCCCTGAAGTTGGTATCGACGATGTGGTTGACGCGCAGGTTCGGGAACACGTTGGTCTTGATCGTCTTGATCAGCAGCCCGTAGCCGCCGTCGCTGTAGGCCGCGTTGATCTTGTCGATGCCGAAGCCGGGGATGTTCACCTGGAGGTCGCGCGGGATCGACATGACGTTGATCGTCGAGGACTTCGCGTTGAGACGGACCAGCAGCATCGTGTCGGTGTTGGAATTGCGGAACGGCTCGCCGGCGCGGTGGTCGGAGCCGATGAGGAGGATCGTCTGAGGGGCTCCCGCCGCGGGCAGCACGATCTGCTTGGTGGTGATCCCCGGGTTCTGGGAGATGAGCGTGACGACGTCCTTGACCTGGAGCAGGCCCGCCACCGCGGTGGCACCGGCGCTGGCGGCCACCACCAGCACCCCGGCCAGCACAAAGCGCCAGGCCATCCCGAACCGGGTGCGCGGGATCACGCCGCGCCTCCGTCGACCGCGCGCAGCGGCGCGCCGCCGCTCTGAAGCCGCGACAGGCGCTCGGGAAGGGCGCGCACGAAGTCCGCCAGCGCCCCGCGGTAGCGCTGCAGCGAGGACACCGAGACCCACTCGTCAGGGCCGTGGTGGCCGCCGCCCTGGGGCCCGAACTCCACCGCCGGGATCCCGGCCTCGATGAACGACGCGGCGTCGGAGGCGCCATCGCGCCCCACGCTCATCACCTCGCCGCTGATGGCCTCCGACACGGCATCGCGCAGCGCCCGCACGTAGGGATTGCTCCGCGACACCGCCACCGTCGGGTGGATGAACGTCCGCGTGACGTCGATGTCGGGGATGGCGCGAACCTGGGAGAGGATCTCGCCGGGGTCCTGGCCGGGCAGGTAGCGCACGTCGACGGCCATCTCGCAGCGGTCGGGCACCTTGTTGAGGGCGTCGCCGCCGGCGATCCGCCCCAGGTTGATCGACGGCCGGTCGAACATCTCCGAGGACTCCCGGCTGAAGGGCAGGGACTCGATCGCGCGGAACACGTCGACGGCCTTGAGCACGGCGTTGTCGCCCAGCCACGGCGTGGAGCTGTGGGCGGCGCGCCCGTGGACCACGATCCGCATCGCCAGAACCCCCTTGGCCTGGACGCCGATGTGCATGTTCGTAGGTTCGCCGGTGATGGCGAAGTTCCCGCCCAACCCGGCGCTGACGAGCGCGTCGGTGGAGCGCTCGTCGATCTCCTCGGACTCCTCGTCGGGCACGCACACGAACCGCACCCGGACGCCGTCCTGGGCGGCGATGTCCTTGAGCGCGCACATCATGGCCGCCAGGCCCCCCTTCATGTCGTAGGCGCCGCGCCCGATCAGGCGGTCGCCCTCCACGCGGGGCTCGAACTGCTCCGAGCGCCCGGGCACGACGTCCAGATGGCCGTGGAAGATGACCGCAGGCGCCTGCTCGGAGATGGCGCCGACGTCGGCCATCAGCACCGGGACCCCGTTGTGATCGTGGTCGCGCACCTCGATGTCGCGGGATTCCAACCAGCCCTTGACAAATCCCGCGGCGGCGACCAGCGCATCCGGGCGCGAGGTCTCATAAGCGATCAGCCGCTCGGCCACTACCAGCTCGTCAACCATGAACGGCGGAGGGTAGGCGATTCAGCTGACGGTGACCTAAGGCCACGGCCGGCGGGCGATTAGCCGCCCTCGGCGATCCTCAGGAACGCCTCCCAGCGGCGCTTGTCGCGCTCGGCCACCCGTCGCCTCTCGGAGTCCTCGCCCGAGTCGTCGAGCTCGCGCTCGGCCTGCTGCAGGCGATCGCGCAGCTCCGCCGCGTCCAGCGAGTCGGGCTCGTGGGCCTCCTCCACGAGCAGCAGCGCGCGATTGTCGGCCACCTGGAGGTAACCCTCGGACTGCGCGAACCTGAGCACATCGGAGTCGGAGCGGTACAGGCGCAGCTCCGTGGGGTCGAGCATCGCCAGCACCGGCGCGTGATGGGCCAGCACGCCGATCGAGCCGATGGTCGTCTTAGTGGAGATCATCTGCACGTCGTCGGCGAACACCTTGCCGTCGGGCGTGAGGACCTCCACCGGAAACTTCTCGTGCTCGGCCATCGGGCGCTAGCCGGCCTCGGTGCCCGACTCGTCCTCGGACCCGGACTCGGACTCAGACTCGGACTCGGACTCGGCTGAATCCTGCGCCTCCTCGGATTCGCCGGAGTCCGCCTCCCCGGAGTCCGCCTCGCCGGAGTCCGCGTCGCCGGAGTCCGATTGGCCGCCCGCCTCCGCGACGACCTCGTCGATGGTGCCCTTCATGAAGAACGCGCGCTCGGGAATCTCGTCGTGCTTGCCCTCCAGGATCTCCTTGAAGCCGCGGATCGACTCGGCGATCGGCACGTACTTGCCGTCGATCCCGGTGAACTGAGTGGCCACGAAGAACGGCTGGGACAGGAAGCGCTCGATCTTGCGCGCCCGCTGCACCGTCACCTTGTCCTCATCGGACAGCTCGTCGATGCCGAGGATGGCGATGATGTCCTGGAGCTCCTTGTAGCGCTGGAGCACCTCCTTGACCCGGTTGGCCACGTTGAAGTGCTCCTCGCCGAGGATCTCGGGCTTGAGGATCGTCGACGTGGAGTCGAGCGGGTCGACCGCCGGGTAGATGCCCTTCTCGGAGATCGACCGGCTCAACGTCGTGGTGGCGTTGAGATGGGCGAAGGCGGACGCCGGCGCCGGGTCGGTGAGGTCGTCGGCCGGGACGTAGATGGCCTGGATCGAGGTGACCGAGCCGTTGCGGGTGGACGTGATGCGCTCTTGCAGCTGGCCCATCTCGGACTCCAGCGTGGGCTGGTAGCCCACCTGGGACGGCATGCGGCCCAGGAGCGCCGAGACCTCGGAGCCCGCCTGAACGAAGCGGAAGATGTTGTCGATGAACAGGAGGACGTCCTGCTTCTCCTTGTCGCGGAAGTACTCGGCCATCGTCAGCCCCGAGAGGGCCACGCGCATGCGGGCGCCGGGCGGCTCATTCATCTGCCCGAAGACGAGCATCGTCTTGTCGAGCACGCCGGACTCCTTCATCTCGAGCCACAGGTCGTTGCCCTCGCGGCTGCGCTCCCCCACGCCACAGAACGCCGACAGACCGCCGTGCTCCTGGGCCAGGTTGTGGATGAGCTCCTGGATGATCACGGTCTTGCCCACGCCGGCGCCGCCGAACAGCCCTACCTTGCCGCCCTTGGCGTAGGGCGCCAGCAGGTCGACGACCTTGATCCCGGTCTCGAACATCTCGGTCGTCGGGGTGAGGTCCTCCACCGTCGGGGCGTCGCGATGGATCGGCCAGCGCTCGATGCCCTCGGGCATGTCGTCGCCGAGGTCGATGGGCTCGCCCAGCAGGTTGAAGATCCGCCCCAGCGTGTCGCGGCCGACGGGGACCGTGATCGGCGCGCCGGTGTCGATCACCTCGGTGCCGCGCGACAGTCCGTCGGTACTGTCCATGGCGACCGCGCGGACGCGCTCGTCGCCGAGGTGCTGCTGGACCTCGCACACGAGGTACGGGTCATTCTGGGCGGCGATGTCCTCGTCCTCCTCGGCGCGCGCGGCCTCAGGACGGCGCACCTTGATGGCGTGGTTGATCTCGGGCAGCTTGTTCGGGAACACGGCCTCGATCACGACGCCCTGGATCTCCTCGATCCGTCCGACATTCTGCTGCTCGGTGCCGCTGGTGGTTTCGGTTTCCTGGGTGGCAGACATGCGTTGTTCTCCTTATCCGAGGCCTTCTGCGCCGGCCACGACCTCCATGATCTCCTGTGTGATCTCGGCCTGGCGGGCCCGGTTCATCTCCAAGGTGTAGTCATCGATGAGCGTCGACGCGTTCTCCGACGCGTTGCGCATCGCGGTCATGCGGGCTCCGTGCTCTGACGCGGTCGACTCCAGCAACGCCCGGTAGATCGAGATCTCGACGTAGTCGGGCACCAGCCGCTTGAGGATCTCCTCCGGGTCGGGCTCGTACTCCACGAGCGCGCGCGGGCCCTTGTCCCGATTGCCCTCCTCGGACTCCTCGCCGGCGTCCTCGTCCAGAACGGTGGCCCGCTGCAACGGCAGCAGCGTCTCGCGCCGGATCACCTGCGAGAGCGGCGAGATGTAGCCGTTGTAGAAGATCTCCACCTGGTCGACCTCGCCGTCGATGTAGCCGGCCATCGCCCGCTCGGCGATCCGCCGCGCGTCGCTGTAGGCGGGGCGGTCGGTGAAGCCGGTGAAGCTCTCGGCGACCTCGAGGCCGCGGAAGGTCAACGACGACGCCGGACGGCGGCCTGAGGCGTAGTACTTGACGTGGCGTCCTTCAGCGCTGTGCTCGCGTCCGGCGGCGACGCCGGCGCGCACGGCGTTGGAGTTGAACGCGCCGGCCAGCCCGCGGTCCCCGGCCACCACCAGCAGGCCGACTGTGTTGACGTTCTCGTGCTCGGAAAGGATGGGCAGGCGTGGGACGTCGCCGGCGGCCTCGGCCGCCTGGCGGGTCATCCGCCGGATCGCATCCGCGTAGGGCCGCAGCACCTCGATGCGCTGCTCGGCCCGCCGAAGCCGGGCGGCGGCGACCATCTCCATCGCCCGGGTGATCTTCTGGATGTTCTTGACCGCCGCAATGCGGTTGCGAACGTCTCGCTGCGAGGTTGCCATGGGCTACGCCGGTGCCGGCTCTCCCTCGCGCTCGTCGGACTCCTGCTCCTCGGACTCCTGCTCCTCGCTCGCCTCCGAGCGGCGGCGCGGCTCGGGAGCGTCTGAATCCTCGACCGGGTGGCCCTCCTCGTCGAGGTCGTAGCCGAAGTCCTCGGCGTAGGTGTTGACGGCGTCGTCGAGGGCGCTCTTGGTCTCGTCGGACCAATCGCCGCCCGCGATCTTCTTGAGCAGCTCGGGCTCGTTGCCGCGCAGCGAGTCGCTCAGCCCTGAGAGGAACTTCTCAACCTTGTCGGCGAGGATGCGGTCCACATAGCCGTTGGTGGCGGCGTAGATCTGGGCCACCTGGATCTCGACCGGTATCGGGTTGCGCTCGGACTGGTTGAGCGTCTTGACCAGCCGCTCACCGCGGGCCAGCGTGCGCTGCGTGTCGGGATCGAGCTCTGAGCCGAACTGGGAGAAGGCCTCGAGGTCCCGGTACTGCGAGAGCTCGAGCTTCAACGTACCGGCGACCTTGCGCATCGGGCCGATCTGCGCGTTGCCGCCCACCCGGGACACCGAGATTCCGACGTTGATCGCCGGCCGGACGCCGGAGTAGAACAGCTTGGGCTCCAGAAAGATCTGCCCGTCGGTGATGGAGATGACGTTGGTCGGGATGTAGGCCGACACGTCCCCGGCCTGGGTCTCGATGATCGGCAGCGAGGTGAGCGAGCCACCGCCGAGGTCGTCGTTGAGCTTGACCGCGCGCTCCAGCAGGCGGCTGTGCAGGTAGAACACGTCGCCTGGGTAAGCCTCGCGTCCCGGCGGGCGGCGCAGCAGCAGCGACATCTGGCGGTACGCGTAGGCGTGCTTGGTGAGGTCGTCGTAGACGGTCAACGCGGCCTTGCCGTTGTAGAGGAAGTGCTCGGCCATGGCGCAGCCGGCGTAGGGGGCCAGGAACTTGATCGGCGCCGCCTCGTCGGCGGCGGCCATGACGATGATCGTGTTGTCGAGCGCCCCCGCCTCCTCCAGCACGCTGGCGAGCTGGACGACGGTGGCCTTGCGCTGCCCGATCGCGACGTAGACGCAGATGAGGTCGCGGTCCTTGTTGTTGATGATCGTGTCGATGGCGATCGACGTCTTGCCGGTCTGCCGGTCGCCGATGATCAGCTCGCGCTGACCGCGTCCGATCGGGATCATCGAGTCGATCGCCTTCAGGCCGGTCAGCATCGGCTCCTTCACCGGCTGGCGCTGGACCACGCCAGGGGCCTTGTGCTCGGCCGGCCGGGTCCCCTCGGTCTCGAGGTCGCCCTTGCCGTCCAGCGGGTTGCCCAGCGGGTCCACGATCCGTCCCAGCAGGCCCTCGCCGACGGGGATGTCGAGCAGGCGCCCGGTGCGCTTGACCGTGTCGCCCTCCGAGATCTTCTCCCACTCGCCGAACAGGACGGCGCCGACGTTGTCTGACTCGAGGTTGAGCGCCAGCGCGGTGACGTCGTGGGGCAGCTCGAGCATCTCGAAGCTCATGCAGTTCTCGAGGCCGTGGACGCGGCAGATACCGTCGGCGACCGACAGCACGGTCCCGACCTCGGTCAGCTCGGCCTCGGAGGTGTCGAGGCCCTCGATCCGGCTCTTGAGGATCGAGGTGATCTCATCGGGTTTGATCTGCATCTCTTAGGTCGCTCCCTTCACAGGCGTGGCCCTACGCCTGCGCCACTTGCTTTCGAAGTTGTTCCAGTCGGTTCCTGATCGAGGCGTCGAGGATCACGTTGCCCACTCTCAGCACTACCCCACCTAGGATGTCGGGGTCGACATCGGTGGACACTTCCACCTGGCGGTCGACCTCCCGGCCGATCCGCTCGCCCAGGCTCTTGACCTCGCCGTCATCCAGCGCGATCGCGCTCGTGATGTGGACCGGCAGCAGCTTGCGCGCCTCGTCCCACAGGCCGTTGAACTCGGTGCGAATGCGGAAGATCGCCGGCATGCGATGGCGCTCGATCAGCGCCTGCAGGAAGTTGGTGAACGCCGGGCTGGCGCCTGTGACCGCGCGGGCCAGGCCGTCCTTCTTGTCGGTGACGGAGAAGTAGGGCGAGAAGAAGAACGTCATCAGCTCCCGGTTGGCGTTCATCGCGTCGGCGAACGCGCCGAGCTCGTCGTGGACCTGATCGAGCTCGTCCTGCTCGGAGGCGACCTCGAACAGGGCGCGCGCGTAGACCTGGGCGATCTCTTCCATCGGTCGCTAGTTTCTCTCCGCCTCGGAGGCCAGGGCGCTGAAGTCCAGCTCCGACAGGGCGTCCTCCACGAGCCGGCGCTGATCCTCGCCGGTCAGCGTCTTGCGCGTCACCTTCTCGGTGGCCATCACGGTGAGGTCGGCGACCTCGCGGCGGATCTCCTGGATCGCCCGGCGGGTCTCGGTCTCGATGTCGCGGCGCGTCTGCTCCAGCAGCTGCTCGCGCTTGGCCTTGGCGTCCTCCTCGGACTGACGCTCGTGGGACTCCCCCGTACGGCGCGCGCGCGAGACGATCTCGTCGGCCTGCCCACGGGCCTCCTTGAGGCGCTCCCGGTACTCGTCCAGGATCTCGTCGGCCTGGTTGCGCATGCGCTCGGCGTGATCGATCGACTCCTCGATCGCGTGCTGGCGCTTGTCCAGCGCCGCGGAGATGCGCGGGAAGGCGAGCTTCCACAGAATCAACATGGAGAAGCCGAACAGCAGCAGCGTCCAGATCATCAGCCCGACGTTGGGCGTGATGAGGAACGAGCCGCCGGAGGCGGCGGTGACCGGGGCGGGCATCGCTACTTCAGCACCCAGGAGAGCAGGCCGGCGACGAGCCCGTAGAAGAAAGTCGCCTCGGTCAGGGCGAAGCCGAGCCACTGGATCTGGGTGATCTCGTCACGCATCTCCGGCTGGCGGGTCACCGCCTCGATGACCTTGCCGAAGATGATCCCGATGCCGACGCCGGCACCGACGGCACCCAGTCCGCCTCCGATCCCGATGCCGAGTCCGGCGCTGACGGCGCCGAACGAGAGGAGGTGTGTAAGCGCTAGCACTGTGAGGTCAGCTCCTTTTGTTTTAGTGATGAGTTACCGAGCCGCTGATGTAGATGGCGGCGAGGGTCGCGAAGATGAAGGCCTGCAGCGTCGCCACCAGGCCCAACTCGAACAGGTAGAGCAGGATCGCAAACGGCAGGGTGAACCAGCCGAGGAACGACAACCCGAGCAGCACCGCGAGTCCGCCGGCCATGAACAGGATGATCAGGTGGCCGGCCAGGATGTTGGCGAAGAGTCGGATGGTCAGCGAGAGCAGCCGCATGAACGTGGAGATGACCTCCAGCGGGAAGATCAGCAGCAGGATCGGCCCGGTGACGCCGCCCGGGATCAGGCTCTTGAGATAGCCGATCGGGCCCTGGGCCCGGATGCCCACCCAGTTGAAGGCGATGAACACAACCAGGGCGAGGATGAGCGGCACCGAGATGTTGGCGGTGGCGGCGTAGAGCGCGAAGGCCGGAATGTGAGCGCCGAAGATGACGACTTCCTGGCCTGAGTTGGTCGGCAGCGGGATGTACCCGATCAGGTTGTTGAACCAGATGAAGAGAAACAGCGCGCCGAGGAACGGAAACCACTTCGCCGCCATCGAATCGGGCATGTTCCCGCGGGTGATGTTGTCGCGCATGAGCGAGAAGAGCACCTCGACGGCGGTCTGGACCTTGTTGGGCCGCCGGTGCATCCGGTTGGCGATCCACACCATCGTCACCACGGTGAGGATCGTGGCGAGGATCAGGTAGAGAACCGCGCGGTTGATGCTGAAGACGCCGAGGTGGAGCCAATTGTCGAGCTTGAACTCGTTCTGGACCTGGAACTCGTGGTTCTGGTGGCCGAAGCCGAAGAGGATGATCAGGACGACAATCCCGGCCACGTAGAAGCCGGTGATGGCCCAGAGGAGCTTGCGGGTGGTGGTCATCGGGGCCTCGTGCGGGTCATGGCCGAGATGGCGAGCGACATGGTGTAGGCGAAGACGATCACGGCCAGGCAGGTGACGCCGGCGTTCTTGCCGTAGGCGTTGCGGGCGATGATCACCGCGATGGCCAGAGCGAAGAGCCGGCCGAGCATGAAGCCCAGCCGCAGGCCGATCTGGCGCTGAGCGTCCATGCTCGCGGTGACGCGGTCGACGCCCACGTTGGCGGCGCGCAGCGCGATCCAGGCGCCGGCGCCGATGGCGTAGCCGGAGGCGGGCACGCCGATGAGGAGCATGATCGGCGCCGCGACCACCAGCACGATGACGTCGAAGTACGCGAGCACGCTCAGGGGTGGCCGCTCAGTAACCGCGGAAGCGCCTAATGACAAGGTAGATCCCCACCAGGAAGCCGATCAGGAAGCCGATGATCCAGAGCGCAGCGCGCGCGCAAATCGAAGCAAATCGCCCGGCACGCGGAGGGCGACGGCTTTCATGCTCTGAGCTTCCAAGCGTACTGGGTGAGGGCGCGTAGGACGGCGCTCAGGCTGCCTGCCAGCGCCAGGGCCGCGCCGAATAGCGCACCAATACCCGCGCCCACCGCCGCGAACAGAAGATTCGCTGACAGCAGGAACATTCCCGCTCCGGCCACGTCTTTGCCCGTCAGGGGCGAACGGGGGCTTTTTTGCATTGGGCCTACTGAAGCTGCGTCGCAAGCTGGCGGTACTGGGTTGAGGGGCGCGTAGGGTACCGGCGCGGCACTCACAGGCATCGCCTGCATTTCAGCGCCGGAGCGGGCAGCGCGCCACTCCCAGGAGGGTAGTGGAGAGCCGCCTTTGGTTAGAAGGAGGTTAGCGTGCCCGAGCCATCAAGCGCGCTCCGGGAGAGGAAGCTACACACGGCAGTTCCGGCTTGGGTAATTGGCCCTCCGCCCACATCGCCGCGAGGCTCGCGCACGGCAGTCCGAGCGCCCGCTGGTACACGAGATACCGGGGTTCGGGGCGCGGGAGGAACTTGGCGTCGAAACGGGAGAGGCTCTCCAACGGGTTGCCGGCAGCGATGACCTTGCCTTCCGGATCGCCCGGCCCTCCAGCGAGAAGCTGTCGAGCTCGACGATGGCCTCGTCGCCCAGGCCCAGCGGGACCCAGGCGAACGAGTGGTGCGCGATGGCGTGGCGCTCGAAGTGCAGGGGTGCAGCGTGCGGTGCGTTGGCGAGCGAATGACATGTAGGGGGGCGTCGGCGCAGTCATGAGGGCGCTGCGGGACCTGACGGTGCGGACCTCAGGCCGACGTTCAACCTGAATCTACAGCGTCATTCGGCGGCGGTTACGCGCGTCCTCGTTGGTGTTGTCTTTGGTGGCTTGGCGTCGGCGCGCGTTTTCGGCCGGGCGGGCACCCTGACCAGCCCGGAATCGGCGTCGCCACGGACCGGCAGCGCCAATGACAGCAGCAGCGCGCCGACCGGGAAGACGACGAGCAACTCGAACACCGAGCGCAGCCCGTGGGCATCGGCGAGGATGCCCAGCAGCGGCGCGGCAACCCCGCCCATGCCGACCGACAGCCCGATGGTGACGCCGGAGGCGACCCCGATCCGGCCGGGCAGGAACTCCTGGCCCATGACGATCGTGACCGCGAACGTGGCGATCGTCGCGGCGCCCGCCACCGCGGCGAATGCCATCGCCGGCGCCGGGGGCGATAGCAGGAACCCCACGGTGAGAAACGGCAGCACGGCCATCGAGCCGATCAGCACCGACCGGCGTCCGAAGCGGTCGGCCAGCCGCCCGCCTACCAGCGTGCCGATCGCGCCCCCTACCAGCATCACCGTGAGCGCGGCGCCGCCGACGCCCCTGCCCGTGTGCAGGACGTGGATGAAGTACAGCGGGATGAACGTCACAAAGCCGAAATACACGAAGGACCGCAGCGCGATGACGACGGCCAGCAGCGTGAACGGCCGCCACTCGTCGTGACCGGTGGTGGTGGCGCGGGCGCGTGTGAGATCGACGCGGAAGGTCTTGAGCCGAGGCAGCTCGCGAGCAAGGACGAGCCCCATCAGCGACGTGGGGAGGATCACGAGTAGCGTCCCCGACAGGCCGAAGACGAGCACCAGCGGCGTGATGAGCGCCGGGCCCAGCGCGAAGCCGACATTGCCGCCGACGCTGAAGAGGCTCATGCCGCTGGAGCGCCGCGCCCCCGAGACGTAGTTGGCAAAGCGCGACCCCTCAGGGTGAAAGGCGGCGACGCCGATCCCGCTGACGACCACGGCGGCGAAGGTGAGCGCGTAGCTGGGAGCGATGGCGGCCATGGCCACGCCGAAGCCGCCAAGGACGGGGCCGGCCGGCATCAGCCAGGGCAGCGAGCGGCGGTCTGACAGGTGGCCGAACAGCGGCTGGATGACGGAGCTGGCGATCGTCGCGGCCAGGATCAGCGCCGAGGCGCCGGCATAGCTCAGGTGGTCGCGAACGATGAGAAATGGCAGCAGCGCCGGGATCGCGCCCTGGCCGACGTCGGTGAACAGGTGCCCGGCCGACAGCATGGCCATCGCCCGGCGATCGACGCCGGTCCGACGCACGGTGCCCATCTGGCTCACCGAGCGTCGATCTCGCGGATCTTCTGCTTGACCCTCCGCTGCTTGTCGCCGAGCTCGGCGGCGAGGTCGGTGAGCTCGGCGAGGCGGGTCCTGACCAGATCGAGCTGGCTGGAGATATGGGTGAGCAGCTCCTCCAGGATCCGCTTGCGCTGCTGGGGGTCCTCGGTCTGGGCCAGCTCGTCGCGTAGGTGCGCGCGCGCGCTCTCGGCCTCCAGGAGCTGGGAGAGCTGCTCGAGCGAGAGGCCGAGCAGGTCGCGCAGCCGGATGATCTCCCGCACGCGGTCGACGTCGGCCTGTGTGTACACGCGGTGCTTACCCTGGGCGCGCTCCGGCGCCCGGTCCAGCAGCCCGATCTCCTCGTAGTAGCGGATCGTGCGCGGAGTGGTGCCGGTGAGCTCGGCCACCTCCCCGATCCGCAGCGAGCGGGCGGCGGTGGCACTCACGTCAGCGCCGCCTCGGTCTCGCGAGGCCTCTCGGGCGCGGGGGCGATGACGTCCTTGGGCCGCGCCGCCGAGATCGCCGCCCCCACCAGCGACACCGCGCACAGGCACCAGAGCGCCGTGTGCATGTTGGAGATGAAGGGCGAGAGCTGCTCGGTCGAGATGTGGTCGGCCAGACCCGAGAACACGCTGAACAGCACCTGCTTGGGAACGGCCGAGGTGACGACCGCCAGCACGAACGCGATCGAGATGACCGCCCCGGTGTTCTGCACCAGCACCCGGGCCCCGGCGGCGATGCCGCGGCGGTGGGGCGCCACGGTGCCCATCATGGCGGCGGTGTTGGGCGAGTT
Organism: uncultured Actinomycetota bacterium; assembly: GCA_963801435.1. Classification (GTDB taxonomy): domain Bacteria; phylum Actinomycetota; class Thermoleophilia; order Solirubrobacterales; family Solirubrobacteraceae; genus Palsa-465. The sequence continues at coordinate 114,118 of CAWDFE010000035.1, forward strand.
GAACATGCCTGAGCCGATGCCGACGATGAACATGTAGATCCCCGGCCACACGTAGCCGGTGTCGCGCTGCAGCGTCGTCATCAGCGCCAGGCCGAGCGCGGTGACGAGCATGCCCAGCACCGCCAGCGTCCGCGAGCCACGTCGGTCCGCCCACATCCCGGCCGCGGGCGAGGAGACGAGCATGCCCAGGGCCAGAGGCGCCAGCTTGACGCCGGCCAGGATCGGGGAGTTGCCCTGCACGCCCTGGAAATAGAACACGAACAGGAACATGAGCGCGAAGCGGGACAGTCCGTTGGCAAACGCGGCCCCCGACGCCGTCGAGAACAGGCGGTTGCGGAATATGGAGAGGTCGAGCATCGGCGCCTTGGATAGATGCTCGATGAGCACAAAGGTCGGCAACAGCACGGCGGCCAGAATGAGCGCCGGGATCGTCAGCGGCGAGGTCCACCCCTCGATGCCGCCCTTGGAGATGCCATAGACCAGCCCGGTCAGGCCGATGGTGAAGGTCAGCGTCCCCAGCCAGTCAAAGGAGCGGTCCTCGCTGCGGCCGGTGACCTCGTGCAGGACATAGGCGCCCCAGATGCACCCCGCGAGGCCGAACGGCACGTTGAACCAGAACACCCAGTGCCACGAGATCGCGACCAGCGCGCCGCCCAGCACAGGGCCGATGACCAGTCCCACGGCGGCGACCATCGTGTTGGTGCCCATCGCCAGCCCCAACTGCTCCCGGGGAAAGGCATCGGTGACGATCGCCGCCGCGTTGGCGAACAGAAACGCCCCTCCGGTGCCCTGGACGATCCGCCACAGGATGAGCTGGGTGCCGTTGGCGGCAAACCCGGCGCCCAGCGAGGCCAGCGCGAACACCACGAACCCCATCACGTAAGCCTTCTTGCGCCCGAACTGGTCCGAGAGCCGCCCCGCGCTGAGCACCAGGACGGTGGAGGCGATCATGTAGACGAGAATCACCCAGACGAGCTCGAGCAGGCTGGTGTGCAGGCTGCGCTCGAGGTCGGGCAGGGCGATGATCAGCGTGCCGGAGTTGATCGTGGCCAGCAGCATTCCCAGGCTCGTGCAGGACAGCGCCCACCACTTGTAGGAGTCGTGGTCGGCGTGAACACCGACCCGGCGCCGTGCCGTCGACGACCGGCCGGCCTGGGGAGCGTTGAGCACTGACAACTGCGTACCTGCCTTCAACCGAATTCTTACGTAAACGTCAGGATAGCAGCATCGGCAGGCCGACGCCAGGGGTTGAGGCGCGCCGCCCTCGCGGGTCCTCTACGCCCGGCGTTTCTTGTGGCGCGCGACCGGCTGGCGCAGTCTGTACTGGCGGTTGAGGACGCTGCGCTTGCCCTGCGTGATCGCCATGCGTACGCGCAGGGTGTGGGCGCCCATGAGCAGCCGCCGGCCGCGCGCGTCCATGCCCTTGGTGATGATCTTGGTGCGGCCGCCGTGCAGCTTGATGGCCAGGCCGCCCACCCCCACCTTGCGCCGGTGACGTCCCTTGCCCGTCCGGGTCAGGAGGGTGAGGCGTCCGGTGCAGTCCACGTTCACGGGACCCCGGCAGGCCACGCGGACCCGCAGCTTCGTGCCGCCCACGACCCTGACGCGGCCCACGATCACCAGCCGCCCGGTGAGCGTGTTGCGCACTGGCGGTCCCGGCCCGACGGGGGCGGTCGAGGCCGAGGAGGCGCCGAGCAGCACACCGCCCCAGCCGTCCACGGCGGCGCAGGTGTTCTGCGGTGGACAGGCGATCCCGGTGATCGGCCAGCCGTCGACGTCGCTCAGGCTCCACGCCCCCGCCCCGCCGGTCGGCGTCGTGCTCGCCAGCACGTTGCCCGACGCGTCCCCGGCCACGCACAGCGATGCCGATGGGCACGTCACGGTGTTGATGACGTTGGGCGCCCCGTCGGGTGCGTCGACCGACACCGGCGAGCCCCACGCGCCCTTGGCCGGGTTGGTGGAGGTGACGATGGCGCCATTGCTGTCTACGGCGACGCACAGGATCGTCGACGGGCACGACACCGCATCCAGCGGCGCGCTGTCCACGTTGCCCTCCGTCCACGCCGCCGCTCCGCCCGTCGGGTCGGTCGAGCGCAGCGCCGTCCCGCTCGCGTCGGCGACCACGCACAGCGTTTTCGTCGGGCACGACACCCCGGGCAGCGCGTCCTCGTTGGCGACGTCGGCCGACGTCCACGCCGAGGCGCCGCCGGTGGGATTGGTGGACGTGAGCACGCCGCCGGTCGAGTCGGTGGCGACGCAGAGTGTGGTCGACGGGCAGGCCACCGCCAGCAGCGAGCTGTCGGAGTCGACCGAGGCCGAGTGCCACGCGCCGGCGCCGCCTCCGGGGTCGGTGGAGTGGAGGACGTTCCCGGCCGAGTCCACGGCCACGCACAGCTTCGTGGAGGGGCAGGCGATCGCGCTGAGTCCGTTGCCGGAGTCGATTGTCGCGGCCGCCCAGCCGGACTGCCCGATGCCGGGCGCGGTGGAGGCGAGGAGGTTGCCGTTGGCGTCCACGGCATAGCACTGGCCCCCCGCGGGGCACGCGATCGCGTCCAAGGCGGTGCCGATGCCATTCTGCAGCGCGGTCGAGGCCCACGCGGCGGCCGGCCCGGTCGGGCCGGCAGATGTGAGGATGTCGCCGCCGACGTCCGCCCCGGCGCAGAACGCCACCGACGGGCACGACAGCGCCACCAGCGGCGAGGCCGCCGAGCGCGCGGTCACGGTCCAAGCCGCGGCCCCGCCGGCCGGGCGGCTGGAGAACACCACGTTGCCGGCGTCGTCACCGGCAACGCACAGCGTCGTGGACGGACACGACACCGAGTCCAGCCCCGCGGCGGTGTCGGCGGCGGCCGGCGTCCAGCCCGAGCTCGGGGCCGCTCCCGGGGTGGTGGAGACGACCACGTTGCCGCTGTCGTCCACGGCCACGCACAGGACTGCCGACGCGCAGGAGACGCCGTTGAGCGATGCCTGCGCATCGACCGCCGCGCTCGCCCAGGCGCCGGCGCCGCCGGTGGGGTTGGTGGAGTTCAGCACCGAGCCGCCACCGTCGACCGCCACGCACAACGCCGCCGACGGACACGACACGCCGGTGAGCGTGTTGGTGGTGTCGACCGCGGCACTTGACCAGGTGGCCGCGCCGCCCAGCGGGTTGGTGGAGGTCCAGACGTTGCCGGACTGGTCGGTGGCCACGCACAGCGACGTCGACGGGCACGAGATCCCGCTCAGCGGATTCGCCGTGATGCTCGCCACCGACCACCGGGCCGTGGCCGCGGCCGGCGTGGTGGTGGTCAGCACGTTGCCCATCAGGTCCACGGCGGCGCAGAACGAGCTCGTCGGACACGAGATCGCGGTCAGGCCGTCGAGTCCGAGGCTGGTGCCGTCGATGTCGGCGATCGTCCAGGTCGCCGCGCCGCCGGTGGGGTTCGACGAACTGACGAGATCGCCGCTGCCGTCGACCGCCAGGCACAGCTGAGCGCTCGGGCACGCGATCGCGCTCAGCGGCGCCGCGCTGCCGGGGTCGATCTGGACCGGGGCATCCCATGCGATCGGGTCGGCGCGAGCCGTGGCGGCGAGCAGCGCCAGCGCCACGGCCACGCCGGCGAGCCTCACCGACCACCGAAACAGCCGCGCAGCGGCGCACGCCTCCATGACGCGCGCGAACGTATCAGCCGCGCCTTGGTCGTCCGCCGGTCCTTAACCGGATGCGAACCGGTGGGTCACGTCTCGAACCAAGCCACCGTGGCGAGGATCACGAACGCCGCCATAAGGGCCGCGCCCTCGAAGGGCGTGGCCTCCCCGTCGCCGGTGATCTGCCAGATGAGTACAGCCGTTCCCAGCAGCGCTCCGGTGTAGACCGGGGGCAGCGCGAATGTCAGCGATGTCGCCGTCAGCAGCGAGACCAGCACCAACAGCGGGTACAGGAACGCGGCGATCTGGGCCACCGAGTTCTTGACCACAGAGATCGCCAGCTCGTTCTGGCCCTTGGCGGCGAGCACCACCCCGACGGCGTGCTCCACAGCATTACCGGCGGTGGCGACGATCACCAGTCCGGCGAAGGAGCGCGAGATCCCCAGCGTGTGGATGGTCGGCTCCAGCGCGTGCACGAACCAGTCCGAGACGAACGCTGCCGCCAGGCCCGAGAGCGCGAGCATCGCGATGCTCACCCCGGTGGGAATGCGCGGCTTCTCGAGCGCGGCCCGGCCCGGCGGCGCGGTGGTGAGGTACTGGTGCACCCACACGCCGTACGCCACGAGGATGGCGGCTGCGCTCACGATGCTGATCGTCTGGATGTGGTGGCTGGCGGAGTCGTGCGAGGAGTTGGCCAGCCCGACGAGCAGGATGATGAAGCTCGCGACTAGCAGCAACGTCGCGGTGTCGTTGGGCAGCCGCGCGTTGAAGCGCATGATGTGGTCCTCGGAGCGCAGCGACCCGACGATGATCACCAGCCCGAGCACGAGCAGCGCGTTGACGAGGATGGAGCCGAGGATCGCCGTCTCCGCCACCACCTGCTGACCGGCGTTGAGCGCGAACACCACGACGAAGAACTCGGGCAGGTTGCCCAGCGTCGACTGCATCAGCCCGGTGGCGGCGGCGCCAAACCGCTCGCCCACCTGCTCGGTGGCGAACGACACGATCCACGCCACGCCGGCCAGCGCGACGCCCGCGACCACGAACGCCGTCACGGAGCCGATCCCCGAGACGTAGCGAGAGACGCCCGCGAGCACCACCAGGACGCCGACGACGGCGAGACCGACGCGCTCGACTCGTGTGAGTCCGCTCAGCAGCCGTCTACCCGCCGGTCATGACGGTGTCGTCATCGGAATACGCGGGGGCGCAGCAGCACAGCAGGACGAGCGGCACGCTCCCCGTGTTCCACAGCTTGTGCGGCATCCCCGGCGGGATCACCACGCAGTCGCCGGCCGCGACCGCCGCCTCGTCCACGTCCAGGCGCATCCGTCCCTCCCCGGCGACGAAGTAGTACAGCTCCTCGGTGCGCGGGTGGTAGTGCTCCGCCGTCTCTCCGCCGGCCTCCACCGAGGCCTCGGCCAGGCTCTGCCGGCGTGCGGCGGTCCACGACGGGTGAGCCAGCTCGCGGATCGACGAGCCGTCCGCGGTGATGAACGAGGTGCGGTCATGGAGGTTGGCTCTATCCACCTACTTCACCCTTTCAAACTCGCCGGTCTCGATGTCCTTTGCCACCTGGTCGTCGATCTGGTGCTCGGTGGCGTCAGGATCGACGCGCCGCAGCTCGATCGTGCGCAGGCCCTTGAACTTGAAGATCTCGAGCACGTAGACGAGGTAGACGCTGGCGGCGGCGCAGATCACCGCCAGAACCAGGAGCCCGGCGATCCAGGCGGTCTGGTTGCGATGGTGATGGGACACGATGCGCAGTGCCACGGCCAGGCCGGCCATGAGGAACGTCCACGCGTAGAGGTAGACCACGGTCTTGCGCTGGGAGAACCCGATCCGCGCCATCCGGTGGTGGAAATGGTTGGCATCCGCCGACCACGGCTTGCGGCGGTACTTCAGCCGCTTGGCGATGACGAAGCCGGTGTCCAGGAACGGGATGACGAGGATGACCAGGGGCACGATCAGGGCCACCACAGCGTTGGTCTTCAGTGAGGCGACCACGGCGGTGACCCCGAGCAGGTAGCCGAGCAGGTTCGCGCCGGCGTCGCCCATGAACACCGAGGCCGGATAGAAGTTGTGAAAGAGGAAGCCCAGTGCGGCCCCGGCCGTGATCGCGGCGAGAATCGGCGCCCCGTTGACATGCAGGTCGAAGGCGATGATCGCGAAGGCGACGCCGTCGATCGTGCACAGCCCGGCGGCCAGCCCGTCCACGCCGTCGGAGAAGTTGACCACGTTCATCAGTCCGACCAGCCAGATAACCGTGAGCACGCCGCCGGCGTTGGGGAACTGCAGCGATCCCACGAACGGCAGCGTCACGCTGGTCACCACGGCCCCCCCCTCCACCACCAGCACCGCCGCAGCGACCTGGCCGAGGAGCTTCGCGGCCGGCGGAAGGTCCCAGACGTCGTCGATGGCCCCCACGAAGGTGATGATGCACGCGCCCGCGATCACCGTCCACATGTGCACAACCCCGCCCGGTCCCGGCGGGGTGTGCGGGACGTGGGGCAGGAAGATCTTGGGCGGCAGCCAGAACCACGCGGCCACCAGCACCGCCGCCAGGATCGCCAGGCCGCCCAGCAGGGGGGTCTCGCGCTGGGAGAGCCCGCGGTCCCGGGGCCGATCCACGGCGCCGACGCTCCGCGCCAAGCGGGCCGCCAGCGGCGTCAGTGCCGCGGCGACCGCCGTCGCCACCAGAAACGAGAGCACGGCGTGCCAGTACTGCATGAGCGACAAGCATGCCAGCACCGCCCGACTGCAGTGGTTGTGCGCGCGTGTTCACGCCCGCTTCGCGAGTGCGCCGGCGACGCGGGCCACGACCATGAAGGGGCGCTGCGTCAGCTGATTCCACGTGAACCTGACCACGACGTACCCGGCCGCGATCAGCGCCTGGTCCTTGGCGCGGTCGCGCTCAAAAGCCGCCCGGTGACCGTGAGCGCCGTACCCGTCGACCTCGACGATCAGCTTCTCCGCCGCCCACACGGCGTCGACCTCAAACCCCAGGACGTACGCGTTAAACGCGGGCGGTTGGAGCTCGGCCGCCCGGACCAGCCGCCTCAGCCGCCGCTCGGCCCCCGAGCGGCTGTAGCCCTGCTCGTAACGGTCGCCGAGCAACGCGCGCAACGCGGCGATCCCCTTGCGACCGGGGCAGCGCGCCATCGCCGCCGTGATCGCCGCGTCGCTGACCAGCCTCAACACGCGCGCCTCGTTGAGCAACCGGTCCACCGGGCCACGGCCCGCGCAATCGATCAACGTCCGCGCCGGTGACGTCACCGGAAACCCCTGGTGGACCTGGACGTCACGAATATCGAGGGCGCCGACCTCATGGACCCGCACGCCCGGCCGGCTGCGGGCCTTGCGCCCGATCATCGTGATCGCCACGACGGCAGGGCTGGGGGTGAGCCCCCACACCGCCGCGGCTGACTCATGGCTGAGCAGCGCGTCCTCACCGGCATTCAGCAGCGCCGCGGTCTCGGCCCCGAGCGGCTGCAGCACGGGGTTGCCGACCGCGAACACCCCGCGGTGAACACGGTGCAGCCAGCCTGTCGCGACCCGATGCTCGATCGCCTTACCGCTGAACCCCGCCACCAACTGCCCACGCGTCACCAGCCACGCTGCGCCGCGACCACCCCGGCCACACCCCGCTCCCCCCGCCCACCAAGGGGCACAACGTGACAAACCCGCGCCGGCACCCCCGGTCTCCCACCAGACCGCCCTCCAGCGCGCACAACGCGCCAAACCACCGGCACAGAACCCCGCTCATGACGAAATCCCCCCTCATCGCGGCCCATATAAGTAAGAGCCCGCAGCACCCCCACATCCACCCCCTCCCCAGCCGCCTTTTTTCCGAACGGCGGAGCGGCTCAGACCGCAGCCGGCGTGCCGAGCTGCGCGTACAGCGGATAGCGCCCGGCGATCGCCTCGACGCGCTCGGCGAACTGCGAGCGCGCGTCGTCGAACCCGTCGCCGGCGGTCAGCACGGCGGCGATGATTTTGCCGACCTCGACGAAGTCGTCCACCTGCAGCCCGCGGGTCGCCAGGGCCGGCGAGCCGATCCGCAGCCCGGACGAGACGGCGGGCGGCCGCGGGTCGAACGGGACGGCGTTGCGGTTGACGGTGATGCCGATGGCGTGCAGACGATCCTCGGCCTGCTTGCCGTCGAGCTCAGACTCGCGCAGATCGCACAGGACCAAGTGGACGTCGGTGCCGCCGGTCAGGACACTGACGCCGCCACCGGCCGAAAGCAGCTCGGCGCCCACCGCGCGGGCGCCGTCCAGCGTGCGCTGCTGGCGCTCGCGGAACGCGTCGCTGGCGGCCATCCGGAGCGCCACCGCCTTGCCGGCGATGATGTGCTCGAGCGGGCCGCCCTGCTGGCCCGGGAAGACGGCGGAGTCGATCTTCTTGGCGTACTCCTCGCGGCACAGGATCATCCCGCCGCGACCGCCGCCGATGGTCTTATGGATCGTGGTGGTGGTCACGTCGGCGAACGGCACCGGCGAGGGGTGCAGGTCCGCGGCCACCAGGCCGGCGAAGTGGGCCATGTCGACCATCAGGTAGGCGCCGACCGAGTCCGCGATCTCGCGGAACCTCGGAAAGTCGAGCTGGCGCGGATACGCCGACCAGCCCGCCACGATCATCTTGGGCTTGTGCTCGCGCGCCAGCCGCTCAACCTCGTCCATGTCGATCAGCGAGGTGTCGCGGTCCACGTGGTAGGCGACGATGTTGTAGAGCCGACCCGAGACGTTGATCTTCATCCCGTGCGTGAGGTGGCCGCCGTGGGCCAGCTCCAGGCCCATGAGGGTGTCGCCGGGCTGCAGCAGCGCGTGATAGACGGCCGTGTTGGCCTGTGCGCCTGCGTGCGGCTGCACGTTGGCGTGGTCTGACCCGAACAGGGCCTTGGCCCGGTCGATCGCCAGCTGCTCGGCGATGTCCACGAACTCGCAGCCCCCGTAGTAGCGCCTGCCGGGATAGCCCTCGGCGTACTTGTTGTTCAAGACGGACCCCTGGCACTCCAGCACCGCCAGCGGCGCGAAGTTCTCCGAGGCGATCATCTCCAGCGTCCGCTGCTGGCGCTCGAGCTCCTTGTCGAGCACGTCGGCGATCTCGGGGTCCACCTCGGCCAGCGGGCGGTTGAAGAAGTCAGCGGGCAGGTCGGCGGCCACGGGGCGTCACATGGTAACGAGCGCGTCGGCTGCCACCACGGCGAGATCGCGGTGCTCCCACACGACGCGCGCTTCGAAGCCGGTCTCGGCCAGCCACTCCAGCTGCTGCGCCAGTGGGCTCGGGTGGTCATAGCCGTCAGACAGCGGGATCACCGCGTCCGCGGTGTCGAGCGGGACGATCACGTCACCGAGCACGAACCGGCCCCCGGGCGCCAGCACCGCGCGGACGCGCGCGAAGAGATCGCGCTTGCGCTCGCCCTCCAGATGATGGACGCACAAGGCGCTCGCCACGACGTCGAACGGCCCCTCGGGCAGTGGCTCCTCGATGGCCCCGACCTGCAAAGTCACCCGGTCCGCGGGCAGCACCGAGCGCGCCGCGGCCAGCATCGACGCGCTCTCGTCCACGCCCACCAGAAGCGCGTCCGGGTGGCGCTCCAGCAGCCGCCGCGCTGTCTCCCCCGTCCCGGTTCCCAGCTCGAGCACCCGCGCCGCGCCCGAACCGCTCGCCTGCGCCACCGCCGCCTGGAACTCGTCATACCGGGGAATGTCGTCGTGGATCATCTCCGCGTAGGTGGAGGGCTCGAAGTGAAACTGCCACTCAAACGCCGCCGCCACGTCGGCCCGCGAGATCGCCCCCTCGCGCGCGATCCCCCACTGCCCGAGGGACTCGAAGGACCGCAGATCCACCACCGTCGAGGGCGTGCCGGGCAGCTCGCCGCCGTCGATGACGAGGTCCGCTCCGCGGCGCAGCGGCTCGGGCACGTCGTCCAGGCGCCGGGCATCGGGGCCGCCGGCGAGGTTGGCGCTTGACTGCAGCACCGGCCAGGCCACGCCCGCCAGCAGTGGGACGACCGGCACCCGTAGCCCGAACGTCGACGGATCGTCGCCGCACGCCAGTGGAAAGCGGCCCGCGCGATTGGGCAGCAGCACCGTCACCGGCGCCGGCAGCAGACGCGCCAGCGCCGCCCGCGTGCGTTCGCCCAGCTCGGGCAGTGCCGCCAGCGCCAGCTCGACGTCGAAGAACATGACCGCCGAGGGCTTGTCCAGCCGCCGGCGCTTGAAGCGATACAGCCGCTCCACCGCCTCCCGGTTGTGGACGTCGCAGGCCAGTCCGTAGACGGTGTCGGCCGGGAAGACGGCGACGCCACCGACGCTCATGCACCGCTCGAACCCCTCAGCCTGAGGCCCGGACTCGGTCACGCCGTGCCCACCACCACGCGGTCGAGGCCCGCGAGGTCGCGGCGGACCGCGACCTCGGCAAATCCCGCGTCCCACAACAGCTGCGCCACCGCCGAAGACTGCTCGGCCCCGATCTCCAGGGCCAGCAACCGCACCGTCGGTCCCGCGACGGCGCTCACCGCCCGCCGGATCACGTCGAGTCCGTCGGGACCCGCGAACAGCGCGCCCGGCGGCTCATAGCGGGCGACCTCAGGCGGGAGCTCCGCGCCGGAGGCCACGTAGGGAAGGTTGGCCAGGACGGCATCCGCGGAGACGCCGCTCATGAGATCCGCCACGACGAACCTCACGTCGAGGCCCAGCCGCGAAGCGTTGGCCCGCGCCACCGCCACCGCGTCAGCGCTCACGTCGGCGCCGCTCACCCGCAGGTCCGGTCGCTCATCCTTCACGGCCAGGGCCACCGCCCCACTCCCCGTCCCCACGTCGACCACGCGCGCGCCATGCCCGAGCTCGAGCCCCACCTCCACCAGCAGCTCGGTCTCCGGGCGGGGGATCAGTACGCGTCCGTCGACCGCGAGGGTGAGCCGGCGGAACTCCTTGCGCCCGAGGATGTAGGCGATCGGCTCGCGAGCCGATCGCCGCTCCAGCAAGGCCTCGAAGGCCTGCCAGTCCGGCTCGGGCAGAGGTTCCCGCCGGTCGATGACGAGCCGCTCCCGCCCGACCCCGAGCACCTCGGCCAACAGGAGCTCGGCATCGAGGCGCGCCGTGTCGCACCCGGCCTGGGCGAGCAGGTCGCGCCCGCGCGCAAGGGCAAGGCCGACCGGTCCGCGCGTCGGCAGAACCTCAGCCGGCGGCACGCTCTTCCAGCCGCCGCCGCTTCTCGTCGTCCTGGAGGGCGTCGGTGAGCTCGTCGAGCTCGCCGAGGAGGATCTCGTCGAGGTTGTGCACGAGCAGGTTGATGCGGTGGTCCTTGACCCGGCGCTCGCCGTAGTTGTAGGTGCGGATCTTCTCGGCGCGATCGCCGGTTCCCACCTGGGCCAGGCGGCTGGCCCCCAGCTCGGCCTGCTGCTCGGCGAGCGCGCGCTCGTAGAGCCGGGCGCGCAGCACGCGCATCGCCCGGTCGCGGTTCTGCAGCTGGGACTTCTCGTCCTGCATCGATACGACGATCCCGCTGGGACGATGGGTGATCCGCACCGCGGAGTCGGTGGTGTTGACCGACTGACCGCCGGGGCCGGAGCTGCGGTAGACGTCGATCTGGAGGTCGCTGGGGTCGATCTCCACCTCCACATCCTCGGCCTCGGGCAGCACCGCCACCGTGGCGGTGGAGGTGTGGACGCGGCCCTGGGACTCGGTCTCGGGCACGCGTTGCACGCGGTGGGTGCCGCCCTCGAACTTGAACACCGAGTACGCCCCGTCGCCCTTCACGGCAAAGGTGTAATCCCCGTCGCCCACCGACAGCTGCTCGACCTTGAAGCCGCGCCGCTCGGCATAGCGGGTCAGCATGCGGTACAGGTCGCCGGCCCAGATGCCCGCCTCGTCGCCGCCGGCGCCGGGGCGGATCTCGACGATGACGTTCTTGTCGTCGTTGGGGTCGCGCTCCACCATCGCCAGGCGGATCTCGTCCTCCAGCGCATCCATGCGCTCGCGCGAGCTCTCCAGCAGGGCCCGCAGCTCGGCGTCCTCGCCGTCCTCGGCCAGCAGCTCGCGCGCGCCCTCGAGATCGTCGGCCGCGTGGCGGTACTCGCCGGCCAGCTTGGCCGCGGGCTCGAGCTCGCGGTAAGCGCGGCTGGCCGCCGCAAAGCGCTCGCGGTCGGCGATCACCGCCGGGTCGGCCAGCTCACCCTCGAGCGCGCCGAACCGGGTCTCCAGCTGGGCGACGAGTTCGTCGATCATGCACGCGAGTGTAGGAGCCAAACGAGGCCCGGGTGGGCGGGGCTCCTACACCACGTGCACAACCGTCAGTCGTTGGGGTTGACCGCGTCCTTGACCTTGTCGGCGGCATCGCCGACGGCGTCCTTGGCCTTGCCGGACGCCTTGTCGACCTTGCCCTCGTTCTTGAGGCTCTGGTCATCGGTCAGGTCGCCCGCGGCCTCCTTGACCCTGCCCTTGGTGCGATCAGCCGTGCCGTCAGACATACGAAGCTCCTTTGTCGTTCACAAAGGAGCTCTACCCAGCGGTAGACGCCGGCAAAAAGCTAGGCCACGACCTCGAGGCCGATGAGATCCTCGGCCGAGGTCTCGCCCGGCGTCTCCACCGCAAGGACCGCCTGAGCGACGCGATCGACACCGCGAGCTGATCGAGGCCCGGCTCTCGCGTCGTCAGCTTCTGGAGCTGGAGCCCGGGATACATGATCCACTGGACCCAGCGATGACGCCGGTTGCGCCCGGCCCACTTGATCACCTCAAACGACAGGCCGGCGATGAGCGGCACGCCCAGGATCCGCGTCAGCACGAGGATCCACCAGGAGGGCAGGCCGATGGGAGCGAACACGAAGATCGCCATGATCATCACGATCAGCAGGAAGCTCGTCCCGCACCGCGGGTGCAGGCGCGAGTAGAGCTTCGCCCGCTCCGGGGTCAGCTCGTCGGCGGCCTCGTAGCAGGAGATGACCTTGTGCTCGGCGCCGTGGTACTCGAACACGCGGCGCAGGTCGCGCACACGTGAGAGCAGCGTCAGGTAGCCGAGGAAGATCGCGGTGCGCAGCACACCCTCCACCACCCAGAAGAGCAGCGAGGAGCCGAGTTGGTCCTTGATCAGGCTCGTCAGGCCGACGGGGACGACGAAGAACAGCCCGATCGCGAACACCACCGACACCAGCACGGTGAAGAACCAGGCGCCGCCCGATATCTCCTGACCGCCATCATCGCCCTCGCCATCCGGGAGCTGTGCGTTGGCCGAGATGCCGAGTGCGCGCAGGCCGATGGCGAGCGAGTCGACCAGCGCCACCACGCCGCGGATGACCGGCAGGCGGTACAGCCTCCGGCGCTGGGTGCGCCGCTTGATCGGGAAGGTGCTGACCGAGATGTCGCCCAGCGTGTCGGGCGGGGCGTCCTCGGCGGGGGGTTTGCGCACCGCCACCGCCCACGTCTTGACGCCGCGCATCATCACGCCCTCCAGCACCGCCTGGCCACCGACGGGGGCGTCGCGCGTGGCCGTCAGTGGCTGTTCGCGCCCCTCCCCCCCGCCGTGGCTCATCTGGGGACCTGGACCGCTAGCCGGCCGTGGCCCGCGCGTTGCGCCGGCCCTTGGCGACGCGGCGCTGGAAGCGCTCGACCCGTCCACCGGTGTCGACCAGCTTCTGGCGGCCGGTGTAGAAGGGATGGCACGCTGAGCAGATCTCGACGTGAATCTCGGACTGCGTGGAGCGCGTCATGAACTCGTTACCGCAGGTGCAGCGGACGTGCGCTTCTTGGTAGTTGGGGTGGATCTCGGTCTTCATCGTCATGTGAAGTCTAGCGGCGCCCGCCCGCGTCCCCGCGGGGCTCCGGGGCCGCCGCACTACGAGCTCGTCGTGACCGGACAGACCGCGCTCATGACGTTGTTGGCGCGGTCGACATCGTCGACCTGACTGGCCGAATCGGCGCTCACCGTCGGCGGGTTGGCCGGGTCGCACACCGGGCCCACGAACGAGAGCGTCCGGCTCTTGCCCGCGCCCAGGAACGAGATGGTGGTCATCAGCGGGGCCGAGTTGTCACCCGGGGCGAACAGCACCTGGAACGGGCCGGCGCCGGTGAGTCCCTGGTTGGCGATGACCGCGGTGTAGAGCTGCTTGTTGGGGTGACCGGCGATGGCGCTGACGGTGATGGATTTGACCAGGAGGTCGGGGCGCAGCTCGCGTTGGCGGCAGGTGCGGCTGTAGCGGGTGGCGGTCCCCAGCACCCTGCCGCGGGTGCCGATCCACCGGAAGGTCACGCGGAACTGATAGGTGAAGGGCACGTCGAGGTTGTAGACGGACTTCTGCAGCCGCCACACGTCGCCGGGCAACCGGCCCAGCGTGGGGTTGGCCGGGCTCTTGAACAGCCCAAGATCGCCGCTCTGCACCGTCTGCGCCGGCAGCGCCGGCGACCTCTGCAGCAGATCGAAGCGGATCGCCAGCTTGCGGGTGCCCGGCAGCGGGCGCATCAGCGCGTCAACCGAGACGGCTCGGTTGCCGGGATCGAGCGCGTGGGTGCAGGCGAAGTCCGTGAGCTGGGAGCGCGGCGGCGATGCGGCGGCGCCCGACGCCACCGGCACGGCGGCGGCCCCGATCACGGCCAGGCCGGTGACGAAGCGGCGGAGCCTCATATGTCCCTTAACCCTTGCAGGACGCGGAAGTTGCCCGCTATCTCGCGCCTCAGGTCACGGTGTACAGCGGGCCGTCGCCGCCCTCGGGCGGGGTCAGCCGCCCGCCCTTGGCCGTGATCGCACCACATTGGACGCAGTTGGTGTAGTTGACGATCACGTCGACGTTGCCCTGCGTCGGCGCGTCCTCGGGGATCTCGTAGACCCCCGCCGGGCACATCCACCGCCACCCCTCGGCGATCTCGCGCGGGACGTTGCGGTGCACCCGGATGTGGTTGGGGGCGTCGTCGCGGGTGGTGTTGCCGCTGATGTAGACCGACGAGAGCTTGTCGAACGTGTACTTGCCGTCCGGCTTGGGATAGGCCTCGCGAGTGTCGCCGACGAACAGCGGCTCGGCGTCGTCGCGGTGCCACTTCTGCCGGCCCCGCGGGACCTTGCCCTTGGACATGATCGCCGGGCCGGCGAGCAGGCTGCCCTTGATGAAGCCCCGCTGGAACGCCTGGCGGGCGTTGCGCACCTGGTAGAGCTCCTGGCCAATCGAGGAGTCCTCGACGGCCTGCTCGTAGGCCTCGATCGATTCGCCGGTCTTCAGGTGCTGGAAGATCGCCTCGGCGGCGAGCTTGCCCGACTTGATGCAGTGATGCACGCCCTTGAGCGCGGCGGTGTCGACCATGCCGCCGGAGTCACCGACGAGCAGCGCGCCGGGCATCGACAGCTTGGGCATCGACCAGTAGCCGCCACCCGGCAGCGCCTTGGCCCCCCAGGCGACGCGCTCGCCGCCCTCGAGGATGTCCGTGACCAGCGGGTGCGGTCTTGAACGTCTGCAGCAGGTCATGGGCCGAGGTCGTGGCGTCGCGTAGTTGAGGTCGACGACGAACCCGATCGACACCAGATCGTCGCCGGTCTTCTCGTCCTTCATCGGATAGATCCAGGTGCCGCCGAGCTGCCCGTACTTGGGCGAGATCTTCATCGGCCACGGCTGGCTGAAGGTGTGGATGACGCGGTCCAGGGGCTTCGTGACCTTCCACACCTCCTTGACGCCGAGCTCCCACACCTGCGGCTCGCGGCCGTCGCCGAGCCCGAACTCCTTGATCGCGGCGCCGGTGAGGTGGCCCCAGCAGCCCTCGGCCAGGACGGTGACGCGCGCCTTGATGTCGGTGCCGGGCTCGAAGTTGCCCAGCGGCTCGCCGTCCTTGCCGCGGCCCTTGTCGCCGGAGCGCACGCCGACGACCTGCGCCGTCCTCGACGATCAGCTGGGTCGCCGACGTCTCGGTGAGGATGTAGGCACCGCCCTCCTCGGCCTGGGCCTGCTGGTAGCGGGCCAGCGCCGCGACCGAGATCGACCTCGTTGCCGTGGTTCTTGAAGTTCGGCACGAACGGGATCGGCACCGACAGCTTGGTCTTGGCGCTCGGCAGCAGGTAGACCGATTCCTTGGTCACCTCGCCGAACGCGAAGCGCTCCTTGCGCCAGTCCTCACGCGACAGGTCGGGGAACAGCTCCTGCAGCGGGCCGGGGCGCATCACCGCGCCCGACAGGTTGTGGCCGCCGCAGGTCTTGGCCTTCTCGATCACGGCGACCGGCACCTCGCCGAGCGCTCGATCAGCTCCTCGTCGTCGGCCGAGCAGCTGCAGCAGCCGGTTGGCGCAGGCCAGGCCGGCGGTGCCGCCGCCGACGATGGCGACGCCCGACGTCGATCCGCTCGTCCTCGTCGTCGAGTCCGCGCTTGACGAACTCCCCGACGGAGTCGACCGGGCGGCGGGAACTCGATCGGCGCTGGTGGTGACCGTTGCTCGGAGCCATCGCAGTCTCAGCTCGCCTTCTTGGCCTTGATCGCCTCGGTCAGCTTCGGCATGATCTTGTTCAGATCGCCCACGATCCCGAGGTCGGAGAACTCGAAGATCGGCGCGTTGGCGTCCTTGTTGATCGCGACGATGTTCTCCGAGGACTGCATGCCGACCTTGTGCTGGATCGCGCCCGGAGATGCCGGCCGCCAGGTACAGCTTCGGCGAGACCGTCTTGCCGGTCTGGCCGATCTGGGCCGCGTACGGGTACCAGCCGGCGTCGACCACGGCGCGGGTGGCGGCGACGGCGCTGTTGCCGCCGAACGCCTTGGCCAGCGCCTCGGCCAGCTCGAAGCCCTCGGCCTTGCCCAGGCCGCGGCCGCCGGCGACGAGGATGTCGGCGCCCTCGATGTCGACGTCGGCGCCGCGCTGCTCGCCGCGCTTGACCATCGTGGCCTGGCGCCGACCAGGGCGAGTACTCGACGTCGACGTCGACGATCTCGGCGTCGTCGGGGTGGGCGGGGTCCGATTGGTGGATCTCGAACGCGTTGATCCGGCCGATGATGATCCCCAGGTCGCCCCGGTAGTGCGAGACCGAGATCTTGGAGTCCTGCAGGATCGGGCGCTCGGCGACGAGCTTGCCGTCCTCGGCGCGGATCGCGGTGACCTCCATCGTCACGCCGGCCTGCTGGCGCGCGGCCAGGCCGGCGCCGATCTCGAAGCCGAGCAGGCCGCCGCCGAACAGCGCGTAGCCGTGGCCGTCGTCGTCGATCACCTTGGCCATCACGTCGATGACCGGCTGCGCCAGGCCCTCGGGGCCCTTGGCGCGGAACACCTTCGTGGCGCCGTAGTTGGCCCAGCGTCTTGCAGAGGTCGTCGGTCAGATCGTCACCGCCGACGACGACGGCGTGGCACTCACCGCCGACTCGCGGCGCGGGCGGCGCCCTCGGACACGGCGCCGAGCGAGTTCTTGTTGAACGCGCCCTCGTAGTGCAGAACGTATGTGAGAACGTCGGCCATGTCTAGATCAGCTTCCTTTCGTCCAGCCAGGCGACGATCTTCTCGACCGTCTCGTCGGTGTCCTCGTCCTCGATGATCTGGCCGGCGGCCTTCGCCGGCGGATCGTGGAACTCGCCGCACTGCACGCGCGAGCCGTCCGCGCCGACCAGCGAGACGTCGATGCCGACGTCGCCGGCGCCGAGGGTCTCCAGCGGCTTCTTCTTGGCGCCCATGATCGCCTTCAGCGACGGGTAGCGCGGCTCGTTGATCGCATCGCCCACCGAGATCACGGCCGGCAGCGCGATCTGCGACGGTGTCGTAGCCGTACTCGGCCTGGCGCTCGCACGTCAGCGACTCGCCGGCGACGTCCATCTTGATCACCTGGGTCAGCGACGGCATCTTCAGGTGGTCGGCGACCACCGCGCCGATCGTGTAGCACTCGCCGTCATCGGACTGCTGGCCGAGCAGCACCAGGTCGGGGGACTCGTTCTCCAGCGCCTTGGACAGCGCGTAGCCGGTCGCGGCCACGTCGGATCCGGCCAGCCCGTCGTCGGACAGGTGCAGCGAGCGGTCGGCGCCCAGCGACACGGCCTTCTGCAGCGCGCGCGTGGCGGTCGACGGCCCCATCGTGACGGCGACGATCTCGTCGACCTCGAGCGGCCCCGCCCTCGCGGATCTGCATCGCGGCCTCGATCGCGTGGGTGTCGTACGGGATTGAGGTTTCGCTCGCCGGACCTGTCCATCCGCCCCGTCGAGGGGTCGATCCGCTTCTCGACGGCGGCGTCCGGAACCTCTTTCACCAGGACGCAAATCTTCAACGTGTGGCCTCCTATCGGTGTCCTGAGCGGGGTTTGCGACCCGCGTGCTCACGATGGTTCTCATGAAAAGGTGGTGCGACTATACCTCGTTGACTGACGAGTCAATCGGTTGGGGGCGAGCGGCCGTAGGCTCCTGGTACGCGACAGTTCCCGTCACCGCTCCGCCTACGCGCGGACGGCGCCGCGGATGAAGTCGATCGCCGCTGGGCGGGCGCACCGGGGGTGAACACTTCGGCCACCCCCAAGGACTTCAGCTCCTCGATGTCGTCGGACGGGATCGTCCCCCCCACGGTGACGACGACGTCGTCGACGCCCTGCTCGGCGAGCAATTCCATGATCCGCGGCACCAGCGTCATGTGGGCCCCGGACAGGATCGACAGGCCGACGGCGTCGGCGTCCTCCTGGATCACGGTCTCGACGATCTGCTCCGGCGTCTGGTGCAGACCGGTGTAGATCACCTCCATGCCGGCGTCGCGCAGGGCGCGGGCGATGATCTTCGCGCCGCGGTCGTGGCCATCGAGCCCGGGCTTGGCGACGACGATGCGGATCTTGTTCTCGGAGGAGGTCATCTCTGAAAGCGGGGCGGATTGTAGTCCTCACGTCCCCGGCCGCGGCGGTGCGCTATCGCACCACGACGGTCATCTTCATCTTCGGATGCACCGTGCAGACGAGGGCGTAGGTGCCCGTCTTGGTGAAGACGTGAGTGAAGGTGCCGCGCACCTGCGTCCTGGAGCCGAAGGCGGACGGCCCTCTCCGGACGACGACGTTGTGCTTGAGCACCCCCGTCCACTTCCAGGTGACCTTCGTGTCGCGCCCGACGGTCAGGGTCTTGGGCCCGTAGTAGCTGTCGGCGACGTTGACGGTCTTGCCCGACGAGGCCAGCGCCGTGACGGCGCAGACGCCCATGAGGACGACGGTGAGCGCGATGAGGAGACGCAGGCGGCGTGTGAGCATGGCGCGGCAGTCTAGGACCGCGCGAAGCCGCGCTGCGCCGATGCGATCCGCTTCACGCGCCGCGGAGGACGCAGGCGCCGTGCCACCACGACGCTGCCGACCCCACCCGCCCCGGCGGCCGCCCCCAGCGCCGACGACCGTCTTCACCCGGCGCCCGAGCCGATCCAGGCGCATCACGCTCCCAGCCGCGCTCTCGCGCGATCCGGCCCAGCGCGCCGTCGGGGTTGACCGCCACCGGGTGACCGACGGCCTCGAGCATCGGCAGGTCGGACACCGAGTCGGAGTAGGCGTAGGAGGCCGACAGGTCGATGCCCTCGCGCGCCGCCAGCTCGCGGATCGCCTCGGCCTTGCCGCGTGGTAGACG
Organism: uncultured Actinomycetota bacterium; assembly: GCA_963801435.1. Classification (GTDB taxonomy): domain Bacteria; phylum Actinomycetota; class Thermoleophilia; order Solirubrobacterales; family Solirubrobacteraceae; genus Palsa-465. The sequence goes on from CAWDFE010000035.1 coordinate 133,281, forward strand.
AACAGCCCGCTGACGCGACCGGTGTAGACGCCGTCGACCACCTCCGACAGATCTCCGAGCCCGATCGCGCCGTCGAACGCCAGCACCTGCGCCAGGATGTCGGCCAGCTCCGGCGAGGCGGCGGTGATGATGTAGGCGGGCCGACCGGCGTCCTGGTGCTCGTGCGCGACGGCCAGCATCCTCGGGTAGACGCGCGGCAGGATCCCCGCCAGCACGTCGGGCCCGAGCCGCTCGCAGATCGAGCACGCGGCGTGCCCTGCAGCGCCGGTCGCGATCCGCTCGCGCAGCGCGAGCGAGTCCTCGTCGGTCGCGCCGCGCAGCCGGAAGCGGATGTTGGCCCAGCGCGTCGGCCACCAGCCGGCGGCGGCTCAGCAGGCCGGCGCGGTACGCGGCGCGCGCGAACTGGAACGCCGACGACCCCTGCATGAGGGTCTTGTCGAGATCGAAGAACGCGGCGCCGCGCGGGCGGACGGGCGGCGCGGCGTCGACCCGAGCGGATCGTCAGCCGCCATTGACCTCCACGATCACCGCGTCGCCCTGGCCGCCGCCGGAGCAGATCGCGGCGCAGCCGAGGCCGCCGCCGCGGCGGCGCAGCTCCAGCACGAGCGTGCCGAGGATGCGCGCGCCCGAGGCGCCCGATCGGGTGGCCGAGCGCGACCGCGCCGCCGTTGACGTTGACCTTGTCCTCGTCGATCCCGAGCATCCGGATCGAGTTCAGCGTGACGGACGCGAACGCCTCGTTGATCTCCCACAGGTCGATGTCGTCGGCGGTCTTGCCGATCTTCGCCAGCGCCTTCTGCGCCGCCTTGGCCGGGGTGCGGGCCAGGTAGGCGAAGTCGTCGGCGACCGCGGCCTGGGCGATGATCGTCGCCAGCACGCGCTTGCGGTGGTCGTTGGCCCAGCTCGTCGGAGGCGAGCACCAGCGCGCCGCCACCGTCGTTGACACCCGGCGAGTTGCCGGCGGTGTGCGAGCCCTCCTTGAGGACAGCTCCGGGGGAGCTTGGACAGCGACTCGAGGGTCGAGTCGCGCCGCGGCGCCTCGTCGACCTCGACGACCGTCTCGCCCTTCCGCGCCGTGACCGTGACCGGCACGATCTCGTCCGGCAGCCGGCCCTCGTCGGTCGCCTTGATCGCCAGCTGGTGCGAGCGCAGCGCCCAGCGGTCCAGGTCGGCCCGGGTCAGCTCCAGCTCGGCGCCGACCTCGGTGGCCTCGTCGAACATCTGCTGCCGCTGAACGGGTTCGTCAGGCCGTCCTCGATCATCGCGTCGAGCATCTTGCCGTCGCCCATCCGGTAACCGAAACGGGCGCCTGCTTGAGCAGGTAGGGCGCGTTCGACATCGACTCCATGCCGCCCGCGACGGCGATGTCGAGGTCGCCCGCGCGCACCGACGGCGTCGATCATCCCGGCGGCACGGATCCCGGACGCGCACACCTTGTTGATCGTCTCCGAGGAGACCTCCTTGGGGATCCCGGCCTTGATCTGGGCCTGGCGCGACGGGATCTGACCCTGACCGGCCTGCAGCACCTGCCCCATGACGACGTGCTGGACCTCGTCGGGCGCGACCTCGGCCCGCTCCAGCGCGGCCGCTGATCGCAGTCGCGCCGAGCTCGGTCGCGTCCAGCGACGCCAGCCCACCACCCAGCTTGCCGATCGGCGTGCGAGCGGCAGAGAGGATCACTGTCTTGGGCATCGCGTGCGTCTCCGGGGTCGCGGAAAGAGAGAACGATGGTAGTAGTGTGGCGCGCCGTGTACGTCGAGACGACCACCGTCCCGGCAATGTCGACCGATGCCGACACCGTGGTCTTCGGGGTTTTCGACGATCGGCCCCTCGAGGTCGATGACGCCCGAGATCGGCTCGAAGCGCTGCTGGACTCCGGCGAGGCCCAGGGCCGTTTCAGGCACGTGGCGCTGACCCACGTCAACGGGCGCCGGGTGATGCTCGTGGGTCTGGGTCCGAGCGACGAGCTGGACGGCGAGCGGGCGCGGGTCGTCGCCGCGGTGGCCCAGCGCCGGGCGACCGAGCTCGGCGCCCAGACGCTGTGCTGGGCGCAACCGCCCGGCGCGGGCGACGAGATCGCCGAGGGGCTCGTGCACGGAACGCTGCTCGGCGCGTACCGCTTTGACCGCTACAAGGGCCGCACCGACAGCGACGACGAAACGGCCCTGCAGCGGTTGCTGATCAGCGCTCCCCGTGACCTGGAGGGCAGCGTGAGTCGCGCGGTCGTCGTGGCCGGAGCGCAGAACCGGGCGCGCGATCTCGGCAACCGGCCGCCCAACGACCTCACCCCGACCGCCCTGGGTGTCTACGCGGCCGAGCTGGCGGTGGACCGGCCGGCACTCACCGTGAGCGCGCTCGGCGGCGCGGAGTTACGCGACCTGGGCATGGGGCTGTTCGCAGCGGTCGCCTCCGGGTCGGCACAGGACCCGCGGCTGATCACCCTGCGTTACGACGGCGGGCGTGCGGGTCCGGATTCCCGTCGGCTGGCGCTGATCGGCAAGGCGGTGACGTTCGACAGCGGCGGGCTGGCGATCAAGACGATGGCCGGGATGGTCGACATGAAGTTCGACATGGCCGGCGGCGCGGCGGTGATCGAGACGATGGCCGCGCTGGCCGATCTTGCCGCGCCGATCAACGTGCTGGCCGTCGTCGGCGCCACGGAGAACATGATCAGCGGCGCTGCCATGCGCTCGGGCGACATCCTCACCGCGCTCGACGGCACGACGGTGGAGATGAACAACGCCGACGCCGAGGGCCGCCTGGTGCTCGCCGACTGCATCACCTACGCGCGGCGCGAAGGCGCCGACGCGATCGTGGACATCGCCACGCTCACCGGCGGTGTGGTGGTCGCGCTGGGCGCCGTCTACGCCGGGCTGATGAGCAACGACGACGCCCTCGCCGAGCTCGTGTCCGCGTGCGGACAGCGCACCGGCGAGCGGGTGTGGCGGCTGCCGTTGCACCCCGAATACGCCGAGATGGTCAAGGGCCGCTTCGCCCAGATCACCAACCGCACCGAGCGGCGTGAGGCGTCGGCCATCGCGGGCGCCGAGTTCCTGCACCACTTCGCCGGCGACGTGCCCTGGGCGCACCTGGACATCGCCGGGGTGGGCGACAACGGCCGCGAGCCCTACCTGGACAAGGGCGGCACCGGCTTCGGCGTGCGCCTGCTCACCGAGCTGGCGCTCAGCTTCTAGCCTTCGCCTTCTCGCGCTCCAGGATGCTGGCCGCGGCGCTCGCCGGGTCCAGCTCACGCGAGACGACGCGGTCCAGCAGCTCGCGGACGTCCTCGTCCTCGCGGACCGACTCCTCCAGCTCGCGCCGCATCCTGTAGGTGGCGATCGCCAGCACCTCGTTGAGCAGGTTGCGCCGGCGGCGCTCGGACAGCGTGCCCGCGGACTCGATGAAGGCGCGGTGCTCGGCGAGCTTGTCGGCCACCTCGCCGACGCCCTCTGCCCGCACCGCCTCGGTGCGGATGATCGGGACGGGCCAATCGGGCTTGGGGCCGAGCGCCAGCACGCCCTTGATCTCGCGGACCATCGTGTCGGTGAGCGGATGATCGGCCTTGTTGACGACGATGATGTCGGGGATCTCCATCACGCCCGCCTTCAGCGCCTGGATCGAGTCGCCCGAGCCCGGCATGAGGACGAGCACGACGGTGTCGGCGTGGTCGATGATGTCCACCTCGGCCTGCCCGACGCCCACCGTCTCCAGCAGCACCAGGTCGCGCCCGGAGGCGTCCATGAGCAGCGCCGCCTGCAGCGCCGCCTCGCTGAGCCCGCCCAGCGCACCGCGGTTGGCCATCGAGCGGATGAACACGCCGGGATCGAGGAAATGGTCGGTGAGCCGGATACGGTCGCCCAGCAGCGCCCCCTTGGTGAACGGGGACGACGGGTCGATGGAGAGGACCGCCACCGAGCGCTCACGTTCGCGCTCCAGCTTGGTGAGCGCCCCCATCAGCGTCGACTTGCCCACCCCAGGCGGGCCGGTGAAGCCGACGACGGCGGCGTTCCCCGTCTTGGGGTAGATCGTGCGCACCAGCTCCCAGCCCTCGGGATCGTCGTTCTCCACAAGGGATATGCCACGCGCAAGCGCGCGCCGATCGCCCTCGAGGAGGCGCTCAGCAAGATTCTGGTCAGACCGCGGCACGGGCGGCCAGAGATCATGCCAGGTGTAGTCCGCGGCAAAAGCGGGCAGGGTCGTTCGGGATGGGGAACGCGTTGGCAGGACGCTTTGACCAGTTGCTGGGCGACGGTATCGACGCCACGGTGGCGCTCAAGCACCGGAGGCGGCTCACAAAGCTGGGGTGGGCACGCGTGTTCGAGCACTCGAGCCCCGGCGTGTTCGCTCAGGGCGAGCCGCCGCCGCGCGAGGGCTGCAAGCTGGAGGTGCTCATCGACGGCGCCAACGCGCTGCCGGAGATCGCGCAGGCGATCTCGGAGGCCAAGCAGTTCGTGCACATCACCGGCTGGCACCTCGAGCCGGCCTTCGAGCTGGTGCGCGGGCGACCTCACGGCGCGATCGGCGTGCTGCTGGCGGAGATGGCCGAGAAGCTGGACGTGCGGGTGCTCGTGTGGTCGGGCGCTCCCGTTCCTCTGTTTCACCCCACCCGGAGCGAGGTGGCCGAGACGCTCGACAACCTCACCCGGCATACGCGCATCCAGGCGAAGGGCGACCCCAAGGAGCACCCGTTCCACTGCCATCACGAGAAGACCGTCGTGATCGACGGCGATGTCGCCTTCGTCGGCGGGATCGACATGACCAGCTCCGCGGGGGATCGCTACGACGTCCAGGCCCACCCCGCGCGGCGCGCGACGGGATGGCACGACGTCGGCACGCGCTTGCGCGGCCCCGCGGTGGCCGACGTCAACGAGCACTTCCGCACGCGCTGGCGCGAGCTCACCAAGGAGGACCTTCCCGCGCTGCCGGCCCCGGAGCCGGCAGGTGAGTCGACCGTCCAGGTGGTGCGCACCGTCGAGGAGGACATGTACGAGTCCATCCCCCACGGGGATTTCCGCATCTTCGAGAGCTACGCGCGAATGCTGCGCTCGGCCCGTGAGCTCATCTACCTCGAGAACCAGTTCCTGTGGTCGCCCGAGCTGGTCGCGATCATCGCCGACAAGCTGCGCAACCCGCCCACCCCGCAGTTCCGCGTCGTCATCCTGCTCCCGGTCAAGGCCAACAACGGCGCCGAGGACACCCGCGGGCAGGTGGGCGTGCTCGTCGACGCCGACGGCGACGACCCGCCCAAGCGATTCCTGGCGGCGACGATCCGCGCGCTGTCACAGTCGCTTGGTCGTGACGATCCCATCTACGTCCACGCCAAGGTGGCGGTGGTCGACGATCGCTGGCTGATCGTCGGCTCGGCCAACCTCAATGCCCACTCGCTGTTCAACGACACCGAGATGTGCGTGGTCACCGACGACGCCGCGCTGGCGCGCGATACCCGCGTGCGCCTGTGGGCCGAGCATCTGGAGATGGACGAGGCCGAGGTCCGCAAGGCCGACCCCACCCGACTCGTGGACGACCACTGGCACGCGACCGCCGACGAGCAGCTCGAGCGCCTTCGTCACGGCCAGCCGGCCACCCACCGCCTGCTGGAGCTGCCCGGCGCGTCACGCCGGTCGGCGCGGCTGCTGGGGCCGCTCAACGGACTTTTCGCCGACGGCTGATCGCAACTGATCAAATTCCCTACGATGCCCGGGTGCGCTCGGCTGGCACACAGGACATCGAGCGGCCACGGCTGGCCACGCCACCGCCGCCCGCAGTCATCCGCGAGGGACCTCCGCCGCTGCATGGCGGGCCGATCACGTTCCTGCGCTTCGCCAGGGCCAACCGGATGTTGACCTGGGGCTACCTCAGGCTCGCCGTGCGCTGGCTGTGGCTCAAGCTGCGCTGGCGCGGGCGGCTGCGCACCGACGGGCTGTGCTTCGTCTGCCCGGGCGTCAAGTTCGAGATTGGCAACGGCGCGCGGGTGACGCTCGGCCGGTGGTCCTGGATCGGCCACGGCTGCAAGTTGCGCGTGCACGAGGGCGAGCTCAGCATCGGCGCCAAGTCGGTCCTCGGCCAGGAGTGCACGATCTCGGCCTTCCAGCACGTCTCGATCGGCCGCGAGTGCATCATCGCCGACCGGGCGATGATCATCGACTTCGACCATGGCATGGTCGAGGTGGAGCGCCCGATCCGCGAGCAGGGGATCTACAAGCGCAACGTCGACATCGGCCACAACGTCTGGATCGGCTACGGCGCCTGCGTCCTGCGCGGCGTGACCGTGGGCGACAACTCGGTGATCGGAACCAGCTCCGTGGTCACCTGCGACGTGGCCCCCAACTCGGTGGTCGGCGGCGTCCCCGCCAAGCTCATCCGCAAGCGCGACGCCCCGCGGACCTTTCGCTGGGGATAGCCGTCGTGGGCTGCGCGCCGCGCGCTCGGCCCGGGTCCCTCAGCCGGTCGCCCTGGTCGTGGAGGCGCACGCTCCAGACGGCGCGCCCCCCGGCACCATGTCGGTTAGCCACCGCCGCCGCCGATGACCAGCCCGGGCGATCCGCCACCACCGCCGCCGCCGTGGCTCACGCCCCCGCTCGAGCCGCCGCCGGTCGAGCCGGTGCTGCCGGTCGAGCCGGTGCTGCCAGTCGACCCCGTGCTGCCCGTCGAGCCGGTGCTGCCCGTCGAGCCGGTGCTGCCCGTTGAGCCGGTGCTGCCCGTCGAGCCGGTGCTGCCCGCTGACGACGCGATCGATCCGTTGCCGGTGCTCGAGCTGGAGCCTGAACTGGAGCCGCCCGAGGACTTCGCCGCGGGCTTCTTCTTGGGCTTCGAGGCCGCCTTGAGCTGTGGCACGGCGATGGCCGCGACCCGTGGGATCGTGACGAGTGTCACAGATGCCCTCGCGGTCGGGGCCAGCGGGGTCACCGTTGGCGCCGCCGCACTGCCCTGCTTGACCCCCGAGCCGATCGCGAACGCCGCGGCGCCCACGACGAGCGCCACCGCGGCGATCAGTATCGCCAGGCGACGGTAGGGCGCCGACACGCGTGGCGCGCGCTCGACCTCGGCGTCCCCGATGAGCCCTGCATGCTGTCCCGCGCTCACTTCCCCCGCTCCAGTCCTCTAGACAACGAGCCCTGGGTAGAGCCTAAACCGTCCCGCCGGGTTCGACAAGGGCGGCTGGGGATTGCGCCACACATCAAGTCCAGCCGACGAGTTCGGGGGCCAGCCCGCGAAGCGCGGGATCGCGGAACTCGGCTTCGCCGCCGAGCGCACGCTGCAGCGCCGCATGGTGGCCCTCGGCGCGTCGGCGCGGATAGTCGCCCGCCGACTCGCGCGTCTGCAGGAACGCCCAGTCGCTGGACTGCAGGGCCAGCAGCTCGCGCAGTGCGCGGTCAGCGGGCCGGCCCGGGGTCGCTTGCAGGCGCAGCTCCGCCGTCCGCGCGCACCACGCCAGGTCGGCCACCTGCGGCCCCGACCACGTGCGCAGGTCCCCGCCGTCGCCCCAGCTGGTCACGCCGATGTCCTCGGGCGCCGGCGTCGGCGCGTGGCGCTCCCCGGCGTCCTCGAGCGTCGTCAGCGCCAGCCCCTGCTCCGCCGCCTCTTCGAGGACCGCCCCCAGCCACTGCACGCCCTCATACCACCAGTGGCCGAGCAGCTCGGTGTCCAGCGCGCACACGCACACGCCCCCGCCGGCCACCCGCTCGCGGACGCGGCCCACGAATTCGGCGGCGTCGGCACGCGCCTGGGCCACCGCCGCCGCATGGTCATAGGGCGCGCCGTCGTTGCGCCACGCGTGGTGGCGGTGGGTGGTGTGGCGGTGCGAGTCGCGATACGGCGCGCGCGAGGGATAGCCGTCCGCGCTCCACACCAGCGCCATCGTGGCGCGGTCAAGCGGCCACAGAACCGGCCCGTCGCCGGCGGCGAGCGCCTGCAGGTGGCGCGGGTCGCCCAGGCCGAAGCGGCCGGTGAGTTCCACGCACGTGGCCCGCACCCCGGCGTCCTCGAGCAAAGCGTCAAGCCACGGAGCGTGGGCGCACTCGGGTAGCCAGAACCCGCCCTGCCAGCCGCCGAACCGGCGCCGGTGCGCCGCCACGCCGGTTTGCACCTGCAACAGCGCGCCGGCATCGCTGGCGAGCAGGGGCAGGATCGCGTGGGTGGCCGATGAGGTCCAGCTCGCATGGGGCGCCGAGGCGCCGCAGCAGCCCGCCGCCGGCCGTGAGCTCGCGCAGCCGCCGTGCCGCCGCGGCGTACTCGGCCGCCGAACGCTCCAGCTCGGCGGCGAGCTCGCTATGCCCGGCCGCGAGCTCCGCCACGTCGAGCCGGTGCGACTCCGGGCGGATCCCCTCCAGGAAACGCAGGCAGCGCTCCATCGCCTCGGGCAGCTCGAGCTGGTCGGCGAGCACCGGCGTGAGCGAGACCGTGACGGACTCGCCGCCGGGGGCGGCGAGCACGTCGAGCAGCGGCAGATAGCTGGTGGCGATCGCCTCCCACAGCCACTCCTCGCCGAACGGCCACGTCCCGAACCCCTCGACGTAGGGCATGTGGGTGTGCAGGACGAGCGCCAGCTCGCCCGGCTCGGTGCGCCGCGCGGTCATCCGCTCATCTCTCTCCCTCGGTTGATCGGCACACGGCCAGGAAGTCGAGCGCGCCGTCGAGCCCGCCCTCGCGCAGCGCGAAGTCGCTCGCCGCGATCGCCGGCGTGAAGCGGTCATAGAACGGCTTGGTGATGCGCAGGCGGGCGTGCACGGCGTCCCAGCCGCAGGCCAGCGCCAGCTCGTGCAGCCGCAGCTTGCGGGCGTGAAACACGCCGAGCATCCGCACCTGCTCGAACACGCCCGCGGCACAGCCGCTCGAACTCTGAGGCGCGGTACTCCGTGATGTGCCACGGGTTGTCGGATTTCGCCGCGCCGGGCGGCGCCAGTGTCAGCACGTTCGGGGTCGAGACGTAGACGACGCCGCCGGGCGCCAGCAGCGAGCGGAAGTGGCGCAGCACCGCGGCGGGGTCCTGGACGTGCTCGATCGTCTGCAGGAAGACGACGGCATCGTAGACTGCCCCGCCTCCCCGCCGTGGTTCTCCACCACGCCCCGCTCGAAGGTGAGGTTCTGGCGCGGTGTAGCGCAGCCGCGCGTGCTCGTGGGCGTCGGGATTGGCGTCGACGCCGACCACGGCGGCGGCCCCGCGCGCGAGCACCTCGGAGCCGTAGCCCTCGCCGCACGCCATGTCGATCACCCGGCCGCCGATGACGCGCGCGCCGATCCACTCGTAGACCGCGAGGTGACGGCGATACCAGTAGTTCTCGGCGGGGACGTCGGGCAGCGTCCGCTCGCCGGTGAGCGCCAGCGGGGGGACGCCCGGCGGCTGATCGCGCTGGACGTGGACGTTCGTCGACACGGGTCGACAGGGTACGGCCATGCGGGGCGCGCGTGCCCTAATGTGCCCGCTGGCATGGACGCACTCCGTACGGCGGACGAGATTCGGGACGTCAACACGCGCTACCACGACGTGGCGGCCGAGAGCTACGACTCCAAGTGGGGGATCGACTTCGGCGAGATCGGCCAGGGCCAGGTCCTGGGCAAGCTGCGCAAGTTGCTCGGCTCCGAGCTGGACGACGGCTATGACCGGTCGCTGGAGATCGGCGCCGGCACCGGGTACTTCAGCCTCAACCTGCTGCAGGCCGGGATCGTGAGCGAGGTGACGTGCACCGATATCTCCCCGGGAATGGTGGCGACGCTGGCGCGCAACGCTCAGCGGCTCGGGCCTCGACGTGCGCGCGGCGCGCGCCGACGCCGAGTCGCTGCCGTTCGCCGACGAGAGCTTCGACCTCGTGCTCGGCCACGCCGTGCTCCATCACCTGCCCAACCTGCGCCGCGCCTTCGCCGAGTTTCACCGCGTCCTGCGCCCGGGCGGCCGCATCGTCTTCGCCGGCGAGCCCTCGCGGCTGGGCGACCGGATCGCGTCGGTACCCAAGCGCGGCGCCAACGTGCTGGCCCCGGCCTGGCGGCGCCTGCTGCGCGCCCGGGCCGCGCCGACGCCCGGCGGCTCCAACGGCCACGGTCCCTCCCGCGACGACCACGACCTCGAGCGGTTCGTCGACATCCACGCCTTCGAGCCGGGCGATCTCTCCCGCTACGCGCGCCGGGCCGGCTTCGCCGACATCAAGGTGCGCGGCGAGGAGCTGACCGCCAACTGGTTCGGATGGTTCAACCGGGCGCTCGAGGCCTCCGCGGACCCCGAGGACGTGCCGATGCTGTGGCGTCGGTACGCCTTCCACGGTTACCTGGCGCTCCAGCGCGTGGACGAGCGGCTGCTGGAGCCGATGCTGCCGCCGGCGATCTTCTACAACCTGCTGGTCACCGCGCGCCGCACCTGAGACCGGCGGTCCCGCCGTAAACTTCGGCCCGATGGCCGACGAGGTCCAGGACTTCCCGCTCTTCCCGCTGGCGCTGGTGGCGCTCCCCGGCGAGCTGGTCCCGCTGCACATCTTCGAGGAGCGCTACAAGACGATGATGGCCGAGTGCATGGACTCCGGCACCGAGTTCGGGATCGTGTGGATGGCTGACGACGGCCTGCGCGAGATCGGCTGCGCGTGCGCGATCGAGCGCGTGCTGGAGCAGATGGACGACGGCCGCATCAACCTCCTGGCGCGCGGCACGCGGCCCTTCCGCGTGCTGGAGCGCCAGGCGCACCTGCCCTACCCGGCTGGGGTCGTCGAGTTCGTCGAGGACCAGAGCGACGAACCCGACTCCAAGCTCGCCGGCGATGCCCGGGCCGCCTACGCCGATCTCGTCAAACGCGCCACCGACCGCGAGCCCGAGGACGTCGAGCTCGATGAGATGGGCGCCTACGACATGGCCGCCACCGTCGACTTCGGGCTCGACGCCAAGCAGGGGCTGCTCGACCTGCGCTCCGAGAACGCCCGGCTCAAGCTGGTCACCCGGCTGTTCCGCGCCGCCACCAAGCGGCTGGACTTCGTCGACCGCGCCCAGGCGCGAGCGCGGTCCAACGGCAAGGTCCGCTTCGGCTGAGCGAAGCCGCCCGCGGCGAGTGTCATGAACCGGAATTTCGTGAGCAGCGTCGCGAGTGGCTGGGCATGGATGACGGATGGGGATGATCCAAGTCGTACTGGTGGTACGGCGGGATCATCCCCATCCGTCAGGCGCGTCCCGACGCCGCGAGGCTGCCACCGAATGTGTGGTTCAGGGCACTAAGGCGCCGGCGGGCCGACGATGATCGTGAACGCCGTCATGAAGGCGCCGAACAGGATGCAGTAGATCCCGAACCGGCGCAGGTTGCCCTTCTTGAAGTACCGCGTGAGGTAATGGACGGTGATCACGGCGGTGACGGCGGCGCAGATCGCGGCGAGGACCGCCGCGCCGCGGATCCCGTTGCCGTTGGGCCCGGTCAGGTCGCCGAGCTTGAACAGGCCGGCGGCGATGATCGGCGGTGTGGCGAGCAGGAAGCCGAAGCGGGCGGCGTCGGCGTTGTCCAGGCCGCGGGCCAGCCCCGAGGTCATCACCACGCCGTCGCGACTGATGCCGGCGATCAGGGCGGAGGTCTGAGCGGTGCCGATGATGGCCGCCTCACGGAACGCCATCGTGTCCAGGTCTCGGTAGCCCTCGGGGTTGAGGCCCTCGCGCCGCGCCAGCTCGCGCACCTCGGCGCGTTTGCGGTAGCGCTCGGCGTAGAGCAGGATGCAGCCGTTGACCATCAGGAAGATCGCCGCCGACAGCGGCTTGGCCAGCGCCTCGCGGATGACGCGCTCCAGCAGCAGCCCGAGGATGCCGACCGGGATGGTGGCGATGACGATCAGCCAGGCCAGGCGCTCGGTGGGCGTCTCGATGCGTCGCTTGCCGACGGTGGCGAAGAAGGCCTTGATCAGGGCGATCCAGTCGCGCCAGAAGTAGATCAGCAGACCGACGGCGCTGCCGACGTGGAGCATGACCACGAAGGCCAGCCAGGGAGACTCGGGCTGCGACTGCCACGCGACGATGTTTCCCCAGCGAAACAGCGTCGGGATCAGCACCGTGTGACCGAGGCTGGACACGGGGAACAGCTCGGTGGCGCCTTGGACGACGCCGAGCACGATCGCCTGGAAGGTCGTGATCAGATGGGCAGCAGCAAACGAGAGCATGGTGACGGGCTATGGAGCCGGGGGCTGGACGCGGCCGAGGTTAGCCACCTAGACAACGCGGCAGAGTGTTCAACCCATCCGCGTAAGCGCATTCTCACACCCATAGAGCCTGTGTCAGCCGCCCAGCCCGCAGTCGCGCTGGGCGGCCTGCGTGGCGAACAGCTCGGCCTGGGCGAGCACCTGGCGCCCGGCTGATGCCTTGTCCGGAAAGGAGATCGTCCCCTGCTGCATCCGGATGCGGAAGTAGTAGACCGAGCCCGCGACGTCGGGGATCGTCAGCTTGTTCTGGGCGTCGGTGGCCAGGTTGTCAGACAGGTCGCGCGCGGCGATCAGGCTGGTGTTGGAGATCGCCTTGGCCTTGCCTCCGTTACAGCGGATCGTGCCGCCGTCGTTGACGAGCAGCGTGAGCCTCGGGCCCTGCCCGGTGCGCGTGAGCAGGAACAGGTCCGGTGACTGCACCTCGAAGCACCCGGCGAGGACCGGAGCCGTCACCACGACCAGCGCCGCCACCGCCCCCCGGCGCACCGTTCGGCGCGTCACGACGCCGCGACGACGATCGCAGCGCCGCCCCGCCGCGGGTCGCCGCCGCCGGAGAAGCCTCCGCTGGAGCCGTCCCCGCTCTCGCGGGCCGCGGCCTGAGCGCCGCCGAAGAACAGGTTGCGCTCGCGGAACGGGCTCACCGCCCGTCCGGCTCGCTCCAGCGCGGACACGTCGATCCCGGGCTCGGTGTAGACCATCTCGTCCTCGTAGTGCGCCCGCGGCGCGTCGATCGCCTGCTGGGCCTCGAGGCCGTCGTCGATCGAGCGGATGATCGTCTGCAGCACCGCGGAGCGGATGCGATTGGACCCCGCGCTGCCGACCGCCAGCTCGGCCGCGCCGTCACGCAGAACGATCGTGGGGGACATCATGCTGGGCATGCGCCGGCCCGGCGGGTGGCGGTGAAAGCCGAGGGGGTTGAGGTCCTGCTCGCCAAGCATGTTGTTGAGGTGTACACCGGTACCGGGCACGATGACCCCGGATGCCGAGCCGTTGGAGCAGGTGACCGAGCAGGCCCAGCCGTCGCGATCCAGCGCCGCGATGTGCGTGGTGGACCCCAGCCGCCCCACCGGCCGATCCAGGAACGCGCGCACGAAGTCGGGGTCGTCCAGGCCGGCGAGGAACTCAGGGGTGCGCTCGTTCTGGGTGCGTTCCATCACGTCGACGACCTGGACGACCGAGGGCGGGCTGGGGGCGCCGTCCAGCATCGCCAGCGCCCGGGCGATGAGGATCCCGCCGGCCGACGGCGGCGGATTGGTGAGCACCTCGCGGCCGCGATAGCTGACGCGCAGTGGCTCGCGGTCAACGACCGCATAGGCGGCCAGGTCCTCGCGGGTCACCAGGCCGCCCCGCTCGGCCAGCCACCCCACGATGGCATCGCCGATGTCGCCCTCGTAGAACGGGCGCGACCCCTCGGCGCCCAGCCGCTGCAGCGCATCGCCCAGCTCGGGCTGGCGCAGACGCTCGCCGGCACGCAGCAGGCGGCCGTCGGGCGCGAACAGCGCGGCGGCCTCTGGCGTCGAGGTGACGATGTCGCCCAGGATCTCGACGATGTAGGCCTGTTGGGGGTTCAGCGGCACGCCGTCGCGCGCCAGCTTCGCGGCTGGGGCCGCCAGCCGCTCGAGCGGGAAGCGGGCAAAGCGCCGGGCCGCCTCGCACACCCCGGCCGCCATCCCGAACGTGCCGACCGACGCCGCGCCGACGTGGAACATCTGGATGGCGTCGCCGAACGACACCGGCACCGGGATGAGCTCTGATCGCTGCGCAGGCACCGGCCCCCGCCCGGGCGCCTCGACGAAGAAGTCCAGCAGCGTCGGCGGCTGGCCGGGCGCGACGACGAGCATGTATCCCCCGGCCCCCAACCCGGTCAGGAGCGGCTCGCAGGCAAACGACGCCAGCATCGCGCCGAGCGCCGCGTCCACGGCGTTTCCGCCTCCGAGCATCGCGTCGGCGCCCGCCCGCGCGCTCACGGGATGGCCGGCGGCGACGACGCCAAGCTGGGTGCCCGGCGCGGTCACGGCATCAACGTCGCCCTGCGGTCAGCGTCGTGGAATGAACTCTGGGACGTCGAGTTCGGACGTCCGGCGCATGCGGCTGACGCGGGGCTCGCCCGCGGGCTCGCGCAGTGGGCGCCGATGCTCCGCTTCGGCGGCGCGCGCGCTCGGCGCCTCTTCGCGGCGACGAGGGCTCGGATCGCCGAAGCCGGTGGCCACCACGGTCACCCAGACCTGGTCCTCGAGCTTGTCGTCGACCATGGCGCCGAAGATGATGTTGGCGTCCTGGTGAGCGGCCTCGGCAACGGCCTTGGCGGCCTCGTTGACCTCCCACAGCGAGATGTCTGTGCCACCGGTGATCGACAGCAGGATCGAACGGGCGCCCTCCATGCTGGTCTCCAGCAGCGGAGAGGCGACGGCCTGCTCGGCGGCGTCGATCGCGCGGCGCTCGCCGGTGCCCATCCCAATGCCGAGCAGTGCGCTGCCGGCGTCGGTCATGATCGTGCGCACGTCGGCGAAGTCCAGGTTGATCAGGCCCGGCAGCGTGACCAGGTCCGAGATGCCCTGCACGCCCTGACGCAGCACGTCGTCCGCGACGCGGAAGGCGTCCACCATCGAGACGCCGCGGTCCAGCACGGACAGCAGACGGTTGTTGGGGACGACGATGAGGGTGTCCACCTCGTCGCGCAGCGCCGCGATCCCAGCCTCGGCCTGCGCCCGACGGCGCGAGCCCTCGAACTGGAATGGCAACGTGATGATGCCGACGGTCAGCGCGCCGATCTCACGCCCGATCTGCGCCACGACCGGCGCGGCGCCGGTGCCCGTCCCGCCACCCGCCCCGGCGGCAATGAACACCATGTCCGAGCCGCGCAGCAGGGCCTTGATGCGGTCGTACTCGTCGCGGGCGGCGCGCCGGCCCAGGTCCGGGTCAGAGCCCGACCCCAGGCCGCGGGTCACGGCGTCGCCGATGTGCAGCGTCTGATCGGCGGCCGACAACTGCAGCGACTGCAGATCGGTGTTGATGGCCAGGAACTCGACGCCGGCGACGTCGGCCTCGACCATCCGGTTGACGGCGTTGACGCCGGCCCCGCCCACGCCCACCACCCGCAGCACCGGCCCTCCGACGGCGGTCGGGGACGGGAAGGCGTCGAGGTCGCCGTCGCCGCGCGCGTAGGCATCCTCGACCGGATCGGCCGGCTCCATCAGGTTCTGGGGGATGTCGGCAGAGAAGGCCTGGCGCAGGCGCTCCTGGGGCGAGGGGATCTCGCGCTCGGGCTCGTCGAGCATCGGCGAGCGCGCGTCAGCCTCCAGCGACGGATGGGCGCGGCGGCGCGGCTCCGGGGTGGGCGGCGGCGGCGACGCGGGGGCCGGCTGGATCGACTCCGCGGCCGGCGAGGCCGGCTCCCGCGGGGTCGCGGCACGCGGCGCGGGTTTCGTGGGGGCCGGCCGACGCGACTCCTCCTCGCCCGTGTGGCGGGGCGGCTTTTCCTCGGAAGTCCGCCGGAACAGGTCTGCCAGCGGCCCCTCCCGCATGCTCGCGCGCTTACCGGTTGCCATTTGCGAGGACCTCCTTGGCGAGCTGCCTATAGGCGTGAGCGGCCTTACCGTCCGGATCGTACTTCAGTACTGACATCCCCTTCACCGGCGCCTCGGCAAAGCGGACGGTCCTGCGGATACGCGACGCGAACACGCGATCGCCGAAGTTCTCCTCCAGCAACTCGATCGCCTCCTTGGCATGCAAGGTTCGCAGGTCGACGAGCGTGGGCAGGATTCCCTCGATCTCGACGTTGGGGTTCAGGTTCTCCCGGATCATCCCAAGCGTGTTTTGCAGCTGGATCAGGCCGCGCATCGACAGATATTCGCATTGGACGGGGACGATCACCTTGTCAGACGCCGTCAGGGCGTTGATCGTCAGCAGTCCGAGGCTCGGCGGCGTGTCGATGAACACGAAGTCGTAGTCGTCGGCGACCTCCTTGAGCGCTTTCTGCAGGGAGCGCTCCCGGCCGATCATCGTCGACATCGCGATCTCCGCGCCGGCGAGGTCGATCGACGCGCAGGCCACGTCGATCTCGCGCTTGCGGATCACCTCGCGGATCGAGACGTGATGCACGAGCACGTCGTACATCGACTTCTCCAAGGTGTCGGGGTCGATCCCCTGCGACATCGTCAAATTGCCCTGGGGGTCCATGTCGCAGCACAGCACGCGGTGCCCTTCCTCGGCGAAGGCCACGGCGAGATTCAGAGTTGTCGTGGTCTTGGCGACGCCACCCTTCTGGTTGGCGAGAGCGATCACCTTGCAGGTGGGCATTGTCTCCTAGCTCCGATGCGATCGGGGACTCATACGCCGTGAGTATTCGCACGTGAATTGGGAAATCCTCTGCCCGTTGGGCGTTTGGCCCCATTGCCCGGCCCAAAAGCTATGTTCTGGGGTCGTGCTCGGACTTCTGGACCGTCGCCTGATCTTCGTCACCGGGAAGGGGGGCGTCGGCAAGTCGACCGTCGCCACCGCGCTTGGGCTCGTCGCCGCCCGCCGCGGGCACCGCACGATCGTCGCCGAGTTCGCCAGCCAGGACCGCGCGGGCCAGACGTTCGGCCGGCAGGTGCGCACCTTCGAGGAGGTGGAGCTGGCCGAGAACCTGTTCACGATCTCGGTCGACCCCCAGCTCGCCATGGAGGAGTACCTCAAGGTCAAGACCGGCGCCGTCGGCCACGTGCTGGGGCAGAGCCGTCTGTTTCACGCCTTCGCCATGGCGACGCCCGGGATGCGCGAGCTGCTCAGCATCGGCAAGGTCTGGGAGCTGTCCCAGCACCGCCGCCGCACTGACGGCGCCGACGTCTACGACGTCGTGATCGTCGACTCGCCGGCGTCCGGCCACGGCGTCGGCATCCTGCGCACCCCGCGGTCGTTCGCGGAGATCGCCCGCGTCGGCCCGATCGCCCACCAGGCCGGCTCGATCGCCGCCACCATCGCCGATCCGACGTTCACCGCGGTCGTCGCCGTGGCCACCGCCGAGGAGATGCCCGTCAATGAGACCCTGTGGCTCCGCGACGCGCTCGCCGAGGAGCAGCTGCCCCTCGACGCCACGATCGTCAACGCCTGCTACCCGCAACGCTTCAGCGCGCGCGAGCGCACCGCCCTAAAGGAGGCTCGCACGCGCGCCTCAGGTCCGCTCACCGGCGCGGCGATCGGCGCCGCCCTCTCCGAGCACCATCGCTGCAAGACCCAGCGCGAGCAGCTCGAACGCCTGCGGGACGGTCTGGCCACCGAGGTCATCGAGCTGCCCTACCTGTTCGCCGAGGCGCTGGGCCCGCCGGAGCTCGAGCAGCTCGCCGACGCCCTCGCCGCCGGCCTGGCGACGCTGGAGTCCGTGGCCGTCACGAGCTGAGCGCAACCGCCGCCGCTCCGGCGCGCAGCCCCGACTCGATCGCCCCATCGATGAAGCCGGCCCAGCCGTCGGCCAGGTCGGACCCGGCGAAGACCAGGCCGGGCTCGGGGCGCTGCATGGCGGCGTGATGGTGCTCATACCAGCCGGGCCGGTGGATCGCCCAGGTCCCGCGCGAGAACTCATCGGCCAGCCAGTCGTGCGCGGTGGCCCCCAGCAGCTCGTAGCCGGGGAGGATGGCGTCGAGCTGGTCCTGAACCGACCTGAGGTCGGTGGCGTCGCAGCGCTCGGCGTCCGGGCCGAAGCCGATCATCAGCTGGGTGCCGTCGCCGTCGAGCTCCTCGCTGTCCAGGTAGCCGAACGGATGCCCGGGCGCGATCGCGTTCTGCATGACGCGCTCGCCCCGGACCCGCAGCATGATCTTGATCCCGCGGCTGGCCTGGCCCAGGGCGATCGCCGCCCGCTTGTCCTCGGGCAGGGCCGGATCGAACGCGATTGCCCGGAGTGCATTGAGGGGAACGGCGACGATCGCGGCTTTGGCACGGACGTCGCCGCCATCGCCCGTATGCAGCTCCACATAGCCATTCGCGCGCACCATGGCCCGCACCGGCGTCTCGAGGCGGCGCTCGAACGGGGCGGCATCGGCGATGGCGTGCAGAAGCGCGCCGGTCCCGGCGTCGATCGTCACCCGCCCGCCGGTCTCCTGGGTCAGGCGCAGGCTGTAGCCCGACAGCGCGTGCCACCGCAGCACGCTCACCGCGCCCGCGTCGGACAGCGGGGCGTGCGCCAGGGACTCGAGCTCGGCGCAGAGCACGTCGCGCTGCTCGTCTGACAGCGTGAGCTGGTCGACACGGTCGGCGATGCTCAGGCGGTCGAACACCGCCAGACGGTCGATGGCGCTGAGCGGCGCGTGGGGGGCGGGCAGCGCCTCGCGCACGCCGTCCACGAACTGGTCCCATCCCTTCTGGGCGATCGCGTCGCGCTGCGCGATCGTGCCCTCGTGGCGCTCGGCGCCGACGTGCCAGTGCGCGCGCTGCGCGTCGGGACCCAGCGTCAGCTTCAGCCCCGCGCGAGTGATCTCCGAGAACGTGTGGGGCTGGTGCCAGTGCACCCAGGCGCCGCCGTACTCCACGCGCCGGCCGTCCCACTCCGCGCTCCACGTCCGCCCCCCGAGCCGGTCGCGGGCCTCCAGCAGGACGACGCTGCGCCCGCGCAGCGCGCATTCCCGGGCCGCGGTCACCCCGGCGAAGCCGCCGCCGACCACCACGACGTCGTAGGCGTCGCCGCTCACGGGCGCCCTCCCGTCCGGATCGCCGCGTCAACGGCCACCGCGCCGCCGCCGGGCGCGCCGACGAGCACCGGGTTGCACTCGACGGTCGCCAGCGAGCGGTCGAGCAGCAACGCGCCGACGCGTGCCGCCAGCGTGGCGGCGGCGGCGACGTCGGCCCCGGGGCGCCCGCGGCCCCCGAGCAGCAGCGGCGCGCCTCGGAGGGTGGCGATGGCACGTTCGATGCGCGCACCGTCGGCGGGCAGGGGGATGACGGCGACGTCGCGCAGCAGCTCGGTCCAGATCCCGCCCAGGCCCACGACGAGCGCGGGCACAACCCCGTCGGTGTGGGCGGCGACGATCAGCTCCACGCCGGGCGGGGCCATCCGCTCCACCAGGGTCACGCCGTCGTGCTCGGCGGCCAGCGCGGCCATCGAGCGATGCGCACGCCGCACGTCGCCCTCGGAATCCAGACCCAGCGCCACGCCGCCGATCTCGGTCTTGTGCAGGAATGCTGTCCCACCCACCCTGGCGCTCAGCTTGAGCGCCACCGGCCCGTCGAGCTCGCGCCAGGCCGCCACCGCGTCGTCCTCGCCGTCCACGGCCAGGCCGTAGGGAACGGCGATGCCGGCGGCGCGCAGCAGCGCCTTGGCCTCGTGCTCGGGCAGCCAGCCGCCGCTCGTTCCCGTGACCGAGCGGGCGGCGACGGCGATCTCCCGCAGCCGCCCCGGATCGGCGTCCGCGCCCGCGTGGAGCGCGGCGGCGCAGCGCAGACCGGTGCGCAACCCGGCCGCGGCCGGCACCCCGGCCGCGGCGAACTCCGCCGCGGCGGCGTCGTCGAGCAGCTCGGGGAGCGTCGAGGACACCATCACCGGGACCGGGCTGAGGCTGGCGCCGAGCATCACGCCCTCGCGCACGGCGCGCCAGGACTCCTCGGGCGCGCCGGTCAGCCCGTGGGGCTGGTCATAGAAGACGAGCACCTGTCCGATCGCCGGGTCCTCGCCCAGCGCGCGGACGAGCTCGCCGAGCGCCAGCACGTCGCCCCAGATCATCGCCGTGTAGTCGAGGGGATTGGCCACCGTCGCCGCCGACGGCAGCAGCTCGGCCAGCCGGGCGGAGGTCCCGGGCGCCAGCGACGGCAGCTCGAGGCCGAGTCCGTGCGCCTCGTCCGCGCCCTGAGCCGAGTCGCCGCCACTGCAGGTCATGATGGCGAGGCCGGCGGCGGTGGGCGCGAGCTGCTTGCGAGCCATCCGCCGCGTGGCGATCGTCTTGGCCAGTTCGAGCAGCTCGTGGACGTCATCGGCCCACACCGCTCCTGCCTCGGACACCAGGCTGCGGAACACCCGCTGGTCCCCGGCCAGCGCGCCGCTGTGGGCGGCCGCGGCGCGCGCCCCCGCCGCGGAGCGCCCGACCTTGAGCACCACCACGGGCACCCCGGCGTCCGGCACACGCCGCGAGCCCCTCGACGAGCCCGGGCCCGCCGTCGTCCTCCAGATAGAGCGCGACGGCGCCCACGTCCGGCTCCCCGGCGAGGAACTCGAGGTAGTCGGCGGCGGTGAGGACCGCCTGGTTGCCGCTGGCGATCACGGTGTGGAAGCGCAGCCCGCGCCGGGTGGTCAGCGCGTTGACGGCGACGTTGCCGCTCTGGGAGACGAGGGCGACGGGGCCGGGCTCGGCAACGGCGAAGGCGTCGCCCCACAGCGCCGTGCGCGAGTGCGGTGAGACGATGCCGTTGCAGTTGGGCCCGCACACCGGCAGCCCGTGCCGGCGAGCGGCGGCCACCAGGTCGTCGTGGTACCCGCGCCCGGACTCCACCTCGGCGAAGCCGGCGCTGAACACGACGGCCCCGCCGCAGCCACGCGCGCCCGCCTGGTCGACGGCGGCCGCCACCCCGGCCGCAGGGATCGCCACCACCACGGCGTCGACGGCCTCGGGCAGCTCGGCCACGCTCGGCACGCACACGCGCCCCATGACCTCGCTGCGCTTCGGGTTCACGCCGTAGACCAGTCCCTCGAAGCCGATGAGCTCGAGGTTGACCAGGGTCTCGGCGGCGTAGCTCCCGGGCCGGTCGGTGGCGCCGACGACGGCGATGGAGGCCGGGCGCATGAGGCGGCCGAGGTCGGCCTGACGCGGGGCCGCGGGTGACTCGAGCGCGGTCAATGGATCGTGGCCTCCACGCCCCGGCGCTCGAGCGCCCGGGAGATGATCAACCGCTGGATCTCCGAGGTGCCCTCCCAGATCCGGTCGACCCGCAGCTCGCGGCTGAAGCGCTCGGCGACGTTGGAGCGCAGGTAGCCGCGCCCCCCGAAGGCCTGGACGGCGCGGTCGGCGCAGCGCCCGGCGGCCTCGGAGACGAACAGCTTCGCCATCGATGCCTTGGCGTGGATGAGCTTGGGGTCGGCGCCGGTGTCCACCATCTCGCACACGTGCAGGGCCAGCAGCCGGCCGACGGTGGCGTCGGTCGCCGAGTCGGCCAGCGGGAACGAGATGCCCTGGTAATCCATGATCCGGTGCCCGCCCTGCCGGCGGGTGAGCGCCCACTCGGTCGTGTCGTCCAGCAGCCGCCACATCGCGCCCAGCCCGTGGGTGGCGATGCCCAGCCGCTCCTCGGTGAACCAGCGACGCTGGAGCTCGTCGCCGCTGCCCACGCCGCCGACGACCGCATCCGCGCCGACCTCGACGTCGGTGAAGCGGATCGTCGGGTGGCCGTGTGGATAGTTGTGGGTGTAGAGCGGATCGTCGACGAACTCCACGCCCGGTGCGTCGGGCTCGACCAGGAACAGGGTCGGCAGCCGGTCGGCGCCGTCCACGACGTTGACCACCACGATGAGCACCCGCGCCACGTCGCCGGAGGTCACGAACCACTTCTCCCCGTTGATGCGCCAGCCGGCCTCGGTGGCGACGGCCGTGGTGGCGATCCCGCTCGGATCAGAGCCCGCCTCGGCCTCGGTGACCGCGTAGGCGTCGCCGCCCTCCCCGCGCAGTGCCGGCACCACGTAGCGCTGCACCTGTTCGGGACTGGCCTCCACCCACACGTTGTAGACGCTGGGGACGTGCCAGTGCAGCCCGTTGGTGACGCGCCCGAACTGCTCGTTGACCAGGAACCACTCGAGCATCGACCACCCCTGGCCGCCGAGTGAGGCCGGCATTCGACCGCCCTGCAGCCGCGCGGCGATCGCCTCCTGCTTGATGTGGGCGACGGTGTCGTCGGGGAGCCGCCCCCCGGCGGCCTCGGCGGTCAGTTCGAGCGGGAGCAGCACCCGCTCCACGTACTCGCGGGCGCGCTGCTGGAGCGCGAGGTGCTCCTCGGACAGCTCGCTCGCGGCGGCGGGTGTCGTCGTCGTGGTCATGAAGCTCCTAGTGGTCGGTCACGTAAGTACGGTCGCACCGAGAGGTGCCACTGGTGGATGCCTGGCAAGGACGCAGGACCCGACGTGTAGCAGCGCTACACGAGGGTCCGAGGACGCAGCCGGGCGCCGCCAGGGGCGCCTCGAACGCGAGCGTATTTGCGTGAGCGGCCACTTAGTGGTCGAGGGCGCGCAGCCGGCTCGAGTCGGTGGCGGTCAGCCGGGATCCGTCTCCGGGGAGTCCCAGCAGCAGGTTGTGGTGGTTGACGATCACCTTCGATCGCCCGATCGCGGGCCGCGGCGACGTCGGGGTCGTCGCTCTGCGGTGCTCGGCGTCGATCAGGTCCACCACGTCGTGCAGATAGGCCAGCCAGCGGCGCTGGCTGCCGTGGAGGATCAGGCGCTCGATCCGAGCCTGCTCGGCGGCCACCGCTTCGGGGCCGGCACGACGCCCGGCGGTCAGCGTCGCCACCGCGTCGGGCAGCTCGCGCTCGGGCTCCGGCGTGATCGACAGCCACGAGGCGCGCTTGACCATGGCGGTTAGAATACATCAACTGATCACAAAGTCAGGATGAGAAACATGGACAGCACCGTCGCCTCGCCCACGTCGTCCGCCGCCCCCGCCAACGGCTTGGCCCCGGCCCCGTCGGGCATCGCGCTCGAGCCCCGGTACTACACCGATCCCACGCTGCAGGACGCCGAGCAGGAGCTCATCTTCGAGCGCACCTGGCAGCTGGCCGGACACGTCTCCCAGCTGCCGCGGGCCGGCAGCTACATCACCGCCGCCGCCGGCAGCCAGCCCGTCCTGGTGGTGCGCGACGAGACGGGCGGACTGCGCGCCTATCTCAACGTCTGCCGCCACCGCGGATCACGGCTGCTCAGTGGATCGGGCCAGTGCAAGGCGGCGATCCGCTGCCGCTACCACGGCTGGACCTACAAGATGGACGGGTCGCTGATCGGCGTCCCCGAGGGCCTGGCCTTCGGCGAGAAGCTCGACAAGACGTCGCTCAGCCTCATGCCCGTGCGCGTCGAGGAGATGTGCGGCCTGGTCTTCGTCAATCTCGACACGGACGCGACGCCGCTGGCCGAGCTCGTGGGCGACCTGCCCCAGCGCCTCGCGCCCTACCGGATCGAGACGCTCACGCCCTTCGCGCCCGCCGGCGGCACCCAGCCCGCCAACTGGAAGGTGGTGGCCGACAACTACATCGAGGGCTACCACATCCCGATCGCGCACCCGGGCCTCATGCGGATGCTGGACTACAAGCATTACGACGTCGAGGTCAACGAGCACTACCTGTGGTTCGACGCCCCGCTGCGCGACAAGCCCTCCAGCAACCGGCTCGAGCGGCTCTACGCCCAGCTGGTGACGCCGATGCCCGGCCTCTCGCCGCAGGACCGGACCGTGTGGCGCTACGTCTACATCTATCCCAACACCACGATCGACCTCTATCCCGACCAGGTCGGCACCTGGCAGCTGCTGCCCAACGGCGTGGCCGGCACCCGTGACGTG
This sequence comes from uncultured Actinomycetota bacterium, assembly GCA_963801435.1. Lineage (GTDB taxonomy): Bacteria > Actinomycetota > Thermoleophilia > Solirubrobacterales > Solirubrobacteraceae > Palsa-465. The sequence continues at coordinate 156,931 of CAWDFE010000035.1, forward strand.
TGGGCCTCCTACCGCCCGCAGGGCACCAGCCCGCGGACCCGTTTGGTGCAGTGGGCCAACCAGCGCCTGAACACGCTCGTGCTCGACGAGGACATCGACCTCGTGGACAACGTGCAGCAGGGCCTCATGACGCGCGACTACCGGTGCGGCCCGCTGTCGGCGCGCGAGGCCGGGGTCGCCTGGTTCGCCGACCGCATCCGCGCCGACCTGGCCCCCGCGTTCGGGGCGGGCGGGGACGGCCCGACCGGCTGATGGCAGGACGGCGCGACGGGCGCGACCGGATCCTCGCCGCGGCGGTCGGCCAGATCGCCCGCGAGGGCATCGACGGCGTCCGCATCGCCCGGATCGCCATGGAGGCCGGCGTTTCCACCGCCAACGTCCACTACCACTTCGAGACCCGCGAGGCCCTGCTCGCCGAGGCGCTCGAGTACTCCTACGCCCAGGCCGGCGACGTGCGCCTGGAGGGCGACCTCCCCGCGGACGCGAGCCACGCCGAGCGGCTGCAGTCAATGATCGACCAGTGCCTGCCCACCACGCCGGCGCTCCAGGAGGACTGGGTGCTGTGGGTGGAACTGTGGCTGCGCGCCGTGCGCCACCCCGAGCTGCGCCCGGTGGCCGAGGAGCTCTATGCGCGCATGCACGCCTGGTTTGCCGACGAGATCGCCGCCGGCGTCCGCGACGGCGAGTTCGCGCGCTGCGACCCCGAGGAGGTCGCCGACCGCACGCTGGCGCTGCTCGACGGCCTCGGCGTGCGCACCCTGATCGGCGACGCGGCCATGCCGCTGGAGCGCGCGCGGCGGTCGGTGTCGGCGTCGCTGGCCGCCGAGCTGGGCCTCGGCGAGCGCCTCGTCAGGGCTACAGAACCTGACTCCGATGGTAAATCCGCGCTCCACGAGCGGATTTACCATCGGAGTCGGGCGTGACCGCCTACGGTGAGACCGCCGAGCCGACCTCCAGCGCCGCGCGCGCGGCGGCGCGTCCGGTCCGCACGGCGCCCTCCATGTAGCCGGCCACCCAGTGGTCGGAGCCCGCCACATAGAACGGCGGCTCATGGCGGCCGTGCAGCGGCCCGACCCGGGTCAGGTCGCCCGGCGCCCAGCTGGTGATGTAGCCCAGCGTGAACGGGTCCACGCCCCAGGGACGCTCGACGAACGCCGACGGCGTTCGGGCCCCCTCACCATATAGAGCCTCGAGCCCGGCCAGAATCACCCCCCTGCGCGCATCGGGCGGCGCGGCGAGGAACGCCGACAGGCGCTCGGGCGGGACCAGCAGCGAGAGCACGCCGTCGCGCTGGGGCCAGGTGGACCCGAACAGCCACTCGGCCTCGGCCAGCCCGTTCTGCCCGGTGCGCTGCCAGAACGATTCCGCGTAGGCGATGACCAGCTTGGCCGCCAGCGCCTGGCGCAGGGCGCGCAGCGAGGCCAGGCGCGCGTCGCTGATGCCCGTGATCTCGACCGCCCGCAGGGGCCCGGCGGGCAGCGCACACACGACCGCCTCGGCGCGGATCTCCTCCCCGCCCACCAGTCCGACGCACACGCCGGAGGCGCCGTCGACGCTCACCCGGGACACCACTGCGCCCAGCCGCACCCGCGACCCCAGCTCGGCCGCCATCCGCCGGGCCACCTCCGCCGATCCCGCGCTGCAGCGCAGCCCCTCCCAGGCGGCGAGGTCGTAGAAGCCCGAGCCGGCGAGGGTGGCGTGCTTACGCAGGTCGGCCAGCAGCGAGCTGCGATCGGGGCCGTCGCAGGACAGCGACAGCGACGCCAGCGCGTGACGTCGGCGCACCGCCGGCAGCGCTCCCTGCTCGCGCAGCCACGTGCCGAGGCTGAGGTCGTCCAGGCGCCGGGCGTCGGGATGGCCCCACGGGTCCTCGGGATCGACCGTCGCGGCCAGCGACGCGAACAATCCGTCGATGCGCTCGGCGTCGGCGCGCTCCTCGGCGCTCATCCACGGCGCCTCGTCACCGACGAACACGCCCTCGTGCAGGCCCCAGGTCATCTCGCCGGGATCGGCGATGTAGCTGGGCTCCACCGCCAGGCCCAGCTCCTCGATCAGCTCCAGGTAGGCGGCGTGGCCGGCTCCCGCCACCTCGCCGCCGAGCTGGACGGTGCGGCCGTCGGGTAGGGTCATCGCGTCGACGCGGCCGCCGACCCGCGAGCGCGCTTCCAGCACGATCACATCGGCGCCGCCGCGCATGAGGTCGCGCGCCGCCGACAGCCCGGCCAGACCGGCTCCCAACACCGCCACATCGGGCACGCCAGCACGCTCCTCACGCGATTCGCAACGGTCCCACCTTGACAGCCGAGGGCGCGCTGCGTAGTTTCCTGACTCGGGATTCAGTATACGTGTCCCGCGAGGAGCCGGAGGAGAATTGAGCCCGCGACCCAAAGTCGATCACCTGCGCAAGCCGCAGATCATCGCCGCCGCCGCCGAGGTGCTCTACGAGCGCGGCCTGTTCGACACGCGGATCGGCGACATCGCCGAGCGCGCCGGGACCAGCTCGCCCACGATCCTCTACTACTTCGAGTCCAAGGACCGGCTCCTCGAGGAAGCGGTGGAGTACGCCGACCGCACCTTCTACGAGCGGCTGTCCGGGGGCCAGAACCAGTTCGAGCACGCCGCCGACCGGCTCGTGAGCCTCATCGAGGAGACGAGCCTGGGGCCGGGCGGGCTCAACGACTACACGCTGTGGATGGAGATCTGGGTGCGCGCCCGGCGCGACCCCTCCGTCCGCCGGTCCTACTTCCGCCTGGACCGCCGCCAGCGGGCGCTGATCGCCGACATCATCCGCGACGGACAGGCTTCCGGGGAGTTCAGCGACGCGACCGACCCTGACGACTTCGCCCTGGCGCTGAGCGGCCTCATGGACGGACTCGGTGTACAGGTCACGCTGGGCCAGCCGGATGTCACACCGGCCCGGATGGTGGACCGATGCCTCGCGCTCGCCTCCACCGAGCTTCAGTGCGAGCTGCGCCGCAGCGGGCCGATCGAGACCACTCAGGAGAGGAGCCACTCCATGACGGACGACACCCTTTGGGTGCCCCCCACGACCCGCCGCGGTTTCATCAAGCGGGCCGGCGGCGCCGCCGCCGCTGTCTCGATCCCGGCCCTGCTCGCCGCCTGCGGCAGCACCGCGCCGGTGGGACCCG
>CAWDFE010000036.1:0-103344 GCA_963801435.1 uncultured Actinomycetota bacterium
TCGTCGACACACACTATTCGATCACCTTGTCGGCGCGCGCCAATAGTGCCTCCGGTACCGTTACACCTATTGCCTTAGCGGTCTTTAGGTTGATCACCAGCTCGAACTTGGCCGGCTGCTCGACCGGGATGTCCGCGACCTTGACGCCGTGGAAGAGTTTGACGACCTGTTGGGGCATTATATTTCCAAAAAGAGTTGACTCAGCCGCGGTCCGTAGGCTAACAATATGCTGAGTCAAGCAACATGGCGGGGCGGGGTGAGCCATTGTTCTCCGACGCTGGCGTGGAGTACGCCTCGCCCAACGGCGATCGCCGCCAGTTCGACCGATTCATGGAGTCGAACGTGCAGCGCCAGCGCCAGCGTGGCTTCTCCACGGTCGAGGTCAAGGTGGTACGAGGCGACCTGACCGCCGAGCAGCTGCGCGGGCTGGGCGAGATCATGCGCCGCTACTCGGGCGGGTTCGCTCGCACCACGGTGCACCAGAACCTGGTGCTGCGGGTGGTGCGCGACGAGTCGGTGTACGAGGTCTGGCAGGAACTGCTCGCGCTCGGCCTCGGCGAGGCCGGCGCCGACGAGATCTCAGACGGCGTGAGCTGCCCCGGGACCGACTCCTGCAAGCTGGGCATCACCAGCTCGATGGGCCTCAACGGGGCCATCCAGGAGCGCATCGCCCAGATGGACATCGACGACCCGCTCACCCGTCGCATCCACATCAAGATCAGCGGTTGCCCCAATGGGTGCGGCCAGCACCACGTCGCCGACATCGGCTTCTACGGCGCGTCGATCAAGGTCGGCGACAAGGCGGTTCCCGCCTATATCGCCCACCTCGGGGGTAGTATGCAGGCGGCGAGGTGCGCTACGGCCAGCGGCTCAAGGCCCGCCTCCCCGCCAAGCGGGTGCCTGAGGCGGTCGAGCGCTGGGTACGCTTCTACGAGTCAGACCGTGAGGATGGCGGAGTTGTTCCCCGCGTTCGTGGACCGCGTCGGCGTCTCGGAGTTCGAGGGCCGCGTGAAGGATCTGACGATGCCGATCGAATGCGACCTCGAGAACATGAACTACTTCATCGACTACAACCGCGAGGCCCCGTTCCAGGTCATCCGCGGCGAGGGAGAGTGCGCGGTTTGCAGCACCACGGTCCCCGAGTGGAGGGCGCGACCGCCCAGGCGGTGCTCGCGTACGGCGTCGAGCACTTCCATCCGCGGCTGACGCTGGCCTGCTCCTTCCAGAAGGAGGAGTCGGTCCTGTTCCACATGCTCTCCGAGCTCGAGGGTGGTCGCGGTGCGCTTCAGGCCTTCACGATCGACACCGGCGTGCTCTTCCCCGAGACGCTGGCGACGTGGAAGCAGTTCGAGGACCGGTACCCGCAAGTGGTCATCAGGGTCATGGACGCTCGTAGCCCCGGAGAGCCGTGGACGGCGCAGAACTGCTGCAGCGCCGCCAAGGTGGCGGGGCTCGAGGCGGCGCTCGCCGATGTCGACGCCTGGATCACCGGCATCCGGCGCGAGCAGGCCCCCACCCGGGCGGCTGCCCCCAAGCTCGAGCGCGACGAGAGGCGCGGCATCTGGAAGCTCAACCCGCTCGCCGACTGGACCGAGAAGGACGTCTGGACCTATATCTTCAAGCACGACCTGCCGTACAACCCGCTGCACGATCAGGGCTATGGCTCCATCGGCTGCGCCCCGTGCACGCAGCCCGGCGAGGGCCGCGACGGCCGCTGGGCCGGCACCGACAAGACCGAGTGCGGGATCCACGTGGTGTGATGCCGCGCGGTCCCGGATAGCCCCGTCCCCTACCAGCCTGCCCGCTGATGAACCCAGTCCACTATGAGTTGTCCCACCTCGAGACCCTCGAGGCCGAGTCCATCCACATCTTCCGTGAGGTGGCCGCCGAGTTCGAGCGTCCCGTGCTGCTGTTCAGCGGCGGCAAGGACTCGATCGTGTTGCTGCGGCTCGCCGAGAAGGCGTTCCGCCCCGGCAAGTTCCCGTTCCCGATCATGCACGTCGACACGGGGCACAACTTCCCGGAGGTCATCCAGTTTCGTGACCGCATCGTCTCGGACATCGGCGAACGGCTGATCGTCGCCTCCGTCCAGGACTCCATCGACAACGGCCGCGTCAGCGAGGAGACAGGTCCGCGCGCGTCGCGCAACCGCCTCCAGACGACGACGCTGCTCGACGCCATCGAGGAGCACGGCTTTGACGCGGCCTTTGGCGGCGCTCGCCGCGACGAGGAGCGCGCCCGCGCCAAGGAGCGCGTGTTCTCATTCCGCGACGACTTCGGGCAGTGGGACCCCAAGCGCCAGCGACCGGAGCTGTGGGCGCTCTTCAATGGCAACATCCGCAAGGGCGAGCACGTGCGCGTGTTCCCGATCTCCAACTGGACCGAGCTGGATGTGTGGCAGTACATCGCGGTCGAGGGGCTGGAGATGCCGTCGATCTACTTCAGCCACGAGCGCGAGGTGTTCGCGCGCGACGGGATGCTCTACGCGCTCAACGACCACATCGAGCTGATGGACGGCGAGGAGCCGTTCAGGGAGTCGGTCCGCTACCGCACGGTGGGCGACATGACCTGTACCGGCGCTGTGCGCTCCACCGCCGCCACCCTGGAGGACGTGGTGGCCGAGATCGCCGCCACCCGGATCACCGAGCGGGGCGAGACCCGCGCCGACGACCGCGTCACCGAAGCGGCGATGGAGGATCGCAAGCGTGAAGGCTATTTCTGAGATGAACGAGAACGGTTCGGTCCCGTCGCCGGCGCAGAATGTCTACGCCGTGCGCCGCCGCAATTCGGAGCTGTTGCGGATCGCCACCGCCGGCTCGGTCGACGACGGCAAGTCCACCCTCATCGGTCGGCTCCTGCACGACTCCAAGTCGATCTTCGAGGATCAGATGGAGCACGTGGTACAGACCTCGGAGCGGCGCGGCGACGGCTACGTGAACCTGGCGCTGCTCACCGACGGTCTGCGGGCCGAGCGTGAGCAGGGCATCACCATCGACGTCGCCTATCGATACTTCGCCACGCCCCGGCGCAAGTTCATCATCGCCGACACCCCGGGCCACGAGCAGTACACGCGCAACATGGTCACCGGCGCCTCCACCGCGGACGTGTCGGTCGTGCTCGTCGATGCCCGCAAGGGCGTGTCGGAGCAGACCCGGCGCCACATGTACATCGCCTCGCTGCTGCGGATTCCCCATGTCGTGGTGTGCGTGAACAAGATGGACCTCGTCCACTACGACGAGGACGTCTTCTACAACATGCTGGAGGAGGTCACCGACTGGTCGGCGCGCCTCCAGATCCCCGACATCACCTTCGTCCCGATCTCGGCGCTGCACGGCGACAACGTGGTGGACCGCTCGCACGCCATGCAGTGGTACGGCGCCGCGCCGCTGCTCTACCACCTCGAGCACGTGGTCATCGCCCAGGACCGCAACCTCAACGACGTCCGCTTCCCCGTTCAGTGGGTGATCCGCCCGATGAGCGACTCCCACCACGACTACCGCGGCTACGCCGGCCAGGTGGCCGGAGGGGTGATCTGCCCCGGCTCCGAGGTCGTCGTGCTGCCCAGCGGCAAGCGCACCACCGTGGCCGGCATCGACACGTTCAACGGCGAGGTCGAGGCGGCGTTCCCGACGATGAGCGTGGCCCTGCGCTTCACCGACGAGATCGACGTCTCGCGCGGGGACATGATCGTGGAGGCCGACGACCAGCCGGTCAGCGCCCGTGAGCTTGAGGCCCACATCTGCTGGATGTCAGAGCAGCCGCTGGCGCCGCGCAGCAAGTACGTCATCAAGCACACGACCCGTTCGGCGCGCGCCATCGTCGAGCAGATCGAGCACCGCGTGGACATCAACACCCTGGAGCACGTCAAGGCCGACCAGCTCGGCCTCAACGAGATCGGCCGGGTCCACCTGCGCTGCAGCGCGCCGCTGGTGGTCGACGCCTACTCCCGCAACCGCACCACGGGCAGCTTCATCCTCATCGACGAGTCCACCAACGACACGGTGGCCGCCGGGATGATCATCGACGCCAGGTCATAGGCGAACGGCCACCAGGCCGATCGCCAGCAGCACCAGCGCGAGCCACAGCGCCCGCAGCGCGCCTTCGAGTGGCTCGGCGAGCTGCTGCGCGTCGAGCTCGCGCGTGTCCCCGTTGGTAAGGGTCTGGGTGCCGGTGACGTGGGCGGTGCGGCGCCGCAGCTCACGCACCGGCGTGCTCAGGCGCCGCTGGGCCGCGCTCAGCAGGCAGCAGGCGCCCGCCACCAGCAGCCCGGCCGGGCGGACCTGGAGTGCGTTGACGAAGTAGCCGGTGAAGGCCGGGAATCCGCCCCAGGCCAGGGCGAACCACGCGTCGTCGTGGACGCGTCCGCCGAACAGCTCGAGGTTGTAGGCAACGACCAGGAAGGCTCCGAGGACCACCAGGGGCGCCAGCCACGCCGAGATGGTGATGGCACCAGCCACGCCGATCGCCACCGCCCCGACGAGGCTGCTGACGGCCAGGGCGATGAGCGTCGCGCGGCTCAGCCGGGTCTGGAGGGGGCGCCCATGGAGCTCGTCGAGCGCGTGGGCGGCGATCCCGACCGCCAGAAAGAACGCGGCCAGCGCGGCGCCGAGGCGGTCGGCATGGATCACCGGCGCCGCCGCGGCGCCGAGCGCGACGTAGCTGAGGTGCCAGGCGGTGTAGGGCGGGTGCAGGAGGGTGACCAGGTCGCGCCAGCCGCCCGGGGCGAGGGCGTAGAAGGCCGGCCGTTGCGCCCGCGCGCGCTCAGGTGCGGTCGCCGTCTCTGACTCCCTCCATGACCAGGCCGGCGCCGAAGCTCATCCTGCGTCGTGTGACGCCTTGGATCCCGGCCTCGCTCCACAGTCTCGTGAGGTCGGGGTGCATCTCGTGGAACTGCTCGATGTTCGGGCCCAGGAAGCGGCCGACCTCGTACCAGGCGGGCGAGACCAGGCGACCCAGCACCGGCAGCCCGACGCGTGTGTGGACGCGCCAGAGCCGCCTGAGCACCGGGTTGTCCGGGACCCCGAACTCCACCATCCCGATCCGCCCGCCGGGCGTGACGACGCGGGCGAGCTCGCGGAGCGTCGCCGCGGGGTCGTCGACGTAGCGCAGCAGGTAGGTGAAGGTCAGGGCATCGAAGGAGGCATCCGCGAACGGCAGGCGCTCCGCCTCGCCGTGGACGAACGTGACGCTCCGGTCGTTGTGCGCGCGGGCGACGTCGAGCATCGCCTCGGACTGGTCAAGCGCGGTCACCTGCGCGCCGTGTCGCGCGAGCGCTCTCGCCACCATGCCCGTCCCGGTCGCCACGTCGAGGATGCGCTGGCCCGGCCGCGGTCCGACAGCGTCGACCATGGCGCGCCGCCACCGCGGGTCCTGGCCGAAGCTCATCACGGCGCCGGTGCGGTCATAACGCTGCGGCAGCCCCTCGAACAGCCGGAGCGCGTGGCGCTTGCGGGGGGAGGCGGCGGCGGAGTCCACGCTGGTCTCAAGACTACGGATCGGGGGGGTGAATCCGAGTCACCCCCAGGCTCTAACAGATATGAGCCCCGATTCCGACCGCCCCGCCGCCTCGCCGTGGGCATAAACGAGCCAGCACCACGCCGTCCGGCCCAGCTGGCTCGAAAATGCCCGCCAAGCGGGCAAAACCAAGCCAGCATCGTTCCCGGGCTCATTGCTGGCTCGAAAATGCTCGTCTCCGGCACGCGTGACGAACGGATCAACGCCATCGCCAAGGTCCAGCGCGCGCGGGTTGCGCGGCGCCAGCTCGCGGCAGCCGGGATTCCGCAGAGCACCATCACCCGGCTGGTGCGATCAGGACGGCTCCGCCGCCAGCACTCCGGTGTGTTCGTCGTCGGGCCCGACGTGCCGATCCCGTTGGCAGGCGAAACCGCGGCCCTCCTCGCCGTGCGCGCCGGCGCCGCCCTGAGTCATCACACCGCCGCGATCCTGTGGCGCCTGCGGGGGCCCGACTCCGGCGACGGCCTGATCCACGTCACCGTGCCCGGCGCGTCGGTCGAGGATCCTGACGGCGTCCGCGTTCACCGCAGCATCCTGCTCGAAGCGAGCGATATCCGGGTCCGGCACCAGCTCCCGCTCACCTCTCCGGCGCGCACCGTGCTCGACCTGGCGGCACTGCTCGAGCAGCGTGACCTCGACCGCACCCTCGACCGCTACCTCGTCGACCGTCTCGGCGAATTGAGCCACATCAGCGAATTGCTGGCGCGCTGCGGACGCCACGCCGGCCGCGCCAGCCTCGCCGAGATCGTCGCGGGCTACACCTCCACCACCTTCACGCGCTCCGAGGCCGAGGAACGGTTCCTGTCCCTCATCCGCGACTCCGGGCTGCCGCAGCCGCTCGTAAACGTCAGACGCCACGGCTACGAGATCGACTTCTTCTGGCCGGAGGAGCGGGTTGCCGTCGAGGTGGACGGCTTTGCGTACCACCGAACCCGGGAGCGTTTCGAGGAGGACCGTAAGCGCGACGCAGTGCTCCGGAAAGCCGGGATCACTGTGATACGCGTCACCTGGCGGCAGCTGGAGCGCCACGCGACGGCCGTGCTCGCCGATGTGGCGCAGGCCCTTGCGCGTACCGCCCGGTAAAGTGGCCGCCGCATGTTCTCGAAGGTGCTGATCGCCAACCGCGGCGAGATCGCGGTGAGAATCGCACGCGCGTGCGAGGAACTGGGGATCGCGACGGTAGCGGTCTACTCCGAGCTTGACCGCGACGCCCTGCACGTCAGGCGCGCCGACGAGGCCTTCCTGCTCGGACCGGGCCCCGCCGCGCAGAGCTACCTCAATATCGCCAAGATCATCGAGGTCGTCAATCAGTGCGGCGCCGAGGCGGTCCACCCCGGCTACGGGTTCCTCGCCGAGAACGCGGCGTTCGCCCAGGCGCTCCAGGACAACGGGACCGTGTTCATCGGGCCGCCGCCGTCGGCGATCGAGGCGATGGGCTCCAAGACCCGCGCGCGCGAGCTGATGCAGGAGGCGGGCGTGCCGATCGTGCCCGGGACCACCGAGCCGGTGGCGACGATCGAGGAGGCGCAGAAGATCATCGCCGACACCATCGGGTATCCGGTGGCGGTCAAGGCGGCCGGCGGCGGCGGCGGCAAGGGCTTCCGGGTGGCGCTCTCAGACGACAAGCTCAAGGATGCGTTCGAGGGTGCCGCCCGCGAGGGCGAGAAGTTCTTCGGCGACGCCACCGTCTACTTGGAGCGCTACCTGCCCGACCCCCGTCACGTCGAGGTCCAGGTGCTGGCCGACTCCCACGGCAACGTCATCCACCTCGGCGAGCGCGACTGCTCGCTGCAGCGCCGCCACCAGAAGCTGATCGAGGAGGCGCCGGCGCCGGCCGTCAACGCGCAGCTGCGCCAGAAGATCGGCAAGATCGCCACCGAGGCCGCCGCCGCGGTCAACTACACCGGCGCCGGGACGATCGAGGGGCTGCTCCAGGACGGTGAGTACTTCTTTTTGGAGATGAACACCCGCGTGCAGGTCGAGCACTGCGTCACCGAAATGGTCACCGGCATCGACATCGTCAAGGAGGGCATCCGGGTGGCGGCCGGCGAGAAGCTGTCGGTCTCCCAGGACGAGGTCGAGCTGCGCGGCCACGCCATCGAGTGCCGCATCAACGCCGAGGACGCCTCCAAGAACTTCGCGCCCGCCCCGGGCACGATCGGGGCCTACCGCGAGCCAACCGGGCCCGGCGTCCGCGTCGACTCCGGGGTCGGTCCCGGGTCGGAGATCACCCCGATGTACGACCCGATGGTGGCCAAGCTGATCGTCTGGGACGCCGACCGCGAGCAGGCCACCGCCCGCATGCTCAGGGCGCTGGGCGAGTACGAGATCACCCAGCTCAAGACCCTGATCCCGTTTCACCAAGCGATCCTCGCCACCCGGCAGTGGGCCGACGCCGAGACCTGCCGCGACCTCATCGAGGACCGCGACTGGCTCAAGCAGCTCGCCTTCCCCGAGCCCGCCAAGGCGCCCGGCGATGCCAACGAGGACGCAGGGCCGGTCGAGCAGAGCTACACCGTCGAGGTCTCGGGCAAGCGCTTTGACGTCAAGGTGATCGGCCCGCCGTTCGGCGGGGGCGTGGCGGTCAACGGCTCGGCGCCCGCGGGCGTCGCGGCAGCCGGCACGCGCAAACCGCCCCGACGTGCCGGCGGTGGCGGTGGCGCCGGCGGAGGCGGCGGAGGCGACATGCTGGCTTCTCCGATCCAGGGAACGGTGCTCAAGGTGGCCGTCGAGGCCGGCGCCGACGTGGTCGAGGGCGCGCTCATCTGCGTGGTCGAGGCCATGAAGATGGAGAACGAGATCACCGCCCACAAGGCCGGCAAGGTGACCCAGCTGCCCATCTCCGTCGGCGCGTCGGTCGCCACCGGCGAAACGCTGGCCGTCATCACCGCCGCCGACTAACCGCCGCCGACTAACCGCCGCCGACCAGCCGCCGCGCTCAGCTGCCGCCCGCCACGAACGCCGCGTTGGCGTCGTGAAGCCTGCGCTGCGCGGGCGTCGACCGCCCCACCGGCAGCGTCACGGCGCCCGGGTCCGCCTCGAGCGCCGCCAGGTAGGCGCCGTCCTGCTCGGCGATCTCCTGTGCCCTCTGGGCGGTCGTGGGGGCACCGTGCCCGGGGACGACCCATTCGGCCTGCGCCACGAGCGGCCCCAGACGTTCCAGGGTGGCCCGATAGGCCGCGATTGAGCCGCCGGGTGACAGCGCCGGGACCTCTACCGGCGACAGGTAGTCGCCGCACACCAGCACCTTGGCCCACGGCAGCCAGTACGCCGTCCCGTCCGCGGTGTGACCCTCGGTGGGGTGCAGCTCGAGCTCATGGGCCCCGGGACCCGATCCGATCTCCAGATGTCCTGGCACCGGCAGGGACTGGAGTGAGCCCAGCGCCAGCGGGGGACGCCCGTCGACGTAGTGCTCCTGATCAAACGCGCGCAGCTCGCGCTGGGCCTCGCCGAGCTCGGTCGACAAGCGCTCCGCCGTGGCCTCGCCGCAGCCCAGCGAGGCGCCGGGAAAGGCGGTACGTCCGAGCAGGTGGTCCCAGTCGCCATGGGTGGTGAGCAGGCCGGAGACCGGGAAGGCCGCCTGTTCGAGCACGTCCGGGAGTGCGCGCAGCTCCTCGGGGTAGACCACCGAGTCGATCAGGAATCCCTCGTCAGCGCCGCGCACGGCGGTGCACGCGGTCTGCCACACGTCGGAGACGAAGACGATCACATCGGCGTGGAGCGCGACGGCGCGCATGGCGCGGCGTGCGGCGCGATCAGCCGACGCCGATCAGCTTGGCCGCTTCCTTGAGGCTGGCGACCTCGGCGTCGGGCTTCTTCTGCCCGGCCTCGAGCTGCTCCTTGGTCCGGTTGACCCAGATCACCGGGATCTTCTTCTTTAGGCAGGGTTCGATGTCGTGGTAGTAGCTGGCCCCGATGTGGACCCAGCCCTTCTTGGAGCCGATCCGCCGCTCGCACTCGGTGAAGTGGGCCGGGTCGGGCTTGTAGGAGCGGACCTGCTGCGCGGTGACGACGAGGTCGAAGTCCAGCGGGATGTGGCGCCGCGTCTGCCCGAGCAGCTTGTCGTCGATGTTGGAGATCAGCCCGACCTTGTGCTGCTTGGCGATCTTGGTCAGCGTCGGGTTAGTCTCCTTGAACGGCTTCCAGCGATGCACCGAGTCAGGCAGGAACCCCGAGCGCGACGGCTCGAGCGGCCAGCCGAGCTGTTTGGCGATCTGGACCGCCGTGCGCCGCAACACCTCCGCGTAGAGCTCGTAGGAGCCGGCCTCGATCTGCTGCTGGATGTCGTGGAACAGGGGGAGCAGCTCGTCACGCTCGATGGTGAAGCCGTCACGGTCGGCCTCGTCTCGGAACGCCTCGTACGCCCCTGTATCCCAGTCGATCAGGGTCCCATACACGTCGAAGGTGACGAATGAGACATTTTTCGGTATGGCCATGAGGGGCCTGATGATGCCATGGCATTGCCCCGTCACGCGTCGTGGTCGTGACGGCCCGCCGCCCGCTCCGCCCGTGACCCCGCCTACGCACGGGAGTCAATAGAGTGAAGCGCCGTCATGGATCTTCTCGAGTATCAGGGCAAGCAGCTGTTCGCCCGCCATGGAGTGCCGGTCCCAGACGGGCAGCCGGCACGGACGGTTGACGACGCGGTCGCCGCCGCCGAGGCGATCGGCTATCCGTGCGCGATCAAGGCGCAGGTGCAGATCGGCGGCCGCGGCAAGCTGGGTGGGATCAAGATCGCCACGACCCGCGCCGAGGCCGAGGAGCACGCCCGCGCGATCCTCGGCATGGACATCCGCGGCCTGACCGTCCACGAGCTCTGGATCGAGGGCGCCTCCCAGATCGCGTCCGAGTACTACGCCTCGGTCGTGTTCGACCGTTCCGCCAAGGCTCCGCTGGTCATGCTCTCCACCAAGGGCGGCATGGACATCGAGCAGGTGGCCGACGAGGATCCCGACGCGATCGCCAGCCTCCACGTCGACCCGCTGCTGGGCTTCCAGGACTTTCACGGGCGCCGGCTGGCCTTCGAGGCGGGGGTCGACGCCGACGTCGTGCGCCCGGTGGGCGCGATGCTGGCCAAGCTCTATGACGTGTTCACCTCCGAAGAGGCCACGCTGGTGGAGGTCAACCCGCTGATCATCACCCCCGAGCGCGAGGTCAAGGCGCTGGACGCCAAGGTCACCCTCGACGGCAACGCGCTGTATCGCCACGGCGAGAACGCCGATCTGCGCGACGTTTCGGCCGAGGACCCGCAGGAGGTCATGGCCAAGGAGCGCGGCCTCACCTACGTCAAGCTCGACGGCGACATCGGCATCCTCGCCAACGGCGCGGGACTCTCGATGTCCACGCTGGACGTCGTCGCCGAGGCCGGCGGCAAGCCCGCCAACTTCCTGGACGCCGGCGGCGGTTCGCGCGCCGACGCGATCACCGCCGCGGTCGAGGTGATCCTCTCCGACGAGAAGGTCAAGGCCGTGCTGTTCAACATCTTCGGCGGCATCACCCGCTGCGACGAGGTCGCGCGAGGGCCTGATCGAGGCCTTCAAGCAGATCGAGCCGTCCGTGCCGTTCGTCGTCCGCCTGGACGGGACCAACGGCGAGGAGGGGCGGGCCCTGCTCGCCGAGGCGCAGTCTGCCCAACGTGCACACCGAGTCCACGATGGACGGCGCGGCCGCCAAGGTCGTGGAACTGGCCAAAGCGGCCTCATGAGCATCCTCGTCGACGAGAACACCCGACTGTGCACGTCGGGCATCACCGGCCGCGAGGGCACGTTCCACTCGCTGCGCAACCGCGAGTACGGCACCCAGGTGGTGGCCGGCGTGACTCCGGGCAAGGGCGGCCAGGACGTCGAGGGCATCCCCGTGTTCAACACGTTCCACGCAGCGGTCGAGCAGGAGGGCGCCAACACGGCGATGATCTTCGTGCCGCCCCGGTTCGCCGCCGACTCGATCCTCGAGGCCGAGGACGCGGGGGTCGAGCTGATCATCTGCATCACCGAGGGCATTCCCGCCCACGATGAGCTGCGCGTCTACAACACGCTCAAGAAGAACGGCCGCAGCCGGCTGATCGGGCCCAACTGCCCCGGCATCCTGTCGCCGGGCAAGGCCAGCGTCGGAATCATCCCGGCGTCGTTCTTCAGCGCCGGCAACGTCGGCGTGGTGTCGCGCTCGGGCACGCTCACCTACCAGATCGGCAACGTGCTGGCCCAGAGCGGCTTCGGCAACTCGTCGATCGTCGGGCATCGGCGGTGACCCGGTCCCCGGCACCGACTTCATCGACGTCCTGGGCCTGTTCGAGGCCGACGACGAGACCGAGCTCATCGTCATGTGCGGCGAGATCGGCGGCGACGCCGAGGAGCAGGCCGCCGAGTTCATCGCCGGCCACGTCACCAAGCCGGTCATCGGCTACATCGCGGGCTTCACGGCGCCGCCCGGCAAGACGATGGGCCACGCCGGCGCGATCGTCTCGGGCTCGAAGGGCACCGCCGCCGCCAAGGCCGCGGCCCTCGAGGCGAAGGGGGTGCAAGGTCGGCCGCACCCCCACCCAGGTCGCCGAGACCGCCGTCTCCCTGCTCGGCCAATAGCCGCCGCCGCCCGCCGAGGCGACCGGTAGGCTCGCGGAGCGATGCCCGAGAAGCCGATCCTGGATGCCCGCCTGGCCGAGATCGGCCGCCGCCTGCGCACGATCCAGTCCGGGCTGGCGCCGGCGGTGGAGGCAGCCGGGGCGCAGAGACCGAGCCTGGCACCCGTCGTCGTACCGGAGGCAGCGCCGGTGCCCAAGCGCCTGTCGGACGCGCCGCCCGACCGGCAGGCCGGTGAGCTGGTGGCTCAGCTGCGGGCCCTGGTCGACGCCCTCGAGCGCCTGCTGGCGTCCGCGGGCGAGCGCCTGGAGGGGCGAGCGCCGGCCGCCGCGGAGTCGTGGGTGAGCGTGTCGGCGGGGCCGTTTTCTCGATACCGAGGCGCTCCGGCGCTTCGAGGGGTCGCTGCGGTCGCTGCCCGAGGTGCGCGAGGTCGTCGTCCGAGAGTTCGAGAGCGAGAATCGAGCCATCGTCGACGTGCACCTGGCCGAGCCAAACCCGTAGTCTTAAGGATCGTGGCAGGCACGATCTCATTTGCCCGGGGCGCGCCTTCGCTCGACATCGTCGACGTCGAGGGGTTGCGCGCGGCCGCCGACCAGGCCTTCAGAGCCGATCCGGGCCGGATGACGGCCTACGGCACCGCCGTCGGGTACGTGCCGCTGCGCGAATGGATCGCCGAGCGCCACCAGGTGGCCCCCGAGCAGGTTCTGGTCACCAACGGGTCGATGCAGGCCGACGCGTTCCTCTTCGACGCGCTCGTGAGCGCCGGCGACACCGTGGTGGTGGAGTTGCCGACCTATGACCGCACGCTGCTGTCGCTGCGCAACCGCGGCGCCGATGTCCGCATGGTCCAGCTCGAGCCCGACGGGATCGACGTGGCCGCGCTCGATCGCGTGCTGACGGCGGGGGCGCAGCCCAAGCTCGCGCACATCATCCCCAACTTCCAGAATCCCGCCGGCTACACGCTCTCCGAGCCCAAGCGCCAGCGTCTGCTCGAGCTCGCGCGAGCCCACAACTTCACCATCTTCGAGGACGACCCCTACGTGGCGCTGCGCTTCTCGGGCCAGGCGCTGCCGACGATGCTGTCGATCGGCTCCGACGTCGTGGTCTACGCGTCCTCGTTCTCCAAGACCGTGTGCCCCGGGATCCGCGTCGGCTATCTCGTCGGTCCCGAGGAGCTGATCGCCAAGATCGTCAAGATCGCCACCAGCACCTACATCTCGCCCAACATGGTGGCCCAGGCGATCGTCAACCAGTTCTGCCGCTCGGGCGCCATCGAACGCTCGATCGAGACCGTGCGCGAGGCGCTGCGCGAGCGTGCCCGGACGCTGTGCGCGGCGCTGGCCGAGCATCTTCCCGAGGCGAGCTTCGTCGAGCCTGAGGGCGGATACTTCCTGTGGGTGGACCTCCCCGACGGGACCGATGTCGCCGCCCTGTTCGACGCCGCCGCCATCCGCGGGGTCCAGTTTGTCAAGGGCACCGACTTCGTGCTGGAGGGCGGCGGATCGTCGCTGCGCCTGGCCTACTCGGGCGTGACCCCGGACGAGATCCGGGAGGGCGTCAAGCGCCTGGCCGAGGCCTACGCCGAGGTCGGCCGCGAGGTCAATGCGGCGTGACGAGCTGAGGGCGCTCGGCGACCTCGCCGGGGACGCCGCAGCCGGCATCGCCATCCAGGCGCGAGAGGTCCACGAGGGAATTGCAGCGCGTGTGTTCGGCGCGCTCGGGCCCACGGCGGCGCCGGTCCGCGTCGCGCACGACCAGATCTCCGCCCACGCCTACGCCGCCGCCTCCGGGCTCACGGGCGCCCTGGTCCGCGGCGGCGCGACCGCGGCGAGCCTGGCCCGGCGCGAGGACGCTCGGTCGCTCACCGACGCCCCCCGAGGCCGCTTGGCCGTGGGCGCCATCAACGGCATGTGGGGCGACCGGCTGCACCGCGATGACAGCGTGCTCGAGACGCCGATGGCGGTACGCTGCGGGCGGACGCGACGTGGCGCTTGACGCCGGCTCGCTGCGGCGGGCCTTCCCGGACGCCACCCCCCGGGTCGCGGTGTTCATCCACGGACTGTGCGAGACCGAGGACGCGTGGCGGCTCGGCGCCGCACGCCACGTCCCGTACGGCGATCGCCTGCGCACCGAGCTCGGCTACACGCCGGTCTACATCCGCTACAACAGCGGGCGCCACATCTCCCACAACGGGCGCGCGCTCGCCGCCCTCCTCGAGCAGCTCGCCACCGAGTGGCCGGTTCAGCTGGCCGAGATGGCGCTGATCGGGCACTCGATGGGCGGCCTCGTCGCCCGTGGCGCCTGCCACTACGCCGGGGCGGGTGGGGACGGGGTCTGGCGGGAGCGCGTGCGCCACGTCTTCATGCTCGGCACGCCGCACAAGGGCGCGCCGCTAGAGCTCGGCGCCAACGCCGTCTGCCACGCCGCCGCGCGGATCCCCGAGCTAAAGCCGTTCGCCATGCCGATCCGCGTGCGCAGCGTCGGCGTCAAGGATCTGGCTTATGGCTACGTCGTCGACGCCGATTGGGAGGGCCACGACGCTGACGCGTTCTGGAGCAACACCGGCACGATGGTGCCGTTTCTGCAGACGGCCAGCCACTACTTCGTCAGTGCGAGCCTCACGCGGGACCCCGACGGTCCCGTGGGACGGTGGCTCGGCGACCTGCTCGTACTGCGCCCGAGCGCTTGGTCACACGGCGGGCGCGGCGAGCGCCTGCAGTTCCCCGTGGGTCAGTACGCCCACTTCGGCGGCGCCACCCACTTCGACCTGCTCAACCACCCGGCGGTGTACGCGCAGATCCACCGGTGGCTGGCCGCCGGCTTGCCGCGGCTGCCCGCCGCGCCCTGAGCACGGGCGCGTCAGCGTCCGTAGCGGCCGCCGAGCACGAGTTGCTCGGGCAGCGCGGTGCGCGGCGGCGGTGAAGGGTCGGCGAGCACCGAGACCGTCTCGGCGACGCTGAAGGTCACCGAGGCGGTGCTGCCATCGGCACTGACCTGCACCTCCTCGCCGTCGTTGGCGGCGACGGTCCCTTTCAGCCCGGGCTCGATCCCCGCGCTCTTGAGATAGTGCAGCAGGTCCTCGGCCTCGTTCTCCAGGCGCAGGATGGTGACCGCGGCGCCGACCTCGCAGTCGGCCAGGGGCACGCCGACGATGCGCTCGCCGACCGTGATGGGATGGCCGTGCGGGCACGTCGTCGCGGTGCCGACGGCGCTGCGGATGTAGGCCTCGAAGCGCGGCGTCATCGCGTACTCGAGCTTCTCGGCCTCCTCGTGGACGTCGTCCCACGGGACGCCGACCACATCGGTGAGGAAGCGCTCGATCATGCGGTGGCGGCCGACGATCTCCATCGCCTGCTCGCGGCCGGTCTCGGTGAACTGGATCTTGCGCCCGTCGGTGCGCTCGATGAAGCCGTCGCGCTCGAGGCGCCCCAGCATCTCGTGGACCGTCGGCGCCGAGAGCCGCATCGCCCGCGCCAGGTTGGCCCCCGTCATCGGCAGCTGCGCCTCATACAGCCAGAACAGCGACTCGAGGTACTCCTGCTCGGCGGCGGTGACCTGAGGCTCAGCCATGACCTGATCCTATCGGGGCGCTCACGGCTACCATCGCCCACAGCGTGCCGCTTCCGCTCAAGCCCCCGATCGAGCCCCAGCTCGCCCGCTCGGGCAAGGAGCTGCCGCTCGGCGACCAGTGGGCGTATGAGCCTAAGTTCGACGGCTTTCGCGCTATCGCATTCGTCGACGGCGACGAGTTCACGATCCAGTCGCGCGGTGGCAAGCCGCTGGAGCGCTACTTCCCGGAGCTGCGCTTCCCGCCGGGGCGCTACGTGGTGGACGGCGAAATCGTCATCGACGCCGGGGACGGCCAGCAGGACTTCGGCGCGCTGCAGCAGCGCATCCACCCGGCCGAGAGCCGGATCCGGATGCTGGCCGAGCAGACGCCGGCCCGCTACGTGGCCTTCGACCTACTGGCGCGCGATGACAACGAGCTGCTGGCGTTGAGCTTCGCCGAGCGCCGGGCCGCCTTGGAGGAGCTGGTGCGGGCGGGGATCGACCTCACCCCGCTCACGCGCGACCCCGATGGGACGGCCGACTGGCTGCGCGACGGCGAGGGCGTCGTGGCCAAGGAGCTCGGCGCTCCCTACCGCCCGGGCCAGCGCAAGGGCATGGTCAAGGTCAAGCGGGTGCGCACGATCGACGCCGTGGTGGTCGGCTACCGGCCGGGCAAGGAGGAGGGGACGGTCGGCTCGCTGATCCTGGGTCTCTACGACACTGACGGCGACCTGCACGTCGTGGGGCACTCCTCCGGGCTGCGCGCCGCGGAGAAGCGCGAGCTCGTGAGTCGCCTGGCGCCTTACGAGACCGGGGAGCGCGGGCACGGCGATCCCAGCCGCTGGCAGAGCGAGCGCGAGCTCGAGTGGATCTCGCTGCGTCCCGAGCTGGTGGTCGAGGTCACCTTCGATCACGCCAGCGGGGGCCGGATCCGCCACGGCACCAAGATCCTGCGCTGGCGCGACGACAAGCCTCCGGCGGAGTGCCGCCTGGAGCAGATGAGATCCTGACAAAACCGACGAGGGAGACGAACGATGCCGCTAGAGGGTGAGTACGCGCCGAGCTCGGCCAAGTGGGTGCGTGACCAGGTGGAGGAGATCGAGAGCTCGGGTGGGACGAGTGGGACCCTGATGCGCGGGGTGCCGGTGATCGTCATCACCTCCAAGGGCTCCGCGTCCGGCAAGCTGCGCAAGAACCCGGTGATGCGTGTGGAGCACGACGGCCACTACGCGGCGGTGGCGTCCAAGGGCGGTGCCCCCGAAAACCCGGCTTGGTACCGCAACCTCGTGGATCATCCGCTGGTGGAGGTTCAGGACGGGCCGTCCAAGGGCGACTTCACCGCCCGCCAGCTCAGCGGCCCAGAGCGCGCGCAGTGGTGGGACCGAGCCATCGTCGTGTGGCCCGATTACGCCGAATACCAGACCAAGACCGACCGCGAAATCCCGGTGTTCGTGCTCGAGCCCGGGAGCTGACGGCCAGCGCGTGAGCCGCATCCCCGGCGTGCCGGAGACGGTGCTGATCGCGCCGGACTCATTCAAGGGGACCTTCAGCGCCTCCGAGGTGGCGGGCGCCGTCGGTCGCGGGATTCAGGCAGCCGGGCGCCCGGTCGATCTGTGTCCCGTCGCCGACGGCGGCGAGGGTACGCTGGACGCGCTCGCCGCCGGCCTGGGCGCCGAGCGCCGCCACGCCGACGCGACCGATCCGCTTGGAGCGGCCGATCCGGGCCGAGTTCGGCCTGGCCGGCGACGTGGCCATCGTCGACACCGCGGCTGCGTCCGGGCTCGGCCTCGTGACCCCCGCCGAGCGCGACGCGTTCGCTGCCACCACGGCCGGCACCGGTCAGCTCATCGCCGCCGCCATCGACGCCGGCGCGCGAACGGTCTACCTCGGCGTGGGCGGCAGTGCCACCACCGACGGCGGGTCCGGCGCCATCAAGGCCATCGAGCGCGCCGGGGGCCTGCGCGGCGCCCGGCTGGTGGTCCTGTGTGACGTGCGCACGCCGTTCGAGGATGCCGCCAAGGTCTTCGGTCCCCAGAAGGGCGCCGACGCCGATGACGTCAAGCGGCTCACGGCCCGGCTCAGCGCCCTGGCCCGCCGCTTGGCGCGTGACCCGCGTGGTCTGCCGATGACGGGCGCCGCGGGCGGGCTCTCCGGAGGGCTGTGGGCGGCGCTCGGCGCCGAACTCGTGCCTGGGGCCGCGTTCGTGCTCGACGAGGTGGGCTTCGACGGGCGCATGCGCGTCGCGCGCGCGGTGGTGACGGGGGAAGGAAAGCTCGACACGCAGAGCCTCGTCGGCAAGGTCGTGTCCGAGGTCGCCACCCGCTCGCGGCAGTCCGGGGTCCCCTGTCACGCGGTTGTCGGCACCCGCGAGCTCGATTCGATGGGCGCGCGGATCCTCGACCTCGACCGGGTGATCGAGGCGTCGACGCTCAACGAGCTCGAGGCCGCGGGGCGCGCGCTCGCCGAGGTGCTGTGAGCGGCGCGCGCCGTCGCGGGCGGATCAGTGGGCGAACGCCGCGGTCGTGCTGGCCACCTCGGGCGGAAGCGGTGCCTTGAGCGACTCGAGCATGCTGGTCTTCTCGGCGAGGGCGTCGAGCAGCTCGTCGGCCATCTCCTTGTGCATCCCGGCCCGCACGACCACCCGCAGCACGCTCAGGTCCTCGCGGTTCTCCGGGAAGCTGTAGGCGGGTACGAGCCAGCCGCGCTCGCGCAGCCGGTCCGACACGTCGAATACCGTGTAGTTCTTGACGTCGCGATTGGTCGTGAACGCGAACACCGGCAGCTCGGTGCCGTCGGAGATGAGTCGGTACGGGCCCATGTCGGCGACGCCGCTGGCGATGTAGCTGGCCACGCGCTGCAGCGTCTCCATCATCGCCGTGTAGCCCTGGCGGCCCAGGCTCATGAACATGAAGTACTGGGCGATGACCTCGCTCCCGGGCCGGGAGAAGTTCAGCGCGAACGTCGGCATGTTGCCGCCGAGGTAGTTGACGTTGAACACGAGGTCGCTCGGTAGCGCTTCGGCGTCGCGCCAGATCGCCCAGCCCACCCCGGGGTAGACGAGCCCGTACTTGTGGCCCGAGGCGTTGATGGACTGCACCCGCTCCAGGCGGAAGTCCCACTCCAGCTCGGGCACCAGGAACGGGGCCACGAAGCCGCCCGATGCGGCGTCGACGTGCAGGGGGACGTAGCAGCCCTTGTCCGCTTCGAGCTTGTCCAGGGCCTCCGCGATCTCCTTGACCGGCTCGTAGCTGCCGTCAAACGTCGACCCGAGGATCGCCACCACGCCGATCGTGTTCTCATCGCAGGCGGCGATGGCGCGGTCGGCGGTGAGATGGAACGTCTCTCCCTCCATCGGCACGAGTCGCGGCTCGACCTCCCAGTAGCGGCAGAACTTCTCCCAGCACACCTGGACGTTGGCGCCCATGACCAGGTTGGGCCTGTCGGTGGGCTTGCCGGCCTTCTCCATGCGCGCGCGCCAGCGCCACTTGAGCGCCATCCCCGCCAGCATCGCGGCCTCGCTGGAGCCCGTGGTGGAGCAGCCCGTGGCGGTCACGTGCTCGGGCGCGTTCCACAGGTCGGCGAGGATGTTGACGCAGCGGGACTCGATCTCCGCGGTCTGCGGATACTCGTCCTTGTCGATCATGTTCTTGTCCGCGGTCTCGGCCATGAGAAGCTCCGCGGGCTTGGGCATCCAGGTGGTCACGAACGTGGCCAGGTTGAGTCGCGCCTGGCCGTCGAGCAGCAGCTCTGAGCTGATCACCTCGTACGCCGAGTCGTTGCCGAGCCCGTTGTCAGGCAGGTGGTCGATGGGAAGCTCGGCGTCGCCGCCTTGCGTGGCGGGGAGCCTCAGCGGATGGTTGTGCCTGCGGTCCTGCGCGCGCGAGCTCAGTGCCATCGGGACCTCTCTCTTTCGGACGTGAGTGTGCGTGACGGTGCGACCTTCGCCTCCATGCCCCCGATGAGCGTGAACGCGGGCGCGCGAGGACACATCGCCCGAACCGGATGATCCGGGCTCCGGGCATACACGAGCGGAGCCATCGACGGGCGGCGGGCCTGGGCCGCCCAGCTGTGCTAGTTCGTGGCCAGGATCACGTCCGATGCCTTGACGACGACGGTCACCTGGCTGCCTTCGGTCAGGCCCAGCTCGTCGACGGCCTCGATCGTGATCGACGACACGATCCGCTGACCGCCGACGTCGACCACGACGTTGGCGATGGCCGCGCCCTTGTGGACCTCCTTGACCGTCCCGGCAAGTTGGTTGCGTGCGCTGAGCTTCACGTTGGATCCTTTCTGATGAGAGGGCAAGGGTATGTTTCCAGAGGTGAGCGCAAACCTGACCCTGGGCGAAGCCGCCGCCGCGATCGGCGTCAGCGCCGACACGCTGCGGCGCTGGGACCGCGCCGGCAAGCTCAAGACCATCCGCGACGAGCGCAACCGCCGCATGGTCAGCGCCGAGGAGGTCCGCCGCCTCACGCGCCGGCCCCAGCGCCACGAGACCGGACGCCGCCTGTCGGCGCGCAACCGGCTCAGGGGCGTCGTCCGTTCGGTCGAGGTCGACGGCGTGATGGCCCTGGTCGAGATCGAGGCCGGGCCGTTCCTGATCACCGCCGCCGTCACACGCGACTCGGTGGAGGAGCTCGCCCTCGCGCCCGGGGTGGAGGCGACCGCCACGGTCAAGGCGACGTCGGTCATGGTCGAGCGGGGCTAGTGCCCCGAAGGCCCGGCGTCACGCCTCGCCCGTGATCCCCGAGGACTTCCACGACTTCTTCGTGGCCGCCGCCGGCGTGGCGGGCGCGCTCGTCGGCCTGCTGTTCGTCGCCGTTTCGGTCACGCAGGAGCGGCTGTCCAAGGAGGGCGAGAGCCAGATCCACCGCGTGCGCGCGTCCGCCGCCCTGACCTCGTTCTCCAACGCGCTGGCGGTGTCGCTGTTCGCCCTCATCCCCGGGATCGGGGTCGGCTGGACCTCGGCGGTGGTGGCGATCCTGGGGATGGTGTTCATCGCCGCCTCGGTCCTGTCGCTGATCCGGCTGCGCGCCCAGCACGGCAGCCCGCCGCGCGACGCCCTGTTCCTCGCGGGACAGGCCGTGACCCTGGTGATCCAGCTGGTGGCCGGCATCTCCGCGATCCACAGCCCCGACAGCACCGGTGACGTCCGGGCCATCGCGATCGTCGTCATCGTCAGCTTCTTTATCGGGGTGGCCCGGGCCTGGGAGCTGATCGGCGGCCCGGAGATCGGCCTGCTTCACGAGCTGCGCCTGCTGGGCCGCCGGGACGCCGCGGATTAGGCCGCCGTGCGCGGCCGCTCGCTGTCGGGTAGCGGCGAACGTCAACGACGGCTTGGAAGGCGGCTCGAGCGGGCCCGCGGGAGACGAGTGTCAAGTAATGCACCCTATGCGGGCTTATTTTGCACTCACCCCCATGGGACCCGCCGAGACGGTCTCCGCGCACGCGCCCTACTGAGCCTCCCACACCACGTCGAGCCGCGGCGGCTTGCGAAACACCAGCCCCCGCACCTCCGCCGGGCGCTCGGGGTCCAGCCGCAACCCCGGGAGCCGGCCCAGCAGCGCGCCCAGCGCGGCGCGCGCCTCCAGCCGCGCCAGGTGCACGCCGACGCAGACGTGGGGTCCCTGGGCGAAGGCCACGTGGCGGCGCAGGTTGCGCCGCCCGGCATCGAACGCGTCGGGGTCCGCGAACACCGCGGGATCGCGATTGGCCCCGGTGATCGACAGCCGCACCAGGTCCCCGCGGGCGATCGCCGCGTCGCCCAACGTCACGTCGGCGGTGGCGTAGCGGTCGACCACCGCCGCGGCGGGCTCCAGGCGCAGCGACTCGTCGATCGCCGCGCTCAGTGCCGCCGGCTGCGCCCGTGCCACGTCCGCGCGCCCCGGCGCCGCCAGCACGTGCAGCGCGGCGTTGGCGATCATGCCCTCCGTCGTCTCGATCCCGCCGAACAGCAGCACCGCCGCGTTGGAGATGACCTGATCGGCCGACAGTGACCCTCCGGCGGCGGCCGCGGCCAGCAGCGACGAGTGGCTACCGCCCGCGATCACCGACCGCAGCCGGGCGCTGAGGCCGGCGAAGGCCTTCTCGCCGGCGGACGTCGCGCCGGTCCCGGCGGTGATCGATGTCACCGAGGCGACGATCGCGTCATACCAGCCCAGCACGTCGGCCACCTCGTCACCGCCGAGGCCCAGCGCCCGGGTGACGATGGCGGCCGCCATCGGCCCCGCGAAGGCGCGGCGCAGCTCCGCCGCGCCCGCGGGCGCGAGCGCGCCGATCAGCCGGTTGGCTTCGTCTTCGGTGCTCTGGGCGAACCGCCCTGCCACCTCGCCGGCGCGGAACGGCCCCACGAACGGCGCGCGGTGGCGATCGTGCTCGTTCCCGTCGAGGCTGAGCATGCTGGGGCCCACCACCTGAGCGGTCGAGAACCGGGGATCGTCCACGGTGAACGTTTGCGCGTCGCGCATCGCCGCCAGCACCAGGTCGTGGCGGGTGACCAGCCAGCCCTCCAGGCTCGGCACCCACGACACCGGCTCGACCGCGCGCAGGCGGGCCAGCGCGGGATGGGGGTCGCGGTCCAGTTCCGCCGGCGTGATCGCCGCGCCCAGGGGGAAGGCCGCTCGTCTGTGAGCGTCTGCGGGCTCCACGTGGCCCTGATTGTGACCGGATCGTCATTCCGCCGGCCGTGTCCCCGGGGGCGGCTGGCAGCCGAGGTCGATGAGATGGCGCACGAAGGCGATGCGGTCCCGGTCGGGGTGGAAGGGCTCGATGCCGTCGCGCAGCAGCCCCGCCACGCGCTCGATGTCGAACAGCAGGGCCAGCTTTCCGGGCGGGTCGTCCCACTCTCCCGCGTCGTAGCGGTCGGTCCACGCCGCCAGGGCGGCCAGCGCCTCCACCTGGATCTCGTCCTCCCACCACTGCGAGCGCACCGCCAGCCGATAGCGCACCCGCAGCGCGCACACGTCGCTCCACAACCGCTCGAACCACAGCCACCGCTCGCGCGGCAGCAGGCCGCGCCACGTCAGCGGCCAGCGGATCGCCTCGTCGTCAGACCACCCGTCGTCCTGGGACGGGTCGTCGCGCCAGTCGTCGGGTCCGTACCAGTTCATGCGGCCAACCTCCTCAATCGACGGTCCTCGAACCACATCCGCAGGCGCACCTCCGCGGGCGGGAGCCGGCCGTAGAGCAGCAGCGCCCGTCCCGCGGGCAGCTGGCGCAGCGCCTCGGGCGCCACCAGCGGCCGCCGCCGCACGCCGATCGTCCGGGTGCCCCCGCCGCCGGCGCCGGATCCGACCGTCCGCGTCGTGTCACGCGCCTCCTCCTCGCCGGCCAGGCCCGAGAAGTAGCGCAGCGTGTCCAGATCGGCGACGCCGGGCAGCAGCATCCGCGCGCGATGGCTGTTGACCATCGTCTCGGCCAACCGGCCGTAACGGCTGCGGGCCTGGGCGAGGTCGTGGAAGATCGAGACGAGCTGGATGTTGTGGCTGGGCGCGGTCGAGGCGATCTCCGCGAGGTTGGGCAGCGGCGCGACGTTGCCGGCCTCGTCCAGGCACAACAGCAAGGGCAGCTCCAGCTGCCCGCCGGCCAGCGTGGCGCGCTCGTAGGCTCGGTCCACGATCTCCGACAGCAGCGCCAGGAAGATCGGGCGCAGCAGCTTCGACGCCTTGGCGTCGCCGATCAGGTAGAGCGTCGCGCGCTCGTCCAGCAGCGCGTCGGGGGTGATCTCCGAAGACCGCGCGGAGCGCAGCACTCGGGCGAAGCGGTAGGCCCGCAGCAGGCTCTGGGCGGTCGCCTCGATCGACGAGCGGGTGCGGTCGGCCTGAGCCTCGAATGCCCGGATGGCGTCGTAGGCGGCGTGGGCGCCCTCCAGCTCGGCCTCGTCACGCGCGGACCCGGTCAGCTGCGAGATCGCGGCATCGAGCTCCCGCGATCCCTGGCCGTAGGCCCAGCGCACCACCGCGTCCATCCCGGCGCCCGCCCGCGCGGCGGCGTAGAGGAGCGGCGCCAGGCGCTGTTCGGCGGCGATGGCCCAGAAGTCGCCGCCCTCCACGCCCCGCTGATCCAGCTCGCCCGCGGCGGCCAGCCGCCACGCGACCTCGAGCGCGCCGTCCCAGGTCGCCGCCCCGCGCAGCGGCGACCACGTCTGCGCCTCGGTGCCCGACAGCTCGAAGGGGTCGAACACGAACACGGGCCCGAGCGCCCGCCGGCGGGTCACCGTGCACGACAGCAGATCGGTCTTGATCGAGGACGCGACCGCGGGCCCGTCCCACTCGAGCAGTGCGGGGATCGCGAGCCCCGCCGACTTGCCCGACTGGGGCGGGCCGAAGGCCACGAGCGCGTGGCGCTGCTCGGCGTAGAGCAGCCGCCCGCGGCAGTGGCCGAGCGCCAGCCGCCCGGTCCGGGTGCGCCCGTGCAGCGTGCGCAGCTCACCGCCCGACGCCCATCGGGTTCCCGCCGGGCGCCGCCCGACGCGGGTCAGGAGCCCGGCATGCGACGCACCCGCCGCGAGCACGGCTCCACACGCGGCGAGCACCGCCAAGGCGCCGTAGAAGCCGGCGGCGCCCGGCAGCAGCCCCCGCACGCCGTCGGGCCACGCGGCGGCCGGGTGCGCGAGCCGCTCCGGGAGTCGCGCCAGCACCGTCGCGAGCTGGCCGGGGCCGACGCGCGGCCACCCGTGACCGAACAGCAGACCGGCCAGCCCACCCCACAGCCACACGGTTGCCGCGAGCGCGGCGGTTGCGCCGATGACCGCCAGCAGTGCCACGTCTGACACGCCACCGGTGCGCTCGTCTCTCACCGGCGCCTCCCCACCGCCCCCGTGGCGCTCATCCCGGCGTCGGTGTTCGTCAGCCGCGTCTCGATCTGTGACCGGTGATGGGCGACGACGAATGAACGCTGACCCACCCGCCACAGCGCCTGCCCCGGCGACAGCATCGACAGGAGCCGGGCCTCGCTGCCCGACAGTCCCAGCAGCGAGCGGGTCAACGGCACCTGGCTCTCGTCCTGGTGGTAGACGATCCTGGTCGATGCGTCTGCGACGAGCCCCTCGGCGATGCGGGCCGCGCGAGAGCCGGCGTCGCCCGCGGCCTGGAGGTCGGCCAGCTTGTGCAGCACGACGAGGTTCATCACCCCGAACTGGCGCGCGAGCTTGAAGTTGGACTGAAACCACTCGCCCAGGCCAGTGTGCTGGACGATCTTCCAGGACTCGTCGGCGACGTTGATCAGCCGCTCGCGGCCGGGTCGCTCGGCGGTCCGCGCCAGCAGCGCGCTGATCCAGGCGCTGGCGCAGGCCATGAGGATGCCCACGGCCGGCGAGTCACGCACCGCGTGCAGGTCGATCACGAGCAGCCTGGCGTCGAGGTCGAGGCCCGCCGACGTGGGGCCATCGAACATGCCCCGCAGCGGGCCCTCGCACAGGTCCTGGAGGGCGAGCGCGGCGCGGCGCGCATCGGCGGCGAGGGCCGCGGTGGTGGTCTCCATGCGTTGTGCCATCGCATCCACCGGCACGAACAGCACGCGGGCGATCTGCGGCAGCGTCGGCTCGCCGTCACCCCGCACGCGCACGACGCGCAGCGCCTCGCGCAGCGCGCCGGCCTCGACCTGGGTCAGGGCGTCACCCAGGGCGGCGACGGTGACGGCGCGCAGCAGTTCGAGCTGGGCGTGCTCCTCGGGGCGGGAGGCCAGCGGGTTGACCCGCACCCCGCTGCCCGGGACGAGCGAGATCGGCCGCACGCCCACGGCGTCGCACAGCGGGCCGTACTCGCGCTTGATGTCCAGCACGAACGCCCGCCGCCCGAACAGCAGCATCCGCCACAGCAGCGTCTTGACCAGCGCGCTCTTGCCCTGGCCCAGCTTGCCGAGCACGATCGCGTTGGGATCGTCCAGCGCGCCGTCGCCGTAGAGGACCCACGGGTCGTAGCAGAAGGCGCCGCCGCCGGCATCGCGTCCGATGTAGACGCCGCGGCCCCCAAGACCGCCCGCGTTCACGAACGGGTAGATCGCCTGGGCATGGCGCGTGGTGCAGCGATGTCCGGCCCGCTCCACGGCGCGCAGGCTCATCGCAGGCCCCGGCCCAGCGGCAGGGTGAACGTGAACGCGTCGGCCTGCTGGCCGTAGAGGCGGTGCAGCTCCAGCCGCGCCCGCGCCGCCTGCTCCAGCACCTCCGTGCACGCGCGGCGCAGCTCGTCGGGATCCCGTCCGGTGACGGTGACAAACCCGCTGAGCCGGACCTCGGCGTGCCCGGCGGCCAGCTCAGCCTCGCGCCGGATGGTGGCATCGGCGGCCTGGCGCTGGCGGGCGGTCTCGGACTGGCCGAAGCGGGCGCGCAGCTCACGGTCGGCACGGTCGCGGGTGACGGCGGCCTCGACCTCGCGCGTGGAGCGGTCCGCGGCCAGCGGCTCGAAGGTCACCGATACGGTGCGGACCGCTCCCGAGTGGCCCAGCAGCGCGTCCATGAACATCGGCGAGACGTCGATCCGCGGCCACGCCCCGATCCAGTACGTGGCATGCAGCGCGCCATCGCTCTGGTAGTGCTCCCAGGTCTCGCACGCCCCCAGGGGCCACGCGTTGACCTCGTCAAGGCCGTCGCGGTCCGTGTCGCACGCCTCCAGGACGGTCAGCTCGCTGCGGGCGTACGGATCGAACGCGGTCCGCAACGTCCGGGCGAGCTGGCCCGGGCTGAGGGCGCCGAGCACCATGACCTCGGCCGCCTCCAGCCCATGGGCGACGTGCTCGGTCTGTTCCAGCAGCGCCCGGATGATGGCGCCGCGGTCGCGGACGCGCCGCGCGTCGACCTGGACGGCGAGGAGGATCTCGTGCTCCTGGCTGACGCGCGCTGTGGAGGAGATGAGCTCGAGGTAGGAGTCGATCATCGGCGTGCCGCGCAACGGCACTCCCGGATCGCGCTCGGCGTGCACCCACCGCACCAGTTCGTCGCCCTGCGCCGGGGCGGTGCGCTCGATCCACTGCAGCCGCCGGATGGCGGTGCCGCCGGCGCCGGACAGGACGAGGCCCCAGCGCGCGAGCCGCCGCTCCTGCGCGTCGTGATCCAGCAGCGAGAACGACGCCACGCGGCACGCCAGCACTGACGTCAGGCGCCTGCCGGACCGTTCCGAGAGTGCTCCGAGCCGCCGTCCGTGGTAGTCGGCGGCCACGAGGCGCACGTCGCGCAACCCCGGTGGCGCGATCGGCGCCGGGGCCCGGAAGCGCAGGCCGCGCCGCGCGTCTGCCGCCGCGTGAGCGCCGGCGCTCGCCACCCCGGACGCGAACCGGCGGCGCCCGACCCGCCGGGCCCAGAAGGCGAGCGTCAGGGGGAGCCACTCCTCGACGGTGCGTCCGGCGACCGGCGCAAACGACGCCGCCAGCGCTCCGGCGACGAGACTCAGTGCGACGAGCGCGCCCACCGCCGACGGCGAGGCGTCGAGCGCCGCGATGGCGGCGACTGCGGCGGCGGCGACCACGGCCGCCTGGCCGGCGCGCACCGGGCCCAGCAGCCCTCGCCGCTCCAGTGGACCGAACGAGTAGGTGACCGGACGGTCACTCACTGGTCTTCCCGAGGCGCCGGTCGGGGGAGGGGCGGCCCGGGTCGGGGTCAGGGTCACGCGCCGGCTGAGGGCCCGGGAAGGGGTCGGCCCCAGGCAACCGATCGGCGTCTGGCGACAGATCGGTCGCGGGCTCGGTCGCGGGCGTGTCGTCGTCCATGAGCGGCTCCCCGGAGCGCAGCCCGTCGGCGCTGAGGTCCACTGTCCGCCACCGGCTGCCGGCCCGGAACAGCCGCGGGAGAGGGCCGTCGCGCACCGTTGATCCGAACGCGTCCTCTCGGGGCCCGTCCGTGACGGCGGTGCCCGCAGTAGCGCCGTCCCCGTTCGCAGCACCCGTTGCGTCGACAGGGCCGGGGCCGCCGGCCCGCGCACCCCCGGCATCGGTTCCCGTCTGGCCCGGGCCCGACTCCCGGCTCGACCCCGGGTCCGGCGCCGAGGCGCGCGCCGCTGCCGCTGCCGCCGGGCTCGCCTCGGCCGCGTCGTCCGCACTCACGGCCTGGTTGCGCGGCATCCGCGCCAGCACCGCCGCGGCCGACTCGGCCGCCCGCCTGCCACGCCCTCGCTCGCGTCGGTGGCGGTCTGAGCTCGGTCATCGGCGGCCGACGGCGGCTGCCCCGCGAGGGGGCGAAGGCCGCCCACCGCGGCGCCGGCGAGCTCGTGAAGGGGCAGCAGGCGCAGCATCGCCCATGGCGAGAACGCGGCGAGCAGCACCAGCGTGGTGCCCGCGAACAACGCCTGAAATCCCGGGAGGACCGTGTGCCCGAGCGCCGCTCCTCCGAGACTGAGGACGGCGACGATGGCGAACTTGGACAGGATCAGCGCGATGAGCAGCTCGACCGCGCGGACCGCCCAGATCCGCCGCGCAGGCCAGACCATCGCCGCGAAGAACAACGGCAGCATGAGCACGATCACGTAGACGGCCGCCTGACGGATGAGCAGCTCGAGCCACAGCGTCACCGCTGCGGCGACGGTGAACAGCGCGACGAAGAACGCGACGAACAGGCTCCGGCTGCCGCCGGCGATCAGGCCAACCAGTGCCGCGCGGTCGAGGATGCCCGTGTCCGCGTGGCCGGCCGCCGTCGACACGATCGCCGACATCTCGTCGGACCCGGCGAGCAGTAGGCCCGTGAGCGGTGCGGCGATGCCCACCGCCAGCAGGCCCAGCGGCAGATACCCGAACGCGGAGCGCAGCAGCAGCGAGACGTCTGAGCGGAGGGTGGCCTGGATGGCGGCGGCGCACAGAAACGGCAGCGTGAGCAGCGCCGAGACCGCGGCCATCCGCCAGTAGTAGGCCGAGAACCAGGTCGTCCCGAGGCGCGGGGTCTCGGTGGCCCCGACCAGCCTCCCGGTCTGCTCCAGGGCGTACTGCGCGCCGGCGACGACCGCCGCGGCCACGGCCGCGAACCCCACGGAGCGCGCGGCCACCTTGGCCACGCCGCCGCCGGTGAGCGCGCCGATGGCACCGCCCACGTGGCCGCCGGCCAGCTTCTTGCCGGCGCTGATCACGCCGCCGGCGTGCCGGGCAACGTTGCAGACCTTGCCCACCGCGCCGCTGACCCACCCGCTCAACGAGCACAGACTCCCTCCGAGGTCCGCCGATGCCGGTGACGCGGCGGCGCAGAACCAGAGCGTGGCCGTTGCCGCGACGAGCGCCGTGCGCCTCATTTTGCGGTCGTCCCGAGGTGCGCGAAGAAGTTGACGAGTCCCGGAGCGGCGCCGACGATCAACGCCGAGGCGGCGGAGATCAGCGCCGCCATGCGACCCCGCGCCGCGTAATGGTGGTTCTGCGTGTGCGACGCCACCGCCCAGAGCGCGGCGCCGATGAACGCTCCCAGCAGCGCGATGACCAGGGACCACGCCTCCGCCCCGTTGACCAGTTGC
The DNA here is from genome assembly GCA_963801435.1 of uncultured Actinomycetota bacterium. Lineage (GTDB taxonomy): Bacteria > Actinomycetota > Thermoleophilia > Solirubrobacterales > Solirubrobacteraceae > Palsa-465. The sequence continues at coordinate 29,060 of CAWDFE010000036.1, forward strand.
TGCAACACGTTGCTGCCCGGCAGCCCCTGCAGATCGGGGTGGGCCGTGACGACGGCCATCGACGGAACGGTCATGGGACCACCATCTCCTTTTCCAATTGAGCCGATTGAAGCTAATTCAGCCTAGTAAATGAAGTTGGAGTCCGCTAGAGTAAATCGTAACTAATTAGTCTCAATTAGACTCAGAGGTGGTCATCATGTCTGTGACGGCGTGCGGCATTGACGAGCGCGGACTCGACGAGGTGGCGGAGGTGGGGGCCCTGTACGCACGGAGCGAGGGCGAGGTGCGAGGGATCGTGCGCAGCGGCGTGGCGGCCCCGGAGGCGGTGATCGAGGATGCGTGTCAGTTCGCCTGGTGCCGGCTGCTGCACCACCGCGAGCGGGTCAGCGGCGACCGCGCGGTCGCGTGGTTGGTCACCACCGCTGTGCGCGAGGCGTTCAAGCTGACCCGGCGCGCCGGCCGCGAGCTCTCGCTCGAGGCCCTCATGGAGGAGACCGGCGACCTCAAGCTCAGCCGGATCGCGCCGTCGGCTCACGACGCGCTGGAGCCGCGCCTCCGGCTCGAGCTTGTCGGTTCACTCCCCGAGCGCCGCCGACGCCTGGTGTGGCTCCAGGCGCTGGGGTTTGACTACCGAGAGATGGCGACGCACACCGGCGCCACCGTGCGCATGGTGGAGCGCCAGCTCACGAGGGCCCGGGCCGGCCTCGACCTCGCGGACGGCGATCCCGGCGGCTAGCGCCGCGGCGCCCGCCCGCGCTTGCGCCGCTTGCGCTCCGCCGCGCTGAGCTTGCGCGGCTTGGGCGCGGGCTTTGACCCGGCGCGGCGGCCGGTCCCACCAAGCGCGTCGCCGGTCCGCGCCGGCGCCCGGCGCCGCGCGTCGCGCCAGATGTAAAGCGAGATCCCGCCCAGGACCACGACCGCCCCGATCACGATCGCCAGCGCCCCGTCGCCGGACAGGCTGCCGCCGCCGGCGGTCTGGGTGGCGTTGGTGACCACGGGGACCGTTGGAGTGGTCGTGGGCGCCGGCGTCGGCGACACCGGCGATACCCCGCCCGACAGGGGGTTGGTGGCCCCCGAGCCCGGAGCGATCGGCGCCCCGCCGGCACCCGACGACGCGGCGGTCGACGTCGTCGCCGCTGCAGCCGCGCCCGGCGCTGCCAGCAGCACGAGAGCGGAGAGCAGCGCCGCGACCCGCGTCATCGGTCCGAGGCGAGCGGCTGCTCCATGGCCGGTGTGCTCGGCGAGCGCCGGTAGGGCTCCTCGTTCTCCTGGTGCTCCTCGTGGTAGACGCTCTCGGCGTTGACCGCCCAGATGTCATGGTGGGTGCCCAGGAGGATGTTGTCGACCGCACGCATGGCGGTCAGCATCGAGTGGTCGGAGTTGTTGTAGCGGTGCAGGCCGTTGCGGCCGACCTGCGTGAGGTTGGCGATCGTCTGAAGCCAGCCGCGAATCGTCTTGACCCGCTCGCCGTAGAGCTCGTCGTAGATCGGGTAGGCCTTGTGCACGCGCTCGACGAAGCCGAAGCGGACCTTGCTGGCCGTGGCCAGGTGGAGCTTCTCGATCTCCCGGCCCGCCATCGCGACGAGGTCGTCGTCGGCCATGGTCCACAGGTCATCGCCCTCAAAGCAGAAGTACTCCATGCCGATCGACGACGCGGTCTCGCCCTTGGGCACCATCCACGGGCTCCAGGACTTGAAGTTCTGGATGCGCAGGACTCGGACACCCGGCTGATGGATGTAGATCCAGTTGTCGTCGAACGGGTCGTCGACGTCGATCACCAGCAGCACGGTGAGGAACTCGCGGTAGCGCAGCCCACGGGCGGCGTCGCGGACCTCGAGCGGCGCCGCGGGCTCGGTGATGCCGACCGTCGTGCGCAGCGGCAGGGACGAGATCACGTGCGACGGGTGCAGCGTCTCGCCGCCGGCGATCACCTCGGTGACGCGACCGTCGGTGACCCGCAACCGGGTGACCGGTGCGTTGAGGCGGACCTCGCCGCCCTGGGCGCGGATGTCGGCGGTCATCTGCTCCCACATCTGCCCCGGTCCGAAGCGCGGGTAGTTGAACTCCGAGATCAGCGACTTGATCTTGTTGCCCTCGTTGCCGAAGAACGCGGCCTTGGCGGCGGAGAAGAACGACAGGCCCTTGATGCGCTGGGCGGCCCACTCGGCGCGGATCTCAGTGGCCGAGACGCCCCACAGCTTCTCGGTGTAGGTCTTGAAGAAGTGCTGGTACAGGCGCTTGCCGAAGCGGTTGGAGACCCACTCCTCGAACGTGTCCTCGCGGCCCTTGGGCTTGATCGCCGCCCAGGCGTAGGAGATCAGGCACCGCGTCAGCTCGACGAAGCCGAGCTTGCGGATCACGTCCATCCCCTGGAGCGGGTATTCGAGGAACTTGTCGTTCCAGTAGATCCGGCTCTTGCGCGGGCGCTTGAGGAACTCCTCCTTCATGATCTCGTGCCAGAGGTCGTCGACCTCCTTGACCTTGGTGAAGAATCGGTGGCCGCCGAGATCGAAGCGATACCCGTCGCGCACCTGGGTGCGGGCGATGCCGCCGACCTGGTCGGTGGACTCCAGCACGACCACCGGCTTCCCCTGCCGGGCCAGCAGATAGCCGGCGGTGAGGCCGGCGGGCCCGGCGCCCAGCACGACGACCGGATGCTCGGGGGTGATGTCGGCGCCCGGAGCGGTGGAGGGGTTGGTCTCAGTCATGTCTCGCTGGCGTTAGGAGGCCTTCTGGTAGAGCACTGCGCTGTTGGCCACGCAGCAGGCGCTGCGGTAGTTGTGCGGAGCCGTGGCGATCGGCTTCAGGGTTCCATTGAGCCTGTCGTCCTGGAGCAGCTGGCCCCACTGAGCGGAGCGCCGGCGCACGAGCTGCGCCCACGCCACGTTCCAGTTCTTGACGCCCTCGGTCAAAGGACGCAGGTAGAGCAGCTGCTGGCCGGGCTTGAGACTAGCAACCAGGGGGCCGAGGGTCGCCGACGGAGAGGCAGCCTGCAGCTTGCCCAGCGCGCCCAACCAGTTCATCACCGAGGGGTCGGTCACGCGGCCCATGGTGCTGGCGTAGCGCAGATTCCCGGGCAGGTAGTACCAGGCCAGCGGCGCCTGCTCGGGCTGTCCGACCACGACGAGGTCGCCGGGGTGCAGGTAGGGGGTCATCTCGGCGGCTATGTCCTTCATGTCGCTCTTGAACGACGGAGCGAATGACCCCGCGTTGGCCAGGAACGCCACGCAGAAGATGATGGCGGCGACTCCCACCACCCGCGCCCGCGCCGCCGACAGGGCACCGAGCAGCAGCAGCGGAGCGACGATCGGCGCGAAATAGCGCCACGCCCAGATGGGGACGAAGAAGCCCAGGATCCGGCCCACCGCCAACGCCACCGCGGGGATGGCGATGAGCGCCCAGAACACGGCGGCGTCGGGCGTCCGGCGGCGAACCCGGGTGCACAGCGGGGCGACCGCGATGACCACGCAGACGAGCAGCGTGACGTCCACGCGCTCGGAGCCCAGAAGCTGACTGGGGACGGTCGCGCCCATCACCGGCGAGTAGTGCCAGGGATTGGTGGCGTGGGCGAGCTGGTCGATCGTGGCCGGCAGCCAGGGCACGAACAGCAGCGCGGCGACGCCGAAGCACAGCGCCGCGTCGCGCACGAACCCCTCGCGCCGGCCCGGGAGCGAGCGCCACACGAACACGAGCGCACAGGCGGCGCCCAGCCAGTACAGGAGCGCCGAGCCCTGGGTGTAGAGCATCACGGCCAGGCACGCGCCGAACAGCCACACGTAGGCGCGACGGCGGTTGATGAAGCCGTGGACGAGACCGGCGGTGGCCAGCAGCGCCAGCACCACCATCAGCTCATAGGGCTGGGTCTCCTGGGCGTAGCGCGTCAGGAACGAGCTGAAGGCGAACAGGACCGCCGCGAAGATCCCGGCGCGCCGGCCGGCGATGCTCCATCCCGTCCACATCGCCACCGGCACGCTGAGCAGCCCCAGGAGCAGGGACAAGCTGTGGGTCGCCGCCTCGCCGGTGCCGAACAGGCTGACCCAGATGTGCAGTACGGCGTAGTACAGCGGCGCGGCGCCCGCGCGGTGCACGGCGCCCAGCAGCGAGCCCAGCGGCTGCGACGCCAGGCCGACGGCCCCGGCTTCGTCGAACCACAGCTCACCGCTCAGCGTCCGCGTCCGGACGAACGCGGAGATCGCCATCAGCACAACCAGCACGCCCCCGGCGCTGACCCACCGGGGCAGGCGATTGAACCACCGCGGGGCGTGGACGTCGACGATGTTGGGGACCTCGAGCAGCGAGGCGAAACGGCGCTGGGGGGTGGCGGTCGTCATTGGGCGCGGGATGCTGCCTGGGCGGCCAGCGTCAGGAGACCTTCTGGTAGAGGACGGCGCTGTTGCCTACGCAGCAGGCGCCCCGGTAGTGGTGGGGCGCCACCGCGATGGGCCTCAGCGTCCCGCGGTCCACTTCGTCCTGCAGCAGCTGACCCCACTGGGCCGAGCGCCGTCGCACCATCTCCGTCCACGGCGCCTGCCAGTTCTGGGCGCCCTCGGTGAGCGGGCGGACGAACAGCAGGTGCTGCCCCGGCTTCAGCGCGTTGACGATCGGGATCAGGGTCGCCTGGGGACTGGTGTCGGTCAGTCGCTTGAGTGCCTTGACCCAGTCCATGTAGCGCGGATCCTTGACCTTGCCCGCGGTGTTGGCGTAGTGCAGGCCGCCGGGGAGGTAGTACCAGGCCAGCGGCGTCTCCTCGGGCTGGCCCACCACGACTGCGTCGTTCACTCGCAGGTACGGGGTCATCTCGGCGCCGATATCGCGCATGTCGGACTTGTACTGCGGCGTGTAGGAGCTGGGATTGGCGAGGAAGGCGACGGCGAGCACCATCGCCACCACCCCCAGCAGCCGGGCGCGGGCGCATCCCCGGGCCAGCAGCAGGAGGGTGGCGCCGATGACCGGGGCGAAATAGCGGGCCACGAACGCCGGGTTGACCTGCGACTCCAGCCAGGCGATCCCCAGGGTCGCCACCGGGAGCGCCACCAGCGTCCACACCGTGACCGCCTCGCGCGTGCGCCGCTGCGCGCGCGTGAACAGCGGCGCCAGGCCGATGGCGGCGGGGATGACGAGCAGCATCGTGATCCGGTCGCCGCCGATCACGTCGCGCGAGAGCAGGATGGGGGCGCCGAAGCGCGGCACGTTGTCCCACGGCGCGGCGGTGTTGGCGGCCTGGTAGAGCAGCGTTGGCACCCACGGCAGGTAGAGGATGCCCGCGCCGATGAAGGCCAGAGCGGCATCGCGGATGAGGCCGCGGCGGTCGTCGGAGGTGATCAGCGCCGGGAGCAGGGCCACGAGGGAGCCGGCGAAGAAGAACGTGCCCCAGGTGTGGGTATAGAGCATGATCGTCAGCGACCCGGCGAACAGCAGCAGGTAGCCGCGGCGGCGATAGACGAAGCCGAGCACGAACCCTGCGGTGGCCAGCACCCCGAGCAGGCCCATGAACTCGTACATCCGAGTCTCCTGGGCGTATGCGGTCAGCCAGGCGTTGAAGGCGAAGAGCACGGCGGCCAACACGCCGGTGCGCGCGCCGAACAGCTTCCACCCCGCCCAGCCGCCGGCGGGGATCGTCAGCACTCCGCACAGCAGCGACAGCCCGTGGGTCGAGGTCTCCGAGGTCCCGAAGACCGACATCCAGAGGTGCAGCATCATGTAATACAGCGGCGGGTTGCCGTCGTAGCGCAGGATCCCGGGGATCTGACTGATGGGGTGCAGCGAGATGCCGGTCGTGATCCCCTCGTCCATCCAGAACTGGCCGCCGATATAGCGGGTGCGCAGGAACGCCGACAGCGCCATCAGCAGCGTCAGGCCGCCGCCGATCCACAGCCATGCCGGGATGCCGGCTAGCCGGTCGGGCAGCCGCGGCTCGGTGTCGGGGAGTCCCCGGTCCGGCGCCTGGACGCCGGGGGAGGTGGCGGTGGCCATCAGCCGGCGTGCCGGGTCATCACGTCGACGTCCCGGAGCAGCCGTGGGTGAACATGTGGACCGGGCCCGCGGTGCCGGCGTAGTGGTATCTGACCCCCGGCCAGGTGCTCAGGAGGGGCAGCAGGTGGGCCGAGCGCGTGTCGCGGGTCTGCAGAACGACGTTGGGGGCGCCGTCGGCGGGCTGGGGATGGGCCGCGCCTCCCAAGGTTGGCGGGGCTTGGACGCGTGTGGTGGGCACGCCGAGCGCCCAGGCGACCATCGGCACCTGGAAGCCCTCGCTCATCACGCTCCCGCAGGACAGGACCTTGTCGGCGCCGCCGAAGCGCGCCACCAGGTCGTTCATGCCCTGACGCAGCTGCGCCTGATAGACGAGCGAGCCGTGCGTGCGGGGAATCGAGATCATGCTGGAGCCGACCCAGCTGGGCGCGAACACGAAGACGAGCCCCAGCAGAGCCGTGGCGGCCCACTGCATGGCCGAGCTCACCGCGGTCCTGCCTGCTCCCCCGCCGCGCCAGCGCCGCGCCGCGACCACCGCGACCTCGCGCGCCGCCCAGCCGAAGCCCACGGCGCCGCAGATGTCCACCAGCGCGGACCCCAGCACCAGGTAGCGGTTGTTGCCCGAGAACCCGACCTGGGTCATGATCGCGATGACCACGAACCACGCCAGCCCGCCCAAGCCCATGAAGGCGGCGGCGATCCGCGCCCGGCTGCGGTCCGTGCGCAGGCCGGCCAGGCCCGCGCGCCGGTAGGTGTTGACGCTGATCCCGGCGACGGCGACCACGAGCAGCGCGGCGACCACCTTGATCCGCAACAGCATCGTCGGCCACGCGGCGCGCTTGAGCTCGGCCACGAACGGGTCCGACGCGAAGGCCAGGCTGTTGGAGCGCGGATGCGTCGCCCGGTTGACGCTGCAGCTGAAGGATCCGCAGCCCAGGTAGACGGGAACGAACCAGACGATGGGGGTGATGACGAAGAGCGCCGCCACGAGCACCCGCGCGCCCGGGTCCTTCCAGAACAGCCACAGGCCGTAGGGACCCCAGAACAGCCAGATCTCGGGGCGGTCCAGCGCGACGAGGAAGCCCACCACGAACGCCTGGCGATGCCTGCCATCCAGGTGCCGGTCGATGCTGATGAGCAGCAGCGCGGCGGCGAAGCCCTCCGAGTAGCCCAGGGCGTTGGAGGACACGAAGCCGCCGTATGCCGACAGGACCAATGCGAAGGCCCCGATGAGGCCGGCCAGCAGGGCCGGGGCCATCGTCGTGAGGCGGTCCAGGTCGGGGTCGGCCTCGCCGAACAGCCCACCCACCCGGAGCGTGAGCCGGTAGGCGAGACGGAACACCATCACCACCGCTACGAACGCGCCGGCGCGCGCCACCACGAGCCACAGGTCCGGGGCCGCGTTGCCGAACAGCGCGAACGGGATCGTGAAGATCATCGGCAGCGGCTTCCACGAGGTGCCGCCGCTGGTGATGGTCAGGTGACCATGGACGATCTGGCGGCTCCACACCAGCCAGGACCAGGGGTCATAGCTCGGCGTCGAGGGGATGAGCAGGCTCAGCGCCCCGACGGCGAGCGCCGCCACGATCAGCCAGAAATAGAAGTTGCGCGCCGGTAGGAACGTCGTCACCGCGCGCGAGCCGGCACGCTCGCCCGTGCCCGCCGCCGGGCCGGCGGGGAAGTCAGTCGTCGAGGCGGAGGCCGCGCTCATCACCGGGCGGCGCTCCATCAGCCGGACACTCCCTTGGCCACGCAGCCCTCCACCGCCGAGAGCAGTCCGTCGGGCGCCTGATTGGGATACAGCAGCGCGCTGCCGATCACCTCGGCGCCCTGCGCCTCGCCCTGGATCTGGACGCCCTGGGCGTCGCCGGGCGTCGGCTCGAAGCTCACCGTCGGTCCGGACGGGGCCGCACCTACCTGGAAGCTCGGGAGCACCTTGCCAGCGACCGTGCGCTGCTCCAGCGAGAACGGGATGTGCTCCTGGCTCAGGCAGTCGATGTGCTTCGTGCGCGGGTCGTCGAGACCCTTGTGACCGTTGGCGATCGCCTTGGGCGTGCCGGCCTCCGGCTTGGAAGTGATCCCGCACGCTGACAGCGAAAGCGCGGACAGCACGATCGCTGCCGCCAGCTTCGCAGAGGGCATGGGCCAAGAGGGTAGTGGATGATTCGGCCTACATGATCGCGTTCGCTGCTCTAACCGGACCGTTACCGAAGGCCGGCGTGGTGGTCGTCGCGCTGCTCGCGGCCGTGGTGCTGCTGGCCCGCGATCGCCGCGCCCGGGCGCTGGCGATGCTGGGCGCCCTCGTGGTCGCGCCGGTACTCCTGCTCACCGACATCTGGGACTCGCCGCAGCTGAACATCGTCCACCGCCACCCGCTGGAGGCGGTGGTGGGGGCGGCCGTGGTGGTGGCGGCGCTGTTGGCGGCCGCGGTGGTGCTCGCGCGGCGCCCATGGCTGGTGGCGCCACTGGCCGTGTTCGCCCTACCCTTCCGCGTCCCCATCGCCACCGGGGCCACCACCGGCAACGGCAGCGCCACCGCCAACCTGCTCGTCCCCTTGTATTTCGTCGTCGCCGCGGCGGCGCTGGCGTGGATCATCACCTGTCTGCGCGACCGGCCCTCGTTGCCTGCCGAGGGGTCTCCCGCGCGGGGGGGAGACCTCATCCTCATCGAGTGGGTGGTCCGGCTCCTCGCGCTCTACGTCGTGCTCTACGCCATCCAGGCGTCGTACTCGCCCAAGTTCGAGCAGGCGCTCCAGAACATGGTGTTCTTCTACGTCCCCTTTGCGCTGTTGCTCGCGCTCCTGCGCGGGCTGGACTGGGATCGGCGGCTCATCCGCGACTGCCTGCTGGTGACCGTCGCACTGGCGCTCGTGTTCTCGCTCATCGGCTTCTTCGAGTACGCCACCAAGACGATCATCCTCAGTCCCAAACTGGTCGTGACCAACGACCTGCACACCTACTTCACCGTCAACTCGGTGTTCTTCGACCCCGACATCTTCGGGCGCTACCTGGCGCTGGCGATGATCCTCGTGGCGGTGACGCTCGTCTACGACTTTCCCCAGCGCCAGCAGGCGATCGTCAGCGTGGTCCTCGCCGTGCTGTGGGCGTGTCTGGTCCTGACGCTGAGCCGGTCGAGCCTCGGCGCGCTGCTCGTCGGCCTGGCGGTGCTGGCCGCGCTGCGCTGGAAGCCGGGGCGCGCCCTCGTGGTGGCGGTTGTGGTCGTTGCTCTGGGCGGTCTGGCCGTGGCGGTGTCGCCCAAGACCTTCGGCCTCAATCAGGGGCTCAACGGCGCGTCCAGCGGACGGGGCGGACTGGTCAGCGGCGGGCTGTCGCTGTTCGGCGACCGCCCGGTGTGGGGATACGGGTCGGGGTCGTTCGTCACCGAGTACCGCGCCCACAACCGCCACAACGCGACCGCCCTGTCGGCATCGCACACCATCCCCATCACCGTCGCCGCCGAGCAGGGGCTGATCGGCGAGCTCGTCTACCTGGCGTTCGTGGTCGCGGCGATCGTGTGCGTCGTCCGGCGCTCGCGCGGGGATCCGGTGCGCTCGGCGATCGCGGCGGCCTTCGCGGCGCTCGTGTTCCACACGCTCCTCTACGCCGACTTCCTGGAGGATCCGACCACGTGGGTTCTGCTGGGGATCGGCCTGGCGCTCGCCGCAGCCCCGCCAGGGGCGCTGGCCCCTCCCGGCGTGACCGAGGTCAGGCGCCGCGCGCCGGCGGCCGCGGCGAGTCCCTGAAGTCGATCTGGTCCTGGACCGCGCCTGCAGCGATGGCGAGGCGCAGCTGCGACATAAAGGACGCTCTGTGTCCTTTATGTCGCGCCGGTCACTACAGGGGGGTCGTGTACGCCCCGCTGATCCCCCCGTCCACCAGGAACTCGGTGGCGTTGACATACGAGGACTCGTCGGAGGCGAGGAACAGCACCGCGTTGGCGATCTCGTCGGCGTGGGCGAACCGTCCCATCGGAACGTGCACGAGCCGCCGCTGGGCGGCCACGGGATCAGACGCGTAGAGCTCGCGCAGCAGCGGTGTGTCGACGGGCCCCGGACACAGCGCGTTGACGCGCACCCCGCGCTTGGCGAACTCCACGCCCAGCTCGCGCGACAGGGCCAGCACGCCGCCCTTGGAGGCGGTGTAGGAGATCTGCGAGGTCGCCGACCCCATCACCGCTACGAACGAGGCGGTGTTGACGACCGAGCCACCGCCGTTCTGGAGCAGGTGGGGGATCCCGTGCTTGCAGCACAAGAAGACGCTGCGCAGGTTGGTGGCCTGCACCCGCTCCCAGGCTTCGAGACCGGTCTCCAGGACCGAGACGTCGTCGTTGGGCGAGATGCCGGCATTGTTGAACAGCACATCGATGCGCCCCATTTCGCGGCGCACGCGGACGTACAGGTCGGCCACGGCCATCTCGTCGGTGACATCCGCGCTCAGTGAGAGCTCGCCCACCGAGTGCTCGAGCAGGTCGACGCCGACCACCCGGGCCCCCTCGCGGGCGAACGCCTCCGCCGTGGCACCGCCGATCCCGCCGGCAGCGCCGGTGATGACGCACACCTTCCCCGAGAGACGGCTCACGCTGATCGCCTTCGCTCGGCATCCTGCCTCGCCTGGATGTCGGCGGCGTGAGTCATCCGGCTGTTGCGTAGAAGATCGACTTGACCTCGGTGTACGCGTCGAGCGCGTGCGGGCCCAGCTCGCGCCCGTAGCCCGACTGCTTGAAGCCTCCGAATGGCGTGGCCACCCGCACCGAGGTGTTGGAGTTGATCGACACCACCCCGGCATCCAGCGCGCGGGCGACCCGCAGCGCGCGACCGCCGTCGCCGCTCCAGATCGAACCCGACAGCCCGTAGATCGTGTCGTTGGCCAAGCCGATCGCCTCCTCCTCGGTGTCGAATGCGATCACCACGGCCACCGGTCCGAAGATCTCCTCGCGCGCGGCGCGCGCCCCCGGATCCACCGGACACAGGACGGTGGGCGCAAACCAGAAGCCCGGCCCGTCCGGCGCCGAGCCGCGGAAGGCCACCGGCGCGCCGTTGTCAACGAACGAGCTCACCGTCTCTCTGTGGCCGGCGGAGATGAGCGGCCCCATCTGGGTGTCCTCGGAGAGCGGATCGCCGACGCGGATCGCGGTGACCGCGCGCTCGAGCTCGCCCATGAACTCCTCCATCGCCGGGCGCTGCACGAGGATGCGCGACCGCGCACAGCAGTCCTGGCCGGCGTTGCCGAACACGGCGCCGGGCGCGGCCGCCGCGGCGGTGGCGAGGTCGGCGTCGGCGAACACGATGTTGGGCGACTTACCCCCCAGCTCCAGGGTCACGCGCTTGATCGTCTGGGCCGCTCCGGTGGCGATCGAGCGGCCCACCTCGGTGGAGCCGGTGAACGCGATCTTGGCCACGCCGGGGTGCTCCACCAGCCGGGCTCCGCACACGGAGCCCGGGCCGACCACGACGTTGAGCACGCCGTCGGGCAGCCCGGCTTCGCGGCACAGCTCCGCGAAGCGCAGCGCGCTCAGCGGCGTGAGCTCCGCGGGCTTGAGCACCACCGTGTTGCCGGCGGCCAGCGCCGGGCCGAGCTTCCAGGCTGCGATCGTGAGCGGGAAGTTCCACGGCACGATCAGCCCCACGACCCCCAGCGGCTCGCGCACCGTCCACGCCTGTCCTCCCGCCACCGGGATCGTGTCGCCCAGCAGCCGCTCGGGCGAGCCCGCGTAGTAGCCGAACACCTGGGCCACCATGTCCATCTCGCCGCGGGCGTCGCCGATCGGCTTGCCCGCGTTGCGGGCCTCGAGCTGGGCCAGCTCCTCCCGGTGCGCGCGCACCACATCGGAGATCGCGCGCAGCTGGGCCGCACGGTCAGACGGCGCCACCGCCCGCCACCCCGGGAACGCCGCGGCGGCCCCGGCGACCGCCGCGTCGACCTCCGCGACACCTGCGCGCGGGACCTTCTGGAGCACCGCCTCGGTGGCGGGCTCCAAGACCTCCAGCACGCCCTCAGGCAACGCTCGCCTCCGGATCGATCACCGTCACGCCGTCCTCAGCGAACTCGATCGTGTGCACCGGCCCCTTGAAGGAGTGGCGCGCCGACAGCGCGTACCAGATCGTCACCCCCAGCATGACGACCACGGTGACAAGTGGGGCGTAGTTGAACGCCGACCAGCTGAAGCTGCTGCTCCACGGCACGGCGGCGGGGGTGAACGGCAGGCAGAAGATGATCACGCACAGTCCCACCCAGACGATCGCGATGATGTTCACCCATTTGTACTTTGCCCCGAGAGTCCAAGGTCCGGTCTCGAACTTGTCACCCATTCTCCACCGCAGGAAGATCGGGATGGTGTAGGCGATGTAGAGCCCGATCACCGAGATCGACGTGACTGCCAGGAAGGCGACCGGTAGACCGGCGTGGTTGCCCTTGAATGCGGGGATGGTGATGATGAACGCGCACACGGCGACGAACACGACCGCCCAGCTGGGCGTGCGGTGGCTGTTGAGCCGGCGCCACAGCTTGTGGCCGGGTACCGCCCCGTCGCGGGAGAACGCGAAGGTCATCCGCGAAGCGCTGGTGACACACGCCATGCCGCAGAACAGCTGGCCGACGGTGGAGATGACCAGCACCGCCTTGGCCGCCGACGAGGTCAGCGCAGACTCGATGATCGACTGCGAGGTCCCGCCCGCCGCATCGATTGCCTTCGTGTGCGTGGCGGCGAAGGTGAGCGCCAACAGCACCGCCCACCCGAAGATCGCCGAGTAGAACACCGATCGCCACACGCCCTTGGGCGCCGCCATCGCGGCGTCATGCGTCTCCTCGGAGATGTGGGCCGAGGCGTCGTAGCCCGTGATCGTGTACATCGTCAGTAGGAATCCGAGCGGGAGCACATAGAACCAGTACATGTTGTTGCTGAAGCCCGACAGGTTCTGACGATGCGTGAAGACGAAGCTGGCGCTCTGGTGATGACTCGGCACCGCCACCAGTAGCACGATGATCACCAGCACCCCCACCACGTGCCACCAGACCGAGACCTGCGTGAACAGCGCGACGAGGGGCGAGGAGAAGATGTTGATCAGCGCATGGACCATCAGGATGAGCGCGAACAGCACGAACACGTGGTGCAGCGAGGACTGGACGCTCGCGGTGGCGAAGTTCACCCCGAACAGGTGCAGGCCATAGAAGGACAGTGTCGAGTTGAGGAACGTGGCGGCGGCGTAATCGACCGAGGCGGTGACAGCCACCAGGCCCACGAGGTTGAACCACCCCGTGAACCAGCCCCACCCTGCGCCCCCGAGCTTGGAGGACCAGTAGTAGATGCCACCGGCGGTCGGCATCGCGGAGGCCAGCTCCGACATGGAGAAGGCGACGAGCAGGATGAACACGCTGATCACCGGCCAGCCGATCGAGATCGCCACCGGCCCGCCGTTGATCCAGGCCTGGCCATAGGTGGTGAAGCACCCCGCCAGGATCGAGATGATCGAGAACGAGATGGCGAAATTCGAGAACCCGCTCCACCCGCGCTTGAGCTCCTGCTTGTACCCCAGTTCGGCGAGACGGCGTTCGTCAGCCGAGAGCGTTTCCGTGCCTGCGGTCATCCGGCCCTCCTCGGGAAAAGGTCTGCTGATCCAACCTTCTAGGCGGCGCAAACATACGCCCGACCTCGGGGCCAAGTCAAGGGCCGCCTGGCCAACGCATGACGGCGCCCAGTCGGGCGCCGGCGGTCACCCGCGCGGCAGCAGCCCGGCCAGCACGTGCTCGGTCCCGCGCAGGTGCTCGGTCATCACCCGGGCCGCAGCCGACTCGTCGTGGCGGCGCAGCGCCGCCACGAGGCGCCGGTGCTGGTCGTTGGCCGAGTCCAGGACCTCTGGCGGGTGCGCGATGTGCGAGATCAGCGCGCTCATCGCACCCTGGGTCTCGGTCATCTGCTTGACCAGCTGGGCGCTGCCGGTCAGCTCGGCCAGCCCGACGTGGAAGCGCACGTCGAGCGGACGGTAGGCCGCGAAGTCGTCGAGCAGATCGTCGATGGCCATCACCACATCCTCCAGCCCGTCCACCATCGCCGGCCGGGCGCGTTCGGCGGCCAGGACGGCGATCCCCACCTCTACGGCCATCCGTTGATCGCAGATGTCACGCCAGCTCGCCAGCACCTTCGGCGACGGCGGCTGCGCGGGGGGCAGAGGGTCGGCCACGAACGTGCCGCCGCCGCGGCCGCGGGTGGCGTGCAGGTGCCCGCTCTGGCCCAGCGCGACCAGCGCCTGGCGCAGGGTCGAGCGGGCGATCCCCAGCCGGGCACACAGCTCGCGCTCGGCCGGCAGCCGCGTGCCGGGCGAGAGCAGCCCCAGCTTGATCGCGGTGCCGAGGCGCTCCACGGTCTCCTCGAACGCCGTCTGGGAGTGGACTGGCGCGAACAGCGCCTCGAGCGAGCTCGAGGGCTCGTGGCTGACCGCCGACTCTGACACTGAGGCAACCCTAACCGCGCGCGCCCCATCCCGGGGCCGACCAGGCCACCCCGGGCTGCGTCACGTCAGAGCCTTTCGAACCCGCGGAAGCGCTCCCAGTCGGTCACCGCCGCTTCGAACGCCCTGAGCTCCACGTCGGCGCCGTTGACGTAGTGGGCCAAGACCTCGGGGCCGAAGGCGTTCTGGGCCACGTCGCTGGTGGCGAACAGGTCGCGGGCGTCGCGGAGCGTCGAGGGCAGGCGCGGCTTGTCGGTGGCGTGGTAGGCGTTGCCCTCGTACACGGCCTCGAGCTCCAGCTTGTTCTCCACGCCGTGCAGACCGGCGGCGATGATCGCGCTCAGAGCCAGGTACGGATTGAGGTCCGAGCCCCCGGCGCGCAGCTCGAAGCGCAGCCCCTGGCCGTGGCCCACCACGCGCAGCGCGCAGGTGCGGTTGTCCTGGCCCCAGGCGATCGTCGTGGGGGCGAACGACCCCTCCACGAAGCGCTTGTAGGAGTTGATATTGGGCGCCACCGTCAGGGTCAGCTCGCGTAGGCAGGCGAGCTGCCCGGCGAGGAAGGACTCGAACAGCCCGCGGTCGGCGGCAAAGGCGTTGCTGCCGTCGCCGTCGGCCAGCGAGAAGTGGATATGGCACGAGCTGCCCTCGCGCTCGTCGAACTTGGCCATGTAGCTGATCGCCATCCCCTCCTCGGCGGCGATCTCCTTGGCCCCGTTCTTGTAGATGGCGTGGTTGTCCGCGGTGCGCAGCGCGTCGGCGTAGTGGAAGTTGATCTCGTGCTGGCCGTAGTTGCACTCGCCCTTGGAGTTCTCAACCGCCATTCCGGCGCCCTCCATGGCATTGCGGATGCGGCGGATGAGCGGCTCGATCCGCGCCGTGCCGAGCATCGAGTAGTCGACGTTGTAGAGATTGGCCGGCTCCAGGTCCCGGTACGCCTTGTGCCACGCGGACTCGTAGCTCTCGCGGAACACCATGAACTCCAGCTCGGTGCCGGCGTTGGCCGTCCACCCGTGCTCGGCCAGGCGCCCGAGCTGCCGGCGCAGGATCTGCCGCGGCGAGGCCACGACCTCGGAGCCGTCCTCCCAGGCCAGGTCGCACAAGCACATGGCGGTGCTGTCCTGCCACGGCACCGGGCGCAGCGTGCTCATGTCAGGCCTGAGCACGAAATCGCCGTACCCCCGCTCCCACGACGACATCTCGTACCCGTCCACGGTGTTCATGTCGACGTCGACGGCAAGCAGGTAGTTGCAGCCCTCGGCCCCGTGCTCGGCGACCTCCTCGACGAAGTGGCGCGCCGTCAATCGCTTGCCCTGGAGGCGTCCCTGCATGTCGCACAGGACGATCAGCACGGTGTCGATCTCGCCGGCCTCGACCCGACTGCGGAGCTCCTCGAGCTTCATCTCACCACCCTTCCGATCCGAATTGGTCGCGCGAAGGTATAGGAACCAGGCCTTAAACGCTAGGTTTCCGCCCAGTGACCGATCTGGGCAAAATCGTCGGCCGTCTGGCGGCCCGTCTCGGGCCCGTCGCCGGCGAGCCTGAGCCGCTCGACGGGGGCATCACCAACCGCAACTTCCGCGTGCGATTCGGGGCTCGCGACTGCGTCCTGCGCGTGCCCGGGCGTGACACCGAGCTGCTCGGGATCGATCGGGCCGCCGAGCGCGTGGCCACCGAGCGCGCCGCCGCACTCGGCATCGCCCCACCCCTGGTCGCCGCCGACGAGGAGTGCATGGTCACCGAGTGGCTGCCCGGGGCGCCGATCAGCGGCGACCGCCTGCGCGCCGATCCGTCCAGCGCCGCCCACGCGCTGCGTGCGTTCCACGACAGCGGGCTCGAGCTGCCGGCCCGCTTCTGGATCCCCGACCTGCTCGAGGACTACGCCCGCATCATCGCCGACCGCGGGGGCCGGCTGCCCGACACCTACCGGCGCACGCAGGCGCTGGTGGAGCGCATCGCCGCCGCGCTGCCGCTCACTGAACCCGCGCCCTGCCACGACGATCTGCTGCCGGGCAACATCCTGGCCACGCACGCCGATCCGGGGCACGCCATCCTCGTCGACTGGGAATACGCCGGGATGGGACACCGCTATTTCGACCTCGGGAACCTCGCGGTCAACAACGACTTTGATGAGGCCGCCCAGGACCGGCTGCTCCGCGCCTACTTCGACGAGCCGCCGGATGCCGGCCGGGGTGCCGCCCTGCACCTGATGATGCTCGTCTCCGACGCCCGCGAGGCCGCCTGGGGCGTCGTCCAGGGCTCGATCTCCGAGCTGGACTTCGACTTCGGCGACTACGCGGGCCAGCACTTCAGCCGCCTGGAGCGCAACGCGTCGGACCCTCGCCTCGAGGAGTGGCTGCGTGCCGCGGCCGCGTGAGCTCCCCGCCCAGGCTCGGGTGGTCATCATCGGGGGCGGGGTCGGCGGGGCATCGATCGCCTACCACCTCGCCCAGCTGGGCGAGCGTGAGGTGGTCCTGGTGGACCGCAACGAGCTGACCAGCGGCTCCACCTTTCACTCGGCGGGCCTCGTGGGCCAGCTGCGCTCGAGCGTCTCGCTGACGCGGATGATGATGGACTCGGTGGCCCTCTATCGCACGCTTGACTGCGGCTGGGTGGAGTGCGGCGGCATCCGCCTGGCGTGCAGCGAGGAGCGCGAGCAGGAGGTCTTGCGCCAGGTGGCGTGGTCCAAGACGTTCGGGCTACCGCTGGAGCTGCTGTCGGCGGAGGAGGCCCAGTCGCTGTTCCCGCTCATGGTGACCGAGGGGGTTCGCGGTGCCTCCTACCTGCCGACGGACGGGTACCTGGATCCGTCATTGCTCACCTACGCGCTCATCGACGGCGCGCGCCGCGGGGGCTGCCAGGTGTTCACGCACACGCGCGTCCACGACGTCGTGGTCACCGAGGGTCGGGTGCGCGGCATCAAGACCGAGTGGGGCGACATCGAGGCCGAGATCGTCGTCAACGCCGGCGGCATGTACGCCGCCGAGATCGGGCGCATGGCCGGAGTACGCGTGCCGGTCATCCCCTTCGCGCACGAGTACCTGGTCACCCAGCCGTTTCGCGAGCGAGCCGCCGACGATCATCTGCCGACCCTGCGCGATCCTGACAACCTCATCTACTTCCGGGAGGAGGGGGCGGGCCTGATCATGGGCGGCTACGAGCGACGCAGCGCGCCCTGGTTTCTGGACGAGCACCTGTGCGACCGCATCCCCGCGGACTTCAACGGCCGCCTGTTGGAGGACGACTGGCCACGCTTCGAGGAGATCGCCGCCAACTCGGCCAAGCGCGTGCCCGCGATGGAGGACGTCAAGGTCACGCGCCTGATCAACGGGCCCGAAGCATTCACCCCCGACAACGAGTTCTGCCTCGGCGAGACCGATGTCCGCGGGCTGTTCGTGGCCACCGGCTTCTGCGCCCACGGGCTGGCCGGGGCCGGCGGGATCGGCAAGGTGATGGCGGAGTGGATCGTCGCCGGCGAACCGTCGCTCGACGTCTGGGAGATGGACATCCGCCGGTTCGGGGCGCGGTACCGGTCGCCGCGCTACACGCTGACGCGCGCCAAGGAGGTCTACGAGACCTACTACGACATCCGCTACCCCGGCCACGAGCGCCAGGCGGGACGCCCGTTGCGGACCTCGAGCGCCTACCCGTGGCACCGCGACCACGGCGCCGCGTTCGGCGAGAAGTCGGGCTGGGAGCGGGTCAACTGGTATGAGTCCAACGCCCCCGCGGGCGATGAGGCGCTGCGGCCCCGCGGCTGGGCCGGCCGCCACTGGTCGCCGGCGATCGAGGCCGAGGCCATTGCCACCCGGACCACCGCGACGCTGTTCGACGAGTCGTCGTTCGCCAAGCTCGAGGTGGCCGGTCCGGGGGCGGCCCACCTGCTCGATCGGCTGTGCGACAACCGCATCCCCGAGGAGCCGGGCCGGATCACCTACACGCAGATGCTCAACCGCCGCGGCGGCATCGAGTGCGATTTCACCGTCACGCGGGTGGATACCCAGAGCTTTCAGATCGTCACCGGCACCGCATTCGGCAACCACGACGCGGCCTGGATCCGGCGCCACCTGCCCCACGACGGGTCGGTGACGCTGTCCGACGTCACGTCTCGCTGGGCCTGCTTTGCCCTGTGGGGCCCCAGGGCCGGCGAGGTCTTGGCGCCGCTCACGGCCGACCCGCTGGACTTCGGGTACATGCGGATGCGCGAGATCGCCGTGGGCGACGTCCCGGTTCGCGCCCTGCGGGTGACGTTCGTGGGGGAGCTGGGCTGGGAGCTGTACTGCCCCACCGAGTACGGCGCCGGCCTGTGGCGGGCGCTGTGGGAGGCGGGGCGCCCACACGGGCTCGTCGCGGGCGGCTATCGCGCGATCGACTCCCTGCGGCTGGAGAAGGGCTACCGGGTCTGGGCCGCCGACATCACGCCCGACGAGACCCCGCTGGAGGCGGGGCTTGACTTCTGCGTGCGCCGGGGCGGGTCGTTCGTCGGAGCCGACGCGCTGCGCGAGCCCCAGCGGCGGCTGCGCTGCCTGGTCCTGGAGGATCCTCGCTCCGTGGCCCTGGGCAACGAGCCGGTGCGCGTGGGGGAGGAGGTGTGCGGGCGAGTCACCACCGGGGGCTACGGGTACACGGTCAAGCGCTCGATCGCCTTCGCCTACCTGCCGGTCGAGCACGGCATCGGCACCGAGGTTCACGTGGACATCTTCGGGCGGTGGGTGGCCGGCGAGGTGGTCCGCGAGCCGCTGTTCGATCCGCGCGGCGAGCGGCTCAGGACGATCACATAACTCTTTTCTTCCCCGCGCCAAACGGGTAGCATCGAGAGTTGTGACGTGGGGATTTCTGTGGCTGATGCTCGCGCTCAAGCTGCCGATCGCGGCGCTCATCTACCTGGTGTGGTGGGCGATCAAGCAGGAGCCCGAGGACGAGACCTCCTCAGATGACGACGGCGGCATCAAGCGCCATCGCCCGCATCCCCGCCAGCCGTTTCCCCGCCGGCCCCGTCGCGGACCGCACGGCGATCCCGCACCGCAGCCCCCGGCTCGGGTCCGCACGGTGCGCGCCCGCGCCCGCACCCTCGGCCACTGACCCGGCCGGCCACGCGATCTGACTCGCTGTCAGACTTGCCGTCATGAACGGCGACAGCGCGGACACGGCGTCTCCGGCGGCCGCCCGCGAGGCCGCCGTCTCGGTCCTCTCCGACGGCACCATCGCGCGTTTGGTGGAGGAGGGCCGCATCCGGATCGATCCGTGGGATCCAGCGCTCGTCCAGCCCGCCAGCGTCGATCTGCGTCTGGGGGACTCGTTCCGCGTCTTCCACAATCACCGCGCCACGGCGATCGACCTGCGCTGCCCGCCCGAGAACCTCACCGAGGAGGTGGTCGTTCCCGCGGGCGAGTCGTTCGTCATCCACCCGGGCGAGTTCTGCCTGGGCCGCACGCTGGAATGGGTCGAGCTGCCCGATGACATCGTCGCCAGGATCGAGGGCAAGTCGAGTCTGGGGCGCCTCGGGCTCATCGTGCACGCCACCGCGGGCTTCTGCGACCCGGGATGGAAGGGCACCCTGACGTTGGAGCTCAACAACCTGACCCGTGTCCCCATCATCCTGCACCCCCGGCTGGAGATCGCCCAGCTCTCGTTCATGATGCTCGACCGCCCGGCTCTGCGTCCCTACGGCAGCCCCGATCTGGGCAGCCATTACCAGGGCCAGCGCGCGGCCACCGCCAGCCGCTACCGCGCCGCGCCGGGCCAGGGCGGATTGGGGTAGGCTGCGGCCCCAGCGATGTCGGCCCTGCTTCTCACCGCGGCGGACGAGCCGTCCAAGGTCCCGTTCTTCATCATCGGCGGGGCGCTGGCGGTCTACGCGGTGGTCCTGGCCACGATCGGCATGCAGCGGCCGAATTTCCCCGGAGGCGCATCGGGGCAGCGCGGCGTCATCGGGCTCACGCTCGTGATAGTCGTGCTGGCCATCGGCGCCGCCATCCTCACCTCCTGAGCCGCTCCCGGCCGGTGTCTCGGGCACCCAGCCGCGGGTAATAAAGTCTTTCAGGCAAGGTCGTCGACGCCAGACCGACTGAAGTGGCGGCCTCCGGTAACCGCGTCAAGGAGCGCAATGACCACCGAGACCCAGAATTCGACCGATGGGGGCGGCGTAGCGACGTCGGCCGACACCCTCACCGTGACGGATAACCGAACCGGAAAGCAGTACGAGATCCCGATCCAGGACAACACGATCCGGGCCACCGAGCTGCGCAAGATCAAGACCACCGACGACGACTTCGGCCTGATGACCTACGACCCCGCCTACATGGCGACGGCGTCGTGTCGCTCGGCGATCACCTACATCGACGGCGACAAGGGCATCCTGCAGTACCGCGGCTACCCGATCGAGCAGCTGGCCGAGCAGTCCAGCTATCTCGAGGTCGCCTACCTGCTCATCCACGGCGAGCTCCCCACCCAGCACCAGCTCGACGAGTGGGACCACCTCATCACCATCCACACGTTCGTCCACGAGAACGTCAAGGAGTTCATGCAGGGGTTCCGCTACGACGCGCACCCCATGGGGATGCTGCTGGCCTCCGTCGGCGCCCTGTCCACGTTCTATCCCGAGGCGGCGGCGATCAAGGATCCCGAATCCCGCTACATCCAGGTCATCCGGCTGTTGGCCAAGATGCCGACGCTGGCGGCGTTCTCCTACCGCCACAACCGCGGGATGCCCTACGTCTATCCCGACAACGACCTCAGCTACGCCGGCAACTTCCTCTCGATGATCTACAAGATCGCGGAGCTCCGGTACGAGCCCGATCCGCGCCTCGAGCACGCGCTCGACGTTCTGTTCATCCTGCACGCCGACCACGAGCAGAACTGCTCCACCAGCGCGGTGCGCAGCGTAGGGTCCTCACAGGTCGATCCCTACTCCGCGGTCGCCGCCGGCGTGGCGGCGCTCTACGGGCCGCTGCACGGCGGCGCCAACGAGGCCGTCCTGCGGATGCTGCGGCGCATCGAGACCACGGAGAACATCCCCGACTTCATCACCGGGGTCAAGAACGGTGACGAGAAGCTGATGGGCTTCGGCCACCGGGTCTACAAGAACTTCGACCCGCGGGCCAAGATCATCAAAAAGGCGGTGGACGAGGTCTTCGAGGTCACGGGGAAGAACCCGCTGCTCAACATCGCCACCGAGCTCGAGAAGATCGCGCTCGAGGACGACTACTTCGTCAGCCGCAAGCTCTATCCCAACGTCGACTTCTACTCCGGGCTTATCTACGAGGCCCTGGGGATGCCGGTGGAGATGTTCCCGGTGCTGTTCGCCATCGGGCGCACCAGCGGTTGGATCGCCCAGTGGCTGGAGATGATCGACGACCCCGAGCAGAAGATCGCGCGTCCGCGTCAGATCTACACCGGCGGTCGCGGCCTGGAATACGTCCCGATCAGCGAGCGCTCGTAGCACTCGTCCGTGATGGCGGGCACAGTCCGGTGCCCGCCATCGTCCTACATTTGAGGGCGTGGATCTCTACGCCCTGCCCGACGGACGCGTCATCGTCATTCGCCCCATCAGGCCGGATGACCAGAAGCGGCTGCAGGCGTCCCACGCCCGCCTCTCGCCGCTGACGCGCTACCGGCGCTTCATGACCTCCAAGCCGTACCTGAGCGCCGCCGACGCCGCCTACCTGGCCGAGATCGACGGGCGCGGCCACTACGCCCTCGTCGCCACCTTCACGCCCCCGGGCGGCGAGGAGGCCATCATCGGGGTGGCACGGTTCGTGCGCGCGCCCGACGATCCCCGCGCCGCGGAGTTCGCGATCGTCGTCGGCGATGACTGGCAGGGCCAGGGCGTGGGCCGCGAGCTGATGGGGCGCCTCGTCGATGGCGCCGTGACCCTCGGCGTCCAGCGTTTTCAGGCCACCATGCTGGCCGACAACGTCCCCATCCAGCGCCTGTCCGAGCACCTCGCCGCGGCGCCGATGCGCCGCGTGCGGCGGGGCAACACGTTCGAGGTCGAGTTCGCTCTGCCCACCCGCGCCCCCGGCGCTCCTGCGATCATCGCCGGGTGCGCTGGAAGCTGACCGAACGCGCCGGTCCCAAGGTCAAGCGGTCCTCGTTTGCTGACGTCGAGCTCGCGCTCGACGCGCTCGAGTCCCGGGGGCAGGAGCTCGCCCGGGCCGCCCCCGGCGACGCGGTCGACGCCAAGTTCAAGCGCTTCGAGCCCCAGCAGCGGGTCGTGGCCCGCCTGGAGCTGGCCGGCCCCGAGCGCTTCGTCCCCAGCGTGCGGGCCGGCGTCGACGTGCGGGGGGACGGCTCGGTCGAGGCCTTCCGCGGCCGCGTGCGGCGCGAGGTGATCTCCGAGCGGCGGGGCGAGAGTCCCTACGCGGCGCTGCGTCGGGTGCTGATCGAAGGGTGACTGGCGCCCCGCCGCTGACTGCCGCACCGCCTCAGCCGAGCACGAGCGTCTGCCCGTGGCGGCGCAGCCAGCGCGAGTGCTCGCGGTAGTCCGGGCACCAGCGCTCGAGCACCGACCAGAACCGCGGCGAATGGTCCATGACCTCAAGGTGGCAGACCTCGTGCCATACGACGTAGTCCAGCACGGGCTCGGGCGCCAGCAGCAGGCGCCAGTTGAAGCTCATGGCGCCCGTGCGTGAGCAGCTCGCCCAGCGGGTGCGCTGCCCGCGGATGGTCAGCTTCGAGTGCGAGCTGCCCGCCAGTGCACAGGCCCGCTCCAGGCGCGCCCCGATCTCGTCGCGCGCCGCCCGCCGGTACCACCGTTCCAGGGCGAGCTCGCGGTCGGGCCCGGCCGGTGCCAGGAGCTCGTCCCCCCGCCGGTGCACGCGGGTGCGCCCCGGCTCGGCGCACACGCGGAGCAGGTGGCCCAGGTAGGGGACTGCGTCGCCGCGGGCCGCCACCGCATCCTGCGCGCGCTCGAGCTCCCGGACCCGGCGCCGGATCCACGGCTCGAGCTCGCGGATCGCCGCGGCCGCCTCGCGTTCGGGGGCGCGCTGGGGC
Organism: uncultured Actinomycetota bacterium; assembly: GCA_963801435.1. Taxonomy (GTDB): domain Bacteria; phylum Actinomycetota; class Thermoleophilia; order Solirubrobacterales; family Solirubrobacteraceae; genus Palsa-465. Next base: position 52,465 of record CAWDFE010000036.1, read on the forward strand.
AGCACCACCTCGACGCCGCGCGTGTCGACGTTGACGCGCACGCGCCGCGCCCGCGGTGAGCGCCTGACCCTGTAGTCGATCTCCGGCATGGCCTGAGTGAGAGTACGGTGGGGGCCCGACATGCCGTCGTTCCCGGATCTGCCCGAACCCCTGAGCACGCCGGCGGTGGCGCTGCGCCTGGCCGCCGAACGCGACATCCCCGAGGTGCTGATCGCCCATCAGGACGATCCCGAGCTCCATCGCACCCTCGGCGTGGCCCGCCCGCCGAGCGGTGCCGAGCTGGGGCGGCGCGTCGAGGGCGGCCCCACCGACCGCGTCACCGGCGCCGCCCTGTGGCTGAGCATCGTCGCCGAGGGCTCCGATGAGTGCATCGGCCAGATCGACGTTCACAACGTCGACTGGGACCACTCGCGCGCGGAGCTGGGCATCTGGGTGGCGCCGGCACGGCGCGGCCACGGCGTGGCCACCGACGCGCTGGGGCTGATCGGCCGCTGGCTGGTCAGCGCCTGCGGACTGCAGCGCATCCAGCTCGTCACCGACCCCGACAACGACGCACTGCTGGCCGCGGCCCGCAACGCGGGCTTCGTCGAGGAGGGGGTTCTGCGCGGCTACCTGCGCGAGCACGGCCGCCGCATCGACGTGACAATGCTGTCGCTCATCGCCTCCGACCTCGTGGGGCCATGAGGGAGTGGCGGGTCACGCTCCCGGCGGGGATCCGGTCGCCATTCGAGGTCTACGTGAACGGCGTGCGCCAGGAGCTCGGCTCCGATTACCGTGTCGCAGAGGGCGAGCTGCTGTTCGATCGTGAGCTCGTGCGCCAGAAGCTCAGCCTGTGGGCCTGGTTCTGGGGCTTCTGGGGGATCGGGACCTACAAGCGCAACGACGAGATCGACGTGCGTTACGAGGTGGACGGGCGACCCATCGTCGTCCGCCCGGTGAAGATCACGCCACCGCCGTCTTGACCACCTCGCGCGCCACCCACGGGCGGTGCAGTCGGAGGGCGGAAAGGATCGCCCTGGTGGCATGGGAGCGGTTCAGCGTGTAGAAGTGGACGCCCGGCGCCCCGCGCGCCAGCAGCTCGGCGCACTGGAGAGTGGCGTAGGAGACGCCCAACTGCAGCACGGCGGCGGGGTCGTGCGAGCGCCACTCCAGCGCCTCGAGCAGCGGTTGGGGGATGGTTGCGCCGCACATCCCGGTGATCGTCTTGATCTGACGCAGGTCGGTGATCGGCATCACGCCGGGGAGGATCGGCACGTCGATCCCGGCTGCCCGGGCCTCGTCGATAAAGCGGAAGTAGAACTCGTTGTCGAAGAACAGCTGAGTGATGAGGAACGAGACCCCGTTGTTGACCTTGTCCTTGAGGAAGCGCAGGTCGTGAGCCAGGTCCGGAGCCTCGGGATGGACCTCCGGGAAGCAGGCGGCGCCGATGCAGATGTCGTGGTCTGAGTGGATCAGCGACGCCAGCTCGGTGGAGTAGCGCAGGCCGCCCGGGTGGGGCTTCCAGTCGTCCTCCCCGCTGGGCGGGTCGCCGCGCAGGGCGAGGATGTTGTCAATCCCCGCCTGGCGCATGTCGGCGATGACCGCGGAAAGCTCGTCGCGCGTGGCACCGACGCAGCTCAGGTGCGCCATCGCCTCGATCCCGAGCTCCTGCTTGATCCACTTGGTCAGCTCGAGCGTCCGGCCGCGCGAGGTGCCGCCGGCCCCGTAGGTCACCGACACGAACGAAGGCTCGAGCTGCCGCAGCGACTCGAGCGCCAGGCCCAGAACGCGCTCGCCGGCGTCGCTCTTGGGCGGGAAGAATTCAAAGGAGAAGCTGGGCTCGCCGGCCTCCGCCAGGATGTGATCGATGCGCATGACGGGCAGGGTACCAACCTTGACAAGATCGTGTCAAGGTTTGCCCGCGGACCATCTCTCGACGGCCCGGTCGTCCTCGCTGCGCACCCGTTCCTGACCCTCGAGGTGGCGCAGGTAGCACAGCGTCTCGGACAAAAACCACGTCGCGTTGCGGAAGTTCACCGGCTGGCTGTAGACCTCGGGCAGGATCTGCAGGGCGGTCTTGGGCTCGGCGCGCACCGCGGTCAGCACGGCGTCCAGGCGCTCGGCCACGAGTCGGCGGTTGCCCTCGATGTGCCCGTGGACGTCCACGAACGGCTTGCCGTGGCCCGACAGGGCCAGCCGGGCGTCGAGCGCGTCGACGGTGTCCAGGGACGCGAGGAACTCGCCCACGGGATCGGGCGAGTAGCCGTAGTCGTAGAACAGCGAGATCCGCCCCAGCACGTGATCGCCGGAGATGAGCAGCCGTCGCTCGGGCGCAAACAGGCAGACGTGCGACGGCGCGTGCCCCGGGGTCTCATACGCGGTCCACACGCCCAGGTCGGTCTCGATCGTCACCCCGTCCACCAACGCACGGTCGGGCTCGACCACCCGGGCGACCCCGGAGGGGATGTCCTTGGCGCGCTCGGCGTACTCGGCCAGCGCCTGCGGCGCCACGCCGCTCTGGCGGCCCACCTCCAGGCGCCGCGCCAGCGCCGCCTGTGGGTCCCCGGCGCGCGCGGTGGCGTGGGCGTGGTTGGGATGCATCCACAGCTCGCAGCCGGCGCGGTCCATGATCGGGGCCGCCTGGCCCCAGTGATCGGAGTGGGCGTGGGTGCAGACGAGCAGCCGGACCTGCTCCAGGCGCAGGTTGACCTGGTCCATGGCGCGCTCCAGCTGGGCCAGCGAGCCCGGCTCGTGCATGCCGGTGTCCACCAGGACGATGCCGGGCCCGGCCGCGATCGCCCACGCGTTGCAGTGGGGCACGCCGGGCCAGGGGAGGGGCAGCCGCAGCCGCCACAGCCCGGGGAGGACCCGTTCGCCGCGTCCGAGCTCCTTCTGGCGTGAGGAGGGTGCCACAGCCTCAGACGTTATTGACGGCACGTACACTGCGGCGCCTTGGCCAGTACCTCGGACATCGCCAAGCGGTACTTCGCAGCGCTCGGGGACCAGGATCTCGACGAGGCGATCGCCTGCTGGAAGCCGGGCGCCGTCGACCGCCTCGTCGGCGCGCAGGACCTCGTCGCTCCCGACGGCATCCGCCGGTACTTCTCCGAGCTGTTCTCCGCCTTCCCGGACTTCGACCTCGAGGTGCTGGAGCTGACCACCGCCCGCAAGCGCACCGCCGTGCGCTGGCGGGCGCGCGGCACCTTCGCCGGTCCCGGCACCTTCCAGGGCTTTGCCCCCAACCACGGCTCGCTCGTGCTCGAGGGCTGCGACGTGGTCACCGTGGCCGACGACCTGATCGTCCACAACGACGCCTACATCGACAGCGGCGACATCGCCCGCCAGCTCGGGCTGCTGCCGCCCGCGGGCTCGACCGCCGAGGCGCGGCTCATCCGCCTGGCCAACACGCGGACCAAGGCGCGGCGCGTGATCAGCGGGGTGTCGGTGGAGCCGGTGGCCGATGGCGTCTGGGTCGTGCGCGGCGGCTTCCCCCTGAAGGTGATGAACGTCTCCCTCATCCGCGACGGCGACGGGGTGACGGTGTTCGACGCCGGATTCGAGGTCGTGGAGCTGCCCGGGCACGCGCCCGGCCTGATTGGGCTCTTCCGCCGCTCCGACCGCGTGGCCCTCGTCTCCGACTGCTTCTACACGCTGGACATCCAGACCGGGCGCAAGGGTGGGCCACGTATCCCCCCCGTCGCCTTCGATGCAGACGTCGAGCAGGCGCGCGCGTCGATCCGCAAGCTCGCCGCCCTCGAGCCCGACGTCGCCTGGGCCGGCCACGCCGACCCGGTCACCGGTGACGTCCGGGGCCAGCTCGAGCGCGTCGCCGAGGCGCCGGCGTGATGGCGCGCCGGCGAGGCCAGAAGACCAAGCTAACCGCTCCAACCACCGATTACCGCGATGCCGACGGCAACGTGCTCGTCCTGCGCGGGTCGCTGACGCCGGCCACCCGTCAGGCCTACACCGACACACTCGGCGGCGGCCTGTACCGCGAGGACGCCCGCGCGCGGGCGATCGAGATGCTGTTCGAGCGCCTCGCGGTCCGATGGACGATCAACGGACTTCAGACCACGCGCCAGAAGGAGCTGCTGGGCCGCTACCGGATCGCCTCGGCGACCGAGCGCGAGTTCGTGCTCGCGTCGCTGCGCACCCACCTGGCCGAGAATTTCTCCGAGCTCGAGGCTCCGTGAGGACCGGCCCGCCCGAGTCCGGCGCGTTCGCCGCCCTGCTGTGCGACTGGAGCATGCAGGTCGGTCCCGGTGACCGCGTCGGCATCCGCTCCACGACGTTGGCGTCCGACCTGGCCGCGGCGCTTCACACGGCTGTCCTGGAGCGCGACGCCTGGCCCTACGTCAGCTTGGAGCCGCCCGGTCTGGCCGCCGACCTCTACCGCCACGCGCGCGAGCGCCACCGCACCGAACCGCCGCCGACCCACATGGCCGTCGCCGGCGCCCTGGACGCCTTTGTCCACATCGAGGCCCCTGCCAACACCACCGAGCTGGCCGGCATCGACCCAACGGTGGTGGCCCAGGTAGCCACCGCGCGCCGGCCCTTTCAGGAGGCGACGCTCAAGCTGCGCTGGACCGGCACGATCCTGCCCACCCCGGCGCTGGCCCAGCAGGCGCAGATGAGCACCGGCGAATACGCCGCGTTCGTCACCCGTGCGCTGTTTCTCGACCGCCCGGATCCGGTGCAGGCGTGGCGGGAGCTCAGCGCCACCCAGGAGGCGATGGTGCAGCGGCTGAGCTCGGCGGGTGAGATCCGCATCGAGGCCGAGGGCACCGACGTCCGGCTCGGCGTGACGGGCCGGACCTGGATCAACTCCGACGGCCGCCGCAACATGCCCAGCGGCGAGGTGTTCACCGGACCGCACGAGCGCTCGGCCAACGGCACGATCCGCTTCACGGTTCCCACCGGGCCGCACGGCGTGACGGTCAGGGGCGTCGAGCTGCGCTTCGAGGACGGCGAGGTCGTTTCTGTCACCGCCGACCGCGGCGAGGACTACCTCAAGGCGGCGCTGGCCACCGACGCCGGCGCGCGCTACCTGGGCGAGCTCGGCATCGGCACCAACGCCGGCGTCGACCGCGCCACCGGTCACATCCTGCTCGACGAGAAGATGGCCGGCACGGTCCACCTCGCCCTCGGGCGCTCCTATCCCGAGACCGGCGGCACCAACGACTCGGCGGTGCACTGGGACCTCATCTGCGACCTGCGCGATGGTGGGCGGCTCTCGGCCGACGGCGAGCCGATCGTGGAGAACGGCGCCCTCACGGTCGTGTGAGCGCTCACATCCTCACCTGCTATTAACGAATCGTTCCCCTGCGGTCCGGTACTTTGGACTGCCCATGCGCCGCACCAAGATCGTCGCCACCATCGGCCCGGCCTCGCGTGACCCCGACACGCTGGCGCGTATGGTCGAGGCCGGGCTCGACGTCGCCCGGCTGAACTTCTCCCACGGCAACCGCGATCTGCACGCCGAGAACGCCGCCCGCGTCCGGGCGGCATCGGCCGCGGTGGGTCGTCCGGTGGCCATCCTGCAGGACCTGCCCGGGCCCAAGCTGCGGATCGGTCCGCTGGTGGACGACCGCGTCGAGCTCAAGCCCGGCGAGCGCCTCGTGCTCGTCTGCGGCACAAACGACCACGGCGACGGGAAGCGGATGTCGGTGTCCTGGGCCGGGCTGGCGGAGTGCGTGGATCCCGAGGACGTCATCTACCTCGCCGACGGCGCGATCCGCCTGCGCGTGGAGGATGTGCGCGGCGGCGAATGCGAGGTCGAGACCGTGGTCGAGGTTGGCGGCTCGGTGGCGTCGCGGCAGGGCCTCAATATTCCCGGCAACACGCGCGGCCTGGTTGCGGTGCCCGAGGAGGACCTCGACATGCTGCGCTTCGGCGAGTCGATCGGCGTCGACGTCGTGGCGTTGTCGTTCGTGCGCAGCGCCGAGGACGTCGAGTACGTCCGTCGCCACACCCGGCTGCCACTGGTGGCCAAGATCGAGAAGCCCCAGGCGGTCGACAACGCCGAGGAGATCATCCGCGCCGCCGACACCGTGATGGTCGCCCGCGGCGATCTGGGCATCGAGCTGCCGATCGAGGACGTGCCCATCGTCCAGAAGCAGCTCCTGCGGATCGCCGGGCGCCTCGCGCGTCCGTCGATCACCGCCACCCAGATGCTGGACTCGATGGTGTCCTCGTCGCGGCCCACCCGCGCGGAGGCCACCGACGTGGCCAACGCCATCCTCGACGGCACCGACGCGGTCATGCTCTCCCAGGAGACCGCCGTGGGGGCCTATCCGGTGGAGGCGGTGGAGATGATGGCCTCGATCGCCGAACGCACCGAGAGCGTCCTGCCCTACAGCGAGTGGAACGAGTCGCGGGTGCGCCGAGACGCCCGAGATCCGGCCTACACGATCGCCTACAGCGCCTGTGCCGCCGCCCGCGACCTCGGCCTGGCCGCGCTGGTGGTCCCCACGCTCTCGGGCCGCTCGGCGCGGCTGATCTCGGCCCACCGCCCCTCGGTGCCCATCTACTGCCTGTCGCCCGGCCGCGAGACGGTCCGTCGCTGCAACTTCATGTGGGGCGTACAGGCGGCGTCGATCCGCCGCCACGAGGTCACCGAGGAGCTCATCGCCGACAGCGCCCGCCGCGTGGTGGAGCTCGGCTGGGTCCAGCACGGCCAGCGCGTCGGGATCACCGCCGGGCTGCCCAGCGGCCGGCCGGGCACGACCAGCCTGTTCCAGGTCCAAGAGGTCTGAGAGCGCGCGTCGAGCGGACGGCAACCACCGCTATCGAGGGTGGGGGCGGCTGACGGCGAGTTTCCGCTTGGGACCTGTGGCGGATCTTGGAGGAAATAGCGCCACTATCCGCCACGACCCCGAGCGCAGACCTGGCAGCGCGACGGCCGACGCTACGCCGCGGCGCGCCCGTAGAACTCGGCCTCGAGCGCGCCCAGCTCGGTCGCCGGCGGATCGCCGTAGAACCACTCGCGGGCGATGCGGTGGAAGTTGCCCCGGGCGTGCAGCTGCGCGATGACGGCCAGGGTGAGCACCTCCATGCGCCGGCCGAAGATGTGATCGGGCGGGGCGGACTCGTGGCGCAGGTAGCCGAAGTACTCCGAGCGCGGGTCGCTCATGTCGATGAGCACCTGGGTGGCGTACTCGGGCGTCAGCTCGATCTCGCGGTCGGAGGTGTACCAGGAGGTGGCGGCGCGGAAGTGGGCCAGGACCCGGTCGGGGTTGAACTTGTCGGGATCGCGGAAGAAGCCCACCTCGGTGCCCAGGTGCATGATCGTCTCGGTGTCGCCCTCGATGATCGCCCGGGCCACGCTGATCTCCAGCTCCACCGACCCGGGCGGCATCCGCTTGAACAAGCCGAAGTCAAAGAAGGCCATGCGCCCGTCGTCCAGCATCATCGAGTTGCCCGGATGCGGATCGCCCGAGAACTGTCCGTGGCGGTACAGGGAGCCGAAATAGAAGCGGAAGAGGATCTCCCCGATGCGGTCGCGCTCGTCCTGGGGGAGCCCGCGCAGCTCCTCGAAGCCGGTTCCCCGCACGAACTCGGACACCATCACGCGCTCGTGCGAGAGCGAGGTGATCACATCGGGGATGACGATGAACGGGTGGCCGCGGTAGATGCGGGCGAGCGTGCGCTGATTCTGGGCCTCGAGCTCGTAGTCGAGCTCCTCCTGGACGCGGGCGCGGATCTCCTCGCCGATGGCCTTGGGGTCCAGCCCCGGAGCGATCCGCTTGATCAGGCGCAGGATCAGCCCCAGGTTCTGCATGTCGGCACGGACGGCGGCGGCCACGCCCGGGTACTGAACCTTGACTGCCACCTCGCGCCCGTCAGTGAGCCGGCCGCGATACACCTGTCCGATCGAGGCGGCGGCGATCGGCTCCTCGTCGAACTCGTCGAAGACATCGCCGAGCTTCTCGTCGAGCTCCTCCTCGATCACCTTGCGCATGTCGCGGAAGGTGACCGTTGGGGCCGCGTCGCGCAGCACCGCCAGCTTGCGTTGGAACTCCTCACGGTGCTCCTCGGGCACCATCCCGACGTCGAGGAAGGACAGGACCTGCCCGACCTTCATCGCCGCGCCCTTCATCGTGCCCAGCGCGGCCACGATCTGCTCGGCGGCCTCGAGCTGGCGGCGCCCCAGGGCCACCTGGCGTCCCTCGGGCGAGCGGGCCACGTTGGCCGCGCGCGTGCCCGCCTCGCGCATCACCTGGCCGGCAGCGAGACTCCCGATCCGCGCGGTGCGCCCCACGCGGGACGTGGGGATCTTGTCCTTGGGCACGGCCGTCGCTCAGTGGGTGGGTGGGCTCGTTGTCACTTGCGAGCCGGGGACGATGTCGTCGGATCCGTCGGGCCAGCGGACCCAGGCCTTGTGGCCGCCGTCGTAGTCGTCGCCGAGCAGGATCAGCGTCGCCGTCTCGCCCATCGCCGTGCAGGGCTCGTCGCCCTCGGGGTCGACCCCCCGCCAGATGCGCACGAAGCGGTTGCTCTCCAGTTCCTCCGCGACCGTGGTGGGGTCGGTGTGCCCGGGATGGATGCGCGTGGAGGCGGGCAGCGCCAGGAGCCTGTCCATGATCGACGTCTTCAGATCGGCGTAGGTCGTGTGCCCGGGGGCGCGCACGCCACCCACCGAGCCCTTGAACAGCGTGTCCCCGGTGAACACGTCGGTCCCGTCGAAGAGCAGCGACAGCATGCCCGCGGTGTGTCCCGGGGTGGGGATCGTCTCGATCCGCAGTGCGCCGGTCTCGATGATCTGGCCCGGCTCCATCGTCCCGGTGGTTCCCGGGACGTTGTCGCGCTCCAGCGGGTGGATGAGGACGGGCGCGTCGGGAAAGCGCTCCTTGACCGCATCGAGCTCGGCGACGTGATCGTGATGATGGTGGGTGAGCAGCACGTGGGTCAGGGTGAGCTGGCCCCGGTCCAGGAAGGAGAACAGCGGCGCCACCGGGCCGCCGGCGTCGACCATGACCGCGCTGCCCCCCAGCTCATCGCCGACGATGTACGTGTTCGACAGCCATCCGTCGCTCATCGACCGCTCGACGATCATGTGAGAGAGGCTATCGAGCTACGCTGTCAGCAGACATGAGCCTGATCCACACCTGCTACCGGATCACCGACATCGACCGCTCCGTCGCGTTCTACGAGGCCTTGGGCTTTCAGGAGGTCCGCCGCGCGCCGATCCGCGACGAAGCGACCAACGTGTTCATGAACCAGCCCGAGGACGGCGACAACCCCCGGCTGGAGCTGACGTTCAACCATGGCCGCACCGAGCCGTATGAGATCGGCACCGGCTACGGCCACATCGCGATCACCTCCGACGACCTGGACCGGACCCTCGCCAACCTCGCGCAGCAGGGCATCGAGCCCGAGCGCCCGCCCTACACGATCCGCGAGGGCGGCAACCGGCTGTGCTTCGTGCGCGATCCCGACGGTTACCGCATCGAGATCATCGAGCGGGGCTGACCCGGACGATGGCTGACAACGCCACCATGGCGAAGCTGCTCGAGCGCTTCGCGCAGGGCGTCGCGGCCCACGACCGCGAGAACCCCGATCACCACAGCTGGGGGATCGGCATGGCCCACTTCGACATCGAGCGGCTCGGCTTCGAGGAGGGCGAGGAGATCCTCCCCGGGATCGTTCTCCAGGCCGACGGCGGCGGCACCGGCAACTTCCGGGTCCTCTGCGACGGCCAGCACGACGGCGCCGGCGAGCTGGAGGAGGAGAAGGCCGTGGACGCGGTCGCCTCCGAGGAGATCGCCGAGCCCGTCTACATCGACGGGCCCGCCCAGCCGATCAGGCCGCCGTTCTGAGCGCGACGCGCTCGGCGAGCCATTGGACCGTTGGGCAGTGCAGCCCGTGCCGCCGCCCGGCTCGCAGCACCGCGCCCGCGATCGCGTCGAGCTCGGTCGCCCGGCCGGCGGCGATGTCGCGCTGCATCGAGGAGCCAAGCTCCGCGTGAGCGGCGGCGAGCTCATCCAAGGTGTCCCGCGGGTCCAGGCCGGCACCGTCGGCGTTGGCCACCGCGATGGTCTCGTTGACCGCGCCCTCCAGCGCCGATCGCCAGCGCGGGTCTGAGCGCACGTAGCCGATCGGCCGGTCCGACGCGCTCGTGGTCAACGCCAGGGCGCAGAGGCGCGCCAGCTTGGACCACATGACGTCGGCCTCGCTGTCGCCGATCCGCGCCTCGAGCCCGGCGCCACGAAGCAGCCCGGCCACCTCCTCGAGCCGCCCGTCCGCGCCGGCCATGTCCACCCGGGCGGCGGGGCTCGTCTGAATGATCACGCCCGGCGACGGCCGGTCGGACTCGATGCGTATGACGGCGGCGGCGACCCGCCCGGCGCCGAACCGGTCGCGCAGGACGGCGAGGTGATCGAGCCCGTTGAGCAGCGGGATCACCACTCCGGGCGTGGCCGGCACGCGCTCCAGCGCCTCGTCCAGGCCGGTGGCCTTGGTGGCCACGATGAGGACGTCGATCGGCTCGGTGAGCTCGGTCACGACCGTCGGCCGGGCCGTGAAGTCCGCCGCGAGCGCCCGGCTGGACACGGCGAACCCCGTCTCACGCAGGACGTCTGCGGTCTCGGGGCGCGCCACGACCCGCGTGTCGGCGCCTGACCGGTGCAGCGCGGCGGCCACGAAGCCGCCGACCCCACCTGCCCCCAGCACCCCGGCCGCTGTCATTTGCGCTTGGCCCGCTGCGTCTCACGCGCCTGGCGGTGAGCCTCGCGGTGGGCGTCGCGGATGGAGCGCTGGGCCTCCCGGCGCACCTCGCCCCACGCGGCGCGGGCCTGGCGCAGCGCCTTGAGCACCTGGTTGCGCGCCTCCTCCGCGGCCCGGGCGACCTCCATCGCCTGCTGCTTGGCACGCTGCCCGCGCGGGACGCTGAACGACCACAGGCCCGTTTCCAGCAGCCGCGCCGCTCGCTCCAGGTCGTCGTCCACCGCGCGCCGCAGCGCCTCGCCGCGCAGGCCTTCGCGGATGCGGCGGGTGCGCGACCTCATTGAGACCTCGGCCAGGCCCGCCAGGGCGCGGCCGGCGGCCATGGGCTCAGGATCGCGCGGGTCGATGCCGGCCTGAGCGGCGAGTTCATCGCGGGCCACATTGGCGAGCCGGTCGTGCAGCTCCAGCCACGCCGCGCGGAGCGCCGGGGTGCTGTCGATCATGCCCAGAAACAAGGGCACGAAGTCGGTGAGCTCCTCGGGCGCCTGATCGAAGCGCGCCATGTCCTCCTTGATCGCCCGTACCACGGCGGAGGTCAGCGACTCCTCCGGGCCCCGCTCGCGCAGCGCCCGCGCCATCCGCTCCACCGCCTCGTCGGCGGTGTCGAGCACCAGCGACTCCTTGGTGGGGAAGTAGTTGTAGATCGTCTTCTCCGACACCCCGACCCGGTCGGCGACCTCCGAGACCTTCACGTTGTCGAAGCCGCGCGTGGCGAATAGGGCCGTCGCGGCGTCGGAGATGAGCTGCCGGGTCAGGCGCCGCTTGCGCTCGCGCAGACCCTCGCCCGGGTTGCCGGCGCGGTGCCAGGCCTCCTGGGCGCGCCGGGCGGTTCGCATGACCTCGGCGATCCGCTCGCCCATCTCGTCGGAGATGAGTCGGTCCAGCAGCTCTTCACCGGCGCTGCCGCCGAGGGCGTCGTCATCGCTTCCCGGCGCCACGATGTCGTCGTTCATGTCCTTCGTCCTTGGACCGGCGTAGATCCATCCGTCCGTCCGTCCGGAGGTTACCAAAATTCACTTGCAGAATTCTTACAGTGTCTGTACTTTTACCGCCCATGACAGAAACTGCCATTCATACCGAGGACCTGACAAAGCGCTTTGGCGACTTCACCGCCGTCGAGAACCTCTCCCTGGAGGTCCGCGACGGCACCGTGGTGTCGTTGCTCGGTCCCAACGGCGCCGGGAAGACGACCACCGTCCGGATGCTGGCCACGCTCCTGCGCCCGGATGCCGGACACGCGAGCGTGGGGGGATACGACGTCGTGGCCGACGCCCCGCGGGTGCGGGAGCTCATCTCGCTCACCGGGCAGTTCGCGGCGCTGGACAAGAACCTCACCGCCCGCGAGAACCTGGTCCTGATGGCCCGGTTGCGGGGGCGCAAGCTCCGCGCTGCCCGTGCCCTCGCCGACCAACTGATCGAGCGCTTCGACGTGGGTGCCTTCCGCGACCGTCTGGTCAAGAACCTGTCGGGCGGCGAGCGGCGCCGCGTCGATCTCGCCGCCGGCCTCATCGACACGCCGCACGTGCTCGTTCTGGACGAGCCCACCACCGGTCTGGACCCGCGCAGCCGCCAGGTCGTGTGGTCGACCATTCGCGAGCTCGTGGCCGACGGGGTCACACTCCTGCTCACCACCCAATACCTCGAGGAGGCCGACGCGCTGGCCGACCGCGTGGTGCTGATCGACCGCGGCATCGAGGTGGCCGCGGGCACGCCGGCGCAGCTCAAGGCCCAGGTGGGCCAGCAGCGGGTCGACGTGGTCGCGGCGGACATGGCCGCGTTCATCGAGCTCGCCGACCTGTTGTGGGAGCGCTTCGAGGTCACGCCCGTCCCCGAGCAGCGGACGATTTCGATCCCGGCGCCGCGCGAGACCGCCGACCTCGCCCACATCGCCGGCGTCGTCGACGAGTCCGGGATCAGCGTGGACGAGGTGGCACTGCGCCGCCCCACGCTTGATGACGCGTTCCTGGCTCTCACCGGGCACGCCGCCCACGAGCACAGCCCCGAGGCAGAGGAGGCCGCCGTATGACCGCCGCCGCCGTTCCCGCCACCGCCACCCGCCCGCCCGCGGGGCGGTCGCGCTACGTCCGCGACACGCTGCTGCTGACCGGGCGCAGCCTGCGGGCCATTCCCCGCGTGCCCGAGCGCCTGCTGGACGTGACGATCCAGCCGATCGTCTTCATCCTGCTGTTCTTGTACGTGTTCGGCTCGGCCATCCACGTGCCAGGGGTCAGCTACAAGAACTACATGTTCCCGGGGATCATCGGCCAGTCGCTGGCGTTCGGGATCATCGGCGCCGGCGTGGCCACCTCCAACGACATGCTGGAGGGCGTCATCGACCGCTTCCGTTCGATGCCGGTCCGACGGTTGTCGATCATCTCCGGCCAGGTGATGGGCCAGTTCAGCGAGCAGGTGCTGGGCATGGTCATCGTCCTCGCCTTCGGGCTCATCCTCGGCTGGAGCCCCCAGCTGACCCTCGGCCACGGGGTGGAGCTGTTTGGACTGCTGGTGCTGGGAATGCTCGCGTTCACGTGGGCGGGGGTCCTGTTCGGCATGCTCGTCCGCTCGCCCGATGCGATGCAGGGCGTCGGCTTCATCGTCATCCTGCCGCTCACCTTCCTGGCCGGCACCTTCGTCCCCATCGCCGGGATGGACGCCGTGCCGCGAGCGATCGCCCAGTGGGACCCCATCTCGGCGCTGGTGGCCAGCGTCCGGGACCTGACCACGCCCGGCGTGCACCTTGGAGGCTCGTGGCAGCTCGATCACCCCGAGCTGGCGATGGCGCTGTGGTGCCTGCTCCTCATGGCGGTGTGCGTGCCGCTAGCTCTGCGGCGGTTTAACCGTACGCTTGCGGCGTGACCTACTCGATCGTCGCTCGAGACCCCGCGACGGGTGAGATGGGCGTGGCAGTCCAGTCGCATTGGTTCAGCGTCGGGCCGATCGTGCCGTGGGCCCGGCCGGGGGTGGGGGCGGTGGCCACCCAGGCCAACGTCGAGGTCGCCTACGGGCCACGGGCGCTCGACCTGCTCGAGCGCGGGATGTCGGCGCCGGGGGCGCTCAAGCGTCTGCTCGCCGAGGACCCCCTGGCCGCCTCGCGCCAGGTGGCGATCGTCGACGCCCACGGCGACGTGGCCGCGCACACTGGCGACGCCTGCATGGCCTTCGCGGGTGACGTGCAGGGCGAGAGCGTCTCCTGCCAGGGCAACATCATGGCCACCGCGGAGGTCTGGCCCGCGATGCTTGAGGCCTACGCCGCAGGGCACGGCCGCCTCAGCTCGCGCCTGCTCACCGCGCTCAACGTGGCCGAGGCCACCGGCGGCGATTTGCGCGGCCGCCAGTCGGCCGCGATCCTCGTCGTCCCGGCGGCCGGGGAGCCATGGGCTACGGTCACGTCGCTGCGCGTCGAGGATCACCCCGATCCGCTGGCCGAGCTGGCTCGGCTGGCCGGTCTCGATGAGGCCTACCGGTTCGCCGGCGAGGGCGACGAGCGCGCGGCCGAGGGCCGCCACAGCGAGGCCTCGGCACTCTATGCCCGCGCCTGTGCGCTGGCCCCCGAGTCCGACGAGCTGCGCTTCTGGGCCGGCCTCGGCGCCGCGCAGCTGGGCGACATGGACACGGCGCTGGGTCACATCCGAGCCGCGATCGCGGTTCACGGCGGCTGGCTGGAGCTTTTGCGGCGGCTGCCGTCGGACCTGGCTCCGTCGGCGCCCGCCGTGCTGGCGGCGTTGGACTAATCCACGAGCACGCCGGGGTTGAGCGCCCCAGCGGGGTCGACCGCCGCCTTGGCCGCGCGCAGCGCGGCGGCGAATGGCTCGGGCCGCTGGCGGTCATACCACGGCCGGTGGTCTCGGCCCACGGCGTGGTGGTGGGTGATGGTGCCGCCGGCGCTCAGGATCGCGTCGGCGGCGGCGCGCTTGACCTGCGCCCACTGCTCGAGCTCCTCGCCGCGGCGGGCGGGGGCCAGAACGGTGTAATAGGGGGCGGGCCCGTCGGGATAGACGTGGGTGAAGCGGCAGGTCACCGTGCCTGCGCCGCACGCGTCGGCGAGCGCGGCCGCGGTCCGCTCGCGCACCTCCGCGTCCAGTCGCGCGAACCGGTCCCAGGTCACCGCGGTCTCGAACGTCTCAGCCAGCACGCCCATGGCCACGAACGTGTCACGCAGATAGGGCACCCGCAAAAAGCTCTCGCGCCAGGTCCCCACGGCGCCGTCGCCCTCCCCGCCGTCCTCCCACGTGCCGCCGTGGTCAGCGCAGCATGCCAGCGCCTGGGCCAGCCGCGATCCCACCTCCAGCCCGGGCGACTCGAACCCGAGCACGAGCAGCGCATGCTCGCCATCCCCCGCGCCGGTGAAGCGCGCCTCGGTGGGGTCGATCAGCCGGCAGTTGGCGGGATGCAGGCCGGACTGCGACAGCGCCCGCACCGCCTCGGCGCCGGTCTGGAAGGTCTGAAAGCGGACGGCCGCCGAGGCGCGGACCCGGGGCCGCGGCCGGACGCGCACCCAGGCTTCGGTGATGATGCCGAGGGTTCCCTCCGAGCCGATGAGCATTCGATCGGGCGACACCCCCGCGCCGGACCCCGGCAGCCGCCGCGACTCCCAGACCCCGGCCGGCGTAACCGCCCGCACCGACTCAACGAGGTCGTCGATGTGGGTGTGGAGGGTGGCGAAGTGGCCGCCCGCGCGAGTCGCGATCATCCCGCCCAACGTGGCGAACTGGAAGGACTGCGGGAAGTGGCGCAGCGTCAGCTCGTGAGCGCGCAGTTGCTCCTCCAGCACCGGGCCGGCCGCGCCGGCCTGGATGCGCGCCGACAGCGAGACGGGGTCGACCTCCAGCACGCGGTCAAGCGCGCCGAGGTCGATGGTGACCACCCCCTCGAAGCGGGCCGAGTCCACCGCCGGCTCCACGCCCCCGACAACGCTCGTCCCGCCGCCGAACGGGATCACGGCGGCGTTGGCGCCCAGCGCCCACTCGAGCACCGTCTCCACGCCGGCCTCGTCGCCGGGCCGCGCCACCACGTCGGGCGGATGGTCGAGGCGCCCGCGGAAGGCGCGGACGACGTCGCGGTAGGAGCTGCCGTAGGCGTGGAAGGCGCGCTCGTAGGTGCTGTCGGCGCACATGTCCCGCAGATGTGCGGGGATCGTCAGCCGCGGCGGAGGCAGCGTCAGCTCCGACAGTGGCATCGGCTGCTCGGGCTCGTCGAAGCCGAAACCGAGGTGCGAGGCCAGGACCGCGGCGGTGGCGCGCACCTCGTGCGGCGGGGGCTGTTCGTGCTCGTAGCCCCAGCCCCAGTGCTTGCGTCGGCTCTTGGCCATGCCGCCAGCCTAACCGCGGCGTCCGGACGGGTACGGTGTGCGCCATGAGCCTCCCGTCCGGCATCCTCGCGCGCGGCCCGTGGCAGCCGGCGGACATCGAGGTCAGCTGGAGTCACGAGCCCTACGCGGCGTCCCCGGAGGTCGTGGACGAGGCCGACCGCATACTGGCCGCGCTGCGCGATCGCGGATCCCCCAGCCACGACGGCCTCGCCGCCCGGCTGGCGGGCTTTCAGGCCGACGGCGGCCGGCTGCGCCTCGCGTGCGAGCCTGCGCGCTGGGCGCTGCGCCTGCTCCCGGGCGGGGCCGCCCAGAGCCTGTCCGCCGTGTGCGTCGTGCGCTCCGCCGACGGCCGGTGGCTGGCCGGGCGCCGCGCCGCCTGGCTGGCGACGTGGGCCGATCGGTGGGCGCTGGGCGCGGCCGGGTCGGTGGAGGTGGGGGAGAACCCGGCCGAGACGCTCGTGCGCGAGCTGGACGAGGAGTGGTCGGTGACGCCGGAGCGGATGAGCGTCGAGGCGCTGGTCAAGCTCCCCAGCGGGCTGGTCTCGCTGGTGGGGCTGGCATGGCTGGCCGACGGCACTGCGGTCACGCCCGACGCCGAGCACGACGAGTTCGCCTGGTGGCCTGCCGACGTGGCCAACTGGCCCGAGCACGCCGACGCGCCCCTGCGCCGGCTCGCGGAGCTGGTCACAGCACCGGCCTGATGCGCGCCGTCACCTTCCGGCGGCTGGAGCTGGCGTCGTTCACGCACTCGCTGGTCTACCTCGGACTGCTCATCTGCGCGTTTGCGCTGAGCAGCCCGCAGCCGGAGACGTTCATCCTCGGACTCGCCCACGGCGTCATGTGGATCGGCATGTCCGTGCTGTGCATCGACGCCGCCCGGCGGCGGGTGATCCCGTTCTGGCTCGCCGTCACGGTGGCGGTGATCGGCGGCCTGGGGCCGTTTGCCGGGTCGGCCGGGTTCGTCCTTGCAGACCGTCGTCGATCTCCAACAAGGCAGTAGAGTGAGTGACTGACTGATGGCGGTCGATACCAGCACTGTTCAGGTCGTCATGCCGGCCATGGGCGACTCTGTCGCCGAGGGTACGGTGCTCGAATGGCACAAGCAGGAGGGCGACACCGTCGCCGTCGACGAGACGATCGTCGAGATCTCCACCGATAAGGTCGACGCCGAGGTTCCGTCCCCGGTCGCGGGCACGATCACCAAGTTGCACGTGACCGAGGGCGACACCGTCGCCGTCGGCGCGCTGCTCGCCGAGATCGCCACCAACGCTGACGGCGCCCCGAACGGCTCGATCGCCACCGAGACCTCCACGCCGGTGTCCGGCGAGTCACCGTCCGCCACCGCGGCCGAGGCCGTGGCCGGCGCGGCCACCGAGGCCGAGGGCGTCGCCTCCTCGGAGCAGTCCGCGGGTCAGACCGTGGACATCGTCACGCCCACCGGCGGCGAGTCGGTTACCGAGGGCACGATTCTCGAGTGGTCGGTCAAGGTCGGCGACCAGGTCAAGGACGGCGACACCGTGGTCGAGATCTCCACTGACAAGGTCGACATGGAGCTGCCCGCGCCCGCCGACGGCATGATCACGGAGATCCTGGCCGAGGAGGGTGAGACGGTCACCGTCGGGCAGGTCATCGCGCGCATGTCGGTGGGCGGTGGCGCGCCATCGGGCAACGGCGGTGGCGCTGCGTCGACCGCGCCGAGTGCAGAGGCCGGCTCTGCCGGCCTCACTCCGACCATCCCCACCGCGGGCAACGGCGCAGGGTCCAACGCCTCGCCGATAGCCCGCCGCGTCGCGGCCGCCGAGGGAGTCGACCTCTCGTCGGTCCACGGTACCGCTCGCGGGGGCCGCATCACCAAGGCCGACGTCCTCGGCCACGGGAACGGCGCCGCCACTCCGGCGCCGGCGGGTGCGCAGCTGATCAAGGGCAGCGGCGCTGCGCTGGCCCGCTACATGGACCAGAGCCGCTCGATCCCGACGGCCACGTCCTTCCGCACGTTGACCGTCACCACCCTGGATGAGCGCCGCAAGCAGCTCAAGAACGCCGGCCACCGGGTCTCCTTTACCCACCTCATCGCCTACGCGATCGCCCGCGTGGCCACCGCGGACATGCCGGTGATGGCCCACCACTTCGAGGAGATCGACGGCAAGCCCCACCGCCATGACGACGGCGCCGTCAACCTCGGCCTGGCCGTCGACGTGGAGAAGAAGGACGGCACCCGCACCCTGATGGTGCCGGTCATCCGCGACGCCGGCCGCCTGAGCTTCCGGCAGTTTCTGGAGGCGTATAACGCGCTGGTCGACAAGGCGCGCACCAACACCCTCACCGCCGACGACCTCAGTGGCGGCAATCTGACCCTCACCAACCCCGGCGGCATCGGCACCATCGCGTCGGTGCCACGGCTGATGGTGGGTCAGGGCACGATCGTCGCCACCGGCTCGATCGCGTATCCGGTGGGGCTGGAGCGGGTGGGGCCGATGATCGGGGCCGAGAAGGTCATGACCATGACCTCCACCTACGACCACCGCATCATCCAGGGCGCCGAGTCCGGCCGCTTCCTCCAGCGCCTCGAGGCGCTGCTCGGAGGCGACGATGCCTTCTATGACCGGGTGTTCGCCGATCTCGGCGTGGAGCTGCCCGAGCTTCCGCCGCCCCCGGCCCCGGCGGCCGCCGGCGCGGTAACGCGGGCGCCGGGGCGGGCGGGTACCGATTCAGCGGAGCCCGGCCCCCCGCACGACGAGGAGCTCATGCAGGCGGTGCAGGCGGCCACCTCGCTGCTCAAGGCCCACCGTACCCACGGCCATCTCGCCGCGCGGCTGGACCCGCTGGGGCGCGAGTCCGAGGGCGACCCGGCGCTGGACCCCGGCCCGCTGGGCCTCACCCCCGAGATCATGGGCCAGATCCCGGCCCACATCCTGCGCATGTACGTGCCCGGAGCGACGCTGGCCGACGCCCTACCCCACCTGCGCGAGACCTACTGCGGCACGATCGCCTACGAGATCGAGCACATTGCCTCCCATCGCCAGCGTCTGTGGCTGCGGGAGGCGATCGAGTCCGGTCAGTTCCGCCGCACGCTCACCAGCGATGAGCAGAAGGCGCTGCTCAAGCGGCTCACTGAAGTCGACGCCTTCGAGCGCTTCATGCACAAGGCCTACCTGGGCCAGAAGCAGTTCTCGGTCGAGGGCCTGGATATGACGGTGCCGATGCTGGACGAGCTCATCCAGCTGTCGGCGACCCGCGGCGCGCGCGAGGTGGTCATCGGCATGGCCCATCGCGGCCGCCTCAGCGTCCTCGCCCACAACCTGGGCCGCCCCTATGACTCGATCTTCGCCGAGTTCGAGGGCTCCTCCACGCTGGAGCCGATCACCACTCTGCCCCAGGGCGGCACCGGCGACGTCAAGTACCACCACGGCGCCCAGGGCGCCTATTCGCTGGGTGGGCGGGACGGATTCGAGTCGATCATCGTGCGGCTGGAGTCCAACCCCTCGCACCTGGAGTTCGTGGCCCCTGTGGCCGCCGGCGCGACTCGCGCGGCCCAGACCACGCGCCAGGGACCCCACGCCCACCAGGACACCAACGCCGCCATGCCGGTCATCCTGCACGGCGACGCCGCCTTCCCGGGCCAGGGCGTGGTGGCCGAGACGCTCAATCTCCAGGCGCTCGACGGCTACACCGTCGGCGGCACCATCCACCTCATCCAGAACAACCAGGTGGGCTTCACCACTGACCCGGACGACGCGCGTTCCACGACGTACGCGTCGGACCTGGCCAAGGGCTTCGACGTTCCGATCATCCATGTCAACGCCGATGACGTCGCCGCCTGCATCAGCGCGGTGCGCCTGGCCTTCGCGTTCCGCCAGGAGTTCGGCCACGACGTCCTCATCGATCTGATCGGCTACCGCCGCTTCGGCCACAACGAGGCCGACGAGCCGGCCTATACGCAGCCCGAGATGTACCAGGTGATCAAGAAGCATCCGTCGGTGCGCGAGCTGTTCGCCCGCCAGCTCGTGGACCAGAGCGTGGTCTCCGAGCAGGACGCCTCGGAGATGACCGACGAGGTGTGGTCGGTGCTGTCGGACTCCCATCAGCAGCTCAAGGAGCGCATCTCCGCCGCCAAGGACGTCGAACACGCCACCGGCGAGTACCAGCTCGACCGCACGCCGTCGCCGGAGGTCAGGACCGCCGTGGCCGAGGACCGGCTCAAGGTGCTCAACGACGAGCTGCTGACGGTGCCCGACGGGTTCACCGTCCATCCCAAGCTCGTCAAGCAGCTCGAGCAGCGCCGCGAGGCCGTGATCAACGGCGAGGGGATCGTGTGGGCGCACGCCGAGGCGCTGGCCTTCGCCAGCCTGCTCACCGAGGGCATCCCCATCCGCCTCACCGGCCAGGACACCGAGCGCGGCACGTTCAGCCAGCGCCACCTCGTCCTGCACGACCCCAAGACCGGCCAGGAGCACTGCGCCATGCAGCACCTGCCCGGCGCGCTCTCGCCAATGGAGCTGCACAACAGCCCGCTGTCGGAGATGGCCTGCGTCGGCTTCGAGTACGGCTACTCCCAGGAGGGTCCGGAGACCCTGGTGCTGTGGGAGGCCCAGTTCGGCGACTTCGTCAACAGCGCCCAGGTCATCATCGACCAGTTCATCGCCTCCGGGCTGGCCAAGTGGGGACAGACGAGCCGGCTGACCCTGCTGCTGCCCCACGCCTACGAGGGCTCGGGCCCCGAGCACTCATCGGCGCGCCTGGAGCGCTTCCTCCAACTGGCCGCCGAGGGCAACATCCGCGTGGCCAACCTCACCACCCCGGCCCAGTACTTCCACCTGCTGCGCCGCCAAGCGCGCATCGCCAAGCAGCGCCCGCTGGTGATCATGACCCCCAAGAGCCTGCTGCGCCTGCCCCAGGCCGCCAGCCGTCTCGAGGCGCTGGTTGCGGGCCGTTTCCAGCCGGTCCTGGGCGACCCCAACGCGGGGACTGACGAGGTCACCCGCCTGGTCCTGTGCACCGGCAAGATCTACTACGACCTGCTCGCCACCAAGGCCCGCGACGAGGCCGCGTCCCAGCACGTCGCCATCGGCCGGGTCGAGCTGCTCTATCCGTTCCCGCAGACCGAGATCCTCGACGTCGTGGCCCAGTACCCCAACCTGCGCGAGGTCGTGTGGGTCCAGGAGGAGCCGCGCAACATGGGCGCGCGCGCCTATATGTCGCCCCGTCTCCTGCAGGTCCTCCCCGAGAACCTCACCTTCGGCTACATCGGCCGCCCCGAGCGCGCCGCCTCCGGCGAGGGCTACCCCATCGCCCACGCCACCGAGCAGCACCGCATCCTCGCCACCGCGCTCGATCTCAAGCAGACCGTCTCGCAGTTCCCGCGCAAGCTGCCCGGCGAGCGGTAGACGTCGGCTTCGCTGCGGCGATGGGGCGGAACGAGGGCGGTTCCGCCGAGGGCGGGGGGCGAGTGCAAAGTAAGCCCGCATAGCGGGCCTAACTCGACACTCGTCGCTCTGAGCCCGCCTGCGGGTGCAATCCGTCCGCCGCCTCCTGCGCCCAGACCCCCCATCTGACAATCTCTACGCAATCCGCTTTCGTAGAGACGGCTCCCGTCGCGACAACTCACGGCGCCACTTCGCGCCCACCCTCGGGGTCCATGACATGGCCATCGACCTCGGGACCGCCAACACGCTCGTGTACGTCGGCGGCCGCGGGATCGTGGTGTCCGAGCCCTCGGTGGTCGCCTCCGATGTCGCGACCGGCGAGGTGCACGCCGTCGGCGCCGACGCCGAGCGGATGATCGGCCGCACCCCGGCGACGATCTCGGCCACCCGCCCGCTGCGCCACGGGGTGATCGCGGATTTCGAGGTCACCGAGGAGATGCTGCGCTACTTCATCCGCAAGGTGATCGACCGGCGCACGGCCCACCCGCGGCTCATCGTGTGCGCGCCGTCGGGGGTGACCGAGGTGGAGAAGCGCGCGGTGGAGGAGGCGTCGCTGGCCGCGGGGGCGCGCCGCGTGCACCTCATCGAGGAGCCCATCGCCGCCGCCATCGGCGCCGGGGTGGCCATCGAGGAGCCGATCGGCCGCATGGTGGTCGACGTCGGCGGGGGCACCAGCGAGATGGCGGTGATCTCGCTCGGGGGAATCGTCGTCTCCCGCTCGGTGCGCGTGGGCGGCTACGAGATGGACGAGGCCATCGCGCACTACATCCGCTCCGTCTATCAGCTGGCCATCGGCTCGCGCACCGCCGAGGCGATCAAGATCGAGCTGGGCTCCGCCGTGCCCCAGCCCGAGGAGCAGGTCACCGAGGTGCGCGGTCGCCACCTTGCCACCGGCCTTCCCACCGCCGTGCACCTGCGCTCCGAGGAGGTTCGCACGGCGATCGCCGGTCCGCTGCGCGAGATCCTCCACGGCATCCGCGACACCCTGGAGCAGACCCCACCGGAGCTCTCCTCCGACATCGCGCGTGACGGCATCCTGCTCGCCGGGGGCGGCACGTTGGTGCGGGGATTCCCGGAACTGGTCGCCGCCGAGACGGGGATGCCGGTGTTCCGCGCGGAGTCCCCGCTGACCTGCGTCGCTGTCGGCTCAGGCCAGGCCCTGGACCATCTTGACCAGCTGAGCGTCGTCGCCCGCCAGCTCGGGCGCTCGCCGACGACGCCGGACTGGCGCACCGCGCAGCCTTAGTGCACTGTGGGCCGCGGTGGCCACCGCGCACGCCGCCAGCAGCACCAGGAACGGATCGATCGGCTCGCGGAAGCGGGGGGTCTCCACGTTGACGAACGTGATCGAGAGCCAGTAGAGCACTGGGAACGCCCACAGCCATCCCGGCGCCTCGCGGCGCACCGCGGTGAACCACCCGGCGATGGCCATCGCCAACAGCACCCAGAAGCTCACGACCCCGATCCCGACGCCGGAGGCCGGCAGGCCGATCGCGGCGTAGGAGGCGTGCCAAGCGAACGACCCCTCGAGCTCGAACATGCGCAGGGTGTTGTGGACGCCGACATCCAGTGGTGAGAACGGGTGGGCACGGATGTAGTCCAGCGCGCGGGACTGGAGCAGATTGCTCAGGCCCACCTCGTCGTAGCGCGGGGCGGCCCGGGCCAGCGCCTTGAACTCCGGCATCTTGAGGAAGAGGTCCCACTTGTAGTGCACCGGCCGGGTAGCCGCCGACGTGGCGTTGTAGGTGCCGATCAGTGTGATCCCGGCCTCGTCGGAGACCGGCACGAAGTGATGCAGTTCGACTGCGTTGCGCGCAGTCCACGGAGCGATCGCGCCGCACATGAACAGAACCAGCACCGCCGGCGCCGCCAGGGCGCGGAGGCCGGGGCGGGTGCGCGGAGGACTGGCGCGCCCGCGCGCCCGGGCCACCGACCACGCCGCGACCCCCAGGGGCAGCGCGAACAGCGCCGCGTTCTCGTGGGTCAGCGTGGCCAGGCCCGTGAGCGCCCCGGTGGCGGCGATCCACGCATACGGATGGCGGGCTCGTCGCGCCCGAAGCGCCGTCCAGATCGATGCAAGCTCGAACACCAGCAGGAGGTTCTCGGCGACCAGCGCGCCCGACAGCTCGACGAACACGGGATAGGCGGCGCCAATCGCCAGCGCCGCCAGCGCCGGGCCGCCGCCCAACGCCTCGAGAGCCACCAGCCCCAGCAGCCCCACGCTCACCGTTCCGATCACCGCCTGGGCGACGCGCTCCGGGGGCACCGCGGTCTTGCCGCCGGCCTCGTGGCCGTCGATGAGGTCCACTGCGCCCAGGAAGTAGGGGAAGGCGGGCGGGAAATAGGCCGTCGGGCCGCGCGAGCCCCCGGCGCCCGTCCGCGGTCCGGATCCGGTGTGGTAATCGCCGTGCTGCGCGACGTTGCTCGCCAGGCGGTTGTAGGTCCCGGCGTCGTTGATCGCCCGGTAGTGGGTGTTGTCGACGTAGACGAGGCGGATGGCGAACGCTGCGATCAACAACGCCCCCACCAGCAGAGTGACGGCTCTCGGGCGCGGCGCTCTGCTCAGCCTAGATCCACCGATAATGGGCGGAGTCTCGGCGTCGGGGGCCGAGCTAGGCGTCATCGGCGGAGCACCATAAGGGTGATCCCTATGAGCGCCGCCGATGACGTATAGCGACGGCCATCCGGCGGCGAGACGACCCCAGGATCGGCGGATCCAGGCTTAGTGGATCCCGACGATGCCCGCGCACACCCAGTTTGACGCGCCGGCGCCGCCATTCCAGATCCGGGCCGCCACGGCATCCTGCTCGGACTTGGACGCGAGGTAGGCCGCCGGGCCGCGGCCGCCGAAGAGCTTCCAGGTGGCGGGCATGATCTGGTAGTACCCGGACGCCCCAGCGCTGTTGGGCGACAGGTTCTGCCCGCCGGACTCACACAGGACGATCGCGTAGGGGATCGCCCAGCCGCCCGACGGGCCGAGGGCCGGGCCGCTGCTGACGGGCGCAGGGGCGGCCGCAGCAGTAGCAGCGGCTGCGGCGGCGGCGGCCGCAGCGGCAGCGGCAGCAGCGCGCGCGGCCGCCTGCTGGGCTTCGACGCGCGAGATCTGCCGGCGCAGCTCGTGACTGCGCGCCTGACTGTCGGCCAGCGCCGCGCGCTGCGCGCTCCGGGCGCGGCTCAGCGCCGACTCCCGCGAGGACAGCAGCTGATTCATGCCCGCCAGGGCCCGGGCGCGGACCGCGGTCTCAGCCGTGATCTGGCGGACGTCGCGCTGGAGGCCCGTCAACCGCCGCACGGCGGCGTCCGCCGCTGCCTTGGCGGCCTGCGTGACCGAGATGATGCCCTGCTGCTGATGCTTGGCGCGGCCGAGGAAGTTGAGCTGCTCGAGCAGGTCGGTGAAGCCGTTGGCGTTGAGGATCACCGACACCAGGTCCGGGGGCGCTGACTCGTACTGGGAGACGAGCTGGGCGCGGAGGATCTCCTTGGCCTTCGCCAACGTGCGGCGCAGGAGCGCCAGGCGATTGCGCTCCCGCGTGATCTGTCTCCGCAGCTCGGCCAGGCGCGCCCGGTCGGCGGCCAGTGACTCGCGAACGGCCGCCTCGCGGGTCTGCAAGAGCGAGATCTGCGACTCCAGCGAGCTGATGCTCGAGTCGAGCTGGCTGATGCTGGCCGCCAGGCCGCTCTGGCGGGCCTGCTGGGCCCCGAGCTCGCTGTGGAGCTGATCGAGGCTCTGCGTGGCTCCCGAGCGCGGCGGATGGAGCAGGGCCAGCCCGGCCAGCGTAGCCGCCAGGCTGACGGCGACGACGACTCTGAACGTGATGCTACGGCGGCGGGGGCTCATCACAAATAGCCGCGTCTTCCCCATTTCTCCCCATTAGCTGGGGAATCCGCGGCCCGGCGACCTTATCAGGAAGCTGTCAGGGCGGTCTGTCGGTCCCGGGCCTCGCGGCGGCACCGTCCTGTGACGATGGTGCCGCGCGAACGCGGCAGCGAAGGAAGCGCGCAGCATCTCGCCGGCGACGAGGTCCGGTGTGCTCTCGGCGGCGGGTCGCATCGGCAGCAGGTCCGGCAGCGCGGCCCAGCGGGCCGCGGGCGAGGTCACGGTCGAATCGGGAGGCGCAGAAGAACGTGGTGAGCAGGCCCCGCGCGCGATGCGCGACGATTCGCGAGGAACCCGCTCGACGCGCCCCGAGCGCTGAAGAAGATCAGTGAGAACGTCCACAATTAGGGGGCGATTACCTACGAGGCTTCCAGGCATGAAAACTCCATTCGCAATCCGGTTTTCCCTGAGGGAAAGCGAACAACCCAGGAGCGACTGAGATGTCACTAGCGGTGCGATTTGACGAGTACGGCGGGCCCGACGTTCTCAAAGTGGTTGACGTCGCGGACCCGGTTCCCGGTCCGGGTGAGCTGCTGGTGCGGGTGCGGGCCGCGGGGATCAATCCGGGCGAGGCCAAGATCCGCGAGGGCCTGTTGCACGAACGCTGGCCGACGACATTCCCGTCCGGCCAAGGCTCGGACCTCGCGGGGGTGGTGGAGGCCGTGGGCTCAGGCGTGGGTGGCTTTGGACCCGGTGACGAGGTCATCGGGTTCACTGACAACCGCGCCAGCCACGCCGAACTGGCCGTGATCGAGGCCAAGCACGCCACGAGGCGCCCGGCCGGGGTCGCGTGGGAGGTGGCGGGCGCCCTCTTCGTGGCCGGCGTCACCGCTTACGCCGCCGTCCGCGCGGTCGCGTTGTCAGATGGCGACACCGTGGTGGTGTCCGGGGCCGCGGGCGGCGTGGGGTCGATCACGGTGCAGCTCGCACGGCGCGAGGGCGCCACCGTCATCGGGCTTGCGTCCGAGCCCAACCATGCGTGGTTGCGCGGGCACGGCGTGATCCCGGTCAGTTATGGGGGCGGGGTGGCCGATCGTATTCGTCAAGCGGTTCCCGACGGTATCGACGCGTTCATCGACACCGTTGGCGGCGGCTATGTGGAGCTAGGGCTGGATCTGGGTGTGGCTCCTGAGCGCATCGACACGATCGCCGACTTCGGGGCGCCGGCCAAGTACGGCGTCAAGGCGGAGGGCAACGCCGCGGGAGCGAGCGCCCAGACCCTGGCGGAGCTGGCTGCACTCGTCGACCAGGGCGGTTTGGAGATCCCCATCGCCGGTGTCTATCCGCTGCAGCAGGTTCGGGATGCGTTCCGCGAACTCGAGCGCGGCCACACCCACGGAAAAGTCGTCCTGGTGCCGTAGCCCGCGGCGATCGGAGACAGCCCCGCCGAGCTGGAGAGCGCCGCTCAGAGAGATTTCCTGGGGAGGTTTGGTTGGTCCTCGTTCGGTACGACCGGGCCGCCGCACCGTTCTCATCGGCTCGCGGGGCGCTTGCGAGTCCGAGCGTGCCGAAGATGTTGCGGCCCTGGGCCGAGCAGATCGGCGGACTTCACGGATCGACAGCCACCTGTCCGGCGAGCCTGCTCGGCGACGGTCACTCAGCCCGTGACGTAGGACTGGCGCTGCCGCCGCTCTTCTGCACCGCTGACCAACAGTGCGCTCAAGTCGTGACGCCGTCGTGTCGAGCTCG
Organism: uncultured Actinomycetota bacterium; assembly: GCA_963801435.1. Classification (GTDB taxonomy): domain Bacteria; phylum Actinomycetota; class Thermoleophilia; order Solirubrobacterales; family Solirubrobacteraceae; genus Palsa-465. Next base: position 79,466 of record CAWDFE010000036.1, read on the forward strand.
CCGGACTCGCGGGCTACCAGGAACCAGCGGTTGTCCCCTTGCCGATGATCACCGAGTCCGACTGACTGAGCTGACGATCGGCCACGCTTTGCCTCTGGCGCCGGCGGCCGTAGCCGGCGCCAGTAGGTAGCGGGCCGACGACAGAGGCTCACAGGATGCGTCGACCCTGCTGTGCCACCGTCACGGGCGCGAATTGTGTGGGGAGTTGGCGTCATGGTCATGGCGAAGCGTCAGGTGGGCGGTTGTGCACTGATTCGCCCGGCGACCTCCTTTTCTTGTAGTGCCCCAGCACCGCCTGGCGTGTCTTGCGCCGTCCTCGCCACCCGGTGCTGGCCAGCGCCAGCAGCAGCTCGTCCCGCGCGCGGTCCTGATCGGCTTGGGCCCGGAGTCGTTCCAGCTCGTGCTGCAGCACCGCGACGCGCGTCTCGGCCGCCACGAACTCGTCCAGCAACGGCGCCAGGAGCGGAGCGAGCTCGGTCAAGGCCGAGACCGGAGCCTGCGGCCCTGCCGTCGGGTCGCGGCCAAGATCGGTGGATTGCGACTGTTCGATCTCGGTCGCCCGCGTCAGGTGGCTGACGTTGCGACGTCGTGCCTCCAGGGTGTTGACCAGCGCCCGCTTGGACACCGTCGCCGCTTCGTTGGACGGCCCCCGCTCCAGCACTCCGCGTTTGACCATCCGCTCCACGGTCTTGCGCGACACGCCGAGCGCTCGCGCCGCCACGCCGAAGTGCACGTCGTCGTCGGCCTCGGGCCGGGGGCTGGCCAGCGATAGGGCCGCCGCCGGCTCGAGCGCGTCGCCTTCCGGCCCGCCGACCCCGTCACCCGCTTCTGCTCCGAGAGCCTCGCCGCCAGCGTCTTCGTCCGCCGCGTGGCCCCAGCCCGGAGGCCTGGCGCCAGGCCGTTCGCCGGGCTCCTCCGGGCCGGCAGCCTCACCGGGCACGCCCTCAGTGCTGGCGCTGACCGTCGCCTCCGGCAACGGACGGTCGGCGAACGCCAGCCATGACAGGTCAACCAGCTGATCGAGCGCTGTCCCTGGCTCATGTGCGAGGTGGTTGCGCGCCGGCTCTGGCTGCTGTGTTACCTGGTTGCGTGCCATCGCTGGCTTATGGGACAGGTGATGGCCCGCCATGGCTGGCTCATGTGTTACCTGGTTGCGTGCCATCGCTGGCTCATGTGTTACCTGGTTGCGTGCCATCGCTGGCTGATGTGGTAGGTGATTGGCTTCCATCGCTGCCTCATTGGGTACGTGGTTGCGCGGCGTCCTCGCCGCCTGCGTGTGGTGGTGGGGTGTCGTCCATGGCTCAGATGCCGCTGTTCGGCTCGTGCCGGCCACGGCCGCCCGTGGCGCACCCCGTGTGGTCCGGGCCTGTCGGCCTCTCGTGTAGTGGCCGAGGACGAGCGCCAGTAGCCCCAGCAGTGCCACTGCCAGTAGGACTGGACCCCAGAACGGCGTCGATCGTGGCTGCATCTGTGCTGCCGCCGGTGGTTGGGTCGCTATTGGATGCGTGGGCGGGGCCGTTGAGGCCGCTGGCTGCGGCGAGCGGCGATGCGCCGTGAGGCGCAGTGCCACAAGCGTCCGAACGCCGGCGACTCCGCTTACGGGCAGGTGGCGGTCATGCTGGAACCGGTTCACCGCCGAGGCCGTCAACTTGCCATAGCGTCCATCGATTGGTCCAGGCGTGAAGCCCAGCTGGACCAGGCGCCGCTGGAGCGAGCGTACTGGGGCCGAGCCTCCGGGTTGTCGGTATCCAGCTCCGGGTGCCATCGCTGCGTGGCGTGTCACGTTGAGCGCTGCGAGGGTGTCGGGGCCGGCGACGCCGTCAATCGCCAGACCGGTCGCCGCCTGGAACCGCTCCACTGAGCGGGTGGTCAGCGGGCCGTAGCGTCCGTCGATCGGCCCGGGCGTGAAGCCCAGGTGGACCAGCTGCCGCTGGAGCGAGCGCACTCGGGTTGAGCCTGCGGCCTGCTGGTAGCCGGTGCCCAGGACCAGCAGATGGGACCGGGGGCGTCCGGCTTGAACCGCTGGGCGCGGTCGGTGTCTCTCTACCTGTTGTTGGTTGTGTTGGGGGTGGGATCGGCCGGACCGTTGGATGGCCGCCGCATGCGTGTGGGTGCCGCGGGGCTGCGACGAGTTGTCGCCGCCCTTCGCGAGCGCCACGCCCGGCGTAGCCGCAAGCGCAAGCGCGCAAGCTCCGGCTGCCGCCCGTAGACAGCGTGACATTCTGACTCCTTACTTGCTGATGAATGGAGCGCCAGGCGCCAGCCCGGCGTTCAGGACCTGGGAGCCGCGGGGGGCTCAGCCAGGCTCAGCAAGCAGTGCGATGAAAGGCGCGGGGCGGCCGACCTCGGACATGATCCGCAGCCGTCCGGTGAGTCGTGGCACGACCGGAGTCAGCGTCTCCAGCAGCCCCGCAGAGGAAGAGAAGAAGAAACCCGATGAGCCCGTACCCGTCCCGGTGCCGCCCAGTCCCGGTGATGCCACCAGGGGCGCCGTCGGCGCCGGAGACAGCGGCGGAACGGGAAGAGGCTCAGAGGCCGGCCTGCGAGTGCCGCCGGCCAGCCCGGGGACTGAGGGAGCCGTCGGGCTCGAAAATGGGGTCGCGAAGGTCGACGAGGCCCGCCCAGCGGTCAAGAGGTCCATGATAGGGGCGGTCTGCAAGGCCGGCGCGTGATTGTGGCCATGGCTGGCCGTGTCTCCTGCTGGGCCGCTTGGCGTTCCGTGGCTGAGCGCCGGCGGCGGCGCGGAGTTCGCCAGCGATGAAGCGACCTGCGGCCCGCTAGCAGGAGAGATGGTCGGCGCGCCCGCGTCCACACGCTCAGCGGCCACGCCGCTCGAAACGCCCGCGCTGCGCAACGGAGCCGTCGCGGCCGTCGGCGCATCGGGCACCGCGTCGCCGAGACGCGTCGCGACCATCTTCTGGAGCGTGCTGGTGACCGGCGCGACCGTGTTCTGGAGCGTGCTGGTGACGGGCGCGAGCGTGTTCTGGAGCGTGCTGGTGACGGGCGCGAGCGTGTTCTGGAGCGTGCTGGTGACGGGCGCGAGCGTGTTCTGGAGCGTGGCGGTGACGGGCGCGAGCGTGTTCTGGAGCGTGGCGGTGACGGGCGCGACCGTGTTCTGGAGCGTGGCGGTGACGGGCGCGACCGTGTTCTGGAGCGTGGCGGTGACGGGCGCGAGCGTGTTCTGGAGCGTGGCGGTGACGGGCGCGACCGTGTTCTGCAGCGTGGCGGTGACGGGCGCGAGCGTGTTCTGGAGCGTGGCGGTGACGGGCGCGAGCGTGTTCTGGACCGTCGCGGCCACCGGAGCGACGGTGTTCTGGAGCGTGGCGGTGACGGGCGCGACCGTATTCTGGACCGTGGCGGTCACGGAGCGACGCGTGTTCTGGACCGTCGCGGCCACCGGAGCGACGGTGTTCTGGACCGTCGCGGCCACCGGAGCGACGGTGTTCTGGACCGTCGCGGCCACCGGAGCGACGGTGTTCTGGACCGTGGTGGCCACCGGAGCGGCCGTGTTCTGGACCGTCGCGGTGACCGGCGCGAGGGTCTTCTGGACCGTGCTGGTGACCGGCGCGGTCGTGGTGGTCGGTGTCTTGGTGGCGGTCTGCGTGGCCTGGGTGACCGGGGCGGTGGTGCTGGTCACCGGGGCGGTGGTCTTCTGGACCGTGCTGGCCACCGGGGCGGCCGTGTTCTGGACCGTCGCGGTGACCGGCGCGAGGGTCTTCTGGACCGTGCTGGTGACCGGCGCGGTCGTGGTGGTCGCGGGCGCGAGTGTCTTGGCGGCGGTCTGCGTGGCCTGGGTGACCGGGGCGGTGGTGCTGGTCACCGGGGCGGTGGTGGTCGCCGGGGCGGTGGTGGTCGCCGGGGCGGTGGTGGTCTTCTGGACGGTGCCTGCGGTCGCCGGGGCGGTGGTCGTTCTGCGCGGTGGTGATCGGGGCGGTGGCCGTCTGCGCGGCCTGGGTGACCGGGGCGGTGGCCGTCTGCGCGGCCTGGGTGACCGGGGCGGTGGCCGTCTGCGCGGCCTGGGTGACCGGGGCGGTGGCCGTCTGCGCGGCCTGAGTGACCGGGGTGGAAGAGGCGACTGCGGAGGTAACGCCGGCGGCGGCGGCGGTGGCCGAAACGAAGGCGCAGAGCAGAGCGGTGCCGATCAGCACTGCGAGGAGGCGAGCACAGCTGGCAGATGAGCGGGGGCTCATCAGTTGGTTCGTCCTCCGGTTGCTGCAAGTGCGCCCATCAATTCCCCTTACCTGTTCCGTGGCTGTCCTTCTTACATGTGCCGGCGACCGGCATCTGAAACAGACTCAGGCAAAGGAGTCGCCAAACCTGGGCGCAGATGTAAGTACGCTGACAGCCGCGACGGGTCGAGCGGCAGATCAGATCAAATATCTGGCGCTTGGGACTGTAATGGTGATGGTGGGGACCGGTGGCGTAAGGATGACCAAGTAGGGCAAAGTCCGGAGCCACTTGCCTGGTCGTCTCGCATCCCCGGTGCTAAGGACCCCGCGACGCCGGATGTGCGTGGCTGGCACCCGCCTTTCTGTAATCACCAGCGGACCTCGGATGGACAAGATCTATCCGAGTCGTCAGACAATAAAGAAGTTGATCGCGAGGGTGATCCAGTCGATAATTGCCCGCGTCTGACGATTCGAAGCCGGGGATGCCTGGGCGAGAGAGACTTTATCTGAGCCGAGCCAACGCTCACCCGACCACCGAGCCGGAGTGGACGAGCACCTGGGCAGCGCGACACGAACCATGACGCGTTCTGACGCACCTGGGTGGGGGTGGCTGCTGTCCCCATTCTGCTCTAATCGGCGAGAGGCCCGCTTTTCGCATCCGTGATACGGACGTTTCCAAACAAACGATGATCAACCTTAAACCTCGCCGTATGACAACTACCCATGAAGCGAGTTACGGCGACTATGACCACTATTCACTGGAAGCGGCGAGCCGCTGGTTGGAGCGGCCGCGGGCGAGGCCAGGTAGGCAGACCGTTTGAGGCCAGCTTGACGCGAACGCACGGCATTGGTGTGGGCCTCATCGCGCCTCAGTGGCGGCCGCTTTAAGGATTGTCGGCTTCTTCGGCCGGGCCCTGATGGAGATGAGATGTACAGACCGAGAAACGAGGGACCAACGGCCACCCGTCCGCAGTCGCCGTGCTTTGGTCTCGGTAGCGATGGCGTCTGTATATTATTCCAGCGCACACTCTTGGGTTGGCAAGCTCACGGCGAGTCATCGGAGACCGATTGGTCGCCTAGAGCGGAGGACACCCCGTCGGTGTCCCTGTGACTTAAATAGGCGCAGCCGGGCACCCTGTTTAGAAAACAAATGCGGAGATGAAGCTGATGCTTTCTCAGGATGATGGTGGTCACTCCGGCCTGGTCACTGAGCTGGCTGCCGTCGCGGAAGCCGCCGGAGCAAGGCTTCGCGCTGAGACCGACGCTGACCGAGAGGCCGCCCACGCGGCCGCTGAAGGGTTGGTGGCCGCCGCGAGCGCGGCCATGGCCGCAGGGCATCCGCTGACCGATATCGCGCGAGCCGAGGCCCAGGGCAAGGAGGCCGTGCGCGACGCTCTCCGTGCCGACACGTTGAGGAATGTGGAGCGAACTGGTCGCCGCGCCCGCGAGACGCGAAGTGAGCACCATCAGGCCATCGGCCGTGCGATGCGGCTCGGCCTGTCCACAAGGGAGATCGCGGCCGCCGCCGAGGTTACGCATGGGACGGTGCGGGCGATCAGCAACCGAGTGTCCGCTGAGGGCGCGGAGGAACCGAAGGCCGAATAAGCGGCAGCGATATCGAGTCGCATGAGGGTCGCCCAGAGGAGGTGGGCGAGGGTCAGCCGGGCCTCGGTCTCCCTCCATGAGTCCTCGGCGTGCAACCGCGCCCCCGGCCCTGGCATGCTTGAACGATGCGGCCACCGGCCTCATCACGAGACCTGATCCTCCAGCGCGTCCGCAACACGCCTGAGGGGTTCGTACAGACATACGGAGACGTCTCGCCAGGGGCGCCGCGGCGAGCGGGGGCGGTGCTCCATGAATGCGACGACCCGACGATTCCGTGGCACCGGATCGTCCGGGCCGACGGGTCGCTGGCCAAGGGCCGGCGCCAGCGCCGGCTCCTCATGCGCGAGGGGGTTCCGTTCAGGGGTGAGAGGGTCGACATGCGCGTCGCGCGGCTGCCTGAGTGATGTGGGTCCAGCGTCACCTTCGACTGTCGCCTCAGCCACGCGGCTTTCATCTGATCACCCGCGAGGTGGTGGAGGCGCTGCCCGAGCTCGAGGAGCTGCGCGTGGGCATGCTGCACCTGCTCATTCAGCACACCTCGGCCTCGCTGGCGCTCAACGAGAACGCCTCGCCTGACGTCCGGCGGGACTTCGCAACGTGGTTTGACCAAGCGGTCCCCGACGGGGCCGACTACTGGTCGCACACGCTCGAGGGCGACGACGACATGCCCGCCCACATCAAGTCCGCGCTGCTGGGCTCGACGCTGATGCTCCCGATCATGGGCGGCCGTCTGGCGCTCGGCACCTGGCAGGGCGTCTACCTGTGCGAGCACCGCGACCACGGCGGCAGCCGCGTGATCATCGCCACCGCCTGGGGCGAGGCCGGCTGACGCGTCCGGCCGCGCCGACGGCGTGGGCCTGACCGCTACCGGCCCCTCCACACCGGCTCGCGCTTCTCCGCGAACGCCGTCGCGCCCTCGCGGGCATCCTCGGAATCGCGCACGGGCGCCGCGATCGCCTCCTGACGGGCGAAGAACTCGGCGTCGGGCCAGTCGACCGACTCCGCCAGGATGCGCTTGGTCGCGGCCAGCGCCAGCGGGCCGTTGGCCGCGATCGCCTCGGCCAGCGCCAGCGCCGCCTCCAGCGCGCCGCCGGGCTCGGTCAGCCGGTTGACGAGCCCCAGCTCCCGGGCCCGCTCGGCCAGGATCAGATCCCCGGTGAGCGCCATCTCCATAGCGATGTTGCGCGGCAGCATCCGCGGGAGGCGGAGCAGCGCGCCACCGGCGGCGACCAGCGACCGCTTCACCTCCGGGATCCCCAGCCGTGCGCCGCGTGCCGCGACGATGAGGTCGCACGACAGCGCCACCTCCAGCCCGCCCGCCACGGCGAAGCCCTCGATGGCCGCGATCAGCGGCTTGTCGGCGGCCCGCTGGGTGATGCCGGCAAAGCCACGGCCCGGCACGGTGGGCGACTCGCCGGTCACGAACGCCTTGAGGTCCATGCCCGAGCAGAAGCCCTTTCCGGCGCCGGTGATCACGCCGATCGACAGCTCGGGGTCGCCATCGAGCGCGTCGAGCGCCGCCGCGATCCCGCCGGCGACGGCGGCGTTGATGGCGTTGCGCTGGTCGGGACGGTTGAGCGTCACCAGCAGCACGCGCCCCCGGCGTTCGGTGAGGACCGCCTGCTCGGCGTCGGCGTCGGTCACGCCGCGAACAATCTCAGGTCCGGCTGGCGTTCGCCACGCACCATCGCCAGGTCGACCTCGACGCATTCGATGCCCCGTGCGCTGGCGAGCACGCGGGCCTGCGGCCTGATCACCTGCGCGGCGAGTAGGCCCCGGCAGCCCTCGAACTCGGGGTCGCGGCGGATCCGCTCCAGATACCGCGCCAGCTGCTCCACCGCGTCGATGCCCGCCACCCGCTTGATCTCCACGGCCACCCACTCATCGTCGGCGTCGCGGCACATGAGGTCGACGGGGCCGATGTCGGTGGGCCACTCGCGGCGCACCAGGCGGAATCCGTCCCCGCACCACTGCGGAGCGGCCGCGAGCGCCTCCTGAAGGTGCGCCTCGACGCCGTCCTTGGCCAGGGTCACGTCGGCCTCGGGCGAGCCCAGCTCGTGCGTGACGTCCGAGAGGACCTCGTACAACTCGATCTCCACGCGGTCCTCGCTGGCTCCGGCGTGCTTGCGCACGATGATCCGCGTCGCCGGGCTCCCGACCTCCTCGATCGCCGTCGGCGGGGTCATCCAGTTCAGCGGCTTGACGCTCTGACTGCCGTGATCGGACCACACCATGAAGGTCCCGTCGGCTTTGAACATCAGCAGCCGCGTGGCCTCGGCGAGATGGGTACTCAGCCGGCCGGAGTAGTCGATCGAGCAGCTGGCGATCATCAGGCGCATGTGGCCGAAAAGCTAGCCGCGACGCCGGACCGATGCATCGCGTTAGAACAGCGGCCCCACGCGCCCTCGGTCTGGGTGAGCATCATGCCCTGAGCGCGGTTGGGACCGGCGTCATAGGTGCCGATCGCCGAGCGGCTCCCAGCGGCGCCACAGGTACCCGGGGCCCCAAGCGACCGGTTGTGATCAAATCCTGCTCACGCCGCACCGGCGGCCGTCCGGCCTATCATCAAATGGTGTAATGCGCAGCCAGCTTCGCCCATTGTTCGATCGCGTCGTGATCAAGGAGCTCGATCCGGACCGGATCCGGCGGTCCGGGCTGCTCGTGCCCGCGGGCTCCGACGAGCCGCCGCCCCAGCACGGGATCGTGCTCGCCGTCGGCCCGGGCCTGGACTGGTGGGACCACGTCGGCGTGCGGATGCCGGTCAAGCCCGGCGACCACGTCGTGTTCCCGGCATCGGCGGGCGCCTGGGTGGAGATCGACGAGGAACGCCTGCTCGTCTGCCGCGTCGGTGAGCTCCTGGGCGTGCTGGAGCAGATCGAGCAGTGTCCGGCGTGCGGGGGACGGAGCCTGAACCCGCAGGAGTCCTGCCCCGTGTGCGGGCGCGAGGGCTCGGTCGCCTCCTCCTAGGAATCGTCGAGCGCGGCCTGGATCGCGTCCAGCGCGGTGCGGCGCCCCGGACCCGGCTGAGCTCGAAGGGCGTCAGGCGGCGCTGCGCTCCGACAGCCCGCGTGGGGCGGCCGCGGCGACGCGCTCGAGCAGCTGGAACACCTCGTCGTCGTCACTCAGCTTCAGTGCCGCGCGGCAGGCGTCTCCGCACTCGGCGAGACGATCCGTGCGCGCCAGCGCATGGGCGTAGGCCGACCAGGCCCGCGGCGAGGTGGGATCGATCTGGGTGGCCGCATGGGCGGCGGAGACCTCGGCGCCCACATCGCCGGCAAGATGGTGAGCCAGGGCCAGGTCGAGCAGCCCGTCGACGGACGGGCCCACCAGGCGGGCCCGCTCCAGCGCACTGATCGCGCCGGAGCGGTCGTTGAGCCGCAGCCGCAGCCGGCCCAGCCGCTCCCACGCCGAGGCGTCGGCGGGAGCGCGAGCTGCGGCACGGGCCGCGGCCTCGGCGGCGAGGTCGACGGCGCCCATGTCCTCGTAGATGCGGCTGGCGAACCGCTCCGGCGTGGGCCGGTCCATGTCCACGCGCGCCCAGTCACGCACGGTGCGGGCCGCCGCGGGCAGGTCGCCGGCCTGCCAGAACGCCGCGGTCAGCAACCGCAGGACCATGGGGTTCTGGGGCTCGGCGTCGCGAGCGTAGACGAGGCGCTGGGCGGCCAGCGCGGCGTCGCCCTCGGCCAGCGCGTGCTGGGCCGCCGTCATGAAGCGCTGGACCCGGTCGGCGGCTGGATCGGGCTTGGAGAAGTCCACGAACTGCAGGGAGCCGGCGGGGACGGTGCGGACGCCGACGCTGAACATGACCCGCGCCCACTGCTGAGAGGTCTCCTCGTCGCCCGAGAAGTAGATGCCGCTCACCGTCCCGACGCCCCACTCCGGGTAGGAGACGCAGCGCGCGTAGCGGTGGACGACCGAGTGGTCGGGCACCCGCGACCCGAACGGGTCGTGCTTGGCGCGATCGGCGGCCTGCTCGCGGGCGCGCTGCTCGTTCTCGTAGGCACGGCGCCCGGCGTCCTCACGGGCACGGCGCGTGGCGGCCGCGGACGCCTTCACGGCGTTGCGGCTGACCTTTCCGCCGCGCGAGGTCTCGGCGAGCTGCTCGAGCTCGTCTGCCGCCTCGTTGATGGCCTGGAGGTGGCGCTGATGCTCGTGGCGTCGCCCTGGCGGTGCGATGTCGGGATGCCAGCGCTTGGCCATCCGCCGCCGCGCCAGTTGGACGGCGCGCTGATCGAACGGGGGCTCGAGCTCGAGGAGGAGCAGCGCGGCTTCTACGTCCAGGATGCGAGGCATGACACATAAACGTTAGCGAGCGTCCCGCGGCCAGAGAAGGCCTGTAACGAATGTGTGCCAATCCGTCCGGATGGCCGCCGACCGGGCTTATCGTCGTCGCGTGACCACCGTCGCGCGCCCCACCGCCCGCCGCACCGCGGTCCTCGTCGTGGGCGCCGCGGTGACGGTTCTTGCGCCAGGACTGGGGTTCGCACTCGTCGCCGCGCTGGACGGCCAGTCTCCCGCCGGAACCCCCTGCTCGGGGCCCGGCGCCGGCATCGCGCTCGGCGCTCCCGGGGGCGGTCAGCGGGTCGGTGCCACCGAGTATGGCGGCCCCGGAGATCCCGGCAGCGGCACGGTCGGGGCCTCCGGAGCCAGCCTGCTCGCCCACCGGGACAGCTATGCCGAGCTGGGCGGCATCACGTTCCAGACGGCCACGGCGATGGGGGGGCTGCCCTACATGACCCCGGTGCGAGTGACCTGGGACGGCCGCTCCGGGGTCGCCTACAAGCGCGACTTCGGGCTCGGGGGCGGCGCGGTGGCGGGGCTGCCGCGCGTCATCGACCTGTGGTGGCAGTTCGCCTCGGCGCTGCGGATCCCCTACGAGGGCGGCCGCTGGTCGGGGGCGGTGCAGATCGTCCGTCCGCCCGTAGCCGGCGCGGGCGGCATCCTGGGACAGGCGCCGCCCACGGTCGCGCCCGGCGCCACGCCGTCGGGGGCATGCGCCACCGCGATGCCCAGCGCCGGCGGCGCGCCGCTGACCTCCGGGCCTCGCGCCCGGCTGCTCCCGTCCGGCCAGGCGGAGGCACCCGCCGCGGCCCCGCCGGCGGTGCAGGGGATCATCGGCGCCGGCAACCAGATCGCCGGTCGGCCCTACCTCGTGGGCGGCGGCCACGGCCTGCCGCTGGACGCCGTGGCGCCCGCCTATGACTGCTCCTCGAGCGTGGAGCACCTCCTCTACGGCGGCGGGCTGTTGCCGGCCGCCTATGACGCCGCGTCCGGGGCGCTCGAGTCCTTCGGCCTGCCCGGAGCCGGCCGCTGGGTGACGATCTACGCGAGCGCCGACCACGTGTTCATGTACGTCGCCGGCCTGCGCTGGGACACCCACGACGCCGCCGGGCCCGGCGACGGCAGCGCCGGCATCGGCTGGCATCCGCTCGTGCGCGAGGCCACAGGGTTCGTCGTGCGCCATCCGGCCGGGCTGTGATGCGGCGCGGGCAGGCGGTCGGCGGCCTGGCGGTGACGGCGCTGGCGGCCGGCGCGGTCGCGGGGTGCGGCCTGTCCCTCGGCGGCGGGTCGACGGCGCGCATGCCCGCCGCGACAAGCGCAGCCGCGGGGAGGGTCGCCGTGGCCCGAGCCCAGCGCACCCACGAGATCCCCACCCCGGCGCCGCGCCCGGCCGCGCCCGGCGGGTGGCGCTCTCCCGCCCAGGCGGTCCAGGTGTTCGCGCAGGCCTACATCAACTGGACGGCGGCCACGGTGGCCGCCCACCTCCGCGTCCTCGCCTATGTCAGCGTCGGCCAGGCCCACTCGGCGATGAGCCTGGCCGCGGCCCAGACCGCCCGGGACTCCGACCTGCACCGTGGCGGGATCGCCAACTCGGGCATCGTCGAGGCGATCGCGCCGGTGACGGGGGAACGCAACGTCTACGCCGTCGTCACCCAGGAGCGGACAACCGCCACCAACACGAATGCCTATCGGGGCCTGAGGCCCACGTGGCACGTGACGCTGGCCACCGTCACCCGGGTGGGCGGCGGGCTGTGGACGCTGAGCGGCTGGCAGCCCGAGAACTGATGGCGCGTCACGCCCTCAGTGCGCGGCGACGTTCAGCGCCACGGCGGCCCCGAAGCAGACCACCGCCGCCAGCCGCAGGGCCCATCCGGCACGGTCGCTGGGCCGTCCGGTCACCATGCCAACGATCGCCACCGACATGCACCCCACGGAGACGAGTGCCAGCAGCAGGGCGAGGATCCGCAGCACCGCGCCCTCCCCCTACGGGGCCCGCATCCCCAGCAGGCGAAGGTAACGGGAGACCGCCTCGGCCCGGTTGGCCACGCGCAGCTTGCGCAGGATGCTGTTGACGTGGAACTTGACGGTGCCGTCGGAGATGACGAGCGCTTCGGCGATGGCCTTGTTGGAGTTGCCGTCGGCGAGCAGCCGCAGCACGTCGAGCTCTCGGCGGGTGAGCAGCCCCTCGAACACGACGCGGTCGTCACGGCCGCCGCCCGCCGGCGCCATCGGCGGCGCCGCCGCGCGGCGCGGTGGGCGTTGCATCGTGGCCAGGCGGATCGGAGCGTCGGTGAGCTCGCCGGAGCGGGCGCCCAGCCAGTCCAGGAACTCGCGCAGCTGCTCGCGCTCGTGGCGCAGCGCCCGGCGCAGGCTGGCGCTCTCGTAGGCCTGGCCGAGCCTGCTGGTGAACTCCCACAGCACGTCGCGGTCCAACACGTCCAGCCGCTCACCGGGCCCGCGGTCGGCGTGCACCATGCCGATCACGTGGGGGCCGACCACCAGCGGCGCCGCCGCGTACGACGTCCACCCCATCAGGTCCACGAGTCGCCGGTCCACGCGCGGATGGACCTGGGCGTCGACCACGATCGTCGCCCGGCGGCGGCGCAGCAGCTCGGTCTCGATCAGCGGATGCACCAGGCGGATCGGCGCGGCGCGCAGGGCCGCCAGCGCCTCGGCGGCTCCGGAGCGGTCGCCGTGGAAATGGATCGCCTCGGCCACCAGGCGGCTCTCGTCGGTCAGCGACAGCAGCGCCCGCCGCAGCTTCGACGCGCCACACAGCGCCGCCGGGGCCTGGCCCAGCATCGATGCCGGCGACGTGATCGTCCGCAGCTCGTCGATGGCCCGGTGCACGCCGGCCAGTGCCTCGAAGCGTGTGTCGTAGCGGTGGCGCAGACGCTCCAGCGCCGCCTCCTGCTCGCGCACCGCGGTGCCGCGGCCGCTCGGGAGCTGCGCCTGGCGCTCGCTCAAACCATCGATGAGCAGGCGCAGGGACCGCGCGTCCGCCGGGTCGCCTTCGTGTGCCTCCGCGTCCGCGCGCCCGCCCAGCAGCGCCCGCGCGCGCGACGCCACGGCGTCCAGCCGGCTCTGCAGCTCGCCGTCCAGCGGCCCCGCGCCGACCGTTGGGCGGGAGAGGGTGGCGGTCACCGATCCGTCCCGTTGGCGCCGGCGCCCCCACCGGCGCGCACGAACCGCGCCACCGCGTCAGCGCGGCTGGTGGCGCCGAGCTTGCGCAGGATGTTCTTGACGTGATATTTGACGGTGCCCTCGCGCACGACCAGCGCCGCGGCGATCGCCAGATTGGTGTTGCCGCGGGCGAGCAGGCGCAGCACCTCGAGCTCGCGCGGGGTGAGCGAATCGACGAGACGGGCGTCCGCCACCCGCTCCGCGCGGGCGCATCAGCCCGGCGGCGTCCTCCAGCCGGCCCAGCCGGGTGCTCATCCAGTGCACCGCGGCGCTCAGCTCGGCGCGGTGCAGCTCGAGCGTGTGGCGCAGGACCGCGCGCTCGAACACGCCGGCGAGCTCCTCCGCGTATCGCCCCACGACCTCGCCGTCGAGCGCGTCGACCGCGCGACCGGTGCGGGTGGCGTCGGCGTGCAGGAGCCCGATCGTGTCCCCGCCGACGGTCAGAGCCGCGACCGCGTAGGAGTCCCAGGCGAGGGTCCTGGCCAGCGGCGCGGGCGTCCGCGCGCCGGCTGCGCTCACCGACACCACCTGAGCCACGTTCTGGCGGGCCACCTCGTACTCGAGCAGCGGGTACTCGAGGTGCATCGCGGCCTGGCTCAGCTCGGCCAGCGCGGCGTCGGCCTCCTGCGGATCGGCCCCGTCCCAGATCGTCAGCGGGACGATCCGCCCCTCGGCGACCTCGCTGATCACCACCCGGTCGAACTCGGACCCGGCGCCGAGCTCGGCGGCCGCGCGGGTGAGCAGGCCCTCGGTCGCGCCCAGCTCGCCCAGTCGCCGCGCCGCCTCGGCTACGCGCTCCAGCGCGTCCGTCCGCCGCACGTAGTCAAGCTCGACCAGCTCCCGCTCCAGCGCGAGCAGGTCCACGAGCGTGCGCTCGGCGGCGGTCACGTCCAGGGCCGGCGCGGACGGCATCAGCCGACTCCCGCTCGGCTCGAGGGGCGCGGGCCGGCTGTGTCCTGGGTCAGATCGGGCTGGAGACGCGGCGGATCAGCGTGTAGCGGGCCAGGGCCTCCTGGCCCACCGCGCACAGGCCGAACCGCTCGCCGGCCCGCTCGATCCGGTGCCACACCGACGGGGCGTCGGCCGTCGACATCAGGGCGAGCGCCTTGTCGTCGGACTCGAGCAGCCACAGGACGTCGGCGCCGGCGAGGGCATGCGTGGTCAGCGGGGGCACGTGACGCGGATTGCCCGAGGCGCCGAAGACGCCGAGCTCGGCGAGCAGGGCCGATGCCCGGCGGCCGACGACCGCCAGCGCCGCCACCCCGGCGCTGCGATCGGTCAGGCTGACTGCGGAGCGCCGGGCCACGCGTGCCGACAGCACGGCGTGCAGACGGTCTCCGACCCTCGGATCGCTCGACCACGAGCATGCGGTCCGGGCGCTCGGCACACCACCAGGCGCCGCCGCTGAGCACGGCGCCGCCTGGCGCCAGCTCGCTGCCGGTCAGGCGCTGGGACAGGTGCCGCAGCTGCTCGGGCGGGCCCTCGAGCGCCAGCTTGGCCAGCTCGGAGCGGTCGGCGAGACCGACGGCGCTCACGCACGCGGCCAGCTCCCCGGCGGCAGATCCATAGTTGGCGACGACGGCGTGTCCGCCGTGCGGGACGAGCACCCCGCCGGCCTGACGAAGGACGGGCGCCGAGCGCGCTCGCGCGCGGGTCCGATGAGACGTGCACTGACACCGCACCGGGAAGCTACCGCCGTAGCGCTTCGCATGACCTACCCTTTTTACATGAGTTGGCCTATCGAACGGGAGGCAGGGCCCTTCGAGCACCGTCGCGCACGCGTGACGTCCCCCGAGATCGGTCATCCTACTCAAAAGTCTAGGTCGTTCAGACAGTGTGGGAGTGGCGCGACGCGGCGCGGCGAACGAAGCTTGTTGAGGCCAGGTATGAAGCCAGAGGGAAGAGAGAGGCCGAGATGACCGCCACCGGAACGGTGGACCGCTATGCGCGCCTGACGCGGATGATCGCCACCGATCAGTGCGTGATCCTCGACGGTGCCAACGGCACCGAGCTGATCAAGGTGCGCGGCGTCCGCCCCGAGGTCGAGGAGCACGTCTGGGGCCTCACCGCGCTGCTGGATGCCCCTGAAGACGTCGCCCGCGTCCACCGTAGCTATATCGACGTCGGCTGCGACGTCGTCTGCACCAACACCTGGGGCCTGCCCACCGCGCTGCGCGACGGGGCGCGCCTCTCGGAGGCGTCTGAGCCCGTGCACTGGATGGACATCGTCCGCCGCGCCGTCGGCCTGGCCCGCTCGGCGGCGCAGGACGCCGGGCGTGCTGACGAGGTGGCGATCGCCTTCAGCCTCAACGGCGATGTGGACACACCTGACGGCCGCGAGACCGTCGCTCTGCTGTCCCGCGCGTTCGAGGAGGAGCCGCCCGACCTGATCCTGCTCGAGACGCTGTCGCTGGTGCGCAGCTCGACCTACGCCACCGTCGAGGCCCTGCTGGACACCGGGATCCCGGTGTGGCTGAGCTTCCGCCGCTGCCGCCACGGCGTGTGCGGCGTCTACGGGGAGCACTGGGGCGGCCCCGAGGGGGACGCGTTCGGACGCGCGACTCGGCGCTTCGAGGAGATGGGCGTGGGAGCGCTGGCCATCAACTGCATCCCGCCCGATCACGTCACCGGGATGCTGTCATGGCTGCGGGACTTCACCGACCTCCCGCTGGGGGTGTATCCCAACCTCGGCTACCTGTCGGCTGCGGGGTGGCGTGAGGAGGCGGGGGTCAAGGGCAGGGAGTACGCCGAGCTGGCGCTGGCCTGGCGCGACGAGGGCGCCCAGGTGATCGGCGGCTGCTGCGGCGTGCGCCCGGAGCACCTCAGGGCGGCTCGGGAGGCGCTGGCCGAGACCAAGCCCGGGCACGAGCGGCCCGCGGTGCTCACCACCGAGAACGGCGGCGCCGCCAAGCGGCGCGAGGCGCCGTCGTGGGCCGACCCGCGCGGGCGGGAGATGTTCCCGCTCGACATGCCGGAGATCGACGTGGATGACGGCGTTTTCGTGCCCACCCAGGGGAGCTTCCTCATCTGGAAGTACCTGTACCGCGAGGGCATCGGCGCCCACCAGCGGTGCCTGGACATCGGGTCGGGGAGCGGCCTGCTCACGGTGCAGCTCGCGCGCAACGGAGCCGCCCATGTCCATGCCATCGACATCGATTCCGCGTCGGTGAAGAACACGCTGACCAACGCGTTCCGCAACGGCGTCGCTGACAAGGTGAGCGCCGCCGCCCAGGACCTCTACCCATGGATCCCGGAGGAGCGCTACGACGTGATCGTGGCCAGCCTGTACCAGACGCCGGTCGACCCGTTCGAGCAGGTCAGCACCCACCGGCCCCTGGACTACTGGGGACGCAACCTGCTCGACCACCTCATCCGGCTGCTCCCCGAGGCTCTGGCCGACGACGGAACCGCCTACATGATGCAATTGAGCGTGATCGGCCGCCGGCGCACCGCGGAGCTGCTCGACGGGCTCGGCTATCAGGCACGAGTGGTCGACTTCTCGTTCTTCGAGTTCTCAGACCTTTTCAACACGAAGCGTGAGCAGATCAGTCGCGTGGAAGAACATTCCGACGCCTACCACCTCAGGTTCGGCTCGACCGACGTGATGGTCGCCTACCTGCTCGAGATCACCCGCAAGAGCAAGGACACGACCGACCGATGAGCTTCGCCGAGAATGAGTTCCTGTTCACCTCAGAGTCCGTGACCGAGGGACACCCGGACAAGATCGCCGACCAGATCTCCGACGGCGTGCTCGACGCCGTCCTGAAGGACGACCCGAAGGCCCGCGTGGCCTGCGAGACGCTCGTCAACACCGGCCTGGTCGTCGTCTCGGGCGAGATCACGACCACCACCTACGTCGACATCCAGGACATCGCCCGGGAGACGATCAGGAAGATCGGCTACACCGACGCCAGGTTCGGCTTCGACTACCAGACCTGCGCGGTCATCAACGCCATCGATAAGCAGTCACCCGACATCGCCCAGGGCGTCGACGCTGCCTACGAGACCCGTCAGGACAGCGCTGACGGTGACGAGCTCGACCTCGCCGGCGCAGGCGACCAGGGGATGATGTTCGGCTACGCCACCAACGAGACGCCCGAGCTCATGCCGCTGCCCATCGCCGTGGCCCACCGCTTGGCTCAGCGGCTGGCCGAGGTCCGCAAGAGCGGTGAGCTGGATTACCTGCGACCAGACGGCAAGACTCAGGTGAGCGTCCGCTACCAGGATGGCAAGCCAACCGCGATCGAGAAGCTGCTGATCTCGAGCCAGCATGCCGAGGGCGCCGAGACCCAGATCAAGGACGACCTGTGGGAGCACGTCGTGCTGCCGGTCCTGCCCGAGGGGCTGTACGACCCCGCGGAGCTGCGGCGCAGCTTCCTGGTCAACCCCACCGGGCGGTTCGTCATCGGCGGCCCGATGGGCGACTGCGGGCTGACCGGGCGCAAGATCATCGTCGACACCTACGGCGGGATGGCCCGCCACGGCGGTGGCGCGTTCAGCGGCAAGGACCCGTCCAAGGTCGACCGCTCGGCCGCCTACGCGGCCCGCTATGTGGCCAAGAACATCGTCGCGGCCGGCCTGGCCGACCGGGCCGAGGTTCAGGTGGCCTACGCCATCGGGGTCGCGCACCCGGTCTCGGTGATGGTGGAGACATTCGGCACCGGCAACATCGGCCGCGGGCGCATCCTGGAGTTGATCGGAGAGCACTTCGACCTTCGCCCCGGGGCGTTTCGCGAGTATCTGCGCCTGCACCGCCCGATCTACCAGAAGACCGCCGCCTACGGCCACTTCGGCCGCGACGACGAGGACTTCACCTGGGAGCAGACCGACAAGGCCGAGACGCTGCGCGAAGCCGCCGGGCTGTAGACGAGGACCGCGGCGGCGCGGCGGCGGCGCGGCTTAGTGCCCGTAGCCGTGGCGGCGCAGGAACTTCTGCAGCGCGGCGACGAACCGCTGTCCTTGGGGCTCGCTCGCCCCCAGCGCGCTCTTGAGATGTCCCGCCCTGGCCTGCTGGTGCAGGAACCGGTTGGCCGTCGCGCTCTTGCCGAGCCGGTACTCGTCGGCCGCCCAGGCGGCAATGACTCCCACGCTGTCGGCGTAGTGCTGTCGGGCCATGTGGTCAAACGCCTTCAGCCACGTCGCTGCGTCCTTGCGGATGAGCGCCGGGTAGCTGTTCGTGATGTCCTGAAAGCGGCTGCCTGAGAAGGTCAGGATCTGGAGCGGGAGGCCGGAGGCGGCGAAGTCGGTGAACGCATAGGCGAACGCGTCATCGGCGGTGACGAACTCGAAGTGGCCGTCGTGGCCGAGATCCTCGACCTGCGCACCGGGGTCCCCGAAGTTCCGCTCCGTCTCGGCGTAGGTCATCGTCCCCGGGTCAAACGTGAACACCTGCTCGACCGAGCAGCAGTGGGCGCCGCCGGTGAAGAGGTCGAGCATGACGTTCGGCTGCCCGGTGTGATCGAGGTCGATGACGTGTACCGAGGACGCCTTGGGTCCGGTGGCGCCGGGCGCGCAGTAGAGGTCGCACGCCTTAGAGCTCACGGGCTGGTCGTAGAGGACCGAGCCCGACTGGGCGATGCGGAGGTGCAGCCCCGAGTAGTTGGGGTACTTGCCGCTGAACGTGAACGTGGCCGTCACCGCGCCGCCACTCGCCGTCTGGGTCGTGGCCAGGGCGGCCGGGGCCAGCAGCGCGGACGAGGCGAGCACGAGGGCGGTGATCAGGCTACGGCGCATGCGGTGGGCATCCTAACCGCCCCTCCTATGCTGAGGGGGAATGTCAGCTCAGTACATCTTCACGACGCACAAACTCTCGCGGCGCTACCCGCCGGACAAGGAGGTCCTCACCGACATCTCGTTGTCGTTCTATCCCGGCGCGAAGATCGGCGTGCTGGGCTACAACGGCGCGGGCAAGTCGACGCTGCTGCGGATCATGGCCGGGATCGACACCGAGTTCAACGGCCAGGCCCAGCTCGCCCCCAATGCGACGGTGGGCATGCTGGAGCAGGAGCCCGAGCTCGACCCCGCCAAGGACGTCAAGGGCAACGTGGAGGACGGCGTCGCCGAGATCCGCGCCCTGCTCGATCGTTTCAACGAGCTCTCGATGAACTACTCCGACGAGACCGCCGACGAGTTCTCGCGCGTTCAGGAGCAGATCGACGCCGTGGACGGATGGAACCTCGACACCACCCTCGAGTACGCCATGGACGCGCTGCGTTGCCCGCCGCCCGACGCTGATGTGGCCACGCTCTCGGGCGGCGAGCGGCGCCGGGTGGCGATGTGCCGCCTGCTCCTGCGCCAGCCCGACCTGCTGCTGCTCGACGAGCCCACCAACCACCTCGACGCCGAGTCGGTGGCGTGGCTGGAGCAACACCTCCAGGATTACAAGGGCACGATCGTGGCCATCACCCACGATCGCTACTTCCTGGACAACGTGGCCGGCTGGATCCTGGAGCTCGACCGCGGCCGCGGCATCCCCTACCAGGGCAACTACTCCGGCTGGCTGGAGCAAAAGCAGAAACGCCTGGCCCAGGAGGAGCGCCAGGAGTCAAGCCGTCAGCGCACGATCCAGCAGGAGCTGGAGTGGGTGCGCATGAACGCGTCGGCGCGACGTGGCAAGCCCAAGGCGCGGCTCAATGCCTACGAGGCGCTGCTGGCCCAGGATCGCAACGTCAAGCTCGACCAGGTCCAGATCCACATCCCCGCCGGTCCCCGGCTGGGCGACGTCGTCGTCGAGGCCGACGGCGTCCGCAAGGGCTACGGCGACCGGCTGCTCATCGACGACCTCACCTTCAAGCTGCCCCCGGCCGGCATCGTCGGCGTCATCGGGGCCAACGGCGCCGGCAAGACGACGCTGCTGCGGATGATCACCGGCCAGGAGCAGCCTGACGAGGGGACGCTGCGCCTTGGCGACACCGTGAAGCTGGCCTACGTCGACCAGTCGCGCGACGCGCTGGACCCCGAGAAGACCGTCTGGCAGGAGATCTCCGGCGGCCTGGACGAAATCACCCTCGGCGACCGCACCGTTGCCAGCCGCGCCTACACCGCGGGCTTCAACTTCAAGGGCACCGACCAGCAGAGGAAGGTGGCCAAGCTGTCGGGCGGCGAGCGCAACCGCCTGCACCTGGCCAAGCTCCTGCGTGAGGGCGGCAACCTGCTGTTGCTCGACGAGCCCACCAACGATCTGGACACCGACACGCTGCGGGCGCTCGAAGAGGCCCTGCTGGCGTTTGCGGGCTGCGCGGTGGTCGTCTCCCACGATCGCTGGTTCCTGGACCGGATCGCCACCCACGTGCTGGCGTTCGAGGGCGACAGCCAGGTGCGCTGGTTTGAGGGCAACTTCGAGGCCTACGAAAGCTTCCGCCATGAGCAGCTTGGCGCGGAGGCCGACCGCCCCCACCGCATCACCTACAAGAAGCTCGTGCGAAACTAGGAGCCGTGGCCACGGGTCCGGTCCTGATCACCGGTTGCTCCTCCGGCATCGGGTATGCCACTGCGGAGCGGCTGCTGAGGGACGGCCACACGGTGTACGCCACCGCGCGGCACCCGGACTCCATCGCCGGGCTCGCCGCCAAGGGGGCCATAACCCTCGCGCTTGACGTCACTGACGAGCACTCGATGAGCGCCGCGGTGCAGCGGGTGACCGACGCCGAGGGCGCCGTCGGCGTCCTCATCAACAACGCCGGCTACAGCCAGTCCGGCGCCGTGGAGAGCGTCCCGCTCGATGATGTGCGCCGCCAGTTCGAGACCAACGTGTTCGGCCTCATCCGCATGTGCCAGCTCGCCCTGCCCGGCATGCGCGAGCGCGGCGAGGGGACGATCGTCAACATCGGCTCCATGGGGGGCCGGCTGACCTTCCCCGGCGGCGGCATCTACCACGCCACCAAGTACGCGGTGGAGGCGATCTCCGACGCGCTGCGCTTCGAGGTCCGCGGGTTCGGGGTCCACGTGGTCCTCGTTGAGCCCGGCCTGATCACCACCAACTTCGGCGAGGTGGCGGCGGGATCGGTCGACGCCGCCGCCGAGGCCGATGGGCCCTATACGGACTTCAACCGGCACGTCGCCAAGACGACCGCCGACGCCTACAAGGGACCGATGGCGAGGCTGGGCGGCGCCCCCGAGGCGGTGGCGGACACGATCGCCAAGGCACTCACGGCCAAGCGACCGAAGCCGCGCTACGTGATCACGCCGAGCGCCCACCTGCTCATCGGCCAGCGGCGGATCACGCCGGACCGCGTCTGGGATCTGATGATGCGCTCCCAGTTCCCCACGCCCAAGCCCTAAGCGGCCAGCTCGGCCTCGATCAGCTCGCGCAGCTGTGCGGAGTCGGTGGCGACCGCGTCGGCGCCGGACAGCTCGGCCGCCTCGTGGGGCCCGGTGGTGACCGCGAAGCACCGAAGGTCGTCGGCGTGGGCGCAGGCGATGTCGCGGGGCGTGTCGCCGATCACGATCGCGCGCGTGCGCGGATGCGATACGCCGTCGTGCCCGGCACGCTTGCGGGCGATCCCGGGCAGCGCGGCGCGATCCTCGGAGTCAGAGCCGAAGCCGCCCTGTCCCGAGGGGAAGTGGCGCCCCAGCCCGGCCCGGGACAGCTTCAGCCGCCCCACCGGCTCATAGTTTCCGGTGACCAGGGACAGCCGTACGTCATCGCGCCCGGCCAGCCACGACACCAGGTCAGGGATGCCGGGGATGACCTTGTCGGCAAGGCTGGGTGGGCACAGACGCGCAAACGCCTCACAGCACGCCTCGCGGACGGCGGCGGCGCCCTCGTCGATGGCGACGGCCGAGACCCCGGCGCCGAGCAGCAGCAGACGCGCGATCTCCCCATCGGTGCGCCCGGCGGGCGCGATGTCCATGCGGCGTGAGCGCGTATCGACGTGGTGGACCTGCTTCAGCGCCTCGTGCAGAGCCTCGCTGTGCGCGCTGGTGGCACGGCTGAGCAGCGTCCCATCGATGTCGAACAGCAGCAGCAGTCGCGCGTCGGCGGCCACTGCCCGGCTACCGCTCGAACGACATGCCGGGCTCCAGCCGCTTGGCGAACGCGGCGATGAGCTCGGCGGCCACCTGGATGTCGGCCAGCGACACCAGCTCCACGGGGGAGTGCATGTAGCGCAGCGGGACTGACACGATCCCCGTGGGCACGCCGGCGCGGCTGACGTGCACCGCGTCGGCGTCGGTGCCCGTCGCCCGGCCCAGCGACTCCAGCGTGAACGGGAGCTCGTGCTCCTCCGCGAGGTCGATGAGCAGATCGGTGACGCGCGGGTGCAGCGAGGTCCCGCGCGCGATGACGGGCCCGGACCCGAGCGGATGCTTGGTCATCGGCCCCAGCTCGATCCCGGGCTGGTCGGTGGCGAAGATGACGTCCACGACGATGGCCACGTCGGGCTCCAGCGCGAAGGCGCTCGTCCGCGACCCGGCGAAGCTCGTCTCCTCCTGGGTGACCGCAAGGGCCACCACGTCGCCGGGGGCGCCGCCGTCTGCGGCCACCAGCCGGGCGGCCTCGGCTGCGACGTAGCAGCCGACCCGGTTGTCCAGCGCGCGGGAGACCAGCCGGCCGTTGGGCAGCTCGATCGGCGCGACGTCGATCACGCCCGCGTCGCCGACCCGCACCATGTCCTTGGCCTCGTCGCCGTCCTTGGCGCCGATGTCGATGTGCAGATCCTTGATCTTGGGCGCCCGGTCGCGCTCGTCGGCCTTGATGAGGTGGGCGGGCTTGCGGCCGATCACGCCCGGCACGTCGCCCCCGCGCGCGGCAATCGTCAGGCGCTGGCCAACGAGCACGATCGGGTCCCAGCCGCCCACCTCGCCGAAGCGCAGATGGCCGTCCTCCTCGATGTGGGTCACGTGCACGCCGATCTCGTCGATGTGGCCGATCACGGCGAGGGTCGGACCGTCGGCGGTCCCCGGCACGCGCGCCATGGACGAGCCGACGGCGTCGACGCGCACGTCGTTTGAGAAGGCGGCGCACCCGTCGCGCCAGGCCTTGGCAGGCGCCGTCTCGCGCCCGGATGGGCCGGCCGCGACGAGCAGCCGGTGCAGCAGGTCAGGAGTCGCCATGGCGGGGAATCTAGTGGAGCAGCTCTCTGAGCACGTACTGGAGGATGCCGCCGTGGCGGTAGTAGACCTGCTCCTTGGGCGTGTCGATCCGCACGGTGACCTCGAACTCCTTGTCGTCGGCCTTGACGGTCAGCGTGCGCGGCACCTCATCGGCATCGGCGATGCCGGTGACCGTGAACTTCTCCTGGCCGGTCAGGCCCAGCGACTCCACCGACTCGCCTTCGGAGAACTGCAGCGGGAGCACGCCCATCCCGACCAGGTTGGAGCGGTGGATGCGCTCGAAGCTCTGGGCGATCACCGCGCGCACGCCGAGCAGGCGCGTGCCCTTGGCCGCCCAGTCGCGCGACGAGCCTGAGCCGTACTCCGTGCCGGCGAGGACGATGAGCGGGATGTGCTGCTCGATGTAGCGCATGGCGGCGTCGTAGATCGACATCTGCTCCTCGCCATCTCCCCCGAGGTACTTGGTCACGCCGCCCTCGGTTCCCGGCGCGAGTCGGTTGCGCAGGCGGATGTTGGCGAAGGTGCCGCGCATCATCACCTCGTGGTTGCCGCGGCGCGACCCGTAGGAGTTGAAGTCGCGCGACTCCA
>CAWDFE010000037.1:0-26289 GCA_963801435.1 uncultured Actinomycetota bacterium
GGGCGCACTCCAGCAGGAGCGCGTGGACGAAGGCCTGGGGCAGGTTGCCGCGCAGCTGGCGCTGGACGACGTCGTACTCCTCGGAGAGCAGGCCGGCGGGCCCGCAGGCTGTGCGGTTGCGCTCAAACCAGCGCGCGTCGCGCGCACCGCGTCGCCCTGCTGGGCGTAGGCCAGCGACATCAGGAAGCCGCACATCAGAAAGGCGCCCTCGGCCTCGCCCAGCGGCCGCTCGTCGGGACGGTAGCGATAGCAGTAGCCGTCCTCGGTGAGCTCGCGCGTCGACCGCCTCCAGCGTCGCGATCGAGCGGGGGTCGTCGGCCGGGATGGCGCCCCGGATCGCGGGCAGCAGCAGCGCGGCGTCGACGCCGGCGTCGCCGGGGGAGCGCTGCCAGCGCCCTGAGGGGTGCAGCGCGTGACGGCGGTGTCGGCGACGATCGCGTCGGCCAGGGCCAGCCATCGGCGGCGCCCGGTCGATGGCTGGTGCGCGGCGATCCGCCGCAGCCCGGCGGCGCAGATCAGCCGGCTGTGGGTCCAGGGGTCGGGCTCGAGCTCCCAGACGCCCGCGTCGGGCTCGCGCCAGCGCGCTCGATCGCGGCGGCGGCGATCTCGGCGGCCCGCCAGCCGTCGGCGTCGAGGTGGTCGTGGTCGGCGGCGCGGCGAGCAGCAGCAGCGCCTCGCCGAAGGCGTCGAGCTGGAACTGGTGGTTGACCCAGTTGCCGACCACGTCGGCGCCGCCCGGATAGCCCGGGCAGGTCAAGGTGCGCTCGTCGGGCACCGGGTCGCCGTCGACCGTGTAGGCGGGCGTGAGCTGCGCGCCGTCGTCGAGCAGGCGGTCGGTGACGAAGTCGCACCGCGTCGTCCATCAGCGGCAGCGGGCCCGCCTTGGCCACCGCCTGCCCGGCAAAGCACTGGTCGCGGATCCACACGTAGCGGTAGTCGTAGTTGCGGCCCTCACGGGCTCGCTCGGGCAGCGACATCGTGGCAGCGGCGACCATGCCGCCGCCGCCGCTGGTCAGTCCCTGCAGCACGGCATAGGCGTGGCGGGCATCGCGCAGCGCGCCTGCACGTCGGGCAGCTCCGGTAGCCGCTCTGACCACGCCGCCTCGGTCGCGCTCCAGGCGTGGTCGGGGTCGGGCGGCTCGCCGTCGCCGTCGAGGTCGAGCACCAGCACGAGGTCGTGGGTCTCCCCTCCGACGGGCTCGATGCATCATCAGCAAGCGGCTTGCCCCGTGCCCGTCGGCGACCGCTGCGGCGTCGCCGGCGCCGCGTCCAGGCATCCGCGTCGGGCCAGCCGGGCAGTCCAGCGTCCCATCGTCGGACGGCGCAACCGCTTGAGCGGCTCGGCGCCGAAGCGCGCCCGCAGATCGAGGACGACGCGACGCGGGCGGTCCCTCGACGGCCACGACCCGTCGCAGGATCACGGCGCGCCGCGGTGTGGACGGGCAGCGCCAGCGCCTCCCGGCACTCCACCGCCGTCGTCCGTGATCCAGCGGCTGCGCCAGATCAGTCCGTGCTCGTAGTAGCCGCCCCACACGAAGCGGCTGCGCGGCGTGACCGAGTAGATGCCCTGCCCACCGATCAGCGAGGCGAAGCACGCGTCGGAGTCCCATCGCGGAAAGCACATCCAGCGGTAGTCGCCGCGCGGACCCATCCACGATCCCGCGCTCGCCGTCGGCCAGCAGCGCGTACTCGCGCAGCACGTGCGGGACGCCGATGCTCGGCGGCCGGCGGGTCGGCGGTCTCACGGCCGGTAACGCTCGGCGTCGTCGCGCTTGAGCTCGATTCCCAGACCGGGCCGCGCCGGGTCCGGGGTCAGCGCGCCGTCCCCGGGGCCAGCACGCCGTCGAAGAGGATGCGCTCCGCGCGCGCGTGGGTGTGGAAGTACTCGCAGTGGCGCAGCGGCCCGATCGCGCATCCGGCGTGCGCGTGGATCTGGGGGGCGCAGTGCGCCGAGAACGGCAGCTCGTGCGCGGTGCACAGCGCGCCCGACGTCCAGCAGGCCGGTGATCCCGCAGGCGCGGGTGACGTCGGCCTGGAGCACGTCGACGGCGCCGGCGTCGAGCATGCGCCGGAAGTAGCCCGGGTCATAGCCGTACTCGCCGGCGGCGACGTCCATGCCGGCGGGAGCACGGTCGCGGGTCGGCGCAGCCCGTCCAGATCGTTGGACGAGACCGGCTCCTCGAACCAGGTGACGCCGGCCTCCTGGTAGGCTGCGGCCAGGGCCAGCGCCTGCTTGCGCGAGTAGGCGCCGTTGGCGTCGACGAACAGCTCAGCGTCCTCGCCGATCGCCTCGCGCGCGGCCCGGACGCGCGCGAGGTCGGCGCCGGGATCGCGGCCGACCTTCATCTTCACGCGCGGGATCCCCTCCGCCACCCACCCGGCCAGCTGACGGCACAGCTCGGGTTCCGGGTAGGAGGTCAATCCCCCCGACCCGTAGATCGGGCACCGCGTCCCGGGCGCGGCCGAGCAGGTCGGCCACGCTCACCCCCAGCAGCTTGGCCTTGAGGTCCCACAGGGCTACGTCCACCGCCGAGATCGCGGTTGCGCTCAGGCCCGGCCACCCGAGGTTCCGGATCGCGCCGACCATCGACCACCACGCGCCGCCGATGGCCATGGCGTCGCGGCCGCGGACGGCGCCGGCCAGCGTCCCGTCGATCAGCCCGGCGGCGCCGGCGTCGGTATAGGTGTAGCCCAGCCCGGTGTGACCGGCGGCGTCAACCTCGGCGATCACGACGGTGACGGCCTCCCACTCAAGCGTCCCGTCGGATTCGGGCTGCTCGGTGGGCACGCGGTACGCCGCGGCGCGTACCTCGCCGACGGGCGCGTGCGGTGGGCTCATCGCCGCACGGCGCCCACACCCGCGCCGATGGCGGCGGCCGCGGCCAGCGCCGCGCCGCCGAGGGCCCGGCGGTGGATGGACAGCCACAGCTGCGGGCTGCGCGGCGTGGCCTGGTCGTCGAAGATGCCGTGCGTGGCCGCCTTGCTCTCGACGGGCTCGAACAGGTTGTCGGGCCGGCCGGGGGGACGGGCCGGTTTGCCATCTGCTGACCGGAGATGCCGGTGCGCGCGAGGTAGATGTCACCGGCGAGCGCCGAGAGCTTGGTGCCGATGATCGCCTGGAGAGTGCTGTAGCCGACCCACAGCTCGCGGCGTCGGTGGTGCGCGGCCCAGTAGATCGCCTCGGCGGGGATCTCGGGTTGGTAGATGGGCGGGACCGGCTGGGGATGGTCGGGCAGCTTGGAGCGACACCAGTTGAACTGGGTGGTGTTGACGCCGGGCAGCTGGACCATCGTGATGTGGACGGCGCTGCGGTCGTGGCGCAGCTCGGTCCTGATCGAGTCCGTGAACCCGCGGATGGCGAACTTGGCGCCGCAGTAGGCGGCCTGGAGCGGGATCGCCCGGTAGGAGAGCGCCGAGCCGACCTGGACGATCGTCCCGGAGTTGCGTGCTCGCATCCGCCGCAGGGCGGCCATCGTGCCGTACACGGCGCCGAGGTAGGTGACCTCGGTGGCGCGCTTGTACTCCTCGGGGGTCACGTCGGCGAAGGCGGCGAACACGGTCGCCATGGCGTCGTTGACCCAGACGTCGATGGCCCCGAGCTCGGCCTCGGTGCGGACGGCGGCGTCCTCGACCTGGCGGTGGTCGGCGACGTCAGTGGGCACGCACAGCGCCTGTCCGCCGAGCGCCTCGACCTCGCGACGGCAGTCCTCGAGACCCTTCGCGCCGCGGGCCAACAGCGCGATCCGCGCGCCACGCCTCGCGAAGGCATGCGCGGTGGCTCGGCCCACGCCGCCGGAGGCGCCGGTGACGACCACGACCTCGCCGCCGTGGCACGGCGCTCACGCCGTCACCCGCTTGCCGGCGAGCAGGCGCGCGCACCGGTCGGCCAGCGCCATGATGACCAGCGCCGGGTTGGCGGCGCCCTGCGTGGGCAGCACGCTGCCGTCGACCACGAACACGTTGTCAACCCCCCAGACGCGGTGCGAGGAGTCGACGACGCTGTCCTGGGAGGTGAAGCCCATCCTGGCGCCCCCCACGAGGTGGGCGAAGCGGTCGATGGTGAGCATGTCCTGGGCGCCGGCGTGCTCCCAGATGCGCTGCATCGTCTGGGTGGCGTACGCGATGTTGGCGCGGTCGTTGTCGCACATCGAGTGGGTGAACTTCGCCACCGGCATCCCGTCGGCGTCGTTCTCGTCGGCGAGGGTGACGCGGTTCTCGGCCTGGGGCAGCAGTTCGCACAGGACCCCCAGAACGCTCCAGTGGTTGTAGTCGCGCATGTACGCGCGCAGCGCGGGGCCCCAGTGGCCGTCGCCCTGAACATGCTCGGCCCAGCCGATGGGCAGCGGCGAGACGGTCTGGATCGAGAACCCCCGGGCGAAGCCCCGGCGCTCGTCGGTCTCGTAGAACTGCTCGCTGGATACCTCGGGAGGTGGCGCCTTGTACATGCGCAGGTCCTCGGGGAAGCGGCCGGCGACCTGGGTGGCGCCCTGGACCATGACGTAGCGGCCGACCTGGTCGTGCTGGTTGCCCAGCCCGTCGGGATGGCGGCGGCTGGTGGAGTGCAGGAGCAGTCGCGGGGTCTCGATGGCGTAGCCGCAGACCGCGACGGCGTCGGCGCGGACGAAGTGCGTGGCGCCGTCTTGGATGTAGGTGACGCCGGTGGCGTCGCCGCTGCCCTCGTCGATCTCGACGCGGACGGCCATCGCGTCGGCGCGGACCTCGACGCCGTGCTCGATGGCGTCGGGAAGGTGGGTGATGAGCGGGCTGGCCTTGGCGTTGACCTTGCAGCCCTGCAGGCAGAAGCCGCGGTAGATGCAATGCGGCCGGTTGCCGAAGCGCCCGTTGGCGATTGACACCGGCCCGACGCGCATCTCGATGCCACAGTCCTCGGCGCCGCGCCAGGCCACAGCCGCGGCGCCCGAGATGGGGTGGGGGGCGTGGGGGTAGGTGTGGGGATCGCCCCACGGCCAGTCCTGTCCGGCCACCGGCAGCTCGCGCTCGACGCGCTCGAAGGAGGGCTTGAGCTGCTCGTAGGAGATCGGCCAGTCAACGGCGACGCCGTCCTGGCTGTGCACCTCGAAGTCGGAAGGATGCAAGCGCGGGACGTAGCCCGCGAAATGGGTCATCGAGCCGCCGACGCCGACGCCGGAGTTGTTCTTGCCCATCTCCACCGGGTCCTCGCCGCCGATGATGCGCTTGTCGGTCCAGTAGATGGGGGCGGCGCCCTTCTCGTCGGAGACCCAGTCGCGGTCGGGATCCCAGAAGGGACCGCGCTCGAGGATGACGATTCGCCAGCCCGCGCGCGCGAGCCGCTGGGCGAGGGTGACGCCACCGGCGCCGGCGCCGACGATGACGAGGTCGACCGTGTCAGAGGGCGCGTAGCGACGCATTCGGTCAAGGTTCTGCAGGCCGCGGCGGTGGGGGTGAAGCAGCCAGGGCGAGTCGTTGTCGGGCGGCATCCGGGTGATGCCCTTGATGAGGCTGCCGGCCAGGCTCATCGCGGAGGCGGCTCGCGCTCGCCGCTGACCGGGTCGCGGTCAAAGTGCTCGGCGCCCTCCCAGGTCTCGCGCTCGGCGCGCTGGAGGTCGGGACTGCCGAAGCGGCTGTAGCCGCGCGGGTAGGCCGGTCCGCCGAAGCCGATCTCGTTCCAGGCCCATGGATGGGAGTAGAAGCAGGCCAGAACGACGCGCATCACCAGGCCGAACGCGCGCGTGACGTTGAGCTGCTCCCATGCCCCGCCGTGCAGGTCGCCGTCGGCGAAGTCAGCGACGACGGCGAGGCGCACGTCGGCGTCGGCGGTCGCGAACGACGCGGCGCCGGCTCGCTCGGCGGCCTGCTCGTCCAGTCCGCGGGCAACCAGCCGCCAGGCGTCGCAATCGTCGGGCATGTCCTCGAACTGGAAGCCGTCGAGATCGCCGTGGTGGTACTTCTCGTCGATGTAGTTGATGAGCGGGATCCGCGGCTCTGAGTCCTGCGCGGTCAGCAGGTCGCACAGCGCCCCGAGGGTGGCCGCCTCGGCGGCGGAGAAGAAGCGGATCTCGGGAATCTCGTGGACGCGGCGCAGAACGAGCTCTCGCGTGACCGGATCCCAATGGCCGGCCTGCTCGAGGACGTCGAAGTCGGGGTAGCGGCCGTGCATCTGCGGGGTACGGCCGCGGCGCTGGCGCGGCAGCTCGTAGGGATCGCCCGCCTGCCCATCCACACCGCGGTGCGGGAGGTGGTCGGCGCGGCGGAAGTCGAGGGCCACCGTCAGCGCTCCCGCTGGACGATCGCCGCCAGCACGCCGATCGCGCCGACGAGGATGAGCGACCCCGGCGCCAGCAGCGGGGGGCCCATGACCAGGTTGTAGGTGGGCTCGGAGAACCCGCCCGGCTTGCGCGCGACGCCTCGTAGATGCGTGTAGGTGCCGATGAGCCCGTTCAGGGCATACAAGGCCCCGGTGGCGGGCAGAATCGTGCGCGCCGCCGCGGGCGACCGCATGCCGGCCACCCCGGCGGCGCTGACCAGCGGGCTGGTGACGATCGGGCTCCACATCCAGATATCTCCGAACGAGCCCTTGTAGTGCTCGAGGTACATCTCGAGGCCGAGCGGCAGACCGCTCAGCGCCGCCGTGGCGGCGAGCGTCTTCTGCATACGGCCGGCCCGCAGGTTCCACAGCCAGCGCTTGAGCGGCCCGCGCGGACCGCCGAGACCGCCGAGAACTCGGGCGAGATCGACGGCCCGCCCAGCGCCGGGACGCGCGGGCGAGCGCGATGGAAGGGGTGGGCGGGACCGCATTCAGCGGTGGACCAGCTCGTCGATCTTGCCCTTGAGCGCGTTGCGCATGATCCGGCCGCGTGCCGGGTCACCCGGCAACGCGTGCGCGAGCTCCTGGGCCTGCTCGAAGGTGATGTGCGGGGGCAGCGGCGGCACCTCGGGGTCGGTGATCGCCTCGATCACGGCGGGCCCGCCTGCGGCGAGGGCCTCGTCCCAGGCCTGGCCGACGGCCTCGGGGGTGTCGACCCGGATCCCCTTGAGACCGATCAGCTCGGCGTAGCGCGCGTAGGGGAAGTCGGGCAGGGTCTGGGAGACCTCGAGCTTGGGGTCACCGGACATGACCCGCTGCTCCCACGTGACCTGGTTGAGGTCGTTGTTGTGCAGCACCAGCACCACCAGCTGGCGGTTGGGCCAGCGGTCCTGGTAGTGCGCCATGTCGATGAGCGCGAGGTTGCCGAGCATCTGCATGGCGCCGTCGCCGATCGCGGCGATCACCGGCCGGTCGGGGTAGGCGAACTTGGCCGCCAGCGCGTAGGGCACGGCGGGGCACATGCTGGCCAGGTTGCCCGACAGCGCTGCCTTCATGCCGGCGCGCATCCGCAGGTGGCGCGCCCACCAGTCAGTCGACGAGCCCGAGTCACTGGTGAGGATGGCCTGATCGGGCAGCCGCTTGCTGAGCTCGTGGAACAGCAGCTGCGGGTTCAGCGGCTCGGCGGTCTCGTGGGCCTGGGCGTCGAGGATCTCCCACCAGCGCGTGACGTTGTGCTCGATCGTCTCGCGCCAGCCGCGGTCCTGCTTGCGCTGCAGCAGCGGGATGAGCGCGCGCAGGGTCTCGGCGCTGTCGCCGACGAGGTTGAGCTCCATCGGGTAGCGCATACCGATCAGGCGCGGGTCGATGTCGATCTGGATGCCGCGCGCCTGCCCCGACTCGGGCAGCCACTCCGAATAGGGGAAGCTTGAGCCGACCATCAGCAGGGTGTCGCAGCCGTCCATCATCTCGTAGGTCGGCTTGGATCCGAGCAGGCCGATGGAGCCGGTGACGAAGGGGACGTCGTCAGAGACGGCGGCGCGACCATTGAGCGCCTTGGCCACACCGGCCCCCAGGAGCTCGGCGACCTCCAGCACCTCCTTCTCGGCGCCGATGGCGCCCTGGCCGATCAGCATCGCCACCCGCTCGCCGCCGTTGAGCAGGTCGGCGGCGCGCTGCAGGTCAGCGTCCCGGGGGCGGATCACCGGCTCGAGGAACCCGACGGACGACGGGACCGCTCCGTGGGCGCGGGGCGGCTCGGAGTACTCGGCCTCCTGGATGTCGTTGGGCACGATCACGCAGGTGACCGACCGGGTCGCCTTGGCGATGCGCATGGCGCGGTCGATCAGGTGAGCGGCCTGCTCGGGGGCCATGCAGACCTGCACGAACTCGCTGGCCACGTCCTTGAACAAGCTGGTGAGGTCGACCTCCTGCTGGAAGTTGGATCCCAGCGCCATGCGGGCCTGCTGGCCGACGATGGCCACCACCGGAGCGTGGTCGAGCTTGGCGTCATACAGCCCATTGAGTAGGTGGATGGCGCCGGGGCCGGAGGTGGCCATGCACACCCCGACCTCGCCGGTCAGCTTGCCGTGCGCGCAGGCGGCCAACGCCGCGATCTCCTCGTGGCGGGTCTGGATGAAGTCGATGTCGTCCTCGTACTCGTGAAAGGCGCCGAGCAGGCCGTTGATGCCGTCGCCCGGGTAGCCGTAGATACGGGTGACGCCCCACTGCCTGAGACGATCGAGCATGAAGGCGGCGACGGTTTGCGACATGCGGGTCAGCTCCTTGCGTGGGCGTGGACGAGGCCCCAGTGCCTTGACAGCCGGATACCCCGGTCGCCCGCAGCGCACACTTTCGACGTCGGGGCCGGTCGGCCAGCGGACGATCGCGGCGGTCACAGCCGCGGGAGCACCTCGTCTCGGTAGGCGGCGAAGAACTGGTCCTGATCGGAGCCGATCTGGTTGACGTAGAGCTCGTCAAAACCGGCCTCGGCGTAGGCCTGGATCGCCGCCAGGTGCGCGTCGACGTCGGGGCCGCAGGGGAGGTCGGCGGTCGCGAGTTCTTCGGTGACGAGCTCCGCTGCCTGCTCGAAGTGCGCCGGGGTGGGGAGGACCTGCGCCAGCTCACCGGGCAGCGCCTCGTTGGGCCATAGGCGGTGGACGGTCGCCCGTGCCGCCGCCGCGTCATCGCCGTAGCAGACCTTCAGGCCGCCCTGGACCGGGCCGGTCCCGCCCTGGGAGCGATACCGCGCGACCGATTCGGCGTCGGGGCCGACCGTGGCGTAGCCGTCGCCGACCCTGGCCGCGAGGTCGATCGCGCGGGGGCCGAACCCCGAGACGATGATCTGGGGTAGGGAAGCGGGCAGGTCGTAAATGCGGGTGTGCTCCAACCGGTAGTGACGGCCGCGGTGTGACTGCACGCCGCCCGCCCACAGGGTGCGGATCACCGTGATCGCCTCCTCGAGCATCTCGAGGCGTTCGGTGGCCTCGGGCCAGCGATCGCCGAAGACGTGCTCGTTGAGCGCCTCGCCCGAGCCGACCCCGAGGCTGAACTCACCGTCGAGCATGACGGCGGCGGTGGCGGCGGCGTGGGCGATGATCGCGGGGTGGATCCGCATGGTCGGACAGGTCGACGGCGGTGGCCACCGGCAGCCCGAGATCCGCCTGTGCGATGGCGCCGATCGTGGTCCACACGAAGGGGCTGTGCCCCTGCTTGTCGTTCCACGGGTGCGATGTGGTCAGAGATCCAGAGGGCCTGAAATCCGGCGTCACGTGCGCGGATCGCCTGGGAGACGAGCTCGCGCGGGCCCCATTCTTCGCTGGAGAGGAAATAGCCGATGCGCATGAACCTTTCGTTTGCCCCGTGGCGCGAGCGCTCACCAAAAGTTTTCCGGCGGCTGTCGGCGGGTTACGCCTCAGTGGGCCTGGGTATTGGCTTGCCGTGCCGGCGCTGGCCCTCACGTTCGACGACGGTCCCGACCCGGTCTGGACCCCCAAGCTGCTCGATCTGTTGCAGGCGCTGGGCGCGCGGGCGACCTTCTTCCCGATCGCCGGGCGTGGCGTCGAGCACGCCGAGATCATCGCGCGGATGCGGGCCGAGGGGCATGCGATCGGGCTGCACTGCGATCAGCATGTCCGCCACAGCGAGCGCGACGAGGCGTGGCTGGCTCACGACACCGACGCGGCGCTGCGGCGCCTCGCCGGCGTGGGCGTCACACCGGTCTTCTGGCGAACCCCGTGGGGCGACATGGCGCCGTGGTCGACGCAGATCGCCCGTGACCGCGATCTGCGGCTGGTCGGGTGGACGACCGACACCAACGACTGGCGGGGCGACTCGGCCGCCGCGATGTTCGAGGCCACGCGTGACGCGCTCACCGACGGCGCCATCGTGCTGGCCCATGACGGCCTGGGGCCCGGAGCCCGGCGCGACAGTCCGGCCACGACGCTTCACTACGTCGCGCTGGTCGGCACGCACGCCCGCGACCGGGGTCTGCGCCTCGAGGCGCTCGCAGCCGGATGAGCACCGCCAGCCCGCCTCAGCTCGACGCGGCCAGCCTTGACGACGCCTTGGCGCGGGTGGCGGCGGGCGCCGGCGAGCGCGATCGCGCCGCGGTCCCGCCGTTCCCCGAGGAGGCGATCGCAGATCTGGAGGCCGTGGGCGCGCTGGCCTGGAACGCGCAGCCGGGGGCCGACCGGCCGGCGGCGGCCGCGGAGCTCGGGCTGGTCCGCAGCGTCGCCCGGGCCGACGGCTCGATCGGGCGGATTCTGGACGGGCACCTGAACGGCGTCGAGCGCTTGGCGGTCCAGGCACCGGCGCCGCTGCGCGACCGCGAGCTGGCGGCGCTGCGCGCCGGCACGCTGCGCGTCGGCGTGTGGGGCGGCGGACCCGCGCCCGGACGAGGGAGCGCCGGCGACGGTGGCGGCGGCGCGCGACGGCGAGGTCCTCACCGGGGTCAAGACCTTCTGCTCGGGCGCCGGGGGCCTTGACCGCGCCCTCATCCTGGCCCGCGACCCCGACGCGCCGGCGCCGGTGGCCGTCTGGGTCGATCTCACCGACCCGGGCACGGTGGTCGTCGACGAGCGCTGGTATCGCGGGGCCGGGATGCGCGCGTCGGTTTCACACCGGGTGATCTTCGACCGCGCGCCGGTCCTGGGCCGTTTCGGCGGCCCGGGCGCCCTGGGACAGCAGCCGTGGTTCGGACGCGACGCGCTGCGCACGGCGGCCAGCTGGGCGGGAATGGCGGATTGCGCGGTTGACGGCGCGCTCGACGCGCTGGCGGCGCGGCCGCACCGCGAGGCGCTCCAGGAGCACGCCGTCGGTCGGATGCTCACCGCCCGGGAGACGATCACCGCCTGGCTTCAGCGGGCGGCGCGCGCCATGGATGGCGCCACCGACGACCTGGCGGAGGTCGCGCTACATGCCCGGGCCGCGATCGCCCAGGCCGGTCGGGAGATCCTCGCCGAGGCCGAGCGCGCCTGCGGGTCGCACCCTTTCGCCACCGGCGGACGGCTGGACCGTGCCCGGCGCGACCTCGAGCTGTTCCTGTTGCAGCATCGCCTGGACCCCGCCCTGGCCGCCGCCGGCGCGCAGGCCCTGGCGTCCTACGGGAGCGCGCTGTGACCGCCGTCGAGCACTTCGAGGCTGAGTACCGCGCCGATCCCGACCCGTGGGGCTACCACAGCAGCGCCTACGAGCAGGCCAAGTACACGGCGACGCTCGCCGCCTGCGGGCCCGGGCCGTTCGCGGATGCGCTGGAGCTGGGCGGGTCGATCGGCGTGTTCAGCGCGCGGCTGGCGCCACGCTGCCGGCGGCTGACCACGATCGACTACTCGGCCACCGCGGTGCGCCGGGCACGCGCCGCGCTGGCCGGCCACCCCCAGGCCCGCGCCGTACTCGG
The DNA here is from genome assembly GCA_963801435.1 of uncultured Actinomycetota bacterium. Taxonomy (GTDB): domain Bacteria; phylum Actinomycetota; class Thermoleophilia; order Solirubrobacterales; family Solirubrobacteraceae; genus Palsa-465. The sequence goes on from CAWDFE010000037.1 coordinate 11,682, forward strand.
CGCCATCCCCGAGGATCTTCCGGAGGGCCGGTTTGACCTGGTGGTGGCGTCAGAGACGCTGTACTACCTGAGCGCAGAAGGGCTGGCGCAGACGATGCGGACACTGAAGCAGCGCATGGCGCCGGGGGGCCGGCTGGTCTGTGTGCACTGGCGTCCCGCCGGGCCCGAGCGGCCGCTGACCGCGAGCGTCGTCCATGACGCGGTGCGGCGCGAGCCGTGGCTGCGCACGCTGCAGACCGAGTGCCATCCCGAGTACCTGCTGGACGTCCTGGAGCGCCGGTGAGCGAGCCCTACGCGCTGCTGGTGATCGGAGGCGGGCCCGCGGGCCTGTCGGCCGTCCGTGCCTACCGCGATGCGGGCGGCGACGGGTCGGTGGCGATCGTGGCCGACGAGGGGCGCATGCCCTACCGCCGGCCGCCGCTGACCAAGGAGCTGCTGCGCGGAGAAAGCACGGAGAAAGACCTGCCGCTCGAGGACGAGGGGTGGCTGGACGAGCAGCGCGTCGACCTCGTCTCCGGCCGGGCGGTCGCATTGGATGGCGGCGGGCGCCAGGTGCTCCTGTCGGGCGGGCGCGAGCTGGGCTACGGCGCCTGTCTGCTGGCCACCGGCGCTGAACCGACCCGCCTTCCCGTCCCCGGCGGCGGACCGCCCCTGGGTGCACGTGGTCCGCACCGTCGAACACGTGCACCGGCTGACCGCTCGGCTGGAGGAGGCCGCCCGGGCCGTGGTGATCGGATCGGGCTTCATCGGCTGCGAGATCGCCGCCTCGCTGCGCGCCCGCGGCCACCCTGTGGATCTCGTCAGCGACGAGGTGCTGCCCAACTGCGGCCGGCTGGGCGAGGCTCCGGCACGGATCCTGCAGGAGTGGCTGACCGAAGCCGGGGTCAGCACGCACCTCGGCGCGCCGGTGCAGGACATCGAGCATGTGGACGGCGCCGTGACGGTCAGCACCGCCAGCGAGCAGCTGACGGGTCAGGCGGTCGTGATGGCCACCGGCGTGGCGCCGCGCTCCGAGCTGGCGGCCCAGGCGGGCCTGGAGCTCGAGGGCGGAGCGATTCCGGTCAGCGCCGCGATGCGCACCGCCCGCGACGGGCTGCTGGCCGCCGGCGACGTGTGCCTGGCGAACAACCTCGCCGCCGGCCGGCCGCTGCGCGTCGAGCACTGGGGCGACGCGCTGGGCCAGGGCGCGATCGCCGGCCAGACCGCGGCGGGCGTGGGCGCCGGCTGGGACGAGGTCCCCGGATTCTGGTCCACGATCGGGTCGCGCACGCTGAAGTACGCCGCCTGGGGCGACGGCTTTGACAGCAGCCGGCTGCACCGTGATGGCGACGGCGCCTTCGTCGCGTGGTATGGGCGGCAGGGCCGGATCGCGGGGTCCTCACCCACGAGCACGACGAGGACTATGACCGCGGACGCGAGCTCATCGCGCCGGGGGGCGCCATGGCCCCCGTGAGCGTGGTCGTCATCCCGGCGCGCGACGAGGAGCACACCATCGCCGCCTGCCTGAGCGCGCTCGCGCGCCAGACGGTCGGAACCGAGGCGTTCGAGACGATCCTCGTGGCCGACGCCTGCACGGATGCGACCGAGGCGGTGGCCCGTTCGGCCGCCCGGCGGCTGGGCCTGGCGCTGACCGTTCTGCACGGTCCGGGCGCCGGCTCGGGGCCGGCGCGACGCCTGGGGATGGACGCCGCCGCCGAGCGGCTCGAAGCGCTCGGGTGCGGCGACGGGCTGATCGCCACCACCGATGCCGATTCCACGCCGTCGGCGGATTGGCTGGCCCGCCAGCTTGGCCCATCTTGCGCGCGGGGCCACGGTGGTCGCCGGCCTGATCGAGCTGGACCCCGATGACGTCGAGCGCCTGCCCGGCGCGGTGCACCGGCGACGGGAGCGCGACGCGCGCCGGCGCCTGTTGGACGTCGTGGAGCGCGAGCCGGAGGCCGACGCATCATCACTTCGCCGGCGCGTCCCTGGGGGTGACCGCCGAGGTCTACCGCCGAGTGGGCGGCCTGGACGGATGCGCGGCGCTGGAGGACGAGGCCTTCGGCGCCAAGCTGGCGCGCCACGGCATCCCGGTGGTCAGACCCGCCGACGTGCGCGTGCGCACCTCGGCACGCATCGACGGGCGCGCTCGCCGCGGATTGTCGGTCGACCTCGCCGTGTCGACGTGGCGCGAGCAGCGGCGCTACCGGGCGGGTGCGTTCACGCTCGAGGGCCTGCGCGCGGCCAAGCGGACCACGTCGGTGTCGGTGGTCCTGCCCGCCAAGGAGTGCGCCGGCACCATCGAGGGGATCCTGGAGACGACGGTCGCGCCGGCGGTGCGCGCCGGCGTGGCGGACGAGGTCATCGTCATCGACGCCGCGTCACGCGACGGCACCGCGGCGCGCGCGGCGGCGGTGGGCGCGATCGTCCTCGAGCAGGACGAGCTCATGTCCGAGCACGGGCCGGCGCTGGGCAAGGGCGATGCCCTGTGGCGGGCCGTGCATCACAGCCGGGGCGACGTGGTCTGCTTCCTGGACGCCGACACCGAGGATCCTCATCCCCACCATCTCCTGGGGCTGCTCGGCCCGCTGCTCCACGAGCCTCAGGTGGCGCTGGTCAAGGGGGCGTTCGACCGTCCGTTTCGCGCCGGAGGCCAGAACCTGCCCCACGAGGGTGGACGCGTGACCGAGGTGATGGCGCGACCTCTGCTCAACCTGCACTTCCCGCTGCTGGCCGGATTTGCCCAGCCGTTGGCCGGGGAGTTCGGCGCCCGCCGAGAGCTGCTGACGAGCATCTCGTTCCCCGTGGGATATGGGGTGGAGGTGGCCGTGCTCATCGACGCGTTGCGGGCCTGCGGGCTGCAGGGACTGGCCGAATGCCATCTCGGCACCAGGCAGAACCGTCACCAGCCGTTGCGGGCGCTGGGCGAGATGGCGTTCGCTGTCCTGGCGGCGGTGGAGCGCAGGCTCGACGGTCCGCGCAGCGCCACCGCCGGCCACTATCTCCGTCCCTGGGAGGACGGCGCCGTCGTGCGCGTGCCCGTGGACGAGCGTCCTCCGCTTGATTCGCTGAGCGCCGCGGACCGGGTGAGAGGCGATCGCTGCGTGATGGGACCGGCGCCGTGAGATCGCCGGCGGCCGTGGGGCTGGGCTTCGCGCTCGGCGCCGCGTTCTACATGGTGCTGATCGACACGGTCGACCTCCCCGAGCTGTACGCCGGAATCGGCGCGGCGCTCCTGGCCGGCGCGGCGTATGAGGCGGCGCGTCGCCAGGGCGTCGCCGAGGCCCGGGTGTCGCCCCGCTGGCTGGGCCGGGGCGGCCGGGTGATCGCGAGCATCCCCCGCCAGATCGCCTGGTTGTCCTGGCAGGCGATCGCGCAGCTCGTGGCGCCCCGGGAGGACCGCGGCTCGCTGCGCGCCGTGCCGTTCCGGGCCGGCGGCGACGGGTCCAGCGACGTGGGGCGCCGGGCGCTGGCCGAGGGGCTGGGCTCGCTGGCGCCGAATACGATCGTCATCGGCATCGATGGCGAGCGCGACCTGCTGCTGGTGCATCAGCTGCATCGCAGCGGCGGGCGCGAGCAGCTCGACGTGCTGGAGCTGGGGTGAATCGCTGGGAGATCGCAGCGCTCGTGATCATGGTGGCGCTGCTGCCGTGCCTGGCCGTGGCGGTTCTCGCCGGTGCCGCGGCGGCCCTGGCGGCCGTGGAGGTGGCCAGCGTGCTCGCCGTCACCGCGCTGATGCTCCTCTCCGAGGGGTTTCGCCGCCAGCCGTTCATCGACCTCGCCGTGGTGCTGGCGCTGCTGTCGACCGTGGGATCGCTCACGTTCGCGCGCCTGATGGAGCCCGATCCGTGAGCGACGTGCGTCATGCCCTTCCGACCGTCCTGCTCATCGCCGGGGTGGCGTTGGACGTGATCGCGGTCATCGGTGTGAGCGTGATGCGCAACGTGCTCGACCGGCTGCACTACGTCAGCCTCGCCGGCTTCGGTGCGCTGCTGGTCGGTGTCTCGATCCTGTGCGCCGAGTCCTTCTCGCTCATCGGCGACAAGGCTCTGCTCACCGGGGCGCTCCTCGTCCTCACCGGCCCGGTCCTGGTCCACGCCACCGCGCGCAGCCTGCGCGCGCGGGCGTTCGGGGACTGGCGTGAGGGCATCGAGGAGCACCGCGAGGAGGAGGAGAAGTGACGGCGCTGCAGGCGGTCGCGCTGTTGCTCGTCGTGGCGGCGGGGACCGCGATCGTGTTCGTCGCAGATCCGCTGCGCCAGACGCTTGTCCTGTCCATCTTCGGCCTGACGCTGACGTTGCTGTTCTTCGTGCTCCAGGCCCCGGACGTCGCTCTGTCGCAACTGGTGGTCGGCAGCGTCGGCACGCCGGTGATCATCCTCGCGGCCCTGCGCAAGATCGCCCGCCACGCCTCCGCGCGCGAGTCCGACGAGGAGGGCCGGAAGTGAGCCGGCGCGGTCGCCTGCTGCTGTTCGGATGCTCCGGCACGGGGCTGCTGGCGGTTCTGGTGATCGGCTTGCACGGCCTGCCCCCGTTCGGCGACTTCCACGGCGCCTATGGCCTGCTGGTGGATCGCCTCGCGCCGGCGCGGCGTCATGCGACCGACATCGTGACCGCGCTCAACTTCGACCTGAGGGCGTTCGACACGCTGGGCGAGGAGTTCATCCTGTTCGCCTCGGTGACCGCGGTGGCGCTGCTGCTGCGCCACCTGCGCGACGAGGACGACGAGCCGCGCCGCCGTAGCCTCGACGACCACCGGTTCACCGGCGCCAGCGACGCGCTGCGCGTCATGTCGCTGATCCTCATCCCTCTGCTGGTCTCCCTCGGGGTGTATCTGGCCCTGCACGGGGCGCTGACCCCCGGCGGCGGGTTCCAGGCCGGAGTCGTACTCGCCGCGGGGCCCCTGGCGATCCTGCTGGCCGGGCGCTACCTCGCCCTCAAGCGCGTCGCCCCGCGGTGGGCGCTGGAGGCGCTGGACGGGATCGGCGCGGCGGCTTACGCAGCGATCGGCCTCGGCGGTCTGATCTTCGCCTCGGCATACCTGGAGAACTTCTTGGCGCTGGGCACGTCAGGGCATCTGCTGTCGGCCGGGATGATGCCGCTCAACAGCATCGCGGTGGGGCTGGAGGTGACGGGCGCGTTCCTGCTCATCTGGACCGAGTTTCTCGACCAGAACCTGCTCGCCAGCCGCGGAGAGCTGTGATGGGCTTCGCCCCGTTCGCGGCGGCGGCCTGGCTGTTCGTGATCGGGCTCTACGGGGTGGTCTCCAGCCAGAACCTGGTCCGGACGGTGCTCAGCCTCACCGTAGTGCAGTCCTCGACCTATCTGGTGTTGCTGGGGGTGGGCTACCGGCACGGAGCCAAGGCGCCGATCGTCGCCGATATCCCCACGACGTCGCGGCTGGTCGACCCCGTCACGCAGGTGCTGGTGCTCACCGATGTCGTCATCGAGGCCACGGTGATCGCGCTGCTGCTCGCGCTGGTCGTCCAGGCTCACAAGCGATTTGGCAGCGTTGACCCGGCCGACCTGCGCGCCCTGCGCGACTGATCGTCGTGTCGCACCTGAGCGCGCTGCCGGTCGTCATCCCCTTCCTGGTCGCCCCCGTGCTGGTGAGTGTCGGGACGCTGGCCCCGCGCTGGTGCGAGGACGCCACGGCGGTGGTGGTGGCGCTGAGCGCGGTGACGATCTGCCTGTTGCTCGCCGTTCACGCCGGGAGCCGGCCGTTCGCCTACTGGATGGGGGGCTGGCGGCCCCAGCGCGGCGTGGCGATCGGCATCGCCTTCTCGATCGACCCGCTCGGCGCCGGCATCGCCGCCTTCGCCGGCGTGATGGTGCTGGCGGCGCTCGTCTACTCGCTGCGCTACTTCGACGCGATCGGTGGGCTGTTTCACGGTCTAATGCTGCTGTTCATGGCGGGCATGGTCGGCTTCTGCCTGACCGGGGACCTGTTCGACCTCGTCGTGTTCTTCGAGCTGATGAGCACGGTGGCCTACGGGCTGACCGCCTACCGGATCGAGGAGCGCGCGCCGATCCAGGGCGCCATCAACTTCGCGATCACCAACAGCATCGGCGGCTACGCGATGTTCATCGCGGTGGCGATGCTCTACGCGCGCACCGGCGAGCTCAACATGGCGCAGATCGGGGCGGTGCTCGACGGCCATCACGCCGACCCCCTGGTCATCGTGGCCATGGTCCTGCTGCTGCTCGGCTTCCTGACGAAGGCGGCGGCGGTGCCGCTTCACTTCTGGCTCGCCGACGCGCACGCGGTCGCCCCGGTCCCGGTGTGCGTCCTGTTCTCGGGCGTCATGGTCGAGCTGGGGATCTACGCGGTTGCGCGCGTCTACTGGGTCATGTTCGCCGGCACCATGGCCCCTCACGCCGACGCCGTGCGCGCGATCCTGGTGGCGGTGGGAGTGACGACGGCCGTGCTGGGCGCGGTGATGTGCGTGCTGCAGCGCCACATCAAGCGATTGCTGGCCTTCTCCACCATCGGCCACGTCGGCATGTTCGTGTGCGGGGTCGGGCTGCTCGGCGCCAAGGCGCTCGCGGGCGTGGCGGTGTTCATCGTCGGGCACGGGCTGACCAAGGCCGCTCTGTTCATGATCTGCGGGATCCTCCTGCACCGCTTCCGCACCGTGGACGAGTACGACCTGCACGGCCGCGGGCGCGAGGTGCCGGTGGCGGGCGCGCTGTTCGTGGCCGGGGGGATCCTCCTGGCGGCGCCGCCGCCGTTCACGGAGTTCCAGGGCAAGGGGCTGATCGAGAGCGCCGGCTCGGAGGCCGGCTTCGGGTGGCTGCTCGCGGTGTTCGCGATCGTGTCGGCGCTCACCGCCGGCGCCGTGCTACGTGTCGCCGGCCGCGTGTTCTACGGCTGGGGTCCGAGCCAGGGCCCCGACCCCCGCCAGGCGCGCGCCGCTCACGAGCGCGTCGACGAGACGCGCGAGGAGCGCGACCACACGCCGCCGCTGATGCTCATCGTCCCCGGCGTGTTGCTGGCGGCCGGCGTCGTCGGCGGGCTGGTTCCGGGAGCGCTCGCGTGGGTGGCGAGATCCGCGGCCCGGTTCGTCGACCATCCGGCCTATGCCCGATGGGTGCTCCACGGCCAGAGCGTGCGCTGGCCGCCGGCTCCGATCACGCACGTGGAAACCGTTGACGTGATCCTCGGCGTGCTGACGCTGCTGGCGGCATTCGCCGTGGCCGCCGCCGGGCTGTTCGGCCGGCCGTTGCTGCGCCGTCTGCCCCACCGGCTTCGCGCGGGCGGCCGGGGTGCGGTGGTGAGTCTGCGGGGGTTGCATTCCGGCCACGTCGGGGACTACATCGCCTGGTGGACCACCGGCGCGGGCCTGCTGGGCGGAGTGTGTCTGCTGGCGCTGCGCTGACCGGGCGCACGGCCCCTGTTCGGCGTCGGACCGCCGGGCGTGCCTTTCGTGTTTGAGACATCCACAGTGGGGCAGACACAGGCTGCGATGCCAACCCGGGCGCAGGTCCTCGAGCTGCTGGACGCAGGCCATTCCGTCCAGACCGCCGCGCGCGAGCTCAGGATTGCGCCCGGGTTGGCGTTTATGATCGCCACCGGCCTCCCCGCCGACGGCAGTCGCGCCCCGCACCCTGACGAGCTGCACGCCAATCCGGTGCTGCCCGGGAGCTCGCAGCAGCTCGTCAACCCGCGCGCGTTCAATCCAACCCGCGACGAGACGGTCATCGCCTGGGTCAGGGCCCGCGCGGTCCGCGAGCGGGAGGGAGGGTCCTGACCCCGCCAAAGCCGCCTTTGCCTGCGTGGCCCCTGCTGCGCCAGCTCCAGGGCGCCGACCGGCTGGCGCGCGGCGCGGCGGCCAAGTCACGGGGGTCCGAGCGGCTCCAGGCGCGCACACGGGCAGCCGACCGAGTGGTCAAGTCGGTGTGCCCGTACTGCGCGGTCGGCTGCGCCCAGAACGTGTTCGTCAAGGACGGCGCGGTGATTCAGATCGAGGGCGACCCCGATGCTCCGCACAGTCGCGGGCGGTTGTGCCCCAAGGGCTCGGCGTCGCTGCAGCTGACCACCGGCGCCTCCCGCGAGGAGCACGTGCTGTACCGGCCGCCGCACGCCACCGACTGGCAGCGGCTGGACCTGGACACGGCGATGAACATGGTGGCCGACCGGGTCGTCGCGACGCGCCGCGAGGGCTGGGAGTGGGAGCGCGACGAGAAGCGGGTACGCCGGTGCATGAGCATCGCCGCGCTCGGCGGCGCGACGCTGGACAACGAGGAGAACTACCTCATCAAGAAGCTGCTGACCGCGCTCGGCGTCATCCAGGTCGAGAACCAGGCGCGCGTGTGCCACAGCTCCACGGTCGTGGGGCTGGGCACCTCGTTCGGTCGCGGTGCCTCCAGCACTCTGCCCGGCGATCTGCAGAACTCCGACCTGATCGTGCTCGAGGGCTCCAACATGGCCGAGGCCCATCCGGTGGCGTTCCAGTGGGTGGTGGAGGCCAAGGCGCGGGGGGCGACGGTCATCCACGTCGACCCGCATTACAGCCGCACGAGCGCGCTGGCCGACATGTTCGTCCCGCTGCGCGCGGGCACCGACATCGTATTCCTGGGCGCGATCATCAACCACGTCCTCACCACCGAGTCGGACTTCCGCGAGTACGTGGTGAACTACACCAACGCCCCGGTGATCATCCGCGAGGAGTTCGAGGACGCCGGCGCGGACGGCCTGTTCTCGGGCTGGGACCCCGACCTGCGCGGTTATGACCCCTCAAGCTGGCAGTACGACGACGCGTTCGTGGCCGCCGCGGCCGGCCAGCGCGACCAGGAGGGCAACCTTCCCAGCCAAGGCCCGGACGGAGAGGGCCAGCGCCGCGGCGACGCGCGCGGCACGCCCGAGCTCGATGTGACCCTCGAGCATCCGCGGTGCGTCTGGCAGATCCTCAAGCGCCATTACGCGGGCTACACGCCGGAGATGGTGGAGCGGGTGTGCGGAATCCCGCACGATGTGTTCGGCACGGTGTGCGAGCTGTTCGTGGCCAACTCGGGGCGGGAGCGCACCACCGCGTTCGTCCACGGCGTGGGCTGGACGCAGCACACGATCGGCTCGCAGTACATCCGCGCCGCCTCGATCCTGCAGCTGCTGCTGGGCAACATGGGACGGCCGGGCGGCGGGGTGATGGCCATGCGCGGCCACGCATCGATCCAGGGCTCGTCAGACATCCCCACCCTGTTCGACACGCTGCCGGGCTACATCCCGATGCCGCACGCCCACGCTCACGCGGACCTGGATGAGTTCATCGCTGGTAACGCCGCCGACAAGGGCTTCTGGGGCAACATGCGCGATTACACCGTCAGCCTGCTCAAGGCATGGTGGGGCCAGGCGGCGACCGCGGACAACGACTTCTGCTTTGACTACCTGCCGCGGCTGACCGGTAGCCACAGCACCTACGACACGGTGATGGAGCAGATCGCGGGCACGGTCAAGGGGTACATCCTGTTCGGTCAGAACCCGGCGGTGGGGTCGGCCAACAGCCGCATGCAGCGGCTGGGCATGTCCAAGCTCGACTGGCTGGTGGTGCGCGATTTCTCGCTGATCGAGAGCGCGACGTGGTGGAAGGACGGGCCCGAGATCGAGACGGGGGAGATGCGCACCGATGACATCGCCACCGAGGTGTTCTTCTTCCCTGCGGCGGCTCACACCGAGAAGGACGGGACGTTCACCAACACCCAGCGCATGGTGCAGTGGCATCACCAGGCGGTGCATCCTCGTCAGGAGCAGCGCTCGGACCTGTGGTTCACCTATCACCTGGGCAATCTGATCCGCGAGCGGCTGGCCGGCTCCCGCGACGACATGGATGGCCCGGTGCTCGATCTCACCTGGCAGTACCCGACGCATGGCCCCCTGCATGAGCCCAAGGCCGCGGCCGTCCTGGCCGAGATCAACGGCTGGGGCGCCGACGGCGAGTTCCTGTCGGCCTACACGCAGCTGTCAGACGACGGCTCGACGTCGTGCGGGTGTTGGATCTACTGCGGCTGCTATGCCGGCGGTGTCAACCAGACGGCGCGGCGCAAGCCGGCCCGCGAGCAGAACTGGACCGGCGGCGAGTGGGCGTGGGCGTGGCCGGCGAACCGGCGGATCCTCTACAACCGGGCGTCGGCGGATCCCGACGGCAAGCCGTGGTCGGCGCGCAAGGCGCTGGTGTGGTGGGACGCCGAGCAGGGTAAGTGGACGGGCCACGACACCCCGGACTTCGAGGCCGACAAGCCGCCGGACTACCGTCCCGGCGATGACGCCCTCGGCCCAGCGGCGCTGTCAGGCACCGACCCTTTCATCATGCAGGCCGATGGCCGCGGCTGGCTCTACGCGCCGGCCGGGGTGGCCGAGGGTCCCCTGCCGACGCATTACGAGCCTCAGGACTCCCCGGTGCGCAACCTGCTGCACCGCCAGCAGCGCAACCCGTCGCGTCAGGTCTACGAGCACGAAAACAACCGCTACCACCCCGATCCCGGCGAGGCGGGCGCGGACGTGTTCCCGTTCGTGGCCACCACCTACCGGCTGACCGAGCACTTCACGGCGGGGGGCATGTCGCGCTGGACGCCCTACCTGGCCGAGCTGCAGCCGGAGTTCTTCGTCGAGGTGTCGCCCGAGCTCGCGGCCGAACGGGAGCTCGAGCACGCCGGGTGGGCGACGATCGTGTCCGCGCGCGGCGTGGTGGAGGCTCGCGTCATGGTCACCGACCGCATGACACCGCTGCAGATCGAGGGGCGCGCGCTGCATCAGATCGGGATGCCCTACCACTGGGGTCCCAACGGGTACGCGCGGGGTGACTCGATGAACGAGCTGTCGGCGATGTCGCTGGATCCGAGCTCGCACATTCAGGAGGTCAAGGTGCTGACCGTCGACGTCCAGCCGGGGCGGCGCCCGCGCGGCGCGGAGCGCGAGGCGCTCGTGCGCGCCTACCGCGAACGCGCCGGGATCACCGCGAGCACCGGGATGGCCCCGTGAGCGGCCCGGGCGGCATGCTGGACATCATGCTCCGCGGCGGCGATCCGGCCACGGAGGCCGGCTATGAGAGTGCGCCGCCCCGCATGGGCTTCTTCACCGACACGTCGGTGTGCATCGGCTGCAAGGCCTGCGAGGTGGCGTGCAAGGAGTGGAACGGCGTGCCCGAGGACGGGCTGAACTGGACCGGCTGGTCCCACGACAACTCCGAGGGACTGAGCGCCGACACGTGGCGGCACGTCGCCTTCATCGAGCAGCGCGTGCCGGTCGGCGGCCGTGTCACGAACTTCCAGCGCGACGACGACGGCTTCCGCTGGCTGATGTCGTCTGACGTGTGCAAGCACTGCACGCACGCCGCCTGCCTGGACGTGTGCCCCACGGGCGCGATCTTCCGCACGGAGTTCGGCACCGTGGTGGTCCAGTCCGACATCTGCAACGGCTGTGGCTACTGCGTGCCGGCATGCCCGTACGGCGTGTTGGACAAGCGCGAGGACGACGGACGCATCTTCAAGTGCACCCTGTGCTACGACCGCCTGGAGGTGGGCCAGGAGCCGGCGTGTGCCAAGGCCTGTCCCACCGACTCGATCCAGTTCGGCGAGCTGCAGGAGCTGCGGGACCGGGCCGGCCGGCGGGTGGAGCAGCTGCACGAGGCAGGGGTGAGCGAGGCCCGGCTCTACGGTCACGATCCCGCGGACGGCGTGGGCGGCGACGGCGCCTTCTTCCTCCTGCTCGACGAGCCCGAGGTCTACGGGCTCCCGCCCGACCCGGTGGTGACCACGCGCGACCTGCCGGCGATGTGGAAGCGCGTCGGGGTCGCGGCTGGCGCGATGCTCGTCGGCACAGTTGCCTGCTTCGTGGGGGCGAGCCGGTGAGCGACACGGCGGGCACCCGGGACGTGCGCCGCTCCTACCACGGCAACTCGATCATCAACCCGCCGGTGTGGGCCGAGCGCGACATCGCCGGCTACCTGTTCGCGGGGGGCCTGGCGGGCGCGTCATCGCTGCTGGCCGCCGGCGCCGACCTCAGCGGGCGGCCGCGCCTGGCGCGGCGCGCCAAGCTGTGTGCCGCGACCGCCATCGGCGCTTCGCTGGCCGCGCTCATCAACGACCTGGGCCGCCCCGCGCGGTTTCTCAACATGCTGCGGGTGTTCAAGCCGACGTCGCCGATGAGCGTCGGCGTGTGGATCCTGTTCGCCTACGCGCCGCTGAACGCCGCCAGCGCGGCCAGCGAGCTGACCGGGATCGCGCCGCGCACGGGGCGGGCGGCCGGCGCCGGCGCCGGGCTGCTCGGGTCCGCCGTGGCCTCCTACACCGCCGCGCTGATCGCCGACACCGCGGTCCCCGCTTGGCACGAGGGCCATCGCGAGCTGCCGTTTTTGTTCGTGGGCTCGGCGGCATGCGCCGGGGCGGGGTTCGGCCTCCTCGCCGCGCCGCTTCGCGAGAACGAGCCGGCGCGGCGGCTCGCCGTGCTGGGCGCCGTGAGCGAGCTGGCGGCCGGGCAGCTACTCGAGCGCCGCCTCGGGATGGTGGCCGAGACGATGCGCACCGGGACCGCCGGCCGGCGCCTGAAGGCGGCGAAGGCGCTGACCGTGGCCGGCGCGCTGGGCGCGGCGACAGCGGCGCGCCGTCATCGGTTCGCGGCCGCGCTGTCCGGGGGGGCGCTGCTGGCGGGGTCGGCGCTGACGCGGTTCGGGATCTTCGCCGCGGGCATGGCGTCGGCGCGAGACCCGAGATACACCGTCGACCCCCAGCGGGCCCGACTCCAGCAGCGCCGGCCGCCTTCCGGATAGCGCTGTCTCCGGTGACTTTTCCGCAGGCGGGGGTAGTGGTTGACATAGATGCGGGGTACGGACGAGACGCTCATGGCGCTCACGCTTCCGTGCGCGCCAAGCGCGTCGGCGGCGGTGAGGGCGCAGCTCAGCCAGCTCGACGGACTGGGATGGATCCTGGGCGACGTGATGCTGGTGGCCAGCGAGCTGGTCAACAACGCGGTCATGCATTCGGGTGGCGGGCCGCATCATGCCCTGGAGGTACGCGCGTCCTCGGACGCCGGGCGGCTCACCATCAGCGTCCGTGACCCGGGGCTGTCGGGTTCCGACGCGGGGCCCACGCCGCCATCCGACCAGGAGATCGGCGGGTGGGGGCTGCGCATCGTCGAGGCGCTCTGCGAACGCTGGGGTGAGGATCGTCGGGACGGATACCGCGTGTGGGCGGAGATCAACCTGCCGGGGCCAGGTCGATGGGTCTTGTAAGCAATCTGACACTAAGACCCATTATTCGGTAGATAGCAGTACTGAAATCCGCGATAATGCTCGCGTGGGGGGCGTGGCTAGGCGGATGCGCGGTTGCGCATCCGCCGGCTCACGCTCAGTCCTCGCCCCGCGCCTTCTTGACGTTCTTGCGCGCCGCCTGACCATGTTGCTCGCTTGCCATGGCAGTGGCAACTAACCCTGATGCGGTGCCGCAATCACTCGGGGTCGGGGCGCTCTTGGCCCGGCCACTCCCCGGTCAGTCGGGCAAAGCCGTGCCGGGCGCCATGGTCGGCCAGCCCGCGGAGCACGCCGAAGATCGCGCCCTCGATGAGCAGCGCTACGGCCAGCTTGCCGATGGTGATCTCCCGGTACTTGGCCTCGGGCGCGTCCTCGTCGTCGATCAGCCGCCAGACGAGCTCGAAGATCTTCTTACCGACGATCCCGGCCAGGATTCCGGTGAGAACTCCGACAGGGCGGAAGGCGAGGCCCATCAGGAGCGCCGTTTCCCGATCAGGAGACCGGCGCTGAACGCCACGAGGCCGACGAGGGCCAGCCGGTGGTCCTGAGCGCGGCTCACCACCTCGCGTCGTGCCGCATCGGCCGAGGGCGGCATCGCCTCTCGCACCGACGCGGCGAGCTCGTCCTTCTTGGTGCCGGCGGTGCCCTTGACCTCAGCCGACTTGCTCGCGACGGTGGCCTTCGCGTTGTCCACCGCCCGGTGAGCCTGGGCCTTGACGTCGGTCTTGGCGGCCAGCTGGGCCACGGTGTCGCCCAGTTCGGTGCGCGTGCGCTCGATGTCCTCCTGGACCTCTTCGGGCGTGCGGTCGCGCTCGTTGCCTACCTTCTCGCCTGCTGGGCCTTGGTTTTCGCCCATCGCACGTCCTCCTTCACGCTTTCGGTTGCTTGCTCGGGCACCGGCGGTGTGGCCTGCTGAATCTTCGAGCGGCCGGCGAGCGCCAGGCCACCGGCGAGCAGCCCGTATGCCGCCGCCACCACCAGCGCGGCCAGCCAGCCCGCCATCGTCGTCGCCAGGAGCAGGACGACGGCCGCGGTGAGGGCGCCGACCGCATAGAGGCCGACCAGGCCCGCGCCGCCGAACATGCCGGCGCCGATGCCGGCCCGCTCGCCCTTCTGCGCCAACTCGAGCTTGGCCAGCTCCAGCTCCTGGTGTACGAGCGTCGAGGTCTGCTCCGAGAGCTCCCTGAGCAGTTCGGCGACGGGACGTTCGTCTTGGACCATCGATTCCCTCCCAAACCCGATGTGCATCGCACCCTGCGCGGACTCCGAATGCGGTGTTCGCATCACCAGTACCCGGAGTCACGGGATGGAAACGGCCAGCGAAGCCCTGAGGACGTCGCACTCGGATGGTTGCCCGCCTGCCGGCGGGGGAAGGTAGGGACCGGCTGA
>CAWDFE010000038.1:0-20808 GCA_963801435.1 uncultured Actinomycetota bacterium
CGACGAGCATGACCGCGATCCCGAGCATCGCCAGCCAGATCGCGGGACGGAACGCCTTCCAATCGTTGCGCATGACGCGGCAACCTTACCCGGGGGCGACGGCGAGCTCAGCCGCCACCCGCTTCTGGATCCTCGCCACCGCGCGGAACGCCTGGCGCAGCTGAACGCGCATGAGCGGGCTCAGCTCTTCGGGGTCGATGAAGTCATCGGGGTGACGGCCCTCGCGCAGTTGCGCGACCTGGTGCTCGAGGCGCAGGTTGTTGATGAGCTCGAACGCGTCGCGCAACGTGCGGGTGTCATCCGGCGCGAGCGTCCCCGCCTCGCCGGCGGCGCGCAGCCGCTCCGGGGTGGTGGCGCTCGTCACCCCGGCCGCCATCGCCCCCCACCGCGCCAGGTCCAGGATGGGGACCAGCCCGCCGTGCTTGAGATCGAGAGTGCCCGGGTGCTCGCCTCCATGCTCCACGACCAGACCGCGCAACCGCCGCGTCGGCGGCCGGTGCGAAAGCGCGAACCGGGCGAGCATCCGCAGCAGTCGCGGATAGCTGGCGGCCAGGCGGAACGTGTCGGCCAGCGGCGAGCCGGTGTGCAGGCCCCACACGGGACGGTTGTCGACGATGACCGAGGTGAGGATCAGCGCTTTCTCCTGCGTGGGGTCGGTCATCCAGCTCTGCGCCGTCCGCTGCCACGACGAGAGCGAGCGCACGAACGGCGCCGCGTCGGCGTTGACGCCGTTCTCATCCATGCGCAGCCCGCACGCCCGCATCCCACCGATCACCTCCCGGGCCAGCTCCAGCAGCGCCGCGCGCGTCTGCGCCTCGTCCCCGTTGCCATCGGGCGCGTCGAACCATACGATCGCGCTGTCCACGTCGGAGCTGGGCAGCGCCTCGCGCCGGGCCTGGCTGCCCAGCGCGAGCCACGCGAACTCGGCGCCCACGCCGCCGCGACGAACCAGCGCGTGCGTGAGCAGCCTCCGCGTGAGCGCGTCGACGCAGACCGCGTACACCGCCATCACGTTGGCCGCGGCGACCCCCGCGTCGTAGAGCGAGATGACCATGGGGCGCAGCTCGCGCGACATGGTCACGAGCTCCTCGTCCGAGCGGGCGGTGGCGATCCGCTGGCGCAGGTAGAACGAGGACCGCGTCCGCAGGGCGACGAGGTCGACGTCCTCGACGACGCCGATGATCCCCCCGGTCGGTGAGATCACCGGGAAATGGCGAAACCCACGTTCGAACATCTCCGCCTGCACGTCCCCGGCTCGCCGGTCCGCCGTGGCGGTGTAGGCCGGCGCCGACATGGCGGCGGTGACCGCCGCGTCGCCGCTCAGCCCGCCGGCCACGACCTTCATCCGTACGTCGCGGTCAGTGATGATCCCGAACCCCTCCGGGCCGAGGTCGACGACGACCGCCGTTCCCGGCCCCGCGCCCATGAGCTTCGCCGCGTCGCGGATGGTGGTCTCAGGGCCGCAGACGGCGGCGTCGCCGCGCACCAGGCTTCCCACCGGCTGATCGGCCGTGTTGACCGCCGGCTCGCGGGCCAGCACGTGCAGCTCGGTCGGCTCCTCGAGCAGCGAGCGCACCACGAAGCGCACGCCCGCGGGCGCCGACAGCAGTGCTCTGGCCTCATCGGCGGCGATCCGGTAGCAGAGCGTGTTCTCGGTCGCCCGGGCGCTGAACGCGGGCGGCAGCCCGGATAGAAGCGACCCATGGCCGAACACCTCCCCCTCCCCTAGGACGTCCAGCACCCGGCCGCGGGTGGCCAGCTCGACCGCACCGGCGCGGATCACCCGCAGGTGCGCCACGGCGTCGGCGCCCTCGGCGAACACGATGTCGCCGGCACCGTGGGACTCGAGCTCGGCGGACGCGGCGACGCGCTGGACCTCGGCGGCCGCGAGCGCGTCAAACGGAGGATGCGCCCGGAGAAAGCGGGCGGCCTGCCGCGCTTCCTCCGGCGTCATCCCATGTCAGTTGTGGCCGGTGCCGATCACGGCGCCGCTTCGCCGAGCGGTATGTGCTCTCCGGGGAGCTCCGGGATCTGCGCGCGGTGCTCCGCGAGCACGTCGGGCGACTTCTTCACCTGGACCAGGAAGTAGTACAGGGTGCCGATGATCACCACTCCGCCGACGAACAAAAAGGGCGACCACTGCCAGTACCAGTGCGGCGTCCCGACCGCGTTGTAGATGGAGTTGCGTGGCCAGGCGATGTTGAGCGCCACCAGCGCGCCGTACGTCACCGCCAGGATGTTGACGGGCAGTCCCCACCGGCCGAGGGAGAAGTACGGGCCGTGGTTCTGCCTCGGCCACGTGCCGCGCAGCCGGCGGATGAGCATGGGTACGGTGACGCCCAGGTAGGCCAGATAGAACATGATGATCGCCAGCGACGTCAGCACCAGGAACGCGCTCTGGTTGCCCACATTGATCGCCATCAGGACCAGCGCCAGGAGTCCGGTCACGAGGGCCGGCACGACCGGCACCTTGCGGTGACCTGAGACCCGGGCAACGGCGGACCCGGCCGGCAGGCGGTTATCACGCGCCATCGAGAACAGCATTCGGATCGTCGCCGTCTGGACCGCAAGGCAGCAGACGAAGATCGCGATCGCGCAGTCCGCGAGGAAGAAGTTCCCCACGGTGTTGCCGAACGCCTGCTTCATGACGTACGGAAGGCCGAGCAGTCCGACGTTCTTGTCGAGGATGTGCTTGTTGGCCATCGACGCCAGCAGGATCACGAGGCCGCCGATGAGCGCCGCCGCGCCGATGGCGCGGATGATCGCCGGCGGCGCGTTGCGCCGCGGATCGTTGGTCTCCTCGGCCAGCGTCCCCGCGGTGTCGAACCCGTACATCACATACGCGCTGAGCAGGCCGCCGACGAGCAGCGCCCCGAAATAGCCCCAGGGATGGCCGGCGCCGAAGCCATAGGAGTGGACGATGATCTGCGGTCCGTGGTGCGCGTTGAACAGGAGCAGGATGACGAGGATGGTCGAGCCGACCAGTTCGCAGATCACGCCGACGTTGTTGATGCGCGACATCAGCCTGACGCCGAGCATGTTGATGATCGTGGTGATGATGACGAGGATCCCGCCGAGCACCAGCGCGTTCTGGGCGCCGGCCTTGGTCAGGTAGCTCCCCGCGTCGGCGGCGCCACCGAAGAACTGCAGGCTGTTGGTGATCTGGGGCAGCACGATCTGCCAGTCGACGGCGACGGCGGCGATCGTCACGATCGCGCCCACGATGTAGATCCAGCCCGTCATCCACGACGTGTAGCCGGTGGAGATCTGCTTGGACCACTGGTAGACGGAGCCCGCGATGGGGTACTGGCCGGCCATCTCCATGAAGCACAGTGCGACGAGGATCTGGCCGAACACGACCACAGGCCACGTCCACCACACTCCCGGCCCGGCGTTCAGATAGCCGAACCCGTACAGCGCGGTGACGCCGGTCAGGATCGAGATGTAGCTGAACCCCGCGGCGAACGACGAGAAGCTTCCCAGCGACCGATCCAGCTCCTGCTTGTAGCCAAACTCTGCGAGTTCGCCACTGTCGACGCCCGCCTTGGGCGCTTCTACCGTTGCCATCAATCTACCTCCCCGGTGCGCGCGCGCGTTCCACGCGCGGCCTGTAAGAACACGATCCTTGCCCGGCCCTCGGCGCGGGGGCACTCTTAGAGTCCATTGACCCAGTCGGAATCCGGCTGTTATATATCAGTTGTCGAATTGTGTCAATTGGCCCGGACGGCAGCATGATCTCGCCCGGATGGGCCGACCGGGAGCGTCCGATGGCCACAGTGACCGAGCTGGACATGTTCATCGGCGGAGCGTGGCGCCCGAGCGCCACCGGTGAGACGTCATCGGCGTCGAGCCCCGCCACGGGGGAGGCGATCGGCGCCGTGGCGCTGGGCGACCGCGAGGACGCCCGCCAGGCCACCGCCGCCGCGCGCGAGGCGGCCGACGGGTGGGCGCAGCTGACCGCGTTCGAGCGGGCCGCCAAGATGCACACGGTCGGCGACATCATCGAGTCCCGCCGCGACGAGCTGGCGCGGATCCTCACCCTGGACCAGGGCAAGCCCCTGCAGGCCGAGGCCTACGGCGAGGTCGACGAGCTGGTCGAGTACTGGCGGATGGCCGCCGAGGATGCCAAGCGGCTCGGGGGCGAGCTGCCCAACTCCTTCTCCCCCGGCAAGCGGGTCATGCTGGCGCGCCGAGCGCGGGGCGTCGTTGGCGTGATCAGCCCCTGGAACTGGCCCTACACGATGCCCGCCGAGCTCGTCGCGCCCGCGCTGGCCTGCGGCAACGCGGTGGTGTGGACGCCGGCGCCGTCCACGTCGGTGTGCGCCATCGAGCTGGCGCGCTGCGTCGCCGACGCCGACCTGCCGCCGGGCGTGTTCAACCTGGTCACCGGGCCCGGCCCGGTGGTGGGCGACGAGATCGCCCGCAACCCCGGAGTCGACGGGGTGGCCTTCATCGGCTCCACCGCCACCGGCCGGCTGGTGGCCGGCGCGGCGGCGGGCAAGGCGACGTTGCTGGAGATGGGCGGCAACGGCCCGCTCGTGGTCCTCGACGATGGCGACGTCGATGCCGCCGTCCAGGCCACGCTGGTGGCCTGCTTTCTGTGCGCGGGCCAGAGCTGCACCGCCGGCGAGCGCATCCTCGTGCATCGCGCGGTGTACGACGAGTACGTGGAGAAGCTCGCGCGCGCGGTCACCGAGCAGATCGTGCTCGGCGACCCGTTCGCCGCCGAGACCACCATGGGCCCACTCAACAACGAGCCGGTGGCGGCCAAGATGGACGAGCACGTGGCCGACGCGCTGCAGCGCGGCGCCGAGACGCTCACCGGCGGTGCGCGCGCCACCGTCTTCCCCACCGACCTCTACTGGGAGCCCACGGTGCTCGCCGGAGTCCCCGCCGACGCCGACGTGGCCACCGAGGAGACCTTCGGCCCCGTGGCCCCCGTCGTGGAGATCACGTCGCTCGAGGACGCGATCCGCCTGGCCAACGAGTCCCCCTACGGGCTGTTGGCGGCCATCTACACCGCCGACCTGTCGCGGGGCCTGGAGTTCGCAGACCGGGTGCGCACCGGGTGGGTCAACGTCAACGAGTCATCCAACTACTGGGAGGCCCACCTGCCCTTCGGGGGCCGCGCGGGCACCGACAGCGGGATCGGCAAGGTCGGCGGCAACTCGGTGATGCAGACGTTCACCGAGCTGCAGACGATCGTGCTCTCGCCCCATACGGGTTCGTAGCAGGCTTCGGCCGTTCGCCGGCGGGTTTCACGTGGCGCCGGCGCACGTCAACGGCGGGCTTGGGAAGGGGTGACTGGCCGGTGGGCGCCACTGGTTGAAGCCTCGGATCGCACACGGCCGTTCAGACGGAGGCGCGATCCGAGACTTCAGCCGGCTGGCGTCTCAGATCGCACGACCCGGTTCGCGGCACCGTGCGATCCACGGCTTCAATCCCACCCGAGCCTCGGCGCGCCCGCCGAACCCAACCCTTCCCAAGCCAGTCGTAAACGCCCCGGGGCCCCGCCACGCGCCGCGGCGGAGCCCAGGCAAAGCTCTACATGTCCGCGGTCGGGGCCTCGGTGGTCTCCGCAGCCTCGGCGGCATCGCCACCCGAGGAAGCCGCCCCGGCGGCCCGCCCATCCGCCACCGCCGTCCCGTCCGCGTGGACGTGGCGGTAGAACGGCTCGTTGATCGGCGCCAGCGGCGTATTGCCCATGATGAGGTCCGCGCTCTTCTCCGCCAGCATCATCGTCGGGGCGTAGATGTTGCCGTTGGTGACATAGCGCATCGAGGACGCGTCGACCACGCGAATCCCCTCCAGTCCGTGGACCCGCATCGACAACGGGTCGATCACGGAGTCCTCGCCCACCCCGAGGCGGCAGGTGCAGGACGGGTGCAGAGCGGTCTCGGAGTCCTTGGCCACCCAGTCGAGGATCTCCTGGTCGGTCTCCACCGACGGGCCGGGCGAGAGCTCGCCGCCGTTGTAGGCGTCGAACGCCGGCTCATTGAGAATCGTGCGGGAGATGCGCACCGCCTCGATCCACTCGCGCCGGTCGGTCTTGGTCGACAGGTAGTTGAACTGGATCGCCGGGTGCTCGCGGGGATCGGTGGACTTGATCTTGATCGTGCCGCGCGCGTCGGAGTACATGGGGCCGACGTGGACCTGGTAGCCGTGGCCCTGAGGGGCGGTCCCGTCATAGCGGATCGCCACCGGCAGGAAGTGGTACATGAGGTTCGGGTAGGCCACGTCCTCGTTGGAGCGGATGAAGCCACCGCCCTCGAAGTGGTTGGTCGCGCCCGGCCCGCGGCGGCCCAGCAGCCACGCGGTGCCCACCCACGGCCGATTGCGCCACTTCAGCGCCGGCGCCACGCTGACCGGCTGCTTGGAGGAGTACTGGATGTAGACCTCGAGGTGGTCCTGGAGGTTCTCGCCCACGGCGGGCACGTCCTCCACCACGTCGACGCCGAGCGCGCTCAGCTCGGAGCCCCGGCCCACGCCGGAGAGCTGGAGCAGCTGGGGCGAGTTGATCGCGCCGCCGCACAGCAGCACCTCGCCGGCCTCGATCGCCTCCGTGCGGCGGTTGTGCACCACGTCGCAGCCGACGGCGCGCTTGCCCTGGAAGTTGATCTTGGAGACGAACGCGCGGGTGCGGACCTCGAGGTTGGGCCGGTCCTCCACCGGGTGCAGGTAGGCCCGGGCCGCGCTCAGCCGATGCCCGCGGTAGATGTTGCGGTCAAAGGCGGCGAACCCCTCCTGCTTGTAGCCGTTGACGTCGTCGGTGAGCGGGTACCCGGCCTCCTGGACGGCGGCGAAGAACGCCGTGAACAGCGGGTTGACGGCGGGGCCGCGCTCCATCTTCAGCGGACCGTCGTGGCCGCGGAACGGATTGTCGGGCGGCGCGTTGAGCGCGTTCTCCATCCTCTTGAAGTACGGCAGGCAGTGGGCGTAGTCCCACGTCTCCATCCCAGCGTCCGCGGCCCAGCGCTCATAGTCCAGCGGGTTGCCGCGCTGGAAGATCATCCCGTTGATCGAGCTCGAGCCGCCCAGCACCTTGCCGCGCGCGTGGTAGACCTTGCGCCCGCCCATGAAGGGCTCGGGCTCGGACTCGTAGCGCCAGTCGTAGAAGCGGTTACCGATCGGGAACGACAGCGCGGCGGGCATGTGGATGTAGACATCCCACAGCGAGTCGTTGCGCCCGGCCTCCAGGACCAGGACGCGGGTGCCCGGGTCCTCGCTGAGCCGGTTGGCCAGACAGCAGCCGGCCGAGCCGCCTCCGATGATCACGTAGTCGTAGCGCATGTCAGATCCCTCCCTCTAGTTCGTATTCAATCTGGACTCGTCCGTGCGAAGCACTGTCACAGAACGGCGCGGATCTCGCGCTCGAACGTCTCGATGTGCTCGGTGATGATCGCCCGCGCGCGCTCGGGATCGCCGTCGGAGATCGCCCGCAGCAGGTCGTCGTGCTCGTGCACGCGCGTGAAGAGGTGCGGCAGCCGGTCGAGCACCAGATACCAGATCCGCAACGACAGGTTGAAGTAGCGCCCCAGCGACTCCTCCAGGTACGGGTTGCCGGCCGCCCGGTGAACGAAGCGATGGATGCGGGTGTCGAGCGCCATCAGCACCCGTGTGTCGTCGCTGCCGCGGCTGCGGTCCAGCTCGGCCAGCAGGTTCTCGAGCTCGGCGCGCAGCGCGGGGGTGAGGCGCTCGGCGGCGCGGTAGGCGGCGTGACCCTCCAGTTGCATGCGCACGTCGGAGATGTCGGCCAGATCGGTGATGTTGATGTCCGAGGCGAACGTGCCGCGGCGGGGGAACACCGTGACGAGGTTCTCCAGCGCTAGCCGCTTGATCGCCTCCCGGACCGGCGTGCGCCCGATGCCCAGCTCGCCCCCGAGCACGTCCTCGTCAATCGGCGCGCCGGGAGCGATGCGCAACGTCACGATGCGGTCGCGCAGGTCGGCATACGCGCGGTCGGCCAGCAGCTCGCGCGGGATCCGGGGGTGGCTCGTCTGCGTGCTCACTATCAGCCCCGCGGTGAGCGACGGCGCACCCGGGGCGCGATGTTGTTGCTCCCAGCGGTGACGACTGATATATGAGTCATCGGTTACGAGTCTAACATTTGCCCGATGCCGCGCCAAGCCCTTCACCACGCCCCATGAGCGCCTCGACACCGGCCTCGGCCGCCGACGAGGTGGCCGCCCGGATCGCCGCCGGCGAGTCCGCGACCGCCGCCGAGGTCGTGTCCACCCTCGCCCGGCACACCCCCCTGCTCAGCTCGCGCAGCCTGTCGGAGCGCTGCGGCGGCCGACTGCTGCTCAAGGCCGAGAACCTCCAGAGGACCGGGTCGTTCAAGCTCCGCGGCGCCGTCCACAAGATCTCGCGCCTCACCGACGCGCCGGGGGTCGTGGCGGGCAGCGCCGGCAACCACGGCCAGTCGCTGGCCTACGCCGCGCGCGCACAGGGCATCCCGTGCGAGGTGTTCATGCCGCGCGAGGCCCCGGTGGCCAAGGTCGCCGCCGTGGAGGCGTTCGGCGGGATCGTGCACCTGCAGGGTGACTCAGTGGACGAGTGCGTGGCCGCCGCGCGCGCCCGCGCGCAGGAGAGCGGAGCCGGCTTCGTGCACCCCTTCGACGACCCCGACGTCATCCTCGGCCAGTCCACGCTCGGCCTCGAGCTGCTTCAGGACGTCCCCGATCTGGCGCAGGTGGTCGTCCCCGTCGGCGGCGGTGGTCTCATCTCCGGGATCGCGGGCGTGGTCAAGGCCCGCCACCCGGAGGCGCGCGTCGTGGGCGTGCAGGTCGACGCCTGCGCCCCGTATCCGGAGTCGCTGCGCGGCAACGCGCCGATCACCTTCAGCGCCCGGGCCACGATCGCCGACGGAATCGCGATCAAGCGCCCCGGCGACATCACCCTGGCGCTCGTGCGGCGCTGGGTCGACGACATGGTCGTCGTCTCCGAGGAGGAGATCGCCGACGCCATGGTGTGGCTGCTCGAGCGCTCAAAGCTCGTCGTCGAGGGCGGCGGCGCGGCCGGCGTGGCGGCGCTCCTGGCCGGCCGCGTGGCGGGCGGGACCCCGTCGGGCGGCGCGACCGTGATCGTGCTCTCGGGCGGCAACGTCGACGCCGGGTTGCTGGCGGCGATCGCCCAGCGCAACGAGACGCTCATGGGCCGCCGCATTCGCCTGTTCACGCGGATCTCGGACCGTCCCGGCGGGCTGGCCGCGCTCCTCACCCTGATCGCGGAGGCCGGCGGCAACGTCGTGCACGCCGACCACGTGCGCGAGGCCGTGCCCCTGCACGTGCGCGAGACCGGGGTGGAGATCGCGCTGGAGACACGGGGCCCCAAGCACAGCGACGAGATCGTGGCCGCGCTCGAATCCGCCGGCTACGAGGTGCGTCGGCTGGAAGGGTGACCCGGCGGACGGTAGAGTCGCGTCCGGCCCAGCATGTCGCCCATCTCACGTGGATTCAGAGGACGGCGCCGCGACACCGTGGATCCGTCACGGGTTCCTCCGGGCCAGTACGTCACGCGTGACTTCCCCGTGCTGTCTGCCGGCCCCACTCCGCGGGCACACCTGGACGAGTGGTCGTTCACCATCGACGGCGCCGTCGAGTCGTCGCTGTCGTGGTCCTGGCCGGAGCTGATGGCCCTGCCGGCCGAGACCGTCACCAAGGACATCCACTGCGTCACCAAGTGGTCAAAGCTCGACACCACCTGGCGCGGCGTGTCCGTCGACACGCTGTTTGAGAACGTGACGACAGAGGCGACGTACCTGACCGCCTGGAGCGACGGGGCCTACACCACCAACCTCCCCGTCGCCGATGTGCGAGACGGCAAGGCGTGGGTCGCCTACGAGTACGACGGCCACCCGCTGGCCCCCGAGCACGGCGGGCCGGCGCGGCTGCTGGTGCCCCACCTGTACTTCTGGAAGAGCGCCAAGTGGGTACGCGGCCTCACCCTCACCGTCACCGACGAGCCCGGCTTCTGGGAGGGCTACGGCTACAACAACTACGGCGATCCATGGCGCGAGCAGCGCTATCAGGGCGACTGACCTGGCAACTCGCGCGCGTGGTCGGCGTGGCGCCCGAGACCGGCCGGACCAAGACGATCGTGCTCGAAGCGCCGAACTGGGCCGGTCACCGCGCGGGGCAGCACGTCGACGTCCGCCTCACCGCCGAAGACGGCTACCAGGCGCAGCGCAGCTACTCGATCGCCTCCGCGCCCGAGGACGAGCACCTGATGCTCACCGTCGAGGAGATCGACGAAGGCGAGGTGTCGCCCTATCTGACCGAGGAGCTGCGCGCGGGCGACGAACTGGAGCTGCGGGGGCCGATCGGCGGTTGGTTCGTCTGGGAGGGCAGTGAGGGTGGGCCGCTGCTGCTCTTCGGCGGGGGCTCCGGGGTCGTGCCTCTGGGGGCGATGCTGCGCCACCGTGCCGCCGCATCCAACCCCACCCCGGCGCGCCTCGTGTACTCGGCCCGGTCGCTCGCCGACGTGATCTACCGCGACGAGCTGCAGGCTTCGGGCGACGGGGTCGAGGTCCACTTCGCTCTCACGCGCTCGTGGCCTGAGGACTGGACCGGGCATCGCGGCCGCGTCGACGATGCGCTGCTGGATGCGGTCACGTGGGCTCCGAGCGAGACCCCGGCGATCTACATCTGCGGCCCAAACGGCTTCGTCGAGGCGATCAGCCGGCAGATGGTCGCGCGCGGGCACTCTCCGGGACGCGTGAAGACCGAGCGATTCGGACCCACGAGCTGAGAGGAGCGCCATGGAGGATTTCACCGTCGACGGCAATGCGCTGGCGGGAGCGCTGGAGCAATCGATGGGCCGGGACATGACGACCGAGCGCGGGACGTGCGGGCACTGTGGCAATCCGTCCATGGTCGCCGAGCTCGTCGTCTATCCCAAGGCGCCCAGCCCGGTGGCGCGCTGCCCCCACTGCGGGGACGTGGTGATGGTGGTCACTGAGATCCGCGACACCGTCGCGGTCCACTTCAGCGGCTACGAGCTGTGACGCGTCAGTCCCCCAGCTCGGTGCGCCGCCGGACAACGAACTCCTTGAGCGCCTCGTCGATCGCCTCGTCGATCGGCGGCTTCTCGTAGTCCTCGAGCGTCTTGCGCCAGATCTCGCCCGCTCGCGTGGTGGTGTCGCGCGCGCCCTTCTTGGTCCAGCGGTCGAAGTTCTCGGTGGAGGACAGCATCGGGCGGTAGAAGCACTCGCGGAAGCGCTCCAGGGTGTGCGCGGCGCCCAGGAAATGCCCGCCGGCGCCGACCTCCTGATGGGCGTCGAAGGCCAGTGAGGCCTCGTCGATCTCCAGCGGGGTGAACTCGTGGCGCAGCTCGCGCAGGAGCTCGACGTCGACGATGAACTTCTCGTAGCAGGACACCAGCCCGCCCTCCAGCCAGCCCGCGGAATGCATCACGAAGTTGGTCCCGGCCAGAAAGGTGGGCAGCAGGGTCATCAGTGACTCGTAGGCCGCCTGAGCGTCGACGGTCTGGGAGGCGTTGAGCCCGCCGCCGCCTCGCCACGGGAGCCCGAAGTGGCGCGCGATCTGGCCGGTGCACAACACCCCGATCCCGGACTCGGGCGTGCCGAACGACGGCGAGCCCGACTGCATATCGGTATTGGAGAGAAATGAGCCGAACACCACCGGCGCGCCAGGGCGGATCGTCTGCGCCAGCGCGATGCCGGCGAGGCCCTCGGCCATCTGCTGGACCAGCGTGGCCGGCAGCGAGACGGGCGACATCGCGCCCATCAACAAGAACGGAGTGATGACGACGGCCTGGTTGGCCTTGACGTACTCCACCATCGCCGCCAGCATCCGGTCGTCGTAGCGCAGGGGGCTGTTGACGTTGATGAGCGAGATCGAGACCGGCGCGCGCTCGATCGCCTCGCGGCCGCCGAACAGGAGCTCGCCCATGGCGATGGTGTCGGCGGCGTTGGGGCCCGAGGTGACCGAGCCCATGTAGGGCTTGTCCGACAGTGTCTGCAGGGCGTAGACCATGTCGAGGTGCCGGCTGTCCAGCGGCCGGTCCTCGGGCTCGCAGATGGTGCCGCCCGGCGAGTCGAGCTCGGGATAGAACTGCGACAGGCGCACGAGGTTCTCGAAGTCGGCCATCTTGGCGTCGCGGCGCACGTTGCCCTCGCGGATGAAGGGGCACCCGTACACCGGCGCGAACACCATGTGGTTGCCGCCGATGTGGGCGGTGTTCGCGGGGTTGCGCGCCTGCAGTTCGAACTCGCTGGGGGCCTTGGCGACCTGCTCGAGGATCCACTCGGGGTCGAACCGCACGCGGTTCTCGTCCTCCACGATCTGACCGGCGGCGCGTAGCACCTCGACCGCCTCGGGCAGCAGGAACTCGATCCCCAGCTCGCTCACGATGCGCCGCCAGCCTCGATCGAGCGTCGCCATGGCCTCCTCGCTGAGAATCTCGTAGCGGGGCATGTCGTTCACGAACACGGCGGGCCTTCCTCTCTACAGGTGCTGGGCGGGGCGGACGGCGGCCCATCTATGGCTGCCGCTTGACGAAGCGGTGTGCGCGCCTAATATATCCGTCCGTGGAACAACAGTTCCAAGAAAATCCCCCGGTCCTGCCCCCCGCCCCGGCGCGTTCCTCCGGCACCACCGCCATCGACCGTGGCGCCGAGCTGCTGGTGCGCGTGCTCGAGTCCGAGCAGCCGGTGGCGCTGGCGGAGCTGGCCTCGGCCAGCGGGATCCCCAAGAGCACTGCCTCGCGCCTGGTCTCCGCGCTCGAGCGCCAGGGGCTGGTGGAGCAGGACGGGGAGCGGGGACGCCTGCGCCCCGGCCCCGCCATTCTGCGCGTGGCCGAGCGCGGCATGCTGGAGCGGAGCATCCTCGAGCTGGCCCGCCCGTCGCTCGACGCGCTCGGCGAGCTGACCGGCGAGACGATCAACCTGGCCGTCCCCGGGCCCCAGGGCGTCGAGCACATCGCCCAGGTCGAGAGCCACCACTTCCTCGGCGCCGGCCAGTGGCTCGGCCGCTCCGCTGACTACCACTGCACCGCCAACGGCAAGGTGTTCATGGCCTTCGATCGCGCGCCGATCCCTGCGCGCCCGCCCGCGCTCACGTCGCAGACGATCACCGACGCCACCCGCCTCAAGACCGAGCTCACCCGTGTTCGCCGCGATGCCTTCGCCGAGGCGATCGAGGAGCTGGAGGTCGGTCTGGCCGCCATCGCCGCCCCGGTGCGCGGGGCGGGCGGGCAGGTGGTCGCGGCGCTGAGCATCACGGGCCCGACCGTCCGGATGACCCCGAAGCGGATCGGGGAGCTGAAGCCCATCCTGATCGAGGAGGCGGACGCCCTGAGCCGCCGCCTCGGCAACACCGAGCAAGGAGAACACGCCGCATGACCCACGAGGAGCTCCTGCAGATGCTTTACGACGAGACACTCGTCGGTAACGCCCCCGCGGTGCGCGATGGGGTCAACGGCGGTCTCGAAGACGGCCTGGAGCCCGAGCGGATGCTCTATGACGCGCTCATCCCGTCGCTCGAGGAAGTGGGAGCCCGGTTCGAGCGCGGCGACTATTTCGTGCCGGAGATGTTGATCGCCGCGCGGGCGATGCAGGGCGCGCTGGACATCCTGCGCCCGCTGCTGGCCGAGACCGGGACCGCCGGTGCCGGCACCTTCCTCATGGGCACCGTCAAGGGCGACGTCCACGACATCGGCAAGAACCTCTGCAACATCATGCTCGAGGGCGCCGGGTTCACGGTCATCGACCTCGGCGTCAACGTGCCGCCCGAGAAGTTCGTGGAGCAGATCGGCGAGCACAACCCGGACGTCGTCGGGTTCTCGGCGTTTCTCACCACGACGATGCCGATGTTCAAGGCCAACATCAACGCCCTGGAGAAGGCCGGGATCCGCGACGACGTCATCGTCATGGTCGGCGGGGCCCCCGTCACCCAGGAGTACGCAGACGCGGTCGGGGCCGACGGATACTCGGCGGACGCCTCCTCGGCGGTCAAGAAGGCCAGGGAGCTGATCGAGCTGCGGCGGGAGAAGGTACCAGCGTGACGGCGCACGGCCTGCTCGCCAAGGCGGAGCACGCCGTCAAGAGTCCCATCTGGGGCTGTCAGATGTGCGGGCAGTGCGTCCTGCACGACACCGGGCTGACCTGCCCGATGACCTGCCCCAAGACGCTGCGCAACGGTCCTTGCGGCGGGGTGCGCGCCAACGGAAACTGCGAGGTCGAGCCCGACATGCGCTGCGTGTGGCTCAAGGCCTACGAGCGCTCGGAGCGGTTACCACTCTGGCGCGGGCACATCGACAACGTCCGCCCACCGGTGGATAACCGCCTGAAGGGCTCGTCATCGTGGCTGAACCTGTTCAGCGGCCGTGACAAAGAGGTCCCCGCGGGATGGGCCCCGGATGTCCAACCTTGAGCGCAAGCTGACGGCCGGCGAGTTCGTCGTCACCGCCGAGCTGCCCGTCATCGACGGCGGCGGCCACGCGGAGCTCCAGCGCCAGCTCGAGCCGATGCGGCCATTCGTGGACGCATTCAACGCCACCGACAACCCGGCCGCGCACGCCCACGTCTCGCCGCTGGCGGTGTCCATCGGCCTGCAGGAGGTCGGCGCGGAGCCGATCATGCAGCTTGTCTGCCGGGACAAGAACCGGCTGGCGCTGGAGGCCGATCTGATGGGCGCAGCCATGTACGGCATCGAGAACGTGTCGTGCCTGACCGGCGACGACGTCAGCGCCGGCGACGAGCCCGAGGCCCGGCGCGTATTTGACCTGGACAGCATCCAGCTCATCGCGGTCGCCCGCACGCTGGACCGCGGCCATTACCTGTCGGGGCGCGAGATCCATCCCCGGCCGCACTTCTGCGTCGGCGCCGTGGAGAATCCGGGCGCTCCCCCGCTCGAGTTCCGCGTGCGTCGCGCCGCCAAGAAGGCGCTGGCCGGGGCGCAGTACCTCCAGCTCCAGCTGTGCTACCGCACCGAGCTGCTGGAGCGCTTCATGCGCGCCGCCCACGACATCGGCCTCGCCGACCGCCTCGCCCTCATTCCCTCCATCTGCATCCTGCGCAGCGTGGGCGGCATGCGCTTTGTCGCCAACCACGTCCCCGGCATCGACGTCCCGCCCGAGACCGTGCGGCGCGTCGAGCAGTCGGCCGACCCCGAGCACGAGTGCTTCGACATCGCCTACGAGCTGGCCGCCCACGCGCTGGCCCAGCCCGGCGTGGCCGGGCTGCACTTCATCTCATTCCGCAAGGACGCGGGTATCGCGAAGCTCTGCGGCCGCCTCGGAATCCCCCCACGAATCGAAAGAGAGTCCCATGGATACAGTGCTTCGGTCGCGCTCGGCTAGCGTGACCATCGGAGCCGACCAGCCGTTCTGCGTCATCGGCGAGCGCATCAACCCCACCGGGCGCAAGGCGTTCGCCCAGCAGCTGCGCAACGGGGACCTCTCGACCGTCACCGCCGACGCCCTGGCCCAGGCCGAGGCCGGCGCCAACATGCTCGACGTCAACGCCGGCATCCCGCTCGTGGACGAACCCGAGCTGCTGAAGGCGATGCTCAAGGCCGTCCAGGAGGCCGTCGACCTGCCGATCTGCATCGACTCCTCGGTGATCGAGGCGCTCGAGGCGGGACTGTCGGTCTACGAGGGCCGGGCGCTGGTCAACTCCGTGACCGCCGAGGACGAGCGCCTGGACGAGATCCTGCCCCTGGTGGCCAAGCACGGCGCCGCCGTCATCGGGCTGGCCAACGACGAGACCGGCATCCCGGAGACCCCGGAGAAGCGTCTGGCGTGCGCGCGCAAAATCGTCGCCGCCGCCAAGGACTACGGGATCGCCACCGAGGACGTGATCATCGACCCCCTGGCCATGACCGTGGGCGCCGACACCGAGGCGGTCACCATCACGCTCAACACGATCCGGCTCATCCGCTCAGAGCTCGGGGTCAACATGTGCTTAGGCGCGTCCAACGTCTCCTTCGGCCTCCCCCAGCGCCACGTGCTCAACGCCGCCTTTCTGCCGATGGCGATGGACGCCGGCCTGACCAGCGCGATCATGTCGACGGCGCCGGTGTGCGTCGAGTCGGTCCGGGCATCGGACCTGCTGCTCGGCCACGACGCCTGGGGTGCGAACTGGATCGCCGCGCACCGGGCCCGCCAGGCCGCCGAGAAAGCCGAGCAGGTGCAGGAGCCGGCCAGGGCGTGAGTGCCGCGTCCCCCAAGCGGCGCGCGCTCGAGCGCGAGGAGACGGTCGTGGAGACCGACGGCGCCGAGCGCGTGCGCCTGCGGTTCCTGCCCGATGGCGGCGAGGTCCGCGTCCCGAGCGGAACGCCGGTCTTCGACGCCGCCAGCTGGAACGGCATCGCCATCGACTCGACCTGCGGCGGTCACGGGACCTGCAAGAAGTGCAAGGTCCGCATCGTCTCCGGCGACGTCCCACTCTCCAGCGTCGACCCGCGGGCGTTCACCACCGATGAGCTGCGCGCGGGCTGGCGGCTCGCCTGCCGGGCCAGCGCCCGCGGCGATCTCGTCGTCGAGGTACCGCCGCTGCAGACCCGGCCCAAGGCGGCGCTCGTCGGCGTCGGCCGGCACGTCATCCTCCGCCCCGCCGTTCAGAAGCGCCACCTCGTGCTCGATGAGCCGACGCTCGAGGATCAGCGGTCTGACCTGCAGCGGGTCTGCGACGCGCTCGACGATCTCGAGCCCTATGCGTCGCTCGACGTGCTGCGGACGCTCGGCGGCACGCTGCGCCGGTCGCACTTCGACGTCACCGCCGTGGTGTGCGACGAGGAACTCATCGACGTCGAGCCCGGCGACACGACCGGCCGGCGGTTCGCCATCGCCTTTGACCTCGGCACGACCACGGTGGTGGCAACGCTGCTCGATCTCGAGAGCGGCCAGCCGGCCGCGGTGAGGTCGATGCTCAACCGCCAGCAGCCCTACGGGGCTGACGTCATCACCCGCGTGTCGGCGACGATGATGGATGAGCACGCACTCGGGGCGCTCCAGCAGCGTGCCCACGAGACCTTTTCCGAGCTGACCGGTGAGGTGCTCGCGGACGCCGGCGTCGAGCCGCACGAGGTCTATGAGATCGCGGTGTGCGGCAACGTCACCATGATGCAGATCGCGCTCGGGATCGATCCCGAGCCGCTGTCGATGGCGCCGTTCACGGTCGCGACGCACGAATTCCCGCCCACCCGCGCGTCTGAGTTCGGAGTCACGCTGCACCCGCGGGCATCGGCCTACGTGTTCCCATCGCTCGGCGCCTACGTCGGCGGCGACATCGTGGCGGGAATGCTCGCCACCGGACTGACCCGCGACCGGCGGCTGCGGCTGTTCATCGACGTCGGGACCAATTCGGAGATCGCGCTCGGCTCCGTCGACCGGGTGCTCGCCACCGCGGCGCCCGCCGGACCGGCGTTCGAAGCCGCTCAGATCAAATGCGGCATGCGGGCGGCCGACGGCGCGATCGAAGGCATCAAGCTGAGCGCCGACGGCCTCGAGCTCGAGGTGATCGGTGACACCGAACCGGTCGGCATGTGCGGCTCCGGGCTCGTGGACGCGGTGGCCGAGCTCGTCCACGCCGGTCTGCTGGACCATTCCGGGCGCTTCATCCCCAACGAGGACGCCGCCGACAGATTCCCCGGGCTGTGCGAGCGGCTGACGAAGATCGGCGAGGAACGAGTGTTCGTGCTGCACTGGCGCGGCGACGATCCGGCATCATCGGTCTACCTCTCCCAGCGCGACGTCCGCGAGCTGCAGTTCGCCAAGGGCTCGATCGCCACCGGCTGGCACATCCTTCTCCGGGAGATGGGCGTCGAGGCCACAGACATCTCCCAGGTGCTGCTCGCGGGGAGCTTCGGCGCCTACCTCACCCCCCTGAGCGCGGTGCGTATCGGGCTGGTGCCGGCGCTGGCGCTGCCTCGCATCGTGTCGGCGGGCAACGTGGCCGGGGAGGGCGCCAAGATCGCCGCCCTGTCGCTGCGCGAGCGCGCCGAAGCCCACTCGATCCTGCGCGAGGTCGAGTACGTGGAGCTGTCCGGGCGCGCCGATTTCAACGACCTGTTCATCGACCAGCTCGCGTTCCCAGGATGAGCCCCGCCCCGCCCAGGCGTGCCGCGGTCGTGGCCTGCGGAGCCCTGGCGTTCGACGTGCGCTCCATCGCGCGGCGCCGCGGCTGGGAGGTCGATGTGGTGCCGGTGCCGGCGCTCCTGCACAACCGCCCCGAGCAGATCCCGGCGGCGGTGTCCGAGGCGCTGGCCACCCACGACGTGGTGGCCGTGGCCTACGCCGACTGCGGCACCTACGGGGCGCTGGACGAGGTGCTGGCGGGCGCCGGCGTGCAGCGCCTGGCCGGCGATCACTGCTACGACGTCCTGGGCCGCGACGAGGTGGAATGGGCGCTGGCCGAGGAGCCGGGGACCTACTTCCTCACCGATTTCCTGGCCCGCACGTTCGAGCACACCGTCGTGCGCCAGCTCGGGCTCGACCGCTGGCCGGAGCTGCGCCACACCTACTTCGCCCACTACACGCGCGTGGTGTGGCTGGCCCAGCGCCCCACGCCGGCCACGCGCCGCCGCGCGGAGGCCGCGGCGGAACGCCTGGAGCTGCCGCTGGAGATCCGGCCGGTGGGCAACGCTGGCCTCGAGCGTGGGCTCGAGCGTCTGCTCGCTGCCTGACCCGCGGGCTACCTAAGCACAGGGCACCGGCGCCCCGGAGACGACGCGGAACACCCACGTGTCCGGCGCCGGGTGGAGGACGAGCCGCAGACCGGGATCCGCCGCCGACCACGCCGGCGGGACCGGCGCCGTCGGCGCCGGGTTGAGGACGAGGTATCCGAAACGGCCGTGTCGGAGCGCCGCCTGCCAAGCTCCGCACGAGTCGATGGGCGCGTACCCGCCGTCTGGCGTCGGGCGGCCAAGATAGGTCACAGCGTTGGTGTCGTGGGCCCCGTAGAGCGGATACTGCTCAACGGTTCCGTACAGGGCGATCCGTGCGTGCGAGAGGTGCTGACCCCACGCATACACCGCGGCGAGGGCGGGCGAGCCACGAACGCCGACCTGATAGCGCTCGTGGAAGTAGTGGCGCTGGGCGACGAAGCCGGCACCGACGACGGCGATCACTGCGCCGAAGAGCACCGCGGCGAGGTGCGCCCGCTTCACCGCACGCGGCCAGCGCGTCACCACAACGGCGCTCAGAGCAAGCGCCGCGACCAAGAGGACGAGATGGCGCACCCGCTGGGTGGGCCAGAGATTGGGTTCGAATTGGGCCGCGACCGTGATGAGGACGAGCGCTGGTCCGATGGCACGGAGACGCTGGGGAACGTACAGGCGGACGAGAATCGGTACGAGCAGAAGACCAAGGGCGAGCGCTGGCATCGCATACCGGAGATTGACCGTGAACAGCTGCGCGCTTTGCGCTATCGCGGTCGCGCCGGTCGGGAACACGAGGTAGCTGAGCCCGCTGAGGAGGCTGGCGGCGGCCAGCGCCCGCAGAAACGGGTCGTCGCGCACCATCAGCGCCAGCAGCGCGGCGGCGATGCATGAGATGACAATGATGGGCCACAGGACGCCCAGCGCATGGGTCAGGCCAGGCACGAAGCGTGACCCCCACAAAGACACGTGGCGCACCTGGGACACCACCGTCTGCCGCGCAGCATCTGCGAGCGGCGAGCTCGGCCCCGGGAGGTGGATGGGCCCCACTGTGGTCGAGATGCCGAGCGGGTTCCCGGTATGGACGACCGCCCTCAGGTACCACCAGCCCCCGGCAAGCACGAGCGGCGCGGCGAGTTGCAGAACCCGCCGCAGCCGTCCCGGACCACCCGCCAGTGCGACCGCCGACAGGAGCACGAGCGCGGGGACGATGAATGTGTATTTGGTGCCGACGGCCAGCCCGAGCCCGGTCCCGGCAGCGACCAGAGTCAACGGCGACCAGCTCTCGTCGGCGAGTAGCGCCGCCGCGGCCAGGAGAGCCGCCAATCCCACAATGTCGTTGAAGGCCTCGCCAGGCTGCGTGACGCTGAACACGGGGACGGCGAGGACGAGTGCTCCGGCGGCGAGGCAGAGCGGCTCGACCCGCCATCGGGTACCGATCGTCCAGCTGGCCAACAGAGCAAGGGCCATCCAGCCCAGATTGATCACCACTGAGAGGAAGTCGTTGGTGAACGCGATGATCCCGAGCCCGTGGAATAGCTCGGAGTTCGCGGGGTAGTAGGCGACGAACGGATCCGCCTGGGTGAACTGGACGGTCGTGATCGAGCCACTCTGCGCGAACTGGGCGGCGAACGGCATGTGATACCAGAGCACGTCGAAGCTGAACATGCCCCCGCCGAGAGCGTTGGCGGTCATCAGCATCCACTGGGCGACGACGATCGCAACCGCGATGGCGGCGCTCCATCGCCCCGGGCGCGGTTGCGACCGCGCCACCTGCGGCCACGTTGGCCCGCCGGCTTGCGCCGGGGCCGTCGTGAGTCCTCGTGTCGCCGCGTAGGTGAGCGCCGCGATCAGCCACAGCAACCCGAGCAGCCACCCCAGCCGAAGCAGCCCGAGCACTCCCAAGGCCTCGGCGCACACCAGCAGCACGCCCAACGCGAGGATCGCATCGGCAAGGACGGCCCGCGGCCCGCGGACGCCGCCGAGGCGGCGGCGCACCAGGATCGCCGTCAGAACTACGGGAGCGGCGACCGCGAGGACGCGCACCACCGCAAGCACGAACTCCGTCGGACTCATCGTGGCCATCGCCCTATTCATATAACGGGACCGGCGGTCAGGTACCGGCGATGGCAGACCGCCGGACTCCCACGATCCCGAAGCGGCCGCGACCTAACGGTCAGGGTCTGCG
>CAWDFE010000039.1:0-412617 GCA_963801435.1 uncultured Actinomycetota bacterium
GCCGATCAGCTTCGCCCTCTGGGGGAAGGGGTAGGCTCATGGCATGCGCGCTGTGGTCAGCACGATGCTGGCGCTGATGTTCGGGGGCGGTGTAGGCCTGCTTGCCGGGTCGGCGGACTCGGCGCCGGCGCGGGCAGCCGCGCCGGTGAGTGCGGCCTCCGCGGCGCCGCACGCGGTCTCGCGAGCCACCATGGTCACCACCGTGGGCGCGACGGCGGACTGCACGATCTTCTCCGGTTCGCCGACCTCCGCCGCGCAGTGCGGGAGCGACCCGAACAACGACAACCTCGCCGGCACCGACGGCAACGGGGCCTTCTACCGGGCGATGGTCTCGTTCACGAGCGGGTTCGGGATCCCGGCAGGCTCCACGGTGGTCAGCGCGACGTTGACCGTCCACGTGCTGGGAGCGTTCGGCTCCACGGACGCCACGGTGTTGGGGATGACCCGGGCGTTCACGCCCGGCACGGCGACGTGGAACACCTACGACGGCGTGCACCCGTGGTCGACGGCCGGCGGCGACTTCAACGCGACCCCGCACACGTCCGAGACGGTGTCGGCGGCGGGCACGGTGTCGTTCAGCATCCCCGCGTTGATCCAGCCGTGGGTCGACGGCACCGACCCGGTGCGGCAACTCATGATCCTCGGGTTCACGGGCACCGGCAACGCGTTCTCGTTCGCCAACAAGGCCTCGGGGGACGGGCCGGTGCTGAGCGTCACCTACCAGCCGCCGACCACGACCCCCACCACGACGGGCCCGGTTGTCAGCACGCCGGTGCCGACGCCGTTGCCGGTGGCACACGGGGCCCGCGCCCTGCGCATCAAGGTGGTGCTCTCCTGGACGTGGAACGGCGCCGTCATCCGCCTGCGCAAGGTGAAGGTGGGCTCGATGCCGGGGGACACGAAGCTGACGATCGGCTGCCAGGGCGGCGGCTGCCCGCGCCACTCCGGTCACAGGGTGTCGGGGGCGCGCAAGGTGCGCCGCGCGCTGCTGGGGCTGGCCGGCCACCGCTACCGGGCCGGCGACGTGCTGTCGGTCAAGCTCACCGCTGCGGGATACCGGCAGGAGCGCGCGCAGATCTTCTTCCGCAACAACAAGCGGCCGCTCGTCCTCGGCTGATCCGCCCCCGCGTGGGCAGAAACGAGCCAGCTATGCGCCCTGGCCCGGTGCTGGCTCGGAAATGCCCGCTAGACGGGCAGAAACGAGCCAGCTGTGCCGTCGGGCGGGATGCTGGCTCGGAAATGCCCGCATCTGCCCGTATGATGGTGAGTCGGGGAGTTTCGATGGGACTCACGGGGAAAACGTGGAGGCGGCTGGTGACCGGTGTAGGCAAGTGGCAGCGACCTGATGGCCCCGCGTCGAGCTGCCGTGGCCGGCGCGGCCAGCCCGGGACCTAGCGACATGGCCGGAGGCGAGCCGGGGGGCCCCGCGCAGGCGCCGAACACCGTCGGGCGCTACGAGATCCTGCGCGAGATCGGGCGCGGCGGGATGGCGATCGTGTACGTCGCGCGCCAGCCCGATCTCGACCGCCAGGTGGCGCTCAAGGAGCTGAGCCGCTTCCACGCCGGCTCGGCCGAGTTCGCGCACCGCTTCCTGCGCGAGTCGCGGCTCGCGGGCTCGCTGAACCACCCCAACATCGTCACCGTGCACGAGTACTTCGAGCACGACGGACGCCGTACATCGCGATGGAGTACGTGCCGCGGGGCTCGCTGCGGCCGTACATGAAGCGGCTGACGCTGCCGCAGATCGCGGGCGTGCTTGAGGGCGTGCTGGCCGGCCTGGCCCACGCGGAGACGGCGGGCATCGTCCACCGCGACCTCAAGCCCGAGAACATCATGGTCACCGGCGACGGCCGCGTGAAGATCACGGACTTCGGGATCGCCCGGGCCACGCAGCGCGCCGGCACCGCAGTACGTGACCGCGACCGGGATGACCGTCGGCACGCCCACCTACATGGCGCCCGAGCAGGCGATGGCCGGCGAGATCGGCCCCTGGACCGACCTCTACTCGGTCGGCGTCCTGACCTACGAGCTGCGTCGTCGGGCACGTCCCGTTCCACGACACCGAGGCGCCGATGGTGATCCTCATGCGGCACGTCAACGAGCGGATCCCGTCGGCGATCGAGGTGCGCCCGGATGTCGACCCCGAGCTGTCGGAGTGGATCGACTCCCTGCTGGTCAAGGACCCGAACAAGCGCGTGCGCCACGCGGTGGACGCGTGGGAGTCGCTGGAGGACATCATCGTCGGGCTGCTCGGCCCGCTGTGGCGGCGCAACGCCCGCCTGCTCGACGACCAGCTCGCCGTCAGCGACGCGGAGCCGCTGACGCCGGCGCCGTTCGAGAGCCAGGTCTCGATCCGGACGCCGACGCCGGAGTCCAGCGCCGCCATCTCCGAAGCCGATTTCGTGACCTTCGATCCCGGCCGGCCTCTGGCCGCTCCGGAGGACGCGCCGCCGGCGACCGCGACGCCGCCACCAACGCCGCCGGTCACCCCGGTGACGCCCGAGCCCACGCCACACGCGACGCCGGAGCCCACACCGCCGGCGACACCCGAGCCCACGCCGCAGGTGACGCCGGAGCCCACGCCGCAGGTGACGCCGGAGCCGACGGCCCGGGTGACGCCGGAGCCCATACCCATGCCGGTCGCCGAGCCGGAGCCCGCGGTGGAGCCGCAAGCCGAGCCCGAGTCCGAGGACGAGGGCTTTGTGACCTATGCGCCGTCCCCCGCAGCGCCCGGTCTGGCTCCGCCACCCCCGCCTGCCGAGCCCGAGCCCATTGTGGAGGCGCCGCCACCCGAGCCGGAGCCCGAACCGGTCGCGGAGGCAGAGCCGGTCGTCGAGCCCGAACCGGTCGCGGAGGTCGCACCTGTGCCGATCGCCCAGGCAGATCCGGTCGCCGAAGCCGGGCCCGAGGTAGTTGAACCCGAGCCGGCCACCGAGGCCGAGGCAGAGCCGGTCGCTGAGCCCGAACCCGAGCCGGAGCCGATCCCCACGCCCGAGCCCATGCCGACCCCGGTCGCGGCCGAGCGTCCGCAGCGTCGCGCCCCCTCCCGCCGCGCGCCGATCGCCGCGCTCGCGGCGGGGGCCGTCATCATCGGCGCGGCCATCGGCTTCCTCGTGGCGCCCAGCTCTCGGAAGGCGGCGCCCAAGCCGCCTCCGCTCAACCAGGTCGCCGCGGCGGGCTCGTCCGGGTCCGTGAAGCTGCACTTCCCCCAGGGGTGGCAGACGTCCAATGCGGTCCCGACGGCCGCGGCCGGACTGAACCTCGTCAACCCGACGACGGTCAGCCCCACGGCGTCGGCCGCGAAGGGGGCGCTGGTCGTCGGTACCGCCAACAGCGTCGATTCAACCCTGCTGCCGTCCGGGTTCAGCTCCAAGCTCGGCACGGCCGCGTCGGGCGCCCCGGTGAAGCTCGGCACCAACACGTTCAAGCGTTTCCCCGACGTCGTGCCGACCGACACGTCGACCGCGCTCTCGGTCTATTCGCTGCCGACCCAGCACGGGGCCGCGATCGCGGCGTGCGTGCTGCCGTCGTCGGGCGCCACGGCGTTCAACAGCACCTGCGAGTCGGTGCTCAAGACCCTGCAGTCCTCCGTGCCGGCGCGGCCGCTCGGGGCCGACCCGAAGTTCGCCTCGGCGCTGGGAGCGATCATCGGCAAGCTCAACTCGGCACGCAGCAGCGCCGGGCGCCAGCTTGCGAGCGCGAAGAACCAGAAGGCTCAGGCCGCGGCGGCCAAGACTCTCGCCGGCGCGTACGGCCAAGCCGCCACGCGCCGCCGCCAAGCTGCAGCCTGGGCCGATCGGCGCGGCGGGCAGCGCTGCGATCGTCAGCGCGCTGCACAAGCTCGCCGCCGACTACCAGCAGCTCAGCAACGCCGCGTCACACAACGACAAGCGCGGCTACGCCACCGCCGGTTCAGCCATCAGCAAGGCCCAGACCGCGCTCAGCGGCGGTTTTGGCCAGCTGCAGCAGGCCGGCTACACGATTGGCTGACGGGAGCCCCGCGACGGCGCGCGGGCACCCCGGCGATCAGCCGCCTCCGCCGCCTCCGCCGTGTGAAACGCCCTGCTGCGAGGAGGAGGACTGCGATGGCGAGGAGGATTGCGTCGGCGCGGACGACTGCGTCGGTGCCGACGATTGCACCGGCGCCGAGGACTGCGTCGGCCTGGACGATTGCACCGGCGTCGAGGAGACGGAGGAGCTGGCTGCCGATGTGCTCGCTGCGGAGGACGCCGACGACGTGCGCGATGTCTTCGTCTTGGGCTTCGGCTTCTTCACGGGCGCCTGCAACCCCGGGATCGCGCTCGCTCCGGCGAGCGGCGTGATCGTTGCACTCTGGGCCGACGCGGTGGCCGGCGCGGCCAGGGATGCGGAGGGCGCGGGCGCCGAGCTCTTCTTGATCGCCGACCCGATCGCGAAGGCGCCTCCGAGTCCGATCACGAGCGCGACGGCCAGCAGCAGCCAGCGCTTGCGCACGTCCTGGGCTTTCGGCGTCGCTGCAATTGCCGCAACGTCGCCCCCAGTCATCAACGAGCTTTCCATCCGATCCGCATCCCCGATTGTGATTTCGGCTTCAATGGTAGTCCCGCTGTCCAGAGCGCTAGATGATGCGCTCGCGCACCGCCATCGCCACCGCCTGGGACCGGCTCTTGACCCCAAGCCGGATGACGACGTCGTGGAGGATCGTCTTGATCGTGCGTTCGCTGTATGAGAGTCGTTGAGCGATCTCGCGGTTCGAGAGCCCGGCGGCGACCAGGCTGAGCACCATTTGCTCACGTGGCGCGAAGCCGGCTCCCGTCCCGACCGTCCGGTCGCGCTCCCCTGTCTTCGAGGCCGAACTTGACAGCGTCCGGAGCACGTGTGCGTCAAACGTGCACAAGCCCGCCCGCGACGGCGTTGACCGCCGCCAGGAGCGAGTCGGTGGTCATGAGATCACGTACCAGCGCACCGCCCACGCCGTTGCCGATGGCCTCCAGTACGACCGCCGTGGTTGCCTCGTGCAGGCAGAGAAGCACCCGTGCGCCCGTCTGCAGCGCGATCTCCCGGACGAACGCCATCGCCCCGCCGAGGTCCGAGTCCAGCACGACGACGTCCGCCTCGGCCAACGCCTCCTGCTCCCACGCGCGCGCGATCGACGGAGCGCAATCGACCGCCTCGACCCCGTGCGCGGAGGCGAGCGTCGCCTCCAGTCCATTGACGTAGATCGTGTCCCGGAACACGATGAAGATCCGCACCCGCCCCCCCTTGCTCGTGAAAAGGTCCCGACTTCGGCGCTCTCAGCACCAATGATAAGGATGCGGAGCCGTCGGCGGAACGACCTATCCCTCGCGCCGGGTCACTCGAACCACGTGGTTGCCCGATGCGATCACTTCGTCATTCTCAAGCATGATCTGGCGACCGGCCGCATTGGCTGCTTGTTCGCCAGTGTGCAGGTTCATCTCGTAAAGCCGCAGGATCTTGACGAGTTCCACCGCGTCGAACTCGTGCATGATCGCGAACAGCTCGCCCTGATGGAGCGATCGGCCATGCGGCCAGCCGGTGCCGCGAACCCCGGGGCTCCCGCCGATGATCGGGTTCAGATACGTGTACAGCGAATGGCGAACCCGGCGCTCGATCCGCTGGACGTCCGCGCGCAGAGACACCTCCAAGTTGACCACCACCGAGACCGCGCGAAACCGCATCGGCTCAAGCCGGACCGGCGTGCCGAGTAGCTTGCGTGCGTCGAGATACCGCTCAACCTCCTCCAGCAGGCCCTCGTCTGGAGTCAGCTCCTCGATCGTCAGGGGGCGGTCCGCCGGGTCGACTCGGGGCAGGATCCGGAGGGTCACGCCAGGGCGTTCGTCGTCGACCCGGAGCGCTCGAGCGACGCGTGGTGTGGCTTGGCTGGCTAGGAACTCGTAATCCTCGGCGGTCACCGCCCGGTACCGGGTGCGGATCTCCAGAGCCGAGCGCTGCCGCGCCGACTCCACCGACTGCGGATCTACGCCGCCGAGCGCCGGGCGCGGGTTGGTGACCGACGCGACCCCGGGGATGGCACTGCGCAGCACCGTGAGCGAGTCAGCGGCCACGTTGCCGGCCCGGCCGCCGCCGTGCCGGTAGCGGGACATCCGCATCATCGCGCCCTTGGGTGGGCTGGCGCCCCGCACTGCGACGGAGCCGTCGGGCTCGCGCAGCTCGGGACCGAGACGAATGCGGCCGTGGACGAGATCAATCGTGAAGTGGGGATCGCCCGGTGCGGAACTGGCGAACGAGTCACGAAGGTCCCACGGCTGCCAATCCCCGTCCGGGCTCTCCACCTCCAGCGTCTCTTCCGGAGAAAGCGCCAGCAATGGCGTAAAGCGGGTGGTGAAGACCTGCGCGGGGGTCCCGTCACTGGCTCCGAGCGACTCGCCGATCTCCACGGTGGAGTGCTCGGCCGGGAGAAGCGCACCGATGGGCGCAGCGGTGATCTGGTAGATCTCGGGCGGCTGGGTGTAGACCGCCGGCTCCCCGCTGACGCGTGTGGTGGCGGCGATCCGGCAACGCAACCACTGCAGCCTCCGGCCGGAGATCGCCTCCACGCCGGATGCCGGCGGGCACTGCACCTCCACGGTCCCGGAGCCGTAGTTGAAGCCGCCCGTCAGGTCCTCCAGGACCTCGACCTCCACCCAGGTCCCGTCGCCCTGACTGACCTCCCAACGCAGCGGTGGGTCGTCGGGGCGGACCCCCGCGCCGCGGGCCATCGAGGCCTCCATCGACACCCGCAGGAGCAACCGGGCCAGACTGCCCTCGAACCCCAGGTAGAGGGCGTCTCCGGCCTGGGGCTCCCGGCTGAACGGGATCTGGTCAGAACCGGTGGGGTAGGCGATCCCATCGGCGACGCCGATCTCCTTGGCCGCTCCGGCGCGCTGGACGAGGTACGCCGCGGGTCGCAACGGCGGGACGGTGAACGTCTCGGACGTGGCGAACACGATCGACTCGTGCACTGCGGTGCGCACCGTTCCGGCCTCGGTGCCTGCGCGAATCTCCAGTGACTCCCTGGCCGGGGCGCTCAGGCGCATCCTGAGCGCGGTGCGCGCCGCCGACGGGCCCTCCAGCTCGATCCCGAGAAGGTCGAGCAATGCGACATGCAGCTTGTCGGGCACACGACCGAGCCGTTCGATCGCGAGCTCGGTCATCCAGACGAACAGATCGATGAGGGTAGCGGTCGGGTCAGGTCCCCCGTTGACCGACAGCTCCGGGCACAACTGCGCGACCCGCCGCCGGGCCTCGGCGATAAGTTCGTCGTGGCCGCGGTCGTCAAGTCTGACCGAGG
This sequence comes from uncultured Actinomycetota bacterium, assembly GCA_963801435.1. Taxonomy (GTDB): domain Bacteria; phylum Actinomycetota; class Thermoleophilia; order Solirubrobacterales; family Solirubrobacteraceae; genus Palsa-465. The sequence continues at coordinate 7,292 of CAWDFE010000039.1, forward strand.
CCGTCGTCACCCGGCCTCCTCCTCGTCGGGGATCACATAGAACGGATAGACGAGGTTGTACAGCCGGCTCGTCGACAGGACCTCGTAGGAGATCGTGATCACGAGTTTGCCTAGATCCACCTCGTCGAGGTCGAAGTCGAGCCCGATGACCTCGATCCGGGGCTCCCAGCGGGCGAGGGCGCGACGGACGGCACTCTCGACCTTGCCGATCATCTCGGCGTCGATCATGTCGAAGACGTAGTCGTGGACCTCGCATCCGAAGTCGGGACGCATCGGCCGCTCGCCCGGAGCCGTGCCCAGGATCAAAGCGATCGCCTGCTCGATGTCCTCGACGCCATGCGCAAGGGCCAGGGCGCCGCGCTGGTCGGTCTGGAGCGGGAACGAGATGCCCGAGCCGATCAGATCCGTCATCGCATCACCCCAGGCTGATCATGGGGCCGCTGACGGTCACGCCGCTGGGACCAATCTGGATCGAGGAGCCGCCGCAGCTGATCGTCACCGACTGTTGACCCTGGATATTGACGTTGCCGATGTCGGCCTTGATGGTGATGTCGCCCTGCTGGGTCTCTAGGTTGTAGGCCTGCTGGGCCGTCTCCGAGATGTTCTGGTTCGCGGTGATCGTCAGCGACTGGTTGGTGGTCAACTTCATAGCGTCCTTGGCGGTGGCGATGATCTTCTGGTCGGAGAGCAGGGCGAAGGACCCGTCCTCGCTTTGCGTGAGATCGTCGCTCGGCACGTCAACGCCGTTGAAGAGCGAGCCGAGGACGTACGGACGGGTGGTGTCGCCATGCTCGAAGCCGACGAGCACCTCCTCGCCGACGATTGGCAGCATCAGCAGCCCGCGTGCATTGCCGGCGCTAACCGTCGCGATCCGCGCCCACGCACCCTCTGCATCCGGCCCGAGCGCCGGGTAGTTGACTCGCACGCGGCCCAAGTTGTCCGGGTCGCTGTTGTTGGTGACAACCCCGAGTACCAGCTGGGTCCCGAAGGCGGGCGCTCCGCCGGAGCGATCCGCGCCGACCGAGGCGAGCAGGGTGTGCGCGGGCGAATTGGCAAAGCGAGTTTCGTATGTGGCGCCGCCGCTTAGGACATGCATCGCCGCGGCGACGCGGTACATGCCGCTGAACTTGCTGCCCAGGCCGGAAACGTGAAGTGCGGCACCGGCCTTAATGGCGGGGTTGCCATCACATACCCCCTCCGCGGCAATGTAGCCGTTGGCGAGCTTGTCAAGCAAGGCCTGAGCGAGCGCGGTGGCCTCCGACTGGCTCTTGACCGGCTCGGTGGCAACGTGCATCGCATCACCGTCGAACGCCGACTTCACCGAGTCGCGGTCGACCCCGATCTTCGCGATCTGATTGGGGCTCGTGGCCGTAACGCTGATCGGCTGCTTGGTCTTCGGATCCTGCGCCGCGAGCGTGACCTGCGCAACCTGCTGAATTGCGGTCACCCGCGGCCTGAACGAGCGCAGGGTGCTGGGCCAGTCCAGCTCGACTGGATCATCCGGCGACTGCTTCCGGAAATGCGCCTTCGTGTCTTCGACGACGAACTCGAACCCGATTCGCTCGGCCAGCCGCCAGATGAAGTCCCAATCCGTCTCGTTGTCCTGCTCCATGAAGTCGTGCGGGTCGCCGCTGTCGTCGCAGTCGGCGCTGAACCCCGCCGCCTTGACGATGCTCGAGACGATGTCGCTCGCGGTCTGGTTCTGGAACGTTTTGACGTGGCGGGACCGAAGGAGGACGTGCGACCGGTCGAAGCCGCGCACGTGCAGCTCGACGCTGCCGGGACCGAAGTTCAGCTCGAGAGTGACGATCTCGCCTTTGAACAGCGAGGTCGTTGTCAGCGCCTCGCGCGCTCCGAGCTTGATCTCCAGGAGCTTGCCGATGTCGAACGGGTGGCTGTCAATCGGCTCGCCCTGGCCCTCCTTGCCCTTCTCGTAGGTCAGCGTGAACGTGCACATATCAGGCAGTCGCAGGTAATTGAGAACCTTCACCTCGCGAATCCGCCGGCTTGTGGTCTCGTCTAGGGCGGCGCCGTCGAGCAGGATCGAGTAGAGCGCGACCGATCTGTCAGCGTCCGACACGCTCATAGGTCAAGCCGCGGAATGCTGAGGGAGTTGCCCCGACGGAGCCGGAGCGGATCGTCGATCCCGTTGGCCTCGGCGATGACGCGCCACTTGGACGGGTCGCCGTATGACTGGTATGCAATCGACTGGAGCGAGTCGCCGTCGTGGACGATGTGCGACGTCAGCCCCGCGATGCCTCGCGTCGTCGGGTTCTGCGCCTGTCCCTCCGGGTTTGTCTTCTCCTTCTGCGCGAGCTCGAGGTCGACGAACGCGCGGATCGGGTCGCCGTTGGGATGGAACATCACGTAGTGGATGGAGATCGACATTGGCACGCATTTCGGCAGCGTATTGGCGCCCCAGCTGAAGCTGACCGGCTCGGGCGCCTTCCCTTTGCCATGCATCGCGGTCATCAGCTTGTTGGCCTGATCCTTGACGCTCTGGTCGGGGCCCAGCAGCGATGTGTCGAGGAGCAGTGTCAGCTTGTAGGTCATCGGGAGGCCGCCGCCGAACTCGGGATCGGGGCAGTCCTTTGACTGCGTGGGCTTGAACGTCCACACGTTCGTCTTGGAAACCGCGTAGCTCTCGGGGTTGAACGCGCACGGGACATCCGTTCCGCTGATTTTGAGCTTGGCTTGTTGGAATCCCTGGGGTACGTTCATTGCCGGCTCACGTGGGGAGTGTCAGGCCGGAGTGGGCGATCTCCAGCGATTCGGTGCCGATGGCGGGGGCGTTCGTATCGAACGTCGGGCCCGTCCAGCGAACCGGGAACGCGTCCTGAAACGTGAACTGGCGCTGGTTTGCGCCGCTCTTGACCGTCAGCGTGACCTGCTTGGTCTCCGCCTTCGTCTTGGTCTGCGCGAACCACCTGAGCAGCGCGTCTGAGTTCGTCAACCCCCGCGACAGGATCAGATTGGGGAATTGAAGCCGGCCGGGGAACCTGTGGACGTAGTCGTTGTTCCCGCCCTCGGCGTATTCGAACATCTCGAAGGACATCTCTAGCCCGGAGCAGTGAGAGAACTGCCCGATCATGTCGATCTGCGGGACACTCAGGAGGAAGACATGGGCTGCAAGTAGTTGCTCTGTCATGTGTCGGTTGCTCAGAACGGATGTTGAATCAGTTGGCCGAGTTGCTCCTGCTCTTCTCGGATGTGCTGCAGGATCTCGCGGTATGCGCCGTCGGAGTCGCCGCCGGAATCGCTGCCGCCCCCGGAGCCGCTGCCGCCACCACCACCGAGGGACCCGCCGCCTCCGGCCGACCCGCCGGTGCTGCCGCCCGCGGACGTTCCCTCGGACGCGGCCCTGGCGAGGACACGGGACTGGGATGGCGCGGGCCGTCCGGGAGGCTGCGCGGATGCAGACCGCTGCGTCGACCGGGCCGCCGTCACGCGCTCGGGAGGATGCGAACTCGTCGCGGGCTGCGGCGGCGCCGACGCGGCCAAGCGCTGCAGAGGCCGCGGTCCGGCCGGGATGCGGGCCAGCGCGAGCGGGCCGCTCGAGTGGATCGCGGCAGGCGCGGCAGGCGCGGCAGGCGCGGCAGGCGCGGCAGGCGCGGCAGGCACGGCAGGCACGGCAGGCACGGCAGGCGACGGGGCGTACACCGTCGGAACGCTCGCCTGCGCTGGCGGCGTGCTGGCGGGGGCGGCATTCGCGGAGGGGGCGGAGGGCGCGACCGGAGGTGGGATCTCGCCCTGGCGCAGCCGGGACGTCGTGTCGACCGGGCCCGCCGGAAAGGCGGGTTCCGTGGTCGTGCCAGCTTCGAGCCCGCGGATCGCCCGCGTCATCCGGGGGGGGGGCGACGCCGCGGCCGCGACCCTGCGCCAGAACAGGCGGGGGGGCGGCGGGTGTGGTCTGCGCGCGTGGTCCTCCGGGCACGGTCGTCGGCGCGGCCGCTCCGGTCCGCCTGATCAGGTCGCGCACGCGTCGCACGAATGACGGCTGCTGGATGGCCGGCGCGGGCGCCGTCCGTGCCCGATCCGCCGCGTGCCCCGAGGCTCCGCGCGCGAACCGCTCCATGCGCGGACGCGCGATCGTCTCCGAAGAAGCCGTGGCGCCCCGGTGCCCGGGCGCTGCGGGCTGTCGCCGCGGCGAGACCCGTGGTCGCGACGGCGTCACCCGGCGCTTGGGCGAAGGGCCCGGCGCGCGCGGACCGCCCCCGCGCTCCGCTGACGGGGCCGCCGGCGCCGAGCCCGCTTCCTGCGCCGCCCCAGTCGCCGCGTCCGTTTCTGATGTCCGAGGGCCATCCGGAGCGGTGAGGTCGCGCGGTGTCATGCGCGGAGCGAACGCGCCGCCCGCCGGCGCGTCGGGCACCGTGATGTCGGGTGGCCGGGCACTTCCGGTGGGGAGGTCGTCAGAGGTGTCGTGCCGGGGCGAGGGCGGCGCCAGAGGTACGGTGGGCGCCCACGGCGCCGGGCTTGGGCCCACCGGCGCCTGAGCGGACACCACGGGCTCGGTGGCTTCGGCGATCCTCGGCGGCGGGCTGAGGCGGGATGGCGTGCCGGGAGAGGTCGGAGCGTGTGCCGAGGGCAGGGGCTCACCTGGCGTCGTCTGGGACATGCCGAGCTCGGGCGCTGGACTCCGGGCCGACCCCGGCGGCTCCCGCGCTGGAGCGATGTCGTCGGGCACGGCCGGCGTTGTCGGCTCGGCATGCCGTGCCGGCCCTCGGCCGAGTCGCATTCGGCGGGGCCGGATGCTCGTCTGGCGATTCGCAGACGCGTCCGCAACGGGGGCTGTGATATCCCCATCCACCGGTGCGCCGGTCGGTGGCGGAACGGCGGACGGCGGTCCGAGGTCGGGAGCCGCTCCCCTCGAGCTTCCGGACGCTGGCCCGGACGGAGTGCGCGCGCTGACGGCGGCGGGCTGCAGTGCTCGGGCCGTCGGTCGGCCCGTCGCCGGGGCCGGGTCAGCCGGCGGCGCAGGGGACTGGACCATCGATGAGAGCGACGCCGCGGTCGGCGGGGAGGGAGGCGTGACGGTTGATGGGGGCACGGCGACCGCCGTCTCGGCACGCGTCGCTGGATCGGCGCCCTCCGTGGGCACGGCGGGCCTCGGTGCGGTCGCCGCCTCCGCGGCGACGGTCGGCTGGACTGCCAACGTGTCCGCCGGCGACGTGGGCTCGGCGTCGCTGCTCGCGGGCGCGGGTGACGGCGTCGGCAACGTCGGCCCGGTCGACGCCGTCGTGAGCGGCGGGCCGGCGGAGGGCACCGTCTCGGCCGAAGGGTCGGTCACGGCTCGGCGCAGGCCGGCCTGCCGCGCAGTGGGCGCTGCTCGTGGCGCCGCGGGCGTCCTCACGGTCGCGGCGGCTCTCGGTGGCGCAGCGGGCATCCGCCCAGTCACAGCGGCTCTGGGCGCCGCGCTGGTGCCGCTCGTGCCCGCTGCGTCCCGACTCCTGCCGCGAAGCCGGTCGAGCGCTCGTGCCAGCGGCGTTCGCCGCGGCGTCCGAGCGGATGCTGCCGGCAGCGCCGTCGACGGGCGCTGCGCGCGGGCGACCCGAGGCCGGGGCGGCGCGGAGCCGGGCGCCGGCTCCCTGCTCGGCGTGACACGTGGGGTCGCAACGGGACGATCGGGCGCCCCCGGCCCCCCCGGCCCCCCCGGCGCCCCCGGCGACGCGTCGGCGACGCGATCGGCCAAGGGCCCGGTGGGTGGCTCGGCAGTGACTGGCTCGGCCGGTGGCGGAGGCGCGCCGGCGTCGGGGATGTCCCGCGGCTCAATCGCGGCGGGCGTGGCCGGCGGCGCTGTGGGCGCCCGCGCCTCGCGCGACGCAGTCTGCGACGCTCGATCGGGGCGGTCGGTCGCCGGGGCAGCAGATGGTGGGGCAGGCCGAGGTGGGACCGGCGGCGTCCCGGCGGAGACCGGGGATGGCGCGGCGCCTGCAGCCGGGGCTGGCGGAGGCGGGCTTGATCCCTCGATGATCCGGGCGCCGCGGCCATGCAGCGATCCGCCGCGCGCCAGAAGCCCTTCGACCCTCGAGTGCAGTCTCTCCTCGTCGGTGACCGCCCTCCGGGGGCCCGCCCCGGCAACGACGTCGGGGTGGCTCAACGCCTTCTCACGGCTGCCGAACACCCACTCGAATTCGGCCTCGGTCATCCCGAATCGCTCGCGCAGGGCCGACTGGGCGCTGGCCGTCTCCTCGACCGGGGCCGGGACCGGCTCCGCGACGGGGGCCGGCTGAGGCGCGGGCAAGGGCGAATCGCGGCGCGGGCTGTCCGCGAACGCGACCGGAGGCGCGGCACGCCGCACTGTGCGAGCCGCGGACAACCGCGTCGCCCGCAGGGCCCACTTCGGGTTGTGAGCAGTCATCACCCGGGCCCCAAGCGCGTATGGCCGCGCCGCCCCTGCGCGCGCAGCACGGCGACCGGCGATGCGCAGCAGCCTGCGGACGGAACGTGGAAGACCTGACACGTCACGCTCACCGCTGGCCATGCTCACTCCCCCGGGGCGCGCAGGTCAATGCCTCTGCTTCGCGTAGGAACGTCCGCCTGTCTCGATGCTCGAGGTCCAGGATCGAGTCCAGCGGCCAGTGGAAGTGGTGAGCCAGTCGGGCCGTCTCCGCGAGCAGATCTCGCGTAGACGGCCCGGTCATTCCCCCAGGCGTTCGTCCTCGACCTCTGTCATGTCGACCTCGAACCGGTGCTCGCACGCGGGACAGCTCACCACTCCGACCGAGTCGCCATCCGAGTTGACACGCTCGTAGAGCCGCTGCAGGTGGTCGAAGTCGGCGGCGAACAGACCCTCGACGAGCTGTGGCGTCACTCCGGTGATCGTCCCGATCCTCGTGATCGTCCGCGCCAGCAGCAGGACCGTCAGATAGGCGGCATTGGCGCGGACATCCGGATCGCGGAGCGGCTCGATCTCGTCGCGAGCGGTCGCCAGCCGCATCGTCCCCTCGCGATGCTGCGTGCCCCGCTCGTCCACGTAGCCAAGCGGAAGCGTGAATGCGATCTCGGTCTGGATGGCTCACCCGATCATCGGGAAGGCCCGTCACGCGCGCGGCGTCACTGACCTGGCGTATAGATGACCTCGGTCGCGTAGAAGCGGATCGACTCGGTCATCACGCCGCTCGAATTGGCGTCGTGGCCGGCATGGTTGTAGGCGATCGGCGTCGACCCGTTGAGCTTCCACGTACCCAGGTTCTGCGTGCTGGTGCCGTTCTGCTGCATGATGGTGACCGTGACGTCGGACTTCTGTGCATCGCGGCCCTGCTGCTGCGTGTTCTGGAACCAGGTCCATAGGTCGCCGTTGGTGTCGACGACACGTTCCAAGCCCCACTCGCCGTGCAGAGGGTTGGCGGCGCCGCCGTTGTTGGCGACGAGCTTGCCCTGGCCGTCCCACGTGTTGTGGGTCAGGTTGTCCAGCGACAGTGCCGGCGGATCGAACTTGTGGAACATGACCGGCTGGCTCACCTTGTCGCAGGTGAACATCATCAGGTTGTTGGTGCTTACGGTTGCTGACATGTCATCACCTCAATTGATCGATCCGGTCGCCTATTCCTCGCCGCCGCCCTCGCCGCCTTCCTCGCCGCCGCCGGCGGTGAACTGGCTGAGGCGGAAGATCACGAACTCGGCCGGCTTGACCGGCGCGATCCCGACCTCGCACACCACCATGCCCGCGTCAATGCTCTCGGGCGGGTTTGTCTCGGCGTCGCACTTGACGTAGAACGCCTGCTCAGGCGTTCCGCCGAACAGCGCTCCCGTCCGCCACACGTTGCGCAGGAAGTTCGACACGCTTCCGGCGAGCGCGTTCCAGAGCATCGGGTCGTTTGGCTCGAACACGCTCCACTGCGTTCCGACGGTGATCGACGCGGAGACGAAGTTGAACAGCCGCCGGACGTTGATCAGGCGCCACTCGGGATCGCTGGACAGCGTCCGCGCGCCCCAGATCCGGATGCCGCGCCCGGGGAACGCCCGGATGCAGTTGATCCCGTTCTTGTTGAGGTTGCCCTGCTCGGCATGGGTGACCTGGAAAGCGAGGCCCGTGGCGCCCAGGATGACTTCGTTGGCGGGCGCCTTGTGCACCCCGCGCTTCTCATCGGTCCGCGCCCATACCCCTGCAACGTGCCCGGACGGAGGGATCGCAATCGGGCTCCGGGTCAGCGGATCGATCACCTCGATCCACGGGAAGTAGAGCGCCGCCATCTTCGAGTCGTACGCGGCCTGGTTCATCCGCCAGTCGTAGACCTCCTGGGAGAGCAATCCCGGCGGAGTGTCGAGGAGCGCCATCCGATCGCCCATGTTCTCGCAGTGGGCGATCATCTTCCCCTGCAGATCCCTGAACATCACGTCGTCGCCATTGCCGGCGAACTGAGCCGCGTCCGGCACGATCAGCATCGTGACCTCGTCGACGGCGGCGAGCCCGCCCATGCCTTTGCGCGTGGCCACGTCCCCCTCGAACTGATCCGCGCTGACCTCCGCGGGCGGAGCCGCGGGGACCTCAAGCGAGTACTTGCCGGGTTCGATCCGCGTGTCCGGCGCCGACGCCCCGGTCTCCTGCAGGTTGATCAGCTTGGAGGCGGCGTTGACCTTGGTGGCGATGTTGTTGCGGCCCTTCTTGAGCGACACCCCCGGGTATTCCTCGCGGTCCGAGCCGGAGGTGACGATCAGGTTGTAGGTCTGATCGCCGTCCTTGGCCTCGCCGCCGGGGCCGACATCCTCCGGAGTGATCTCGATCGAGATGCCCGTCGCGCCCTCCAGCGCGACCGCTCGGTACACCTCGACGGTCTTGTCGGTCGAGGCGGGGAGCGCCGCCCGAGCGGCCGACTTCCCGTTCGTCTCGGCGCCGACGCGCACGATCCAGCACAGGCTGCCGCCATTCATGAAGTAGCCGTAGACGGAGTGGGCCAAGTAGGCGCCTTCCATGAACGGGCCGTTTTCAGGATTCACCGGATCGCCGTAGAGGCGCGCGAACTGGCTCCAGTTCGAAATCTGCATCGGAACGTTCACGGGTCCGCCGGGCGCGAGGCCGACGAACGCTGCGACCGCTGTCCCGACCCCCTCGATCGGTTTGTTACCGCTCGAGACCTCCTCGACATAGACCCCTGGGGTCAGGTAAGTGGGCATACCACTCCTTCGGACGCGATGGTGGGCGATTGCTGCGCGGCGACGACCCGATCACACAAACCCTGCACATCCGACGCTCGCCGGCACCCGTGGCCCCGTGTTCTAACCCGTGTTCTAACCCGTGTAGCTCCAACCAAAAGGTCAACTCTCAGCCCAATCTTAGATCCCCGCATCGTGGGTGACCAGACGACCAAAAGGGCAGAAAGACACTGCCCGACAGGCCGCCCGTTCGGTCTATCGACGTGAGGTTCGGCGCGCCCGCGCGGTCTTGACCACGAAATCGGCGCCCTTGCCGGGGACCGTGAGCGACTCCTTCACCTCGTGACCATCAACGGTCCGCGCGACTGCGTCGTGCGTGCCGGGCGCCAGCCGCGCAAAGCGGAACCGCCCGTCCGCGTCGGTCGCCGCCCATCGTCCGAGCTCAGGAAGCACGATCCAGGCGCCCGGCACCGGGTCGCCGTCGACGGTGCGAACCGTGCCGCCCACCCCATGCAACTCCTCCAGCGTTGCGGCGGAGCCGTCGAGTTGGCCCAGAACGATCGTGCGGGAGCGAACCTCGGGCCCGCGTGTGAACGTCGCTCCCGACTCGACTGTGATGTGGACCACGTAATCGATCGAGGCCTTGTACTGCCCGCCGACGGCGCTCCAGAAGTCGGCCTTCTCCTCTCGAGGCCTGCCGACGGAGGTATCGGCGGAGCTCAGGCCGCCGTTGGCACTGCTGGGGAGCACGTCGGTGGGGACGTTGGTGAACGAGTACAGGATCGCCAGCACCTGAGAAAGCAGGCGGTGTTCGTCCTCCACGGCCTTCGTCCACGCGGTCACCGCATAGGTGAGCTCGAGATGGAGCGGCGGGGGAATGGTCAAGGCCCGGCCGTTGCCTCTCTGCTCCCGCGGGGTGCTGGTCGCCCGATCACTCGCCTCGCGCAGGTCGTAGAGGAACAAGTCGACGGTCGGCCCGGTGAGCTTGCCCGACCATTCCTTCGCTGGAGCATCGAACGCGACCTCGACCCCCTCGAAACCGTGGCGCTCGAGCTCGCGGCGAAGGAGCGTTCGCAGTCCCTCATCCAGGTCGGCGATCGCCGTATTGAGCGGCACATCGACGGGACACATCGATGAGCACGATACCGCGCCAGACTTCCAGCATGGAAGGGATTGCGCGTCCCACGACCCGCGGATGCCTGGAACTGCTCCAGGGGCTGCCCGCGGGCGGGCCATTCGCGGACCTGGGGTGCGGCGATGGAGAGGTGGCCGTGACCGCGGCCCAGCTGGGGTTCGCTCCGGTGCAGGCGGTCGACATCCGTCCCGAGGCAGTTCTTGCCACGCTGGCGGCGGCGGTCCGCGCGGGGGTCCAGGTCGACTGCCGTCTCGTCGACCTGCTCGTGATGCCCGCGCCGTTCGCGCCGGTCGCGTGCGCCAACGTACCCGCGCCCGTGCACGCCGCGATCGCCGCGCGGATGCCTGACTGGCCGGACCACCTGATCGCGTCGGGGTTCGACCGCGACCGGCTCGAGGCGGTGGCCGACGGGTATGCGCGGCTTGGCCTGGCCCCGCACCGAATGATCGAACTGGGTCGGTGGATAACTTGCCTATTCGAGCGTTAGGATGTTCGCGATGAGGCAATCGGATCGCACCGATGCCCAAGCGGGTGCCGCGCCCGAGCGACCGGGACCAGAACGATCCTCGCCGCCCGCCGCCGCGAACCGTTCCGCTGGCCCGTCGCCGGCCAATGCGCTTGCGCTTCAGCGCGCGGTTGGCAACCGCGCCGCGGCGCGGATCCTGGCCCGCTGGTCCAAGCACCCGGACGAGAAGGAGAAGGGCAAGCTTGTGAGTGACGAGGCTTCGGCGGCATACCTGCACTTCAACGTGCCTCTAAGCAAGTAGCAGTCCGGGCCCGGACGACGCCACACCTCGGGATGTGTGGCGGAGGATGGGCTTAGACCGGCTGTCGGCGGGGGTGATGACCCGACACGACATCATCCGACCGGTCAACGTCGCGGACCGAAGCGCCGACTCTTGCTGGCGCCTGCGCCGCCCGATATCGTCGATGGCGTGGCGAACCAGGCTATCTGAGCGCGCCGAGGATGTCGGAGGCGGACGGGAGATCAAAGCTCGGCGAGGACGTCGACGCTCTTTCTGAGCAGCGGTGCGAGGCCGGTGATAGCGCCGTCGTGGGCGCCGGGCTCCGCGGGTTGGGATCCATCCCGGAGTTGGCTTCGACGCTCGCTCGCGCCGACGGGGCCGCGCGCGCCCGAATGGGTTTGGAGCTGCAGCGGACATGCGGAAACGCCGCGCTTCAGAGGCTGCTGCGTGGTCCCGCGCGCGCGCCGGCGCCGCGGATGCTCAGTCGCTCTCCGCTCGATCCGTTCGATACTGACGGCGGGTGGCTCGAAGCCGACCGCGCGCGTCGGGCCGAGCTCGAGACTGCGGAAACCGGCCCCGGACGCGAGCGGACGCTCAACCGGATCGCGGCAATGACCGATACTGAGGCGCGCAGAGATGCGCCGGGAATCGCCTTCCGCGCCCAGGACCGGGGCGACTCAGGGCTCGCCGCTGCCGCTTCCGCGCGCTTGCTCCGCGCGTGGCTGTCCCTCAGCGACTCCCCGGTCACTCTGACGGCTGGATTCGGTCCAGAGGACGCCGTGGACACGCTGCTCGAACGAGCTGAGCGTGCGCTTGGCGCCGGCCAGTTCGAGCTCGGCGGCAACTTCCTGTCGATCAGCATGGTCCAGCTCGTGCGCGCGGCCAGCGCCACCGTCGCCCGGCGCCCCCCCACCGATACCGAGGATCAGGTGCTGCGGAGCCTGCAGGAGGCGTTCCTGCCGATGCAGCGTAGTGCGGAGATCGAGATCCGCACGCGGATCCAGCGGGTCCGGGGAATGATCGACCGATTCGGTCGTGCCGTCCGGGCGCGGGGAGATTCCACGGAGATGGACCGCCTCGAGGCGGCAGTCAAGGCGGTCCAGTCTGCCGAGCGACATGGCGGTCCGGCGATCGCCGAGGATCTCGGTGAGATCGGTTCCGCGCCGCCACAGCGCTCCAGCGGTGGCGGCCCGCGACGTGCCGCGCCGCCGCCGCCGCGGCCTCGGGAAACGCCCAACCGGCCAGTCAGCCGAGCGCCGGAGTCGGTCGTCAACTCGACTCATCGCGAGCTCGAGGGCGCACTCGTCTTCTTCACGTCGCACCCGTCGCGCTACGGGAACATCCGCTCGCCGAGATACGGCGTTGCCGGCACTCTGGCCGGCGCCCATCGGCTCGCAAACGAGCTGTTTGGGCGCCGCTCATCGGTGATCGTCGAGGACGTGCTCGCGCGCGATGCGCATACGGGCCAGCGTGAGATCCGCTACCTGATCCTTGCGTTGAACCTTGGTCTGAGCGCGCCGGATCCGGCGCTCGGCGAAGGCGGAGCAGTGTTGGGCCTCCGTGATATCGAGATGCTCGCCAGCCCGGCCTCACACCGTTACTTCTTCCTGGCGATCATCAGCGGACCGTGGAGGTTCTTCTCGCCGCCGCTGCTCGAATACCTGCATCAGATCGCAGAGTCCGAACGCCAGCTGCGCCAGGCCGGCCAGGAGCCTCCGAGCCTCAGCGCGGACGATCGCCGCAAAGCGATCTTCGACCCGATCGACCAGCTGATCGTCGACGGTCAGACCCAGGAGGCGGCAAATGCGCTGACCTTTGTAGGCGCCGACGGATTTAGGCTCTGCGACACCGACGCCAAGACGCGCTACATCGCGACACTTCTGCTCGCGTTCACGTTCGAGGCGCACGAGCGAACGGTCGTGGAGATCTTCCGCACGCTCACCGGCGCCGCGGAGCTGCGCCAGATCCTCGCCACCCTGAATCGCGAGGGGGTGCTGCGCAAGCTGCACACCGACATGGAAAGCGCCTTTGGGAGCCTGCTGATCACCGTCGGGCAGGCGCTCGGATCCACTGCGCTTTCGCCGGCTCAGACGAGGCGGCTGCTGAGCGAGCTGCGCCTCTTCTCGCCGATTCCGGGCATCGAGGTGCGCGGCGACGGCAGTATCGCCATCGGCAACGTGGTGGCGGAATTTGTCGCGGCGGTGGAGCAGCTGATCCAGACGCTCATCTCCGCGGTCGGCGGGATCATCGACATCATTCTCGACCCGGAGACGTTCGCGAAGGGCATCTACAAGCTCTGCTATTTCGCCGTGATGGCCGACCTCGCGAGCAAGGGGCAGCCCGACGCGATCCGCTACGTCGCCAACGTCGTCGACGCGATCGCCCGCCAGATCGGCGCCGCGGTCCGCGGGCTCGCGGCACTGCAGGAGAACATGCCACCCGGCGTGGAGTTCGTACGCGACCTTCAGCGGGCGATCGAGTGGCGCATCGTGTGGGAAGTCGTTGGGATGTTCGTCGGGGTGGGCGAGGCAGTCGCGTTCGTCGACGCGATCCGCGGGGGCCGCGCCACCGCCGCCGTGGCGGAGATGGCGGATGCGCTGCGGGCCTCCTCCCGCGCCGCACGGGTCGCCGAGGACACCTCCGAGGCCGGCCGGATCGGCCGGCGCACCGGCGAGGCCGCGGAGCGTGAATCAGGCGAGCTGACCGGCGGAGCCGGCCGCGCCGGCCGTGCCGCGGACGAGGTGACAGCCACGCGCGACGTCGCCGGCGGCGCGCGCATCCGCTATCGCGCGGATGGGCGGCGAATGCTCTGCATCAATCCCTGCGCCGACCTCGCTCACCTGTCGCTGTCCGACGACGTCATCGATGCGGCGCTTCGGAACTTGACCACAGCCCGGGATGTCGGCACGCGCGACCTGATCGAGACGCTGGCTGCGTTCAAGGGCGCGGAGGACATCCCCGTCGTTCAGAGGATGGTCCAGTCCCTGTCGCGGGGCGGGGACGAGGCCGCGTCGGCCTCGAACCTGCTCGACAGGATCACCCGTCTTCGCCGGATCGAGAACTATCAGTTCAAGCTGTCCGAGCTGGCGGCGGCCCACGCCCGCGGCGACGCCATCCTCGCCCACGGCCCGCTCCAGACGCCCGTCTTCCTCGAGGACATGGACTGGGGCACCACCGGCAAGGTGGGGGAATGGGGGCTCCACAATGGCCAGCTTGCATTCCCCGGTCGCCGGCCCTTGGCCCAGCACGGGCTGCCACCGTATCTGGAGAGCCTCGACTTCGTGATCATCGAGAACGAGGCCGGCGGCCCGGCGCGCCTCGTCCTCGGACGCAACCATTCCGGTCTATCCGGTGGGAGGCCGTTTGTCTACGCTGCTGGTGAGTTGCGCTTCAGCTCCACCGGTGAGCTCATCGCCATGACCCGAAACTCCGGGCACTATCAGCCGGCGCTGCGCAACGCCGAGCGTGCCCGAGAGTTCCTGCGCGACCACAACATGCTCTCCCCGCGCGGCCTCGAGCTGATAGAGACCGTCCCGTGACCGAGACCCCGGCCCACCTCCTCGCCGACATGGAGGCGTACCGAATGTCATGGGATGGCCCCGACTACCCACCGGTCGGGCGTGAGTTCGAAGACCGGCTCCGCGCAATGGGGGCGTGCGAGCTGCTCACGTACCTCTTCCGCAACTATTCGGACTCCAGCCTTCGTGTCTGGCTGCAGTCGGTGTCAACCGTGTGGGAGGACGTGCCGTACCGGACATGGCTCAAGATCCTGGAAGACATCGCCGAAGACCGCTCAGCCGTCTACCAGTTCCTCTGGTTCGCGAGCGAGTCGCTGGGGCTTGATATCCACCGGCTTCCCGTTTTCCACCCGAACATTGAGATTGAGCTGTCGGGTGAGACGTACCGCGATGGCGGTCCGCATCCGATCTCGCGCCGCCTGCGGGAGCGGATCGACGATGAATTCAACTACGAAGCTGTGTGGCGACGGCTTGCCGAAGAGGGAGCCCCGATGCGCGACGTGCCACCGGGCGAGCCGAACCGGCACGTGTTCGAGCTGTAGTAAGGCGTTTCAGCTCGGCGATCATTCGGCCGCGAACGCGGTGAACCAGAGGCCGTTCACGCTTGCGCTTCGCGCCCGGAATCGGACTCGGCCCCGTGCCGTTGGCTTTCTCGTAGTCCGGCGTGGAACCGCTCAAAGTCGGTCTCGAGCGTGAGCCTGCCCTGCTTGCCGTACTCCTGCGCCACTGCCCTGACGAGGTGGCGCATCTCGATCTCCGACCCCTCGTCGGCGGCGCGGAAGGCGGCGGCCAGCGAGCAGTTGCGGATCGCGCCGCCCGATAGCTTGAAGCGCTCGGCCAGGAAGTCGAGATCGACGTCGTGAGCAAGGGGCGCCGCGGCGGGTAGGACCAGCCGCCAGATCCGCCGGCGGTCCTCGGGCTCAGGGAACGGGAAGTCGATCACGAAGTCCAGCCGGCGCACGAACGCGTCGTCGATGTTGCGGCGGAAGTTGGTGGCGAGGATGACGGCGCCCGGGTAGGCCTCCATACGCTGGAGCAGGTAGGCGACCTCGATGTTGGCGTAGCGGTCGTGGGAGTCCGAAACCTCCGAGCGCTTGCCGAACAGTGCGTCGGCTTCGTCGAAGAACAGGATCGCGTTGGAGCCGTCGGCGGCGGTGAAGATCCGCTCGAGGTTCTTCTCGGTCTCCCCGATGTACTTGGACACGATCGTTGCCAGGTCCACTCGGAACAGATCGAGTCCGAGCTGGGCGCCGAGGACCTGCGCCGCCATCGTCTTGCCGGTGCCCGACTCGCCCGCGAACAGGACCTTGAGTCCCTGGGTGCGGGAGACCGTGACCTCGTAGCCCCATTCGGAGAGCACCTGGTCGCGATGACGAAGGTACGCTGATATCGAGAGCAGCAGATCGAGCTGGCGCTCGGGCAGCACGAGGTCGTTCCAGGCGTACGCCGGATCGAGATGGGATGCGAGCTCGCCCAGCCGCGACGACGACGCGTGCCGGGCGCCCAGGTCCAGATCGGCAGGCAGCGGCGCCGCGTCGCCCCGCGACCGGGCAGTGAGCAGGCTCACCTCCGAGGCGGCGCGAATCTGTTCGATCGAGAGCCGGAACTTGGCCGCCACCTCGTTGGCGTCGCTCACGCCGGTGAAGCCGCTCCACGCCTGTCCGCGCTCGGCGAAGGACGGGTGTGGCACCTCCACGATGAGCGCGGGCCGGTCCGACAGGGCCCCCGCCTCGCGGCGCTCGGCGCAGATGAGCACGAGCCGCTCCGGGCTGTCGTCGATGGCGCGCAGCAGGGCAGAGCGCTCCGCCGGCGAGAGATCGCCCAGGCCGTCGATGCATAGCCGCCCGCCGGCCAGCACCGCGGCCAGCCGTGCGTCGGCCACCGTCTCCGCCTTCTCGAGGTCCCGCGCGGTGAGGATCAGCACCGGCGCACCGATCGCCGCCGCCACCACCGCCGCCGCATCCGGGCCGCACACGATGAGCGGCAGCCGGGTCTGGGCGGCCAGCAGGGGGCCGATCTCGTCCACAGACTCCTCGCGCCCGATGGCCGGATCCGCGTAGATGCGCCGCAGCCGCGCCCCCGCCACCGCGCTGCCGAGATCGCCGGCGCCCAGCAGGAAGGCGACAAGGCGGTCGGCCACCTTGACGGGCCGGTCGGCGAGCGTCGTCGTCGCGTCGGCGGCGATCAGGCGGACCGCGCCGCCGCTGGGGAGGCGAGCGCCGGGCTCAAAGCACGCCAGGACGTCGGCCGGGTGCACCCCGTCCCCGCACAGCAGGTCGGCCGCCAGCCGCGGGCTGGCCAGGCGGCGCGTGACGTCGTCCTGGAGGTAGGCGTAGAGACGGCCGTAGCGCGGCTGCAGCTCCGGGGCCGCGCACAGGGCAAGCACCGAGCTGTCCAGCGCGTCGAGGCCGAGTCGCGCCACCGCCTCCTCGAGCCGCGCGCCGGGCGACGGCGGGCTCGGCTCTTCGGCGAGCGCCATCGCCTGTTCGTCAGAGATGTAGAGCCCGCGCAGCGAGTCGTTGGGATCGTTGCCCGCGGCCACCGCGGCCTGCACCGCGGCCTGCACGCGGCCCTCCAGGAACTGAAACCAATCCAGCGCGGTCCCGGTCGCCGTCACACGATCGCGTCCGTCAGCCGACGTTCCGGGCGGCGGCCTCGGCCTCGCGCTCCAGAGTGTCTCCCGGTTGCGAGACCATCAGCGGCCCGGAGTTGGGTGCCCCCCGCTGCTGCACGACATGGGCCAGCTCGTGGGCCAGCAGCTCGCGTCCGCCGGCCGAGTGCGGCTGGTACTCGCCGGCGCCGAAGAAGATGTCGCTCCCCACGGTGAACGCGCGCGCCGATACCGCCCGCGACAGCGCTGCGGCGTGCTCGTCGTAGTGGACGCGGACGTCGCCGAGGGGCTGACCGTAGCCGCCGCCGACGTGGTCGGCAACGCCCGTGCCGAGTCGGTTTCCGCGTCCGCCGGCGGCGGCGATCGCCGCCTCGACGTCGGGGTGGACGAGCCCGCCGGGGAGGATGCCCTCGCCGTCGCGCATCTGCGTGATCGCGCGCGAGAGACCGCGGTTGCCGATGGCGGAGCCCAGGCGGGAGATCGACGCTTCGGGATCGTCGCGGCGCTCGATCGGGGCCAGCTCGGCTGCAGCCGGGTGGCGCTGCCGCTCCACATCGGGCGTTACCGAGTGCAGCTCGTCCTGGTCCACACGCCGAGCATAAGTCCGAGGGCGCCCGACCGCAAGGTCTTTACCGATTCACCACTATCCATTACCCTCGACCGAGGGATGCTGTACGACCGGGGGATATCGACGGACATTGGCGCAACGGCGACTCTGCGCTAGATCAGGTGACTTGCACGGTCCCCTTGTTGCCGGGACTGGAAATGCTGATCAAACCTCCCCATGCACACATGGTCGTGCAGCCGGAATGCAGCGCTGGCTGACCGTCGACCATGACCTTGGTCGCTCCCGGGGTCCAGGGGCTTGTCGTCACGGGGACGCAGGGCATGGGCGTGAGCACGCCCATCGCGGCCGCGGTTGCCGATGCGACAGTTGGGTTGCTCGGGCTCGAGCACATCCCGAAAGTCGGGATGTTGGCCATCGGCGCGAAGGCCTGGATGTTGGCGGCCGGCGTGTCACAGGTCACCGGGGTGCCGGTCGGCACGACGTTGAGCACGGCGGGTGCAACCCCGAACGTGCACGCCATCATCGCTCCCGTGCTCACCAGTGGCGGCATCACGTGCGACTGTACGCCCGCCATCCGTTGGTTGCAATGGGACCTGAAATGAGCGACGCGGGCTGAGGCAGACGAGTGCTACCGGAGATTCTGCTCGACGACGTCCGCTTCCAGGAGCTGGTCTCCGAGGCGCGTACGCGCATCGTCCGCCATTCGCCAGACTGGACCGAGCACAACGTCTCGGACCCCGGCATCACGCTCATCGAGTTGTTCGCGTGGCTGACCGAGCTGCTCGTCTACCGCATCAACCGGATCCCGGAGCGGCTGCAGTTCGGACTGCTCCAGCTCGTCGGCGTCGAGCCGCGGCCGCCGGAGTGCGCGACCGTGATGGCGCGCTTCATGCTCGACCAGCCCGGAGCAGGCGGCGTCGTCCCTGCCGGCACCGAGATCGCCTCACCGCGCACCGCCGGCAGCGACTCGGTGGTGTTCCAGACCGCCGGCGAGCTGGTGATCCCCCAGGAGTGCAAGCTCGCCACCTACGGGGTCCAGCGTAAGGGCAAGACCCAGATGACCCAGCTCGACGGCGCGCCACCCGACCACGTGCAGGCTCCGTTCGGGAGCCCCGCGTCCGCCGACGACGCGCTCCTGCTCGGCTTCGAGACACCGATCGCGGGACTGGTGATCCGCTTGGCCATCGAGTCCTCGCGCGCCGAGGGGACCGCCGACCCGGCCGATCCGCCGCTGGCCTGGGAGGCGTCGGTCGCCGCCGACGAGTGGGAGCCGGTGACCGTCGTCTCCGACGAGACCGGAGGCTTTCTCTACGGTGGCGGCGCAGTCACGGTGCAGGTCCCCGACGCCGCGACGGAGACCAAGACCTCCGGAGTGGGACGCCACTGGCTGCGCTGCCGCGTGGTGGAGCGCGCCGCGCGCCAGCACGGCGCCTACTCCCGATCGCCCGAGATCTCGTCAGTCGAGGCATTGGTGGCGGGCGGCACGGTGGACGCGTATCACGCCGCCACCGTCACCGAGGAGCTGCTGGGCACCAGCGAGGGCATCCCCGGCGCCGCCTATCCGTTGTCGCGCCACCCGGTCCTGGCCCCCGAGGAGGGCGAGGTCGTGGAGGTGCGCGAGCTCGGCGCGGAACAGTGGACGCCCTGGCAGCAGGTCGAGTCCTTCGAGCACAGCACCCGCACCGATCGCCATTTCCAGCTCGACACCGCCCGCGGCGAGATCCGCTTCGGGGCCGCCGTGCGCCAGCCCGACGGGGGCTGGCGCCGCTACGGGGCGGTGCCGCCCGGCGGGTCGATCCTGCGCATGACCCGCTACCGCCACGGAGGCGGTCACGACGGCAACGTCGCCCCGCGGGCGCTCACGATCCTGCCCCGGCCGGTGGCGGGCATCGCCGGCGCCACCAACCCGCTGGCCGCCACCGGGGGCGTGGAACCGGAATCGCTGGAGAGCGCGCGCGAGCGGGCCCGGCTCGAGATCCGCGCGCGCACGCGCGCGGTCACCGGAGAGGACTTCGAGCGCCTGACCCTGGCGGCGTCGCCACGGGTGGCCCGGGCGGTGTGCGTCGGCCCCGACGAGGCCAGCCCCGAACGACCGGTCCGCGTGCACGTGCTGCCGCGGATCGAGCCCGCCGACCGCCTGCTGGACGCCGACGAGCTGATTCCGGACTCCGAGCTCATGGCCGAGCTCGCCATGGCGCTGGACGAGTACCGCCTCCTCGGCACCAGTGTCAAGCTGCTGCCTGTTCGGCTGCGGGGTGTGAGCATCGTCGCTGACGTGCGCGCCTCGCCGCGGGCCGACCTAGAGCGCGTGCAGCACGACGTGGCCCACGCGCTCTACATCTACCTCAACCCACTCATCGGCGGCTCCCCCAGCGGGCCCGCCGACGGCTGGCCGCTGGGGCGCTCGCTCAACCAGGGCGAGCTCTTCGGGATCGTCTACGCGATCCCCGGGGTGGAGTTCGTCAACATCCTCCGGATGTACGAGACCAACGTCCGCACCGGTGAGCAGTCTCCCCAGCCGACCGACAGCCGTCTCGTACTCGAGCCCGACGAGCTGATCGCGTCCGGGCGCCACATCGTCAAGGCGACGCACCGTGAGTGACGAGACGGCCATCACCAACGGCGACGAGGAGACTCCCGGGCTGTTCCAGACGTTCATCGGGGCTGGCTTCGGCACCGTCCAGATCGAGCGCGCCGTCGGCACCGACCCCCCGCCGCCCGCGGTGTCGGGCCGCCGCTACCTGCGTGACAACCTGCCCGGCATCTACAGCGAGGGCGACTTCGGCATGCGTCTGGTCAGCGGGTTCGAGGCGCTGCTCGACCCGCTCGTGGCCGCGCTGGACAACCTGCCCGAGCACTTTGACCCGGTGTACGCCCCGCGCGACGTGCTCGACCTGCTCACCGAGTGGCTGGGGCTGGAGCATGACGAGGCACGCTCGGGCGAGGAGCGTCGCGCGATCGTGCGCATGGCGCCCGAGCTCATGCGCCGCCGCGGCACCAAGGCCGGCCTCGAGCTGGCGCTGGCGCTCGCTTTCCCCGGAGTCCCGTTCCGGATCGAGGACGGCGGCGCGGTGAGCTGGTCGCTGGACCTCGAGGAAGCGGAGCCGGCGGCGGCTCCGGCGTTTGTCGTCTACTGCGACGTGCCGCTGACGCCGGCGCGGTCGGGTGCCGTGGCACGGCTGATCGACCAGGCCAAGCCTGCGCACGTTACCTACCGGCTGCGCGTCAAGGCCCCGCCGCGTCAGACCGGGAGCGCGTCGTGAGGATCTGTCGCAGCTGCGGGCGCGAGAACCCCGACGAGAGTGACTTCTGCACGTGCGGCGAGTACCTGCGCTGGGAGCCGACCAACTACTTGCCGTCGGTCGCTGGCCCCGGCGACGCGCAGGCCAACGGCGCCGTCGCGCCTGAGGGGGCCGAGGCAGCCGCGCCCGGCGCCGGTGCCCCCGCTGCCGCACCGGCGTCGGCGGGCGGGGCGCATCCGATGACGCCGCAGGATCTTGACCCGAACATCACGCTCGGTCCGGAGATGATCCTTCCGGGGGCAGGCGCAGGCGGGGACGGGCTTGCCGGCGCGCCGCCGCCGGGCGCGGCCGCGCTGTCGCTGCGCCTGCCCGGCGAGGAAGGAGCCGGCGAGGGCGAGGTCACGGTGGCGGTGGCGCCCGGGGCGCGGGCCACCGTCGTGGGGCTGATCCGCAACCAGTCAGACGTGGTGGACAACTTCGACCTCTCGGTGCGCGGCCTGCCGGACGGGTGGTGGACGATCGCGCCCGCGACCGCCTACCTGGTTCCCTACGGCAGCGGCGGTACCTACGAGCAGGAGGTCCAGATCCACCTGCACCCGCCGCGCACCCCGCAGGCGCAGGCCCGCCCGTGGTCCTTTGAGGTGGTGGCGGTGTCGCGCGCGTACGGCGGCGAGGCCGCCGCGGCGGCGGCCACCGTCACGATCGGCGCCTACACGGAGCTCGGCACCGAGCTGCGCCCCGAGCGGGCGTCCGGCCGGCTGAAGGCGCGCTATGTCCTCACGGTCCACAACAAGGCCAACGCGCGCACCGAGGTCGATCTGGAGGCGGCGGACACCGACGGCGAATGCGGCTTTCGTTTCGCCGAGCCGCGCATCGCGTTGGAGCCGGGCAACGGCATCGAGTGCCCGTTCACGGTGTTCCCGCCCAAGCAGAAGTGGATCGGTCGCCACGTCGACCGTCAGTTCCAGTTGACGGCGACCCCGGTGGGGGTGGAGGGACCGGTCCCGCCGCGGATGGCGGTCTACCGCCAGAAGGCGTGGCTGCCGTGGTGGATGTCGATCGTGGCTCCGCTCGTGGTCGCCCTCGCCGTGGTCGTGATCATGCTGCTGCCCAAGCAGACGATGGTGCCTAACCTCAAGGGCCAGCCGAGCGCGTTCGCCGCCCAGAAGCTGCTGAACAAGATCGGTCTCAAGCTGGGCAAGAACACCCCCAAGGTCGACCCCAAGCAGAAGCCCGGGGTCGTCATCGACCAGAGCCCGGCGGCCGGCGCGAAGGCCAAGAAGGGGACCGTCGTCGACGTCGTCACCGTCACCGGGACCGGCAAGGCGACCGTGCCGGCGATCGTGGGCCTGCCGCTGGGGTTGGCTCAGCAGAAGCTCATCGCGGCCCATCTCGCGCTGGGCACCGTGCAGCCGCAGCCGCCTAACCCCAACGGCAAGATCTCGTCACAGCTGCCGCTCGCGGGAACGCCGGTCGTCGACGGCTTCGCGGTCAACGTGTTCCAGGCCGTGGCCGGCGCCGCCAAGGGGTCTGGCAAGGCCAAGGCTGCGGCCGCCGCGGCGGCCGCCGCCGCTGCGGGCGCCGGCGCCGCGGGCGCGGCCGCCGCTGCCTCAGGCAAGGCCAACCCGAGCAGTCTCGCCGCCGCCGCTGCCCAGGCGGGCACCGGCTCGATCGCCATCCCCAAGCTCCCCGCCGACCCCAACCAGGCCGCGCAGGCGCTCGCGAATCTGGGCCTGGTGCCCCAGCCGATCAAGCAGCTGTCGACGGCGCCCGTCGGGCAGGTCGCGGGCACGGTACCAGGGTCGGGCGCGAAGGTGGCCAAGGGCGCCCATGTGGCGCTGATCATCTCCGACGGGTCGCCGCACCTCGCCTTTGACAACAGCACCTCCATCAGCGTGATCGATCCCACGACCCTCAAGGTCACGGCGCAGCTGCCCCCCGGCGTCGGCTCCCAGATCGAGCCTTCGTGGAGCATGAACGGGCAGCATCTCGTCTACTCGCAGAACGGCCAGCTCGTGATGGTGGAGCCGGACGTCAAGGGCTCAGTTCCGGCGATCCTCACGCAACCACCCGCGGGCACTGTCGACCGCAACCCGGCGTTTGCGCCCACCAGCAACGCGATCGTGGTGGCCTACGTCCGGCGCACCGGCAACGCCGCCCACCAGCTGTGCTTCGTCTCGAAGACGAAGTTCTCGCTGTCCAACACGTGCACCACCGCCCCGGGGTGGGACCTGGGCAACCAGATCAGCTGGTCCCCGGACGGCCAGACCATCCTCGCGTTCGGCAGCCGCAACGGCGGGCGCAACTTCGGCCTGCTGTCGTTCTCCAGCAGCGTCCCGTTCTCGGCTCAGGCGTCCAACTGGGGCAAGCCGACCATGGAGACCAACGCCCAGATCCCCGGCCAGGGCATCTTTGCCGGCGCGTTCTCGCCCGACGGCAAGAAGATGGCCCTTGTGGCGGGCTCCACCGCCAACGGCTTCAGCCTATACACGGTCAAGCCCGGCGACTTCAATCCCACCCAGCAGGACCAGGTGCCGGGTGTGACGGCATGTCAGATCAGTTGGCGCTCGGACAGCAAGGAGCTGGCGGTGATGCAGGCGAACGGCCTGTGCGGCCCCGCCGCGACGGGCAAGATCCTGGGAGTCGACCTCTCGAACCCGAGCGATCTGCACGTGCTGGCTCCGCTCGGCGCTCACCCGGCGTGGCAGCCGGTGGTCGGTGGCTGACCTCGCGCCCCCAGCCAATCTCGCCCTCCCGGGCGAGCTGGTCCTGGTGCTGCCCACCGGGGTGCGCCTCCCGATCCGTGACTCGATGACGATCGGGCGAGGCGAGACCGCCGACGTGAAGCTCGAGGACCGCACGGTGTCGCGGATGCACGCCCGGATCGACTCGACGCCGCAGGGACCCATGATCAGCGACGCCGGCTCGCGCTTCGGGGTCACGGTGGCCGGCCAGAAGCTGTCCGAGCCTTACCGGCTGACCGCCGGCACCGAGATCCGGCTGGGCAACGTCAGCCTGCGCGTGGAGAGCGCGATCGCCGCGACCGCGACCGCGGCCGCGGGTGGGCCGGCGGCGGGTGACCCCGGCGCCGGACCCAATGCCACCATCGTCGTTCCCGTCAACGCCACCCAGCTCGGGTTACGCGCGCCGGCGCCGATGGCCGGCGACGGCGCGCTGCGTCCCCGGCTGCGATCGGGCTGGGCTCTCAAGCGGCTGGACGACAGCGGCGACGACGAGCGCTGGATTCTGCGCGACCTGCGCAACGACACGTTCCTGACCATCGAGAGCGACGACGCCGCCCTGCTGCAGATGCTCGACGGCCAGGCCACCATCGCCGAGCTGCTGACCCGGGCCACCACTACCGTCGGTCCCGCCGGGCCCGGCCGGCTGGCGCGCCTGATCGCCGGGCTCGGGGAGCGCGGGATGCTCGACGGGATCGCGCCCACGCCGGTGGCCCAGCCCGAGCCGGGCCTGCTGGCCCGCGCGTTCAAGCCGCGCGAGAAGAGCTTCGGCTGGATCCCGGAGTACTTCCGGCGCGCCTACCGCCACTGGGGCCGGATTTTCTTCCAGCCGTTAATCGTCACCGCGCTCATGCTGCTCTCGCTCGCCGGCGTGATTGTGTTCGCGTACCTGGTCGGCGCGCGGTACGGGACCCCGTTCGTGGTGGCGAAAAAGCTGTGGCTCGGCGGCCTGGTGTTCATCGCCGGGCGTTTTTTTATCGTGGCGCTGCACGAGCTGGCGCACGGGTTGGCGCTGGTGCACTACGGGCGCACGACCAAGCGGGCGGGACTGAAGCTCGTGTTCATCTTCCCGTACGCATTCGTGGATACCAGCGAGGCGTATTTCGAGCCGCGGATGCACCGTATCGTCGTCAGCGCGGCCGGCCCCGCCACGGACTTCTCGCTGGCGGCGCTGTTCTCGGTGCTCTGCGCGATCTCGCCCGCGGGCAACGTTCGCGAGGTGATCTTCCAGCTGGCGTTCGCGGGATACGTCGGGGCGTTCTTTAACGCCAACCCGTTCCTGGACCGCGACGGCTACCAGATCCTCTGTGAGTGGCTGCGCGAGCCCAAGCTCAAGGAGCGCGCCCGCGCCCAGCTCCGGGCGCGACTGTCGGGAACGATGTCTGAGGAGGAGGGCTCGCCCGTCCTCGCGCGCTACGCGATCGCGGGCCTGGTGTGGTCGGTCATCGGCGTGGGCTTCGTGCTGGTGCTGTCGCTGCGCTACTACGACCGGCTCAGCGCGCTGGCGCCCCACGCCGTGGTGCTGGGCGCGTTCATTCTGTTCTTCATCGTCCTGCTGTTGCCGGTGGTCTTCGCCCTGGTGATGCCGATGGTCAGTCGCGCCCGGTACGGCACCCGCGAGGTCAATCGTGTCGTCCGTTGACCCGGAGGCCGAGCGCGCTCAACAGGTGATTGAGCGGTTGTTGGTGGATCCGGTGTTTCGGGGGGAGTTTCGGCGGGATCCGGTGGGGGCGTGTGTGGCGGCGGGGTTGCCGGGGTTGGCGGTGGAGTTGGGTGGGTCGGGTTCGTCGGGGTTGGAGACGTTGGAGTTGCGGGAGTCGCGGTCGTCGTTGGCGGGGGTGGTGATGGCGGCTGCGGTGGAGGGGTTGTCGGTGGCGGAGGCGCAGGCGTTTGTGGAGCATGGGGCCAAGGGGGTGCGGTTGGGGCATGGGTTGCGGGTGCCGCATGGGGTGAAGGTGCCGCCGGCGGTGGGGAAGGTGCGGGGGCTAGAGCATCATGTGGTGGGGCGGGTGGGGCATGAGGTGAAGGCGGTGGAGCGGGTGTCGGGTCATGCGGCGGGTGGGTCGGCGGCTGGGTCTCCGGGGGCGGGGTCGGGTGGTTCGTCGGCGGCGCCGGCGGGTGGTGCTGCCGCTCCTGCGGGTGGTGCTGCGCCTGCGGGTGGTGCTGCGCCGGCGGGTGGTGCTGCGCCGGCGGGTGGTGCTGCGCCGGCGGGTGGTGGTCGGCGGGTGGTGGTGCGGCGGCGGGTGGTGGTGCGGGGGCTGGTGGGTCGGTGGCGGCTGGTGGTGGGTCGGGGGCGGCGGGTGCGCATGCGGCGTCGTCGGTGGGGTCGGTGGCGGCGGGTGCGGGGTCGGCGCCGGCGGGGGCGTCGGGTGCGGGTGCGGGGTTGCCGTGGCCGGATGAGCCGGGCGCGGCGGGTGGTGGTGTGGGTGGGGCGGCGGGTGCGGTGGCGCCTGCGCCTGCGCCGGTGGGTGGTGGGGGTGGTGTGCCGGGTGCGGTGGCGGGTGTGTCTGCGCCGGTGGGTGGTGGGGGTGTGGCGGGTGCTGTGGTGGGGTCGGGTGGTGTGGGTCCGGTGGGGGTGTCGGGGTTGTTGGAGTCGCCGGGGTTGCAGGCGTCGGCGCAGGTGCGGGCGTTTTTGGCGTCGGGGGGTGTGGATCCGCGGGTGGTGGGGGTGTTGGATGCGGTGTTGGCGCATCATTCGGTGGGGGTGGGGGATGTGGTGGCGACCAGTTCGCCGGTGCATGTGCAGGCGTTGGACATCGTGTCGGTGGATGGTCAGCCGGTGGGTCCGGATAATTTCGCCGCTCGGGATTTGGTGACGGAGTTGGCGGCGTTGGATCGGGGGGTGCGTCCGGATGAGATTGGGACGCCGTGGCCGATTCAGTCGCCGGGGTTTTTTAGTGATCAGAGTTCGCAGGCGAGTTTGCATTTGGCGTTTGAGATGCCGGGGGTCAACGCGCAGCCGGCCGCGGCGGTGGTCCCGGGCGCGGCGGTCCCTGGCGCGGCGGTGCCGGGCGCGGCCCGGCTCCCCGGCGGGCCGGCGCGGCGGTACCGGGCGCCATGCCCGCTTACTCGGCTGCCGCGTATCCGGCTGGCGGCTACCCCGCCGCTGCTTATCCGGCCGCTGCCGCTCCCGGCGCGGTCGTCCCCGGGGCCGCCCCGGGCGCAGTTCCGGCCGCCGCCGCGGCGCCCGCCGGAGGCGTGGTCGACCAGGCCCAGCAGCTCGCCGGCACCGGCTCGCCGCTGCCGCTCTCGGCCGACCCGGCTGCGAGCGCCAAGATCTCGGCGATGGTGCACTTCGCGGACTCGGCGGTGGGCAAGCCCTACATTTTCGGCGGAGGCCACGGCGACTGGACCCCGCAGCCCGGCTATGACTGCTCGGGGTTCGTCTCCGCGGTGCTGCACGCCGCCGGATACCTGACCCACCCCGTCGACACGACCGCGATGCCTTCTCAGCCAGGAATCGTGGCGGGGCCGGGGAGGTTGGTGACCATCTTCGACCGCGCCCTGTCCGGACACGATGGCCACGTGATCATCGAGATCAACGGCCAGTTCTACGAGTCAGGCGGCATGCACGGCGCCTGGGGCGGTGGGGGCGGGGTGGAGAAGATCGGGCGCCCGTCGGACAGCTACCTCAAAACGTTCCCCAATGTCCTCCACCCACAGGGCCTGTAGATATGTCTGACGACGAGAACGCGCTCGCCGGCCGCCTCATTGAGCGGTTGTTGGTGGATCCGGTGTTTCGGGGGGAGTTTCGGCGGGATCCGGTGGGGGCGTGTGTGGCGGCGGGGTTGCCGGGGTTGGCGGTGGAGTTGGGTGGGTCGGGTTCGTCGGGGTTGGAGACGTTGGAGTTGCGGGAGTCGCGGTCGTCGTTGGCGGGGGTGGTGATGGCGGCTGCGGTGGAGGGGTTGTCGGTGGCGGAGGCGCAGGCGTTTGTGGAGCATGGGGCCAAGGGGGTGCGGTTGGGGCATGGGTTGCGGGTGCCGCATGGGGTGAAGGTGCCGCCGGCGGTGGGGAAGGTGCGGGGGCTAGAGCATCATGTGGTGGGGCGGGTGGGGCATGAGGTGAAGGCGGTGGAGCGGGTGTCGGGTCATGCGGCGGGTGGGTCGGCGGCTGGGTCTCCGGGGGCGGGGTCGGGTGGTTCGTCGGCGGCGCCGGCGGGTGGTGCTGCCGCTCCTGCGGGTGGTGCTGCGCCTGCGGGTGGTGCTGCGCCGGCGGGTGCTGCGCCGGCGGGTGGTGCGCCGGCGGGTGGTGGTGCGGCGGCGGGTGGTGGTGCGGGGGCTGGTGGGTCGGTGGCGGCTGGTGGTGGGTCGGGGGCGGCGGGTGCGCATGCGGCGTCGTCGGTGGGGTCGGTGGCGGCGGGTGCGGGGTCGGCGCCGGCGGGGGCGTCGGGTGCGGGTGCGGGGTTGCCGTGGCCGGATGAGCCGGGCGCGGCGGGTGGTGGTGTGGGTGGGGCGGCGGGTGCGGTGGCGCCTGCGCCTGCGCCGGTGGGTGGTGGGGGTGGTGTGCCGGGTGCGGTGGCGGGTGTGTCTGCGCCGGTGGGTGGTGGGGGTGTGGCGGGTGCTGTGGTGGGGTCGGGTGGTGTGGGTCCGGTGGGGGTGTCGGGGTTGTTGGAGTCGCCGGGGTTGCAGGCGTCGGCGCAGGTGCGGGCGTTTTTGGCGTCGGGGGGTGTGGATCCGCGGGTGGTGGGGGTGTTGGATGCGGTGTTGGCGCATCATTCGGTGGGGGTGGGGGATGTGGTGGCGACCAGTTCGCCGGTGCATGTGCAGGCGTTGGACATCGTGTCGGTGGATGGTCAGCCGGTGGGTCCGGATAATTTCGCCGCTCGGGATTTGGTGACGGAGTTGGCGGCGTTGGATCGGGGGGTGCGTCCGGATGAGATTGGGACGCCGTGGCCGATTCAGTCGCCGGGGTTTTTTAGTGATCAGAGTTCGCAGGCGAGTTTGCATTTGGCGTTTGAGATGCCGGGGGTCAACGCGCAGCCGGCCGCGGCGGTGGTCCCGGGCGCGGCGGTCCCGGGCGCGGCGGTGCCGGGCGCGGTCCCGGGCGCGGCGGTCCCCGGCGCGGCGGTACCGGGCCCCCCTTCCGCTGTTCCCGGCGCAGCCCCCGCAGCCGTTCCCGGCGCGGCCCCCGCCGGCGTGGATCCCACCGTGGCGCAGTCAGGCGCTCCCGATGCGAACGTCGCGTCCACCTCCGCGCCCGTCGGCGCGGGCGTTGACGCCGCCGCCGGGTCCGGCGCCGGCGCCGGCGACCCCAACTTCGCCTCGCCCACCGCGCACTCCGCCTTCGAGGCCGCCAAGAAGGAGCTCGGCGTCCCCTACCTCTACGGCGGCGAGAGCCCGAAGGCCGGGTTTGACTGCTCCGGGCTCATGCAGTGGGCCTATCACCAGGCGGGCATCAACCTCCCACGCGTGGCCGACCAGCAGTTCACCGTGGGCACGCCCGTCGGGTTGAACGACCTCAAGGAGGGCGACCTCGTCTTCTTCCGCATCGGTGGCGGCGACGTGGACCATGTCGGAATGTACGTCGGCAACCACCAGTTCCTGGAGGCGCCGCGCACCGGCGAGGTGGTGCAGATGGCGGACCTCCGCACGCCGTACTGGTCCTCGCAGTTCGCGGGCGCACGACGGGTGGTGCCGCTGTCAGGCGGGGGGCTGGGCCAGGCCGCGACTCCGGGTGGGGGAGCCGCCGGCATGACGCCCGCCGCGGGCACCGCTTCCGCCGGGACGACGCCGGCGCCCGCCGGAGCGACCCCCGCCGTCGCCGGGACACCGGCCCCTGCCGTCGCTGGGGCACCGATGCCCGGCGCGCTCGACCCCACGACCGGGGCGCCCGCGGCACCCGTCGCGGCCGCCGGCGCCCCGGACCCCAGCGCTGCGCCCCCCATCCCCGGCACCGCTCAGTTCCAGGCCGTCCCCGGCAAGGAGCACCACTACAAGCTCAACACGGTCAAGTTCCTCCAGGCCGTCCAGCCCGCGCCCGGCTCACCGCTCGCCCCGGCCGAGCCACCGGTGCCGGCGGGCACCCCCGGCGCGGCGAGCCCGGCGGGGACCCCCGGGGCCCCGGTGGCCGGCCAGCCGGTGGTCGACCAGCTCCAGGGCCAACCCGGCACGGCGACGCCCGCGGGCGCCACGGGGGCGGCCGACCAGGCGCTGTCGCAGGCCGCCCCCGCGGGGAGCGTCGTGTCGGTCAGCTCGTCGCTGCTCACCAGCGGGCAGCAGACGTTTGTCGCCCACCTCTCGTCGTTGACCGGCCTCAACACGCGAGTGGTGGCGGGCTGGGTGCTCGCCGAGGAGTCGGGCAGCGCCGCGCAGGGACGCGAGGCGTCGTCGAACTTCAACTGGCTGAACATCGGCTACTTCGACAGCGGCGCCGGCGCGATTGCGCACGCCACTCCGTTCAGCAATCCGGTGAGCGCCGCCGAGCAGACCGCCAAGTTCCTCGAGGGCAAATGGGGCGGGGCCAGCACCGGCATCCGGGACATCCTCAACACCGTCGGCAAGCCGCCCGACGACCAGATCATGGCCATCGCCAACAGCGGCTGGGCGTCAAGCCACTACAACAACGGAGCCAACCTCCGGGCCACGTTCGAGGAACTGGCCAACATGAAGGTCGTCACCGCGCCGCCAGCGGGCGCCGCGCTGGGCGCCGCCCCCATCCCGACCCCGGGCGGCGCGCCGGCCGCGGGAGGGGCGCCGATCCCGCCGCCCGGCACGGCGATCACCTGACGCGCGAGATCTTCGTCGTATAACTACGAAAATCTCGCGCGCCGCCCGTGGTGGCGCGCCCGCAGCATTCCTTTGGGACCAAACGGCACTTGCGCCACGGCCGCCGGAAAGCCAACATCAACAACTATGACCACCACCATGGACCTTGATCAGGGCTCGGCCCTGCTGCACTTCAGTCGCAACGGCGCCTTCGGGCCCGGCGCCGGCGAGCTTCTCGTGCTCGAGCGGGGCGAGGGCCCCTATGTCTTCGACACGCACGGCCGGCGCTACGTCGACGGCCTGTCCAGCCTGTTCTGCGCCCAGATCGGCTACTCCTACGGCGAGGAGATGGCGGCCGTCGCCGGCGACCAGCTCTCCAAGCTGGCCTTCAACACGCTGTGGGGCACCGCGCACCCGCCCGCGCTCAAGCTCGCCGATGAACTGGCCGACCTCGCGCCTCCCGGCATCGACCGCGTCTTCTTCACCTCCGGCGGCTCGGAGTCCGTGGAGGCGGCGTGGAAGATCGTGCGCCAGTACCACCTGGCCAACGGGCAACCGCAGCGCATGAAGGCCATCGCGCGCAACATCGCCTACCACGGCGTCACGCTCGGGGCCCTGGCGCTCACCGGCGTGCCTGGCTTCAAGGAGCCGTTCGGCCCCCCGGCGATCGACACCACCCACGTGTCCAACACCAACGCGTTCCGGAACCCGCTGCAGGGTGAGGCGCTGACCAAGGCGCTGATCGAGGAGATGGAGCAGGCCATCCTCGACGCCGGTCCCGAGACGGTGGCGATGATCATCGCCGAGCCGGTCCAGAACGCGGGCGGCTGCCTCAGTCCACCCCCGGGATACTGGGACGGCCTCAGACACCTGGCGGATCGCTACGGGATCCTGCTCGTCGCCGACGAGGTCATCACTGGGTTCGGCCGCCTCGGCGAGTGGTTCGGCTCCACCCGCGTCGGCGCCGCGCCGGACATCATCACCACCGCCAAGGGCTTGACCTCGGCGTACGCGCCGATGGGGGCGGTGCTCGTGTCAGACCACGTCGCGGCCCCGCTCTACGAGGACAACCGCGTCCTCCTGCACGGGATCACGTTCGGCGGCCACCCGCTATGCGCCGCCATCGCGCTGAAGAACCTCGAGATCTTCCAACGCGACGGCGTCCTCGAGAACGTCCGCGCCCGCGAGCCCAAGCTCGAGGAGCTTCTCAACACCCTCAGAGAGCTGCCGATCGTGGGCGACGTGCGCGGCGCCGGGTTCTTCTGGGCGGTCGAGCTGGTCAAGGGACCTGACAACGAGCGGCTTGACGCTGACGAGCGGGAGCGGGTCCTGCGCGGCTTCCTGCCCGGTCGGCTGCGCGAGGCGGGGCTCATCGCCCGCGCCGATGACCGCGGCGACGCCGTGCTGCAGATCGCCCCGCCGCTCATCGCCGACGACGCGGTGCTCGAGGAGATCGTCGGCGCCATGCACGACGTGCTCGCCGACGCCGGCAAGCTCCTCGGGCTGGAGTCGCCCGTCGCCGCCTAGTAGTGGGCCTCCCGCAAACGTTGCACCCGAAATGGCGGGCCCGCATGACCACTGACCGTTGTCCTCAGATCCTCGTGTGGCGCTGCCACACGTCGGATCCTGCGTCCTCGGTCAGCGGCCCCCGGACCTCGCCATTTCAAGCACAACATTCCCGGGAGACCCACTAGGCCAATGAGGCCATCACGTGCTTGATGCGCGTGTACTCCTCCAGCGCGTAGATCGAGAGGTCCTTGCCGTAGCCCGACTGCCCGAAGCCGCCGTGGGGCATCTCGGACAGGAACGGCAGGTGGTCGTTGATCCACACGCAGCCGAAGTTCAGGGCCCGGGCGGCGCGCAGGGAGGCGCCGCTGTCCCGGGTCCACACTGAGGCGGCCAGGCCGTAGTCCGTGTCGTTGGCCCACTGCAGCGCCTGGGCCTCGTCGGCGGCGCGCTGGACCGTGACCACCGGGCCGAACACCTCGCGCTGGACGATCTCGGAGTCCTGGGCGGGGCCGAGGACCACGGTCGGCTCCACGAAGAACCCGCGCGACCCCCACGCCTCTCCGCCGCACGCGATCATCGCGCCGTCGGCCGCGGCCCGGTCCACGAAGCCCAGCACCCGCGAGCGTTGAGCGGCCGAGATGACCGGACCGAGCTCCACCTCGGAGGACAGCAGCGGCTCGCCCAGCCGCAGGCTCTGCGCTGCCGGCACCAGGGCCTCCACCACCGCGTCGTGCGCGCGTGGGGTGGCGATGATGCGCGTGGCCGCGGTGCAGTCCTGCCCGGCGTTGAAGAATGCGGCGACCCGCATGCACCCCACGAGCGCGTCGACGTCGGCGTCGTCAAGCACCACCACCGGCGCCTTGCCCCCCAGCTCGAGGTGCACGCGCGTCAGATGAGCGCTGGCCGCGGCGGCGATCGCCTTGCCCGTGCGCACCGAGCCGGTCAGCGACACCATGCGCACCGTGGGATGGGTGACGATCGTCTCGCCGACCGGATCGCCGCGTCCGCAGACCACGTTGAACACGCCGCGCGGCAGCACCTCCAACGACAGTTCGGCCAGACGCAACGTCGACAGCGGCGTCAGCTCCGACGGCTTCAGCACGATCGTGTTGCCGGCGGCCAGTGCCGGCGCGATCTTCCAGATCGCCATCGCCAGCGGGTAGTTCCACGGCGTGATCTGGCCGACCACCCCGACCGGCTCGCGGCGGACCATGGAGGTGTAGCCCTCGACGTACTCGCCGGCGGCGCGGCCCTCCAGCACCCGGGCAGCGCCGGCGAAGAAGCGCAGGTGATCGGAGCAGAGCGGGATCTCCTCGGCGGCGGCGGCTAGCGGCTTGCCGACGTTGGCGGCCTCCACGCGGGCGAGCTCGTCGGCGTTGGCGTCGAGCAGGTCGGCCAGCTTCAGCAGGGCGGCGGCGCGCCGCTGGGGCGTCGTTGACCCCCAGCCTCCAAACGCGGAGCGCGCGGCCGCGATGGCCCGCTCCACATCCTCCACCGTGGCGCTTGGCACCTCGGCCAGCAGCTCCTCGCTGGCCGGATTGAGGACCGGATCGGCCTCCGTCCCCTGCCCGTCCACCAGCTCGCCGTCGATCACCAGTTGCATGTGAAGTCCCTCCGCGGTCGCGTGCGGAACATCATGACCGGTGCGCGGCGCTCCACACCGTCGCGCTCGCGCCGGGTAGGCTGGACACCGAGGCCCCGCCGCCCTGCATTACCGTTGGCGCGGTGCCTTCGCCGTGGCCCCAGAGCGACCCGACGCCCGCCCAGCGGGCCGCCTACGCCGACGCCGAGCCTCGGCCGTTCTGGCTGGCCAACCTGCCCGACCGACCCGCGCACGAGCCGCTCACCGGGACCACCGAGGCCGACCTGTGCATCGTCGGGGGCGGCTTCACCGGCCTGTGGGCGGCGCTCGCCGCCAAGGAGCGCGCCCCGGGACGGGACGTCGTGGTCCTCGAGGCCACCCGCTGCGGCGACGGGGCCAGCGGCCGCAACGGCGGGTTCCTGGAGGCGTCGCTGACCCATGGCCTGGCCAACGGGCTCGGCCGCTTCCCCGACGAGATCGAGCAGCTCGAACGACTCGCCGACGAGAACTTCGACGGGCTCCGCGCCGATCTTGGGACCCATGCCATCGAGTGCGACTACGAGACGCCGGGCGTTCTCACCGTCGCGCTCGAGCCCCGCGAGCTCGACGACCTCCGGGAGGAGGCCGAGCTGGCGCGTCGGTTCGGCCACGACGTGCAGCTGCTGGACGGCGACGCCGCCCGCGCCCAGGTCAACTCGCCGACCTATCGCGGCGCCGTATGGGACCGCACCGGCTCGGCCCTCGTCGACCCCGGTCGCCTCGTGGACGGTCTGCGCTCCGCGGCTCAGCGCAACGGCGTGCGCATCCACGAGCTCAGCCCGGTCCGCAAGCTCGGGGACGACGACTCGACCGCGGTTGCGATCCGGACCGAGGCCGGCATCGTCAAGGCGCCCAAGGTCCTGCTGGCGACGAGTGCATACCCGTCGCTCGTCAACTCCGTGGGCCGCTATGTCGCTCCCGTCTATGACTACGCCCTCATGACCGAGCCGCTCACCGGCGCCCAGCAGCGCTCCATCGGCTGGGCCGGCCGCCAGGGCATCAGCGACATGGGCAACCAGTTTCACTACTACCGTCCGACCGCCGATGGGCGCATCCTGTACGGCGGCTACGACGCCGTCTACCGCTACGGCGGCGACGTAGGGCCCCACCGCGACGAGGATGACGCCACCTTCGCGCGTCTGTCACAGCACTTCTTCACCACCTTCCCCCAGCTGGACGGCCTGCGCTTCAGCCATCGCTGGGGCGGCGCCATCGACACCTGTAGCCGCTTCTCGGTGTTCTTCGGCCGGGCGCTCGGCGGCCGCGTGGTCTACGCGCTGGGCTACACCGGCCTGGGCGTCGGGGCCAGCCGGTTTGGCGCACGCGTGGCCCTGGACCTGCTTGACGGCCGCAGCACGCCGGCCACACAACTCAAGATGGTGCGCCGGCGCCCCGTGCCCTTCCCTCCGGAGCCGTTGCGCAGCGGCGTGATCCAGCTGACTCGCAACCGGCTGGCCGCCGCTGACCGCAACGACGGCCGGCGCGGCCTGTGGCTGCGCACTCTCGACCGTCTCGGTCTCGGCTTCGACTCCTGATAGCCGCACATAGAATCGCCACGTGGCGTTAGCCGAGTGGGTTCTGACAAAAGGACTGCTCGCCGGGATCGGCTACACCTGCCTGCGCTCGCCGGCGTCCGGCCGGCGGCTCACCGGCAGCAAAGACGCCTCGTGAACGAGGCCGTCGCCCTCGTGGCGCTGGCGGCCAGCCTCACCGCCGCGGTGGCGCGCTGGCGGTGGGCGCCCGACTGGGCGGTGGCGACCACGGGGGCGGTGATCGTGGTGGTCGTCGGCGCGCTCAGCCTGCACGAGGCGCGCACCGCGCTCGGTCGCCTCGGGCCGACGGTGGGTTTTCTTGCCGCGCTGCTCGTCCTCGCCGACGGCTGCCGTCGGGCCGGCCTGTTCGACGCCCTCGGGGCCCTGATGGCGTATCGATCCCGGGCGAGGCCCACCCGCCTGCTGGCGATGGTGTTCCTGGTGGCGGCGGGCACCACCGCGGTGCTCAGCCTCGACGCCACGATCGTGCTGCTCACGCCGATCGTGTTCGCCACCGCGGCGCAGCTGACAACGAGCCCGCGCCCGCACGTCTACGCCTGCTCTCACCTGGCCAACAGCGCCTCGCTGCTGCTGCCGGTCTCCAACCTGACCAACCTGCTGGCGTTCGCCGCCTGCGGGGTGTCCTTCACCCGCTTCGCCGCGCTGATGGCGCTGCCGTGGCTGGTGGCGATCGCCGTCGAATGGGTGGTGCTCCGCCGCGTGTTCGCCTCGGACCTGCGACGGGCCGGCGCGCCGCCGGTCGCCGCGACGGCGCAGCGCCCACATCTCCCGACGGTGCCCGTGATCATCGTGGGCCTGACGCTCATCGGCTTCGGGATCAGTTCGATCGTCGGCGTCGCCCCGGTGTGGTTCGCCGCCGCCGGGGCGGTGGCGCTGACCCTCTATCGGCCGCCGGGGACGCTCACCGACCTGGTCTCCGCGGCCGAGCCGACGTTCCTCGTGTTCGTGCTCGCGCTCGGCGTCGTGGTGGCCGCCGCCGGGAACAACGGGCTGTCGGACGTGGTCGACTCGCTGCTGCCGCACGGCCAGAGCCTGCCGGCGCTCCTGGGCGTCGCGGTGGTCAGCGCCGTGCTGGCCAACCTCGTCAACAACCTGCCCGCGACGCTGATCATCGTGGCGGTGGTGTCGGCGAGCGCGCCCGGCGCTGTGCTGGCCATGCTGATCGGGGTCAACGTCGGCCCCAACCTCACCTACGTCGGCTCGCTCGCGACGCTGCTGTGGCGCCGCATCGTGCACGCCCACGACGAGGACATCGACACCGCCGAGTTCCTCAAGCTCGGCGCGCTCACCGTCCCGGTGACGCTGATCGCGGCCACGGTGGGGTTGTGGTTGGCTTTGCAGGTGTTCTGATGCGCGCACTCGTGTGGATCACCGAGAGCTCCTGGCAGCCCTGCGTCGACCAGGCGCGCGAGCTGGTGCCCGCCGGCGCCGAGGTCACGCTCCTGCACGTCGCCGCCAGCGAGGTCGAGCACCTCGCCCGCCATCCGGGCCCCGAGCGCCTCGGGCGCCATCGGCCGCCGCCGCCCGGCCCGTCCGTCCGCGCGATCGCCGACAACGAGGCGCAGGCGCTGCTGCAAGCCGCGCGGGAGCGGTTCGGCCGCGCCGCCGAGACGATGGCTCGCCGGGGTCGCATCGAGCGCGAGGTGCTCGAGGCCGCCGACGGATTCGATCTTCTGGTCCTCGCCCGCGACGGCAAGCCCCGCCGGGAGCCCAAGAGCATCGGCCACTACGCCCGCTTCATCGTCGACCACGCCGGCTGCCCCGTTCTCCTCGTGTGGGCCGAGCCGCCGCCCGGGCTCGGCGACATGCACTGGCCGCCGCATCTGCGCCGCTGAGCGCGGCGGGCCTCACACGTTGCGCAGAAGCCCCTCGGAGCGGGCCCACTCGACCGTGCGCCGGACCGTCTCGCGAGGATCGGTGTAGCGGATCCCGAGCTCGCGCTCGGCGCGGGAGCCGTCGTAGCGATGGCCGTGCAGGAGCGTGCGGACCATCTCGCGGCACACCGGCGGCTTGCGCCGCCGCAGCCGGTAGGCGTACTCGACCACCGTCCCGGCGGCGGATGCCAGCGCGCGCGGCACGAGCCGTGGGTTGCGCTCCACGCCCGCCACCTCGGCGGCCAGCGCCAGCGCCTCGCTGACGGTGAGGCGGATGCCGCTGAGCAGGTAGCGCTCGCCCGCCGCCCCGCCCCGGGCGGCCAGCAGGTGGCCCTCGACGCAGTCGGCGATGTCGACGAGGCTGACGTCGGTGTTGACGAACACCGGCAGGCGTCCGTCCAGCGCCGCCAGCAGGAAGCGACCGGTGCCACTGGCCCGTCCCGGGCCCTGCACCGACGAGGGGTTGACGTAGACGACGTCCTGCCCCACCTCCCGGGCCGCGGCCATCGCCGCGCGCTCGCCCTCGGTCTTGGTGCGCTCGTACGTGGACAGGTACCAGCCGCGGTGCGGGCTCCATTCGTTGCCGATCGTCCCCGGGGCCTCGCCGATCGTCGCCGCCGACGAGGTGTGGACGAGGCGCGGGACCGCGGCGCGCCGGGCCGCGCGCACGGCGGCCACCGCGCCGTCCACGTTGGCCCGGCGCATCGGCTCCGGGTCGGCGACGCACAGCGTGTTGACTCCGGCGAGGTTGTAGGCCACCGCGCATCCGGACATCCCGTGAGCCATGGCGTCGATGTCGGACACCTCGCCGCGCGCCGGCTCACAGCCGCGCTCGCGCAACTCGCGCTCGGCGTCGTCAGAGCGCGCCAGCGCCACGACCTCGTCGCCGCCCGCCATCAGCCGCTCCACGAGCGCGCGGCCGATCACGCCGGTCCCCCCGGTGACGAACACGCGCGCCACGGCTGTCAGGTGCGCAGGGCGGCGGAGGAACGGGCGAGGTAGTCGACCCCCGACCAGGCGGTGACGATCGCCGCCACCACCATCGCCCACTGATCGAGGTAGGCGCCGGCGAACGTGATGTCCGGGCGAAGCATGGCCAGCGCCACGGCGACGAACTGCACCGTCGCCTTCCACTTGCCCAGCATCGAGGTCTCGAAGTGCAGCCCGCCGGCGGCGACGGCCGCGCGCAGGCCGAGGATGGTGAACTCCCGTCCGATGATGATCAGCGCCACCCAGGGCGAGGCGCGGCCGACCGACACGAGGCCGATGAGCGCGGTGGCGACGAGGAGCTTGTCAGCGGTGGTGTCCAGGAACGACCCCAGCGTGGTGGTGACGTTCCAGCGCCGGGCCAGCCGGCCGTCGAACCAGTCGGTCGCGGCGGCCATCAGGAAGACAATGGCCGCGATCGTGAGGGAGTCATTCAGCAGCAGCGCCATGATCACCGGACAGACCACGATGCGCACGCCGGTGCCGACCGCGAGCAGACGAGACGATCGCAACGCGGTCAGGGTACCCGCCTCCACAGTCACGACACTATCTCACAGCAACCGGAGCGCCAGGGCCCGCGCGGCGTCGGCGTCATCGGTCTCCAGCGCGGCCGCAGCGGCGGCCCGCGCGTCGCCCAGACTCACCTCCCGCAACGCTGCCTTGACCTCGGGCACGAGGCCCGCTGCCATGCTGAGCTCGGTCACGCCGAGGCCGGCCAGCAGCACCGCCGCGGCGGGGTCGCCGGCCAGTTCGCCGCAGACGCCCACCCAGCGGCCGTGCGCCGCCGCCCCCTGCACCGTGGACTGGACCAGCCGCAGCACCGCCGGGTGGGGCCCGGCCAGGAGCCCTGCCAGGCGCGCATCGCCACGCTCGGCGGCCATCGTGTACTGCGTCAGATCGTTGGTGCCCAGGGAGAAGAAGGCGACGTGCCCGGCCAGGCGCGCCGCGAGCAGCGCCGCCGCCGGCACCTCCACCATGATGCCCAACTCCATCGGCGCGTCGATCCCGGTGTCTGACCGCGCCCGGTCAAGCACCTCTCGGGCGGCGGTGATCTCGGCCAGCGTCGCAACCATCGGGAGCATCGTCTTGACCGGATGGTCGGCCGCGACGCGCAGAATGGCGCGGAACTGCGTGGCCAGGACGCTCGGGGCGGCTCAGCGCCAGGCGGATGCCCCGCACCCCCAGGAACGGGTTGTCCTCGGGTGGCATCGGCAGCGCCGGCAGTGGCTTGTCCGCCCCGGCGTCCAGCGTGCGGACGATCAGCGGGCGCCCGCCCAGCGTCTTGGCGATGGCGCGCAGCGTCTCGGCCTGCTCGTCCTCGCCGGGGAGCTCGTCGCGCCCCAGGAACAGGAACTCCGTCCGCAGCAGGCCCACCCCCTCGGCCCCCAGCTCCACCGCGCGCGCGGCGTCGGCGCCGGTGCCGAGGTTGGCGAACACCTCCACCCGCTCACCGTCACGCGTGACGGCGGGGTCGTGAGCCCGCTCGCGCGCGGCGGCGCGCCGACGCTCGGCGCGCTCGCGCCGCTGCTGCGCGTCGCTGACCACGTCGGCGGACGGGTCGACCATGACCGTGCCCGCCTCGCCGTCGAGCAGCAGCGTGACCCCGTCGGGGACGCCCAGCACGGCCGCGCCGAGACCGACCACCGCGGGCAGGCCGAGCGCCCGGGCGAGGATGGCGGCGTGGGCGGTGGTGGAGCCGCGCGCGGTGGCGATGGCTAGCACCCGTGTGGGGTCGAGGCCGGCGGCGTCCGCCGGGGTCAGCTCGTCGGCGACGACGATCCCGGACGCGCCGGCGCCGTCAGAGCCGGCGCCGGTGACGGCGCCGACCACCCGGCGGCCGACATCGAGCACATCGGTGGCCCGCTCCTGAAGCAGGGGCTCGTCGAGGCCGCGGTACAGCGCCGCCACCTGCTGGGCGGCGTCATACCACGCCCGCTCGGCACTGGCGCCCGCCGCGATGGCGGCGCGCGCGGGCTCGAGCAGGGCGTCGTCTGAAAGCAGCGCCAGATGGGCGTCGAAGATGGCGGCGTTGCCGGCGCCCGCCCGCGCGGTGACGATCTCCCGGTCGTGCTCGATCGCGCCGCGGGCCGCCGCCAGCGCCTCGTTCAGCGTCCGGAGCTCACCGTCCGCGTCCCGCACCGCACGGTCGGCGGGCGCCTCGCCGAGGCCTCCGAGCCGGAAAGCCGGGCCGATCGCGACCCCGGATGACGCGGCGACGCCCGTCAGCACCGCGCCCGAGGTGGGGGGCTCGGTCACCTCGGGCGCGAGCGGCGCGCTGGTCAGCGGAGCAGCGGGTGCGTCCGCCACCCCATCACCGAACCCCTCGAGGGCGAGCTGCGCCAGCGCGTCGATGGCCTCCTGCGCCTGCGGTCCGGCCGCGGACACCGTCAGGGTGTCCCGGAACCGCGCGCCCAGTGCCACCAGGTTCGTGAGGCTGCGTGCGTTCACCGCGGGCCCGCCGCCCGCCTTGCCCACGCGCACGTCGGCGTCGAAGCGGCGCACGGTCTCCACGAAGCGCGCCGCCGGGCGCGCGTGGAGTCCGATCGCATTGCGGACCGCGAGCTCGGCGCTCACGTCGGCGTCCGCGCCGGCCCCGTCGTCCCGTGACGAGGCGTCGCCATCATCGGCGATCTGGCTCGTCTTCATCGCCAGCGCGCCGCTCGCCTCGGACGCCACCTCCTCGAGGGTGGCCCCGCCGCTGGCCGCCGCCGCGGCGGCCACGGTGCCCTCCACCAACGGTGCCGCGCTCAGCTTCACCGGCCCCGAGGCGCCGTCCAACATCTCCACCGCGAACTCCGCGCTCATCAGCGCGCTCCCGAGATCCATCAGCACCAGGACCCCGTCGGGGGACATGGCCCGCTCGATCGCGCCCCGCACGCGGTCGGCGTCGGTGCCGAGAACGCCTTCCTCCTCGATGCCACCGGCGGCCTCGATGGCGAGCTCCGCACCTCCCATCTCCCGTGCCAGCCGCACCACGCCCTCCGCGAGCGCTTCGCTGTGGGAGACGACCACGATCCCGACCAACCCGCTCCCCCTTTCGACCGCTAGAGGCCGTAGGACCGGTGCAAGTATTCGATCGGGTGCAGCGTGGGCAGCTTGGTGCCGTGGGTGATCTGCCAGCGGCACGTCTCGGAGTCACACGCGACCTGCGGCGCGCCCGATGCCGCCACCTGATCGAAGAGGTCGCGACCCACCGCCATGGCGACGTCGTACTTCTCGGCCTTGAGCCCGTAGGTGCCCGCGATCCCGCAGCAGCGCGCGTTCATCTCGAGGACCTCGAGTCCGGGGATGAGCGCCAGCAGATCGAGCGCCGGCTTTCCCACCCAGTGGCCCTGCTGCTGGCAAGGAGCGTGGTAGGCGACCGATTCCTCGATCGGCTGCAGGTCGGTCTTCAGCTCGCCGCGGTCGTGCAGCTCCAGCAGCAGCTCGCAGATGTCATAGGTGCGCTCGGAGACAAACTTCAGGTCCGGATCGTCTT
This sequence comes from uncultured Actinomycetota bacterium, assembly GCA_963801435.1. Lineage (GTDB taxonomy): Bacteria > Actinomycetota > Thermoleophilia > Solirubrobacterales > Solirubrobacteraceae > Palsa-465. Next base: position 48,672 of record CAWDFE010000039.1, read on the forward strand.
CGAGCGAGAGGATCTCGCGGGCCTCGCGCTTGAGCATGAGCGTGCAGCTGGTGGCGTTGCCGACGATGATGGTGTCCTCGTCGGTCACGTGCTGGCGCAGCGCCCGCGCCAGCCGCAGCACCACGGTGCGGGCATCGTCGAAGAGGCCGCTGGACTGCAGCGGCAGCCCGCAGCAGTCCTGCTTGGGCACGATCACCTCAAAGCCGTTGTGCTCGAGGATCTCGACCACCTTCTCGCCCTCCCACGGCTCGTAGTACTCGGTGCCGCAGCCGTGGAAGTAGACGATCTTGCGCCCCGTCGCCGCGCCCGTGCGCTTGCGCGCCCAGCGCGAGAAGCGGCGGCCGGCGAACTTGGGGGCTGGGGCGTCGCGATGGACGCCGAGCACCTTCTCGCCCAGGATCCGGATGGGCCGCGAGGTCAGCGTGAAGTTGGCGATCGGGGCGACCGGTGTCCCGGCGCGTCCGAGCCAGGTGGGTCGGGTGATGATCCGATCGCGCAACGGAAAGCCCTTGTGCCGCTTGAGCTTGTTGCGCGCCTGGGCGTTGATCTCCGCGATCTTGACTCCCTGAGGGCAGACCTGAGAGCAGATGCCGCAGCCCGAGCAGTAGTCCACGGACGCGTCGACGGAGGGCTCGTCCGCGATCCGGTAGCGCTCGGATTGGGGGCCGGCAAACTTGGGACCGGGGAAGAGCGGCGAGGCGTTGGACACCGGGCACGCGGTCTCGCAGATCGTGCACTTGACGCAGTGATCAAGCGAGCCGCGCAGAAGCTCGGCCACGAACAGGTCGCTCCCGCTTGACTCGCTCATGCCGTCGCCGCCGTCGGGGAAAGCTGTGCTCCGACCACCTGCGCGGCCCGGTAGCCGCTGGCCAGGGCGATGCCCTCGCCCGAGCCTTCGCGCCACGGAATCGCGCCGGGCAGCGCGGCGCCGGCCACCACCACGTTGTCGGCGCCCTCGGAACGCAGGTCGCCGTCCACGGCGACTCCCACGCGTGCCATCGGCTGCTCATCGAAATAGCGACTCACGAAGCGGGGCTCGCCCGTGTCCGGAACGCCGCGCAGCGGCAGCCCCAGCACCCGCTCGTGCGTCACCCAGCGCGAGTCGAGCTCGATCGCACCGGAGGTGAAACCGCCCGAGGCCAGCACGAACCACGGCGCGACGTAGGTGAGATCGCGACCGGCGGCGTGCGTTGAGACCGAAGCGATCCGGTCGCCGTCGCGCTCCGAGGACACCACCTCGCCGCCGAGCACCAGCCGCCCGCCGGCCGCGCGCAGAGCCGAGCGCAGGATCTCGTAGAGCCGCATCCCGGGGACCGAGGGCGGCAGCGTCGGTATCTCGAACACGCGCCGCCCGAGCCGATGCTCGACGTCGGCCAGGACCTCGTGGGGGTCGCGCAGACCCAGCATGGCGGGGAGCCCGACGTGCTCCTCGGCGCGCAGCGCCAGCGACAGCTCGGCGCAGAACTGCCACCGCCACTTCTCGTCGTCGAAGTGCCGGGCGAGGCCCAGCGCGTTTATGTCGGCGCGCTCGAGCTTGAGGTCAAGGCTCACCGCGCGCGCCTCGATCCCCGCCAGCTCGAGGTTGGCGGCGCACAGGCTGGCATGGAAGTCGCGCAGCGACGGGGTGCCGACGATGCAGACGCGCCGCAGGCCCGAGGCCTCTCCGTTGGCCATGGTCTCGGGAACCAGGGCGGACGGTCGCAGCGCGCCCACGGCGGTCGGGAGCAGCTGGTTGTGCTCGAGGCTGCCGCCGTAGACATAGCCGGGCAGCGGGCCGGTCGGCACGGTCTCGGCAAACCAGCTCAGGGCGTGGCTGACCACCTCCGCGCCCAGCAGCGCGTAAGGATGATCGGGGCGCGCCGCGATGAGCTGCTCCAGGGCGGCGCCGGGGGCATCGACGCGGTCAGGCGCGTAGCCGAGCACGTCGATCGTGGCCGGCGCCAGATGGGTCGAGCCGACGCCCTTGGCCAGCACGCACACTCGCGCGCCGTCCTGCGCCAGCCGCGTCGCCGCCACCAGGCCGGCGGTGCCCGCGCCGATCACGACCGCGTCGAAGTGCAGCTCGCTCCGTCTCATGATGGAAGGTGCTCCAGGTCGAGGACCCCCTGGAAGATCCAGTCATCGAGCCGGACCTGGCGCAGCTGGTCGCCGTACAGCACCGGCCACATCCCCTTCCAGCGCTCCTGGAGGAAGTCCAGCAGCGAGGTGTCGGCCTGCTGGGCGCTCAGCCCGTTGTGGCCGTGGAGGACCCCGGTGGCACGGTAGATGCAGAACCCGCCCTGGCACGGGCCCATCCCGAGGCGCAGCTGCCGGCGGATGTCGTCGAGGTTGGTGGAGGCCGTGCGGGTGATCGCCTCCTCGAGGCTGTGGCGCGACACCAGCTCGCATTCGCACATCATCTGCTCGTCGACCAAGCTGGCCTCCTTGCGCGCCAAGCGCTCGCCGAGCCGATAGTTCTCGCCCGACTCGGACCCGGGCAGAGGCTCGGTCGCGGTCCGGCACGGCCGGGTCTCGCCCAGCTGCTTACAGACGGCGTCCATCGTCTCCTCCGCCATCAGCCGGAACGTCGTCAGCTTGCCGCCGGTGATGGTGAAGAAGCGGCCCACGCCGTCGCGCTCGGCGTGGTCGAGCAGTGCGTGGGCGCGGGTGACGTCGCGGGTGTCGGTGTCCGAGGCCTTGGCGTCCTCGAACAGTGGGCGCACGCCGGTCCACACTCGCAGCGCCCGAGCCTGGCGGAAGCCGGGCACCAGCTTCTCCCCGTCGTCGAGCATCGCGTCGACCTCGTCCTGGTTGACGGTGTGGTCGTCGGGATCCTCGGTGTGCTGGTCGGTGGTTCCGATCACGCTCACCGTGCGGATGGGCACGATGATGTCCCCGTCCGTGGGCATCTGGCAACGATTGACGACGGTGTTGACGAGCCGGTGGTTCATCGCGATCATGATCCCGCGGCCGGGGAGCACGCGGACGCCCTCGATCCCGGCCAGGTCGGCGATCTGGCCGGCCCAGGCGCCCGTCGCGTTGATGGTCACGCCCGCGTGAACGTCGAGCTCCTCGCCGGTGCGCGCGTCGCGCACGCGGGCGCCGGTGACCTCGTCGCCCTCTCGATGCAGTGCCACCACCGCGTGGTAGGGGAGGATCCGCCCGCCGCGCTGCTGGGTCCCGTGACTCATTGCCCACACGGTCTTCCACACGTCGATGTTGCCGTCGGGGACGCGGAAGGCGCGCGAGATCTGTGGATTGAGCCGCGGCTCGGCGCCCAGCGCGTTGGCGACGCTGATCTCCTCGCAGTCGATGCCGGTGTCGGCGCATCCCCGGGCGAAGCGATCGGCGTACGCGGGGTCGTCCGACGGAGTCGTCACGAACAGGCCGCCCGTGTCCTCGATGCAGTCAGCGGCGACGCGCCGCAGGATCCGGTTCTCGCCGATGCACTCCACGGCGGCCCGAGGGTCCTTGACCGCGTAGCGCCCCCCGGAATGCAGCAGACCGTGGAAGCGCCCACTCGTGCCTTCGGCGAGATCCTGCCGATCCACGAGGACGACGTCGAAGCCGCGCAGGGCCGCGTCCCACGCCACCCCCGCGCCCGTGGCGCCACCGCCGATCACCAGGATCTCGGTGCTGAGCGTCACCATCAGATCAGACTACCTCCGCGGGGCCTTGGGTGGGAAATGCGCCGAGGGCGGCCCAGAGACCGCCCTCGACATCAACACTGGAAAGCCGTCCTCCTCGGTCAGTCGACCCAGTCAAACGTCCGGGTGACGGCCTTCTTCCACTCCTTGTAGTAGCCGTCGCGCTTGGCGGCATCCATGTTGGGCTCCCAGCGCTTGTCCTCGGCCCAGTTGTCTCGGACCTCCTGCGTGCTTGACCAGAACCCGACGGCCATCCCCGCTGCGTAGGACGCACCCAGCGCGGTCGTCTCGGGGACCTCGGGACGGATTACGGGCACCCCGAGGATGTCGGCCTGGAATTGCATGAGCAGGTCGTTCTGGACCATGCCGCCGTCGACCTTGAGCTCGTTCAGGGTGACGCCCGAGTCGGCCTCCATCGCATCCATCACCTCGCGGGTCTGGAACGCCGTCGCCTCGAGGGTGGCGCGGCCGATGTGGCCCGCGTTGACGTACCTGGTCAGGCCGGCGAACACGCCGCGGGCGTCGGACTTCCAGTACGGCGCGAACAGGCCCGAGAACGCCGGCACGATGTAGAGGCCGCCGTTGTCGTCCACGGACTTGGCCAGCTCCTCGACCTGGGGAGCGGCCTGGATCATCTTGAGGTTGTCGCGCAGCCACTGCACGAGCGCCCCCGTGATCGCGATCGAGCCCTCCAGCGCGTACACCGCCGCCTCATCGCCGATCTTGTAACAGACGGTGGTCAGCAGGCCTGCCTTCGACTGCACGGCCTCGGTGCTCGTGTTGAGCAGCATGAAGTTGCCCGTGCCGTACGTGTTCTTGGCGTCGCCGGCGTCGAAGCACGCCTGGCCGAACGTCGCCGCCTGCTGGTCGCCGAGGTCGCCCGCGACCTGCACGCCGGTCAGATTGCCGGTCCTCACTTCGCCATAGACCTCGCTCGACGCCCTGATCTCCGGCAGCATTGACATCGGCACGCCGATCGTCGACGCGATCTCCTCATCCCAGGCCAGCGTCTCCAGGTCCATCAGCATCGTCCGGCTGGCGTTGGTCACGTCGGTGATGTGCAGACCGCCGTTGACCCCGCCGGTCAGGTTCCAGATGCACCAGGTGTCCATGTTGCCGAACACGAGGTCGCCGGCTTCGGCCTTGGCGCGCGCGCCGTCCACGTTGTCAAGGATCCACCGGACCTTCGGCCCCGAGAAGTAGGTGGCGAGCGGCAGGCCGACCTTCGAGCGGAACCGGTCCTGACCGCCGTCGGCCGACAGCTCGTCGACGAGCTTGTCGGTGCGCGTGTCCTGCCAGACGATCGCGTTCATGACCGGCTCGCCGGTGTTGCGATCCCACACGACGGCGGTCTCGCGCTGGTTGGTGATGCCGAGCGCAGCGACGTCGTCACGGGAAGCCCCCGCCTTCTCCACCGCCTCGTCGATCACCTCCTGGCAGCGCGCCCAGACCTCCATCGGATCGTGCTCGACCCAGCCCGGCTTCGGATAGATCTGCTCGTGCTCCTTCTGCGAGACCGCCACGACGCGGCCGGAGTGGTCGAAGACCATCGCTCGTGAGCTTGTCGTCCCCTGATCCAGTGCAACTGAGTACTTCGGCATGTGGCTCCTTTCAGGCCGCCAGCGCTTCGGCGGCGCTCTTGAAGAGGTAGTACGTGGAGGTCGCGCCGGGGTCCTGGTGATCCTTGCTGCGCTCGCCCAGGTAGCTGGCGCGTCCCTTGCGCGCGATGAGCGGCGTCGTCGCGTGCATCCCCTGCTCGGCGGCCGAGACGGCCGCGCTGCAGACCACTGTCGAGATCCGATGCCTGCTCCAGCGCCTCGACCGCGGGCAGGAGCGCGTCGACCATCGTCTTGTCGCCAGAGCTCGGCCTTGCCACGAGACTGGACGCCCTCCATGCCCTTTCGCCACGCTGCGGCCCACCCGGCAAGGTCGACCTCGGACTGCCCGGCCAGCGCCGTGCCCATCTGCAGAAACAGGGTCCCGTACAGCGGGACCGGCGGCGCCTCCGACGCTGGAGACCAGCGCCATCGCCACCGTCTTGAGCACGGCGCCCGGGTCGGGCTGCTCGGACGCCTGGAGCTTCTCCAGCGCCTTCTGCATGCCGCGGTTCATGTTCGTCCCGTGGTCGCCGTCGCCGATCGCGGTGTCGAGACGGACGAGCTCCTGCCGGTGCTCGCCCATCTCGTCCGCGAAGCGCTGTCATCCAATCGCGACCGTGGTGTCGCGATCGATCGCCACAGCGGGTGCTCCTAGGCGCCCCAGCGCAGCGCGGGAGTGTTCACCGGCGCGTCCCAGTAGCGGACCATCTCGTCGTCGAGCTTGAGCAGCGTGATCGAGCAGCCCTGCATCTCCAGCGAGGTGATGTAGTTGCCGATCAGGTTGCGCTCGATCGTCAGACCCGTGCTCGGCGGCGATCTTCGCCACCTCGGCGTACATGATGTACAGCTCCAGCAGCGGCGTGCCGCCCATCCCGTTGACGAACGCGAGCACGCGGTCGCCCGATGCGAACGGCAGGTCCTCGAGGATCGGGGTCATCAACCGCTCGGCGATCTGCGATGCCGGGCCGATCTTCTCCCGGAAGCGCCCCGGCTCGCCGTGGATCCCGATCCCGATCTCGACCTCGTCATCGGCGAGCTCGAAGCTCGGCTCGCCGGAGCCGGGCGTGATGCACGGGGTCAGCGCCATGCCCATCGACCGTCCCTGGGCGTTGACCCGCCGTCCGAGCTCGGCGACCTGCTGCAGGTCGCGACCGTCCTCGGCCGCGCCGCCGCAGATCTTCTCGACCAGCACGGTGACGCCGACGCCGCGCCGACCGGCCGTGTAGAGCGAGTCCTCGACGGCGACGTCGTCGTTGGTGAGGATCGTCTCGACCTCGATGTCCTCGCCCTTGCCCAGCTCGGCGGCCATCTCGAAGTTCATCACGTCGCCGGTGTAGTTCTTGACGATGTGGATGACCCCGGCGCCGCCGTCGACGGCCTTGGTCGCCTCGAGCATCTGGTCGGGCGTCGGCGAGGTGAACACCTCGCCCGGGCAGGCGGCGTCGAGCATGCCCGGGCCGACGAAGCCGCCGTGCATCGGCTCGTGCCCCGAGCCGCCGCCCGAGATCAGCCCAACCTTGCCCTGACCGGCGCGTCGGCGCGGATCACGCAGTACGGGTCAAAGGTGACACGGACACGATCGCCGTGTGCCGCCTCGACGCCGCGCAGCGCGTCCGCGACGACCTCGTCGGGCGCGTTGATCAGCTTCTTCATCGTTCGTTGTCTCCTTAGAAGGGTGCGCCGGCGAAGAAGGCGCCGAAGAGGATCGCGCCGATGGCGCCGCCGATGAGCGGCCCGAGCACCGGCACCCACGAGTAGCGACCAGTCGGAGCCCCCCTTGCCGGGGATCGGCAGGATCGCGTGCATGATCCGCGGCCCGAGGTCACGTGCGGGGTTGATCGCGTAACCCGTCGGACCGCCGAGCGAGAGGCCGATGGCGAGGACCAGAGGCCGATCAGCAGCCCGCCCAGGGCCCGCCAGATGACGGTTCCACGGAGTGCCGGTGATCGCCAGGACTCCGAACACGAGCACGACGTGCCGATGATCTCGGTGACGAAGTTCCAGCAGTAGTTGCGGATCGCCGGGCCGGTGCAGAAGACCGCCAGCTTCAGCCCCGGATCCTCGGTCTCCGACCAGTGCAGGAAATACGCAGGTAGACGAGGATCGCGCCGATGAACGCGCCGATCAACTCGCCGATCCAGTAGGTGCCACGCCATAGATGCCGTCGATGTTGCCGTTGATCCACAACCCGAGCGTCACCGCCGGGTTCAGAGTGCGCGCCAGTCGAAAATACCCGACGGAGTAGGCGCCGACCATGACCGCCAATGCCCCACCCGAAGGTGATCACGATCCAGCCTGAGTTCTGCGCCTTCGACTTGTTCAGGAGCACGGCGGCGACGACGCCGTCGCCAAGCAGGATCAGCAACGCGGTCCCGATGATTTCCGACGGAATGATGCCGAGCGTCGGGAAATGCAGCTTCACGGCCACGACAGCTCCGAATATGGCGCTCAATCGACTCTCCCTCCTGAAACGGACGTTGGACCGCCGCGATACTATCCGCACCAGTTCGACAATGTCAAACCGGGTTCAACGCACCGGACTCGGTTCGTCAGCGTCGCGTCGCGCGCGGAAAGTAGAGAAAGCACAGTGCCCGGGAACATCCAGTCGATCGAGCGTGCGGCGGCGATTCTGCGGCTGCTGTCCGGCCGCTCCCGCGGCTCGGCGTCGTCGACCTCGCCGGCGAGCTGGGGCTGTCGAAGGGCACCGTGCACGGCCTGCTGCGGACGCTGCAGCACGTCGGCTTCGTCGAGCAGGATCGTCGAGACCGGCAAGTACCAGCTCGGCGCGGCGCTGCTGCACATGGGCTCCAGCTACCTGGACGGCAATGAGCTGCGGACCCGGGCGCTGAACTGGTCCGACTCGCTGGCGGCGCGCACCCACGAGGCGGTGCGGATCGGCACGTTGCACGAGCAGGCAGGTGCTGATCGTCCACCACGTGTTCCGTCCCGACGACAGCCTGCAGACGCTCGACGTCGGCTCGCTGCTGCCGGCCCACGCGACCGCGCTGGGCAAGGTGCTGCTCGCGCACCATCCGTTCGCCTTGGCCGAGGTCGCCAGGGAGGGCCTGCAGTCGTTCACCGACGCGACGATCTGCGATCCCGAGCGCTTGGAGCGCGAGCTCGGCGGGTCCGCCGAGCGCGGCTGGGCGGCCGAGATCGGCGAGCTGCACGCCCGCGCAGGTGTCGATCGCCGCGCCGATCACCGACCGGCGCGGGGCACAACGTCGGCGCGATGGGTATCTTCGGACCGCCGGAGCGGCTGCTGGCGGCACGCCAGCCGCGCGGCGAGCTCGTCGCGCACGTCCGCGAGGGTGCCGCGCGGTTTCCCGTGAGCTCGGCGCGATCCCCTGGTGAGACCGAGGGAGCAGATGACAGAGCGATACGTGGCGGCGATCGACCAGGGCACCGCGTCGTCGCGCTGCCTGATCTTCGATCGCTCGGGCCGGATCGTGTCGGTCGCCCAGAAGGAGCACCGGCACATCTACCCGAAGCCCGGCTGGGTCGAGCACGATCCCGATGGAGATGTGGCGCAACGTCGAGGAGGTCGCCGCCCGCGCGATCGCCGACGCTCAGCTGCGAGCCTTCGGATCTGGTCGCGCTCGGAATCGCCAACCAGCGCGAGACGACCGTCGTCTGGGACCGCGAGACCGGTCAGCCGCTGCACAACGCGATCAGCTGGCAGGACATGCGCACCGATCACTTGGTCGCGTGAGCTCGACCGCCGAGCTCGGGCGCGACTACTTCCGCTCACGCTCCGGGCTGCCGCCGACGACCTACTTCTCCGGGCCCGAAGCTGCGCTGGCTGCTCGACAACGTGCCGGGGCTGCGCGAGCGCGCGCGAGGCCGGCGAGGTCCTGTTCGGGACGATGGACTCGTGGTTGATCTGGCGGCTCACCGGCCGCCACCTGACCGACGTCACGAACGCCAGCCGCACGATGCTGATGAACCTGCAGACGCTCGACTGGGACGACGAGCTGCTGGCGGCGCTCGACGTGCCGCGCGCGATGCTGCCCGAGATCCGGCCTCGGCCGAGGTCTACGGCGAGGCCCGCGGCACAGCTGCGCCGGCGTCCCGGTCGCCGGGGCGCTGGGCGACCAGCAGGCGGCGCTGTTCGGGCAGACGTGCTTCGCCCCCGGCGAGGCCAAGTGCACCTACGGCACCGGCAGCTTCCTGCTGCTCAACACCGGGAGCGCGACCGGTCCTGTCGGCCAGCGGTCTGCTGACGACGCTGTGCTGCCCGGGTCGGCGACGAGCCTCCGACGTACGCGCTCGAGGGGTCGATCGCGGTCACCGGCGCGCTCGTGCAGTGGTTTCGCGACAACCTCGAGCCTGATCGGGTCCGCGCCCGAGATCGAGACGCTGGCGCGCACCGTCGACGACAACGGCGGCTGCTACTTCGTGCCGGCGTTCTCGGGTCTGTTCGCGCCGCACTGGCGCAGCGATGCGCGCGGCGTGATCGCCGGGCTGACCGGCTACATCACGAAGGGCCACCTCGCGCGCGCGGTGCTCGAGGCGACCGCGTGGCAGACGCGCGAGGTCGTCGAGGCGATGATCGCCGACTCCGGCGTCGGGCTGACGACGCTGCGCGTCGACGGCGGGATGACCGCCAACAACCTGCTGATGCAGTTCCTGGCCGACGTGCTCGACGTGTCGGTCGTGCGGCCGATCGTCGCCGAGACGGTGTCGCTCGGCGCCGCCTACGCCGCTGGGCTGGCGGTCGGATTCTGGTCAGACACGCGACGAGCTGCGCGCCAACTGGCACATGGCCGCGCAGTGGCAGCCCGACATGGACATCGACCGGCGCGAGCGCGGCTACCGCAAGTGGCGCAAGGCGGTGGCGCGCACGACCGACTGGCTCGACGAGGACGACGAGTAGTCGCCGCCGGCGTCGGGGGCTCAGCGCGCCGTGCGGCGGCGTGTTCGAGACGTTGCCGTTGGGCTTCGAGCCCTTGCCCGAGGCCCGGCGCCGGTACGGGGACAGCGACGGGCCGCCGCGCCGGTCGTCGAAGAACGACTGGACGCGCTCGATCAGCGCGTTGGTGTCGCCGCCGCGGGCTGGATCGGCTCGCCGAACGACACGGTGATCCGGTGACGGCTGGAGAACAGCCGTGCCGCGCAGGCGCTTGGGCCAGAGCCGCCCGGGCGGCATCGCGTCGGCGGTGCCGGTGACCTTGATCGGGATGATCGCGAGGTTGTGCGCGGCCGCCAGGACCGCCGCGCCGCGGCGGACCCGGCCCGGGCCGCCGCCGCGCGAGCGCGTCCCCTCGGGAAACAGCAGCAGGTTCCAGCCGTCGTCGAGCAGCGTGTCGAGGTGGCTGCGTGCTCTTGGACAGCTGCCGCCGGCGCCCTTGCGGCGTTCGATCGGCACGGTGTTGAAGATCAGCGACACGAGCGACGCGGTCAGCTTGTTGCGGTAGAAGTAGTCGGCGGCGGCGGCGACCGCCGTGCGCTTGCGCAGCTTGCGCGGCAGCGCCGAGAGGATCACCGGCGTGTCCATGTGGCTGGCGTGGTTGGCGACCAGGATCACCGGCCCGTTGAGCGCCGACAGCTTCTCCTGGCCGGTCGCCGGCGGGCGGCGTAGTAGTCCATCACCGGGTTGAGCACGAACTGCATGAAGTTCGCTCGCGCACGAACCGCGCCGGCGCCGAGCGCGCCCACGGCACGTCGAGCTGGGCCGCGGCCGCGCGCAGCTCCCGTCCGCGCTTGGGGGCCTTGCGGGCCGCGTCGGCGAGGCGGCGCTTGAACGAACGCTTGCGGCGGAACGGCAGCACCGCCCGAGATACCCCCGCGCGTGACATCCGTTACAGATTCGTTAGGCGGCGGGCGCTAAGCTCGCGCCTCCGCCGTCGAAAAGGGAAGGGAGGACGGATGGCCATCGATCCCAGTGAGCACCCGGGCAAGCCGGAGCAGCCGCAGGAGGGGTTTGCCGAGGGCGAGGCTGCGACCCGAGGTTTACCCCGAGGACGAGGAGGTCGGACGCTTCAGCGAAGGGCAGGAGGATCTGCCCGAGGAGGACCCGGAGAAGCTCGAGCACGGCCGCTTTCAGCAGGGCCAGGAGGAGCTCCCGAGGACGATCCCGAGAAGCACGAGGATCGCCGTTCGCCGAGGGCCAGGACATGGAGCCGCCCGGCTCGACTCCGCCTGAGGGCTCGCCGATGGAGACCGACTCGGCGTCCGGCCGCGGGCCGGCCGGCGGGTCGGCACGGCCACGTGAGTACGCGCGGGGCGCTGACCAGAGTCGGGGTCCTCGCCGGTCAGCGCCATCCACGCCGCACGCAGCCCGTAGCTGCCGGCGCGGGTCAGCGCGACGGCGCGGTTCTCCATCTGGCCGATCCTCGGCACGTGCGGCCGGCGGGCGGATCACGCAGACCGCCGGTGCGCACGCGGGGTCGGCGGCCGCGGCGGCGAGCTCGGCGCTGAGCCGGTCGTAGCGCTCCGAGCGGTCGCCAGGCGCAGCGGCACGAGCGCCGGGTTGAGCTTCCCCAGGTACCCGACCGTCAGCCGCGACACCGGTCCCGACAGCGGCGAGTGCGGCACCCCGTGCGGGCGCGTCTGCAGCACGAGCATGTCGGTGCGGTGGTCCGGCGCGGCGCGTCGATCGGGATCGCCGAGGACAGCGTCGGATCCAGCCAGCCGACGTCCACGGAACGACACCGGCGGGCCCGCCAGCCACGGCAGCCGGCTCGGAGGCCAGGATCGCGACCGGATCTCCTCGTCGTCGGCGCAGCTGGCTGAGGTCGACCTGTTCGGTGGTATCGACATCGGTGGCGGTGCAGGTGCAGCTCGATCCCGCCGCTCAGGATCTCGTCGATGCGCAGCGGCCGCTGGTGGCGCCAGACCTCGTGCACGACGTAGTCCATGTCGAACACCGGCCGCCGGCGCAGGAGGCTGCCGGCAGCTCGACGAAGACGGGATTGCCGAACCCGTGCGGATATAACGCGGTCAGATAGGCGGCCTGGCCGGCGAGCAGGAAGGCGCCGTGAACGCCCCCGCGGAGGCGCCGTGGACCTCGTCGAACGCAGTCGGTGAAGCCGAGCTGCTCGATCGCGGCGGTCATGCCGGCCGACACCACGCCGCGCATCCCGCCGCCCTCGATCACCAACGCGATCCGTCGCCCGTCGGTCCGCCCGCCGGGTTTCGATCCCTCGATCGCGGCGGCGGTGGATCGCCTCGATCACCGGGTGCGCGCGCTGGTCCTCGGTGATCGGTGCACGGAGTCCGGTGCGGGTCGACGCTGAACTTCTTGCGCACGGTGACAGTCGCATCGCCACCAGGGTACTGTCACCCGCCGTGGCGGCGCTGGGAGAGACGACCCTTCAGGTCAGCCGGATCGGGCTCGGGCTGGCCGCGCTCGGCCGCCCCGGCTACATCAACCTGGGTCACGCCGCCGACCTCGGCGCGGACAGGGACGTCGCGGCGCTGCGGGCCCGTGCCCACGACGTGCTCGACGCCGCCCACGCCGCGGGCGTGCGCTACTTCGACGCGGCCCGCTCCTACGGGCGAGCCGAGGAGTTCCTCGGCTCATGGCTGAACGACCGCGGGCTGGGTCGCCCCGAGGTGAGCGTCGGCTCCAAGTGGGGGTACACCTACACCGCCGACTGGCGGGTGGACGCCGACGTGAAGGAGGTCAAGGACCTGTCGATCGAGACGCTGCGCCGCCAGGAGGCGGAGACCCGGTCGCACCTCGACGACGCGCTAGGCCTCTACCAGATCCACTCGGCGACGCTCGAGAGCGGGGTGCTGGATGACGCGCGCCGTGCTCGACGAGCTGGCGCGGCTCCGAGCCGGCGGGCTCTACATCGGCATCTCGGCGACCGGCCCGCGCCAGGGCGACACGGATCGAGAGCGCTCGAGGTGGGCGGCTTCGACGCTGTCCAGGCGACGTTGAACCTGCTGGAGCCCTCGGCCGGCCCGGCGCTGGCGGCCGCCCACGCCGCCGGCCTCGGCGTGATCGTCAAGGAGGCCGTCGCCAACGGCCGGCTGACCGAGCGCGGCGACGTGCCGGCGCTGATCGAGGCCGCGCGCGAGCTCGGCGCGTCGCCCGACGCGCTGGCGCTGGCATTCGTGCTGGCGCAGCCGTGGGTCGAAGTCGTCCTCAGCGGCGCCTCGACCGCGTCGATGCTGCGCAGCAACCTGGGCGCCCTCGATGTCGACGTGCCTGCCGATGTCCTGGAGCGACTGGGGGCGCTGGCCGAGCCGGCCGAGGCCTACTGGGAGACCCGCGCGCAGCTGGCGTGGAACTGAGCATTGGGGTCATGCCCCAATGGCTGCACGCTGACCCACGGGGCACGATAGGCGCGTGGCCTCCGGAGAGCTGATCATCATCCTCGCCGTCGCCGCCGTCACCCTGCTGGCGGTCGCGACGCTGAGCCGCATGGGGGTGCCGACCGCGGCGGTGCTCGTGGTGGCCGGCCTGGTCATCGGCTTTCTGCCCTTCGTCCCCGATGCATCTCTGGACCCCGACGTTGTGCTGCTCGGGCTCCTGCCTCTGCTGGTGTTCGACGCGGCGGCGACGTCGTCGGCCACCGCGTTCGTCCGCAACGCACGCTCGATCGGGCTTCTCGCGGTGGGACTCGTCGGCGCCACGGCGCTCGGCGTCGCCGCGGTAGCCCATTGGATCGGGCACCTGTCCTGGGCGATGGCGTTCGTGCTGGGCACCGCGGTCGGGCCTACCGACGCGGCGGCGGCCACCAGCATGGCCCGGCGGCTGGGCCTGCCCCGGCGCCTGGTCACCATCCTGGAGGGCGAGGCCCTGTTCAACGACGGCGCCGCGATCGTCCTCTACACCGCCGCGGTGGCCGCCGCGACGAGCGGGACGTTCGAGGCTCCGCACGCGCTGGGCGAGATCGTCTACGCCTCGGCGGCGGGGACGGCCATCGGCCTGGCGGTGGGCGTGGTCGGCCGCGCGCTGCGCAACCGGATCGATGACCCGCCGCTCGAGATAGCGGGCTCGATGCTCATGGCCTACGCCGCCTACCTGCCGGCCGAGGCGCTGCACGCGTCCGGCGTTCTGGCCGCCGTGTCCGCCGGGCTGTACATGGGCTGGCACAGCGGCGGCAGCGCGTTCTCCGCGCGCAGCCGGCTGCAGTTCAACGCGTTCTGGGAAACGCTGGTCTTCCTTATCAACGCGGCGCTCTTCGTCGTCGTCGGCCTGTCGTTCCACACCTTCACCGAGCAGGCGCGCGGCCCCGTGGGACGCCTGGTGCTCACCGGGATCGCGGTCGCGGTGACGGTGATCGTCACCCGGCTGGTCTGGATGGAGGGGACCGGCTGGCTGACGCGGCTGCTGCGCCGCGGTCCCCCGCCCCACGAGGAGGATGCGCCGGATCAGGCCGGGTGGCGCCAGCGCCTGGTCATCGGCTGGGCCGGCATGCGCGGCGCCATCACCCTCGCCCTCCTGCTCGCGGTGCCGCTGACCACCGACGCCGGCAGGCCCCTGGCGGGGCGTGACGACATCATCTACCTCGGGTTCGCCGTGATCATCGCGACGCTTGTGGGGCAGGGGATGAGCCTGCCTCTCCTGGTCAGGCGTCTGGGGCTGACCGAGCATCCGGAGGTCGCCGAGGCCGAGCGCCGGGCCCGGCTGACGCTGACGCAGGCGGTGCTCGACCGGTTGAAGGCGGCCCGGGATGGGGACGGCGTCGCGCCGGAGCTCGTCGACGGGCTGCGCGCGCAGTATCTGGCCCGCCGCCAGCGCCTCGAGTCCGGCGATGAGGCCGAGGTGGTGCAGGAGGCCGCCGCGGCCGCCGAGGCTGAACGCGCGCTGCGGCGCGACCTCATCGAGGCCCAGCGAGAGGCGCTGGCGCGGCTGCGGCGCAAGCGACGGATCGGCGTGACCACGGCGCGCAAGCTGGAGCACGACCTTGACCTGGAGGACGCGCGCCTGTCGTAGCGTGCGTGAGCGATGCCGCTGCGCAACCGCGCCACGCCACTGGGCGAGGTGATCGCCGATCCGTCACGCGGGCTGGTCTACGCCAACCGCGGGGTGCTGGTTGATGCGCACGGTGAGATCCGCCGCCGCTGGGGCGTGCGCCGCTGGATCGCGTGTCGCCTGGAGTTCAAGGGGCGCCGTCGCCGGCCGCTGATGGCGCCCGGCCGCTACACGGAGCTGTTCTTCTCAGACGAGGCGACGGCGTTCGCCGCCGGGCACCGACCGTGCGGCGAGTGCCGGTATGAGGACTACCGGCGCTTCAGCGCGATCTGGCAGCAGCTGCACCCGGGCCAGATCGGCGCCGACGCGATGGACGACCAGCTGCACGCCGAACGGGTGGACCCCGAGACGCGCGAGCAGCGCCGCCACGAGATGGCGTTCGCCGGCGTGCCCGACGGGGCATTCGTGTTGCTCGACGAGCGCCCGTGGCTGGTGCTGGACGGGAAGCTCTTGGAATGGACTCCGGCCGGTTACGTCGCCGCCCGCCGGACACGCCCCTCCACGGGCACCGCTGTGGCGCTCACGCCACCGTCGCTGATCGCGGTCCTCCGGGCCGGGTGGGCGCCGGCGACCGTCCCCTTCCTGCACCCCACCGCCCAGGCGGCGGACCCGGTCAACTGATCAGGACGCAGCCGGTGGTGGCGTGGGCCAGGAGCTTGCCCGTGGCCTGCTCGGTGAGCCGCCCCTCGGCGGTGGCCAGGCGGCGCCCGGCGTGGACCACGGTGCCTTCGGCCAGGACGCGGCCGGTGTCGATGGTGATCCCCCGCGCGTAGCGGATCTGCAGATCGCTCGTGGCGTAGCCCACGCCGGCGGGCAGCGTGGTGTGGATGGCGCATCCCATGCACGAGTCCAGCAGCGTCGCCGCGATCCCGCCGTGGACCGAGCCGATCGGGTTGTACATCCACTCGGCCGGCTCGACCGCGAACACCGCCCTTCCCTCCTGCACCTCGACGAGGCTCATGCCCAGCAGCTCGGCGATCGGGGGCGGGGGCAGCCGACCGTCGATGATGGCCTGCAGCACCTCCATCCCGTTGCGCTCGCGGGCCAGGGCCGCGCTGGCCATCGGGTCCTGCCAGCTGAACGTCCGCGTCCGGTGGCCGTTGTCACTCATGCGGGCCACAGCGTAGCTCAGTGAGTTGCACCATGCAACTAAGTCGTCTAAGCTTCGCCGCCGTGCCGTTGCAGCGAACCTACTCCGGCCAGACCTGCAGCATCGCCGCCGCGCTCGAGATCGTCGGCGAACGCTGGACGATGCTCATCATCCGCGAGGCGCTTCTGGGAGTGCATCGCTTCGACGAGATGCAGGCCGATCTCGGCGTCGCCCGCAACGTCCTGCAGGCCCGGCTCGAGCACCTGGTGGCCCATGACATCGTCGAGCGGCGCCTCTACCAGAGCCGGCCCGACCGCTACGCCTACCACCTCACCCAGAGGGGCCTGGATCTGTGGCCCGCCGTGGTCGCGCTCATGCAGTGGGGCGACAAGCACGCCGGCGTGCCCGGCGGCCCGCCGGTGCGGCTTGCGCACCGCGGCTGCGGCGGCGCGGTGGACGATCACCTCCTGTGCGAGAGCTGTCGCCAGAAGCTGGGCCCGCGCGACGTCTGGGCGCACCCGGCCCCGCACGTGCCGGAGGATCACCCGCTCCGCCGCCGCGCCGTTCGTCCGGTGCCCGAGTGAGGTGAACGCTCGTGTCAGGGGGAGTGTCGGAGTGGTGGTTCATCCGTCCCATGTCCATCTGGGGACTTCTCGCAGAGGATGCAGTTCCGCGTCGGTGGTGGCGTTGGAGTTCTGCATCGCGACCCGGGAGCCGAACTCGACGTGTGATCGGACCGCTTGGCGGAACGGCGGGTCGTCCGGCATGCCGACCGCGTCGAGCGCGGCGAGGTACAGCTCCACGAACCGTTGGCGTTGCCGTTCGGTGATCTTCAGGTGGCGGTGAACGTCGATCAGGTGGCGGAACCCGAGCTCGCGGGTGAAGCGGTCGGGGCCTCCGAAGGACTCGGCGGTGAACCAGGTCAGGTGATCCACATGATCGGGCTTGCCGGCTCCGAACAGCGGTTGCAGCAGCGGGTCGGCGAGGACGCGGGAGTAGAAGTGATCCTCGAGCCGGTGCAGCGCCTCCTCGCCGCCGGCATGCTCGTAGAGAGTCTCCGCCCTGACCTCCGACGTGCGGTCGTGGCCGGCTGCCGTGGCGGTCTCGGCCGGTGCGGGCTCGCCGACGTCGATGCGCAGCAGCTTGGCCTCCTGCAGCTCGCCGTGGTACGGGATGGTCATTCCGCCGTTGGTTGTCACGTACAGAGCTTCGATATCGCCGGGGCCACGGCCGAAGGCGCAGGCGGTTGTCCCGACGGCGCCCTCGCGTGGCCCGGCGATCGTGCTGCGAGTGCGATCAGGGGCGAGCCGCACGACGGTGTTCAACGGGTGGGTGGTCACGTACAGCGCGCCGGAGGCGGCGAACGCGAAGTCGTCCGCGCGGAGTGTCTCGACGGCTCGCTCCAGCAGTCCGGCGCCGCCGTCGTCCAGGATTGAGGCTGTCACGAGCAGGCCCCGGCCGGTCACCGAGATCCACGCCTGATGGTCTTGGATCTTGATGCCGTTGGCACCGGGCATGCCCGCCTGCCCGGGTGTGAGCAGTTCGTCGGTGAGCCATACCCGCCAGGCGCCCGGCGCCTGCAGGTCGACCGCGAGGACGCGACCGGTGATGCTCTCGCAGACCAGCAGGGAGTGCTCGTCAGGGTGCAGCGCACAGCCGTTGAGGAACACCGCGTCCTCGATCTGCGTCCACTCTTCGTAGCGTCCGTCGGGCGCCACGCGCCATATGAAGCCGGGTGATTCTCCCAGCGTTCCTCCCGTCGCCCATAGGGTCCCGTCGGGGTCGACCGCCAGGCCGGCGACCGGGCCCGGCAACTCCGCGAACGTCGTCAGGATGTCGCTGGTCGGGTCGTAGCGATCGATTCGGTGGTGCGTGTGGATGCTCACGAACACGGCACCGTGCCGATCGATGGCGAGGTTCTCCACGAAGCTCCCGCGGGGCCACGTGCACGCCACCCGCGACGGCATCGGCTCCCATCGGCCGCCGTCGTGTCCGGAGAACCGGTCGGTGGCGTGGCCGTGCTGCGACACGCCTGTCACGCTAAAGGCACGACCGCCACCTTGGAAACAGGACCTGCCGATGAGCCCACAGGCACGACCGATACAGTCCATCACGCCGCGACGCCCGGCCTCGGTGGATCTGCGGCACCTGCGCTATTTCCTCGCCGTCGCGGAGGAGCGCAACTTCACTCGCGCGGCCGGCACGCTGAACATCGTCCAGCAAACCCTCAGCGAGGGGATCGCGCAGCTTGAGGGCATCATCGGCCTGCGATTGTTCGAGCGGGACACTCGCCCCGTGACCCTCACCGACGCGGGGCTGGCGTGGCTACCGCATGCCCGCGAGGCGCTCGACGCCGCCCGGCGCGCTGAGAATGCCGCCCTGGACCTGCGTGCCGGGCATACAGCGCGGCTGCGGGTCGGCCTCTCCGCCACTGCAGCCCTTCCGCTCACGCCCGAGCTGCTTGAGACGTTCGCCGTGCGCCATCCACACATTGCCCTCACAACCAGGCACTTCGACTTCGGCGACCCGACCGGGGGTCTGCTCGCCGGAGAGACAGACGTGGCGATCGTGCGCCCACCATTCACCTCCGACGGGCTCGAGCTGTTGGTGATCGCCAGCGAGCCACGCTACATCGCGCTTTCTGACCAGCACCGCCTCGCCAAGCGGGCGAGCGTCAGCGTCCACGAGATCGCCGCGGAGCCGTGGATCGAGGTGGGCGAGTCAGACCCCATCTGGTGTGCGTTCTGGCGCGTCACCACGCATCGCGACGAACCGCTGCGCGTCGGAGCAAGCGGGCAAACCCTCGAGGATCTGCTCGAGGCCGCGCGCACCCACCAGGCGGTCGGATTGGTCCCCGAGTGCATCGCACACTCCCAGATCTGGCCCCACCTCGCCTTCGTCAAGGTCACAGACATCCCACCCTCAGACGTGGCGATCGCCGCGCACGCAAACGGGACATCGCCGCCGGCGAGAGAGTTCATCACCATCGCCCGAGAACTCACAACCCACTGGCCTGCCACCGCTCCGGTACAGCCGCACCACGCGCCCTTCACAGCAGACGTGCGCGCTACTTAGGCTGGATCCACCGATGATGGGTGGAGTCTCGGCGTCGGGGGCCGAGCTAGACGTCATCGGCGGAGCACCATAAGGGTGATCCCTATGAGCGACGCCGATGACGTATAGCGACGGCCATCCGGCGGCGAGACGACCCCAGGATCGGCGGATCCAGGCTTAGGCGGCGGGGCGCTCGTCCTGGTCCAGGAACGCCTGCACGCGCTCGCGGTAGGGGGCGCGGTCGTAGCTGTTCACGAGCGCCCCGGCCATGCGCACCGGATCGCCGAAGAAGTAGTACTCGTAGAGCGCCTGGCGGCCGGCGAACGCGGAGATGCACGCGTCCCACGCGAGGCGAAAGAGCTTGACGCGGTCGGGCCCGGCCAGCGTGGCGGACTGCAGGTAGCGCTCCACGTCCTCGTGGGCCGGGCCGGTGACGTCGGCTTCGGTAGGCAGCGCCATCAACCCGCTGGCGCCGAGCTTGCGCAGGATCTCGGGGAAGCGCTGGTAGAGCCTGGGGTACCAGTTGCGGGCGGCGTTGAGCGGCTCCCACCGCGGCGTCATCACACCGTACGCGTTGACGGCGGCGTCGGCCTCGGCGGCGCGGACGAAGGCTCGGATCCCCTCCAGCGCGATGATGACCTCGGCGACGTTCTCCTGGACGTGCCCGAACTGCTCGATGCCGATGGCCTCGGTCAGCAGGGTGACGAGCCCGAGCATGAACTCGGTCTTGGCGGTGGTGCGCGCGGTCACCTGGTGGGTCATGTGGTTGATCGCGCCGGTCTGGGTGTAGAGGCCGTTGCACAGGTCGGGGTGGCCGAGCATGAAGCAGCGCTCGAATGGCACCTTGACGTCGTCGAAGATGACGACCGCGTCCATCTCCTCAAACCGCGACCCCAGTGGATGGTCGAAGCGCCCGCGGCCGTAGTCCGCCGACTCCCGGCACAGGAAGCGCAGGCCGGGCGCGTCGCAGTTGATGGCGAACGCGTAGGAGTACGGCTCGTCCTCGGGCCGGCCGCGCAGCAGCGTAGACGGGAACACCAGCAGCTCGTCGGCGAACGGGCCGATGGTCGCGAGCAGGCGGGCGCCGCGGATCACGATGCCGGAGTCGTCCTGGGAGACGATCTGAGCCGAAATCTCGCCGCCGAGCTGCTCGGAGGGCGGCAGGCTGCGGTTGACCTGGGGCGGGATGAGCGTGTGGGTGAGGAGCAGGTCCTCCTCGCGGACCTTCTCGTAGTAGCGGGCGATGTTGCCGGAGTAGGCGCTGTCGGCCTGGGCGAACCAGTCGCCCGCCTCGCTGAGCGCCATCAGGCAGGAGTTGAGGTAATCGCCGGTACGCCCGAGGAACCCATTGGACACCCGTGCCCAGGCGCTCATCATCTCCCGGCGCTTGACGAGGTCCTCGGCGGTGCGCGGGACCATGAACGAGGTCCCCACGCGCTCGCCGGTGGTCGGCGACTCGTAGGTGAGCAGGTCGCGGTGGTCGGGGTCGTGCTGGAGGTCGTAGAGGTGCGCGTAGGTGCGCACGACGTTGCGGAACGCGGGGTGGTCGGGGATCCCGCTCGTGACCGTCTCGCCGTGGATCTGGACGGTGGGGGTCGACGCCGCCAGGCGCTCGATGTACTGGCTGCCGGTGCGCGCTGCCATGACTCTGAGGGCTCCTCCGCTCGGTTTGCGCGGCCGGTTATAGCACGCTTACCGTGCGCAGCGTACGGATAGCGTACACTGCGACCGGTGGCGTCGTCCCTGACCCTCGAGCGCGGTCTGCGGGTGCTGCGGGTCCTCAGCGCGCACCCCGAGGGCATGACGGTGTCCGAGCTCGCCCACGCGCTGGGCACGCACCGCGCCGGGATCTACCGCCTGCTCGGACCGCACCTGTCAGAGCGTCTCGTCCGGCGGCGCGATGACCGCTACTTCCTGGGCCCAGGCCTCATCGAGCTGGCCAGCCGGGTCCAGCCGCGCCTCCAGGAGGTCGCCGGCCCGCTGCTGCAGTCCCTGGCCGACGAGCTCACGGCTACCGCGGCGCTGACCGTGCGCGACGGGGAGGACGCCGCGGTCGTTCTCGACGTCCGCTCGCCGCGCCACGCCGACATGCACATCGGCTACCGCCCGGGGCTGCGCCACCCTGTGTCGATCGCTGCGTCGGGAATCGCCATCCTCGCCGGCGCTCCGCCGCGATCCTCCGAGCGCCCCGAGGTGACCGAGGCGCGCGGACGCGGCTGGGCGAAGTCCACGGGCGAGCTGCTGCCGGGGGCCTCGGGGGTGGCCGCGCCCACGGCCGCGGATGCCGCGCTGAGCGCGGTGTGGATCGGCGACCGCGACGATGCGGCGATGGCCCGCTCGGTGGTGGCCACGGCCCGCGCGCTCGCCGACGCGCTCTAGGCGTCTGAGCGGCCCAACGCCGCCGGCGGTGCTGGTGCAGGTGGGTGCGGGTGCAGGTGGGGTGCGGGTGCGGGTGAGCAAAATCGAGCCAGCACAGCGGGTTGGCGCACTGCTGGCTCGGAAATGCCCGGCTGGCGGGTAAAACCGAGCCATGTCGTCGCCCCAGGCCGTTGCTGGCTCGAAAATGCTCGCCCCGCCGGCGGGTCTGGCCCTCGACGCCGGCCTCGGGGGTGCGGGTGGTGGGCGAAAACGAGCCACGCCTCTCACACACGCGTTGGTTCGTGGCTCGAAACCCCCCACCGGGCCGCGAGGTGGGGGGTCAGGCGGGTGCGCTGACCGGCGCGTCGAGGTCGACGTGGGGGCTCGTGGCCAGCAGGGCTCGGACCTTCTCGCGGCCCGCGTCGCTGAGCGGCGCCAGCGGCTCGCGGGCATGGTCGGAGGCGAGCAGGCCGAGCTGCGCCATCACCCACTTGACCGGCACGGGGTTGGTCTCGGCGAACGCGGCGTCGACCAGCGGGTGCAGGTCGTAGTGCAGCGCCCGCGCCCGGTCGTGGTCGCCGGCGACGAACGCGTCATACAGCTGGGCCACCGGATCCGGCGCGAAGTTGCCGACGCAGCTCAGATGGCCGGCGCCGCCGAGGGTCAGCATCGGGTAGCAGAGCAGCTCGATGCCCGACAGGGCGATGAAGTCCGTGCCGGCCTCGTTGAGCACGTAGGAGACGTGCTCGAAGTCGTGCGTGGTCTCCTTGATGCCGACGATGTTGGGGTGCGCGCGGCGCAGCCGGCCGACCGTGACCGGCGTGATGTCGACGGCGGCGCGGACGGGGACGTTGTAGACGATGATCGGCAGGTCGGGGAACTCCGCGGCCACGCGCGAGTACCACTGAAACAGGCCCTCCTGCTGGGCGCGCCCGTAGTACGGGGTGACCACCAGCGCCGCCGATGCGCCCACGCGCTGGGCCTCGGCGGTGAGCTCGAGCGTCTCGGCCATGAGCGCCGTCCCGGTGCCGGGCAGGAACGGCACCCTCCCGTCGATCGCCGCGGCCGCGGTCCGCATCACCGACACGCGCTCGGCCACCGTCATCGAGGTCGGCTCCCCGGTCGAGCCGCCCACCGAGATCCCGTGCGTTCCGCGCGCCAACTGCCACTCGATCAGCCGCGGGATGGACTCGAGGTCCAGCTCGCCGGCGTCGGTGAAGGGGGTGATGAGCGGGGTGATGGCGCCGCGCACCGCGGACGCATCGCCGGCGAACGGGCTGGTCATGACGTGGTGTCCTTGCATCGCTGCTGTGCTTTCCAGTTTTCGAATTCCGGCCGGCGCGCCTCGGAGAGCGGGTACAGGCCGCGGAACGACTCACCCGCCTTCACGCGCTCCAGCGCGAATTCCTCTCGCTCCTCCACTTCCAGGGCCGCGTGGGCGATCTCCTCGGCGAACTCGAACGGCAGCACCACCACACCCTCGGCGTCGCCGACGATGACGTCGCCGGGCATGACCAGCACGCCCGCGCACGTGATGGGAACGTCGACGTCGAGCGGGATGTGGGCGTTCCACAGCGAAGACGCGTTGGCGCCCCGGTAGTAGGTCGGGATGTCAAGCTCGGTCACGCCCGGGGTGTCGCGCACGCCGCCGTCGGTGACGATCCCTGCCCCGCCGCGGGCGAGCACTCGCGCGGCCAGGATGTCGCCGATCGTTCCGGCGCCTGGCTCGCCCCGGGCCTCCATGACCAGCACGTCCCCCGGTGAGACGGACTCGATGGCGCGCTTCTGGGCGTCCTCCGACCCTTGCATCGACTTGCGCACGTCGGCGCGGATGGCCACGTAGCGCAGCGTATGCGCGTGGCCGACCATCCGCAGGTCCGGTCGGGTGGGCCGCAGTCCCGTCAGGAACGTCGTCTGGATCCCGCGGCGCGTCAGCTGCACGGTCAGCGTCGCCGTTGACACCCGGCGCAGCGCCGCCTCGGCGTCGGCCGAGAGCCGGGGCGGGCCGGGCGGCCCGACGCCGGCGGCGAACGCTCGCGCCTCGGGGGTGGCCTTGGGCATGGCGCCGTAGGCGCTCAGCGGCGCCGCCGCCTCCACCACCGTGCTGGTCACGGTCCCGGCGCCCTCGAGCGTCACCTCGATCACGTCGCCCGGGGCCACGACGTTGGCTCCCGCCGGCGTGCCGGTGAGAACCACATCGCCGGGCTCGAGCGTCATGAACCGGGAGAGGTCGGCCACGATCTGCGCGAAGGTGAAGATGAGGTCGGCCCCCGTGGTGTCCTGGCGCACCTCGCCGTTGACCGAGCTGACCAGGTGCAGCGCGCGCGGGTCCACCCCCTGCGCCGCCATCGCGGGCCCGATCGGCGTGTAGCCGTCCTGGCCCTTGGCCATCACGTTGGAACCGCGGTCCGCCCAGCGGAAGTCGTGGAGCCCGAAGTCGTTGGCCGGGGCGTAGGCCGCGATGTAGAGTCCCGCCTCCTCCGGGGTCACGTGGCGCGCCTGGGTGCCGATGATGACCGCGATCTCGCCCTCGAACGCCAGCAGCTCGGTGCCCCGTGGACGGACAACGTCGCCACCGGACGAGACCGACGTCGTCGGCTTGAGGAAGTAGGACGGCTCGGTCGGCACCCGGCCCCGCTGCGCCGCGCGGCTGTGGTAGTTGAGGTGGACGCCGATGACCTTGCCGGGATTGAGCTCGTCTCGGAGCGCCACTACGCCATGACCTCGGTGTGCTGGGTGCGCTCGTCCACGTTGGCGTGCTCGGTGGCCACCGTCTCCCCGTCGGGCCCGATGAGCAGGCTGGACTCGTCGTACCAGCTGTCGGGGGCCCGCGCGCCCCAGAACGACCGGCAGCGGGGGTCGTTGACCGACCATCGCAGCGGTTTGTGGTCGGGGTCGCCGGTGTAGTAGTCGCACGAGTACAGCTCGATGCGGTGCCCGTCGGGGTCGCGCAGGTAGACGAAGAAGGCGTTGGAGACGCCGTGGCGGCCGGGGCCGCGCTCGATGACGTGGGATTGGTATCCGCCGGCGAGCTGATCGCATGCGCGCAGCACCCCGACGGGGTCGGCGATCCAGTAGGCGAAGTGGTGCAGGCGCGGACCGGTGCCCGCGGTCAGGGCGACGTCGTGCACGGTCGGCTTGCGCAGCAGCCAGGCACCGGTGATCCGCTCTGTCGCCGCGTCGTCGGTGGAGATGTACTCGCTGCAGCGAAAGCCCAGCTCCAGCCACCACCGGAACGTGTCCTCGACGCGCGGGGTGTGGAGATTGAGATGGTCAAAGCGCAGGATCGGTGCGCCGCGGTGCAGATCGAAGCGCTGGTGCTGGGTCTGAAACTGCTCGATCGCGTGGAAGAACTCCAGCGGATAGCCGAGCGGGTCCCAGAGGCGCAGCGAGCGGCCCATCCCCGGGTCTGAGCCGGCGTCGATCCACCGCGTGGTCAGCCCGCGCACCCGCGCGTACCCATCCAGCTGGTCCAGATCGTTCTCGTCGCGGGTGCGAAACCCCAGCCGGGACGCCGCCGCTGGGTGGGCGGGGGCGGATTGGCGCAGCACCAGCGAATGGTGCTGGCGCTCCTCCCAGCCTCGCAGATACAGCGCGTCCGCGGTGCGCGCCGAGACGATCATTCCCAGCAGCTCGACGTAGAAGCGCTCGGACGCGGCCAGGTCGGTGACGTGCAGCTCCACGAACGCGGCGCGCATGATGTCGAACGGCGGCGTCGCCGGAGGCGTGGCGACAAGCTCCTGCGCGGACGAGGCCATCAGTCCTCGTCTCCGAGTCCCAGCCGCGGGATGTGGTGTGAACCGAGCGCGACGTGCACGATCTCGGTCTCGCAGTAGAAGTCGAACGCGTAGTCGCCGCCCTCGCGGCCGATCCCGGATGACTTCACTCCGCCGAACGGGGTGCGCAGGTCGCGCACGTTCTGGGAGTTGATCCAGCACATCCCGGTGTCGATGGCGTGCGCGACGCGGTGCGCGCGGCGGATGTCGTTGGTCCAGACGTAGGCGGCGAGGCCGTACGGCGTGGCGTTGGCCAGGCGGATCGCCTCGGCCTCGTCGTCGAACGGCATCGCGACGAGCACCGGTCCGAAGATCTCCTCCTGGAAGACCCTCATGTCCTCGTTGACGTCGGCGATGACCGTCGCCTCCAGGAAGTTGCCGTGTGGCAGCCGTGGCGGGCGCTCGCCGCCGGCCAGGACCCGCGCCCCCTCGGCGCGCGCGGACTCGATGTAGTCCAGCACGCGCTCGTGGTGCTCGGGCCGGATCAGCGGCCCCAGCTCGGTGCGCGGGTCGGTCGGATCGCCGACGCGGATGTGCGCGGCCCGCTCGGCGACCGCGGCGACGATCTGCTCGTAGAGCCCCTCCTGCACGAGCAGCCGCGAGCCCGCCGTGCAGCGCTGCCCGTTCATGGTGAAGATCTGCGCGAGGGCGGCGTCGACGGACAGCTCGGGATCGGCGTCATCGAACACGACGACCGGGGACTTGCCTCCGAGCTCGATCGAGGACCGCTTGAGCGTCGGCGCGCCGGCGGCGATGATCGTCTGGCCGGTGGTGGTCTCGCCGGTGAAGCAGATGAGGTCGACGCCCGGGTGCGCGCACAGCGCCGCGCCCGCCGTCTCGCCGAAGCCCTGCACGACGTTGAAGACGCCCGCCGGCACCTCGGCCTCCTCGATCACGCTCGCGAGCAGCGTCGCCGTCAGCGGCGACCACTCGGCCGGCTTGAGCACGATCGTGTTGCCCGCGGCCAGCGCCGGCGCGATCCGCCACGTCGAGAGCATCAGCGGCGCGTTCCACGGCATGATCAGGCCGGCGACGCCGACCGGCTTGCGGATGGTGTAGTTGACGAACTCGTCGCCGACCTGGAACGAGCGGCCGTGCAGCTCGGTGACCACGCCCGCGTAGTAGTCGAAGTTCTGGGCCGCGCGCGCGGCCAGTCCCTTCATCTGCGCGATCGGCATGCCGATGTCCGCGACCTCGCGCGCGATGAACTGATCGGCGTGGGCGCTGATGCCGGCGGCGATCCGGCGCAGCGCCGCCGCGCGCTCGGACGCCTTCAGCCGCGGCCATGGTCCCTCGTCGAACGCGCGGCGCGCGCGGCGAGCACGGCCCGATCGACGTCCTCGGCGTCGCCGGCCGACGCGAGCGCCAGCACCTCGTTGGTCGCCGGGTTCAGAGACGCGAACGTCTCCGCTGCGGCGCTGGCCCGGAAACACGCCGTCGATGTAGTGCTCCTGCGTCCCGTACGCCTGCTCCGTGGAGGTGGCCATATGGGCGATCCTATCTGCGGGACCGTCCGCCGCCTGAGGACCGGCTGATCGTCTACCGCGCCAGCAACGGCGCCCACGCGCACGGGCCTCGGGATCAGTCGATCAGGCGGGCCTGCAGCCGCCAGATCGCTAGCCGCCACATCAGTACGGCGAACGCCAGCAGGACCGAGAGGTGCACCCAGTCTGCGGAGCTGTAGATGGACAGCGACACGTCACGCACGAGCGCGACGCAGTGGTACAGCGGGTTGACCTTCGCGATTGCGCGCAGCACCGGCGGGAGCGCCGCGATGGGGAAGAAGGTGCCGGCGACCAGGAACATCGGCGTCAGTACCGCGCTGGTGACGTAGTTGAAGTTGTCGATGGTCTTGGCCACCGCGGCGATGAGGACGCCGAACCCCGCGAAGCCGAAGCCGGTGATGATCCCGATGAACGGCACCAGCAGCATCCCCCACGTGGGGCTGAGCCCGAACGCGAAGCCGACGACCAGCGGGGCCATGCCGTAGACGCCGGCGCGGATGGAGATCCACAGGATCTCCGCGGTCACGAGCTCCTCCACATCGACGGGCGCCGCCAGCAGCGCGTCGTACGTGCGCTGGAACTGCCAGCGGATGAACGTGTTGAACATCCCCGGGAACGCGGAGGAGAACAGCACCGCGGTGGCGACCACCCCGGTGGCGACGTACTGGACGTACGTGACGCTGCTGACGTGCGTGACCAGCGACCCGAAGCCGAGTCCGAACGCCAGCAGGTAGATCGTCGGCTGCACGATCGAGGAGAACGTCGTGGCCTTCCAGTAGCGCCTGAACAGGACGATGTCGCGCATCATCACGCCGGCCAGCGCCGCCGGTTCGAGACGGTGAACGCGGCGCACCCGGCCGGTGTCCGGATCGACGCGGGGCTGGATCGCGGTCATTCGATCTCCCGGCCGGTGAGCGCCACGAACGCGTCCTCGAGGTTGGCCGGGCGGCGCACCCCCTCGGGCGTCTCCCCGTTGAGCTCCTCGGCACCCAGCAGCGCTACCGCCGGGCCGCTGCGCCGGTAGGGCCAGCCGCGCTCGGTGGCGAGCGCTTCGAGCTCGGCCAGGTGCGCCGGGGGCCCGTACACCTCCAGGACCTCCTCTCCAGCGTGCGCGCTGACGAGCTGCGAAGGCGTGCCCTGGGCGATGATCCGGCCCGCGGACATGACCGCCACCGTGTCGGCGAGGCGCTCGGCCTCCTCGATGTAGTGGGTGGACATCAGGACCGTGACGCCGTCGGCGCGGAGCCCGTCGATGAGCGACCACAGCTCCTGGCGGACCTGCGGATCCAGCCCGACGGTCGGCTCGTCGAGCAGGACCAGACGCGGGCGGTGGATGAGGCCGCGGGCAACGAGGAGGCGGCGGCGCATGCCGCCGGACAGCTCGCGCACGATCGTGTCGGCGCGGGGCATGAGGTTGGCGATCGCCAGCGCGCGCTCCACCGCCGCGTCGCGCTCCGCGCGCGGCACGCGGTACAGCCGCGCGAAAACGCCCAGGATCTGGCGCGCGGTCAGCTCGATGTCGAGGTTGTCCTGCTGGGGGACGACGCCCATCGCCATCCGCGCCTGCTTGGAGTCCGCCGGGAGCGTGTAGCCCAGCACCTCGATCGTCCCCTCGTCAGCGAGCGTCTGCGCGGTGAGCATCCGCATCGTGGTCGACTTGCCGGCGCCGTTGGGACCGAGCAGACCGAAGCAGACTCCGGGTTCGACGACGAGATCGAGGCCGTTGACCGCGGTGATCTGGCCATAGCGCTTGACCACCCCCCGCAGCTCGATCGACGCCCTCTCCTCATGCACCACCCTGAGGGTAGCTGCGCTCGCAGCGACCCCTAGTGGTCCTCGCGATCGCCGCCGCCGTTGGTGGTGCTGTCCCCGTCATCGCCGCCCCCGTGGTCCGAGCCGGCGCCGGAGCCGGCTCCCGGCATCTTGAAGATCTGGGCGAGCTGCGCGGCGACCATGATGTCCCCGGCGAGCTGGATGCGGCCCTTGAAGTAGGCGGCCATCGGGTCGGAGTTGCCGCTGATCAGCCGGAGGAACTCCACGCCGTCCATCGTGATCGTCAGCTTGGGGTCGACACCCTCGGTGCCGCGGTTGGCGCGCGCGGTCCCGTTGTCGACCTCGAGCAGGTAGGTGTCGACGCCCTCGTCGTGCCGTCCCGTGATGTTCCACTGGATCGTCGTCTTGATGTTGGCGGCGGCCTTGGTGTCGAGCTGCCGCGGGATCTGCCAGAAGATCCCGTCCAGCAGCGCGCGCCGCGCCGGGGACTTCATCAGCTGCTCGAGCCGCTCGGGCGGCGCGTCGCGCACCAGCCGTCCGATGCCGTCGGCGATCTGCGCCGGGGCGTCGGCGGCGAACTTCTTGAGTTGGTCCAGAGCGCGCTGGGGGTCGAAGTCCATGTCGGGGTATGACGGTACTAGGTGCCGGCGGTTGCGCCGGCGGTTGGGGGACGGAGGCCGGCGATGGCGCGGGCCAGTCGCCCGATCCCGTCGGCGATCGCGCGTTCGCTCAGGTCCGAGTAACCGAACAGGAGCCCCGGTCGCCCCGGGCTCAACCGGTAGGGGGTGACGCCGGCGAGCTGGACGCCCGCGTCCGCCGCCGCCTGGATCGCCGCGGCCTCGTCCAGGTCATCGGGGAGCCACGCCACCAGGTGCAGACCGGCGGCAATGCCCGCGGGCTCGAGCTCGGGCAGGTCCCGGCCCAGCGCCGCCAGCAGCGCGTCGCGGCGCGAGCGGTACACGGGTCGCATGCGCCGCAGGTGGCGGTCAAACTCGCCGCGCGTCAGGAAATCGGCGAAGGTGAGCTGGTCCAGGATGGGCGAGCCGCGATCGGCGAGCAGCTTGGCCTCGGCGAACGGCGCCGCCAGGTCCCGCGGGAGCACCAGCCAGCCGAGCCGGAACCCGGGGGCGAGGGTCTTGCTCGCCGTGCCCGCGTAGGCGACGTGGTCGGGGTCCAGGCCCTGCATTGCGCCGACCGGCGCGCGATCATAGCGGTACTCGGCGTCGTAGTCGTCCTCGATGACGAGCGCGCCGGTACGTTGTGCCCAGCCGAGCACTGCGGCGCGGGCCTCGGGGGCGAGCACGCCGCCGGTCGGCCACTGGTGCGAGGGCGTCAGGACGAGCGCGTCGGCGCGCAGTTCGGACACGGCGTCGACCCGGACGCCGTCCTCGCCGACGGGCACGCTGACCACGTCCAGGCCCAGCGCCGCCGCGATGGGACGAGCGTCATCGGAGGCCGACGGGTCCTCCACCGCCAGCGTCCTGGCCCCGCGCGCGGCCAGTACACCCATGAGCAGAGACACCGCCTGGGCGTAGCCGTTGGTGATCACGATCGTGTCGGGGTCGGCGAGCGTGCCGCGCACCCGGTTGAGATAGGCCGCCAGCGCCGCGCGCAGCTCGACCGCGCCGCGTCCGTCGAGGTAGCCCAGGCGTTCGTCGGGTGCCTCGGTGAGCACCCGCCGCACCGATCGCAGCCAGGCGGCCCGGGGGAACGCGCTCACGTTGGCGCGGCCGTAGCCGAAGTCGACCGCAGGGCGCGACGGACGCGGCGCCGCCGCGCGCGCCGGTGGTGGCGACGACGACGCGGCGCCGCCGTCGGCTCGTCTCGGCTCTGCGGCGGCCGGCGCCACCTGGGTGTAGCCGCCGCGGCGGCTCGTGAGGTATCCCTCGGCGACGAGCTGGGCGTAGGCCTCGACCACGACGCCGCGCGAGACCCCCAGCACGGCGGCCAGGGCGCGGCTGGCCGGCAGCGCGACGCCGCCCGGCAGCGCTCCTGACCGGATGCGCTCGCGGATCGAGGCCTCGATCTGGTGGTGCAGGGCCTCGCCTCCAGCGCGGTCCAGCGCGATCAGCAGCTCCGAAACCGGTGACAGATTGGTACTCGAAACCGCCACGAAAACGGACCTTATCAAGGGGGCCGATTCGTGGAAGCCTAAGGGCCATGACAACCACCGCGCAGATCCCAACCACCACCCGCCGTCGGTTCGACGGCGAGCTCCTGTCCCCCGGCACCCTCGGGTACGACGCCGCCCGCTCCGTCTGGAACGGCATGATCGATCATTATCCCGCGCTCATCGTCTGCTGCGCCTCGGTCGCCGATGTGGTCACCGCGGTGCGCACCGCCCGGGAGCGCGACCTCGAGATCGGCGTGCGCTGCGGCGGCCACAACATCGCCGGGCTCGCTGTCCCCGACGGCGGCCTCATGATCGACCTCACCGGCCTGGATCGCGTGACCGTCGACCCGGTCGCGCTGCGCGCCCACGTGCAGGGCGGCGCCATGCTCGGCGCGCTGGACCGTGCCACGCAGCCCTACGGTTTGGCGACGACCGCCGGCAACATCTCGCATACGGGCGTCGGCGGTCTGACGCTCGGCGGAGGGATGGGTTGGCTCGCGCGCCAGCACGGCCTGACCTGCGACAACGTCGTGTCCTACACCGTCGTCACCGCAGACGGCGACGTGGTGCGCGCCACCGCCGATGAGCATCCCGAGCTGTACTGGGGGCTGCGCGGCGGCGGCGGCAACTTCGGGATCGTGGTGGAGTTCGAGTTCCGCCTGCACCCGATCGGGACGCGGACCCTGGTCGCGGATCTCACCTTCCCGCTCGACCGCGCCGCCGGGGCGCTGCGGGGCTGGCGCGACCTGGCCGAGGAGGCGCCGCGCCAAGCGACGCTGACCGCCGAGATCTCGGGTGACTCGGTCACCCTCGGGTACGTGTGGGTGGGCGACCCTGACGCGGGACGCGCGCTGCTGCCGGCGCTCCGCTCGATCGGCCACCCGGTGGACGAGGCCGTCAGTGAGCTCTCCTACCTGACGCTGCAGACGCGCGACGACAGCACCGAGGGCTACTCGTTCCGCCGCTACTGGAAGGGCCACTACCTGCCCGCGCTGACCGACGGCGCCATCGCCGCCCTGCTGGACCGCGACCCCGCTGATGACGCGTTGCCCGGCGTCAGCCTGCAGGCCTACGGCGGCGCGATCGCCGACGTCGACCCCGACGCCAGCGCGTTCAGTCATCGCGGGACGCGCTTCGAGTACGTCGCGGCCGCGAAGTGGAGCGATCCCGACGAGGACGAGCTGCGCATGGGCGCCGCGCGCCGGGTCGCCGCGAAACTGGACCCGTTCGCCGACGGCGCCTACGTCAACGCGCTCAGCGACGAGGGCGCGTCCGGCGTGCGCCGCGCGTACTCGGACGCCAAACTGGCCCGGCTTACCGCGGTCAAGGACGCGTACGACCCCGAGAACGTCTTCCACCTCAACCACAACATCGCGCCCAGCGTGCGCTAGGGGCTCAAACTCATGCGACGCATCATCAACTCGACCTACATCACGCTGGACGGCGTGATCGAGAACCCGGACGACTGGCCTTCGGGCCGTCACGAGGACGACGGCCGCGGCCGGGGAGATCCAGACCGAGCTGCTGCTCGGCTGCGATGCCCTGCTGCTGGGCCGCCGCACCTACGAGGCGTTCGTCCCGGTGTGGACCTCGATGTCAGGCGACCCGTACTCGGACCACATCAACACGATGGAGAAGTGGGTGGTGTCCAGCAGCCTGACCGATCCGGCATGGAACAACTCCGAGGTCATCGCCGGCGACGTCGCGGCCGAGGTCGCGCGCCGCAAGGCCCAGGACGGCGGGGACATCGTCCAGTACGGGTTCGGGCCGGTGACCGACCTGCTGATGGCCAACGGCCTGCTCGACGAGCTGCGGCTGTGGGTGCACCCCTTCATGCTGGGGACCGGCGGCGCCGGCGACCTGCTGTTTCGCCACGAGCGCGCGGGCCGGTTCGAGCTGACCGACGCGACGACGCTGGCCTCGGGCAACGTCGTGCTCACCTACAGCGTGGCGTGACATGTCCGCGGGAGCGGCGATGACCGGGGTACCATCGGCTCCCGCGGGCGGTTAGCTCAGCTGGTAGAGCGCCTGCCTTACAAGCAGGAGGTCACTGGTTCGAGCCCAGTACCGCCCACTCGCGCGGAGGCCCGTCAGGTGGCCGGCTTGTCGCGCCCGTCGCGGCTCGTGGCCTTGTCGGGCCTCACCGCTTCCGCGCGGCCTCGTCCTCGGCGACCTTCAGCGCCTTGTCGGCCAGCGCGTACCCCTGGTCGCCGATCGCCCGGAGTTGCGCGGCGAGGGCGCGCATCGGGTACGGGTTGTCGTCGGCGGCCATCGTCGCGCGCATCAGCGCGGCTTCGCGGACGAACTGCGAGACGCTCGAGCCTTGGCGCTTGGCCGCCTCTTGGATCAGCTGCATTCCGTCGCGGGTGAAGCTGATCGTGGTGCGGGTCATGGGCATGGCGAAGAGTTAGCGAAGAGGTTCTCAAGGGATCGTCCGCTAGCGCCGATGCTAGCACCAGAGATAGCACAGATGCTATCGGAGCGTGAAGCCACGGAACGGCCATCCCCCCGAGGCTTCGGCGCATCTGGCTGAAGGCTTGAGACGGGACGCCCACGTCTCCTGGCGGATTACCCGCCTACAAGCCAACCCAGAACCCAAGGAGGCTTACCCATGCGTAAGCTCATCATCGCCGCGACGTCCGTCGCGGTCCTCGCAGCCCCCGCCGTTTCGATGGCGGCCACAGCACACGTCGCCCCAGCCGCACCAACACGCCGTACACGGCGCCGTACGTCGACCCGTCCGGCCCCGGAACCGAACACGTTCAGCATCTGCTCGGCATCCACGAGGTCAAGGTCGCCAAGACACGCGGCCACAGCTTCGTGAAGGACAAGTTCCACTGCAAGATCACGGACCCGGCCACGGGCAAGCCGTTCGCCGAGTTCGCCGACCAGGCCGGTCACGACGATCGACCTGGCCTGCCGGTTGGACCTCCGACTTCAACGGCGCTCTGGCGCCGCCACGTCGATGATCGCTCACATCAACGCCAAGGGCACCGGCTTCACGGCCGTCGCCACGTACCCCCTCGGCTCGTAGTTCACACGTTGGGCAGATTGCTCGGCTGGGAGGGCCGTCTTCGGGCGGCCCTGCCAAGCGGGATCTTCCCCGTCAAACTCAACAGTGAGAGCCTCGGATGAAAATCCACATTCACAAATACATTGCAGTCGGAACCGCCTGCACCCTCCTCGGAGGCACCGGCATCGCCGCCGCTTCCAACATTCACCACGGCACGGCTCCCACGCGCACGGCCGCTCACAAGGCGAACCATGCCAGCGTCGTCCGGGGGTCGCGCGGCTTCCGAGGCCGGACCGGTGCTGCTGGCCAGGACGGTGCCGATGGCCTCGACGGCGCGGACGGAGCCGATGGTATCGACGGCTCGGACGGAGCGGCTGGCGCCGATGGTGCTGACGGCCTCGACGGAGCGGCCGGCGCGAGGGCTGATGGCCTCGCCGGCGCGGACGGCGCTCAAGGTCTACAGGGTGTCCCCGGTGCTACCGGCAAGCGCGGCCCGTCCGGCCTTTCGGCTTACGATGTGTACGCCTCCACCACCACTGACAGCCCCGTGTTGAGTCAGAACGATTGGCTCAAGTCACTCAAGGGTGCTCCCGGACAAGTCGGCGCGGATGGTAAGCGAGGCCCGACCGGCCTGTCGGCCTACGACCTGTACGCTTCCACTACCACGGACAGCCCCGTGTTGAGTCAGAACGATTGGCTCAAGTCACTCAAGGGCGCTACGGGCAAGGACGGCGCTCCCGGCCAGGACGGGGCGGATGGTAAGCGCGGTCCGACAGGCATGTCCGACTACGACGTGTACGCTCTACCACGACCGACAACCCCGTGCTTGAGCCAGAACGACTGGTTGAAGACCTCTGAAGGGCGATCCCGGACCGACCGGCTCGGACGGCAAACGTGGCCCGGTTGGACAGTCGGCTTACGATCTGTATGCATCCACAACTACGGACAGTCCGGTGTCTGAGCCAGACACGATTGGCTCAAGTCACTCAAGGGTGACCCCGGTCCGGCTGGCGCGGACGGGAAGCGAGGCCCAACTGGTGCCACAGGAGCGCAGGGTCCGGCTGGTGATATCACCGGCGCGACACCGACCACGATCTGCGTCGTCAACAGCGGCAAGATAGCCTCACTCGGAACGGGTGCAGCCTGCACTGGTCTTCCCAGCATCGTCGCCTACGTCCCGACCTCGTCATCGTAGGGCCGACGATGCCAAGTGAAGCGCAGTAAACGTAGAGGCCCGCTTGTCGGGCCTCTACTCGTTGTGGGGAGCGCTCCCGTTGCCGTTGCCGTTGTTCACCGGCGCCAGCGCGTCCCCGACGCTGTCGTCCAGCATCGCGTCGATCCGCGACAACCGCGACCATCTGGCTCAGCTCAGGACCGCGACGGCCGCGACCTGCGCCGGCGCGGAGGCGCAGATGCCGTAGATGGCATCCTCGTAGGAGCGTGATCGACTGCGGCTGCCTCGTGGTCTTGAGATTCCATTGGGCACCAGCCTGATCTTGGTGCCCACATCCGAGCACATCGAGACGCATCCGCTTCCATCGGGATGCACGCCGACCGCCGCGCCGGAGCCTGCGACGACTGAAAAGCCCGGGGAATCGGCGCCTCGGGGGTGGAAGCAGTTCCGCCCTTACAAGCAGGAGGTCACTGGTTCGAGCCCAGTACCGCCCACTGACGAACTCTTTGTCTCAGCGCGAAAATACCTGCGGCCGGCTCGGGTAAAGCAGGGGGAAAGCAACTTGCGTGATCGACACCGCAGCCAGGCTGGCAGCAGCGGTGTCCGTCGATGGATTTCGGCTGCCGCGGCCCGAAACGCCGAGCGCTCTCGCATGCCGCCGCCGATCCGTGGGGGTGCCACGTCGCCGGGTCGCGGACGAATCGCGGCTGGCGTCGATGCTGCGGTGAACCTCTCTGAGCGCCATCGCGAGCCCCTCCCACGCGTGTCTGGCGATGACCTTCAGCCACATCAACCTCGACGCCCCTGGCATCCCGCCGGGGCCGTGGTTCCGCGGCCGGTGCGGGCCAGCACGAGCGTAAGGCCTCTCTTCACCGCAGCCCAAGTGACCTACGACGCGCCAAGCAGGGTTGCGTCTCGGTCGTTGACGGTGCCTATGGCAGGGCGACAGCGTGTGTCGGTCGTTCAGCTTCATGAACTGAACGTCGCGCAACCAAGCGCCGGAGCCACCGGCGGCTCCGGGACTACCCGCGGGTTCTCATCACCGCTCGCAGCTCACGCTCGTGCTCAGAGAACTGGCTCGCCGTAGCAGCATCCGCCACGAATAGACCGCGCTTGTCATCCCTGAGAGAGACAGGGGTATTGGAACGCTGCGTCAGCAGGCGGCTCGGGCTACCGGGTAGCTCCCGGAGTCCGCTCGGGCCTCTGACGCGCTGATGCACTGCGCGATTGGCGCCGGCTCGACCGCGATCGACGCGACGGCGTGGCTTGTCTTGGCAGTCCTCTCGCGCGCGCGGTGGCATGGTTGACGAGCCTCTCGACGTGACGGCTGGAGATGTTGACGGTCAGCTCGAGGTCCTTCGTGATCCCCGGATTGAGTCTGTTGGCCGTCCAGCAGTACGCGTTCCCACTCGGATGTGCAGATGGACGGGCGCTCTCGAACTGCTCGCCGGCCGGCAGCGTGTCGCAGACCGAGACGTGGCGTGCCGCGACAGACGTTCGGATTGGTGACGATCAGCCGGTAGGTCACGTCAGCTCCTGGCAGAGCGGTCCGAACAGAGGCACGCTTGTGCAGCCGTAGCGCAGCGAGCCTGCGCGCTGTCACGATCACCACGACCGAGGCATGGTTGTTCTTCGGGTTTGTGTCCGACCCGGTTGAGGTGACGCTGACGACGTTGCGCAGCTTCCCCGGCTTCGTCGTAGTCGACACGACCGTGATCGTCACTCGAGCACCCGCCCGGATCGTCCCCAGCGCGCACCGAAGCGGCGGGCCCGTGGTGCACTTTCCGGCCGTCGTTCGGATCGACCGGATCTTGGTCGGCAGCCCGGACGTGTCGATGATCTTCGCCGCCGACGCCGCGTCGGGCCCGAGATTGCGCACCACGATCGTGTAGGTCACCGCCTGGCCGACGGTGACGTGCCTGGTCCTGGCCGTCTTGGTGACCGTGAGGTCGTGCTTCGGGGGACTGGGCGAAACGTGGGTCACAGTCGCGCTGGACGTGGCTGTGACCAGCTTCGGGATCGGGTTGCCGGCACTCACTGGCGGCGTGCCGTTGGCGGTCGCGGTGTTCGTGATCGACCCGGCCTCTACGTCGGCCGTCGTCGTCCTGTAGGTCGCCGAACAGGTCTCCTTCGCGCCCGGAGCCAGGCTCTCTGTAGGACAGGAGATCGGCGACAGGCCGACCATCGGATCGGTGACCGTCACCGGGTTGAGCGTCACGTTGCCGGTGTTCGTGATCGTGTAGCTGTACGTCACCGGGGTCCCCGCCGACGTGAAGCTCGAGATGCTCGCTGCCTTGGCCAGCGTGATGCCGGGAGACGGCGGTGCGTTGACCGATGCGATCGACGCTGATGAGGTCACCGCCGGTCCGCTGGCTGGGGTACCGGTGGCGGTCGCGGAGTCGTTGATCACGCCGTGGTCGATGTCAGCCTCGGTCACGGCGTAGGTCGCGGTACACGTCATCGAGGCCTTGCCGCGAGCGTGGTCACCGGACATGCCGCGGTCAACGATCCCGTCGACGGCGCCGTGAACGTATCCGCGACGGAGATCTGGCTCAACGGCCCGTTCCCGTTGTTCGTCACCAAGAAGCTGTAGGTCACCAGCTGGCCCACCCGCTGCACCGCGCTCGGATCGGCCGTCTTGACCACCGACGATCGCCGGCGCGACACACAGCCCGAGCGGGCTGCTGGTGGTACCGGTGTCCAGCGTCCAGGCGTTAGCGGTGCCGACCGTGTCCGGGCCGGTGGTCTCATCCCGGCAGTCGGTGGTGACGCTCCCGGAGGCCGCGTTGCCGCTGACGACCACGCCTGTTCCGGATTGCAGCCAGATCCCGTTGCCACCAGGGACTTCGGGGCCGACTCCGTCCCCGACGCCCGCATCGGCGACGGTGTTGCCGGTGATCGACGATCGTCCCGGTCAACCCGGCATTCTGACTCACGCGAACCCCGTTGAGCCGGTTGGAGATCGCGTTGTTTGTGACGGTGACCGCGCTGCTCGGGGAATAGAAGTCTGCGTTGACGCCGATCCCGGTAGCGGCGCCACCGCTGATCGTGTTGGCATCGATGGTGGGGGCGATGTTGCCGCCGGACAGGTAGATCGCCGTCTCCGCCGCGGGGTCGTTCGGATTGGTCCACCCGATCGTGTTGTGGCTGATCACCGCGTCGTTGGTGAGAAACAGCACCGCGAAATTCTGCGAGTCGACGCTGGTGTTGTCGGTGACGACCAGGTTCTGCGACAAGTCCGCAGTGGTCCCCGAACCAGTGGTGTTGATGTCTGCGCCTTGACTCCCGAACAGGTTCCCGCTGATCGTCACGTTGTTAGCCGGGCCGTTGGTAAAGAATATGCCATTGCTGAGCTCGCTTCCGCCGGCTTCGGTGTTGCCGGTGATCCGGTTGGCGCTGATCGTGGTCGGAGTGATCCCGTCGACTTCGAAGTTGATGCCGGTGCTGGTCCCAGTGATGATGTTGTCAGTCCAGGTAAAGCCGCTCTGCCCCGCTTGAAGGGCGACGATCCCGTTGTCATTGCCAGCGCCGTTGCCATTGCCGATCAAGCTGAATCCCGACAGGGTGCCGGTGCTCGCCCCGGCATACGTCACATCAGTGCCCGCAGGGTTGTCAATGGTCGTCTCCTGAGAGGGATCGGTGCGGCCCGCCGTCGCTGTGTTTCCCCACTGGGCGCCCAGCAGCGTGACGTTCTTGGTCACCGACACCGCTTCGGGATACGTGCCCGCGCACACATAGATACTCGAACCAGCCGGCGCCGCTGTGATCGCGGCGTTGATGGTCGCGAAGGTGGGCGAGGGGCAGTTCGCGCTCGATGTCCCGACCACGATCGCGCCGAGCGGCGGCCCAACCACCGCCGCACCCGCCGCCGGCACACCAAGCCACGAGCCAAGCCCCAAACCTAAAACCAACGCTCCCCAAACAGCAGCGCCCACGCGCATCAACAGAAGCTCCTCGGTAAGAACAAAGCGACCGCTCGTCCATGAACCCCAAGCTACCTGTCCTCGGTGACTCGAATGTATACCACGAGCGGAGCACGCCACGATCACCGACACCGCGTCGGCCAGCCCACCGAGTCGGCCT
Source organism: uncultured Actinomycetota bacterium (assembly GCA_963801435.1). GTDB lineage: Bacteria > Actinomycetota > Thermoleophilia > Solirubrobacterales > Solirubrobacteraceae > Palsa-465. The sequence continues at coordinate 87,766 of CAWDFE010000039.1, forward strand.
CGACGCGGCGGCTCAGCAGACGTCGACCTGTGACCAGTCGGGAAAGCTGCGCCCGATCATGACCCGCAGCGCCATCCAGACCGGCCACGGCCGTCACCGGCGGGGCGTAACGGGCACCCCGATCACCGACCGGCCATTAGCATTTGGCTCGCCGCCTCGCGGCTCATCTCGGACTCGACCGGCTTCGGCCACCGCCGCGTCGTCAACCGCCCGTATTACGACCGCGCCGTCAACGTCTTGATCGCCGACGGCAGCGCCCCGCGGATACCGTAGGCCTCGTAGGCCTCGTGGGCCGTGGTGGAGCTGAGCCAGGCGAGCGGATGCTCAGCCATCGGAGCGCTGAGCCGTGCTGCCGAGTAGGTTGCTCTCGACACGCTGAAGGTGGCTCTCCATCGCCTCGACGGCGGCCGGAAGGTCCCGCGTGGTCAGGGCGTCAACCAGGGCGACATGGTCCTGGTGGTAGAGCGCCCGGCGTTCGGCCGAGTCGCTGCGCCGCTTGAGGCTGCCCCAGATCGCCCCGTGGCGAGCCTGCTCGATGACGGCGTACATGTCGACCAACAGGCGGTTGCGGCTTGCCGCCACGACTGCGTGGTGAAGGGCGAAGTCCCAGACCTCGAACTCGTCATAGCTCTGCGCAGTGCCCCCACCCTCCAGGCACCGGCGCATCTCGTCGAAATCGCGGGCAGTGGCCCACGCCACCACCACGGGCAGCACCTGAGGCTCGATCAGCCGGCGCGCCACCATCACGTCGGCCGGACCGACCTGCTGGTCTCCATCGGCCGTCCCGCGACCCAGGGTCGTCGGGCGGCGACCCGGATCGCGCAGGAAGGTGCCGCGGCCGACCTCCCGTGAGATCCGGCCCTCGGCCTCGAGAATGGCGAGCGCGTGGCGGATCATCGTCCGGGTCACGCCGAGGTCGGAGGCGAGCTGACGCTCGGTCATCAGTCGCGCTCCCGGGCCGACCTCGGAGGCCTGGTGGTGGGCCAAGATCAGCTCCGCCAGCTCATGCCCGTAGGCCGGAGTTTTGACCGCGATCGGGGGCGTTGCCATTGCCGGGCTACGCCGCAGGGTTGGGGATCGACGGGCTAGCCACGACAACCATTACAACCAATACTAGCGCCAACGCAGCCCTAACGCGGTCAAGACTTGACGGGTTGATCACGTAGCGCTAGGTTCGGACCAATCCCACAAATCGAACCAAATGTGGGAGTGTGGTCGTGAGAGAGAGGAGCGCCTGGCCGTGAGACTTGTCACCGTCGCTACCCGCGAGGGGATGCGGCTGCACGTGCGTGGGTCGGGTGGATACGTCGACGTCGGTAAGGCGACCGGAGATGATCGCATGTCGGATCTCAACGCGGTGCTGGCCGGCGGAGAGCAGGCGCTCCGCGCCGTTCGCCGGGCCTCCGAGCAGGACGGGCGCGAGTTGTCGGAGTCCGAGTACGGTCCGGCTTCGCCAGCGCCACCCCGTGTCCTGTGCTTCGGGGTCAACTACGTGGAGCATGCCCTCGAGGGCGGACGTCCCCCCACGACCTGGCCCGAGGTCTTCGTCCGCGGAGCCGGCTCGGTCGCCGCACCCTACGGCGACCTCGTCAAGCCGGCCCTGAGCGAGCGCTTCGATTACGAAGGCGAACTCGCCCTCGTGGTCGGGAAGGGCGGCCGTTACATCCGCGCCAAGCACGCGATTGACGCACTGGCCGGCTACACGGTGCTGATGGATGGCTCGGCGCGCGAGTGGCAGCGAGCCGCGAGTCAATGGACGCCAGGCAAGAACTTCGACGCCACGATGCCGATCGGGCCGGAGATCGTCACCACGGACGAAGTCGACGTCTCCGACGTGCAGCTGACCACCAGGCTCAACGGCGAGGTCATGCAATCCGCACGGACATCGCAGATGATCTTCAACATCCCGGCGACGGTCGAGTACGTCTCATCGTTCACGACGCTGAAGCCGGGAGATGTGATCGCGACCGGGACGCCGGGCGGCGTTGGCTTTGCCCGCCAGCCGCCAGTGTGGTTGCAGCCGGGCGACCTGTTGGAGATTGAGATCGAGGGTCTCGGGAGGCTGGCCAACAGGGTCGTGGCCGAACAGACAGTCGTCAACGGTTGGCCGTGGGTTCCCCCGCCGGCCAAGAAAGCCGGGTTCTGAGAGGGAGAGCAGTGGTCAGACCGAGCCTGCGGGCTTGGGAGCAGCGCGGAGGTAGCGCGAACTGCATCACAGAGGAGAGGGAGATGTCTGGACTCAGATTGCCGGTTCCCCGTCGGGGCCGGATTGTGGCTGCGGCTGCGGCCGTGGCTGCCCTCGTCGTGGCCGGCTGCGGCAGCGGCTCAGCGAGCGGAGGTGGAAGCGGCGGTAATGCGAGTGCGAGCAGCGCGGCCAAGGGCGCGCCGCTGACGGTGGCCGACGTGGCCCCGTTCACGGGCACCGATGCGGCACTTGGCCCGACATATCTCGTCTCGTGTGACGCGGCGACCAATGCCATCAACACGGCCGGCGGCGTGCTCGGCCACAAGCTCAACTGTAAGTCGGTGGATACCCGCGGCGATCCGGCCGACGCGGTTCCGGCCGTGCGCCAGATGTACGCGTCGACATCGAACCTGGGCCTGGTCATCGGCTGCACCTCGGACGAGGCGGCCTCGGTCGTCCCGGTCTTCGGGGCCAACAAGACAGTCTCGTTCTGCATGACCGGACAGTCGGAGTTCGACCACGTCAAGTTCCCGTACTTCTACCGGCTCGTCCCTCCGGACCTGTCGGAGTCCTACGCGATGGTGAACATGGCCCAGCGGCAGCATTACAAGCGGATCGCCCTGGCCTTTGGCAACGACATCGGGTCCCAGACGTTTGTCGCTCCGGCCATCGCCGCCATCAAGAAGGCCGGTATGAAGCTGGTCTCCAACCAGACCCTCGACCTGAACGCGAACACGTTCCGCACTGAGGCGGCGGCGATCGCGGCCGCTAAGCCCGACGTGATCATGACCGAGGCGCTGGGCCCGACCGAGGCCGCGTTCCTATCCGAGGTCAAGCAGCTCAACGGCGGCAAGATGATCCCGGTGATCGGGACGTCGGCCACGATCTCCCCCGACTGGTACAAGTCGGTGGCGGCCGCGGTCGGTGGGAGCACGTTGGCCAAGAACTTCTCGGCCGACAACCTGGTCGTGGAGTCGTCCGGGCCCTCCTACCAGCCGTTCGTCACGGCGATCAACGCCGAAAAGGGCAAGGTCGGCAGCACGGGCAACTTCTCGACCTACCTGACCGCGCCGGGTGCCGTGCACCTCTACGACGGCATCAACCTGGCCGCTCTGGCCATGCTCGCATCGCACAGCACGAACTCGAAGGTGATCGGCCCGTACATCCAGCAGATCGGCAACGGCGTGCCCGGGGCGAAAGTCGTGTACTCCTTCGCCCAGGGGGCAGCGGCGCTGAAGGCGGGGCAGAAGATCCGTTACGAGGGACCTGGAGGCCCGACCAACTTCGACGCCTACCACGACTCGGCCGGTCTGTTCCAGGTCGACAAGTACACGCCCAACGGGGCGGTGACGGTGGCCGGCAACCTGTCGACGAGCCAGTTGCGGGCTCTCGGCCTCTGAGGATGTGAACTGACAGCGTGTTGACGACCGCAAGCCTCTTCGTCACCTCGATCGGCTTCGGTCTGGTCTCGGCGGCAGTGCTGGCCCTGGCGGCGGTCGGCTTCACGCTCCAGTTCGCAGTCACCAATGTCCTCAATCTGGCTTACGGCGGGGTGATGGTTGTGAGCGCGTACGCCGCCTACGCGCTCAACAGCCACGGCGTCAGCATCTGGATCGCGGCCGTCGCTGCGGTTCTCGCCGGGGCGGTCATTTCGGTGTTTCTCAACAATGTGATCTACACGCCATTTCAACGGCGGGGGACCTCGCCGATCGCGATGGTGATCGTCGCCCTCGGGATGACACTGATCTTGGTCTTCGGGACTCAGGCGCTCGCCGGGCCGACGAACGTCTCGTACACGCTCAGCCAGGGCAAGCTGGTCAAGATCGGCTCGATTGAGCTCACCGTCGTACAGATCGGCATCATCGGCCTGAGCATCGTCGTGATGCTGGGCGTCCACGCGTTGATCCGCTATACGCGGCTGGGCAAGGCGATGCGGGCCACGGCAGCCAACCGCGACCTGGCCAAGAACTGCGGGATTCGCACCGACCGCGTGGTGATGATCACCTGGATGATCACCGGGGCGCTGTGCGGTCTGGCCGGACTGACCTTCGCCGTCAATTCGGGGACCTTCGGCGCCACCAGCACCGACATCTTCCTCGTCTTGATCCTGGCCGCGGTATTCCTCGGCGGCCCGGGTCAGCCGTACGGGGCGATGCTGGGTGCGCTGGTCATCGGGGTGGCCACGGAGGTCAGCGCCTCGATCGTCGTCTCCGATTACAAGGACGTCGTCGCCTTCATTGTTCTGCTCGCGATGTTGGCCGTGCGTCCCAACGGTTTGCTCGGGTCCCCGGCCTAAGCGAGAGAGAGCCGGCGTGGTCTATTACATCACCACCCTTCTGGTCTATGCGGGCGTCGACGCGATCGCCTGCCTAGGACTCAGCCAGCAGTTCGGCGTCGCCGGGGTCACGAACTTCGGCTTCATCATCTTTCAGGCCGCAGGTGCCTACACGGCGGCCGTGCTGTCACTGCCCTCGTCGAGTGCCAACGGCGGCTTTCAGCATTACATCGGCGGCCTTCACCTCCCCTTCCCGCTGCCCTGGATCGGGGCGGCGATCGTCGGCGGTGCGCTCGGCGTGCCCTTCGCGGCGATTGTCGGCCGCCGGCTGCGCGGTGACTTCGCCGCCGTCGGCCTGCTCGTCACGGCGGTGATGTTCAACCTGCTGGTGACCAACTACGCGCCACTCTTCAACGGCGCCGCCGGACTGTCACTGGTCCCGGCCCCGCTCGAGACGACGTTCAACCCCCTATCGGCCAACTACCAGTGGGGGTACGGCGTCGTCGCCGTGTTGCTCGCCCTCGGAACCTATTGGTTCGTCACACGGCTGACCAACTCGCCCTACGGACGAACGCTCCGGGCCATGCGCGACAACGACATCGTCGCCGACTCACTGGGTAAGGACCTGCGCTCACTGCGCACGTCCTCGTTGGTCGCCGGAGGGGCCATCGCCGGGCTGTCTGGCGCGATCCTGGTCGGCTTCATCAATCTGTGGGATCCGCAGGCCTGGGGTTATGCCGAGACCGTCGTCCTCTTCGCCGCGGTGATCATCGGAGGACTGGGCAACCACCGCGGGGCGATCCTGGGCGCAATCCTCGTCCCCGTCGCCTTCGAGGAGGCCACGCGCTACATCCCGCCGGTCCCCAACAATCCGGGGCTCATCCCGGCCCTGCAGTGGGTTGTGATCGGTCTGCTGATTCTCGTCTTCCTGTGGTTTCGCCCGCAGGGCATCCTGCCCGAACGCCGCCGCAAGATTCTTGGCGAGCGTGCCGACTCCGCCGCCCCCGCGGGGTCGGCCGATGCTCCCCCGGCCGCGCCGGCCGCCCAGCCCGACCCCGGTAACGGGTCAGTCGGGCGGCCGGCGATGGCCAGCTCCGCATCGGTGGTGAGCACCGAGCCCGATCGCCGGGGGAACGACTCAGCCATCCTCCGCTGCGAGGGGCTGGTGCGGGCCTTCGAGGGCGTGCGCGCCGTCGACGATGTCTCCATGTCCTTCGAGCGCGGCCGGCTGACCGGGATCATCGGCCCCAACGGGGCCGGAAAATCCACCGCTCTGGCCATGCTCGCCGGCACGCTCGAGCCCACCGCCGGGAAGATCTACTACCGGGGGGAGGACGTCACCTCGCTGCCGGCGTACCGCCGGGCCCAGCACGGCCTGGTGCGGACCTTCCAGCTGGCCTCCGAGTTCAAGCGCCTGACGGTGCTCGAGAACCTGCTCACCGCGGTCCCCGGTCAGAAAGGGGAGAGCTTCCGGGGCGCGCTGCTCGGCAAGCGCTACTGGGGCACTCAGGAGCGCGACGCGATCGAGCGCGCGGCGGCGACGCTCGAGCGCTTCGGCCTCCTGTCCCTGGCCGATCGCTACGCCGGTGACCTCAGCGGCGGTCAGCGGCGGCTCGTGGAGATCATGCGCGCGCTCATGACCGAGCCCGAGGTGCTGCTGCTCGATGAGCCGATGGCCGGCGTGCATCCTCGGCTGGGTCATCAGATCGGCATGCGGCTCGTCGGACTGTGCGAGGACGGCATGACGGTGATCATGGTCGAGCACGAGCTCTCGATCATGGACGAGTTCTGTGACCCGGTGATCGTCCTCGCCGAGGGGCGCGTGCTCGCCGAGGGGACGATGACGTCACTGCGGGCCAAGGAAGAGGTTGTGGAGGCCTACCTTGTCGGTTGACACCCAGGGCGCGGCCGCCCTGCTGGAGACGAAGGTCGACGGCGTCTCGCTGCACATCCGGGAGCTGACCGCCGGCTACGAGGGCAGCCCCGTCATCCACGGCGTCTCGATCTCCGTCGAGCCCGGCGAGGTGGTGTCGATCGTCGGCCCCAACGGGTCGGGTAAGAGCACGCTGCTCAAGAGCATCGTCGGGCTGGTGGAGATCATGTCGGGCACCGTGCTGGTCGGAGACCGTGACGTCACCGGCTGGCCGACCGAGAACGTGGCGCGGATCGGCGTCGGCTATGTCCCGCAGACCGACGACGTCTTCCCGCCGCTCACCGTGCGCGAGAACCTTGAGATGGGCGGTTATCTCCTCAAGGGCCGCGAGGTCTCGGCCCGGGTGGACCATGTCCTCAAGGTCTTTCCCCAGCTCGGCCGGATGGTCGGTCGCCGCGCCGGCAAGCTCAGTGGCGGCGAGCGCAAGATGCTGGCCATGGGCCGGGCTCTCATGCTCGAGCCGGCCCTCGTCGTTCTCGACGAGCCGACCGCCAATCTCGCCCCCAAGATCGCCACCGTCGTGCTCCAGGAGCACGTGCGCAGCCTGGCGGCCACCGGCGCCTCGGTGCTGATCGTCGAGCAGCGCGCCAAGGCCGTCCTGGAGATCTCCGACCGCACCTATGTGCTCGGCGGCGGCCAGCTGCGCATGGAGGGCCGGCCGGCCGAGCTCGCCGCAAGCCCGGAGTTCGTCGAGTCTTTCCTCGGCGGCGGCGCGCGCCACCCTGGCTAGCTCCCGAACCCAGGGACGTGCCGGGGCCCGGCGGCTCCGCACTAGGCTCGATGCGGATGACCTCGCTCCCGGCACTGTCCCTGCGCAAGCTGACCAAACGCTACGACGGCGGCCTGCTGGCCCTGGACGGCTTCGATCTGCAGATTCCCGCCGGGGAGTTCTTCGGGCTGCTGGGCCCCAACGGCGCCGGCAAGACGACGCTCATCAGCGCCGTGTGCAACCTCATCCGGATCACCTCGGGGCAGATCGATATCTTCGGCAAGCCCCATCACGACCCGGAGGCGCGGCGGATGATGGGCCTGGCCGAGCAGGACGTCAATCTCGACCGCTTCCTCGATGTGGAGGAGACGCTCGTCTACCACGGCGGCTACTACGGGATGAGCCGTCCCGATGCCGTCCGCCGCGCGGGGGAGATGATGGACGTCTTCGACCTGCGCGCCAAGGCCGGGGTCCGGGCGCCGAGCCTCTCGGGCGGCATGCGCCGGCGCCTGCTGCTGGCGCGCGCGCTGATGCACGAGCCACGACTGGTGATCCTCGACGAGCCCACGGCCGGGGTCGACTTCGAGCTGCGCATCGAGCTGTGGCGCTACATCCGTCGCCTGCACGAGCAGGGCACCACCATCCTGCTCACCACCCACTATCTCGAGGAAGCCGAGGAGCTCTGCCAGGACGTCGCGCTCATTCGCGGCGGGCGCCTGCTGGCCCGTGACAGCCCGGCCGGGCTCCGGGAGAGCTTCGAGGCGGACTCCCTGGCCGACGTCTACGTCAAGGCGATGGCGGCGGCCGCATGAGCGCCCCCACCCTCGTCGACGGCCGCCGGCCGTTGGCGAAGCCAGGCCTGGTGGAGCGCCGTCGTGGGCTGCTCTCGCTCGCCGGCCGCGAGGTCCTCCGGGTGCTCAAGCTCTGGACGCAGACCGTGGCGGCGCCGGTGATGGCCTCGTTCCTGTTCATCCTGGTCTTCGGCCTCTCGCTGAGCGGGCGCATCCGTCACGTCGACGGCGTCGACTACCGGGTGTTCATCGTGCCCGGGCCTGATCACCATGGCGATGGTCCAGGCCGCCTACACCAACAACTCCTCGTCGGTGTTCCAGGCCCGGTTTGATCGCTACCTCAACGACGTGCTCGCCTCCCCCATGCGCAACTGGGAGATCAACCTCGGTCTCTCGCTCGGCGGGGTCGTGCGGGCGCTGCTCATCGGCGTGGCGCTCTTGCTGCTGGCTCTGCCGATCACCCATGTGCCGATCAACGACCCCCTCGTCCTCGTCCTGGGGGTGACGCTGGGCCTGACTCTGTTCTCCTCGCTGGGCGTGGTCATCGGCATCTACGCCAAGACCTGGGATCACGCCGGCTTCGTTCAGAACATCCTGATCGTGCCGCTCAGCTTTCTCGGCGGCGTCTTCTACTCGGTGTCGACACTGCCCTCGCCGTGGCGCGAGGTCTCGCACGCCAACCCGATCTTCTACCTCGTGCAGGCCGTCCGCTACGGCTTTCTCGGCACCAGCGACGTTTCGGTGGGGATCGCACTGGCCATCACCGCGGCGCTCGCGGCGCTCACCGTCACCTGGAGCGCCTGGCTGTTCCACAGCGGGCACAAGCTCAAGCCGTGACCGGCCGCCGCAGGACCGCGACTGTCGACCAGGCGCGGCCCGCCTCAATCGCCCCAAAGGGTGAGCCGGCCGGACGACGAGCTTGCGCCCATCGCCCGGCCGGATCGCGGGAACGTCCGTCAGTTGACGACGATCCCGAACGGCGTCGCCCCCACGGGGAGCGCGGTCTGCGCCGCCGCGATCTGGGTCAGGCTGCCGCCTCTGACGGCGAAACCGCTGACCGCGACCCCCTTGCTGTCGACCACCCACAGGGTGGACCCGTCCGGACTGAGCCGGGCGTCCTCGGGGGCCAGGCTGGCAGCGCCCGGGCCGGCGAACGGCGTGTTGACGATCAGGCGCAGCGTCCCGTCGCGCCTGATGCGGTAGCTCGACACGCTCGGCACGGCGGTGTTGACCGCGTACAGGTGCCGCCCGTCACGGCTGATCTCCACCCAGCACGGCGCGGTCTGGCCATTGGGGAACGGCGACGCGCCGATCGAGCTCAGCACGCCTCCGGGGCCGTCGCTGAAGGCCGAGACGGTGCCCGCGTTCGAACCGCCGTGGGCGTTTGACACGAACACCTGCGTCGGGTCGGTCGGGCTGAACTCGCTGCCGAACGGTCCGAGCCCCTGCGCCCCAAACGGCGAACCCGCAGCGGCGTGGAGCAGGCCTCGCCGGTCGATGGTGAAGCTGTCGATCTGGGAGGTTCCGACGCGCGTCCCCACCAGCCGCGTCGCGGTCGAGTTGATCAGCACGTCGCCCGGCTGCGCGGCGTCGGGCAGGTCGAAAGTCGCGCCCGGGATGGGCCGCAGGCGCCCGAACCAGTCCAGCGTGAATCCGGCGTAATCGCTGCCGCCGGCTCCGGCGTTGGCGACGTAGAGCAGCCCGCGCGAAACGGCGATGCTGACCGGCTCCGTGCCCCCGGAGCCGACCGTCCCGCCGGGGACCGGCCAGAGTGCGCCACCGGGGCCGATGCGCAGCTCGGAGATCTGGTTGCTCCCGGGATCGACGGCGAGCAGCAGATGGCCGCCGGGCGCGATCTGCAGGGCGCCCTGGGAGCCGATGACGGATCCGGTCCCAGCCCCGCCCGTGGCGAACGGCGAGCCTGGAATCGGGGTCAGGGTCCCGTCGGCGTGACGGTCAAAGCCGGCGATGGTGTTGGCTGGAGCGGTGTTGTCGTTGATGTAGACATGGCCGACCACGGGGCTCGGACGCTCGTGACCGGTGGGGTGGGCGGCGGCGACGCCGGTGACCGCAAGGGTCAGCCCGGCAGCGAGCGCGCTCAGGCGCGCCGCAGCGCGCAGCGGAGGATGCATGTGTCTCCTTTGAGGGGTGAGGGTTGTCCGGGGGGCGGGGGACGGGCCCCAACGGCCGTCGACCTCATTGGAGCACCGCGACCGGTCTCGGACAATCAATCCGGGCGGATCGGAAGGGACCGTTAATGGATTACGGGACCCTTACGGGCGTCACGGCGCGGCGGCCGGCAGGCTGAAGCGCACGCGCGTGCCGCGCGCGGACTCCGCGAGCCAGATCTGGCCCCCGTGCGCCTCAACGATCGCCTGGGAGACCGCCAGACCGAGACCGGCGCCGTCGCCCGAGCGCGCCGCGTCGGCGCCGCCGCGGTAGAACGCGCCGAACACCCGGGGGCGGTCGGCGGCAGCGATGCCGGTGCCGGTGTCGGCGACCTCGATCTCGACGCCGCGCGCGGACGGCTCGGCCCGGACGACCACGCTGCCGTCGGCCGGCGTGTGCCGGATGGCGTTCTGGATCAGGTTGAAGAGGACGCGCTGGAGCTTCTCGGGGTTGGCCCGCGTCGCCGCGAGCTCTGAGGGCAGCGTGGCGGTCACTCGCACGCCCTTGGCCTCGGCCTGGACGCGCATCGCCTCGATCGTCTCCTGGACGAGCTCGTGCAGCTCGACGCGCTGCAGTGACCAGGTGATGTCGCCGGCCTCAAGCCGCGACAGCTCAAACAGGTCGTCGATCAGCGCGCTCAGCGCGCTCACGTGGGTGCCCATCCGGTCCGCATAGGCCCGGCGCTGCTCGCCGTCCACGAGGTCATCGCCGATCGCCTCGGCGAGCAGTTGCAGCGAGGTGATCGGCGTGCGCAGGTCATGCGAGACGGCGGCGACGAGGTTGCGGCGGGCCTCTTCGGACTGCGCGCGACCCCGCTCCTCCGCTGCCAGCTGGGCGGCCATGGCATTGGCCGACGCGGCCAGTGCGCCCAGCTCGTCGCGCGCGGAGGTCTCGATCGTGACGTCGCGCCGGCCCCGCGCCACCTCATCGAGCCCGCGGGCGATCGCCGACACGTCGTCGGCGATCTGGCGCGCGAACAGCCGCGCGCTGCCGATCGCGAGGCCGCCGGCGGCGATGACGATCGCGGCGATCTCCACCACGGCGTCGCCGGAGATGACCATCAGCCAGCCGAACACGACGAGCGCGATGAGGACCGGAGCAACCGCCAGGCCGACGGCGATCGCGAACTGACGTGACAGCGATCCCGCGGCGGAGCGCGCCCGCGCGATCGCACGTCTCCCCGCAGCCGCAAGGCTCATGGCGCGAAGCGATAGCCGACGCCCCACACGGTCTGGATGTGGGCCGGCCGGGAGGGGTCGGCCTCCAGCTTGGCGCGCAGCCTGCGGATGTGGACCGTCACCGTCGACGTGTCGGAATAGAAGGAGTACTGCCACACCGCGTCCATCAGCTGCTCACGCGAGAACACCTGGAGCGGATGGCGGGCCATGAAGAGCAGGACGTCGAACTCCCGCTGGGTGAGCAGGACCTCCTCGCCGCGCGCGAACACCTGCCGCGCCACCGGGTCGATCCGGATCTCGCCGAGCTCCAGCGCCGCGGCCTCCTCCTCGGAGGGCTTGTCGACGCGCCGCAGCACCGCGTCCACGCGGGCGACGAGCTCGACCGGCGAGAACGGCTTGACCACGTAGTCATCGGCGCCGAGCCGCAGCCCGACGACGCGGTCTGACTCCTCACCCCTCGCGGTCAGCAGGATGACGCCGATCGGGTCAGGGGTCTGGTCGCGCAGCCGCCGCATGACCCTGAGCCCGTCGATGCCGGGCATCATGAGATCGAGCACCACGAGGTCTGGGCGCTCCTCGGCGGCCGCCTGGAGCGCCTGCTCGCCGTTGCCGGCCGTGCGCGTGGCATATCCGGCCCTGTCCAGGTATCGCGCCACGACCTCCACGATGGTCGGCTCATCATCGACGATGAGGACCGAGCGACGTCCGTCCTTGTCCATCCCGCCATCGTCGCAGGCCCGCATCCCGCAGCGTGCCGAGCGCTCGGGACGTTCAGAGGACGTTCATGGATCCGTCCCTGATCGGCGCCCGGGCACAATACGCTGGCCGATGAGTGAGCTGAACCGGTCGATCGAGAGCATCCGCGCAGAGTTTCCGGGGCTCCAGGACGATTGGGTCGCGCTGGACGGCGCTGCCGGGACCCAGGTGCCGGCGGCGGTGATCGCGGCGATCGCCGCTGCGCTGCGCAATGGCATGACCAACCTCGGCGGCGCGTTCGTCGCCAGCGACCGCAGCATGGAGATCGTCCAGGAGGCACGCCGCGCCGTGGCCGATCTGGTCAACGGCGCGCCTGACGGGGTGATCTTCGGGCCCAACATGACGACGCTCACGTTCCACCTGGCCGACGCGCTGTCAGCCGGATGGGGCGAGGGCGACGAGATCGTGGTCACCTCGCTCGACCACGACGCCAACATCCGGCCGTGGGTGATCGCCGCTCAGCGTGCCGGCGCGGCCGTGCGCTGGGCGGAGTTCGACCCGGCCACCGGGGAGCTGCCCGCCGAGGCGTTTGACGACGTGATCGGAGAGCACACGCGGCTCGTGGCCGTCACCGCGGCGTCGAACGCGATCGGGACCCGCCCTGACGTGCGCGCCATCGCCGATCGCGCACACGACGTGGGGGCCCTGACCTACGTCGACGGCGTGCACGCCACGCCCCACGGCCCCACCGACGTGCGCGCGCTGGGAGCGGACCTCTACGCCTTCTCGACCTACAAGCTGTTCGGTCCCCACGCCGGCGCGGTCGTCGCGGGCCCCGCGTTGCTCGACGGCCTGGCGCCGGCCAAGCTCGCGCCGTCGTCCCCGCAGGTTCCCTGGCGCTTCGAGCGCGGCACCCCGGCGTTCGAGCTGCTGGGCGGGATCACCGCGGCGATCGACTGGCTCGCCGGCCTCACCGATGCCCAGGGCTCACGCCGTGAGCGCCTCGTCGCCGCGCTCACGGCGGTCGAGAACTACCTCGCCGGGCTGCTCGAGCGGGCCCTGGCCGGCCTGGCCGCCATCGAGGGCGTGCGCGTTCTCGGCGCACCGCGGCACCGGACGTCCACGCTTTCGTTCGTGATCGACGGCCACCATCCGCGCGCCGTGGCCGAGCATCTCGCGCAGCGCCGCGTGGCGGTGTGGGACGGGGACAACTACGCCTATGAGCTGATGGGCCGCTTCGGCCGCCAGGACGCCGGTGGTGCCGTGCGCGCGAGCCTCGTCCTCTACAACACGGCCGCGGACGTCGATCGTCTGCTCGAGGCGCTTGGCGACCTGAGGTAGACCCACGGTTTGCGGCGCGGGGTCACGGAACGATCACCACGCTGTCGCCGACCGGACGGGCGCCCGTCGCGTCTGACGGATCGTTGATCGTCTGGCCGTTGACCACGAAGCTCGTCGAGCCGCCACCGTCGAGGTTCATCGCGTCGACCGCGCCCAGCGTGCGCATCAGGACAGCCTCTTCGGTCAGAGTGAGCCCTTCGCTGACGCCGGAGATTCCGTCGGCGGTGGCCAGGATGAGCCGGCCGCGCCGGTCGACCCCGGCGATGGTGCGGCCGGGGCGCTCGGCGCTGAAGCCGTGGTTGTTGAGGTCACGCGGGTCAAACACGCCCTCGTGAAAGGCTCCGGTCCGCCCCTGTGAAACCCTCGTGACCCTCAGTTGTCGGCGATGAGGCGCTCGAGCAAGCGGCGCAGCTCGCGGCGGTCGGCGGCCGGCAGCGGCGCGAGCAGGGCGTCCTGGGCGGCATCGACTCGCTTGTCCAACCGCGCCAGCGCCGTCCTGCCCGCGCGGGTGAGCGCGACCACGTTGCGGCGCCGGTCCTGCTGATCGCGGACGCGCGCGACCCATCCGCGCTGCTCGAGGTCGTTGAGGATCGCGTGCAGGTCGCTGCGATCGATCCACAGCCGCCGTCCCAGGCCCGCCTGGCTGGCCGCGCCCTGCTCGGCCAGCGAGGTCAGGACGACGAAGTGCTGACGGCGCGCGCCCTCCTGCGCGAGCGCGTCCTCGACCAGGCGCTGGGCGCGCCGCGCGGTCTGGGCGACGAGCCAGCTCGGCAGGCGGCGCATGCGGGACGGAGGGTCGTACTCGGCGGACTCGTGGGGTTGGCTCATATCGCGCAGCATACATTGGTAGGGCCAACGTTGGCATCACCAACGAAGGGTGATATTGTTGGTACAGCCAACGTTGAGTCAACCAACGAAAGGACAGGAACGATGGCCACCGAGACGACATTCACTCCGCAGGTTCTCGGCGAGACCGAGAAGGCCCTCAACGCCATCCTGATCCGTGAGCTGGACACGGCCGGGCTCACCGAGCACCAGTGGATCACCCTGCAGCTGACCGTCGCCGCGGGCGGTGGCCTGCCCGATGAGCAGCTCGTGAGGCGGCTCGCCGGAGCGCTGAAGCGCGGAACGGCGGACGCCGAGGCGCGGGTCCACGAGCTGATGGCCGCGGGACTGCTCGCGCTCGGAGACGACGACGCGGAGGTGGCGCTGACCGCGGCCGGCCGTGATGTTCATGGCCGCATCCGCGCCACCGTCACCGAGATCACCGGCCGGTTGTGGGGTGACCTCCCGCGGGCGGACCTGGACACCACGGGACGCACGCTCGCCACGATCCTCGAGAGGGCGAACGCCGAATTCTCCAGCGCCGCCGCCGGCGGTGAGCGATGATCCGCCCATGATCGTCCGGCCGCCGGTGCCGGCCTTCAGCGGCGTCGCGGTGGGCACGCTCCTGGACGCACAGGTGGAGCTCCTGTGCGACGCGCACCGCGGCGGCGGCGCACGGCCGCCGCGAGGTGGTGGCGTTCCTGCTTGGGCGCGGACCTGATCTGGGCGTCCGGGAGCCCACCTTCGGCGCCACCGCGCTGGGCATGGCTCGCCACCTTGGCCACGACGACATCGTCGCGTTGCTCGAGGCGATGGACGCCGACCCCGCTCTCTGACTATTATCAGAGAATGTCCACCACCACGGCCGCGGGCTCCCGAGAGATCGAGCAGGTCCGGCGCTTCAACCGCGTGGTCACGCAGCGCATCGGGGCGCTGAGCGACGACTACCTGGCGCGGTCGCGCGCGCTCGGCGCCTCGCGCGTCCTGTGGGAGATCGGCTCAGACGGCTGCGAGGTGCGCACGCTGCGCGCGCGGCTGGACATGGACTCGGGACAGCTCAGCCGGCTGCTGCGCTCGCTGGAGGCCGAGGGGCTCATCGAGGTGGCGCCGAGCCCCGCCGACGCGCGGATCCGCGTCACCCGGCTGACGCGGGCGGGCCTCGCCGAGCGGCGGCTGCTTGACGATCGCAGTGACGAGCTTGCCCGCTCGATCCTCGCGCCGCTTGACAGCGCTCAGCGCGATCAGCTCGTCACGGCGATGCGCTCGGTCGAGCATCTGGTCACGGCCTCACTGGTGCAGGTCCGGCTCGTCGACCCCGAGCACCCCGACGCCCGGCGATGCCTGCGCGCATACGTCGCCGAGCTCAACCGACGCTCGGACATCCCGTTCGATCCCAGCAACGGCTCCACCGCCGAGCCCCATGAGGTTCGCCCTCCCGCGGGTGCGTTCGTCGTCGCCTATCTCAATGACGAGGCGATCGGCTGCGGCGCGGTCAAGCACCGCCCCGGGGGCCCCTCGGACATCAAGCGGATGTGGGTGGCGGAGTCCGCGCGCGGACTGGGGCTGGGCCGGCGCCTGCTGACCACGCTGGAGCGGCTCGCCCGCGACAGCGGCGCCCGCGTCGTGCATCTGGAGACCAACGACGCGCTCGTGGAAGCGATCGCGCTGTACCGATCCAGCGGCTACAAGGAGGTGCCGGCCTTCAACGCCGAGCCGTTCGCGCACCACTGGTTCGCCAAGGCGCTGGCGTAGGCGGCGCTCGCGACGGGCCAAACCTCGCCGTCGCTCCGGCGCGACGCGCGGTGGGTTATGCGACAGGGCTCTAAGGTTTGCGGGCATGGCGGAGCCGCACGAGCTGGTGGCGATGATGCCGTTCGCGGCGCAGCTGGGGATCGAGCTCACCGGCGCGACTGCGGAGGAGGTCACTGGTCGCCTCGCCTGGCGCGAGGAGCTCTGCACCACGGCGGGACTGCTGCACGGCGGCGCGCTGATGGCGCTCGCCGACAGCCTCGCCGGCGTGTGCGCCTTCCTCAACCTGCCGCCGGACGCGGGCACGGCGACGATCTCGTCCACGACGAACTTCCTGCACGGGCTGCGGCGCGGCCATGCCAACGGTAGCGCCCGGCCGCTGCGCGTCGGGCGGTCCGTGATCGTCATCGAGACCGAGCTGCGCGACGACGACGGCAGGCCGCTGGCGCACACGACCCAGTCCCAGGCCGTGCTCAGCTGACGGCGCGGCGCCTCACTGCTTGCGCAGGGTCGCGACGGTCACGTGCGGCCAGCGCAGGCCGTTGAAGTCCAGCTGCACCAGTTGGCTGTACTGGAGCTGGAGGACGTCCGGCCCGCCGCCGCTCCCCGGCAGGGTCTGGATCCAGAACGTGGCGTCGACCTCCACCGCGTTGGCGTTGCCGCCGGGCGGATTGGACGCTGAGCTCAGGAACGCGGTGTTGGCGGTGCCACCGCCCTTGACCGGGTTGTGCTTGGTGGTGATCTGGATGAACGTCCGGCTCTTCATCGGCTTGCCGTGGATGACCGCCTGAAGGACGCTGTTGGGGTTCTGGACCATTGCCTCGGTCACCCCCGGCGAGGCGTGCCGGAACTGGGTCGGCTGTGACAGGTTGAGCTCGGGGAACTCCTGCTCGGCGCTGGCGAAGTCCGAGTTGGGCGGCGGTGGGCTGCCGATGGGGAAGGGGATGATGTTGTTGTTGGGTATGTTCGGCGGGCCGCCCTCGAGGAACTGCGTCGTGCCCTGGGCCAGGATGACCGTGCCATGCGGGATCGACGCCATGCGCACCACGGTCACCGGCTCGCTCGGATTGCTCGTCTGCGGAACGACCGCCCAGATCCCGGGCTCGATGTGCAGCCCGGTGCCGCTGCTCGTCTCGGAGATCTGCTGCATGTAGGTGATGCCGAACATGTTGATGTCGGGCATGAGCAGCCCGCGGTTGGGGATCGGCCCGTTGATGGCGGTGAAGACCAGCGTCTCGGTGGTCAGGTTGAGCTCCAGGAAGCGGTCCTGGGACGAGGGGTGGTGCGGACGCCAGATGGTGTTGAACCCCGTCCCGCTCCACGTGCCCGGCAGCTGCGCGAGCGGTCCCAGCGGATCGGCCGGCGCGCCGGCGGCGACGGCGTGCGGCGCCGCGCCGCCCTCGACTGGCGGAATCCCCGCGAACACGAAGTCCGAGTCGGTCTGCGCGATCGGTCCCATGAACTGCTCCCCTCGGTCGATTGGACCGACCCTATCGCGACAACGGGCCGCGCTTGAAGCGACACACCACGCACGCGCTGTTTCGTGGCTGCGTGGCGTGAGGCTTCAGCGGGGATCGGGTTTGGTGACGCACAGTGCGCAAAGCGGCTATGCGCGGCGTGAGGTTTCAATGGTCGCGGTCACGCCACGCCGACAGGACGCCGCCCCCGTTGCGTCTCTTCCATCATCCCGGGCGGGGCGGGGAGCTCCCGCCGCGGCGTCGCGGCCGCACGGGCAGGCTGACGCGGCCGGTACGTCGCAGCCAGCGCCCGGCCTCGATGGCCGCCTCCTCCATACGGGCCAGGTCGGCGTGGCGTCCGTCGTCTTCCCCCGCGGAGGGACGCCGCGGGGGAACGTTGGCTGTGCGTCGCGGGGGCAGCGGGGACCCGGGCCGCCGCGGTGGGAACGCTGTGGCAGTCATCAGGCCGCCTGACGCTCGAACGGCATGGCGGGTTCCTCCTCGACGAGCGACACCATCGCGGTGAGCTCCTCGGCCTCCTCGGACACGGGCGTGCGCAGCAGCGTCACCGCGGTCGTAATCGCGGCGATGACGGCCACCACTCCGATCGCGAAGGCGAGGTGATATCCCCCGATCAACGAGTCGGCCACCGTGTGATGCTGGGCCAGCAGATTCTTGGAGTGGTTGGTGGCGATGGTGCCGAGCACGGCTAGCCCCAGCGCGCCGGCCACCTGCTGGGAGACGTTGGTGATGCCCGAGCCCAGCCCCGCGTCCTGCGCCGGAACCTCGGCCATCGCGATCTGCAGCAGCGGCATGAAGGCGTTGCCGATCCCCAGGCCGATGGCGAAGAAGGCGAAGAACACGGTGGGGAAGAAGCTCGTGTGCACTCCGGTCGTCTCCAGGAGCAGGAGCCCGGCGATCACGCTGAGCATCCCTGGGACGAGTACGCGCATCTGCCCGAAGCGCTCGACCAGGCGGGCGGTGACGCCGGTCGCCGAGAGGATCCCGACGGTTATCGTCCACGGCAGGAACGCCATGCCGGTCTGCAGCGCGCTGTAGTGCCGGACGTGCTCGAGGTAGAGCGTGCCCAGGAAGAATGTCGAGTACATGCCGGTGACCAGGAAGCCGCGCACGGCGCTTGACGCGACCAGGCCGCGGAGGCGGAGGATGCGCAGCGGCATGATCGGGTTCTCGATCCGTGACTCGAGGATCAGGAACGCGGCCATGAGCACGACCGCCAGGGCGCCGAATCCGAGCACCTGCGACGAGCCCCAGCCGTGGCTCGTGGCCTGCACAATCGCGTAGACGGCGGTCATCAGCGAGATCGTCACGAGCGCGGAGCCGAGCCAGTCGACTCCCTGCCCGAGGCCGATACCGTGGTCCTCGGGGATGAGGATCCGGCCGAAGGCCATCGCGGCCAGGCCGATGGGGAGGTTGACGAAGAAGATCCAGTGCCAGCTCAGCGCCTCGGTGAGCGCTCCGCCGGCCAGGAGACCAAGGGAGCCGCCGGCGACGGCGGTGAACACGTAGGCGCTCATCGCCCGCGCGCGCTCACCGGGCTGGGGGAACTCGGTGACGATGATGGCGAGGATCACCGAGGCCTGCATGGCGGCGCCGATGCCCTGGACGAATCGGGCGGCGATGAGAAAGCCCTGGCTGGGCGCGGCGCCGCACAGGATGGAGGCCGCCGTGAAGAGGACGAGTCCGGCAAGGAACACGCGCTTGCGTCCGAGCAGGTCACCGAGCCGCCCGGCGAGCAGCAGGAAGCTGCCGAAGGTGACGAGGAATGCGTTGACGACCCAGGTCAGGTTGCCCTGGCTGAAGTGCAGATCGTGCTGGATCGCCGGCAGCGCCACGTTCACGATCGTGGTGTCGAGCACGATCATGAGCTGGGCCAGGCAGACAACCACGAGGGCCATCCACCGGCGGCGGTCGTTGGTGGGGATGGATGTGGGTGTGTGGATGAGATTCATACGTCCAGAAAAGTTGGGGGCAAATGGGTCGGTGATAAAATGGAGGCCACCTCCAGAACTATGTGGAGGCAACCTCCGGTTACTATAGCGGAGGGTCCCTCCGTTTTGTCAAGCGAATCTTTTTGAACGACCCGATGAGCGCCACAGACAGCCCCACCGAGATCCTCACCGCCCGACCCAAGCGCGCGGACGCCCGGCGCAACTACGACAAGGTGATCGCGGCGGCACGCGAGGCGTTCGCCGAGGGCGGCGCGTCCACGTCGCTCGAGGAGATCGCCCGCCGCGCCGAGGTCGGCATCGGGACGCTCTATCGCCACTTCCCCAACCGTCAGGCGCTGCTGGAGGCCGTCTACGTCGACGAGGTCGAGGTCCTGTGCAGCGCCGCGGGCGAGCTTGACGAACTGGAGCCCTGGGACGCGCTGGTGAGCTGGCTGCACCGCTTCGTCGGGTACATGGCCACCAAGCAGGCATTGGCCCAGGAGCTGCTGGACTACGTCGACCGCGACGCTCCGCTGTTCAGGAGCTGCCGGGCGATGATGTACGCGGCCGGCGAGCCGCTGGTGAAGCGCGCCCAGGCGGCCGGGTCGTGCGCCCCGACACCGACCTCGGCGAGATCATCCAGATGGTCGGCGGGATCGCCAAGATCCAGGGCACCGAGCCCGAGCAGATCGAGCACATCCTCGATATCGCGCTCGACGGTCTGCGCTACCGGACCTAGCCGGGCCGAGCGTAGGGCGGGCCCGCCCTATCGCGCGTAGCCGCGCGCGAGGGGCCGCCGCGCCGCGGCCACGAGCGCCGTCGCCGCGATCGCGGCCACCGTGGCCACGACGAAGGCCGGACGCGGGTCTCCCGGATGGGTGACCGCGCCGGCGACGGCGTCGGCCGCGCCGGTCCCGGTGGCGATCCCCGTCGACAGCCACCCGAAGGCCTCGGCCGCGCTCGCCGGCGAGACGTGCCAGTCGACGTGCAGCGAGATCGTCGTCAGGCTCGGATTCAGCGCCAGGCCGGCGACGGCCAGCGCGGCGCCGAGCGCGACCAGCCCGGGAGCGGGGATGGTGATGGCGGTCGCGGCGCTGAGCACGGCGAGCAGCCCCAGCAGCCGCGCGGTCGGCGGAAGTTGCCAGCGCCCGCCGCCGTAGATCGCTGCTCCGGCGATGCCGCCGATCGACAGCGCGGCGATGAGCAGGCCGCTGGCCGCCGGCGCGTGATGGGCGGTGGCGAAGGTCGGCACGCCCACCTGGACGCCGCCGATGACGGCTCCCACCAGGACCGCCGTCGGGATGAGAACGCGCATGCCGGGGGCGAGCGGCGCCGCCCCGCCGCGCTCGCGCGGCGCTGCCGATCCCTGCTTCAGCCCCGGCGGCAGTGACGTGGCGAAACCGAGCGTTCCCGCGCAGGCGACGGCGGCGACAGTCACCAGCGCCGCCGAGGCGTTGGTGGCGCTGATGACGGCCGCGAGCAGCAGCGGCCCGGCGAGGATTGACAGCTCCTGGGTGAGGTAGACGAGGCTGTAGGCCGAGGTGCTATCGCCTCCGGAGGTGGCCGCTCCCCAGGCGACGCGCATGCAGGTCGACACCGGTGGCAGCGTCACCCCGGCGAGCACTGCGGTGGCGATCAGCGCGGCTGCGGGGGCGTGGCCATCGGCCAGCGCCACGATCCCGGCCAGTGCCGCCGGATGCGCGATGCCGCACACCACCATCAGGCCACGCGCGCCGCGGCGGTCGATCAGCCGGCCCTGCACCGGCCGCGCGACGCCGGCCGCCACCGACAGGACGCCGACCACGGCACCCGCCAGCGCCAGCGACCCATGATGCTCGCGGATGACGAGGATGATCCCGATCCCGCCCGCGCCCTGCGTGGTCTGAGCCAGGAGGCCGGTGAGCGCCTGCCAGCGCACCGCCGGGGAGTGGAGCAGCACGCGATAGGGGTTGGCCGCCATCCCCGGCGACGCTACCGACCGAGCTGGTTAGCTGAGCGTGTCGGCGTGGGCCACGCGGCGCACGTGCGCCGCTCCCTCCTTGGAGGCGATGAGATCGCGCACGTCGATGCGCCGTGACCATTCTGCTACAACCGCCGAAATGCCCATGTTCCACGTGTTGGTGAGCCGGTCGGGCCCGAGCTGGCGGCCGGGTCGGGCGATCGAGGAGCAGAGCGGCTGGTCCGATCACGCCGCCTTCATGGATGCGCTGGTTGAGCAGGGCTTCATCGTGCTCGGCGGTCCGCTCGGTGACGAGCGTCGTGTTGTGCACGCCGTGGAGGCCGCCTCGGAGGCGGCAATCCGTGAAACGCTGGCGCGCGACCCGTGGAGCGAGACGCACCTGCGGATCGAAGCCATCGATGAGTGGACGATCCGGCTGGACGGGCGCCACACCGCGAGCGGTAGTCCCGCCGGGCTGGCGGCAGCGTCACTGCCGCCAGCGCCGCTCCCGCTTGGTGGGCCGCAGCTTCGCCGGGGCCGGTGAGAACGTGAAGTGGAACTTCGCCTGGCGCATCGCACGCCGCATCGCGCTCGTCGACGTGGCGGCGCCGGTGGTCAGGTTGAGCACCGTGACCGAGTTGGCCGCGAACCGGTAGGTGAACCTCGAGCCCACCGGGCCGAGCCGCCGCGTGGACGGCGCCACCGCGTTGGGGTGAGACAGCGAGTTCATCGCATCTGGGTTGCCGGTGAGGATGGTCGCGGTACCGCCGCTCGCTCCGCCTGGCGAGGCCCGCCAGGGAGACCGTCGTCTGCGCCGGCGCGCTGCCGTCGTTGACCACCGCGAGGTAGGTGTGGCCGTTGCCCTGGGACGCCACCTGGAACAGGGTGCCGCTGCCCGACACGAGCTGTGAGCCGATGACGTGATCCCCGTGCTGGGCCGACATCATCTCCTGGGCCCAGTACGACGGTGACGCGTAGCTCTTGAGCGCGTTGTAGCCGATCAGGTTGGTCGGCCAGCTCGGCACGTTGACGTTGACCAGCAACGGGGCGTAGGAGGCGCCCAGCACCAGATCGGAGTTGCGCTCCACTCCGGTGAGGAACGC
This sequence comes from uncultured Actinomycetota bacterium, assembly GCA_963801435.1. Taxonomy (GTDB): domain Bacteria; phylum Actinomycetota; class Thermoleophilia; order Solirubrobacterales; family Solirubrobacteraceae; genus Palsa-465. The sequence goes on from CAWDFE010000039.1 coordinate 110,068, forward strand.
GGCCTCGCCGACGGCGTTGGCCAGGGTCCCCGTGGGCGTGCCGTTGGTGGTGGCGTACTCGCCCACCAGCACCTTGGGCCCGGTCCGGCTCATGCTGTCGAAGATGTGGGCGTTCTCGGCGAAGTAGGAGGGATCGTTGTTGTAGTAGTGCTCGTCCACGATGTCCACCGGCCCGTTGGTCACCGGCGTGGTGGCGATCAGCTTGAGCTGGGGGTACGCCGCGCGGATCGCGTTGGCGAACATCGGGTACCGGTAGGCGTTGTAGCTGCCCGAGGAGTCGAAGAAGTCCTCGTTGCCGATCTCCACCATGCCCACGTCGAACGGAGCCGGATGGCCGTCTGCGGCGCGCTGCGCGCCCCAGTACGTCGAGGTCGGCCCGATCGCGTACTGGATCTCGTCCAGCGCGGACTGCACGTAGGGCCCGAGCTGGCTCTGGGGCACGACGGTGCCGGTGAGCGTGTAGCCGGCCCACACCGCGAGCACGGGCGAGGCATGGAGCTGCTCGGCGAGCTCCAGGTACTCCAGCAGGCCCATCCCGTCCTGAGACCAGTAGCCCCACGCGCTGTTGAAGTGGCCCGGCCGATCCTGGATCGGCCCGATCGTGGTCTCCCAGTCAAAGCGGGTGTCGATCGTGTCGCCCTCCAGGTAGTTGCCGCCGGGGATCCGCAGATAGCCCGGATGCAGTGCCGCCAGCTCCTGCATGAGGTCGACGCGGAACCCGTTGGCGGCGTTGTCGTAGGTGGGTGGGAACAGAGAGACGATGGTGAACCACAGGTCGCTGCCGGCCGCCTGGGCCGCCGGCGTGGAGATGACGAAGCGGTTGTCCAGTGACGCGGGCGTGCCGCCGCCCGTGTGCAGCGTGGTGGTGAACTGCTGCCAGGAGCCGGTCACCCCGGTCACCGTGGCCGACGCCCAGACGCGGCCCGAGGTGCTCTCCAGGTCCACCGTGAGCGGACCCGGGTTCGCCGCGTCGCTGCGCGCGAAGAACGACACGCGGTAGGTGGTCGACGGCTTGACCGGGATGCCCCAGTAGCCGGCGTTGGCGACGCCGACGCGACCGCTTGAGGCGCCGCTGGGCACCGCCAGCTTCAGGCTGACGGCGTTGGCCGAGTTCAGCGGCTGGCTGGAGTCCAGCGAGATGCTCGCGCTCGCACCCGAGCCGCTGACCGCCGACCACGCCACCGGGTTCGAGGTGCTCTCCTTGAGGTCGCGGTTGCGGATCAGCTCGGCGTAGAGGCCGCCGTCGCCGGAGTGGTTGATCTCCTCCAGGAATTCCCCGAACTGGGTCGAGTTGATCGACGGGCCGTGCTGCGAGGCGTCGACCGACAGCGTCCCCGGACCCGCCATCTGTGAGATGGCGCCGGAGCCCAGCACGCCGGCGAACGTCTGGACGTCGTCGATGTTCCCGGAGACGAAGTCGACCTTGCCGGAGTTGAAGAAGCCGCGCCCCACGGCCAGCGACCCGGTCGCACCCCAGTTGGGCACGTAGGGCTGGGTCTGCTGCAGGGCGCCGTTGACGTACAGGGAGATCGTCTGCCTGACCGCGTCGTAGACCCCGGCCAGGTGGTACCACTCGTTGGGCTGGGGGATGATGTTGGGCGCGCTGGCGATGATGCCCAGCGCCTTGGGCGAGTCATACGCCGGACGCGTGAACGCGAAGCGGCCCGTGTCGGCCCGCAGCTGCAGGAAGAAGCCGCTGATCTGCGTGCCGTCCTGGCTGACGAACGTCTGGTAGCCGGTGGTGCGGGTGAGGTAGACCCAGGCCGAGACCGTGAAGCTCTGGGTGGTGTCCACGACCGGCCCGGCGGCCTGCGCGTACTGGCCGTTTCCGTTGAGCGCCAGCGAATGCGCGCCGACGACGCCGGGGCCCCACGACGCCCCGCTCGCGAGCGTGAGCGGGTGACCTGCGCCCGAGCTGTCGGCGGCGGTGGTTCCCGTGCCCTCGTCAAACGTCCAGTGCCCGGTCTGCGTGGCGGGCGCGGCCGCCGCCGCTATGCCCGGCAGGACGAGGATGGCGCCGGCCGCCACGACGATGGAAAAGAGACGCAGGAAAGCGCGGCCCGGACGGCGCCGCGGCGTGCACACGGTCATCTTCTGTCTCCCTCTCTCCGCCCACCTGGCCGCGCCATGTGAGCGCTAACAAATCAGGTGGAGTTTGGGGTACCCATGGGGCTACGTGCTGAAACCCCCAATCTGGGGCGGTCGTCAGCTGCGCGACACTCCGCGCGGCGGTGCTTCAGCGTGCCGGCCGCGCGGTCCTTTAGACGATCTTGCCCGGGTTCAGGTGGCGTCCGGGATCGGTCCCGTGGAACAGGGCCCTGAGCATCTCCACTCCGGGCTCGGAGATGTCCTGGCCCAGCCAGCGTGCGTGCTCGGTCCCGACGGCGTGGTGATGGGACAGGGTCGCGCCGTTGTCCACGAACGCCTGCTGGATGACCGACTTGACCACGTCGTAGTCGGCGAGCAGGTCGCCGCCGGGGGACGGCGGGAAGGCGAAGGTGAAGTACAGGCAGGCGCCGGCGTGGTAGCTGTGGGAGAGGTGGCACATGATGTAGCCCTGGACGTCGAGGTCGGCGAAGGCACGCTCGGCGGCGACGCTGACGGCGTCGTACACGGGCTGCAGCCGGCTCCACGGCATCGCGGTCTCCGATACGTCCCCGGCCACTCCGCGGTCCAGCAGGAAGTCGCGGATGTAGGGGGTGTCGAACTTCTTCTGGTCATAGAGGGCGCCCGGGCCCGAGCCGATGCACAGGCCGTTGTGGGCCTTGACGATCCGACCGACCGCCTTGCGCTCGCGGGAGACGTGGGCCTCGCTGCCCTCATAGCCGATGAACGACAGCGCCATCTGCTCGACGTCGTAGCCGAGCCGGCGCTCGAGGAACGTGCGCAGCGCCCAGGACTGAAGCTTGTCCAGCAGCGTCGGGCGCTTGCGGGTGGCGAAGGAGAACTGGGTCTCGTGGCCGTCGGAGACGCGCGTCACCGAGACGCTGCATTCGCTCTCGGCGATGGCGCGCATCGCCGCCAGGCCCGCCGCGAAGGTGGGAAACAGATAGCCGAGGATGACGCGCTTCTCCGGGAGGCGCCGCACCTCGACCGTCGCCTCGGTGATGATGCCCAGGCGGCCCTCCGAGCCGAGGATCATCTGGCGCACGCTCGGTCCCGTCGACATGGCCGGGACCGGGCGGGTGACGAGCATCCCCGACGGCGTGACCACGCGCAGGCCCTTGGTGAGGTCGGCGATGTCGCCGTAGCGGTCTGACTGCATGCCCGAGGAGCGGGTGGCGATCCAGCCGCCCAGCGTGGAGTGCGGGAACGAGTCCGGAAAGTGTCCGAGGGTGTAGCCCCGCGCCACCAGTTGCTTCTCGAGGTCCGGCCCCAACACGCCCGCTTGCACGCGCGCCAGCCGCGATGCGCCGTCGATCTCCAGCACCCGGTCCAGCCGCCCCAGGTCGACGGAGATGACCGGGCGGATCTCGTCCGCCGGCGCCTCGAGCGAGCCGGAGATCGACGAGCCGCCACCGAAGGGGATGAGGACCGCGTCGGCGTCGAGCGCCGACTCCAGGACGGCGGTGACCTCGTCCTCGGCGCCGGGCCGCACCACGACATCGGGGACGCGGCGCAGCTCCCCGCGTCGCTGAAGGATGAGGTCGCGCAGGGACTTGCCGCGCGTGTGGACGACCCGGTCGAGGCGATCGACGGACACGAACTCGTCGCCCACCGCCTGGCGCAGCGCGGCGCCGAGCTCCTCGGGCAGGTTCGGCTCGGGCACCGGCAGTTCCTCGAAGCGCACGGGAGCCTCGGTCCGGGGCCCGACCCGGATACCCAGCACGCGCTCGATGAACGGCGCGAGGTCGGGCTTGTCCACGTGCGTGAACTCGACGCCCTCGTGTCCCCAACCCCACCATTTCATTGCGGCCATTGCGTGCTGGACCTTAGGCGATGCGTCCGGCGCGTCGTCCGGCGCGTGATTTTTCGGTGAACGCGGTGATCCGCTCCCGCGCGGATCCCGTAGGGGCTGGTGAGAGAGAGCTGAGGGCCTGGCCTGGGCCGCGACGACGCGGCGCTGTGGGAGGCGAACGAGGCGATGGACCGGTCGCTCGGCGCACAACCCAATAGGAGGACTCCATGAGTGACCTCACCAGGCGCGGGTTCGTCAAGAACTCCGCGGCGGCAACGGCCGGCATCACCGTGATTGGCGCGCTGCTCTCAGAGCAGGCCGACGCCAAGGCCGGCGAACCGGGAGCCAAGGCGGTCGTGGCCTACGTCCGGGATCCGCGCAAGGGCGACATCTCGGTCCTGACGGGCGACCGCGAAGTGCACGTCCACGATCGCCGGCTCGCCGCCGCGATCGCGCGCGCCGCGGGCTGAGCCCCTCCGCGCGCGCAGCACCCGTTCTCACAACACACCTAACCGGAGGTAGAGCATGTCGTCTCATCGCGAGGCGCCGGCGATCAGCAAGGACCCAGTCGCCGACAACACCGACACCTATGCGTTCGTCAGCCCGGACGACCCGGGCACGGTCACGATCATCTCCAACTATCTGCCGCTGGAGGCGCCGTTCGGCGGCCCGAACTTCTTCGAGTTCGGCGACGACGTCCTGTATGAGATCCACATCGACAACGACGCCGACGGGCGCCCGGACATCACCTACCAGTTCGAGTTCAACACCCAGGTTCGCAACCCCGACACGTTCCTGTACAACACCGGCCCGATCTCGACGATCGACAGCGCCAACTGGAACCGGCGGCAGTTCTACAGCGTGACCCGGGTCGAGCGCGGGCGCTCGCGCGTGCTGGCCGGCGAGCTGGCGTGCCCGCCGTGCAACATCGGGCCGTCCTCGACGCCGAGCTACGAGTCGCTGGCGTCCCAGGCGATCCACAGCCTGCCCGGCGGCCACACCGTGTTCGCGGGCCAGCGGCTGGAGGGGTTCTATGTCGACCTGGGCGCGGTGTTCGACCTGGCCGACCTGCGGCCGTTCCAGAACCTGCACCTGGCGTCGATGGTCCCGCCGGCGGCCGGCGTGGACGCCACGCACGGCTTCGGCGTGCACGCGATCGCGCTGAAGGTCCCGATCTCGCAGCTCACCCGGGACGGCTCGACGCCGACGAATCCGATGTCGGGGAAGTCGGTCATCGGCGTGTGGGCCGCGGCCAAGCGCCGGCGGGCCGTGGTCCGCGAGCCCGGCTTCGCGTTCGAGGCCGGACCGTGGGTCCAGGTGTCGCGGCTGGGCAACCCACTGTTCAACGAGGTGATCGTGCCGATGGGCGAGAAGGACCGCTGGAACGCCTTGCCGGCTTGGGAGGACGGGCTGTTTCTCAAGTATGTCCAGCACCCCGAGCTGGCGGCGCTGCTGCCGGTCCTCTACCCGGGGGTGTTCCCCAACCTGGCCGGGCTCAAGGCGGCGCGGGCCGATCTGGTGGCCATCCTGCTGACGGGGCTGCCCGCCGGCATCGTCCCGGGCTTCCAGAACTCCACCGGGCCCACGTACGCCGACCAGCTCAGGCTCAACGTCGCCATCCCGCCGACGCCCAGCGCACGGGCGAGCGCCCTTGGGGTCGTCGGCGGCGACCTGGCCGGCTTCCCCAACGGGCGCCGCGTGTTCGACGACGTCGTCACCATCGAGCTGCGGGCGATCGCGGGGCTCACCTATCCGCTGGTCAACCCCGCCTACACGCCGGACGGGGCGGCCGGTGTGGTGACCGACGGGCTGACGGCCGCCAGCACGAGCTACCTGTCGCAGTTCCCCTACCTGGGGACGCCGCAGAGCGGGTTCGTCACGACGCCGCTGGCGGCGTGAGCGTGGTGACGCGATGATGGCCGCGACCAACGACCACGTCCACGAGCACCCCAACGGCGATCTCGGGGCCCGACACGCCGCCAGCGCCAGCGTGGCGCTGGACATCGGCGTGGGGCGAGGTGCCCTCGTCATCTATCCGAGCGAGCGCTACCGCGGGACGGAGATCGAGATCAGCCGCGCGGACGGGGACGGCCGACGCGTCCACACCGGCGTGCACGAACGCTCGACCGGGGCCGGATCCAGGCTGACGGCGATCTTCGGCAGCCTGGCCGACGGCGACTACGTCGTCTGGGCCGACGCGACGACGGCACGGACGACGGTCCGGGTGTCCGAGGGCGAGGTCACGGAGCTGTTCCTGATCTGAGCACACGCACGGCGCGGGGCGCTCGTGTCACGGCGGGCGCCCCCGCCCCGACTCTTGGAGGCCGAGATGCAACGAAGCACAACGGGCGCGCGGCGCCCGTCGCTGACACGAGGGGAGCGGCGCACGCTGGCGGGCATGGGCGGCGTCGTGATCGGGCTGCACGTCGTGGGGTTCTTCATCCTCTTAGCGGTGGTGGCGCCTCACCACTACGCGCTGGGATCGTCGGGGGCGTTCACCGTGGGCCTGGGGCTGACCGCCTACACGCTGGGGTTGCGCCACGCGTTCGACGCCGACCACATCTCGGCGATCGACAACACCACGCGCAAGCTGATGGCCGAGCGCCAGCGACCGCTCAGCGTCGGCTTCTGGTTCTCGCTGGGGCACTCGAGCGTCGTGTTCGGGCTGGCCGTGCTGTTCGCGGTCGGCATCCGCGCCCTCAGCGGGCCGGTGCGCAACGACGGCTCGGCGCTGCACCGGGTCACGAGCCTGATCGGGACCGGCGTCTCCGGCGGCTTTCTGTACGTGATCGCGGCGCTCAATCTCGTGGTCCTGCTGGGGATCCTGCGGGTCTGCCGCGCGATGCGCAGCGGCCGCTTTGACGAGGCCGAGCTCGAGCGTCAGCTCAACTCGCGCGGCCTGATGAACCGCGTGTATGGACGCTTCACCCGGATGGTGAGTCGCCCGTGGCACATGTATCCGCTGGGGCTGCTGTTCGGCCTGGGCTTCGACACCGCCACGGAGGTGGCGCTGCTGTTCCTGGCCGCCGGGGCCGCGGGGGCCGGGCTGCCGTTCTACGCGATCCTGTGCCTGCCGATCCTGTTCGCGGCGGGGATGTCGCTGCTGGACACGATCGACGGCTCGTTCATGAACTTCGCGTACGGGTGGGCGTTCTCCAAGCCCGTGCGCAAGGTCTTCTACAACATCGCGATCACCGGGCTGTCGGTGGCGATCGCCCTGATCGTGGGGACGATCGAGCTGCTGGGGCTGGCGGCCGGAGAGCTGGGGCTCAAGGGCGCGTTCTGGGACGCGGTGTCGCAGATCGACGTCAACACGCTCGGCTACGTGATCGTCGGGCTGTTCGTCGCCGTGTTGACAGGGGCGCTGCTGGTGTGGCGCTTTGCCGGCATCGAGGAGCGCTGGAGCGCGAACCTCAGGTAGTGGGGACAACGATCTCGCCGATCGCCTCGGTCCGCCCCTGCGTGTGCCGGCGGGCGGTGACGGCGGCGGCGATGGCGTCGCGCTGGTCCTGATTCGTGCGGGTCGGCACGCCGGCCAGGGCGAGCTGCTCCAGGCCCTGCCGGCTCCAGAGCGACCGGCTCGCCGGGCCCCGCGGCCCGCACCAGCGCGTCCACGACGCGGTGGGGAAGACCTCGATGGCCTCGGTCCCGAGCGCGCCCAGGGCGGCGAACAGGGCAAGGCCATGGCGCACCCACCCGTAGTAGTCGCCGGCGCGCACGTGCGCGAGGTCCGGGGTCCAGCGGATGCCGCACACGCGGCGGCAGAGCTCGCGCTCGCTCGCGCGGGAGGTGTGCCCGGGGGGCGCGCAGGAGCGCGGGCTGTCGATGGCGACGAGGACCGGTGAGCGCTCCGCCACAAGCCTCACGACTCCGTCGACGGTCAACCCGCCCCGCAGCAGGAGCAACGACCGCTCGTCCACCAGCGCCGCGTCGAAGCCCTTGCGCTCCGCGCCGACGTCGATCCCCAGCCACCGCGCCATGCGTAGAGGCTAGATCGCCTCAGGGTTAAACGGCGCTTGGGAGGGGGTGGATTTGGGCACCCCACAGGCTCTTAGTAGTAGTGGTGGATAGTGAAGGAAATAGCGCCAAGATCAGCCACGACTCCGAGATCCTCGACCTCGCGCGCCGGCAGCACGGCCATGTGGCGCGGTCGCAGGTCCTGCGGATGGGGGTCAGTCAGGGGCTGATCGCGGGACGTCTGAAGTCCGGGGCGTGGGTCGCGATGCAGGCCGGGGTGTATTGCATCGGTCCGCGCCGCGAGGACCCGGTCTCACGGGCGGCCGCGGCGGTGCTGGCGTGCGGTCCCGACGCCGTCCTGAGTCATGCCTCGGCCGCGAGCCTGTGGGGGTTTGGTGTCCGTTGGGCGTTTCCGTTGGAGGTCACGGCTGAGGGCCGTCGCCAGCGTCCGGGGATCCTCACCCATCGTTGCCCGTCGCTCAAGCGCCGCGACATGCGCCGCCAACTGGGGGTCCCCGTGACCAGCCCGGCGCGCACGATCCTTGACATCGCGGCCCGCCTGACCGTCAAGCAGCGCACGCGGTTGGTCAACGATGCTCGCCGCGACGGCTTCCTCCACCCCGACAGCTTCACCGACGTGCTGGCCCGCAACCCCCTTCATCCCGGCACGAGGCTGCTGAGACCCTTCGCCGAGAACTCGACCAACCCCACCAGGTCCCCGTTTGAGGACGACTTCCTCGCGTTCATCCAGAAGTACCGGCTGCCGACGCCCGAGATCAACGTCAAGGTGCGGGGCCGCGAGGTGGACGCCTACTTCCCCGAGCACAACCTGATCGTCGAGTTGGACGGCTGGGACTATCACAAGGACCGCGAGGCGTTCGAGTCAGACCGCGAGCGCGACGCCGAGAACCTCCGACACGGCCTCAAGACGCTGCGGATCACCAAACAGCGCATGACCCAGACCCCCGACCGGGAAGCCGCCCGGCTACGGGAGATTCTCGAGCGCGGCTAGGAGCGGCACCGCGAAGTCGCAGTCGGGCTGGCTCGTGGGGGTGACGGGCCCGGTGGAGAGGAACGTGACGCGCGTGCCGAGGTCGCTGGGCTGCGCCCTGTGCTCCTCGCTCCACGTGCGCAGGGATTCCCACACCAGCTGCCACTGGGCCGGGCTCGTCTCGCCGCCGGGGCCGAGATGAACGCAGGCCTCCGCGTGCGCGGCTTCAGTGCGCAGCCTGAGCTCCGGCACCGCGGCGGCCAGCGCCTCGGCCTGCTCGCCGGGCACGGGACGGCACCACTCGAGGGGCCCGTCGCTGTCCTCCGAGAGCTCGCCCCAGTAAGATGCAGAAGGGTACGCCGGCCCGCCCGTCGATGCGGGGGAACCGGTGGCGCGCCATCAGCGCGATGAACTCCTTGCCCGGCCCCCACGCCGCCACCTCGCCGGCGACATTGCGCTTGAGGCACAGGAGGCTGCGCTCGGGCAGCGCGCGGGCGTTGACGTCATACATGAGCGACCTCTTTCCACTGAGTCGGTCCACGAGGTAGCCGGCCAGCCGGCGCCGGGCGGAATGCTGCGCCTCCGCGTCGGACCAGTGCTGGCCGAGGCGCCGGACGGCGTCGGGCGGGGCCAGGGCGAGGAGCGCCAGCGATACCCGGAGCTGTCGTCCACTCCGCCGGCGGCAGCCGGCCAAGCTCGTGAGAGAGGCGCAGCGCCTTGGGCGACAGGCGGGACCGGCCGGCGAACTCGCCGATGCTCATCAGCTCCAACGGGCCATCTCCATCGTGGGCGTGCATGGTTGCGCGCCCAGTCTGCGGCCTCCCCCTGGGACAAGGTCAAGGACTGTCCATACGATGTGTGGCCGTCATGACGACACCGGTCCCGCAGCTGTATTTCGACCTCGGCTCTCCGTATGCGTACCTGGCGCTGGAGCGCGCGGAGTCGGTGCTCGGCCGTTCGGTGGCGCTCGAGCCCGTGCTCGTCGGCGCCATCTTCGGCTGGCGCGGGCACGGCTCGTGGGCGCTCACCGGCGAGCGGTCCGCAGGTATGGCCGAGATCGAGCGGCGGGTGGACCGCTACGGGCTGCCGCCGATGGACTGGCCGCCCGACTGGCCCGCCAACGCGCTCAGCGCGATGCGCTGCGCCGTCTGGGCCGCGCGCCGGCGCCGCCTGGCGCCGTTCGCGCACGCGGTGTGCCGGCGCCAGTGGGCGGAGGGCGCCGACATCGCCGACCGCGATGTGCTCGCCGCATCAGCCGCTGAGGCCGGTCTGGACGCGAGCGACATGCTCGAGGCTATCCTGGCGCCCGAGCTCAAGGAGCAGCTGCGCAGCCTCACCGAGCTCGCGTGGGAGGCCGGTGTCCGCGGCGTGCCCACGCTGCGCGTCGGCGAGGCGCTGTTCTTCGGCGACGACCGCCTCGAGACCGCAGCCGCCGCCGTGCCGTAGGCTGGCCCGCATGCCGCCCCACGGGCCCGATGGCTGACGCGCGGATCCGCCTCTACGGGATCCCGATGTCGCACCCCGTGGTGGCGGTGCGGGGCATGCTCGACCACAAGCGGCTGGAGTACCGCTACGTGGAGCTGCTGGCGGGCGCCCATCCCCCGAGCCTGTGGGCGCTCGGCTTTCGCGGCATCACGGTGCCGGCGATTCGGTTCGCCGATGGCCGTCGGGTGCAGGGGTCGCTTGCGATCGCCTCGGCGCTGGAGGAGGTGGCGCCCGCGCCCGCGCTGTACCCCTCCGAGCCGGCGGCGCGCGCTGCCGCGCACGCTGCCGAGCGCTGGGGCGAGGCGATGCTCCAACCGGTGCCGCGCCGGCTGATCCGCTGGGGCCTGCGGGCCAGCCTGCGCCAGCGCCAATGGTTCGCCGACGTCGCCACCCCGCTGCCGGCGCCCGTCGTGGCCGGCTGGCTGCTCACCCCGCTGGCGCCGGTGTTCGTCAAGCTGGCGGGCGCCGACGATGACCGCGTGCGGCGCGACCTCGCCACCCTCCCCGGGCTTCTGGACGAGGTCGACCGGCTGCTCGAGGCCGCGGTGATCGGCGGCGCCGAGCTGGGTGCGGCCGACTTCCAGATCGCGGCGTCGGTGCGGATGCTGCTGGCGATAGCGGACGTTGGCGGGCTCGTGACCGGGCGCCCGGCCGAGGCGTTCGCCCGTCGCGCGATCGCGGATTACCCGGCCATCCCGGCGGTGCTGCCGTCGGATTGGCTGCCCGCGGCGCCGACGCCAGGCTGATGGCCTGGCCTTCCGCGCTCCGGGCGTGTAGCGTCGTAGGTCGTGGTGGACCGGGCCACGAGGAGACAGTTTCGCGATGGGGACCCCGACGCGGTACGAGCGATCTACCGCGAGTACGGGCGCTTGGTCTTCGCGGTGGCGCTGCGCGCGCTGGGTGATCGCGGGCTCGCTGAGGAGGTCACCCAGCAGGCGTTCGTCAAGGCGTGGCGGGCGGCGGCCTCGGTTGACGACAGCCGCGAGCTCGGCCCGTGGCTGGTGGCGATCGCCCGGCGCACCGCCATCGACGTCTATCGTCGCGAGTCGCTGCGCACGGGCGCGCCCCTGGAGTCGGTGGCGGCCGACGACCCGGCGGTCGTCACCGCGCCCGCCTCGGCGGACCAGCTGTATGAGACCTGGGAGGTGCGCCAGGCTGTCGGCGAGCTGCCCGACGACGAGCGCGAGGTCGTGCGGCTGCAGCACTTCGAGGGGATGACCCACGGCCAGATCGCCGAGCAGCTCGGTGTGGCGGTGGGCACGGTGAAGTCACGGTCGTTCCGCGCGCACCGCCGGCTGGCGACCGCACTCGGGCATCTGAGGGAGTAAGCGGATGAGATCGAGTGCCGCGGGGGCGAACCGAATCGTGTTCTCTTCCGTAATCAGGGTGGACAAGGAACGGCCGTGACACCAGACGACGACGACAGGATTGCCTACCTCGCCGGCGAGGAGGTCCCGTCGCTGTCCGCAGACGAGGCGGCGGAGCTCGATGCGCTCCGCGCCGAGTTGCGCGCTGCGGCCATTTGGGACGAGCCGCCCGCTGCGCTCGAGGACCAGGTGGTCATGGCGGTCACTCAGGCCGCTGCCGCCGAGCCCGCTGCCGCGCAGCCAGTGACCGCCGAGCCCGCGCCGGCGCCCTCGGCGTCGTGGTGGAGCCGCCTGCGCGCCCGGGTCCCGCTCCGCCGTCCCGGCCTCGCCCTGTCACTGTCGCTGCCGGTGGCGGCCGCCGCCGCGGTGGCGATCGTGCTCGTCGCCAGCTCGGGCACTAGCACTCGCGAGCTCCAGTTCGCGATGGTGGTTGAGGGAACGCCCCTGGCGCCGGCCGCGCACGGCTCGGCGACGCTGACGAAGAAAACCTCGGGCTGGGAGATCAAGCTCAACGCCAGCGGTCTGCCGCGTCGCGAGGGCAAGCTGTTCTATCAGGCATGGCTCAAGAACGCCGCGGGGGTCCTGGTCCCGGTGGGGACGTTCAACGACGCCAGAAACGTCACCCTGTGGTCCGGCGTGCCGGTGACCAAGTTCCGCAGCCTCACCGTCACCCAGCAGGTGGCCAACGGCGACCCGAAGTCATCGGGGCGTAAGGTACTCACGGGCACCATTCACTGATCGGGGCAACGTTCGCGAACCGTTCGCGGCGTTGGTCCGTAGGGGGGTTCGAGACTCCAACTCGAACGAAATCAACGGAGGGGACCACATATGGGAATCCACAGACGTACGCTCAGGCGATCGCAGATCGCCCTCGCGGGGACGGTCGCAGCGCTGGCCACCGCCGGCTCGGCGTTCGCGCTGCAGGGACTGCCACCCGGCGTTCAGGTCAACAGCGATGCGGCGGCCGGGATCAACCCGGCGCTCGACGTGAGTGGCGAGGACCCAGCCAACGCCGACGTCGTCGGTGGCGCGCTGACCGCCGGCAAGCCGGCCGTGCCGTGGGCGGTGTTCCGCCAGACGGAGACCTCGCCGGCCAAGGACCAGATCTTCTCGCGTTCGTTTGCGGGCGGGGCCTGGACGACGCGCGGCAACGGCACCGTCGGCGGAAGCAGCGACACGCTAAACCGTCCGTTCAGCGGCTCGCTGAACTTCGACCAGACCCAAGACGGCGAGGCCCCGGCGATTGACTTCGCGGGCGCCGGCCGCACGGTGCCGTGGGCGACGTGGTATGAGGACACGGCCGCATTCGCCGGCAAGAAGCAGATCTTCGCCAGCCGCTTTGACAACACCGGAGACGCCGACCAGGGCAAGTGGATCTTCTCCGGCCAGGACCGCGGGACGGGAACCGGCACGGTGCCCGTGCCGTCGCTGAACATCAACACCGGCCAGGACGCCGAGAACCCGTCGGTGGCGGGTGGCAACGCCGCCAACCCGCCGGTCCCGACGGCGCCCGGGCCGTGGATCACGTGGCAGGAGACCTCCACGGCGAGCGGCAACCCAGATCAGATCTTCGTCGACCGGCCGATCGGGCCCGGCAAGACGGATTGCACAGGCGTCACACCGGGCGGCACCGCCGCAGCACCCGCCGGTGGCTTCTGCTTCCAGCAGACCGGGATCCCCCGCGTCGGCTCGCCGACGCTGGACCCGAGCCTGAACGTCGATCCCGTGCGCAACGGGATCGAGCCCGACATCGCGTTCACCGGCGCGCAGGACTCGGTCCCGTGGGTCGTCTGGTATGAGACCGGCGCGGCCGGAACGGGCCTGCAGGGCCCCAACGGCATGGTGTTCGCGGCCAAGGGCATCAACGATGGTGTGACCGCCAACGGCGGCTTCCACTGGGTGGCCGTCGGCAACGGCGGACAGGGCAACCTCGATGCTTCGATCAACGGCACTGGGACATGCGCCGCGTCGATCGGGGCCGAAAAGGCGTGCTCGCTGAACGCCGACCCGACGGCCGACGCCGAGGACCCGCGCGTGGCCTCCGGCACGATGAACTCGGCCAACCCCACTGTCCCGTGGGTGGCGTGGGATGAGCTCGTCGGCTCCCAGCATCGGGTGTTCGTGAGCCGTCTCGTCGGCGCCGGCGCCGCCGCTCGCTTCGTGCTGGCCAACGGCGGTCAGCCGATCTCGGCGGCGGGTGTCGACGCCACGCGACCAGACATCACGTTCTCGGGCAACACGCCGTACGTGACGTGGCGGACCGATGTCGGCGGCAACTCGACCGCCACCGTCGGGCACTTCGTCAACGCGGCGAACCCGACGTTCGTGGTGGACAAGAGCGGCATCCCGATCACCCCGACTGGCACTGGCCCGGGCCAGGCCGACGTGCGGGAGCCGATCTCCTCGGGCTGTACCGCCAACCCGTTCAACGCGGATGGCGCAACGTGCCAGGGTGGCTCGTTGGGAACGCCGTTCTTCCTGTTCACCAACGGGACGAGCACACGCAGCCTGTTCGCCGATGCCTACCAGCCGGATGCCCCGGTGACCGGTGGGGCCAGCGGCGTGGGCCAGAACACGGCCACCGTCTCGGGCACCGTTAACCCCCAGGGGGCGCGGGCGAGCGTGTCATTCCAGTTCGGGACCACCACCGCCTACGGGCAGTCCACGGCGGCGCAGCTCACCGGCCCCGACAACGCGGCTGACACGTTCAGCGCCGCGCTCACCGGCCTGCCGGCGGGGACGACCATCCACTATCGCGCGGTGGCCACCAGCGACTTCGGCACGCAGTTGGGCGCCGATCAGACGCTGACCACCCAGTCACCGCCCGTGGTCGTCCCCGGTCGGGCGTCGGTCGGGCACGCCAAGGTGAAGGGCACCACCGTGAGCGTCCCGATCAGCTGCAAGGGCGACACGAGCTGCACGGTGTCGCTGAAGCTGACGGTGACCGAGACCCTCAGGGGCCACAAGGTCATCGCGGTCAGCGCACGCAAGGCCAAGGTGACGCACAAGACGATCGTCCTCGGCACCGCGTCGGCGACGATCCGCGCTGGGCGCACCGCGACGGTCAAGATCGGCCTCAACCGGACCGGTCGCCACCTGCTGGCGGCACGTCACCGGCTCACGGCCAAGCTGACGGTCACCCAGCGGGTGAACGGCCGCAACCGGACGATCTCCACGCAGAAGGTGACGTTCAAGGCGCCCAAGCCCAGGCACGGAGGGCACTGACGCGGCACAGGCGCTGACACCCTGACCGGCGAACTGGGCCCCCGTCGAGCTGCGCGCTCGGCGGGGGCTCGGTTTGCGTCGGGCTACGTCAGAGGCCGGGCCAGCGCGGCCGCCGGCTCGCGGCCCTCGAGCACGGCGGCGACCGCCTCGGCGGCGATCCGGTAGGGCGCACCGCTGGACTCGGGCGAGTACCACGCGGAGTGGGGGTTGATGAGGGTGCGCGGCCAGCCCAGGGCCGGCTCATCGGTCGCCGGAGGCTCGTCGGGGAGCACGTCGAGCGCGCACCCGCCCAGCCGGCCCGCGCGCAGGGCCTCGCCGAGCGCCTCGTGGTCCACCAGCGCCGACCGCGCGCAGTTGACCAGGTAGGCATCGGGCCGCATCAGGGCCAGCTGCTCGGCGCCGATCAGGCCCTCCGTCTGCTCGGTGAGGAGGGCGTGCAGGGTGACCACGTCCGCCGTCGCCAGCAGCACGCCGAGCTCCACCAGCTCGGTGGGGGCGGCCAGCGCGGGGTTCACAAGCGGGTCGGCGGCGAGCACGCGCATGCCCAGGGCGTGGGCTCGCCAGGCGGCGGCGCGGCCGATCCGTCCCAGTCCGACGATGCCCAGCACCGACCCGCTCACGCGACGCCCCGGCGCGTCGAGGTGGTCGTAGCGCCCCTCGTGGACCGACCGGTCCAGCAGCGTCACGCCGCGCAGCAGATCCAGGGCGAAGGCGATCGCGTGCTCGGCGACCTCGTCGTCGCAGTAGCCGGGGCAGTGGGTCGCCCATGCTCCGGCGGCGGCGATGGCGGCCAGGTCGAGGTGGTCATAGCCGGTCGCGGTAGCCGCCACGATCCGCACGGCCGGGAGCGCCGCGAGCTCGCGCGGGCCCACCGGTACCTCGGTGCCCACGAGCACCCCGACGACGTCATCGCCCGCGGACAGATGATCGGCGCGCTCGACGGCGACGTCCGGGTGGCCGCTGAGCGCGTGGCGCGCGGCGTCCAGGTCGCCGACCTCGTCGACCAACACGACACGAGACATCGTTGCGGTCAGGACGCCGGCATGAAGAAGGTGAACATGCGCTCGGCATCGATCCGGGCGTATACCGGCGACACGGCCTCGAGGAACTCGTGCTCCCACTGCTCGCCGTAGATGGGGACGTAGATGTCCATGAGCGTGCGCCGGAAGTCGGCGTGCTCGGCCGCGGAGATGTCGATCGGCACCGCGCGGCCATGGACAGTGACCGCCAGCTCCTCGCTGGGCAGATGTGTGGCGCTGACCTGCGGCCGAGCCCGGATGTGGCGGAAGCGCACCGAGTTGGCCGCGGAGCCGAAGTGGAAGGCCCCGCGGTAGAAGATCCCGTCCACCGGGCCGACGATGGGACGGCAGTCGGCGGTCACGGTGGCCAGCGAGAGCAGGCACATCCCGGTCAGACGCTCTGAGACCTGCTGCGCGGTGAGGCGCCGCTCGGGCTCGTGGATGGCCAGGAGGTGGGGCCCCGCCGCGGCGTAGCTGCGGCCGATGAGCGCCTGGAGCGCTGTCAGATCGCTCGCCGTCTCGTGCACACCGCCAGCAAATCACGTTTGGCGCGCCGGAGTACGCGTGGCGAGCATCGAGACGACGAGGCTGAGGCCGGCGGCGATCACGAGCGCGACATGGAGCCCGTCCACGAGACGGTCGCCGGCGATGAGAGAGCCGAACAGGGCCACGCCGATCACGCTGCCCGTCTGGCGCGCCGTGTTGAGCGTCCCGGAGGCGATCCCGGAGCGCGAGCGCTCCACGCTGCCCAGCAGCGACGCCGTAATCACCGGCACGATCAGCCCCAGCCCAAAGCCGAGCGCGACGAGCTGCGCCACCAGCGCGGGAAACGCGGTGTGGGGCCCGACGCCCTCGAGCGCCACCGCGCCCCCCGCCATCAGCAACGCGCCACCGGCGATCACGCCCCGCGAGCCGAGGGCCTGCCCGAGGCCCCCGGCGGCGGCGTTGGCGGCCATGATCGCGCCGGTCATCGGCGCGAACGCCAGGCCCGCCTGCAGCGCCGAGAGGTGCTGGGCCCGCTGGAAGAACAGGCTGAGCACGAAGATGAGCCCGTAGAAGGCGAGGTTGATCAGCAGCCCGATGGCGGCATTGGCGCTGAACGCCTAGGAGTGGAAGAGCCGCAGCGGCAGCATCGGCCGGGCGCGTCGGAGTTCGATGGCCACGAAGGCCGCCCCGGCGGTCGCCGCCACCCCGTAGCCAAGCAGCACCGTCGCGCTGGCGAACCCGTGCGCCCCGCCCTCGATCGTCGCCGCCGCCAGCAGCGTAAGGCAGGCCACGGCGGACAACTGTCCCGGAGCATCGATCCCGCGACCCGGTGAGCGGCTCGTTTCCGCCGCGCAGCATGCGGTGAGCACAATCCCGGCCAGGCCGATCGGGGCGTTGATGAAGAAGATCGCGCGCCAGCCGAGGGTCGCGGTGAGCATGCCACCGATCAGCGGTCCCGCCGATAGCGCCGCGCTGGCGCCGAGCGCCCACCGCCCGATCGCGCGGCTGCGCTCGCGCGCCTCCTGGTAGGTGTGGTTCAGGAGGCTGAGCGAGCAGGGGACCAGGAGCGCCGCGCCGGCGCCCTGGATCGCGCGGGCGGCGATGAGCACGCTCAGCGACGGGGCCAGACCACACGCCGCCGACGCCAGGTGAACACGGCGAAGCCTGCGATGAATACCCGCTTGGCACCGATCCAGTCCCCGAGTGCACCCGCGCTGAGGATGAGCGCGGCGAATGCCACCGTGTAGGCGCTCACCACCCACTGCAGCGAGCTGACGTCACCGCCCAGGCTGCCCCCGATCGGCCTGATGGCGACGTTGACAACGCTGACGTCGAGCTGGACCACGGCGAACCCCAGGCTTGTGGCCGCCAGGGTCAGTCCCTTTCGCGAGGTGCGGGTGTCCATGGCCGGGACGGTAGCGGCGAAATCCTTCAATCCCAGTTGAATCATTTCTGCGCTACGGTGTTCCCATGCTGGCCGACGCTGACCTGTCGGCGGTCGCGGATCTGATGACCGCTCACCGCGCCACGATGCTCCTGGCGCTGCTCGGCGGCCGCCCGCTCACCGCCGGTGAGCTCGCGGCGCGGGCGGGGATCTCAGCGTCGCTGGCCAGCTCGCATCTGTCCAAGCTGCTCGACGGCGGACTGGTCACGGTCAGCCAGCGCGGCCGTGAGCGCCACTACCGGCTGGCCGGCCCGCGCGTCGCCGAGGTGATGGAGGCGATGCTGACGATCGCCCCCGGCCGACCCGTGGCCACGATGCGCGAGTCCACGCGCGGCGAGGCGCTGCGCGGCGCGCGCACCTGTTATGACCATCTCGCCGGCGCCCTCGGCGTCGCCCTCACCGACAGCCTCGAGCGCCAGCACGTGATCGAGCCCGGTGACGGCGCCTACGCGCTGACCGCCTCCGGCGAGCGGCGGTTGACGTCACTGGGCATCGACGCCGCGGTGTTGCGCGAGGAGCGCAGGGCGTTCGCCCGTCCGTGCCTGGACTGGAGCGAGCGCCGACCCCATCTCGCGGGCGCGCTCGGCGCCGCCATTGCCCGGCACGCGCTGGGCCAGACGTGGCTGCGCCGCCTGCCGGGCACGCGCGCCCTGCGCGTGACCGACCAAGGGCGCCGTGGCCTCTTGGACGAGTTCGGCCTAAACCTCCCCGGGAGCGGATGAGAGAATCCCGGGCGTGCCCCGGATCCCGATCGCCAGCCCGCCGCCCACCGCCAGCCGGGCGCCAACCCCGTCCGGCGAAGGCGAACCGCGGTCACTCCCACAGGCCAGAGCAGCTCGTCGGCGAACCCGACGGAGTCCCGCCCGGCTAGCGCCTCGAGCAACCGGTGCAGGGCGTCAAAGGCCTGGTCGCCAAGCTCACCACGCAGCCGCGCCGATCTCCGAGATCGTGACCCGCGCGGCGCCGCGGCACAGGCGCAGCACGCGGCCGTCGGGCGAGCGGCGGTCGCGGAAGCCGGCCAGGGCGAGCTCCTCGTTAACGCGGCGCCGGTAGCCCGCCCACGCTCGGTGGAGCGCGTCGCCCAGGGGGACGGGACCCGTGTCCGTCGCGCCGGTCCTGCGCCGGTATTCGCCAACCATGGATGGCTCCTCGCTGATGGGGCCCAAGTCCCGCAACGTAATCGTGACATCTGGGTGGCGGCGCGGGCGGCAGCCCGCCGCGCGCCGGCGCGCTCAGTGGGGCCCGTTGATCGCCTGCACCACCTGGGCGGGCGTCAGCTGACCGTGGGTGACCGACGTGCAGGCTTTGCCCGCCGTCAGCAGCGCCGGCGTGTGGAGATCGATTCCGGCGGACGTCACCATCTGAAGGGTGAGCTGTCCCTGGGCGGTGGGGTCGGGGAAGCGTGGGAAGCCGTGCGTGCGCAGGCACTGCGCGAAGGCCACCATCGCCCGGGTTCGGGCCTGCTGCTGGGCGGGAGAAAGCCCTTGCCCCTTGGGGCCCGGGAGGATGTGGTTGCATGCCTTCTGCGCGGACTTGAAGCTCGGCGAGCTGGTGAGCGCCGGTGTGACGCGGATGGCCACCGAGACGCTGCTGCCCGACGTCTTCACCACCGGGTCGGGGAAGCCGCTGACGCCATGGGTGCGCATGCACGCCGAGTACTGGTACGCGTCCGCCCCTGGGCCCTTGGTCTGCGGCGACCCGGAGCCGGTCGACGACGACGACGGCGAGCTTCCGCCGCAGCCGGCGGTGATGACGCCGATGGCGGCGCTCGCGAGCAGGGCCGCCGCGGCGCGGCGGCGCGGTGAGAGGATGATGTCGGTGCGTGGCATCTGAAGCGGAGCCTCCTGAGCCTGTGGTGGTGTGGCGCCAGTTGTAGAGAAGGGCCGGTGACACGCCGGTCACGGGCGCTGTGACCCCGTTGTTACGCCGGCTGAGACATCCTGTGTGGCGGCGAACGATGAGGGTCCTGATTGTGGAAGATCACCCGCGACTGGCGACCGCGCTGGCCGAGGGGCTGCGCCGCGAGGGCATGGCGATCGACGTGGCCTTCGACGGCACCGAGGCGATGTCGCACGTGACCGTCAATCGCTACGACGTCGTGGTGCTCGACCGCGACCTGCCCGGCGTGCACGGAGACCAGGTGTGCCGCGCGCTGGTGGCGCAGGGCAACGAGACACGGGTCCTGATGCTGACCGCGGCGAGTACGATCCGCGACAGGGTCGAGGGGTTGGAGTTGGGAGCCGACGATTACCTGCCCAAGCCGTTTGACTTCACCGAGCTGGTGGCCCGGATCCGGGCACTGGCCCGCCGCGCGGTCGCCCCGGTCCCCCCGACGCTGGCGCGCGGCGACGTCACCCTGGACCCGTCGCGCCGTACGGCGTCGCGGCATGGGCGCCGGCTCGACCTCAGCCCCAAGGAGTTCGCCGTGCTCGAGTGCCTGCTGGCGGCCGACGGGCGCGTCGTCTCCACCGAGGACCTGCTCGAGCGCGTATGGGACGAGACCGCCAATCCGTTCACGGGCACGGTCAAGACGACGATGAGCCGCCTGCGCGCCAAGCTGGGGGAGCCGCCGGTGATCCACACCGTCCGCGAGGGCGGATACTGGATCTGATGGCCCGCGTCGCGCCCCGCTCGTGGTTGCGCCTGCCCCGCCGGACGGCGCGGCTGCGCCTGACGCTCCTGTACGCCGGGATGTTCCTGGTCCTGGGGACCGGGCTCATTGTCGCGACCTACCTGCTGTCCTCGAGCAGCGAGTCCATTAGCGTGCACGCGGTCCCTATCAAGGGGCCGTCGGGCACGAGGCTCCTCGTCGGTCCGGTGGCGCCCGTCGCTCCGGGGACGCCCGGGACGTCGGGGGCGGGGCAACCCGGCGTCTTCAAGGTCATCTCGCCGAGCGGCGGTCTCTCGCACTCGTCCGATATCAAAAGCTTGCTCGCCACTTCGTGGGTGCTGCTGGTGCTGACCGCGATTGCGTCGGCGCTGCTGGGTTGGTTCGCCTCCGGGCGCGTGCTGCGACCACTGCGTCAGATGACCGACACCGCACGCACGATCTCGGCCGGCAACCTCAGCCAGCGGCTCGCGCTCACCGGACCCGACGACGAGTTCAAGCGACTCGGCGACACCCTCGACGACCTCCTGGCGCGGTTGGAGGCCTCCTTCGACGCACAGCGCCGCTTCGTCGCCAATGCCTCACACGAGCTGCGTACGCCGCTCACCGTCGAGCGCACCCTGCTGCAGGTGGCGCTGGCCGACCCCGACGCGACCGAGGCGAGCCTGCGCGCGACCTGCGAGGAGCTCCTGGCCGCCGGGCGGGAGCACGAGCGCCTGCTGGAGTCCCTGCTGACGCTCGCCTCGAGCGACCGGGGCCTGAGCCATCGCGAGGCCGTCGATCTGGCCCAGCTCGCCAGCCACGTTCTGCTCGCCCCGCGGCCGGAGGTGCAGCGCCACCGGCTCGAGCTCGCGACCGTGCTCGAGCCGGCGCCGGCCGCCGGGGACCCCGCCCTGATCGAGCGCCTCATGGCCAACCTCGTGGACAACGCCGTGCACTACAACCGGCCCGGCGGACGGGTGGAGATCCGCACCGCCGCGCTCAACGGGCACGCGGTTGTCTCAGTCACCAACACCGGCCCCGTCGTGCGCGAGGATGAGACCGAGCGGATGTTCGAGCCCTTCCAGCGTCTCGGCGGCGGGCGCGCCGCCCGGGTGGACGGCCACCACGGCCTGGGCCTGTCGATCGTGCGCGCCATCGCCACCGCTCACGACGCCACCGTCGCGGCTACCGCGCAGCCAACCGGTGGTATGGCGGTCACCGTCAGCTTCGCGCGGCGCACCGTCGCGGCGCCAGCTCACAGCCCGTAATACGGATCCAGGTTGTGGAGGGCGTGCAGGCCGCTGTCGGCGCCGATCCCCGCGGCGCGCTGCTGGCCGCGGCCACCTTGGTCGCCAAGGCGATTGCGTCGCGGCCAGCCAGTTACGGCATAAGAGCGATCGCGGTCCGGCGGCAGCCGGAAGCACCAAAGTGGCTCGGACTGCGCCCTTCAGGTGATTCGGCGCCACTTGGACCAAGTGCCCGCCGCGCTGAGTACACGTATGTAGCGCGGTTGGCGCGCCATGCCCACGCGCAAGATGCGATCCAATCTGGTTATGCCGCGCTTGCTGCGGTTCCTAAAGATGACCAGCTTGCCCCCGGAGCGCGTCGTTGACAACTGCGCTGCCGAGATCCCCGAGATCTGCTCCGTCGCGTGCAACCTCACCCTGAACGTATGCAGCTTCGCCCGGCTTGCCGATGCCGAGCTCCTTGATTTGATCGCGATGGCCTTCTGTATGGCCGGGGTCGTCGTGTCCACAACGATGCTGTCGGTGAACGTCAGCCGGTCGACGCCCGCTCCCAGGAATCGGACGTAGATCGTTCTGGGAACCCGATCGCTGCCGCCTGACCGCAAGGTCCACGGCAGTTCGGCGCGCAGAGGACGGGTTGTCGCGTTTCCGGTAGCACCGAATCCGCCGTCGTTTGCGATAAGCACTTGCGTTGCTCCCGCCGGCCACACCAGCCCGATGCGGACGTGTGGGTTGTTAGTCGCGTACTCGCCGTCGTCAATCAGAACGCCGGCTCGTCCCGGGGGAGGGGTAGGCCCCACAACGTTATAGCTGACGCTTGTGGTGGCCTGTTGGCCATCCTCCGAGATTGCCGTGACGGTGTACGTGTGGTGGCCGTAGCTAGATGTGTCGAGGTGCCCGCTAGGCGCCGATCGTGTGTTTGAGTCCGTGCATGACGCCAAGCCCGGTCCACCTTGCCCCTCGCTGCAGGAGAAGCTTGTCGGGACCGATTGACCTAGCTGATAGTGCTGACCATTTGGAGGCGAGCTGATCACTGCGCTCGGCGGGGGCGGCGAGCACCCGACAGACCCCGTCACGGTCTGGGTGTCTGACGTCCCGTCATACTGTTGGGCGGTGAGCGTGATTGACCACTGACGCTGCCCGCTCTGGCAGCCGACGTTCGCCATGTAGACCTTGCCGTCAACGATCGCGCTATAGCTCTCGCTCTCATTGGTCAGCGACCCGTAGAGTCCCGGCTGGTTGAGCACCTGGGTCGAGATGTTCGGCGGCAGCGGCAGGTTGACCACGGCATTCGAGCCGGAGTAGGAGATCTGGCCGTCAAAGGGCGCCGACGTGCCCGTGGTGAACCCAGGGCATTCGCTGCCGCTCTGTGTCCAGAAGTAGAACACCTGCGTGGTTGGACCGCCGTTGAACATATTGACGTGCAGGTGACACGGTGTTCCAGATGCGGCGGAGGGATCGTTGGCCGGACCGAGCACGCTGTCTATGGTGCCGGTACCGATCAGCGAGCCCTGGGGACAGTTGCCGGTGGGGCTAGTTGGATTCTGCTCGATCATGGCGTCGGTGCACACCGGCAGCTGATCCGAATCGAGCTTCACGCCATAGATCGTGTACTCGATGTCGGTCAGCGGAGCGGGGCGGTCACCGCTCGGAGCATTGGCGACGAGCGTCTCGGTCATGCCGAGCGCCGAGCCGGTGGGAGATACGGCGAGCTGGCTGCCTGTGTAGTCATTGAAGCTGGACGCTATGGCGGCAGGTGCTTCGCATACGCCAAGCGACACGCACATGAGCGGCAGAAGGATGAAGATGATCCGTTTCACCACCGCGCTTCCCTTCTCGCCACTCCGCCAGCGATCACCGGCGCTGGCGCGACGTACTTCGGGAACGGCATGAGCATGCCCCCTCCTTCGGTGATCGCACCAATTGCCTCGGCGCGCGAGCTGCTGCAAGACCGATCATCGCAGACTCTCGGGTCCGATGACAGCCTTACTCATTCCGTTGGAGGTGCTGGACCACCGAACGCCTCTGGCGATGATCGAGAACGAGCGGTCCCCGGCGCGCTCGTCGCGTTCGTCAGAGCGCTCTGATTATCCGAACTCCGAACGCCAACGCCGCCAGACGCAGGACTCGGCAGGCCGTCCTCGTCCTTGACCAGGGTGGGATCGGTCCCCTCGGCGAGGTGGTAGAGGAAGGCGTGCCCCTACTTGAGGCCCTTCCTGGCCGAGGCGTACTGATCGGCTCGCTCTCGAAGGCGCGCACCGATTCGTTCGACCCGGGTGGCGTGGTCAGACCCGCGGGGGCGGAGTCGCCGCGTGCCGTTACGACCTGGAGGATTCCCGCGTCGTCATGTAGAGGACCCCGTCGGGGATCTCGGGCCGGTCATCGTCGAAGGTCATGGGTGACCCGTGACCGCGAGCGGCGCGGAAAGGAGTGGTGCAGACGAACTTGTTATGAGGAGATTTGAGGAGATGTGTGTGTCAGTGAAAACTTCTCGTCCTCCGGCCGCGTGCCCGATTGACGCGCCTGTGGAGGCCGTGGTATAGGTACGCGGACGGGGAACACGGGATCGGAGGGACCAGGGGACATGGGTGTGCCAAGCGCGGCCACGGCGCCGCAGGCAAGTGCGGCGACCGCGCCGCACGTACGCAGGAACATCTGGACGTTGCCCAGCGGCGACCCGACGGTGGCGGACTACGCCAAGGCCGTCGCGATCATGCGCTCGCGGCCGGCGGCGGATCCGACGAGCTGGACCTATCAGGCGGCGATGCACGGGACCCACGCGACCGCCGTCAAGCCGCTGTGGAACGGGTGCCAGCACGGGACGTGGTTCTTCCTCGCCTGGCACCGCATGTTCATCTACTACTTCGAGCAGATCGTCAGGGCGGCGGTCGTCCAGGCGGGCGGCGCGCCCGGCTGGTCGCTGCCCTTCTGGGACTACGGCGCGGGCGGCCAGCAGGCCACCCTGCCGGCGGCGTTCCGCGACCCAACCGTCGGTGGGAGTCCGAATCCGCTGTACGAGGCCCGGCGTGCCTCGGGGATCAACTCCGGCCTGGCGATGTCACCGGCCGTGGCCTCGGCGCGGCGGGCGCTGCGCGCTCCCCGATTCGTCGGCACCGCCCAGTTCGGCGGTGGGCTGACCGGAGTGGCGCAGTTCTCCAACAGCACCGGGCAGGTGGAGTCGACGCCGCACAACGTGGTCCACGACGCCGTCGGGGGTAACGGCGGCCTGATGGCCGACCCCGACGCCGCGGCCGCGGACCCGATCTTCTGGGTCCATCACGCCAACATCGACCGCCTGTGGTTCATTTGGAACACACCGACCCACAGGAACCCCAATGACCCGCGCTGGACCGGCCAGACGTTCTCGTTCTTCGATGCCAGCGGCCACCGTGCCACGAAGACACCGGCCGACGTCATCGACATCGTGGGCCAGCTCGGCTACACGTACGAGGTCGCGCCGCCGGCCGCCCCCGCTGCCGCCGGCCCGCCGCCGGGTGCGGGCGCGCCGGGCGCTCCGGGCGCGGGTCCCGGTCCGGGTCCAGGTCCGGAGGAGGCCGTGAGCGGGGTCGAGCCACCCGAGCGCGAGCCTGAGCTCGTCGGCGCCTCCGACGCGCCTGTGCGCCTCGTCGGGGCGCCGGCGTCGGTCTCGCTGGACATCGATGCGCAGGCCCACCAGGCGGCGTTGGCGGCGCTCGGGGCCGGCGAGCCCACCAGCATCCTGCTCAGCGTCGAGGACATCGAGGCCGAGCGTAACCCGGGCACGGTATACGGCATCTACGTCAACCTCCCGGCCGACGCCTCGCCGCAGGTGGCGGAGGACCACCATGCCGGCAACGTCTCGTTCTTCGGCGTCGAACGGGCGCGCAACCCGCGTGGGGACGAGCACGCCCACGCCCTGCGCGTGGTCACCGACATCACCGAGCTGACGCAGAGTTTGGCCGCGCAAGGCGAGTGGGACGGCCGCCACGTCGAGGTCACCTTCCGGCCCCTCGGTCTCATCCCACACGACCGCCCGGACCTGGCGCACGCGCTGCCCGAGGACGTGACGGACGCCGACCCGCCGGTGACCATCGGGCGCGTGGCCATCTTCTACGAGTGATGCTCCAGCTACGCGCTGCGGTCGGCTGCCTCTGGTGGCGGCCGTCGGCCTGCCCGCGCGAGCGGGCGGTCACGGCTGGGCTCGTCGGTGCGATTGCAGCGGCGTGGGTTGTCCTGGTAGTCATGGCGGCGACGGCAGCCTCGGGCTCCTCCGGCATGACCGGCATGTCCGGGATGCCGGGGATGGCGGGGATGGCGGGGATGCGGGATGTCCGGGATGGCGGGGATGTCCGGGATGTCCGGGATGGCGGGGATGCCCGGGATGCCCGGGATGTCCGGGATGGCCCACTCGCCCACGGCCGCGGCCCCTCACTCGATGATGCTCGGCATGGGCGCGGGCGCGTCGGTGGCGATGTGGGCGCTCATGGTCGTGGCGATGATGCTGCCCACGGCACTGCCCGCTGTCCGCCACGTCGCCGCCAACAGTCTGCGTCGTCGCCGGCCCCGCGCCATGGCCACCTTCGCCGCGGTGTATCTGCTCATCTGGATGGCGTTCGGCGCGCTGCTGATCGCGGTGGCGCCGGCCTGGTCATCGCTTGACCGCTCGGCGGTGGCCGCGGGCGCGCTCGGCCTGGCGGCCGCCTGGCAGCTGACCGTGCACAAGCGCCGGGGGCTCCGCGACTGCCATCGGCCCTCACCGCTCCCTCCCGCGGGACGGCGTGCCACCGCCGGCGTCGCCCGCTTCGCGTGGCGCAACGGCACGGCATGCGTGCGCTCGTGCTGGGCGATGATGCTGGCGATGGCCGTGGCCACGACGGCGACGGCCTTCTGGATGCTCGCCATCACGGGCATCGTGCTCACCGAAAAGCTCGTGCCCCGGCCCCGCCAGGCGACGCGCGCGGGCGCTCTCCTGCTCGCGGCGGGCTCGGCGGCGATGGCTGCCGGCGCGCTCATCTCCTAACCCACGACTCAGCGGTGTGTCATGACCACCCCCGCGACGATCCAGGAAGGCGCGACCGGGGCGCCCAGGTACGTGGCCGTGCGCAACCTGTCCCACCCGCAGGTGGACTCCTCGGACCCGGACGCCGGCAAGCTGGCCAACTACACCTACGAGCACTGCGGCCGCTGGAGCAGCGTCTGCAGCGCCATCGTCGGCTGGGCCATCGTCACTCTGAGCCGGATCGCATCCGGGTGTCCTCGCCGCGGGTTGTGGCGGATAGTTGAGGAAATAGCTTCAAGATCCGCCGCGACCCCCTCTGCGCGCCCGCCGGCAGGCCACGCCGTCGCCGAGGGCGCGGATTGCCGGGCGGGAGGCACAGGTGGGCCCGTGTCGGTGCGACCCACACAGGCTGCTCGGCGCTGAATCGGTTCTGGTACGAAGTGGAGGCCCCGCCCACGAAAGAGCAGAGACGCGAATGCCCCGCCCTTCATCGGCAACTCCTCCAGATTCATGAGTTATGTCACGCCCACGTATGCGCGCCCGGCTCAACCGGGGAGCGTGATGCGCACCGCCACGCGCGCCGGGCGCGTCGGCACCGCGAGCGACAGGAAATCCCGCAGCGGGCCGCGGTGAGCGCAGAACGGGCAGACGAGGTGACTGGTCATGGACAGCGTCGCGCCTGCGGTGGCGATCGGGGCGTCGCAGCTGGCGCAGGCCAGGGTGCCGTGGCACAGGTGTGCCGTGCGCGTGTCCCGTCGCAGGTGGACGGTGGGCCGGATGGAACGCGCCGGGGCGCCGGCCGTGTTGTGTCCCGAATCGCCGATGCCGCGCAAGAAACTCACGCGGCTGAGTCTAGGTGGCCCGACCGCCGGGCCGGTCATCAGACTTAACGACATGGCAGCTGACGGCATCGCGGTGGGCGAGGACGGCGTGGCGCGCTGCTGGTGGGCGGACTCGGCGCCGGAGTACCGCGCTTACCACGACACGGAATGGGGCTTTCCCGTCGCCGACGACTTGCGGCTGTTCGAGAAGCTCAGCCTGGAGGGGTTCCAGGCCGGACTGTCGTGGCTGACGATCCTGCGCAAGCGCGAGGCGTTCCGGGGCGCGTTCGCCGGGTTTGACTATGCGCGGGTCGCTCGCTTCGACGACTCCGATGTCGCCCGGCTGCTCGGCGACGCCGGCATCGTCCGCCACCGCGGCAAGATCGAAGCCGTCATCAACAACGCGCAGCGGGCGGTGGAGCTGGTCGCGGCGGAGGGGTCGCTGGCCCACTACGTGTGGGGCTTCGAGCCTCGGCCGCGCGAGGGCGGGCTGGACCGCGCAGCGCTGGCCGAGCTCGCCGTCACCGCAGATTCCACGGCGCTGGCCAAGGACCTCAAGCGCCGGGGCTGGCGGTTCGTGGGTCCCACCACCGTTTATGCCTTCATGCAGGCGATGGGCCTGGTCAACGACCACCTCGACGGCTGCCACGCCCAGCCGCGCGCCGCCGAGGCACGTGGCACGTTCACGCGGCCGTGATGAGACGATTCCCGGCCGTGCTGACCGGGACCCGCCTGCCCCGAGCCGCGATGCTCGCCCTCATCGCCCTCGCCGTGCCGGTCGGCGACGCGCTGGCTGCGGCCACGGCGCCTGATCCGTACTCCGCCAAGGTCGTGGTGACGAGCGCCGACCTTAGCCAGCGCCTGACGCCGTTGCGGGAGGTGGAGTTCGGCCCCGCCGCGGTGAAGGACGAGCCGGTGATCAACGTCAACGCCGGCGTGCGCTACCAGGCGGTGAGCGGCTTCGGCGCCGCCATGACCGACACGTCGGCGTGGCTGATCGAACGCAGCGCCTCGCCGGCGGCACGCCAGGCGCTGATGGGAGGGCTGTTCGGCGGCGAGGGAATCCACCTTGACTTCATCCGGATTCCGATGGGTGCGTCCGATTTCACCCACGACGGCCGGCCCTACACCTACGACGACATGCCTGCGGGCCAGTCAGACCCGGCTCTGCGCCACTTCTCCATCGCCCATGACGAGGCCTACGTCCTGCCCGCGCTGCGCCAGGCGCTGGTCCAGAACCCGCACACGAACTTCCTGGCGAGCCCGTGGACGCCGCCGGCGTGGATGAAGAGCAACCAGTCGCTGGACAACGCGGGCGATCGCGGCGTGCTCCTGCCGAGGGCGTACGGCGCGTGGGGGCGCTACTTCGCCAAGTTCCTCACGGCCTACGCGCACGCGGGGATCGTGGTGGACGCCGTCACGGCCCAGAACGAGCCGGCGACTCCCACGCTGTATCCGGGGCTCAACCTGCCGGCGGCCATTGAGGCGAGCTGGATCGTGCACGACCTTGAGCCGGCGCTGACGGCGGCCGGGCTGCGCCCGAAGATCTACGGCGGCGACCTGGGCTGGGGCCCGGACAGCAACGCCTACATGAGCACGGCCATCTCCGGATCCGCCGCGGGGGCGCTGAGCGGCATCTCGTGGCACTGCTACTTCGGGGCACCCGGCGTGATGAGTCGGTTCCGGCGAGCCGATCCGCAGCTCGACCAGATCGTCGACGAATGCTCGCCGGGCCTGATCACGCCCACTCCGACCCCGGAGATCGTCATCGCCTCGCTGCGCGACTGGGCGAGCACCGTGGCCCTGTGGAACCTGGCGCTGGACCCGGATGGCGGACCCGTGCAGCCCCCCAACCACGGCTGCCCTGGATGCGTAGGGCTGGCCCGGATCGACGAGCGCACCGGGTCGGTGTCCCTGACGCGCGCCTACTACCAACTGGGGCAGGCCAGCGCGTTCGTCGCGCCGGGGGCACAGCGGATCGCGTCCAACCACTTCGTCGCCTACGTCTACCCGCGTCGTGGGGTCAACGTGGTGACGCCGGGGCTGGACGACGTGGCATTTCGCAACCCGGACGGGAGCATCGTGCTGCTGGCCTACGACAACGCGACGTCCCCGGTCCGCTTCGCCGTGCAGTGGCGCGGGCGCGCCCTCACCTACACGCTGGCCCCAGGGGCGATGGCCACACTCGAGTGGAACCGCAGGTGATCGCGCCCGGCACGCCTCAGATGTCCTGAGCACCTCGGGACAGGGAGTGCGCCACGAACCGCTCAGCTGCCCACCCCGGAAAGCGGGCATATGCGAGACTGTGCGCGTTACGTGAGGCGGGTGGCGCTGACCGGCACCAGAAGAGGCAGCGTTGAATTCACTTGAGTCAGTGCAGCGGCCGCCGATGACGAGCCACGGGGGCGAGGCGACCGAGGCGACCGAGGCTGGCACCGCCACCCGGCGCGGCGGGTTCGACGTGTACTGGATGCCGCTGGCGACGCTCGTCGTCGGCCTGATCGTCACCGGCGCGCTCGTCATCGTCTCGCACTCCCAGTTTGTCTCTAACGAGAAGCGGCTGCTGGCGCTGCGGGTCCGCGACGCCAACGCGGCCGTCGGGGGAACGCTCTCCGGCGTGCAGACGCCGCTGGTCTCGGCTGCCGAGCTGGCCGATGCCACCAACGGCAACGTGGCCAAGTTCATGCGGTTCGCCGCCCCGCTGGTGGGAGCGCCAGGATCCGGTCACGCGTACAACTCGCTTTCGCTGTGGCGCGTGAACTCGCTGGCGTCGGGTCCGGTCGCGGTGCAGGGTGCCGCGCCGGTGTTGGCGGCGCATCCCTCCACGGCGGCCGCGTTCCTGGCCGCGGCCGCGCGGTCGCCGAAGCTGAGCGTGATCGGCCTGCTCAAGGTCCCGGCTCCGCGCCTGGGCTACGCGTTCGCCAATCCCGGCACGACCGGCGGCTACGTGGTCTATGCGGAGAACGCGCTGCCCGCCAACCGACACTCCCGCCTGCAGAGCACGTCGGCGTTCGCCGGTCTGGACTACGCGCTGTACCTGGGCGCCATGCAGACCCCCGAGAACCTGCTGGTCTCCAACGTCACCCACTTCCCCCTGCCATCTCCGTCACACGCCGAGACGGTCCCCTTCGGCAACAACGCGCTCACCCTGGCGATGTCCTCGCGCGCGCCGCTGGCCGGCTCGCTGCCCCGTGATCTCCCGTGGATCATCGCGGTTGTCGGCACGCTGCTGTCGATCGCCGCCGCCGCGCTCACGCTACGTCTGACCCAGCGCCGCCGCGGCGCCGAGGACCCCGCGGATCGTCTCGAGGTGACCGCCTCAGAGACGAGCGGCTCTACGCCGAGCAGCGCGGCATCGCGCAGACGCTCCAGCACGCGATGTTCCCCGACGTCCTGCCCCGGATCCCCGGGATGCAGGCGAGCGCGCGCTACGAGGCCGGCGAGCAGGGCGTCGACGTGGGCGGTGACTGGTATGACGTCATCGACATCGACGGGCGCCGGCTCCTACTCGTGGTAGGGGATGTCTCGGGCCGGGGCCTGCGCGCGGCGACAACGATGGCATCGCTGCGCTGCGCGATCCGCGCCTACGCGGCACAGGGTGACGGGCCACGGGACATCCTGAGCAAGATCAGCCGCCTGGTCGACGTGACCGACTCGGGCCAGCTCGCCACGGTGCTGTGCGCCATGGTCGAGCCCGAGCACCGCCAGCTCACCGTCACCAGCGCCGGTCATCTCCCGCCGCTGCTGGTCTCAGACGGCGAGGGACGGTTCGTGGACGTCGAGGTGGGACTCCCGATCGGGGTGGGGGCGGACACGCCGTACCGGTCGACGACGGTGACGGTTCCGCAGTCGGCGACCGTCGTGGCCTTTACCGACGGGCGGTGGAAACGCGCGGGGAGAGCCTCGACGACGGTCTCGAGCGGCTGCGCGCGGCAGCGACGCGGCATGATGTAGGCCTGCCGGAGCTGTTGGGGACGCTGGTGACCGACCTGGTGGACGGCCGCTCTGAGGATGACATTGCGATAGTAGGGGTGCGATGGACGAGCTAGAGAGGCAGCCTGACCAGCTGATCAGCTTCGATGTGGTCGTCGACGGAGACCATCACGCCACCGTCAGCATCGACGGTGAGCTCGACATGAGTGGAATCGATCCGCTCGCGGCTCGGGTCGACGAGGTTCTGGACAACGGCGTCACCTCGCTCACGGTGGACGTGGGGGGCGTGCGGTTCGCCGATAGCTCCGCGATCGCCCTGTGGGTGAGATGGGCGAGCGCGGTCGACGAGTTCGAGCTGCGCGAGCCGCCGCCGCTGCTGCGGCGGGTGATCTCCGCGATGGGCCTGGCCGAGAAGCTGGGGGCGACGACATGAGGCGCATGCGAACGTTCCCCGCCATCCCCCAGTCGGTGCACGCCGCGCGACGCTTCGCCACCGACACTTTGCGCGGGAGTGCGGCCGCGACGCTGGAGGCCGTCGAGCTGATGGTCTCCGAGCTGGCGACCAACTGCATCCGCCATGAGCGCACGAGCTTCCACATCACGATCCTCGGGTCCAGGCGCGAGATCCGCATCGAGGTCACCGATTCGGGAACGGGCACGCCGACGATGCGCTCGCCGGGCCCGGACGAGCCCAGCGGCCGCGGACTGAAGATCGTGGACATGCTCTCTGCGAGCTGGGGAGTGGTGCCCGAGCAGCCATCCGGAAAGACCGTCTGGTTCACCGTGCCCGCCACGACGGGCGCCCAGGCCGCCTCCGGGGGGTTGAGGTCGCGCCGCCGGATCGGGGGCGACGTGTCGGCGGTCGCGGGGGCTCAATCAACCGCCCAGCGCCCGGAGAAGACCCCAAACGCGCCGACGTGTCAGTACGGACGCGGTACGGGGCGCTACCGGGTCCCCTGCGGACCCCGCGGCGCGGGTCTTCCGAGTCAAGGACGCCGCAGTCGCCTCCGATACTGCCTGCACGATGAGCGTGCCCGCCACGCGCGACCTCGGCGCGACCTTGAACGCCTCCGCTGAGGACCCCCAAGCGGATCCTGTTCGTCGACGACAAGCCGGACACGTTCGGGATCTCAAGGAGGCCCTGGGCCCGTCGGGCACGGCGTGGCAACTGGAGTACGCGGGCGGCGGCGAAGTGGCGAAGCGGCGCTCGAGCGGGTGGTTCTCCGCGGAGTCGCGCTGAAGGCGGGCGACCGCGACGAACTGGAGTTCGTCGTCGTAGACGGCATGCTTCAGGCAGCCGACCAGGTGCGCATCGCCGGCGTGCCCGCCGGCCTGCATCGTGCCACTCTGGCGCTCGCCTGAGCCGAGCCGGTCGACTCCGAATTCTCGGCCCTGCCGTTGAACCTAACGTGTCACGTGAGGGTCTACGGTGGCCGAGGGACTAGCCGGCGACGCCGGGTGTCCGGTTTGGCGATCCGTCATCGTCTTAAGCGGTGATGGACCTTGACGCCCTCATGCGCTCGCACCACGACGAGCTGACCTCGCGCCTGTCCTTCGCCCTGTCCGGGGACCGCCACACCGCCGAGGACCTCGCCCAGGAGGCGTTCGCGCGGGCGTGGCGCCGCCTCCCGGAGGGGCTCAGCCCCGAGCGCCAGCGGGCGTGGTTGCGGCGCACGAGCCGCAACCTCGCGGTCGACGAACTGAGGCGCCGCGCGCGTCGCCCGACGCTGGCGCTCGAGGACACCGACGCCACCGGCCGCACCCTCCAGGACGCGGGGGCGCCCGACGCCGCGCGCGAGACGCTGGCGGGGCTGCCCGCCCACCATCGCTTCGTGCTGCTGCTGCACTTCGAGGCGGGATTCACCCATGCGGAGATCGCGCGGCTGCTCGACACCTCCGAGGAGGCGGTGCGCAAGCGCGTGTCCCGCGGGCGGGCGGCATTCGTGCGCGCCTACCGCCAGGCGCGCGAGGACAGCACGCCGCTGGTCCTGCTCATCTCTCGCGACGATCCGACCCCGCCGTACGTGCGGTGGCTCCAGAACGCCGGCGCGCGCGTGCGCCACCTCACCAGGTCGCCTTCACGGCGCGAGCTGTCCCTGGCCGACGGCCTGGTGCTCACCGGAGCCTTGACCGACCTGCACGCCGGTCTGTATGGAGAGCTACCGCGCGCAGTGCGCGGCGAGCCCGACCTCGACCGCGACCTCGTGGACCTGGCCACCCTGACCGCGGCTCTGGCCATGGATTTGCCGCTCCTGGGGGTGTGCCGGGGGCATCAGCTGCTCAATATCGCCTCCGGGGGGCAACCTCTTTCAGGACGTCGTCGGCGACGCTGCGCTTTGCCTCGCTCGTCGAGCTCCTGCGGGCACTGCTGCGAGCCAACCCGCTGTAGAGCGCGGCGGCCCTTAAACGCGCGGCGCCCGCGCAGGGCGGGCGCCGCGGCGAGTGTGCCCCTGTCAACTCTTCGTACCGGGCGCGCGTCCGGGTGGGCCGACGCGCCGCCTCACTTCAGGTAATCGGCTGGAAAGAACCCAACCTTGAGCGGCCGGGTCGGGCAGAATGCACCGATGAGGCCGGCGCCCGGACCACCTGGGCTCCCCGGACGCGCCTCCCTGATCCTCGCGCTGGTGATCATCGGGGCGGTGGTGTTCGTGGACATCCTCGTCGCCTCCGACCGCGTGGCGGTCACGAGCCTGATGATCGCCGCACCGCTGCTGTGCGGGGTCACCTCGACGGTGGCGGTCACCCGCCGCATCGGCGCCCTGTCGGTGGTCGCCGCCGCGGCGGCGTTCATCTGGGGCCCGGGCCCGAATTCCTGGCGCTACTGGATCCCCCTCGGCGTGGTGGCGGTGGGGTCGGCCTTCGCCGTGGTCATGGCCCGCTACCGCGGCGACGCGGATCGCGACGCCCGCCGGATGCGGGTGCTCGCCGATGTCGCGGAGATCGCGCACGGCGGTCAACCGGTCGAGGAGATCGCGTGGGCACTGATCGACGTGCTGGTCCCGCGCCTGGTCGACGTGTGCGTGATCGACATCCGCACCCCGGAGGGCAGGGTCGGGCGGCTGGCGGGCGCCGCGGCGGGCGAGCCCGATCAGGCGCGGGCGCTGTTGGGGCGCGCGGTCGCCGGAGAGCGCGAGGGGAGTGGTCACAGGCTGCCCACCACGACCGAGCACAGGCCCCTGCTCAGCGCCCGGGACGCGCGCGCCCTCGGTCGCGATGACGAGGAACGGCGGCTGCTCGCCGAGCTGGGGATCGACTCGGCGGTCACGGTGCCGCTGGCGCCCCGAGGCGCGCCGCTGGGCGCCCTGACGCTGGCGACCCGGCCGCCCCGGGCTCGGCTGTCGCACGCGGAGGACGTGGAGTACGCCGAGACGCTTGCCGGCCGTGTCGGCCTGGCGCTCGACAACGCGGTCCTGTCCGCGGAGCTGTCAAGCGCCGAGCGCCAGCTCGAGGTCATCCTCGGCTCGGTGGACGCCGGGGTGACCGTGCGCGACCGCCACGGCCGGATGGTGTACGCCAACCAGGCCGCGGCAGATCTGCTCAAGCTCCGGAACCCTGCCGCCGTGGTCGCGCATCCGCCCGGGGGCCTGATGGCGCGCTTCGACGTCTACTCCGAGGACGGCGAGCCCGTCGACCTCTCCGATCTCGCCGGGACGCGGCTGCTCATGGGCGAGACCTCGCCGGCGCCGATGATCGTGCGCAACATCGTCAAGGCGACCGGCGAGGAGCGGTGGCTGCTCAACAAGGCCACCGCGGTGCTCGGTCCCGAAGGGGAGATCGTGATGGCGGTCAACCTGATCGAGGACATCACGGAGACCAAGCGCAACGAGATCGCCCAGCGCCTGATGGCCGAGACGCTGCGCACGCTCGCCGAGACGCCCGACCTGGCCGGCACCCTGCAGGCGATCGCCGACGCCGCGGTCCCGAGCCTCGCGGACTGGGCCGCGGTGAACATGGTGGACGAGTCGGGCACCATCCGGACGCTGGCGATCGCCCACCGGGACCCGGACAAGGTGCGGATGGGGTGGTACCTCAACCACCGATGGCCTCAAGATGACGAGTCCTCGGGCCTGAGCGCGGTCATCCGCAGCGGCGAGGCTCTCCTCGTCCACGAGATCACCGACGAGATGCTCGCCCGTCGCGCCCAGGACCCCGAGCATCTGGGGATCCTGCGCGAGGTGGGGCTCAACTCGGCGATGATCGCGCCGATCCGCAGCGGCGAGCGGATCCTGGGCGCGCTCAGCTTCATCTCGTGCACGTCACGCCGGTTCGACGCGCGCGACCTTCAGCTGGCCTGCGACCTCGGGCGCCAGACGGGCGTGATCATCGACAGTGCGGAGCTTCAGGCGGCTCAGAGCCACATCGCGCAGACGCTCCAGGCGGGGCTAATCCCGCGCTCGCTGCCGGTGGTGGAGGGTTGGGAGCTGTCCACCGCCTATCGAGCGGCCGGGCGCGCGGTCGAGGCGGGCGGCGATTTCTATGACCTGCTGTCGTTCGACGGCGGCTGGGCTGCGGTGATCGGCGACGTCGTGGGCAAGGGCGCCGAGGCCGCCGCGCTCACGGCGCTGGCCCGGCACACACTGGCGGCGATCCTGGAGGCGACCGGTGATCTCGCCTATGCACTCCAGGTGCTCAACCGGCGGCTGCGCCGGCGCAGCGATGACTACCGCAGCCTCTGCACCGTGGCGGCGGTGCTGGTCACGGGCTATGAGCAGGTGACGATCCTCTCGGCGGGGCATCCTCTCCCGCTGCTGCGTCGCGACGGCGCCACGTGGCCGGTGGGACGACCCAGCCCGATGCTCGGCTACGTCGATGACCTGGAGCTTCTGTCCACCCCCGTGGCCGTCCAGCCCGGCGACCAGCTCATCCTCTACACCGACGGCGTGCTCGACGCGACCGGGCCCGTCGAGCGCTTCGGCGAGGCACGGCTGCTTCAGACCGTGCGCCTGCTGGCCGACGGCGGCGGCGCGACCGCCGACCGCATCCTGGAGGCGATCGACGGCTTTCGCGACTCCGATCAGGCCGACGACATCGCGATCCTCAGCCTCACCCGAGCGCCCGTGGCGGCGGCGCGCCCGGTCGCCTGACGCGCCCCAAACCGGGGGCTGGGGCCGCCGAAGCATAAGAAAACGTTGATCAACGGGGCACACCGCGGTCACCCGTGCTGGGCCGGACGCCCATAGAACACGGCGACCCCTACACGCTGTTGACCGAAGGGAGCCGTGCGTTGTCCAGACGTTCGAGGTTTGCCGGGGCCGCGGTTGCCGCTCTGGCGGCGGTTGCCGTGCCTGTCGCGGCCAGTTCCGCCCATTCCCGCGACCATCACGATGGCGATCGGCACGGCCACGGCGCCATCCGGCACGTGCTGCTGATCTCCGTCGACGGCCTGCACCAGTCCGACCTGCGCTGGTTCATTCGCCACAACCCCGGCTCAGAGCTGGCGGCGCTGGCGGCGCGCGGCGCCGAGTACTCCCACATCCAGACGCCGGTCCCATCGGACTCTGATCCCGGCATGACCGCCCAGATGACGGGCGGTGACCCACGCACGACCGGCGTCTACTACGACGTCGAGTACAACCACGCCCTGCTGGAGGCGGGGACCACGTCCTGCCATGGCCAGGCGACCGGCGCCGACGTCATCTACGACTCGCCCGACGACAAAGACGTCTCCAAGCTCGATGCCGGTCAGGGCCTCTCCGGTCTGCCGGACAGCATCCTGCAGATGACCCAGACGCCGCAGGATCTGCTCAACCCCGGGACGTTCCCCGTCGATCCGCGGACGTGCCAGCCGATCTCACCGAGCTCGTACCTGAAGGTCAACACGATCTTCAACGTCGCCCATGACGACGGCCTGCTCACCGCGTGGTCGGACAAGCACCCCGTCTACACGTCGTTCAACGGGCCCGAGGGCAACGGGATCACCGACTCGTTCGATCCCGAGATCGACAGCACGGCGCTCAAGCCGGGCGGAATGCCGTATCCCGGCGACATCGCCTGGACGGGCGACAACGCCGCCACCATGCAGTACGACTCCTACAAGGTCCAGGCGGTCCTCAACTGGATCGACGGCTACAACCACATCCGCTCCGCGCACGTGGGCGTGCCCGCGATCTTCGGCATGAACTTCCAGACGGTGTCCACCGCCGAGAAGCTGCCGACCTCCGATGGGCTGACCGGTGGCTATGAGCCGGGGACGAACATCCCGGGACCGCTGCTCCAGCGGGCGCTCATCTACGTTGACCAACAGCTGGCGGCGATGGTCTCAGAGCTCCGCTCCCAGGGAATCCTGGACTCGACGGCGATCGTCGTGTCAGCCAAGCACGGCCAGTCGCCGCAGGACCCCAACGACCTGACCCGGATCGACGATGGGCCGATCATCGACGGCATCAACGCTGCGTGGCAGGCGGCGCACCCCGGTGCGGCCAACGTCGTGGCCGCCGGCACCGATGACGACGCGGTGATGATGTGGCTGAACCCCAAGACCCAGCAGGCTGCCGACTTCGTCCGCAACTACCTGCTGACGCATCCGGCGACGGGTAACACCGCCGACGGCGGATCGCGGACGCTCCAGCAGTCCGGACTGCGCCGCGTGTTCGCGGGGGTCTCGGCGGCCAGGTACTTCGGGGTGCCGGTCTCTGACCCGCGCCACCCCGACATCTGGGGCATCGTCCAGCACGGGGTCGTCTACACCGGCGGGAAGGGCAAGATCGCCGAGCACGGCGGCGCGGATCCCGAGGATCGTGACGTCCCCATCCTGCTCTATGCGCCGCACGCCGTGGAGCCTGGCGTGTTCGGCCAGAGGCTGGAGACGACCTCGATCGCGCCGACGATCATTCGGCTGCTCGGGCTCAATCCCGATGCGCTGCAGGCGGTTCGCATCCAGGGCACCCCGGTCCTCCCGGGCGTGCACTAACCGTCACCAGGTCTTCGCCGGGCGCGCCAGCGCGCGCCCGGCGAGGACGACGGAGCGCGTAGGCTGGCGATCACATGGAGCGCTCCGCCCCAGTCGACGGCTTCTCCCTTGCCTACGAGCGTCACGGCTCGGCCGACGCGGCCGTCGTACTCCTCCACGGCTGGCCGGGGGACCATGAGGACTGGCGCGAGGTGGTGCCGCGCCTTGCGGCCGACCGCGGCGTCACTGTGGTGGTACCCGACCTCCGCGGGTTCGGCGCGTCCGACAAGCCCATCGGGGCCTCGGCCGACGCCTACGCGGGCGCGGCGCAGGCCGAGAGCGTGCTCGCCCTCATGCGGGAGCTCGGTCTGAAGCCGGCGGTCATCGCCGGCTATGACATCGGCAGCCGGATCGCGCAGGAGATGGCCAAAGTGGCGCCCGGAGCCGTCCGCGCCCTGGTCATCGCGCCGCCGGTGCCGGGCGCGGGCGCACGGGTGCTGTCCGAGGGGGCGGTGCGAGAGTTCTGGTACCAGAGCTTTCACCGGCTTGCGCTCGCCGAGCGTCTGTTCGACGGCAACCCGATGGCCGTCCGGGCGTATCTCGAGCATTTCTGGGAGCACTGGTCAGGCCCGGGGTACACGCCCGAGCCCGAACAACTGGATCGCCTGGCTGCCGCCTACGGCGCCCCCGGCGCGTTCACGGCGTCGATCGGCTGGTATCGGGCGGGATCGGGCACGTTTGCTCGCAGCCTCGCCGAGCAGGCCCCAGCGCCAGAGGACCGGATCGCCGTGCCCACGACCGTCCTGTGGCCGGCACACGATCCTCTGTTCCCGATCGAGTGGGCCGATCGCATTGACGCGTTCTTCAGCGCCGTCACGATGAGCCGGCTCCCGGAGGCCGGGCACTTCTCGCCTCTCGAGGCGCCTGCGGAGTTCGCCGGGGCCATCGCCGGGGCACTGCGCCGCTGACAGGTGCGACGGATACCGTCGAGGGTGTGCCATCCTGCGCCGGTCACATTTCGGCAACAAGCCGCCGTTGCCGCCCGAGAGAAAGGAAGCTCGAACCATGAAACGCCGCACTGGACGTCTTGCCCTGTCGCTATTGATCGTCATCGTCGCGGGGTGCCTGGCCGGCGCCGCGGTCGCCGCCCAGCATCCCGCCGCTCCCACGAAGGGGCCGTCGGGGCTGAAGTTCTATTCACCCGGCAAGCTGCCCGCCGGTCCACACGGGACGCTCATCTGGGAGCGGCCGCTGCACAGCCCGGCCGCGCTCGCCCATGCCACCAACTCCGCGGTGCTCTACAAGCAGGTCGGCGTGCGCGGCAAGCTCGTGGCCGTCTCGGGGATCGTGTCGGTGCCCAAGGGCACGCCGCCCAAGGGCGGCTGGCCGGTCATCACCTATGCGCACGGCACCACCGGCATCGCCCCGGCGTGCGCGCCCTCGCGCGATACCGGCCCCAGCAGCGGGGCCCACGGCGCGGACATCGGCGCCGCGCCGCTGCTCAATGGCTGGATCAAGGATGGCTACGCCGTGGTCCGCACCGACTACGAGGGCCTCGGCGGGCCCGGCGTACACCCGTACCTGATCGGCCGCTCGGAGGGCTACGGCGTGCTGGACATCGTGCGTGCCGCCCGCCAGCTCGTCCCCACCCTGAGCAACCGGATCATCATCTCCGGCCACTCCCAGGGCGGCCACGCCGCGCTGTGGGCGGCCTCGCTGGCGCCCCGCTACACCCCTGACCTGCATCTGCTGGGGACCGTCGCGTTCGCCCCGCAGAGCCACACGGCCGCGGAGGCCTCGCTGCTGCGCAGCATCCCGTCCACCTCGCTGACGGGCCTGTCGGCCATGATCCTGCGCGGCCTCTCCGTCGGCTATCCCTCGCTGGACATCACCTCGATCCTCACGCCGCAGGGCGCTGCGCTCTACCCCCAGACGCTGACCAAGTGCCTGGACGCGCTCGACCAGCCCAACTCGCTGGGCGGCCTTCCGCTGAACGAGCTCATCGACCCGAACGCCGACCTGACGCCGGAGATCAAGGACCTCGCCCTCAACGACCCCGAGAATCTCAAGATCAAGGGTCCGGTGCTGCTGGAGCAGGGGCTGGCCGACACCACTGTGATTCCGACGTTCGATCAGCAGCTCTCCCAGCAGCTGGCCAAGAACGGCGCCAAGGTGACCTACCACACCTACCCGGGCGTCGACCACGGCGGGGTGCTGAACGCGGCGGCCAAGGACGCCGCCGGGTTCCTGCGCGCCCACCTGAACAAGGGCTGACCGGTTGCGGGAGCCGATCCGCCACGCCGGCGCGGAGGATGCCGACGTGGCGGCGCGGCTCCTGCGCGACTTCAACGCCGAGTACGAAGACCCCGTGCCGCCGCAGGAGGAGATGGCCGAGCGCGTCCGCGCCCTCATCGCCCATGGCGAGACCCTCATCCTGCTCGCCGGGGAGCCGGTGTGCGGGCTCTCGGTAACGCGGCTTCGGCCGGGGCTGTGGAGCCCGGGGCTCGAGTCCTACCTGGCCGAGCTCTATGTGGTGCCCGATCGGCGCGGGCACGGCATCGGGCGGGCGCTCATGGAGGAGACGATGGCGGCAGCACGAGCGGCGGGCGCCGACACCATGGAGCTCGGCACGGGCGAGGCCGATGTCGCGGCGCGCGCCCTGTACGAGAGCCTCGGGTTCACCCACACCGAGCACGGCCCAGGCGGGGTGGAGACGCTCAGCTTCTTCTACGAGCGGGAGTTGTAGGCGCTACCCGAGCGCCTTGAGAAACCGGGCGGCGATCGGCCCGTCCTCCGGCCCGCCGTTGACCCCGCCGCTGTCCTGGACCACGATGGCGAACGCCACATCGCCGTCGTAGCCCATCAGCCAGGCGTCGAGCTTGAGCTTGCCACCCGTGCCGTACTCGGCGGTGCCGGTCTTGGCGTGCGTGCCGCTGGGCAGGCCGGTGTTGGCGGCGGTCCCGCCCGCGGCCACGTGGCCCATCATCAGCCGCAGGTCGTCGGTCACCGCGCCCGGCAGCGGCACCGGGGCGATCCGGTCGTCGGGCGCCCCGGCGACCAGGCGCGGCGCCCGGACGGTGCCGCTGTCGATCGCCGCCGCCACCGTCGCCATGCCCAGCGGCGAGAAGGTCACGCGGCCCTGGCCGATCGCGCTGGCGGCCAGGTCGGCCTGGCCGCTGGGCGCCGGGACGTTGGCGTCAAAGGCGGTCAGCCCCAGGTGGGGCGTCCGGCCCAGCCCGTAGAGGTCGGCCACCGCGGGGAAGTCGGACGGGCGCAGGTGCCCGGTGGCCAGGCCGATGAACGCGGTGTTGCACGACTCCGTGAACGCCTGGTCCAGCGTGCTGACGGGCTGGTCGCCCTCGGCGTTGTGAAACACCTCGCCGTCGACGGTCAGGCTGGGCGGGCAGCTGGCCGGCGAGGACGGGGACAGGCCCTTCTGGATGAGCGCGCTCGACGTGAGCACCTTGAACGTCGAGCCCGGCGGGTAGGCGCCCTGCAGGGCCTGGTTGTAGGCCACGGAGACGGGGTCTGAGACCACGGCGAGCACCTGACCGGTGGAGGCGCGAATCGCCACCATGGCGACGTTCTTGTGTACGCCCGCCAGCGCCGTCTCGGCGGCGCGCTGCACGCGGGGGTCGAGGCTGGTGCGCAGCGGGCGGCCCGGGTGGCCCGGGAACGACGCCAGCGCCCTGACCAGCGCTCCGCCGGGCGTTTCGACGATGACCTTAGTCGTGGGGGTACCGGCGAGCTGGCGCTCGGCGGCGTACTCCAGGCCGGTCTGGCCCGCCTGGCTGGAGGCGTCATAGGGCGGCCCGAGCGCTTTGAGCTGGTCGGCGGTGATGGGCCCGACCGTGCCGACGAGGTGGGCGGCGAGCTGCGGCGTGATCGCGCTGCGCGCGCTGACCTGCTCAAACTGGGTCCCCGGCACCGCGTACACGTTGCTCGGACCGGGCTGGGCCTTGAGCTGCTCAAAGCGCGTCTGCGAGACCTGGAAGACCGGCTCAAAGAACGTGGGATGCGCCTTGGCCTGGGCCAGCGCCGCGTTGACCGCGGCGGCACCGGCACCGGCGCCGATGAGGTCGGCACTCACCTGCGCGGCGTTCTTGATGCGGCTGCCGACGAGGCCGACGTTGACCAGGTGCCGAGCGGCGATGAGCGGCGCACCGTTGGCGCCCGTGATGCCGGCACGCGGCGGCCAGTCCCTGACGGTGGCGAGGCGGTCGCCGCCGTGGAGCGCCGGGTTGATGGTGGCCGGGGTCCAGGCCACCTTCCAGACGCCGTTGCGCTGCACGAGGTGGACGGTGGTGGCGGTCCTCCATGCGCCGACCCGCGGCAGGGCGTAGCTCTGCGTCACGCGCGCCTGGGCTCTGGATCTCTTCTGGCTCACCCGCCCGGCGCTGAAGCTCGCCGTCCTGACTCCGAGCGCGGCGAACGCGGCGGCGTTTAGGGTCGTGAACCTGGCGGGCGGGCTGGCCGCGAGCTTGCGCATTGCGGGCCAGTCACCGCGGCTCCACGCCGTCAGGTAGCTGTGCAGCGTCGACTGCGGCGTCGAGGAGGAGCCGCCGCAGGCGCTCACGCCGGCGGCGAGGAGGAGCGCGGTCACGCCCACCGCGACGCGCCGGCATGCCCGAACCGGCGTCAAGCGATCACGGGACGCCGACGAACCACGGGATCGAGCATAGGACTTGACATGCCTAATGGTATTAGTTACTATCCTAATTACATTAGGAACTCGGCCACACGGAGAACATCATGAAGACCACCCCGCTCAACGACCGCCTCATCCAGCTCACGCGCTACGGCTTCGTCAACGCCTACCTCGTGCGCGAGGACGACGGGTTCACGCTGGTGGACACGACGATGCCCCGCACCGGTGACGCGCTCATCGCCGCCGCCACCGCGGCCGGCGCGCCGATCCGGCGCATCGCCCTGACCCACGGCCACGGCGACCACGTCGGCTCGGTGGGTGAGCTCAAGGACAAGCTCGGCGCCGGCGTTCAGGTGCTGCTGCCCGAGCTCGACGCCCGTATCCTCGCCGGCGAGAAGGTCGTCGAGGGCAAGCTGACCGGAAGCTGGCCCAAGGTCACCTGGGCTCCGGATGTGCGGTTGGCGCCCGGCGACACCGTCGGCAGTCTCGAGGTCATCGCCAGCCCCGGCCACTCTCCGGGTCACGTCGCCTTTCTCGACACCCGCGACCGGA
Source organism: uncultured Actinomycetota bacterium (assembly GCA_963801435.1). Taxonomy (GTDB): domain Bacteria; phylum Actinomycetota; class Thermoleophilia; order Solirubrobacterales; family Solirubrobacteraceae; genus Palsa-465. The sequence continues at coordinate 153,598 of CAWDFE010000039.1, forward strand.
CGCTCATCGCCGGCGACGTATTCACCACCTTCGGCACCACCCAGGTCTCCAACCATTACTACTGGCGCTTCCCGCTGGCAGCGATGGCGACCTTCGACAAGGGCGAGGATCTGCGCTCCGCCCGCGTCCTGCGTGCCCTGGATCCGGCGCTGCTCGTCGTCGGCCATGGCCGTGCGGTCCCGTCGCCGGCCGCGGCGATGGACGCCGCCATCGCCCGCGCGGCCCGCTGATGCCGCGCGCCGGCCTGGACACCGAGGCCGTCGTGACCGCCGCCGCCGGGCTCGCCGACGATGTGGGCCTGCAGCGGCTCACGCTGGCCCGGCTGGCTGCGGCGCTCGGGATCCGCACGCCGTCCCTGTACGCCCACGTCGGCGGCCTGCCCGACCTGCGGGCGCGGATGGGGGCCCGCGGCGCCCGGGAGCTCGCCACCCGGCTGCAGCTGGCCGCCGCCGGCCGCTCGGGGGCCGACGCCCTGCGGGGGGTGGCGGGCGCGTACCGCGCCTACGCCCACGCCCACCCCGGCAGCTACGCCGCCATGCAGGTGGCCTCCGAGCGCGAGGAGAACCAGGCGGCGGGCGCCGCGGTGGTGGGGGTCCTCCTGGCGGTGCTCGGCGCCTACGACCTGGACGGCGACGCCGCCATCCACGCCGTCCGGGCGGTCAGGTCGGCGTTGCACGGGTTCGTGGTGCTGGAGCGCGAGGGCGGCTTCGGGATCCCGCTGTCGCTCGACGAGAGCTACTCCACACTGGTGGAGATGATTCACAGGGGCCTGACGCGGAGAGGGTGACCCAATGGAGATCACGGTTGGCGACAACCGGAAGGCCGAGCGCTATGAGATCACCGTGGACGGCGAGCGTGCCGGGTTTGTCACCTACCGTCTGTCACCCGGGGTCATCACCTTTCTGCACACCGAGACCGACCCGGCGCGCCAGCGACGGGGCCTGGGCAGCCGGCTGGTGCGAGACGCCCTGGACGACGCGCGGGGCCGTGGCCTGACCGTGCGCGCCGTCTGCCCGTTCGTTGCGTGGTTCATTCAGACGCACGAGGACTACCAGGACCTGGCGGTGTGAGCCCACCTCAGCGGGCGCCGGCCTTCTCCTCAGCGCCTGGCAGCTCGGCCACCACCAGCTGGGGCTGGCCCGCGAGCTGACCACCGGCGCAGTCTCCGGCCGCGACCGTGGTCCGGGGCTTGCCGTGGATGGCGAGGCCGCCGAGGCCCGCCAGCGCCAGGAGCACGCTGGCGACTCCCATCGCGACGTGGAACGCGTCTTCGCCGGCGAGGGCGGTCGTGTGGCGCACGAAGGCGCGCTTGGCGGAGGGCACGGCGGAGGAGTCGATCGTTCCGAACGTGTGGTGCGCGGCGTCGCGCAGCGCGGCCTGGCTGGACGCCGGCAGACGGTGCCCGAGGCGGTGGTTGAGCTGCGCGCCGTAGAACGTGGCGACGACGGCGCCGACCGCGGCCACCGCGACCAGGCTCCCGGTGCGGGCGATGGCGTTGTTGACCGCCGAGGCGATCCCGGCGTCCATCTCACTGGCATCGGCGAGCACGGTGGCGGTGAGCGGAGCCACGGTCAGCGACAGGCCGAACGAGAACACCAGCAGCGCCGGAAGCACGTCGGTGAGGAACGACACCGTCGTCCCGTAGCGCTCCATGAGCGCGAACCCCGCCGCCACGAATAGCGGTCCGACCGTCAGGAACGGTCGCGGCCCGTATTTGTCCGCCAGTCGGCCCATGCGCGCCGACAGGAAGAACATCACCACAGTGGGGATCAGCCCGGTCACCCCCGACCCGAGCGCGCTCCACCCCGCGACCTGCTGGAGGTAGATGGTGACGAAGAACCCGAGCAGGCCGATCCCGCCGTACATGACGAACGTCTGCGCGTTGGCCACTGAGAAGTTGCGATGGCGAAACAGCTCGAGGGGGAGCATCGGCGCGGGGGTGCGCGCCTCGTGCACGATGAAGGCAACGAAAAGCGCTGTGCCGGCCAGGAGCGCGCCCCACACCCCGGGGTCCGACCACCCCAGCACCGGCTGTTCGATCAGCCCGAACGAGATCCCGGCCAGCCCCAGCGCGGCGAGCGCGGCGCCCGTCCAGTCGATGCGGGTGTCGGGCATGCCGTGGGCGCGGCCAGGTACGGCCACGCGTGACAGCGCCAGGGCGATGATCACCAGCGGCACGTTGATGATGAAGATCCAGCGCCACGACGCCGAGTCGACGATCTGGCCGCCGATGATCGGACCGGCGAGGATGCCGATGCCGCCCCACGCCGTCCACGTCCCGATCGCCCCGCCGCGCTCCTCCTTGGGGAACACCGACACGATGATGGCCAGCGCCGCCGGCGTCAGCAACGCCCCGGAGACGCCCTGCAGCGACCGGGCCACGATGAGCACCCCGATCGTCGGCGACGCGGCGCACAGGGCGGAGCCGATCCCGAACCCGGCCACGCCGGCGGTGAACACCCGCCGTTCGCCGAGCTTGTCGGTCAGCGAGCCGGCGAGCAGGATGAGCGCGCTCAGCGTCAGCAGGTAGGAGTTGGAGACCCACTGCTGGGCGGCGAACCCGCCGCCGAGGTCGCGGCTGATCGCCGGGAGCGCCACGTTGACGGCGGTGGAGTCCACGGCGGCGATGGCCGAGGCCAGGATGGCCGTGATGAGCGCGAGTTGCTTGGTGCGGGGGCTGGCCGGCCCAGCCATCAGCGCCGGGCGCCGTTGATCGGCAGCCGGGCCCGGAACACCGTCCGGCCGGGGCGCGACTCCAGGGTGAGGCTGCCGTGATGGCGCTCGACGAGGATCCGGCGAGCGGTGTCGAGCCCGAGCCCGGTCCCGCTGCCGACCTCCTTGGTGGTGAAGAAGGGGTCGAAGACGCGATCGCGGATGTCGGCGGGGACGCCGGGGCCGTCGTCGGCGATGTCGACCTCGGCGCAATCGCCGTCAGCACGGGTGGTGATGGTGATGTGGCCCGTGTCCCCGACCGCATCGATGGCGTTGTCCAGCAGGTTGGTCCACACCTGGTTGAGCTCCGCGCCGTGGACGGTGAGCTGCGGTAGGGCGGGGTCGTAATCGCGCTCCACCTCGATCTGGGTGCGCTTGAGCTTGTGCTTGAGCAGGGTGAGCGTCGTGTCCAGCCCCTCGTGCACGTCCACCTGGACGACCTGGCCGCGGTCCATGTAGGCATAGGACTTGATCGCCTTGACCAGCTGGCTCATGCGATCGGTGGAGTCGCGCAGCTCTGCCGACAGCTGGCGCGCGCCGAGCGACGCGGCGATCCAGCGCAGAGTGGCCGCGGTCGCCGGGCCGGCGGCGTCGGCCACGCGGGCCACAAACGGCGGGTCGATGCCGGCCGAGACCAGCGTCTCGGCGATCCGCCAGGGCTCCGCGACGCCCGCCTCGGCCAGGGCGTCGGAGACCGCGTCCTCGGCATCGGCGGCGTCGAGCGCCGAGAGCGGCTCGGCATCGGCGTACGTCGCCGCCGCCTCGCGCTGTAGGGCGACCAGCTCGGCGGCCTGCTCGCGCTCGATACCGGACTCCACGAGCAGCCCGACCGTCGCCGTCAGCACGTCGAGCGCGTCGGCGAGGTCAGACGCGGCTCGCCGGGCCGCCGAGGCCGGGTTGTTGAGCTCGTGGGCCAGGCCGGCGGACATCGTCCCGAGCGCGGCCAGCCGCTCGCGGTTGGCGGCCATCTGGCTGATCCGGCGGGTCACCGGGCGCACCTTGGCCATCACACGGTGGAACACCGGCAGATGGGCGCGGACGAGATCGACGAAGACGGCGGGCGGGATGACCGCCACGCGCACATCACCGCGCGTGACCATGCGGACCGCCGAGGGGCCGCCCACCAGCGTCGGGATCGCGCCCATCCACGTCGGGGCGACATGGTTGCCGATCGGCTCGTCGCCCGTGCCGTCCTGGACGAGCGCCTCGATCGTGCCCTCCAGGATGAGGACGAGCCCGGTCCTGGTCTCGTCCTGCTTGGCCACCACCGTGCCGGCCGGGATGTCCTTGAGCTCGGCGGCGTCACACCAGGCCTGGAGTTCCTCGTCCGAGAGCTCGGTGAACAGGTCGATCGGGCGCAGGTCGGCGACGGTCGGGTGACTCATGTCCTCATGCCTCGGCGAGATACTCGTGGATGAGCGAGACGGCCATCGAACCCTCGCCGACGGCGGAGGCGACCCGCTTGATCGAGCGGGCCCGCACGTCGCCGGCCACGAACACGCCCGGCACGCTCGTCTCCAGTGTCCGCGGCTCGCGCTGCAGCGGCCAGCCGTGGTCGCGAGCATCGGGGCCGGCGAGGATGAAGCCCCGCTCGTCGCGGGCCACCACGCCGTCCAGCCAGTCCGTTCGGGGCACGGCGCCGATGAACACGAAGCAGGCGTCGACGTCCTCGGTGCGCTCGTCCCCGTCCGGGCCGCGGAGGCGCAGGCGCTTCAGCCGGCCGTTGTCGCCCGACGCCTCGATCGCCTGGGTGCGGGTCAGCACCTCGACATTGCCAAGCGTCTCGATCTGCGCAATCAGGTAGGCCGACATCGACTTGGCCAGCGAGTCGCCGCGGACGAGCATGGTCACACGGCTGGCGAAGCCGGCGAAGTGCACCGCCGCCTGGCCGGCCGAGTTGGCCGCGCCAATGACGACGACGTGCTGCTCCTCGCAGGATTTGGCCTCGGTGAGCGCGGCGCCGTAGTAGACGCCGGCCCCGGTGAAGTCCGAGAACCCCGGCGCGGGCATCATGCGGTACGAGACCCCGGAGGCGACGAGCACCGTGTTGGCGCTCAGCTCCACGCCGCCGGCCAGCTCGACGATCCGCCCGGCGCCCTCGACCTTCAGCGAGACGACGTCCGAGACCGACAGCAGCTCGGCGCCGAGGCGGCGCGCCTGCATCGTGGCCCGCTGGGTCAGCTCGGAGCCCGAGAGGCCGTTGGGGAAGCCGAGGTAGTTCTCGATCCGGCTGGACTGCCCGGCCTGCCCGCCGGGCGCCTCGCGCTCGACCATCACCGTCCGCAGCCCCTCCGACGCGCCGTACACCGCCGCCGCCAGGCCTGCGGGGCCGCCGCCGACGATCACGAGGTCGTAGTGGTCCGATGCGGGCGCCGCGGCGACGCCGAGGCGCTCGGCGAGCTCGAGCACCGTCGGGCGCTCGAGCACGTCGCCGTCCTCCAGCAGCACCACCGGCAGGCGATCCTCGGGCACCCCGGCCACCGTGAGCAGCTCGCGGGCCTCGCTCTCGCGCTCCACGTCCAGCCAGCGCCCGGGGACGCGGTTGCGCGCCAGGAAGTCGCGCAGGTCGTGGGTGTCCTTGGAGAAGCGGTGGCCGATCACGCGCACGCCGCCGGCCTCGAGCGCCGCACCGGCCTCCCAGGTGGTGAGGAGGTCCTGCACGATCGGAAAGAGCTGCTCCTCGGGCGGGTCCCAGGGTTTGAGCAGGTAGTAGTCCAGCGCCACCTCGTTGATGGCGGCGATCGCCGCCTGCGTGTCGGCGTAGGCGGTGAGCAGCACCCGCTTGGCCTCGGGGTAGATCTGTCGCGCCTTGACCAGCAGTTCGGTGCCCTCCATCCCTGGCATCCGCTGGTCGGCGACGATCATCGCCAACATCTCGCCGCGCCGGCGCATCTCGGTCAGGAGCTCGAGCGCTTCGGGCCCGGAGCCGGCCCGCAGGATCCGGTAGTGCTCGCCGAAGCCGCGGCGCAGGTCCCGCGCCACCGCGGCCAGCACAGTCGGCTCATCGTCGACGGCGAGGATCGTCGCGCGGCGAGGCTCGGCGGTCGACATCGAGCGGCTAGGAGAGCATCGGCGACCGCGGGATCCGCGTCGCGCCGGTGACCTGGGGGATGAGCATGCCCAACTCGTCGACGAAGCACCAGCACCACTCCTCGCCGGGCTCCAGCGAGCGGATGATCGGGTGCGAGGTGGCGGCGGCGTGGGCGCTGGCGTGACGGTTGGGGGAGTCGTCGCAGCAGCCGACGTGCCCGCACTCGAGGCAGATCCGCAGGTGCAGCCACACGCCGCCCTCGCGCAGGCAGTCCTCGCATCCGTCCACCGCGGCGGGAAGCTCGGTCACCTGCACGGTGTTCAGATGGGTGCAGGTGTGTTGGCTCATGTCTTGAGCATCGCAAACTCGTCAAGTGGGGCTGGGACCAGGTCGTCGGCGGGGAAGCGGACCCCGCCGTCCAGCCGCAGCCGCACCGTGTCGCCGACGCGGGGGGCGGGCAGGGGCGCCACCGCGTAGAGCCGGCCGCTCTCCAGCGCCAGCTCCAGCCGAAACCCGTCCTCGAGCGCCATCGCCCCCACCACGCGCGCCACGACCGGACCGCGTGGATCGAGCACCACGTCGGGGGGCCGCGTCAGCAGGGTGTCGCCCCGGTCGGCCAGCCAGCCGTCGTAGCCGAGGAACCGAGCGACGGCGGGTGTCGGTGGGTGTTCCAGCAGGTCCCGGGGCGGGCCCGACGCCGCCAGCGCCCCGTCGATGAGGATCAGCAGACGGTCGGCCAGCGCCCACGCCTCGGTGCGGTCGTGGACGACGACGAGGGTGGCTCGGGTGTCCGATCGCAGCGCGGAGACGGAGTCCTGGAGCAGCGTGGCCCGGACCTCAGCGTCGAGCCCGGCAAACGGCTCGTCGAGGAGGAGCACATCGGGCGCCAGCGCCAGGACGCGCGCCAGGTGGACACGGCGCCGCTCGCCTCCGGACAGCGTCGCCGCGGTGCGCGCTGCCAGGTGCTCGGCCCGCATCGTCGCCAGCGCCTGCGACGCTCGCCGTGCCCGCTCGGCCCGCGGAACGCCCCACCAGGCGAGGGCCAGCTTGACGTTGTCCAGCACTCTGCGCCGGGCCAGATCAGGGGCCTGAAGGGCGGTCGCGACGCGTCCGTGGCGAACGATCTCCCCCTGCGCAGGCGCCAGTGCTCCGCCCAGCGCGTCGAGCAGGGTGCTCTTGCCGGCCCCGTTGGGCCCGAGCAGCGCCACCAGTTCGCCGCAACGCAGCTCGAAGCTGACGTGGTGCACGATTTCCCGATCACCGCGCCGGACGCTCAGGCCGCGGCACTCCAGGAGGGTCGCACCCGTGCTCAAGCGGGTCCCGTCGTCGAGCGGAAGCGCATGCGAATCCCCCCGCCCTGATGCTGGAGCAGTCCGGCCGTGACCATGACAAGGACGATGAGCGCAGTCAGCACGATTGAGATGGCGACGGCCTCGTCGTAATGGGCGGCGTTGGCCTCGTAGAGCGCGGCGCTGGCCAGCGTCTGGTCATAGCCGTAGACGTTGCCTCCGACGAGAACGATGGCCCCCACCTCCGCGAGGCCGGTGCCGAGCGCGGCCAGCAGCGCCGCGACGATGCCGATCCGCGCCTCGCGCAGCGCCAGCGTGCTGACCTGGAGCCGGCCCGCGCCGAGAAGGCGCGCCTGGGCGACGAGCCCGCCGGGAAGGCCCTGTACCGCTGCGGCCGACAGCGCCACGACGTACGGGATCGCCAGGACCGTCTGGGCGATGAACACGGCGCGCCTGGTGATCGTCAGGTGGAGCGGGCCGAGCGGGCCCTGCGGCACGAACAGCAGAAACAGGAACAACCCGACGACCACCGGCGGCAGCGCCAGGCTGGCGTTGGCCAGGATCTGAAGTATCCCCCGGCCCCGGAACCGCCCGAGACCGATCGCCAGCCCGATCGGCAGCCCGATCACGGCCGCCGCGGCGGTGGCGATCGCAGCCACCTGGATCGTGAACCAGATGACGCTGAACAGGTACGGGTCGCCGTGCCCGATCAGCGGCACCGCCCTTTGGAGAACCTGCCACAGGAGGTTCATGTCTCGAAGCCGGTCCGGAAGCGCAGGTGCAGTCCGCCGGATCGCTGCTGGATGACCGTGAGGGTCCCGATCAGCAGGACGATCAGACCCAGCAGGACGAGCGAGATGCCGACCGCGTACGGGTAGTCGGCGTAGTCGTTGACCTGCTGGACCACGGCACTGGCGAGTGTCTGGTCGTAGTTCTGGATGTTCCCGCCGACGATGATGACGGCGCCCACCTCCGACAGCGACGCGCCGAGCGCGGCGATGATCGCGGCCAGCACACCGATCTTCGCCTCGCGCAGCGCGAGGACCGAGAGGTGCCGCCGCCCCGCGCCCAGAATGCGCGCCTGCGCGAGCAGTCCGGGCGGGAGGCCTTGGATCGCAGCAGGTGTCAGCGCGATGATGTACGGAAGGGCGAGGATGGTCTGCGCCACGTACACCGCCTTGATGGTGAACGCGTAGTGCAACGAGCCGAACGGGCCCTGCGGGAGCGTCAGCAAGAGGACAAACACGCCGACGATCACCGGCGGGAGCGCCAGGCTGGCGTTGGCGAGGAGATGCAGCGCTCGGCGGCCGCGGAAGCGCCCGAGCCCGATGATCAGACCGATCGGAAGCCCGATGATCAGCGCCGCCGCCGTCGAGACCGCGGCGATGCGGATGGTGACCCACGTGACCGCCAGGATGTATCCATTCCCGCCGGCGATGAGCGGGATGGCGCTGCGCACCTCGTGCCAGATGAACCCCACCTCAGGGCTTCTTCGCGGTCGTCGCGTTCTGGACGTAGACGAGTTGGCCGTTGGCGAGGCGATAGACCACGCCGACCTGGCTGCCGCGCCCGATCGTCCGCTGGCCGGGCTTGGGTAACGGCGCCACCTTCTGACCGGGCCGGATCCGGATCTCGGTGGGGGTGGTGGGGCGCAGGCCGTGGCGCGTGATCGTCGAGCTGAGGTGCAGCGAGGACAACGCGGCAAGCAGGAACGCCACCGAGAGCACGATCCCGAGATCGAACAGGTTCACCAGGCCGTCGAGCGGATCGCCGGCGCGATCCTCGCGGCTGCGCGCGCGGGGGGTGACTGTGATCAAGGCTCGCCTCCAGTGGGCCGGGTGTCGCTGACGATTGCGGCGACGTACTCGAGGTCAGACAGGTCCTGGCCGTACATGCGGTCCCGAGACAGTGAGAGCCCGAAGGCCACGGCCCCGATGAGCAGGCCGACGACGGTGACGCTGAAGGCCACCCGCAGATTCTCGCTCAGGGCCGCCGTGTTGCCGTTGGCAAGGCCGGTCAGCGCCGGAGACAACGGGATCAGGGTCCCCATGAGCCCCAGCGCCGGGCCGGCGCGGACGAGTAACCGTGTCCGGGCAAGCCGACGCTGCGACTCGAAGTCGAAATCGGCCAACGCCTTGTTGAGCTGATGATCGCCCTCCGCCGTGCGAGCGTGGGCGATGATGAAGGCCAGGGTGCGCGCCATCGCGGGACTCCGCGGGACCCCGCTGACGGCCCGCTCGGCCGCGGTGCGATCGCCAGCCACCAGTGCGCTGCGAGCGCGGTCGGCGCCCTCGGACAGGGTCTCGAACCGCCGTTTGCGACGGCCGGTCACCTCGACGAGGTAGCTGCCCAGCTCGAAGATGACCGACGCGAGCGCCAGCAGCGCCAGGATGAGGACCGGGATCTGCAGGACGCTGGCGACGTGAAAGATCACGTCGTTGATGTCGTGGGTGGTGAGCGCGAAGATCACGAGAACGTCAGCGATGCTGGCACGGGCGCGCCCTCAGCCGCCCGGAAGCACGTCTCGCCCGCGACGGCGCCCTCGCAGCTCCCACGTGGCCCCGAGGCCGAGCAGCAGCGCGACGGCAAGCGCGGCCCCGGGCGCGGCGAGGCTCCGCGAGCTGGTCGCCTGACGAACCTGCGACGGGGCCGCCGCGGCCGCCGCGGGGTGGACGAGCGGACTGGATCCTGCCGGCACCGTGGTGACGTCGCTGATCAGGCGTCCGGTGACCAGAGACGCGGCGGGCGACGGGGCGGTGGCGCGCGCACGCCGCGCGGGTGCCCTTCTCCGCGGCCGCCTGGGGGGCGGGGGCGCTTTCGCCGGCGGGGTCGTGGCGGAGGCCGTGCTGGTCGCCGATTGCGTGGATGTGCTCGCCGTCGTCGTCGACTGCGTAGTCGTCGTCGACTGAGACGAGGTCGTCGTCGACGGCGCGCCGCCCGAGCCTCCTGAGCCCTTCGTGCCACCATGGTCCTTGCTGTGCGTGCCGTTCTCAGTGCCCGTCGGTGACGTGGACTTCGTGGGCTTGGTGCCTCCGGTTTGGTTCGTGTGGCCGGACGTCGGCTTGGCGGGCGTGCGGAACTGGATGGTGGCCGTACCACCCGCGCCGCCGGCAACCTGGGTCACCTGGACGCTGACCTCATAGCTCCCGGGGGCGAACCGGTGCGTCGGGGACGCCGCCGACGAGGTGCCCCCATCGCCAAAGGTCCAGCTCCAGGTCAGTGCGGATGGCGCCACCTGGACGCCGGAGGCGGTCTGCACGGTGGCGCTGAGCTTCGCCGTGGTTGCAGTCGCCGTCGCGGACAGGGTCCGGGCGGAGGCATGCACGATCAGCGGCGGACCGTTGGCGTACACCACCACGGTGATGGGGGCTCCCGTCTCGGTCACCTCATCGCGCGCGTTGGCGTCGGCTCCACCCCGGAACGGGCGGATGTAGGTGGTCTGGTTCTCCGTTCCATCGACGGAGATCACCGGTAGCGCGTCGGGCGCCTGTGCGTCCTGGTAGCGGCTCGGGTCCGTCAGGTCCGCGTTGGAGAGGGGAGCCTGGAAGCCGTGAGTGGGATTGAGGACCTGGACGTCGTTGACGTCGCTGATCGGGATCTGCAAGCCGCAACTGATCACCGTGGACAGAAGCCACGTGGTCTGGGTGAGCTGAAACGGTTGTCCCGGGGGGTAGAGATAGATCGGATTGGACCCCGAGTACTCGGGGCACGCCGCCAGCGTCTGGAGCGCGACGGTGACATGACTGGCGTGGCCCGCTGACGACGGGTAGATCGTGGCGCTGACGACGGACTGATCGGCCGGCGCCGCCGCCGGCCAGGCGCAGCCGAACGCCGCCGCGAGCGCCACCGCGGGCACAAACGCGAACCGCCGCCCCGGGAGAGCCCTGGGGCGGCGGCTGGCGAGACTGCGTCGCTCAGCTGAGCGCAACGACGCCTACTTGACGTTGACCGTCTTGAGCTTCGTGTCACTCGTGGACTGTCCGGTCTGTTCGTTCACGAGTCGCAGCACCCAGCGGAAGCCCTGCTTGAGCTTGAACTTCGCGGTGAAGCTCGTCTTGCCGCTCTTGACCTTGACGGTGGTCTTCTCGCCGAACTTCGGGGGTCCGCCGGCGGTCTTCATTGCCAGCACCTCGATCGTCGCTCCACTCTCGACCGCCCCCGGCTTGATCGAGCCCTTGACGGTGATCGATCCGCCCTTGGAGACCTTGACCGAACCGAAGCTCACGCTCGTCTTGGGCTTGGCGCTGACGGTCACCTTGACGGTGCGCGAGGGCGCCGCGACGACCTGGCCCGGATCCTGGTACTTGGCCTGGACCAGCCACTTGCCCGGGGCCAGCGTGACCGCCGAGGCCCAGTTGGCGTCACTGGACGCGAGCTTGTCGGTCGCGATCTTCTTGAATCCCTTCTTGGATCCGGCCTGCTTGGCGAACAGGGTCACCGTCGCCTTCACGTGTCCGGTGGACGGGGACACCGACCCGAAGATCAGTGCCTGTCCGCCCTGGTTCCTCGCCGTCAGCCCGGTGATGACGCTGTGCACCGTGACCTTCACGGCTGTGGTGGCGCTGGGTGAGAGCACGTCGCCGAACACCGGATTGAGGCTCGGTTCCTCAACCTGCGCGATCTCGGCCGTGGTCACCTGATACGAGCCGGTCGTGGGCGGTACAAAGCTGATGCTGTACTTGCCCTGACTGTCTGACTTGCCCGTTGCCACCGAAACCGGCAGCCCGTTGACGACCTTGTCGACCGCGACTGGCTTGCCCGAGAGCACCGGGTATCCCGGCTGAGCGTTGGTCAGGGTCCCGGTGATCGTCAGCTTCTTGCCGCCGGTCGCGAGGAACGTGCTGGGAATCTTCGAGCTTGTGAGGAGCGGCGACGCCGTCGGCGTGAACGGCGCGCCCCGGGGTCGCTGGCCAGGTACTGCCGCCACCTGCGCCTGAACCGCCGGCGAGGTGATGTAGTTCATGAAGTCCTGCGCGGCGGGCAGATTGATCTGTCTGACCGGGCTTGGCGGGATTGATGATGTAGCCGTGGAAGTAGTTGGTCAGCTCAAATGCGCCGCCAGGGGCCGACGCGCTGTTGTCGCTGGAGACGACCTTCAGCGCCGGGATCGCGCCCGCCGGATCGGTCCCCGACGCCAGATAGTCATACGTGCCGCTGTCGGTGTAGGACGTAGCACGAGTTGGGGCCGCTCGGATAGCCGTTGCAGGCGTTGGCCGCCACAACGTTGGGGCCCTGGGTCAGCCCCGTCGCTGACGTACCACGTGGGCAGGTCGGCGGCCGGGGGCAGCGCCGCCCGGACACGGCGGTCCGAGCGGCCACGCCATGCCGGGAGCGATCGGCGTCTCGCCGCCACCGTCCGCAGCGCTGACAGTGCACAGTGCGAGGCCCGCGGGGCTGAGCCCCGAGCTGGAGACCAGCGTCCAGATGCCGTGCTCCTGCCACGGTCGTGCCGGGCGTGCCGCCGCGTGAGACGAAGTCGCCTTACCGCTGATCCCGGCGGCCGCAACCGCCGCGAACGCCTGAGCGATGTCATTCGTTCCCGGGGGCCATACCCCGGCCGGGTCAGAGTTCGGTCCGGCCAGCACGAAGTCGTTGATCCACAGCGCGTTGCCGAACTGTCTCGGGTAGGAGTATCCGCCCGCCACGAACTGGTTCTCCAGCGTTGCGGCGTGGACGATCAGGTTGCTCGCTCCCGCGGCTCCGGACTCGGCCTGGGCGATCGCGTTGCCGGTGCCGGTGCCGATGTACTTGAAGGTGAACTGCGGATAGGCCTTGGTGAAACCCGGCTGGATGACGTTGGGGATCAGCCCCGAGTCGCTCACGTCGCTGGTGCCGATGACGGTCAGACGTTGACGGACTGTCCGCATTCGCGAGCGCAGGGGCGATCATCATGATCGCTGCGGCCACAAAGCTCAGCAGCAGGGCGGATGGCAGCTTGCCGGCGGCGCCGGCCCGCGAGCGGAAGTTGCGAGGCCGTGCCGGACGGCCTAGGGCAAAGAGGGTCTTTAGCATCTGGCGAATATATAGGCAGTGCCTAGGCGAAGGTGGCAATCGCTACTGCGCCGGTTAGCGGTCTAATCCGCCACGTGGGCTTCTAACGCGGGACGGCGGTGCTGCCGGCGGTCGCGCACTCGTTGATGCCGTACCGGCCGGCCAGGGTCGCCGCGGGGTTGGCCTGTAAGGTCGCGAGTGCTTGGTTGACGCCGGCCTGATCGCCTCGCCTGGCGGCCTCGGCGAGCGAGCGGTATGCGGACGCGGAGCTAGAGACAGCCGCGACGTACTGGTTCAGGAGGCGCCGGTCCGCGGCCGGCCTCGGCAGCGCGCGGAGACTGGAGACCTCGCGTTGCACGATCGGAAGGACCGCGTCCATGTAGGCGGCCAGGTTCGCCAGCGACGTCTTTCCCGAAGCCGGGTACGGGGTCGCACGCAGATCGCGCAGCGCGCCCGCGCAGATCGCATTGCCCCGCGCGATCACATCCTGCTTGGTCGCCGTGTGGCCCCCGCACCCCGTCGCGGCGATGCATGCGGCGGCGAGGGCGGGCAGCGCACCCCGCCTCACGTCCGACCCCGGCCGATGATCAGGTTGGCCACCAGCCCCGTCCATCCGGTCTGATGGGAGGCGCCCAGACCGGCGCCGGTGTCGCCGTGGAAGTACTCGTGAAACGGGATGAGGTCGTTCCACGCCGGGTCGTCCGGGGGCAGGCGGTAGCTGCCGAGCACTGGCCGGCGGCCCTCGGGCCCCTTGCCGAAGATGGCGATGAGCCGGTCGGCGAGCTCGTCGGCGACCTCGGCCAGGGTGAGCTGGTCGCCGTCGCCGGTGGGGAACTCGATGGTGAAGGCGTCGCCGAGGAAGCGGTGGTAAACGCGGAGCGTCTCGATGAGCAGGAAGTTGATGGGGAACCACACCGGCCCGCGCCAGTTGGAGTTGCCGCCGAACAGGCCGGTCCGTGACTCGGCGGGCTCGTAATCCAGCGTGTCGGTGACGCCGCCGACCTCGATCGTCAGCGGCTGGCGGAGATGGCGGCGGGAGAGACCGCGCAGGCCGTGGTCTGAGAGGAACTCGTCGGGATCGAGCATTGCGCCCAGCAGTCGCCGCAGCTGGTTCTCGCTGACGATCGAGAGCATCCGCCAGCCCGCGTGCACCGGGGACTCCATGTGCTGGACCACCTTGCCCAGCGGCAGGTTCTCCACGAACCAGTGCACGCGGGCGGCGAAGTCCGGCAGGGCGGCCATCGTCTTGGGGCCGATCGTGGTCACCGCGGCCAGCGGCAGCAGCCCGACCACTGAGCGGGCGCGCAGCGGGATGGCGTCGCCGCCCGTGCGTAGGACGTCGTAGTAGAAGCCGTCCTGCTCGTTCCACAGTCCCTTTTCGTTGAGCGCCGAGCCGATGAGGGCGAAGTGCTCGAAGAACTTGGTCGCCAGGTCCTCGTAGACGCGGTCGTGGCTGGTGAGCGCCAGCGCCATCTCCAGCAGGTCCTGGCAGTACATGGCCATCCACGCCGTCCCGTCGGACTGTTCCAGGACGCCGTCGACGGGCAACTTGGAGCGGTCGAAGGGGCCGATGTTGTCCAGGCCCAGGAAGCCGCCCTCGAACAGGTTGTCGCCCTCCACGTCCTTGCGGTTGACCCACCAGTTGAAGTTGAGCAGCAGCTTGTGCAGCACCCGGGCCAGGAAGTCGAAGTCGTCGTCGCCGGCGATCTCGTGCACGCGCAGCGCCGCCCACGCCTGGACCGGCGGGTTGACGTCGGAGAAGTTCCACTCGTAGGCCGGAAGCTGGCCGTTGGGGTGCACGTACCACTCGCGGCAGAGCAGGATCAGCTGGGACTTGGCGAACTCCGGGTCGACGTGGGCCAGGGCGACGCAGTGGAAGGCCAGGTCCCAGGCGGCGTACCACGGGTACTCCCACTTGTCGGGCATCGAGATGACGTCGCGGTTGTTGAGGTGCGTCCACTCGTGGTTGCGGCCCGAGAGGCGCTCGGGCGGCGGCGGCGGGTACGCCGGGTCGCCCTCCAGCCAGCGGCGCACGTCGAAGTGGAAGAACTGCTTGGACCACAGCATCCCGGCGAACGCCTGGCGCAGGATGAGCGCGTCGTCGGCGGAGGCCGAGGCCGGGGTGAGCTCGGCGTAGAAGGCGTCGGCCTCGCGCGCGCGCGCCGCCATCACCTCGGCGAAGTCGTCTCCCACCCCGGCGCCGCCGGGGTCTGAGTCGCGCAGTCGCAGCGCAATCGTCGCCGACCCGCCGGCCGGCACCGTCAGCCGGTGATGAAGCGCCGCCTTGGTGCCGCGCCGCCCCGGGTTGACCGTGTCCGCCCCCTGGGTGACGTGATCGTTGATCGCGTCCTTGGGGTAGCGGGTCGCCTGGCGGGCGTCGGGGCCGAACAGAGCATTCGCGTTGGTCTCGTTGTCGCAGAACAGCGCTGCCGGGGAATCCGAGCTCGAGAGCCATCGGCGGCCCAGTTCGGCGTGGTCGGCCACCAGCGCCCCGTCGACCGGGGCGATCTCGGGTTGGAGGGTCTCCGCCTCCCAGGACCACGTGTTGCGAAACCACAGCGTCGGCAGCACGTGGAGCGTGGCGGGATCCGGCCCGGCGTTGCGGACGGTGATGCGGATCAGCAGGTCGTCAGGGGCGGCCTTGGCGTAGTCGGCGGTTATCTCCCAGTAGCGCCCGTCGTCGAAGACCCCGGTATCGAGCAGCTCGTACTCCGGATCGTCGCGGCCGCGACGGCGGTTCTCGTTGACGAGGCGGTCGTAGGGGAACTCCGCCTGCGGGTACATGTAGCGCCAGCGCATCCAGGAGTGCGTCGGCGTGCTGTCCAGGTACCACCAGTACTCCTTGACGTCCTCTCCGTGGTTGCCCTGGGGGCCGCTCAGCCCGAACGCCCGCTCCTTGAGGATGGGGTCGCGCCCGTTCCAGAAGGCCAGCGCCAAGCACAGCAGCTGGCGGTCGTCGCAGATCCCGGCCAGGCCGTCCTCGTTCCAGCGATACGCCCGCGATCGGGCGTGCTCGTGGGGGAAGAAGTCCCACGCGTTGCCGTCCGCGCTGTAGTCCTCGCGCACCGTGCCCCAGGCCCGTTCGCTCAGGTACGGGCCCCACCGGCGCCACGGGGACTGGCCCGCGGGGTCATGGTTCAGGCGATCGCGCTCGACGCTCATCGGCGCGTAGTCTCGCTGACTGTCGGCCAGTGGGTCTACAGGTACTCGGTGGCGACGCTGGCCTGCGAGCTGCTCGCCTCCGCGCGCTCGTCGGCGCTGGCCAGCCTCAGCAGCGTGGCGTGGCTGACGTTGCGGCCCGCGATCACGCATGTGTGGCCGTTGCGCACCCAGGTGATGAGGTTCACGTCGCCCGCGCGCCCCATCGTGAACGTCACGCCGTACCGCGTCGCGGTGTCGCCTTGCACGCCCGACAGGGGGGAGCCGCCGGCGATCGCGTAACCGATCCGCTTGCCGCTGCGGCTCTTGTAGAAGACGGTCGTGATCCGGCGCCCGCCGACGGTGTCGGTCCGGGCGCCGTCCGTCGCCCAGCCCTGCTTGGCGCCCCAGGCGGGGAACGTGATGCCGGCGCCCCGCAGCGACAGCTCGTCGGAGTCGTTGGGGTTGGCCGCCGGCGACGGGAGCGTCGCGGACGCCACTGCGAGCCGCGCCGCCGCGGGGACGGTCGGCGCGGCGGTGCCCCCGCTGACGAGGATCACAACGGCCGCTGCGGCGGCGGCGGCGACGGCGGCGCCGGGCAGGACGAGCGCGCGGCGCCAGCGCGGGGCGCGCCGCGACGACGACGGGCCGGTGAGCTCGTCAACGCGGGCGCGCAGCGAGGCGGGCGCCGGCTCGTCGAGACCGCGCAGCATCGTCACCGCCCGCTGCTGTTCGGCGAGGGCGGCGGTCAGCTCCGGTGATTCCCGGACTTGGGCGAGCAGATCCGCGTGCCGATCGGACGGCAGCGTGCCGTCGGCGAGGCGCGTCAGCTCACCTTCGGGGTGCTTCCGCTCATCTGTCATGTGGCTGTCCATCAAGCAAGACTCCGTTCAGGCCCGGATCCTTCCCGCGCATCGCTGCGCGGGTCAGGTTGGTCGGAAACCTGACGCGCGATGCGCTGACGGGCGCGATAGAGCCGAGTGGTGATCGTAGCCTCGCGCGTGTCCAGCGCGTTGGCGGCCTCGGCATAGGACAGGCCGAGGATGTCGACCGCCACCAGGGTCATGCGAAAGTCCTCGGGCAGCTCGGCCACCGCGCTCAGGATCTCGCCCACCTCGAGGGCGCGCTCGGGCTGGTGGGTGCCGCGGGGATCAGGCGGCTGCACGTCCTCGAGCTGCGGTCCGGTCTGGGGCCGGCGCGAGCTGGTGCGCAGCTGCGAGTAGAACGTGTTGCGCAGGGCGCGCATCAGATAGCCGCGCTCGTCGCCGCGGATCACCCGGGGTCGAGCCAGGACGCGCGCGACCGTCTCCTGCACGAGATCCTCGGCATCCTCGCGGGATCCGCACAGCGCCCAGGCGGCGCGGAAGAGAGCGTCGAGATGCTGACCGAGCGACTGCGGGTCAAGGCGGCGCACCATCTGTGCATGCTACGCCGCCGGGGGCGGCCCGGTTCGTTTAACCGGCCGGCGCGGGCGGCTGCCCGTAGAGCCCGCCCACCATCATCTGCGCCAGCGGCTCCACGATGGCGTCGGGACCGGGCAGGCCCGGCGCGTCGCCCACGAGCGCCACGTGCAGGACCCGCTCATAGCCCCACATCAGGCACGCCGCCAGCGCGCGGGCGTCCGCGCCCGCCGGGGCCTGGCCGTCGGCGCGGGCGCCGCGGATCACCCTTGCGGTGCCGGCGGCGACGGTCTCGAGCATTCCGAACCACAGCGCGCGCAGCTCCTCGTCATGCGGCCACTCCTCGCTGACGGTCCGCAGCAGGGCGCCGTGGGTCTTGCACACCTCCACCCACTGGCGCAGGCTGAGGCCGATGGCGGTCTCGGTGTCGCCGCCCGCCTGGGTGTGAAAGGGCCGCACCGCCACCATCACCTGGTCCATCACCTGGCGCAGGCACTCGGCGATGACCGCGGTCTTGGACGGGAAGTACGCGTAGAAGCTCGTGCGCGACACCTCGGCGGCGTCGATGATGTCGGCCACGCTGAGCTGGTTGAGCGCGCGCTCCTTGAGCAGCTGCTCGGTGGCGGCCATGATCGCCGTCTCCGCCCGAGGCTGTGTGGCAACCGACACGCCCGTCAGGCTACCGTTCCCCCTATGCGCCGCTGCCTGTTCGAGGCCGAACACACCGATTTCCGCGAGTCCGTGCGCCGCTTCGTGGCCGAGGAGGTCACCCCGCACCAGGCCGACTGGGAGCGCGACGGGATCGTCGGGCGCGAGCTGTTCGCCAAGGCGGCCGCCAAGGGGATGCTGGCCATTCAGGTCCCCGAGGAATACGGCGGAGTCGGGATCGACGACTTCCGCTTCAACCAGATCGTGGGCGAGGAGCTGGGCAGCGCCGGCACGGGCGGCAGCGGACTGGGGCTGACCCTGCACAACGACATCTGCCTGCCCTACTTCCTGGACCTGTGCAACGAGGCGCAGAAGGAGCGCTGGCTCCCCGGCATCGCCGACGGGTCGCTGATCACCGCGGTCGCGATGACCGAGCCCGAGATGGGCTCGGATCTCGCCGGCCTGCGCACCACCGCCCGGCGCGACGGCGAGGGCTACATCGTCAACGGCTCCAAGACGTTCATCACCAACGGGATCAACTCCGACCTGGTCATCACCGCGGTCAAGACCGATCCCACCCAGCGCCACGGCGGGATCTCGCTGCTCGTCCTCGAGCGGGGGATGGAGGGCTTTCAGCGCGGGCGCAACCTGGAGAAGGTCGGCCAGCACGCCCAGGACACGGCCGAGCTGTTCTTCGAGGATGTCCACGTGCCCGTCGAGAACCGGCTGGGCGAGGAGGGCCAGGGCTTTCGCTACATGACCGCCAACCTGGCCCAGGAGCGCCTCAGCATCGCCCTGTCGGCGGTCGCCGCCGCGCGCGGGGCGCTCAACGTCACGCTGGAGTACGTCAAGCAGCGCACCGCGTTCGGGCAGGCGATCGGCTCATTTCAGAGCTCTCGGTTCGCCCTGGCCGAGATCGCCACCGAGATCGAGATGGCCACGGCGTTCTGCGACCAGGCGGTGCTGGCTCTCAACCGCCGCGAGCTGTCGGCATCGGACGCCGCCATGGCCAAGTGGTGGGGCACCGAGCTTCAGGGGCGGGTCATCGACCGCTGCGTGCAGCTGCACGGCGGCTACGGCTACATGCTGGAGTACCCCATCGCCCGCGCCTTCGTCGATGCCCGCGTGACCCGGATCTATGGGGGCACCACCGAGATCATGAAGGAGATCATCGGGCGCGCCCTCGGCGTCTGATCTCCGGCTGACCTCGCCGCCCGGTGTCCACCCACACCATGCCCGACCCGCCGCGCCGTGGCCGCCGCCCGCGCACCTACGCCGCGGTGTTGGAGGCCACGTCGGGGCTGCTGGCCTCCACCTCGCTGGCCGATCTCAGCGTGGCCCAGATCCTCGAGGCGGCCGACGTGGGCCGCACCTCCTTCTACGAGCACTTCGCCTCCAAGGACGACGTCGTGGTCAAGCTGATGGAGAGCCTCTCCGACGAGGTGGTGCGCGAGCTCGAGCCGATGTTCGATCGCGGCGAGCGCTCGCCTGACGAGGCGTTTCGCCAGGGGCTGACCAACCTCATCGCCGCTGCCTCGCGCTACGCGCCGCTGGTGGTGGCCGTCTCGGAGGAGTGGCCGGCGATCCCGCAGCTGCGCGCGATCTGGTTCGCCATGCTCGGCGACTTCACCGCGCGCCTGGCCCGGCTGATCGAGCACGAGCGGGCCGCGGGGGTGGCGCCGGCGGGCGCCGACGCCCAGGCGCTGGCGGCGTCGCTGGTGTGGACCGCCGAGCGCTCGTTCCACGTGACCGCGACCGGCGAGCACCCGACGCTGCGCGATGCGCGGGCGCTCGTGGAGCCGCTGCTCCAGCTGTTCGTGGGGACGATCTACGGGCGCGCGGTGCGGGCGTAGCGTCGCGCGCGCCCGGCTACCCCGGCGAGGCGGTGCCGTAGACGAAGAACTCGTCGGTGGCGCCGACCGACGCCTGCCACCCCAGGCGGGCGAGCCGCCGCTCCAGCGCCCCCGGGTCGTAGAAGCGCTTGACGATCTGGAACTCGCGCCCGTCGTCGAGCCGACGCGTCATCGTGTCATCGCCGCCGGCGGGCAGAACGTGATCGGCGGCGGTGGAGCGCTCGGTGCGGGCGCTGTCGATGAACAGCACGCGGCCGCCGGGCTTCAGCGCGCCCGCGACCACCTCCCAGAAGGCGGCGAAGCGGTCCTCGGGCACGTGGGAGAGCCAGAAGGCGAAGACGCAGGCGTCGTAGCGGTCCTCGGGCGTCCAGTCAAACAGGTCGGCCTCGACGTAGCGGACGCGCTCGTCATTGATCCGGGCGCGATTGATGGCCAGCACCTCGGGCGCGGCGTCGACCGCGGTCACGCTGGCGGCGTGCCGGACGAGGTGGCGCGTCCACAGGCCCGTGCCGCAGGCCAGCTCGAGCACGTCGCCGCGGGGATCGAAGCGCTCGAGCACCCGTTCGAGCTCGGTCGTCTCGGCAAACCAGCGGGTGTTGGCCTCGGGCCCGCGATCAAAACGGCCCTCGCGCAGCCACCACTTGTCGTACTCCAGGGCGCGGGCGCGGTAGTAGTCGAGCTGTTCGGTGAGGACGGCGTCGTCGGTCATGGGGCCCCGCCGAACCTAGCAAGATGGGGGCCTACACTGCGGCTGTGGCCACCACCCGCGCGATCACCGACGAAGCCCAGCTGCGGGAGATCCTCGGCGAGCCCACCCCGCTCGTGGTGACCAAGATCACCGACCGGCTCAACGACCTCACCCGGCAGTTCATCGAGTGCTCGCCGTTCGTCTGCGTCGGCACCGCCAGCCCCGACGGTGGCCTGGACGTCTCCCCGCGCGGGGACCCGGCCGGCTTCGTGCGCATCCTGGACGAGCGCACGCTGCTGATGCCCGACCGCCCCGGCAACCGCATCGCCGACACGCTCACCAACCTGCTCCAGGATCCACGCATCGCGCTGCTGTTCCTCATCCCGGGCGTGGGGGACACCTTCCGGGTCAACGGCACCGCCGAGATCATCGACGACCCCGTGCTGCTGGCTGACAGCACGGTCAACGGCAAGCCGCCCCGCCTTGGCCTCCTCATCGCCATCGAGGAGGCCTACACCCAGTGCCCCAAGGCCATCATCCGCTCCGAGCTGTGGAACCCCGAGCGCCACGTCGACCGCTCGGAGCTGCCCTCGAGCGGTGCGATCTTCCGCTCGCTCAACGACCCGAGCTTCGACGCCGACGAGTACGACCGGGAGCGCAGCGGCCGCTACGCGCGGCGCGAGGGCCTCTACTAGGCCGAGGCCTCCTCGACGTCCATCCGGGCCACGAGCCCGTCGCGCATCTCATAGACGTGGACGACGGTCCCCGAGGCCACCACCTCACCGGCCAGGTCGCGCACCACCTGCTCCACCTCCACCGCGACGCGGACACCGTGCCCGCCCGCCCGCGGCCCGATGGCCACCGGGTCGACATGAGGGTCGATGGCTGCCCACTGCCGCGTCCAGTAGTCGCGCACGGCCTCGTGCCCGCGCAGGCGCCCGCCCTCCCAGGCGTTGGGCCAATCCACATCGTCGCTCATCGCCGCCAGCACGGCGTCGATGTCGCGCGCGTTGAAGGCGGCGTACATGGTGCGCAGGAGCTCTTCGGCGTCCATGCACCCAGCATACGCAACTCATCGGTTGCGCAGCCAGCTCGCGTAGACCTCGATGAACGCCTCCATGGCGGCGTTGACCCCGTCGACGTCGCGGGTGGCGACGAGGTCGAGCAGGAGCCCCCGGGTGACCGCGATGCCCAGCCGCGCATGCGCCCGTGCCTCATCCGGTTCCAGTCCGAGCGCCATGTTGATCTCCGCGGCGGGCTCGAGCCAGTCCTCGATGATCCCTTCGAGCATCTCCACGGTGTGCGGGCGCCCCTGGATGGCCTGGCCGTAGAGCTCGTAGAACAGGCGCTCGTTGGGCCACAGCGAGGGGTCTGAGATGTGGCGCCACCACGCCCGCATCGCCTCCTCGACCGGCACATCGGGCGCCGCCGGGACCATCTCGGCGAGGATGGCGCGCTGGCGGTGCTCCACCTCGTGCACGATCGCCACCCACAGGCCCTCCTTGGAGCCGAAGTGGTGGATGAGCATGCGATGGCTCGTGCCCAGCGCGTCGGCGAGCCGGCGCAGGCTGAGATCGGTGATCCCGTTGTGCGCCACGTAGTCGATCGCGCCCTGCAGCAGCTTGTCGCGGGGGCCCTGGACAGTCACGCCCAGCTACTGTACCATGTGGTACATGAAACCTGTACATGTGAGCATCGACCTCCCGCAGTCACGCGAGGATGTCTACGACTTCCTCGATGTGATGGCCAACCACGAGCCCTTCACCAACCACATCCTCAAGGACTGGGAGTACTCCGGTCCCGACCGCGGCATCGGCGCCAAGGCCCGCGTCCACGTGACCGCCGCTGGTCGCACGGACACGGTCGACATCGAGGTCATCGACGCCGAGCGGCCCGCCCGGATCGTCGAGCGCAACATCGGGGCCGGCGGCAAGCGCGTGGCCACCGGCACCTACACGCTCTCGGACCTGGCCGGCGGCGGCACGCACGTCGTCTTCGAGTACGCCTGGAAGCAGATCCCGCTGTCAGAGCGGGTGATGTCGCCGGTGATCCGCGGCATGCTGCGGCGCGCCAACGAGCGGGCGATGGAGCGGCTGGCCACGCAGATCGGCAGCACCGTCGGGGTCTGAACCGGCTTCGGCCGGCCCGCGCCGCACGGTTTGACGCGCCTCTCCCCGGGCAGACTGGTCCCATCGCCCGAGGTCAACGGTCCGGGGAGGGCTGATGTCGAACATCGCAGAACCGCAGGCGCCGACCACCACGGCTGCGCGCGAGGCGCAGCTCGACGCCGAGGGAATGGACCGCGGCGTCGGCTTCCTCGGCCTGCTCTGGGCCTCCGAGGGCTCGATCATCGGCTCGGGGTGGTTGTTCGGGGCGCTGACCGCCGCTTCGGTGGCGGGACCCTCGGCGATCATCGGCTGGTGCATCGGGTCGGTCATCATCATCCTGCTCGCACTGGTGCATGCCGAGCTCGGCGGCTTGTTCCCGGTCTCCGGGGGGACCAGCCGCTTCCCGCACTACGCCTTCGGGAGCCTGGCCGGCGCCACGTTCGGGTGGTTCGCCTACATCCAGGCCGCGACGGTCGCGCCCATCGAGGTGCTGGCGGCCATCCAGTACGCATCGTCCTGGAAGTTCGCCCACAGCTGGTACAACGGGACCAACCTCCACGGGCCGGGGATCCCGGTGGCGATCGCGCTCATGTTCGTCTTCACCGCCGTCAACCTCATCGGGGTGCGCTGGCTGGCGCGCGTCAACAACGCGCTCACGTGGTGGAAGGTGATCATCCCGGTGGGGACGATCATCGTCCTGCTCGCCTCCAGCTTCCACGGCTCCAACTTCACCGCCGCCGGCGGCTTCTTCGTCCACCCCGACCCGTTCAAGGCGATCGTCCTCGCCCTTCCCGCCGGCATCGTGTTCTCGCTGCTGGGCTTCGAGCAGGCGGTGCAGCTGGGCGGTGAGGCGCGCAACCCGTCCAAGGACCTGCCGCGGGCCGTCATCCTCTCCATCCTCATCGGGGGGGCGATCTACATCCTGCTCCAGGTCGCCTTCATCGGGGCGCTCGAGCCCAAGCTCCTCGCTCAGGCCGGCACGTGGACGAAGCTGGCCACGCCGGGCAACAGCGTGGCATTGCAAGCGCTCAACGCGGCGCCCTTCTACGTGGTGGCCAAGCTCGCGGGCCTCGGCCTGTTGGCCTTCCTGCTGCGCCTGGACGCGATCATCTCCCCGAGCGGCACCGGCCTCATCTACCTCACCTCGGGCTCGCGGATCAGCTTCGGGCTGAGCAAGAACGGCTACATCCCCGACGCGTTCGAGAAGACCTCGATCCGGCACCGGGTCCCGGTGCTCAGCATCATCGTCACCGCGCTCATCGGCATCCTCTTCCTGCTGCCGTTCCCCAGCTGGGCGAAGCTGGTGGGCGTCGTCACCAGCGCGAGCGTGCTCATGTACGCCGGGGCGCCGCTGGCGCTCGGCGCGCTGCGCCACCAGAAGCCCGACCTACCGCGGCCCTACCGGCTCCCCCATGGCAACGTGCTCGCACCCCTGGCGTTCGTGCTGGCCACGTTCATCGTCTACTGGGCGGGCTGGGGCACGTACTCGACGCTGCTGATCGTGATGATCATCGGCTTTGTCCTCATGGCCGTCTCGTACATCTTCGGCCTGAACGCCAATCGCCCGCACATCGACTGGGCGGCGGCGATCTGGGTCTTCCCCTACCTGATCGGCCTCGGCGTGATCTCGTTCTTCGGCCAGTTCGGCGCGAGCGGCACCACCGAGTCCAGCGGCATCCTCGACGGCGTCGGCATCTTCAAGAACGTGCTCGTGGGCGGCAAGGGGGAGATCCCCCTGTATGTCGACCTCGGGGTGCTCGCGGTGTTCAGCCTCGTCATCTACTACACGGCGATGCACTTCCGCCTCTCCGAGCGGCAGGTGGACCACTACGTGCGCGAGGTCTACCCGCCGCCCGTCGCGGAATAAGGATGTTCGGGGGCGCGCATGCGCGCCCCCGCCAACCGGCGCATGCGCCGGTTGGGGGCCGGTCGCATGCGACCGGCCCTTCCCGCTACGTGGTGACGAGTGCCTCTTCGTCGGAGTAGATCTCGCCGCGCTCGGCCTTCTCCACCAGCGACGCCGGCGGCTCGAAGCGCTCGCCGTAGCGCTGCGGCCAGCTCCCGCGCGCGGGCGACGAAGCCGGGCAGACCGCCCTCGTATCCGTTGATGTACTGCAGCACGCCGCCGGTCCAGCCGGGGAAGCCGATGCCCATGATCGAGCCGATGTTGGCGTCGGCCACGGACTCGATCACGCCCTCGTCCAGGCACTTGACCGTCTCGAGCGACTCGATGATCAGCATCCGCTCCTCGAGGTCCTTGAGGAGATCTGCGACGGGTCGCCGCTCAGCGGGAAGGCGTCGCGCAGCCCCGGCCACAGCCGGGTGCGCTTGCCGTCCTCGTACTCGTAGAAGCCTGCGCCCTCCAGGCGTCCGGGGCGCTCGAACTCGTCGAGCATGCGGTCGATGACCTGCTCGGAGGGATGGGCGTCCCAGCCGACTTGACGACGCCTGCGCCGGCCTCCTTGGCGGCATTGCGGATCTTGCGCATGAGCTTCATGTTGAGCTCGTCGGAGAGTTGGAGCACCGGCGCGGGGTAGCCGGCCTGCGAGGAGGCCTGCTCGATCGTCGGCGCGGGCACGCCCTCGAGCAGCATCGCGATGCCCTCGTTGATGAAGGTGCCGATGACGCGGCTGGTGAAGAAGCCGCGACTGTCGTTGACGACGATCGGGGTCTTCTTGATCAGCTTGGCCACGTCGAGTGCGCGATACAGCGTCTCGTCGGAGGTCTGCTCGCCGCGGATGATCTCCAGCAGCGGCATCTTGTCCACCGGGCTGAAGAAGTGCAGCCCGATGAAGTCCGCCGGGCGGCTGACGTTGTCGGCCAGCTCGGTGATCGGCAGCGTGGAGGTGTTGGAGCCCAGCAGCGCGTCGGGTGCCAGGTGCGGCTCGATCTCGGCGAACACCTCCGCCTTGACCTTCGGGTCCTCGAACACCGCCTCGATCACCAGCTGCGCGCCGGCGGCGGCGGCCGGATCGGTCGTCGGCGTGATCCGAGCCAGCAGCTCGTCGGCCTGCGCCCGCGTCGAGCGACCGCGCTCCACCGCCTTGTCGACCAGCCGCTTGGAGTAGCCCTTGCCGTTGAACGCCGCGCCCTCCGCGACGTCCTTGAGCACGACCTCGAGACCGGCCGTGGCGCACACGTAGGCGATGGCGGCGCCCATCATCCCGGCGCCGAGCACGACCACCTTGGTGGGCGTGAACGTCTCGATCTCCGCCGGGCGGCCGCGGTCGCCGGTGGCGCGCTGCAGATCGAAGAAGAACGCCTGGATCATGTTCTTGGACACCTGGCCGGTGACGAGGTCGACGAAGTAGCGGCCCTCGATCTCCGAGGCGTTGTCGAAGTCGACCTGGGCGCCCTCGACGGCGGCGGCCATGATGTGGTGCGGCGCGGGGTAGTTGGCGCCCTTGATCTGCTTGCGCAGGTTGGCCGGGAAGGCCGGCAGGTTGGCGGCGAGCGACGGGGTCGACGGGGTGCCGCCGGGGATCTTGTAGCCCTTGACGTCCCACGGCTGGGCGACCTCCTCGCCGGCTTGGCCGCGATCCACTTCTTGGCCGCGGGGATGAGGTCGTCACGGGTGCGGACGACCTCGTCGACCACGCCGATCTCGAGCGCCTTGGCCGGGCGCAGCCGCTGGCCCTGCAGCAGCAGGCCGCATGAGCGCGTTGACGATGCCGAGCATCCGCACGGTGCGCACGACGCCGCCGGCGCCGGGCAGCAGGCCGAGCTGGACCTCGGGGAAGCCGACGACCGCCTTGGGATCGTCGACGACGATCCGGTAGTGGCAGGCCAGCGCGATCTCCAGGCCGCCGCCGAGCGCGGCGCCGTTGATGGCGGCGACGACCGGCTTGCCGAGCGTCTCCAGCCGGCGCAGGACCGCCTTGCCGTCGCGCACGAAGCCGGCGATCTCGTCGGCGTTCTCCCGGGTGGCCTGCTTGAGGTCGTTGAGGTCGCCGCCGGCGAAGAACGTCTTCTTGGCCGAGGTGATGATCACCCCGGTGATGTCGTCGCGCTCGGCCTCGAGGCGGTCGATCGTGGCCCGGATCGACGCCGCGTAGGCGGCGTTCATGGTGTTGGCCGACTGTTTGGGGTCGTCGAGGGTGAGGATGACGACGCCGTCGTCGTCGTGGTCCCAGCGGATCGTGGTGCTCTCGTTGGCAGCGCTCATCTTTCAGATCCGCTCCAGCACCGTGGCGATGCCCATGCCGCCGCCGATGCACAGCGTGGCCAGCCCGTAGCGCTTGTTCTGGCGCTCGAGCTCGTCGACGAGCGTGCCGAGGATCATGCCGCCGGTCGCCCCGAGCGGATGGCCCATGGCGATGGCGCCGCCGTTGACGTTGACCTTGTCCATGTCGAAGCCCATGTCCTTGACGAAGCGCAGGACGACCGCGGCGAAGGCCTCGTTGATCTCGACCAGGTCGATGTCGTCGACGGTGAGGCCGGCCTTGGCCAGCGCCTTGCGGCTGGCCGGCGCGGGGCCGGTGAGCATGATCGTCGGGTCGGCGCCCGATACCGCGGTGGCCAGGATCCTGGCCCGGGCGCGCAGTCCCAGCTCCGACCCGGTCTTCTCGTTGCCGACGACGACCAGCGACGCGCCGTCGACGATGCCCGAGGAGTTGCCGGGGGTGTGGACGTGGTTGATCTTCTCGACCCAGTGGTACTTCTGCAGCGCGACGGCGTCAAAGCCGCCCATGTCGCCGATCGCCGCGAACGACGGCTTGAGCCCGGCCAGCGTCTCCACGGTGGTGCCGGGGCGGATGAACTCGTCGTGGTCGAGCACCACCTGGTCGTTGATGTCGAGCACCGGGACGACGGAGTTGGCGAAGCGGCCCTCGGACTGCGCGGCCGACGCACGCTCCTGCGAGCGCACGGCGTAGGCGTCGACGTCGTCGCGGCTGAAGTCCTCGACGGTGGCGATGAGGTCGGCGCTGATCCCCTGGGGGACGAACGACGTGTCATAGGCGGTCTCGGGGTCCATCGCCCAGGCGCCGCCGTCGGAGCCCATCGGGACGCGCGACATCGACTCGACGCCGCCGGCGAGCACGAGGTCCTCCCAGCCCGAGGCGACCTTCTGGGCGGCGATGTTGACGGCCTCCAGGCCCGAGGCGCAGAAGCGATTGAGCTGGACGCCGGCGACCGTGTCGGGCAGGCCGGCCTTGATGGCGGCCGTCTTGGCGATGTCGGCGCCCTGGTCGCCGATCGGCGTCACGCAGCCCAGCACCACGTCGTCGACCCGGTTGGGGTCAAGCTCGGGGTTGCGGCTGAGCGTCTCGTGCATGAGCCCCACGACCAGATCCACGGGCTTGGTGGAGTGCAGCGACCCGTTGACCTTGCCCCTTCCCCGCGGTGTGCGGATGGCGTCGAAGATGAGCGGTTCGGTAGCGGCCATGGGTCAGCTCCTTGGAGACGTCGTACTAGACACGGTGTTCGGAAATGCTCGCGTTAGCAATGTTACCCGGGGCCAGCAAGCCCAGCGCCTCGTCGAGGTCCAGGCGCCGGAAGCTCTGCGCCTCACGCCTCGCCTGCCCGCGAGCGCCCACCGCCAGCATCGCGTGGATGTGGGCGTCGCTCTGTGCGCTACCTCGCACAAGGACGTCGGCGCGCGCGGTCTGGCCGGTGGCGGAGTACGCCAGCCCGGTGCGGATCCGCCGCCGGGCGCTGTGGAGCGTGTCCCGGGCCAGGGTGGGCGCGACGGGCTCGCCGTCGGGGACGAGCAGTCGGGTGACGCCCCGGTCGTTGATCGCCTGCAGGATGAGCTCGGCGTCCGCGGCGACCACCACCTCCTTGTGCCCGGGGTAGACGTCGAGCTTGCGCAGCGTGCCGTGGTCGGCGCCGACGTGGAAGGCGAAGTAGTCGGCGTAGGCGAAGAAGTCCTCCTCGGTGGCGCGCAGGCAGTCATAGAACGCGGTGACCGCGGCCAGGATGAGACTGCCCGCGCCCGCCGCCCCGAACGAGCCGCTGACGACGATGCCGAGGCGGTCGTGCGCGTCGAACCCGGGGAAGACGTCGGCGATCGTCGCGGGGCGCCCGGCGACGGTGATCTGGAAGGCGTCGCTGCGCAATGCGGTGGTGTGCACTGCGCGATCTTCTCAAGACGCGCGCGTGTTTCTATCGTGAGGGGAGTGAGCGCCGCGGACTTCCCCATCGAGCCGGGCGAGGCCGAGGTCCAGGACGAGACCGTCCGGTCGGGCCCGTTCGCCGGCCGGACCGCGTGGGCGCGCAACCTGGAGGCGCCGCTGCGGGACTTCCTGCGCACCGAGACCGGATCGGCGGCGATCCTGCTCATCGGTGCGGTGGCGGCGGTGGTGTGGATCAACGTCGACGAGGCGTCCTACAACACGGTGTGGCACATGACGCTGAGGGTGAGCATCGGCGGCGCCGACATCTCGCAGGACCTCCGCCACTGGGTCAACAACGGGCTCATGACGCTCTTCTTCTTCGTCGTCGGACTGGAGGCCCGGCGGGAGTTCGACCTCGGCGATCTGCGCGACCGCCGGCGGCTGGTGCTGCCCATCGTGGCCGGGCTCGGGGGCATGATCGTCCCGATCGCCATCTTCCTGGCGATCAACGCCGGCGGGGCTCCACGCGGCGCCTGGGGCACGGCGATGTCCACCGACACGGCGTTCGCGCTGGGGATGCTGGCCCTGGTGGGCGCGCGCTACCCCAACAGCCTGCGCGCGTTCATCCTCACCGTGGCCGTCGTGGACGACCTGGTGGCGCTGCTCGTCATCGCCGTCGCGTTCACCAGCGAGGTTCACGCCGTGGCGCTGGCGGTGGGCATCACCGTGTTCCTGCTCATCCTGGTGCTGCGCTACCGCGGCGTGCACAACGGCGGCCCCTATCTGCTGCTGGGAATCGTGGCGTGGGCCGCCTTCCTGGAGTCCGGGATCGATCCGATCGTGGTCGGCCTGGCCATGGGGCTGCTGACGATCGCCTACCCGGCGGCGCGCGAGGACCTGGAGCGGGCCACCGACCTGTTCCGGGTGTTCCGCGAGCAGCCCACCTCCGAACTGCAGCAGTCCGCGCGCGCGGGCCTGCGCTCGGCGATCTCACCCAACGAGCGCTGGCAGCAGATGTTCCACCCGTTCACCAGCTACGTCGTCGTGCCCCTGTTCGCCCTGGCCAACGCCGGTGTGGTGATCAGCGGCGGGTTCCTCGCCCACGCGTATGGGTCGGCGATCACGATCGGCATCATCGTCGCCTACGCTGGTCGGTAAGCCGATCGGCGTCACGGGGGCTTCGGGGCTCGTCACCAAGCTCAGCCACGGGCGCATCCGTCCGCCGGTGGGCTGGGTGTCGGTGCTGGGGGGCGGAGCGGTCGCCGGCATCGGGTTCACGGTGTCGCTGCTGATCGCGTCACTGGCGTTCACCGGCGATCACCTTGCGGAGGCCAAGCTCGGTGTCCTGACCACGCTCGTGGTGGGGCCGATCATCAGCTTTACGATCATCGCCGTCACCTATCGCCTGCCCAAGAAGACCAAGCTGCGGCTGCTCATCGGGCGCGGCGAGGCGATCGTCGACCTCGCGGTGCCGGTTGATCCCGAGCGCGACCACATCCGCGGCCCGGCGGAGGCCGATGTGACGCTGGTGGAGTACGGCGATCTCGAGTGCCCCTACTGCGGCCAGGCCGAGACCGTCATCCGCGAGCTGCTGTCTGACTTCGGCGACCTGCGCTATGTGTGGCGGCACCTGCCGCTCAACGATGTCCATCCCCATGCCCAGCTCGCCGCCGAGGCGTCGGAGGCGGCCGGCGCCCAGGGCAAGTTCTGGGAAATGCACGACCTGATGCTCGCCCATCAGGACGCCCTGACCCTCAGGAACATCATCGGGTACGCCAACGAGCTGAACCTGGACATCGAGCGCTTCAAGGAGCACCTGCGCAAGCGCAAGGGCGCGGCTCACATCGCCGAGGACGTCGAGTCCGCCGACATGAGCGGCGTGTCGGGTACGCCGAGCTTCTTCATCAACGGTCACCGCCACCAGGACGCCTACGACATCGACACCCTGTCCAAGGCGGTCCGCCTGGCGCGCGTGCGCGCCGCCATCAGCGCGTAGACCGGCGCCGGATCCTCACACCATCCTCTTCGCCTTCTCGTAAGCCGCTCTTCGCCTTCTCGTAAGCCGCTCTTCGCCCGGCGACGCACAGTCCGGGCATGTCTCCAAAGCGTGTGATTCCCATCATGGCCGCGACGGCTGCGTGTGCGCTCGGCACCGTCCCGGTCGCGTCGGCATCGACCGACGTGCAGACCGCGTCCAGTGCGAACTGGTCCGGTTATGTCATCGGAGGCTCGTCCTCCGCCACCAAATTCAAGAATGTGTCAGGAAGCTGGGTGGTCCCGACCGGGAAGTGCTCGAGCGGCCAGGGCGACTCGTCGTTCTGGGTCGGGATCGGTGGCTCGGGCTCGAGCAACACCCAGGCCCTGGAGCAGGACGGCACCGAGGTCGACTGCAACTCCGACGGGTCGGCCAGCTACTTCGCGTGGTACGAGATGGTGCCCTCGCCGCCGGTGAAGGTCGACATGGCGGTGCATCCCGGCGATCACATCACCGGCAAGGTGACCGTGGATGGCAGCAACGTGACCATGTCACTGTCGAACACCACCACCGGCGGGTCGTTTGACAAGACCTTCCAGATGGGCACCCCCGACACCTCGAGCGCCGAATGGATCGCCGAGGCCCCCTCTACGTGCAGCGGCGGCCTGTCCAGCTGCACGCCGCTGCCGCTGGCCGATTTCGGCACGGCGCAGTTCAGCGGCGCCAACGCCACCAGCACTGACGGCCACACCGGCACCATCTCGGATTCGGGCTGGTCGACGGTCGCGGTGACACTGGACCCCAGCGCCTCGCAGTCCGGGTTCGGCGCCGCGCAGTTCGCGTCGTATTCGCCGTCGGGCGGAGCGACCCCATCGCAGCTGTCGAGCGACGGGTCGTCGTTCTCGGTGACGTGGTCCGGTAACGGCAGCACTGACGTGAGCGGCTCCGGCGGCTCCAGCAACCCGAGCGGTGCCTACGGCTACGGCGACGGCAGCGGCTGGGGCGGTTACGGTGGCTATGGCTCCGGCGACCCGAGCGGTGGCTACGGCTATGGCTCCGGCGACCCGAGCGGTGGCTACGGCTCTGGCTCCGGCGATCCGAGCGGTGGCTACGGCTATGGCTCCGGCGATCCGAGCGGTGGCTACGGCTACGGCTACGGCGACGGCGGTGGCTTGAGCGTCTACAGCTACTGAGCTCGGGAGGTCGCCCTCAGCGCGGCGGCGAGGCCCGCTTGAGGGCTTGCCGCGCGGCGGCGACCACCGACTTGCGGTTCCGGCCGGCGAGCTCATAGAGCTCGATCGCGGCTAGCTCCTCGCGAGTAGCGAAAGCCGTGCGCTGCACGATGTCAGCGGCCTTCATCTGTTCGTAGCCCTGCCAGGGCGCGACGATCCGCAGCTGGGCGCCGGCCCCTTCCTCGGCGCCCGGTTCGGCCAACTCCTCCACGAGCTCCGGCTCCTCGGAGACGTGGACAGCCTCGTCCGGAATGGGCGGGGCCGGATCGCCGTTACGAGTCTCGGTCACGTGCCGCCGCGTGACCGAGGGCGGCTCCGGAGCTGACGTGGGCTCCCCCGCGTAGAGCGTCGCCTCCGCGGTGGGTGGCTCCGGGGCTGGGGGTCGCTCAGTGCCCGGGCGCGTCTCCTGGCCCAAGGACGCGTCCGGGCCTGAGGCCGTCTCCGCGCCGGGAAAGGTGTCCGGAGCGTCGCCGTTGTTCGATCCCCCGACCACGCGCTCGGCGACGGCGGCAAGGACGCCCCCGGCGAGCTCGATGACTGCGAGCGTGCCGCGGATCGTCAGCTGTGCTGCGCGTGTGGCGAATCGGTAAGGGCGGGTGAGCAACGAGCCAGACAACGGTGCGTCGATACCCGACGCCCCGAATCGTAAGCAACTCCCAGGCGCTACCCAGACCAATTCGCGATCACGTAGGCTGCGCCTCCCAGGTGAGGAGAACCCATGGTAGAAGTCGATCTGAAGGCTCTGCTCGACCCCAGGACGCTGATTGGCGGTGGGCTGAAGCTGGTCGAGCGGTTTGGCGACGAGGCCTACTTCGCGGCGGTGTGCGTGCGCCGCGGGATGGTGGGGCCCGAGCCGCCCCACAGGGTGGCGCAGATCCTGCTGGCCTTCGAGCGTTACGGGATCCTGGCCGGCGCGGTCACCATCGGCGCCATCCGCCATGGCGACCGCGTCGCCATCCGCGACGAGCGCGGCGACGTCAGCTACCGGGAACTGGACGAGCGCACAAACGCCCTGGCCAATGCGTGGAGCGCGAGGGGCTTGGAGCCCGGCGACGGGGTGGCCATCCTCGTGCGCAACCACCGCGGCTTTCTCGAGGCGGTGTTCGCCGCGGCCAAGTGCGGGGCCAAGATCATCCTGCTCAACACGTCGTTCGCCGGGCCGCAGATCCGCGAGGTGGCCGAACGCGAAGGGACCGACCTGCTCGTCTACGACGACGAGTACGCGTCCACCCTGGAGGGTGTGGATCCGCCGCTCGGCCGCTGGCGCGCCTGGGTCGAGGACGAGGCCGAGCATCCCGAGAACGTCGATGACTCGCTGGAGACGCTCATCAGCGGCGGGGACACCAACACGCCGTCGCGGCCCGGCCGCGCCCCCAAGATCGTGATCCTCACCAGCGGGACCACCGGGACGCCGAAGGGCGCCCCCCGCGACGAGCCCCGGTCGCTGGGGATCCTCGGCGGGCTCCTGAGCAAGGTCCCGTTCCGGGCCCGGGAGACGACCGAGCTGGCCGTGCCAATGTTCCACGCTCTGGGCTTCGCCAGCATGGCGCTGGGCCTGGCGCTGGGCTCGACCCTGGTGGTGCACCGCCACTTCGACCCCGAGGCCACGCTGGACAGCCTCCAGGACAACGCGGCCACCGCGCTCGTGGTGGTGCCCGTGATGCTCCAGCGCATGCTGGGCCTCGGCGAGGACGCCGTCGCCGCGCGCGACACCTCGCACCTCAAGGTCATCTTCGTGTCCGGCTCGGCGCTCAGCGTCGACCTGGTCAAGCGGTCCATGAAGGCGTTCGGCCCGGTGGTCTACAACATGTACGGCTCCACGGAGATCGCCTACGCCACGATCGCCACCCCGGCGGACCTCGGCAAGGAACCGGGCAGCGTCGGCAAGGTGGTGCGCGGCGTCGTGGTCAAGATCCTCAACGAAGCGGGCGAGGAGGTGAAGGCCGGCGCGACCGGCCGGATCTTCGTCGGCAACGCCGCCCAGTTCGAGGGTTACACCGGCGGCGAGACCAAGGAGCAGATCAAGGGCCTCATCTCCTCGGGCGACGTCGGCCACTTCGACCGCGAGGGCCGGCTGTTCATCGACGGCCGCGACGACGAGATGATCGTGTCGGGGGGCGAGAACGTGTTCCCAGCCGAGGTCGAGGACCTGCTGTCGGGCCACGAGGCGATCGCCGAGGCCGCAGTCATCGGCGTGGACGACGAGAAGTTCGGCCAGCGGCTGAAGGCCTTCGTCGTCCTGCGCGACGACCGGCAGCTCTCCGAGGACGACGTCAAGGCCTACGTCAAGGACAACCTGGCGCGCTACAAGAGCCCGCGCGACGTGGTGTTCCTTGACGAGCTGCCCCGCAACCTCACCGGCAAGGTGCTCAAGCGCGAGCTCGCAGCGGATGCCGCGGATGCCGCGGATGCGGCGGATGGGGCGGATGCGGGGGACGGGGCGGATGCGGCGGACGCCGCCGAGGCGAAGGCGTAGTGCCGCCGACGTTCGGGCCGCCGTTTCACTCCTACCAGGCCGAGATCTTCCTGCGCGGCCTGGGCGGGGGGGTGCCCGAGCATCCGGTCGCGGTGGCGGAGCTGGCGCGGGCGGCGCAGGAGACCGCCGATCCGCAGGGGTTCGGCTACGTCGCCGGCGGCGCCGGGACCGAGGACACGATGCGCGCCAACGAGGACGCGTTTCGCCGCTGGCGGATCGTGCCCCGGATGTTGCGCGACGTGTCCGCGCGCGACCTGTCCACGACGGTGCTCGGCACGCCGGCGCCGGCTCCCGTGGGACTGGCGCCCGTGGGGGTCCAGTCGGTCGTGCACCCCGACGGCGAGCTGGCCACGGCGCGCGCGGCGGCGGCGGTCGGGCTGCCGATGGCGGTGAGCACGATGTCGGCGATGCCGTTGGAGGACATCGCCGCCGCCGCAGACGGCCCGCGGTGGTTCCAGCTCTACTGGCCGACTGACCGCGAACTGGCCGCCAGCTTCCTGGCCCGGGCCGAGGCCGCCGGCTACCGGGCGGTCATCGTCACGCTCGACACCTTCCTCCCCGGCTGGAAGCCGCGCGACCTCCAGCGCGGCTGGCAGCCGTTCCTGCAGGGCGTGGGCATCGCCAACTATCTGTGCGATCCGGTCTTCCGCGCACGGCTGGCCAAGCCTCCGGAGGAGGACCCGCAGGCGGCGGTGGGCGAGTTCGTGGGCGTGTTCACCAACCCCCGGCTGACCTGGGAGGACCTCGAGTTCCTGCGCAGCCGCACCGAGCTGCCCATCGCGCTCAAAGGCATCCTGCATGCCGAGGACGCCCGGGCCGCGCGCGAGCACGGGATGGACGCCGTGGTGGTCTCCAACCACGGCGGTCGTCAGGTGGATGGGGCGATCGCCAGCCTGGACGCGCTGCCGGCCATCGTCGACGCGGTGGGCGACGACATGGAGGTGCTGCTGGATAGCGGGATCCGCTCGGGCGCCGACATCGTCAAGGCGCTGGCCCTGGGCGCCGACGCGGTGCTCCTGGGCCGCCCCTACGTGTGGGGCTTGGCCGTGGGCGGCGAGGCGGGCGTGCTCGCCGTGCTGCGGGGGATCCTCGCCGAGCTCGACCTCACCATCGGGTTGAGCGGCCACACCGGGCCCAGCCAGTTGCACCCCGGGCTGCTGGTGCGCGAGGGCGCCGGCTGACGCGCCGGGCCGCGGCTCTCGGTGCGGCTTGCGGGACGCACGTCAACGGCGGCCATCGAGGGGATGCCCGATGGCGGGTATTGAAGCCCCGCGCCACGCACTGGCCTTCGGGAAGCGCGTGGTCTGAGGTTTCAACCCCACTCGGGTTTCACGACACGCACCCCCGGAGCGGCGAGTGCGTGGCGTGCGCATTCAATGGCCGCGGCGCTGAAGCGCGAGATCGCGCGGTCGCGGTTTGGTGACGGCTCGATCTGAGGTTTCAACGCCCTGCAGGTTCAGATCGCACCGGTCATCGCGGGGCACCGTGCGATCTGAGGTTTCAACCGAAGGCAGTGGATCGAGGGTCCGAGGTTGGACCACACGGGTATGTAAAGGCCGATCCCTCCACGTGCGCTGACGCGGTACGTGACGGCCGTGGGAGGCGCCCGCTGACCCAGGCCTCCAACGCCCGCGGGTGGACGAAGACGGCGTGGTCGGGCGCCGGCAGCGGCTGCTCGCTGTATGAGCCCAAGCAGTCCTGGCAGCACGACACCAGGTGCTCGCACCGCACGGTTGCCGACGTGTCCGCCGACGCCGATCCCAACTCGGGCCTGGGCGTCTATGACACCGACAACAACTGCGGATCCAGCAATATCTGCGACGTACTCATCGAAGCCGGCATCGCCCACGGGCTCGACGGCCGGGCCCAGGTGGGCGGCGCCAGCCTCAGCTCGCCGCTGATCGCCTCGGTCTACGCCCTGGCGGGCAACGCTGCCTCGATCACCTACGGCAGCTACCCCTACAGCACACGAGCTCGGTGTTCGACGTGACCAGCGGCTCCAACGGCAGCTGCGGCGGCTCGTACCTGTGCACCGGCGGAGCGGGCTATGACGGCCCGACCGGCCTGGGCACCCCGAACGGCACGGGCGCCTTCTAACCGGCCACTGACTGAAGCGAACGGATACAGGACTCGCCGGTGGCGGGCGGGTCCTGTGCCCGTACACTCGGCGGCCGATGATGATCCTGCCGCCCGGTCACGCCGAGGAGCTCCAGCGCCGGCGGACGTTCGCGCCGCGCGAGCGTTGGATGATCCGCGGGGTGCTGGCCGTGCTCGGGCTGATCGCCGTGGCGCTGGTGGTCTCCTTCGCCACCGGCGAAGGCAAGACCGGCAACGGCTGCGTGTCGGTCAGCCTCGCCTACTCCACAGGCGGGGACCACATCACCCGCTGCGGCGATGCCGCCAGGTCGCTGTGCCAGGGGGTCGGCCACGCCGGCGGGATCACCGGCGTGCCCGCGCAGACGGTGGCCGCCGCCTGCCGCAAGGCGGGCCTGCCGGTCGGCTGAGGCCCGGCGCGCCGCCTGCATAAGATGGGGACGTGACCGACGCCGCCGCGTTCCGCGCCCAGTTCCCGGTGTTCGAGAGCGCGGCCTATC
Organism: uncultured Actinomycetota bacterium; assembly: GCA_963801435.1. GTDB lineage: Bacteria > Actinomycetota > Thermoleophilia > Solirubrobacterales > Solirubrobacteraceae > Palsa-465. The sequence continues at coordinate 190,789 of CAWDFE010000039.1, forward strand.
TGAACGCCGGCACCGAGGGGCCGCTGCCGCAGCGCGCCGCCGACGCGGTCAAGGCGCGGCTCGAGATCGAGCTCACTCAGGGCCGCGCCGGGAAGGCCTACATGGAGTCGGTGCGCGGGCTGGCCGGGGATCTGCGCGAAGCCTACGCCCGGGTCCTCGGCTGCGACCCGGTCGACGTGGCGCTCACCGGCTCCACCACCGACGGCGTCAACACGGTGCTGGCGGGGCTGTCCCTGCGCCCGGGCGACGAGATCGTGACCAGCGACGAGGAGCACCCGGGGCTGCTGGCGCCGCTGGGGCGGGTCAAACGCGTCAGCGGGGTGACGGTGCGGGTGGCGCCGTTTGGCCGGATCGCCGAGGCGGTGACCGCCTCGACGCGACTGGTGGCGTGCTCGCACGTGTCGTGGGTGAGCGGCCAGGTGGTGGATTCCGCCGCGCTGACGGCGACCGGCGTCCCGGTCCTGCTGGACGCGGCGCAGGGGATCGGGGCGGTGCCCATCGACCTGGACGCGCTCGGCTGCGCGTTCTACGCCGGCTCGGGCCAGAAGTGGCTGTGCGGGCCCGAGGGCAGCGGCTGCCTGTACGTGCGCCGCGAGCGGCGCGACGAGGTGACCGTGCCGTGGCCGGGCTACGGGTCGCTCGCCGACGCGTCCCAGGCCCTCGATTCGCCGCCGGCGGAGACGGCCGCACGCTTTGACCACGGCTTCCCGCCCGGGATGCGCAGCGCCTGGGCGCTCGCCTCGCTGGGCGTGTTCGAGGACGTGGGCTGGGATTGGGTTCACGCCCGCGCCGCCGATCTCGCCGCCGGGCTCGCGCACCAGCTCGCCGAGCGCGGCCTGACCGTGGGCCCGCGGGGGCGCTCGACGCTGGTGGCGTGGGATCCCCGCGCCGAGGACCTGGACGCCGAGGTGGCGCGGCTGGCCGCCGCCGGCTTCGTGGTGCGCAGCATCCCGTCGCGCGGGCTCATCCGCGCGTCGGTGGGCGCGTGGTCCTCCGAGGAGGAGCTGACCCGGCTCGTCGACGCTGCGGCGCGCTAGTCAGCGATCCGCTGCGGGTGCGTGTAGACGTTGACGGTGCCGCGGCGGGCAAAGCCGCACAGGGTCACCCCGCGGTCGTGGGCGAGCTCGACCGCCAGCGAGCTGGGAGCGCCGACCCCGATCAGGATCGGGACGCCCGCCACTGCCGCCTTCTGCACGAGCTCGAAGGAGAGCCGGCCGCTCACGCACATGACCCGGCCCGAAAGGGGCAGCAGCCCATCCATCAGTGCGCGGCCGACGACCTTGTCCATGGCGTTGTGGCGGCCGACGTCCTCACGCGTGTAGATGAGCGACCCGTCGGCCTCGAACAGGCCGGTGGCGTGTAGCCCGCCGGTATGCCGGAAGCCGGGCTGGTCCAGCCGCGAGGGAAGCTGGACGGCCAGCGCGCGCGGGATGACGGGTTCGGCCGACACGGGCGCGCTCAGCACCGCGACCTCCTCGAGCGCCCCCTTGCCGCACACCCCGCACGACGAGGTCGTGTAGAAGCGGCGCACGCCGGGATCGCGCGTGAGCGGGCCGGCGACCTCGATCGTGTTGTGGGACAGGTCCTCCGTCAGCCCCGCCTCGCGGGGGCCGTCGATCAGCCCCTCGCCGAAGAGGAAGCCGAGCGCCAGCTCCTCGTCGTGGCCGGGAGTCCGCATCGTGACCGCCAGCGCGGCGCCGTCGACGCGGATCTCGAGCGGCTCCTCGATCGCCACCACGTCCTCGACGCCGTCGTGCGGGACGCTCTTGTACACGGCCCGCACGCTACCGCCCACCGGCCGCGGCGGGCGGGCGGCGATCGGTCAGACCGCGATCGGTGAGGCCGGGGCCGGGTCCCCGCGCAGCTCCACCTCGAACGGCTGGGACTCGCGCTCCAGCGTGCCGTCGTCGCCGACCCGGTAGGCGCCGGTCCGGTGCAGCGGCGGCGAGTAGGCGTGGATCGTCACCGCGGGCCCGGTGCCGGCGTGCAGCACGCGGTGGATCGCCACCGGGGGCAACGTGAACGTCGTGCCGGGCCCGATCTCGCGCGACACCGGCGGGCCGGTGAGGGTCAGCCGGTCCTCGCGGACGCGGCCGGAGACGACGGCGATGCCCGCCGCCGACTCGTCGTGGTCGTGAAAGCCGGTGTCCTGGTCCTCGCTCCAGCAGATCACCCAGGCGTTGACGTCGTCGTCGTCCCAGATCTGCTCGTAGACGCGCACGTCCTCGCGTGGCGGACGAGGTGGCGCCAGCGCTCTGGCGACTCGGCCAGCGTCGCGGCAAAGCGCCGCAGCTCTTCCAGCGACAGGCTCATGCGGGAACCGCCTCGGCGGTGAGGACCGCCGCCGCGTTGGCCATCAGCTCGCGCTCGCGACCGGTGGCCACCGGCTCGACCACAGGACGGTCCGAGCCGTAGACGAGCCGGTCGGGCCCGAGCAGCCGCGCCATCACGTCCACCAGGGCCGGCCCGTAGCTCGAGGTGTCATAGAAGGTGAGCGGGTCACGCAGGTCGATGGCCGGTCCACCGCGGGTGGCGAGGCGCTCGCCTGCAGCGGCGCGCCCCCGGCGAGCATCGCGAACACCACGCTGAGCCGGGGCAGCTCGCGGCGGCCGTGGGTCGCGAAGGTCAGCCACGCCGCCTGCATCTGGGAGACGTAGTCGGTGAGGGCGCGCCACCACAGCGGCTCGGTGAGCGGCGCCTCGCACGCCGGGCCGCGGGCCACGCCACCGGGATGCACGAACAGCGGCACCCCGCGGGACTGCACGCGCTCGAGTACCGGCCCCAGGTGGTCCAGCGCGTCGCGCCCGGACAGTGCGCAGGCCGGCACCGACACGCCGACGCATCCCCGTGCCAGGACCGCGTCGACGTCGGCCGGATCGGGTGTGCTCGACGGGAACCGGCCCCCAAGCGACAAACCCGTCGCCGAGGGCGAGGACACCGTCGAGGTGGGCGGAGATCGAGCCCGGCCGCGACGTCGTGGGGCAGCGCTTCGATCCCGATCGGGCTCGACAGGGCCACCACCGCCAGGTCGAGCCCGTCGGCGCTCAGCAGCTGTGCTCGCCGCTTCGCCGACTCGGCGGCGGTGTCGATGACGTAGGGGAGCTCGCCGCCGCCGTGCAGCACGGTGAGGCCGTCGGTGCGCTGGACGAAGGGCAGGCACCGGCGGGCGGCCAGCGCGTCGAGGAGCGGGCTCGTCCAGACGTGTTGATGGATGTCGACGTTCATGGCGCCACGGCAAAGATAAGTAACTGAATGAAGTTTATCAAGATTGATGCGGGAGGCCCAGCGCCTTGGACAGGGCGACGTCGGCGGTCTTGACGGTCGCTGCGCCGCTCAGCAGCGCGCGGGTGGCCGCCTCGGCGCTGGCGGCGTCATGGTGCACGGCGGCCGTGGAGATCTTGGAGAGGTCACCGTTCACGGCGCCGGTGATGTCCTTGGTGATGTCGGTACCCAGCCGGCGGAACTCGGTCTAGCTGGTGGCCAAGCCGCTCTTGAAGCTGATCTGGCCGGTGGTGGATGACTTGCTGCTCGAGCCGCAGCTTGTCACGGCGATCCCGGCAAGGACGACGGCACACGCGAGCCTCCGGTTGATCACTCGGCGCAACCTATCGCAGCCCATGCGGGGCGGGAGGGTCTCGGCACCCCGTCGCGTTTATCGTTTCGGCCATGAGCAGTGACGATCCCTCGGTTGAGGAGCTGCAGCGCCGCCAGCGCAACGAGGAGCGCGCCGAGCGCGAGCAGCTCGCCGAAGCGAGTGCCCCGGCCGACGCCGAGCGCCATCGCCGCCGCGCCGACAAGGCTCGCTATCTGCGCCGCAAGCTCAAGGAGCGCGAGCGGGCCGAGCGCGACGTCAAGGACGATCCCGACCTGCCGCCGGCGGCCTGACAACCGGTTGACGTCCATGCGAACATGTGTTCGCATGACAAGCGACGGAAGCCCGTACGCGCGATTCCGCCGCGCGCTGGAGAGCGGCAACGAGATGCTGGTGCTCGGCGCGGCGCGCGAGCTGCCTCAGATCGCCCTCGATGACGCCCTGCGCATCTGTCTGGTGCTGCGCGATGGTGACCCGGCGCGCTACGAGCGGGCTGCGGTGCGCTGGCTGGGTCGCTTCGCGCTGGAGGCCCGCGCGGCGACGATCCCGGACCTGCGCCTCGCCGCGGCGGCGCTGGAGACGCTGCCCACCCGTACCGCGGAGGCGATGGAGCAGCTCCAGCGCCTGTGCCTCGCGCGCGGGATCGGCTGACTCAGCGGGCGGCGAGCCACTGGTCGAACTCGGTGGCGGCGATCCGCTCGTTGTGCACGCCGGTGGCCGCGGTGGAGGCCAGCCAGACGATCGGCGGCCCCATGATCGCCGGGTCCAGCAGCCGGTCACGGACCTCCTGGGAGGTTCCGGGCGGGATCATCCCGGTGTCCGTGGCGCCGCCAGGCAGCAGCATGTTGACCGTCACCGCGGTACCGGCAAGGTCCGCGGCCATCACGCGCGACAGTGCCTCCACCGCGGCTCCGGCGGGCCCGTAGGGGACGAAGCCGCGCCGCACCATCGTCTGCTCGTTCATCGACATGTTGACGATGCGCCCGGCACTCTGATCGAGCATCAACGGCGTCACGGCGCGAGCCACCAGGAAGCAGCCGGCCGCCTTGGTGTCCAGCACGTCGCGAAAGCCGTCGGGCGGGACCTCCCAGAACGGCTGCGGTTCGGTCAAAAACCGCGGGTTGACCGTGCGCATCCCGATGCCCGCGTTGTTGACGAGCATGTCCAGCCCGCCCAGACGCTCCCGGGTCTCAGCGACGCAGGCATCCACCGATGCCGCGTCACGGACGTCGAGCGACACGGCGATGGCCCGCGGGCCGAGCGTCTCCGCGGTCGCGGCCGAGCGGGCGCGGTCGCGGCCGGTGACGGCCACCGCGGCGCCGGCCTCGGTCAGCGCCCCCGCCATCGCCCGTCCGACCCGCGGTGGCGCCGGTCACCAGCACCCGCGTGGCGGTCAGCGTGGTCACGATGCGAGCGTAGACCAAGGACCCGTCGGCGTGGATGGCCCTGGCGCCCGGGCGGGCGCCGCGGCGACCCGCACCGTCGACACCCGCGTGGCGACCACTCGCCGGCTCACAGCATGATCTTGCCGCCGGCGATGTCGAGCGTGACACCGGTGATCCACGACGAGGCGTCCGAGGCCAGAAACAGCGTGGCCGCCGCCGCATCGCCGGGCTGCCCGATGCGCCGCAGCGGGAACGATGCGGCCAGCTCGCCGCGCTGGGCCTCGGTCGTCCACGTGCGCATCCGCTCGTTCTCGATCGCCGACGGTGCGATGCAGTTGACCCGGATTCCGTGCGGGCCGACCTCGGCGGCGAGATGCCGGGTGAGGGCGATCACCCCCGCCTTGGCGGCGGCGTAGGCGGCGCTTGAGTGGGCGGCCTGCCGGGCGGCCGCGGACGCCATGGTGATGATCGCGCCGCGCCCGCGCTCGATCATCCCGGGCAGGAACGCGCTGACGCAGAGGAAGGTGGAGGTCAGGTCTGACTCCACGACCTGGCGCCAGTGCGCCGCGCTCTCCTGCACGGTGGGCACGGGCATGCCGTTGCCGCCCGCGAACGGGGCCAGGATGTCGGCGGCCCCCAGCTCACCGGTGATTTTGGCCACGGCGTGCGCGACGTCGGCGTCCACGGTGCAGTCGGCGCGCACGGCCAGCGCCCGCCCACCCGCTGCGGTGATGGCGCCGGCCACGCCGGCCAGCGCCCGCTCGTCACGGCCGATGACCGCCACCGCGGCACCGTTGCGGGCCAGCGCGCGGGCCGTCTCGGCGCCGATGCCCCGCGAGCCGCCGGTGACCACCGCCACGCGGCCGGCGAGGTCGGGGTAGCGCGGCTCGGCGGCCGCGCGGACGGGGGAGGGCCTCAAGCCGGTCATTCCAGGAACTCCGTGACGATCGAGGGGCTCGCGTGGATGCAGATGAGCCGGGCGCGCGCGGCGCCCCGATTGGTGAACCTGTGCGGAACGCCGGGCGGCGCGAGGACGATGTCGCCGGCACGCGCGCGGGCTCGCCGGTCCCCGACCTCGAACACGAGGTCGTCGCCCTCCAGCACGATCCACGTCTCGTCGTAGGGATGGCGGTGGCGGAGCGGTCCACCGCCCGGCTCCTCCACGTCGAGGATCATCGAGATGGTGGTGGGACCGTAGGCGGCGCCCTCGAAGCGCCCCCTGGCCAGGGTCTCGCTGCCGACGACCCTCATGACTCGCTCTGCTGTGCGTCGCGGGGCGGGGCGAACGGCGGGGGCCCGCCGATCGGGCTGAGGTGAACGCCGGCCAGGCGCCAGCGGTCGCTCTGGCGGACCGCGATGTGGGTGGCGCGGAACTCCCCGTCGACCCGCCGTCCCTGGAACTCCGCCTGTTGGACGTGGCGTCCGACACGGATCGCCGCATCGCCGTACACGCGGGTGACCGCGTCCTCGAACGCCAGCGCCTGGGTGCGCAAACCGCCGCCGCGGTAGCGCTCCAGCCACTCGCGCTTGTCGAGCACGAAGCCCACGGGTCCGATGAGGGTGAAGTCCGCGGTGGCGAGAGCGTCGAGCGTGGCGAGGTCGCCGTCGATCTCGGCGCGGATGAGCGTGCGATCGAGGTCGGCGAGCGCTTCCAGCGTGGTGGGCATGTGATGCCTCCTCCGATGGGTCCGGATGGCCATGTGAGCGAGCAAGCATAGACCTCAAAACTTTAGATGTCAAAGGCTTTGATGTCTGCGCACCGATGCTAGGCTGTGCGGCCGTGCCCCCACCACGGACTCCCCCGATCGGCCTGCACCTTTCGGCGACGGCGCGCGCCGTCAGCCGAGCCTTCGACGACGCGCTGGGGCAGGCCGGAGGCTCGCTGCCGGTGTGGCTGGTGCTTCTCAACGTCAAGGCGCGCCACCGGATCGCCAACCAGCGTGAGCTGGCCACGGCGGTCGGGATCCGGGAGGCGACACTCACCCATCACCTCAACGCCATGGAGGCCGACGGCCTCCTCACGCGCCGGCGCGACCCCGGCAACCGAAGGGTGCACGTGGTGGAGCTGACCGAGACGGGCGAGGCGGCGTTCGCCCGCATGCGCGATGCCGCGCTGAGCTTCGATCGTCGGCTGCGCCGCGGGATCTCCACCGGCGAGCTCGACGGCCTGGAGCGGCTCCTCGATCGGCTGGCCGCGAACGCGACCGTCGGCGGGCGCGATTAGACCATCGAGGCCGGGACTGGCGCCGCGGGTCGTCGTCAAGCATTCCTATTCTGAAGGTATGGCCAAGACGTGGGTTCTGCAGACCGAGACCAAGGGCACCGGAGCAACGATGGTGCCCATCGAACGCACCGCCAAGTCCGCGTCGGCGCCCGCGCCGGTGTACGTGCCGCGCGCGCCGGAGCCGCGCGAGCCGGAGCCCCCGAGGCCGCGCACGCCCCGGCGGTTCCGCGTCGTCGACGTGATGACGCGCGAGACGCTCATCGACGACGCCCCCGCGGCCGCGGCGATCGAGGCGCTCAAGGACGTGCGCAGCACCGTTGACGTCACGATCTCGCTGTGGGACGAGCACCGGGAGCGCTGGCGGCCGTTGACGCTGTCCGAGCAGCGCGCGCTGTTCGCCTTCAGCCGGCGCTAGGCGGCATGGCGCCGACCAGGCCCACGCACCGCGCCGCGGCCTCGATCGCGCGCTCGGGGCCGCCCACCAGGTAGCCCGCCGCGAGGGCGTCGCCGGCCCCGGTCGTGTCGACCGCGCGGACCGGCGGGGCGGGATACAGGCCTTCGGGAAACCGGGCGCCCCGCGCGCCGAGCTTGATCACCCACGGGGCATCGAAGTCCGGCACCGCCGCCCGCTCAGACTCCGTGGCGAACGCGAGATCGGGGGCGAGGGCGTTCAGGCGCTCGGCGAACCGCCGGGCGCCGACGATCTCGATGTCGTGCGCGGATGCCAGGTCGACGGTCACGCGCGAGGCCAGGCGCGCGGCCTCGAGGGCCGCTTGCGCCATCGGCTCGCGCAGCAGGCAATACCCCGATACGTGGAGCACGTCGCAGGACCGCACCCACGCAGGGTCGAGCTCGGAGGGCTCGAGCAGCGAGGCCACGCCGCGGTCAGAGGCCATCGTGCGCCCGCCGTGGTCCTCGCGCACGGAGGCGACCACGCCGCCCCGGCCCTCCGCCACCGGGCCGCAGATCTCGACGCCGTAGCGCGCGAGCTCGGCGGCGGCCAGCCCGCTCGCGGCGTCGGTGCCGCGCTTGCAGATCAGCCGGCTCCGGGCACCCAGCGCGGCGGCCCATGCGGCCACATTGGCCGCCTGGCCGCCGGCGGCCAGGCGGATCGTGGCCGGCGTGTCGGCATCGGGGACCAGCGGGCGGTCGGGCAGGACGATGACGTCGAGGATCAGATCACCGATCGCGCACAGCATCATGCGCACATCATCATGCCGCGGGCGGCCGAGCCCGTCTTCGCTACGGTGCGGCGGTGCCGTCCGCCCCGAGACGCGTCGTTGTCTCAGATACCGTGGCCCGCGCGCTGCGCGACGGGGCCCCGGTCGTCGCCCTGGAGTCGACGATCATCACGCACGGCCTGCCGCGCCCCGAGAACGCGCAGGCCGCGCGCGAGTTCGAGCGCACGGTGGTCGAGCGAGGCGCGATCCCGGCCACCATCGCGCTGGTGGACGGGGTCGCCCACGTCGGTCTGGAGGACGATGCGCTGGAGCGGTTGGCGGGCAGCGACGCTGCGCTGAAGCTGAGCGCTCGCGACCTCCCGGTGGCGATGGCGCAGGGGGCGAGCGGCGGCACGACGGTCGCCGCCACCGCTCTGCTGGCCTCACGTGCGGGCATCCGCGTGTTCGCCACCGGCGGGATCGGCGGCGTGCACCGCAACGCCACCACGAGCTTTGACGAGTCCGCCGACCTCGGGATCCTGGGGAGCTGCCCGATCACCGTGGTCTCGGGCGGCGTCAAGTCGATCCTCGACATCGGCGCCACGCTCGAGCGGCTGGAGACGCTCAGCGTCACCGTGCTCGTCTTCGGCACCAACCGCTTCCCGGCGTTCTGGCTCACCGACAGCGGCTACACGGTGGACCTCTCGGTGACGAGCGCTGACGAGATCGCCGACATCATGCACGCCGCCGAGGCCCTCGCCCGACCGGGAGGGATTCTGGTCGCCAACCCGCTGCCGGAAGGCGCCCAGCTGGACCCCGCCCTGCACGACCGCCTGCTCGCCGAGGCTCTGGACGCCGCCGAGGCGGCGTCCGTGCGCGGGAAGGAGATCACCCCGTTCCTGCTCGACTACATCCACGAGCACACCGGCCGGGCCAGCGTCGCGGTCAACCTCGAGATCGTTCGCGGCAACTGTCGGCTCGGCGCCGACATCGCCCGCGCATGGAGCGCCGGCCGGGCGCGCACCTAGGCTTTCGGTGTCTACGCGGCCACGGCGGGCCCAGGCGCCTCGCGCACCTCGTCGATGTCGAGCCCGCGGTCGGGGCCGTGCGGCACGACGCGTTGGCCGGGCTCGAGTCCAAGCTCCTCGCCGTCGATCGTGATCGTGACCTTGTCAGGCTCGAAGGAGATGAGGTCCGCGATGCGGTCAACCTCACGGTAGGGCTCCCGGTAGGACCACGCGGCCTGGTTGGCGTCGCCGATGTTGTAGTAGGTGCAGATCCCCTTGTAGGGGCAGAACGTCTCGCGGGCGCTGGGTTGGAGCAGTTCCGGGTTCACGTCGGCGCGAGGCACGTACCAGCGGGGCGCGAAACCCGATTCGTAGAGCACCAGCGGGCGGTGGGTCTCGGCGATCACCCCGTCGCGGGCGCGCACCACCAGCGCGCGGCTCGTCGCGCGGATGTCGATGCGGTGGTAGGCGTCGGCGGCGTGGCCCAGGATCCGCTCGTCCTCTTCGTAGACGGCGTCCATCGCGTGCCAGGCGAAGGCGATGCGATCGGCGAGGACGCCGGCGTGCTCAGGGAGGCTCGTGTGCTCCCAGGCGCCACGCGGGGCCTCGCGCTCACCGGCGGCGAGCGCATACCAGACCGTGGGTCCGAGGTCGGGATGATTGGTCGTGCGCTCGGTGGGGGTGAGGATGTCGCGCGCGATGTCGCCTTTGGGGAAGTAGGCGACGGGATACCGGCCCGGCTCGTGCAGCAGGACGACGTTGTCGCTCCGCGCGATCCAGGCGCCGCCGAACATCACCCGCATCCGCCGTCGCAGCGGCTCGGCGTACAGGAGCCGCGCCGGAAGCGGCTCGGGGAGGAGGAAGGTGCCGATTGATCCAGGGGCCAGAGGTCCCTGCTGCCATGCGAGTCCCATCTCAGTCGCCCTTTCGTTGTGCGTTGGTCTTGTCGGTGCCGGCGGTAGCGCCGACACGTGGTCAGTGGGCCGCGCCGGCGCGTTCTTACCGCCCGCGGTAAGACGGTCTGTGCCGGGCGCACTATCAGCGTGCAAACGACCCGGGGAGAGCAGGAGCACGATGAGGAGCGACGACCACGAGACCCGCGTGCGGGTCAGCCGCCGGCGGCGGCGTCGATGGTGCGACGGCGCCTGTCCGTCGCGCGCCGCGCCCACTAGGATCGGGCGCGTGACCCAGGCGCGGGGCTTCAGCGGCCGCCCCCGGAACGACGCCGACACCGCCGCGTGGGTGCAGCGGTTGCGGCCCTCGCATCCGCGCCACGCCGAGACGGTGGACCGGCTGCGCGACGTGCTGCTCCGGGTCGCCTTCCACGAGCTCGCGCGCCGGCGGGGACTCCTGGCCTCGGTCAGCGGACCGGAGTTCAACGACGTCGCCCACCAGTCGGCGGACGACGCGCTGGTGTCGATCCTGGGCAAGCTCGATGAGTTTCAGGGTCTGAGCCGGTTCACCACGTGGGCCTACAAGTTCGTGGTGTTCGAGGTCTCCGGCAAGGTTGCCCGCCATGCGTGGCGCCGCCATCCGCCGACCCGGGACGAGCTGACCTTCGACCGGCTGCCTGATGCCCTGTCGCCGCGGCCTGGAGATCGGCTGGAGCAGCGCGAGCAGTTGCAGACCCTGTCGGCGGCGATGCGAACCCTCACCGAACGCCAGCGCGAGGTGTTCGTCGCCGTCGCGCTCAACGACGTCCCGATCGATGTGGTGGCGCTCGAGCTGGGCTCCAACCGCAACGCGATCTACAAGAACCTCTTCGATGCGCGACGCAAGCTGCGCCGCGGCCTGGCTGACGCGGGGTACCCCGTCGCCGAGGAGGATGCGAGCGCCGATGCCTGACGAGTCCCGGCACCTCGACGCGCTGCTGCGCTCGCTTGACGGCGACCCCGGCTGCACCGCCGGCGAGGAGATCCTGGACGCGTACGTGGACCTCGAGCTCGCCGGCGAAGATCCGAGCAGAACGTTTCCGGGGACCGCCATCCACCTCCAGGCCTGCCCGGGCTGCCGCGCCGATCATGACGGCCTGCTGGAGGCAGCCCGCCGCTTCGGCGACCTCGCGCCCGACGACTGATCCGGTCTTTAGTGGCCGCGGACGGTAAGAAGTGCGTGCGCCGACGTGCTGATCCCGTCAAGACACGTAAGGAGCATTTGACATGAGCACGAGCAATTGGAGCGTCCGGGGAACCGCCCGCCGTCTGCGCGGGTGGTTTCTTCGTCCACAGGGCATCGCCGGAGCCGCGGCCGCGGGTGGCGATCCGACTCCGCTTCTGACCGAGGCGGCTGTCGAGCAGGGTGCGTACGGGACGATGCATGACGACCGACATGGTTGACAATCGCGGCATGGCGAGCGCGATGCGAGAGGGGACCGTCGGGCGGCTGCTGTCGCTCAACGTGGGGGGCCCGCGTGACGTCGAGTGGGAGGGCAAGACCGTCTGCACCGCGATCTGGAAGGAACCGGTCAGCGGCCCGCGGATGGTCCGGCGGATCAACATCGATGGCGACGATCAGGCTGACCGCGCGGCCCACGGCGGCGAGCACCGCGCCGTCTACGTCTATCAGATCGGCTCCTACCGGTACTGGGAGCGCGAACTCGGGCGTGACGACTTCAGCCACGGCCAGTTCGGAGAGAACTTCACCGTCGAGGGCCTGCCCGACGACGAGGTGTGCATCGGTGACCGCTATCGGATCGGCGGCGCGCTGTTCGAGGTCACCCAGCCGCGCGTGACCTGCTTTCGCCTCGGCATCCGCATGGCCGAGCCGCGGATGCCGTCACTGCTCGTTTCGCATCACCGGCCGGGCTTCTATCTCCGCGTGCTCGAGGAGGGCGAGGTGCGCGCCGGCGACGAGGTCGCACTGGTGGCGCGGGGACCGGAGCAGCTGAGCGTCGCCGAGGTCGACGGGCTGCTGTACCTCCCCAATCGCTCGCGCCGCATGCTGACGCGAGCTCTCCGCATCCCCGCGCTCAGCGAGGGATGGCAGGGCTCGTTCCGCGAGATCCTCGAGCGCAGGGAGGACGCGGCCGCCGCACCGGCGGCAGCCGCCTGGCCGGGATTCCGGCCGCTCACTATCACCGCGGTAAGGCGCGAGAGCACCACGATCGTGTCACTGACGTTGACATCTGCCGACGGAGGTCCGGTGAGCCGTGCCAGCTTCAGCCCCGGCCAGTACCTGAGCCTCCGCCTGCCGGCCGGCGGCCCCGACAAGCCTGCGGTCATCCGCAGCTACTCGCTGTCGGGGGCGGAGGATGGGCGGGGGTACCGCATCAGCGTCAAGCAGGAGCGGGACGGCGTGGGCAGCACGTTCGTCCACCAGCACGTGCGCGTCGGCGACACCATCGATGTCGCCGCGCCTCGCGGCAGCTTCACCCTGCGCGACGGCGAGCGTCCGGTGGTGTTGATCAGCGGCGGTGTCGGCGCGACGCCGGTGCTGGCCATGCTCCACGCGCTCGTCACCGCCGGCACCACGCGCCAGGTGTGGTGGTTGCACGGTGCGCGCAGCGGGCGGGAGCACGCGTTCGGCGAGGAGGTCAACGAGCTGCTGGCGGCGCTGCCCCGGGCCCAGCGGATCGTCAGCTTCAGCCGGCCCGAGCCCGGTGAGGCCCCGGGCGGGGAGTTCGACGCGATCGGACGGCTCAGCATTGAGACCATCACCGGCGCCGCGATCCCCGTCGACGCCGACTACTACCTGTGCGGGCCCGAGGGGTTCATGCAGTCGCTGTCGGCTGCGCTGATCGCCCGCGGCACGCCACCGGAGCACGTCGCGACCGAGATCTTCGGGACCGGGCCGGTGATCGCGGTGCCCGGTCTGCCGACCGATCGCCCGGCGCCGCACGCGCCCACGGGTCCGGCCGGGGACGGCCCGCCGGTGAGCTTCAGCCGCTCCAGCCTCACGGTCGCCTGGGATCCGAGCTACGGCAACCTGTTGGAGCTCGCCGAGGCGTGTGAGGTCCCGGTCAGCTTCGGGTGCCGCAACGGCGTCTGCCACAACTGCGAGAGCGGCCTGCTCGACGGCTCGGTCACCTACGTGACTGAGCCGCTCGAAGCCCCCGGTCCCGAGCGGGTCCTCGTCTGCTGCGCGCAGCCCGTCGCCCCGGTCACGCTTGAGCTCTGACCGGCGCCGGCGCCGCCGCCGATTAGGATGGCGCCATGAGCCCACTCAGTGGAAAGGTCGTCTTCATCACGGGCGCCGCTCGCGGGATCGGCGCCGGCACGGCGCGGGCGCTCGCCGAGCGTGGCGCGCGGCTGATCCTGGTCGATCTCGACGCGGAGCCGTTGCGGGGGATCGCCGCCGAGATCGGCGAGGACCGCGCCCTTCCGATCGCCTGCGATGTCTGCGATCTCGACGCGATGCAGGATGCGGCGGCCGCCGGCATCGAGCGCTTCGGCGGCATAGACCTCGTCCTGGCCAACGCCGGCGTGGCCAGCTACGGCTCGGTGGCCGCGGTGGATCCGGCGATGTTCAAACGCGTCCTCGACGTCAATCTGCTCGGCGTGTTCCACACCGTGCGGGCCACCCTGTCGGCGGTGACCGAGCGTCGGGGCTACTACCTCATCGTCTCCTCGGAGGCGGCGTTCGCTCCCGGGTCGGGGATGGCGTCCTACTGCGCGTCCAAGGCCGGCGTGGAGCATTTCGCGAGTTCGCTGCGTCTGGAGATGGCTCACCGCGGGGTACAGGTCGGCTCGGCCCACATGTCCTGGATCGACACGCCGCTCGTCCAGGACGCCAAGGACGACCTCCCGTCCTTCCGCGAGATGCTCTCGTCGCTCCCGGGCCCGTTGGGCAAGACGCTCCCGCTGGACCGCTGCGTGAAGGCCTTCGTGGCGGGGCTGGAGCAGCGCAAGCGGCGCGTCTACGTCCCGCGCTGGGTCGCCGCTGCTGGCGTGGGTCAAGCCTGTCCTCTCCTCCCCGTTTGGCGAGCGCGAGCCGCTCAAGCAGGTGCCGCGGCTGCTGCCGATGATGGACGCCGAGGTCGAACGTCTCGGGCGTTCCACGAGCGCGCGAAACGTCTCGGTGGTCATGCCGAGCATCCACGAGCCGTGACGCCAACGCCCGCCGGGCAGAGCGGGATGCGGCGGCCGATCCTCGCCCAGGGCATAGGCCCAGGACTGCCGTCGCAGTCGACGTGATGTAGGGAGGCACCGACGCCCAGAAGGCGTTGTAGCCGTAGCAGAGGTCGGTGTAGTGGGTCGCGCACGACCGGCGGAGGGAGCTCGACCATCGGAGCGGGCTCGAGCGGCGGCGCGGCCGAAACCAGTAGTCGGAGTTCGGCGGACGCCGCCCTCGGCTCCGGAACCGCCGCTTCGACGACGCGCGCGACATCATGACCTGGTGTATCGGCCTGTTCGTTCGCTGACACTGTGACGCCCCTCGCGCAGTTGCTTGACGAACGCGTGACGCGCGTCTGCCGCTACGCCAGCAGTGAAGCCCGGTTCGGCCCGCGCCGACTAGACCCCGCCTCACGATCACCCCATATCGCCGTGCGATGGCGCGCTAACAGTATGCCCTGATATTTGATATCCGCGTAGCCGCGATGGCGTTTCCAGAGATCGATATACACAGTGTGCAATGACGTGTGACGTTGCCCGGGGGCAGTCCGCACATGGGTATTCCCTTAGGGTCACCTAGCAATCAGGCGTCCTGTCTGACAAGATTTCGGTAAGAGCGGGGGTCGCTGGGGTAGGAAGGATCGAGGAGAGCGAGACTTGGCCAACCTTTTCGTACGTCCGATTGACCGAGCGGCCTCCGAGCGCCGCCCAGGGCGCTTCTCACGAGGGACGTTGCTCAAGGGGTCGATCGCCGGCCTCGGGGCGCTCGCCGGTGGCGCCGTCGGCGTGACGGAGCTTGCCGCGGCCCCGGACGCACACGGGTCGGCCGCGACCGACAAGGAGATCCTCACCTTCGGGCTGCTGATGGAGCGCCTGCAGGCGGCCTTCTATGCCGAGGCGCTGCGCACCGGACATCTCACCGGCGAGGCCCGGCAGTTCGCCCAGGTCGTCGGCGGACAGGAGAAGGACCACGTCAAGTTCCTGGAGTCGGCGCTCGGCTCCGCCGCCGGCAAGAGCCCCCAATTCAAGTTCGGCGATGCGGTCACCGATCCCGCCAAGTTCCTGACCACCGCCATCTCGCTGGAGGAGACAGGCCTCGGTGTGTACAACGGGCAGGCGGTGAACCTGACGCCGGCAACGCTGGCCGCCGCTGCTCGGGTCGTGTCCGTCGAGGCACGCCATACCGCGTGGGCCCGGGCCCTCGCCGGCAAGCTCCCGGCGCCGGTGGCGGTTGACGCTCCGGTCAGCGTCAACGAGGCCAAGCAGACCTTCCAACCCTTCATCGTCTCGTGATGGCAGACAACAATCTCCGATCCTTCCGTCTCGACGATTTCGATGTCGACGGCGCCGTGCGTGACACGTTTGAACGCATGCAGCGCCACACGCGGGGCAGCTTCCTGCGCCGGTCGGTCGGGGCCGGCGGGGCGGCGCTCGGCGCGGTGGCCGTGTGGCCGTCGGCTGCCTCCGCCGCCGCGCCCGCCAGCGATATCTCGATCCTGAACTTCGCGCTGGCGCTCGAATACCTGCAGGCGTCCTTCTACACCGAGGCCGAGCGGATCGGCGCCCTGCACGGCGACTTGAAGCAGCAGGCCGACGTGGTCGGGATGCACGAGCGTGCCCACGTGAAGGCATTCAAGGAACTGCTCGGCTCGGAGGCGATCAAGGAGCCTGCTTTCAACTTCCACGGCGTCACCGAAAGCCCGAAGACGTTCCGCAGCACCGCCGTGGCGTTCGAGGACCTCGCGGTAGCCGCGTACAAGGGGCAGGCGCCGATGATCAAGTCACGCAGCTACCTGGCCGGGGCGATCGCCATCCACTCGGTCGAGGCCCGCCACGCGGCGTGGATCCGGCGGCTGGCGGGGTTCCTGCCCGCAGCCAACGCGTTCGACGAGCCGCTGGACGCGCCCCACGTGGTCGACATTGTCAACTCGACGCACTTCGTCACCCTCCAGGACCCTCGGACGAGCTCCGGGATGTCTCCTCGCTTCACCGGCTAGGCGCCGATGCGTCCGTCCCCAAATGGACGACCGGCGGGCCTGACACGCGGCGCTGTGGGATCGGACAAGCTTGTTGTTCTGGTGGCGGGATTCGCGGTCAGCTTCGGGGCGGCGGCGCTCCTGTCCCCGCGTCTGCTGCCCTCCGGTGGTCTCGCCCGGCCTCTGTCGACATCGGCGACGTCCTTCGCCGGCGCGCCAGCGGCAAAGCTGCCATCGGCGCTCGACATCCGGCGGCTGGTGCCGCTGAGTGATCCGACTGGGGCGACCCGCTGGGCCCCGGTCCTGCGAGGGACGGTCGCCCGGAGCGAACCGACGTTCAACAGCGCACCCGTCGGCCGGCTGCCCGCGCGCACGTCTGATGGCACGACGAACGTCGTCGTCGCCGACGGCGAGTCTGACTCCAGGGGCACTCCGTGGGTTCACGTGAGCATGGCGGTGCTCCCCAATGACACCATGGGTTGGGTGCCACGCAGCGCGCTGGGCGGGTGGTCGTTCGTGGAGACCCGGCTCGTGATCAACCGGGCTCGGCTCACGGCCACCCTGTTCCGGGCCGACCGCGTCATCTTCCGCGCTCGCGTCGGGGTCGGCGCTCCGGGCACGCCGACACCAGCGGGGACCTTTTACATTCGCGATCGCCTCACCGGGTTCACCAACCCCATGTACGGACCGCTGGCGTTCGGCACCAACGCGCGCTCGCCAACGCTCACCGACTGGCCCGGCGGCGGGGTTGTGGGCATCCACGGGACCGACCAGCCGAATCTCATCCCGGGGCGGATCTCCCACGGCTGCGTCCGCTTGACCAACGCCGCCATCCGCAGGCTCGGAAAGCTGATGCCGATCGGGACTCCGGTGACGATCGAATGAGCGGTCGGCGTCCTCACGTGATCGTCCTCATCGGCTGCTGCGTGCTGCTCGGCGGCAGCACGATCGAGACCGCTGTTCCGGCCGTCGCCTCCTCCGCGGGATCGTCGCCGACGGTGGTCCATCAGCTGACCACCCGCTTCCCCCTGGGTCCGCAGCGTCTGTGCTGCCAGAGCCAGAGCAGATCGCACTCGCAGACCGCCGCCGCGCCGCCGGCGAGCGTCGCGACGCCCGCGGGCAGCCCGAGTGCGAGCGGGTCCTCCGGCGCGGGGTCGTCGGCCGGCCCCGGCCACGCGTCCTCCGGCGGCATGGGCGCGGTGCTCTGGATCGCCCTCGGGGCGGCGGTGGCGACGCTCCTGGCCGCCGGCGTCTCCGGGCTTCGGCGCGCGCGGCGGGGGCCTGCGCCGGTCCTCCCTCCGGGCCTGCCGGCGGTGGGGTATGTGACCGCCGTCGCCGGACCTGCAACGGCCACGGCCGCTGCCTCCGCGCCGGGCGAGCCGGACTTCCGCCGGTTAGACCGGAGCGGGGACGCCGGCGGCGCCTTCAACCTGGGCGTCGTGCTCCACCGGCGCGGGGATGTCGCCGGGGCGATGGCGGCCTACGAGCGCGCGCACGAGCGTTGCGACCCGGACGCGGCGTTCAACCTCGGGGTCCTGCTCTATGAGACGGGGGATCTGGATGGCGCCGGGGCCGCCTGGCAACGGAGCGTCGAGCGAGGACACGCGCGAGCGGCGGCGAACCTCGTGTTTCTTGCCCATCGGCGCCGCTCCGCGGTCCATGGCGAGTTGGCGGTTCCTGCCGAGGAGCGGCGGAGCGCTGAGCGCCTGGAAATGGTCGACAAGCTCATCTACGGGCGCGCCGACGAGCGCGGCGGCGCCCGGGGGGCGTTCAACCTGGGCGTCCTCCTTCACCAGCGTGGCGACGTGACGGGAGCGATCGCGGCCTACCGGCGTGCCGAGCAGCGGGGCGACGCAGATGCCGCGTTCAACCTCGGCGTGCTGCTGTACGAGATCGGCGACCTCGATGGCGCTGAGGCGTCGTGGCGGCGAAGTGTCGATCGCGGCAACCCTCAGGCGACCGAGAACCTCGCGTTCCTCGTTCGGCGCCGTCGCGAGCGGACGACCGCGGGGTCGGGCGTGACGGGAGGGGACCGGTGACCATCGTCCAGCGGATGGGTTCGGTGCTCCACGGCGCCTCGACGCACGTCAGCCCTTCCAAACGCAACCTAAACCGGCTAGAAACCTATTTGAACTCCTGAGAGGCAACACCAATGCAACGACCGACCTCCGAAAGCGATGCGGAACAGGCCCTGTCGTCCCAGGATCTGCCATACGGCCCGCTGCCGGTGCGCGGGGAGCCGACCGCCGGCCCCTCCGAACGTCAGCCGCTCGATCAGCTGGTCGACCTGTCATGGCTGGCACTGGCCGATGGGTCGCCTCCGGAGGCGACCGCGAAGGGCTCTGATCGCGTCCGCGGCGAGGCCGCCCGCCCAGAGGAGCCCGCCGACGAGACTGGGGCCATGCAACCGGCCAGGGGCCACGCGGCGGGCGAGGACCGAGCCGACGAGGATCTCGCCGCAGAAGACGGCGACGGCGTCGGCGGGAAGGGTGGCGACGGCGTCCCCGATCCGGCGGCGGGCCTGTCGCTTACTAGCCCTCGGCCCGAGGCCGACGACGACGTGCACTTCGGCGTGGCGGCGACGGCGCTCGGCGTGTCGCGCAAGACCGTGGAGCGGATGGTCAAGCGTGGAGAGCTGGAGCGTGGACCATCAAACGCCCCGGCGACCGTGTCGAAGCGGGCGCTGGTGAGCGCGCTGGAGGCACGACGTCGAAACGTCAGCCACCTGACGCGGGCGACCGAGATTGAACGGTCGAAATCCCCCGACGTCTACCCGGCGGCGGCGCCCGCGGCGGCGACCACGGCAATGGCCGAGCTCGCTCCTGTCCTGGCGCCGTTGTTGGACGAGTTCGTGGCGGCGCAGACCCGCGCCGCGGTGCTGGAGAACGAGCTGGAACGACTCCAGGCGCGTGCCGGGCAGGACCGCGCGCGCGATGAGCTGCTGGTGGCGCTGGCGACGGCCGGCTGGCGGCGTCGGCGCAAGATGCGCGAGGCCGTGCTACGGCACTACGTGCTCGGCGAGCACCCGGACTCCGGTCCGGAGACGCGTTGAACGCCCGGACCCACCGCGCCATGTCGTGATGACAACCGGCTCCGTCGTTGACGTCGTAGTGACCGACGGGCTCCGCTGAGCGGGCGTCCGCTGCTGCTCGGCCGGAGGAATCAAGCACGCGACGCATCACCGAACGGCACCTGGAGGCTCGGCACGTAGCTGGCGGCAAGGGTGAGCTCGCCCCGGCTCGGGGCATCCAACGCGGCCAGCGCCCCCCGCATGTTGTCCAGGGTCGCCGCGGCCGTTACGGGATCACCAGCCGCTGTCTGATCGGTGGTTTCGGGGGGTGTGGGGGGTGCGTTGATGTGGGTTTAGGTGTTGTGGGTGCTGGTTTTTTGTTGTTGTTGGCGTAGTTTGGTGCGGGCGGCGCGGGCCATGTTGGCGATGTGGCGGTTTCCGCGTTGTTCGGCGCGGTGGTAGGCGTGGTAGGCGGCGGTTAGGTTGCCTTGTTCTTCCATGCAGGCGCCGAGGTTGAAGGCTCCGGCGGCGTCGCCGCGTTGGTCTGCTTTGCGGTAGGCGGCTTCGGCGGCGGCGAGTTGGCCTTGTTCTTCGAGCAGGATGCCGAGGTTGGAGGCGGCGCCGTCGTGTCCGCGGTCGGTGGCGCGGCGGTAGGCGTCGGCGGCTTGGTTGATGGCGTGGCGTGCTTCGAGGAGCATTCCGAGGTTGGCGGCTCCGTCGGCGTTGCCGCGTTGGTCGGCTCGGCGGTAGGCGGCTTCGGCTTGGTCTGTTGCGTCTTGGTCTTCGAGGATGCGGCCGAGTTTGACGGGGGCGGTGGCGTGGCCGTGTTTGTCGGCGTGGCTGAACGCTGCTTGGGCGCCGGTGGTGTTGCCTTGGGCTTCGAGCAGCAGTCCGAGGTTGTAGGCGTGGTCGGCCTCGGCTTTGTGGGGGGTGTCGGGCGGGTCGTGGTTGGCCGGGATGCCGGCGCCATCCGTGGCGCCGTTCCCGTTGGCGTGTGCCCGGTGGCCGTTGGCGCGTGCTTCCGCGCCGTTGGCGTTCGCCCCCGTGCCGTTGGCGCGTGCCCCCGCGCCGTCGGCGTGTGCCCCCGTGCCGTTGGCGCGTGCCCCCGCGCCGTCGGCGTGTGCCCCCGTGCCGTTGGCGCGTGCCCCTGCGCCGTCGGCGTGTGCCCCCGTGCCGTTGGCGCGTGCCCCCGCGCCGTTGGCGTTCGCCCCCGTGCCGTTGGCGCGTGCCCCCGCGCCGTTGGCCTTCGCCCCCGTGCCGTTGGCGCGTTTGCCTGCGCCGTTGGCGTTCGCCCCGTGCCGTTGGCGCGTGCCCCCGCGCCGTTGGCGTTCGCCCCGGTGCCGTTGGCGCGTGCCCCCGCGCCGTTGGCGTTCGCCCCGTGCCGTTGGCGCGTTTGCCTGCGCCGTTGGTCTTCGCCCCGGTGCCGTTGGCGCGTTTGCCTGCGCCGTTGGCGTTTGCCCCTGTGCGGTTGGGCGTCTCGCCGTTTCCGCTGGCGCGTGCCCCCGCGCCGTCGGCCTGTGCCCCCGTGCCGTGGGTGTGTGCCCCCGTGTCGTGGGTGTGTGCCCCGTGTCGTGGGTGTGTGCCCCCGTGTCGTGGGTGTGCGCCCCCCTTCCGTTGGTCGTCACGCCGTTGGCGTTGGCGTGCGCCCCCGCGTGGTTAGGCGTGAGGCTGTTTGGGCTGGTGTGCGCGGTGTGGCGGTGGGTCGCGACTGTCGCGCTTGTCGCGACCGTGTCCTGGACGTGCGCGTCGTGGTCGTGGACGGCGCTGGTGGCGGTGGTGTGGGTGCGGTGGGGGGTGGTGGCGGTGTGCTGGTGGGTGCGAACCACGCGGGCGCGTGGGCGACTCATCGTGGCTGCGCCGGCGCTCCCGGGGGACAGTAGGTACCACATGGCGGCGATGATGAGCGCGACCGCGAGCCCGAGCCCGATCAGGATGTTCCACGGCACCGACCCGGTTCCGGGGGCGGTCACGGCGGGGTGGGTGACCGGCGCGGGCGCGGTCCGCGGCGCGGGCGAGGCTGGGGTGGAGTGGTGCGCGGGCCGCGGGGGGGTGGAGTGGTGTGCGGGCCGCGGGGGGGTGGAGTGGTGTGTGGGCGGGGGGGTGGGCTTGGCGAGGAGGGTGAGCGTTGGTGGTGCGGCGATGCCGTTGACGTGGAGGTGGTGTGATTGTTGGAAGCGTGTGACGGCGGTTTGGGTGAGTGGGCCGTATTGTCCGTCGATGGGGCCGGGCGGGTCGCCGGCGGCGGCGAGGTGGTGTTGGAGGGAGCGGACGTCGCTTGAGTCCGCGGGGCTGTCGGCGGCGCCGGGTCCGAGGATGAGGGTTGGTGTGGCGAGTGCGGCCCAGGTGCGGGGGCCGGCGATGCCGTCTGGTTGGAGGCGGTGCGCGGCTTGGAAGGCGGTCACGGCGTGTCGTGTCCGGGGGCCGAAGATGCCGTCGATGCCGTCGGGGGTGTAGCCGGCGTGGGCGAGGCGATGTTGCAGGGCTCGGACTTGCGGTGACCCGCTGGGGGTGGCGTAGCCGGCGCCGAGGGCCAGGATGGCGTGGTCGAGGTGGGTGTCGCGCGATCCTGTCGTGGGGGCGGGGCTGGTCGCGGCGTGGGCGTGCGCCGGTGGCGTGTGCGCCGCGGCGGCGGTGGCCGGGAAGGCGACCGCGAGCAGCGCGGTGATGGTCAGCGCGCGTGTGGCTGCGTTGGCTTTGTGGTGTGAGCGGCTGAGCCTGCCCCGGATGACTTGCATCGTTCTTGGTGTCCTCGGTTGTTGCGCCTCGCGTCCGCTGAGGGGGCGAGGCCACTTAGGGGAGAAGCGGTGATGTGTGCTGGCGGGGTCGCGGCGGGTGCCGCGACGTGACGAGACGGGCGCGTGAGCGCGGCGATCCGCCTCGTGGGAGAGCCGCCGGTGGGTATCAGTCGGGGTGCTCGGGGTGTGACGCCAGCAGCGTCGCGCGCCATGGCGTCAGGTCCAGCGGGAGCCGCCCCAGGATCAGGGTCAGGAACGCCAGCGTGAGTAGCTCTACCGCGGCGATGACGTGGGGGGCGGGCGAGCCGATGCCGCCGCCGCCGGCGGTCGCGCCGCCGACCGGTGCTTTGGTCGGGGCGGGCGGCGGGGCGTAGGGGAGCATCACGGGCGTCGATGTCGGGTCGGCGGCTGGGCTGGTGACCGTGGTGGGCGCCAGCTTGAGCCGAGGTGGCAGCGCGGTGACGCGGGCGGGGGGGGTGGCGGGGAAATCGTTGTCTGCCGGGGAGGTGTCGGTGAGGATGCTGGGGGCGCTGATGGCCGCCGGGGGGCGGGAGTCGGGGCGCGTGGTCATCCCCGCGGTGGGGGGCGCGCCCGCTGCCGGCGGGGCGTTGGCCTGGTCCTGCGCTGATGGTGGCGGGGAGAGCACGCCGAGCGGTGTTGGCGGTGGGATCGGCAGGCTCGACGCGGTGGGGGTGGTGGGCGACAGTGTCGCGACAGGTCCTGTCGCGACAGATCCTGTCGCGACAGGCGGTGTCGCGACGGGTCGTCGTCGCGACGGGTCCTGTCGTGGTCGCGACGGGTCCTGTCGCGGTCGCGCCGGGCGTGGCCGGTGGTGTCGGGGGCGGTGTCGTCCGGGCCGGCGGGGTGGTGGGCGGTGTCGTCCGGGCCGGTGGGGTGGTGGGCGGCGGTGTGGGGGTCGAGGCTGACGACGCCGGCGGCGGTGTCGCGGGGGATCCCCCGGCGGCGGGTGACGGCGTGCCGCGCCGCGGTGAGGCCGGCTCGGCCGCGTTCGCGGTGGTCGGCGTCTTGTTGGCCGGGGAGGATCCGGCGTTGGCGCGCGCCGTCGCGGGCGCTGGCTTCTTCGCCGGCTTCTTGGCCTTCTTGGGCGCGGGAGCGGGAGCGGTGGTGTCGGCGGCGGCGAGGAGGGACGCCAGGGTGGGTGGGGCGGGGGACGGCGGTGTCGCCGGCGCGTCAACCGGCGGCGCCGCTGCGGCCGCGGCCACGGCCGCGGTGGTGGTGGGGTCGGTCGGCGCGGTGGTGGCGGTGACCGGCGGCGTGACCGGCGTGACCGGGGTGGCCGGGGTGGCCGGCGTGGCCGGGGTGTCGGTGGCGGTGGTGGTGGTGGTGGGCGCCGGGTCCGGGCTGTTGGTGGCGGCGGGTGCGGCGGACGGGAGGGCCGGCGAGTCGGGGAGTGACCGGCGCCGCGGACGCGGCCGGCGCCGCGGACGCGGGCGGGGTGGCCGGCGCCGCGGACGTGGGCGGGGTGGTCGGCTGGTCGGTGACCGGGCCGTTCACGGCGCGGCTGGCGGCGGGCAGCGTCCTGGCCGGGGCGGGGCGCGCGATCGCCGCTGTGGCCCCGACGCTGCACAGCACGGCTGTGATGGTCGCTGCTGCGACCGAGCAAAGCCATGACTGATACGCGCGCATAGCAAGCAATAGAGAGGGGGTCCCCACCCCTGCGTCCTTGACGATTTTCCCGAGCGGCCGATACGACTTGCCACTGGCCGGCCCCGATAGTGGACCCCGAAGGTAATCGCTATTCCGGCGCCCAGCAACCCTCCCCCGAAATTTTAATGCGCAATTTGCGACTTTTTAACCGTTCCAAGGCCTTGTAACTCCAGATAGGACCTGATAGACGCGACATGTCGCGACAGGCCTATTTTTAGGTCGCTTCACCGTTACACGGTGCACCTGATTTTAGTATGAGGGGGGGTCGGTCTGATCGATCACCCACCCTGGTCGCGGCGGGGAGATCGACCCGCGCCACGATCGGCGTCAGCGTCGGTCACTCGCGCCAGGACCAGGCCCACGCACCGACGCCGCGCGACACCAGGATGAGAGACACAGCAACGTCGACGCGGGGCTCGCCATGACCAAGCGACCGAGACCGCCGACGCTGCCCTCCGGAGCAGCGCACCAGCCGCTACCCCACACGCCGCTCACCGCACCGCAAACCCCGCCGCGCCAGCCGCGCCAGCTACTCACGCTCGAAACGGCTAGCGCCTTACCCGCCGAGATCCGGCGCTACCCCGCTTGGCCGTCTGGCTGGAGTGGCGGATGCCGCCGGCCTCGGACGGCGGCGTCGAGGCCGATCGCGAGGAGTCCCAGGAGGATGATCGCGATGAACGTCTCCGGCGCATTCTGCAAGGTGTCCACCGCGAAGAATCCCAGCACGATCGCGATCACCGCGATCGCCAGCGCGACGATGACCGGGTTGCTGTTGGTGTCGGCTCGCCGACGCCAGCCGGCGATGCCGACCAGGAGGAAGACCATGAGCGACACGGCGCTGCCGACCGAGGCGATGGCCGACAGATCCACGACGTTGGCGATGATCAGCACCAGGGCCGAGGTGATCAGCAGCCCGGCGTGCTTCCCGAGGCGCGAGGTCGCGCCGAAGAACTCCGGGAACAGCTTGGCTTCGGCCAGCTGATCGGTGAGGTTGCCTGAGGCGTAGAGGGTCGCGTTGGTGCAGCCGGCGGTGGACAGCAGGGCGACGACCGCCATGATCGTGAACCCGGCGTCCCCGAGTGTCGGGCGCGCGGCCTCGGCGATCGCGGTCTCGCCGAACCCGATGACCTGGGTGGTGGTGAGCGTGCCGAATACCCCGACGGCGATCAGGACGTAGACCAGCGAGGTGATGCCGAGGGCGTAGGTCATCGCCCGGGGCAGGTCGTGAGCGGGGTTGCGCAGGTCGCCGGCGGTGAACGTGATGACGTTGAAGCCGAGGTAGGCGAAGAACGTGAGCGCCACGCTGGCCAGGATCTTCGACAGGGATGGATAGCTGCTGAAGGCCAGCAGGTCGGTGTTGATGTTGACGATCGTCACCACGATGAACACCGCAAAGACCGTGAGCACGGCGGCGACGATCACCGATTGCGCGTTGGCGACGACCTTGGCGCCGACGAGGTTGATCGCGAGCATCCCAACGATCAGCAGCGTGATGAACAGGTTGTCCCAGCCCGCGCTGGCGTGCTCGCCCACGAACAGCGACGTCGCGTAGCTGCCGAACGAGACCGCGACCATCGCGCCCACGATCACGATCGCCGCGATGTATCCCAACCAGCACGCCATCCCGACGAGGCGCCCCTTGCCAAAACCCTCGATCAGGTAGGTGATCAGACCGCCCGAGGACGGGAATCGCACGCCCAGCTTGGCGCACACGTACCCGAGCAGGCCCGCCACGATCCCCCCGAACACAAACGAGATCCACACCGCCGCGCCCGCGATCGCGCCCGCCTCCCCGAGCAGCGCGAAGATGCCGGCGCCGATCATCGAGCCGATCCCGAGAACCGTTGCGCCCCGCACGGTCAGCGCCTTGTCCGGCGCATCGCCAGCGGTCGCCGCCGGATTCGGCTGCTCCATCCGTGGCGAAGCAGTCACGTCGACCTCTCTCTCCTGGTGGCTACCACTTCGATCAGACCCCTCGTTCCGGCCCGGGGTCACCGGCGCGCACGATGGGCACAAGGTACGTCCGCGTCGCGGGGCCTCATCATCCAAAGCGGATGAAACCTCAGAGCGCAACGTCACAAAGGAGCTAGACGTGGAAATGTTCTGCCTCGTTCACGGCGCCTGGCATGACGACGCGTGCTGGGACCTGCTGGTCGCCGAACTCACGCGCCGTGGTCACGAGTGCGTCACCCCGGTGCTGCCCCTGGAGGATCCCAGTGCGCGCTTCGAGGACTACGCGCGCGTCGTGATCGACCGCCTGGGTCAACATCCCGCGCCGGTGCTCGTCGGACATTCGATGTCATCGGCGGTGGCGCCCCTCATCGCCGTCCAGCGACCGGCGAAGCTGCTGGTCTACCTGTGCCCGGCGATGGCCGGCTTCGCGTCCCCTCCGGACGCGCCGCCGTCTCAGCGCGACGGGTACGTCCGCCCCCCGGTGGACGCCGAGGATCGCAGCTGGTGGCCAAGGGACCGGGCCCTCGCCGAGCTCTACGGCCGGCTTGACCGCCGGCTTGCCGAGCGGCTTGCCGACCACCTGCGGCCCCAGCCACAGACGGTGTTCCGCGTGCCCTACCCCCTCCAGCAGCCGCCGCAACTGCGCTCGGCCTTCCTGTACGCGCGTGACGACGAGATCTTCGACGACCACTGGTCGAGGTGGATCGCGCGCGCCGTCCTCGATGTCGACGCCATCGAGCTCCCCGGAGGGCATTTCCCCATGCTCGAGCACCCCGACCGTCTCGCCGACGTGCTCGAGCGAATCAGCCAGGCGCCCCCGCACCCGTGACAGCGGGCGGTCTTCACGACCACGAGCTCGACCACACCGAGCAGGGTCATGTCGATCTATCCCTGGGACTACTTGGCCCACGCCCCCACCGGCGACATGATGAGCAGGCCACACAGAGCATCACCGCAGGGAAGGACCGGGGGCATGGGCCTCAGATTCGACCACTCCGTCGTTGAGGTCAGCTGGTCGAGCTGAGACCAGGAGCCCAGGGGGCGGCTTTCCATGGCTTACCTGGAAAGCGGGCGAATCGGGAGGCTGGGACCTCGGAGACAGAGAGGTCCTGGCCTTCCGTGACCGTCGGTTCGGGGAGTCAGGCGGCCGGCTCAGGGGTGCTCGATCCGGCGCTCCGGAGGACGCCGGCGCCGGCTGGGGTGCGACCGGTCGGTTGACATCGACGCCGCGCGGCTCATCCGAGCCGTGGCGTCGGACGGCCGGCACGGGTGCCCCAGCATGAACCTGTCCCAGTTGCACATGTCGGCGCGAACGGCCGCCAGCTCCGCCTTGACGACCATGAGCTCGAACTCGAGCTCTTCGGCCTGGCGCCCCTGGGCGAGCGCGCCGACCCAGCGCGCGTCCTCCAGGAGCACCTCGATGCTCACGGTCTGCGGGTAGGCATCGACGATCTCCTCGAGCACCTCGCCAACGTTCCCGACGCTGGTCTCGAAGAACACCCGCAGAACGCGGCGTGGGATGACCGGCGTCGTCGCGGCTTCAAGCGTGATCAGGAGTCGCTCGAAGTTCGGGTCCGCGACGATCTCTCGCGCCGGGCGTTGTCGGAGTGACACATTCGGTCCCACTTCGCGATCGAGGGTAGGACGCGGAACGGTGAAATTCTGAAGAAGTCGCGAAGTCTCAGGGAGGCGCGATCGGCCCCTGCCCGACATCAGTCGTCGCGTGGCGGAGGCTGAAAGACGATTCGTTTGAGCTCACTGAGTGCCTGGCCGCCGAGACGAAGCGCAGTCTGGAACCCCTCGAGTCCGAGCTCGCCGGCGTCCAGGGACCGCCGGAGTTCGTCGAGCGCGGGTCGCTCGTTGTCGAGTACCTTGTCGCGCGAAGCGTCCAGCAGGATCAAGTGTCGCGGGCGGCGAAGGCCATGGGCGAGGCGCACGTAGCGTTCGCGCTCGAGAACGTCGAAACCCTCGAGCGGCAGAACGACGCTCTGCCCAGCCTGCAGCCGCTTGAGGACGGCGGCGGCGAGCAGTTCGCCGGCGCGCTCCTCGATCTCGCTGTCCGCGACCCGTCCGGCCAGCAGTGCTCGTACGCGCGCGGGTGCGAGCGTCGCCCCGCGTTCTTCGACGACCCGCTCGGCGAACCGTGCGGGCTCCGACGCCTCGGGGCCGACGATGATCAAGAGGCTCCCTGGCGAGTAGCGCAGCCGATGCGAGGGAGCGAGGACGCGGGACCGGACTGACACGTCGACCGGGCGGGGCGGGGCACCCTGTGCCCGCGGACGCTCCGACGACCAGCCGGTGCGCTCGTCAGCGGAGATCTTGACGCTTCGGGAGGTGGGTTTCTCGGACACCGCGACAATCATCGTCGACGCGGCCGATCCGTGCTCTGCGGCTCGGCGAAGTACGCGGCCTCGGCCTCCCCGAGCGGTGTCGCCGGCGGTTCGCCGTGGAGGTACTCGGCGGCGATCGCGCCCCAATCGGCGCCGGCTCGGAGCTGACCGAGCACGACGCCGACGATCGCATGCATTCGCCGGATCAGAACCGTCTCGGCCGGGAGGGTGAACTCGCTCAGCTGGTCCTTGACATGGGCCTGGCGCTCGTCGTCTACCGGCCGGTGCTCGCGGTGGCGGCCACGCTCGCCGGAGAAGCGCCGCTCACCGGGAACCGCGTACCACCGCGTCGCTCGTCGCATCAACTTCAGCGCCAGCTCGTCGTCGACCAGGGCCGCCCCGTCCGGCCGCAGATACTCGCCTGCAACAAGCGCGGACTTCAGCGCCGCCGCGTCGCCGGCACGGATCGCATGCGCGATCCCCCGCTCGGCGGCGATACGCGCGGCGCTGGCATCGCGCAGCAGCCCGTAGTCCAGGAAGCCGACGCGCCCGTCCGGGCGCAGGAGATAGTTTCCGGGATGGGGGTCGCCCAGCGCGATCCGGTCGCGATACAGCAGGCCGAAGTAGAAGCGGAAGATGATCTCTCCGTAGTTGTCGCGCTCCGGCTCGTCGAGCCGGCGAACCACCTCGAACCGCTCGCCGGCGATGTACTCCGAAACCAGCGCGCGGCGCGTCGAGAGCTCGGTGTTGACCGCCGGCACCGCGATGAATGGGTGGCCGCGCCGGAGACGCACGATCCGCCGTTGGTTCTGCGCCTCGAGCTCGTAGTCCAGCTCCTCGGCGATCCGCTCGCGCATCTCGGAGGCGAGCGCCCTCACATCGAGGCTGGGCGCGAGCCGCTTGACCAGCGGCAGCAGCATCATCGCGTTACGCAGGTCGGTCTCGACCGCCTCCGCGACCCCAGGATATTGGACTTTGACGACCACCTCGTCGCCGTCGAGCGTCGTAGCTCGGTGCACCTGGCCGATCGACGCGGCTGCGAACGCGCGCTCGTCGAACTCGGAGAACACGCGCGTGAGCGGCCCGCCGAACTCGTCTCGCAGCAGTCGCTCGAGCTTCGAGAACGGGACTGGCGGGACGTCATCACGGAGCTCAGCGAGCTTTGTCTGCAGCGCGTCGCGCTCGTCCTCGGGCAGGCCGTCGAACTCGACCATCGAGAGCATCTGCCCGACCTTCATCGCGGCCCCGCGCATCTGGCCGAGCTGGCCGACGAGCTGGTTGACGAGCGCGGCGGTGCGCTCATTCTGCGCGGCGGCGGCGCGCTCGGGCGAGCGGACTCGATTAACCGTGCGCATGCCCGCCCACCGCGCACCCTGGCCGGTCACGAGGCCACCGACCCGGGCAGTACGCGCGATCCGCCCGGTCGGCAGCTTTCGCGCCTCGGGCGGCGGGTCCTTGGCCTCGTCGGTCATCCAACACGCCAGTCAAGCAGGCGGGCGCGCCGGTCTCGGAACGCCGGGGTCCCCGGGCCGGCGAGATCGCGGCCGTCAGCCGACGGGTTCGCGGTCTCTGATGATGCGGAGGTTGCTCGTGCGGGCCTGCAGCCGGTCAAAGGCGGCCTCGACATCGGTCGATGGAGGCTCGCTCGACCAGCGCTTACCGACCTGCTGAACCTCGCCCGCGGCCTGCATTGCACGAAGGCGATGGAGCGTCTTGTCGTGATTGAGGCCTGCCGCCTTGGCGATCTGCCCGACGGAATGCGCCCCACGAGGCATCTCGCGCAGCGCCCTTCGCAGACGATCCTCACCTGGCGGAGAGGCCGGCTTGGTTGCGGCCGCCTCTGGTTGCGAGGCCGGTGCGGCAGCGGCCGGCTGGGTCGTGGGCACCGGCGGGGCGGCCCCAAACCGCGCCCGGCACGCGGCGCACATGACCACCGGCGCCTCACCGTCGCGGCGGACGACCTCGAACTGACGCCAGCGGCGGCCGGTATGGCAGCTCGCGCACCTACGCCCGGCGCGCTCGATCTCGGTCAGGTCCTCGGGAGTTGGCATACAGACACCAACATAGACGGTCGGCGACCGGTAGTAGGTTGAGCGTCGCTGGGCATACGGGTTCTAGACCAGCATGGCGCTCGCCGCCAGCGCGGTCGACCGGGCGAGAACGTCCAGATAGGCGTCCCGCAGGAGCTCGGCGTCTCGCAGTCCCCAGAGCAGCTTGGCGTGCTCCCACGCGACGTCGCGCGCGGCGGCGAGTGACCACATCGCGAGCGCCTCGTCGGTGGCCTTTGGGGTGACGTCTTCGAT
The DNA here is from genome assembly GCA_963801435.1 of uncultured Actinomycetota bacterium. Taxonomy (GTDB): domain Bacteria; phylum Actinomycetota; class Thermoleophilia; order Solirubrobacterales; family Solirubrobacteraceae; genus Palsa-465. The sequence continues at coordinate 221,183 of CAWDFE010000039.1, forward strand.
GTCGGCGATCAGACCGGTATCGAACCATGCGGCGACCTCGCCCTCGACGGTGGCGAGCAGGGCATCGACGCGCTGGTAGTCGCGATGGACCGCGCTGTCACCGTCGGGCACGAGCCCGAATGCCTCGCAGGTCGTCACCACGGCGATCGGCAGATCGTGGTTGATGTGCGCGGCCATGCCGGCCAGCGCGAACTGGATCGGCTCGCGCGTCTGGGCGCGGGTCTGAACGAGTGGCCGCCAGGCCTCCGGGCAGCTCGCCCCCGAGCCGATGGTCGCCTCGGCGTCGAAGTACAGGCCGGCGAAGACGACATCCAGCCGATCGAGGAACGCCCTGTTCTCGAACTCCGTCCCGGTGCCGGCGGCGTCGACCGCACGGGTCACCTGGAGGTAGACCCGGTTGAAGATCGCGACGCCATCCTTGCGGCCAAGCGCGGCGTCGATCGCCTCCATACGGGCCATCACCCCCGGAATCGTCGATGTACCGGCGCCCGAGCTCACGGACGCGATCCTAACGCTGCGATCGCATCGCGTTCCGGTCCGAGCCCGCTGGGAGAATCCGCGGCGTGGCGCCGGATCCCGAACAGCCGCCGGTAGCACGTCTTCTCAAGGCCGGCGCGAAGGGTGCTGAGCGCGTGGCGCGGGTGACCGGGGTCGACCGGGCTCTCGACGAGGCTGTCGAGGAGGCCATCGTCCGCGCGCTCAACAGCGAGGCCGTTGACCGGGCGATCGAACGGGCGGTGGCGCTCCGGGCTCCGATGGTCGAGCTCAACGCTGACGAGATCGCAGAACTGGTCAGACGCGCGCTGGACTCGGAGGCAGGCGACCGGATCTGGGCGGAGGTGCTGGCCAGCGACCAGATCCAGATGCTGGTGGAGCGCATCGCGGGCGCTCCGGAGATCCGCGCCGCGATCGCTTCTCAGAGCGCCGGTCTCATCACCGACATCGGCGTCCGCTTGACCAGGGTCACCGAGGCCCTGGACGACACGATGGAGCGCGTTGTGCGGCGGCGCGATCAGGAGGAGTTGGAGACCGACCAGGCTGGGCTGGCGACCCGTCTCGTCGCCGCCGCGATCGATCTCGGCCTGCTGTTCGCGGTCTACTCCCTGGCGTCGGGCGTGTTGGCGTCCGTCATCTCGTTCGTGTTCGGACGGCAGCTGTCACTCGCCGGGGCGGTCGTGCTCGGCGGGCTCGCATTCCTCGCCTGCGGCGCCGTCTTCTCGGCGTTCTGGGCGCTCGTCGGCCAGACGCCTGGGATGCGCTTGCTGTCCATCAGGCTCACTTATCACGGCTCACGCGACATCACCCTCGGGTTGGCCACGCGGCGGTTCTTCGCAGTGATCCTCAGCGTGATTCCGTTGGGGCTGGGATTCCTCGCCGTACTGCGCGATCCGTCACGGCGCGCCTGGCACGACCGCCTGACCGGCACCGAGGTGGTCTACGACGCCATTCAACGCGCGCCCTTCGCCGGCGCTGCCCCAGGGGAGTCCGCGGCCGAGCGGGCAGCGTAGCCGACGCTCGATAGACCTGCCGCGGCCTGATCAGCTGGCGGTGCGCTCGTCTGCACGAACATCACGCGCGCGCCGAAGCGATGACGCTTACCGCCCGAGACGCGTGATCAACGCGCGGATGGCGGTGCGCGTGCCGCGCGTGTTCTGGGCGATCGCGGTGAGCCCGAGGCTCCGCAGCCTGTGGGCCTTGGCAGCGCGTTCGATCGCGCCGCTCTCGGTCAGTCCCCCGTTTGCGATGGTCACGGTGAGGTTCGCGACTGCACGTCGGAGATTGATCGTGAGATGGTGGCCGGAGAGAACGAGCGACCTGATCTTCGCCCCGCTCAAGGCCACGCCCACGAGGCGGTGATGGCGGGCGACGAACCTCAGCCCGGCGGGCAGGTCGACCGTCAGCGCGCGGACCTTGGCTGAGCCCTTCGCCACGCTCATCCTGAAGGTGAGCGCGGGGTGGCCGGTGGTCAGGCCAGAGAAGCGGCCGCGGCTGATAGTCGCGTGGCCGCAGGTGACGCCGGTGGTGGTGGACCCGTTGCGGCTAACGGTTGAGCCGGGGCCGTCGGCGCCGGGCGACCCACCCGCACCCGAAGTGCCGCTCGTACCGGGGCAGCCAGAAACCGTGAAGGTGGCCGGGGCCCTCACCGTCTTGTCGCCGTTCTGGTCGGTCAGCGTCGCCGCGGCGGTGCCCGACGGCGCGTTGCACGTCGACAGGAAGAGCCCCTCGGCCCCGCCGTCCAGGTTTACGCCGAGATTCGTCAATGGGATGTCGGGGAGTCCGGTGAACGTCGCGGCGTTCTTGGCGAGGTCGACCGCTCCCGTGAGGGTGAGCGGGAACGGTGCGGGGAACACGAGGGTGAGCGACAGCCCGCTCGATGAACCCACGCGCCGTCGACGCTCAGGACTCTGGTACGACAATGCCCATAATTATGAGTTCTTATGCGCGCGGCGGCGCCGGCAGCCTCATTCTTCGCAGAGGATCCTCGTCGAGGGCTAACGGGCGACGTCGAGGGCGAGGCCGAACGGGCTGCCCTCGGAGTCCTTGCAGATCGCCCACTGCGACCCTGGATGAACGACGCTTCCGCCCAGGGCCCGGACTCGGGTGAGCGCCTCGTCCAGATCGGCGACGGCGAAGTACGGCAGCGAGAAGCTGTCTCCCGGCCCGCGACCTCGGCTGTGTACGCCGACGGACGGACCCTGGCTCGTCTGCCAACCCTCCCCTTCGTTCTCGTGGCGCGGCTCGAGCGTGTTGCCGAGGAACTCCGACCAGAAGCGCCGCGCCCGGACGGGGTCGTCGGCTGGAAATTCGATTAGCGAGAGCCTGCTGTCCACCGTGCAGACGATAACGGTCGGGTGGCGCGAGCCCGAGGCTCGGACGTCGCTTCGACACGCGGAGAGTGCGTCGCCGGCGGCAGTCGGAGGCTCGCTGCCGCTGCCGCTGCCGCTGCCGCTGCCGCTTGAAGTTCGGTCCCTCTAGCGCTCCCCCAGCGCCCGCCTGATCGCCTGGTCGCCCGGCCCATCGCCCTTCAGATAGACGACCTCCCAGTAGTTCTCCTCAGGATCGGCGAAGTAGGCGTGGCGTCCTTCGAACTCGGCCGGGACCGTGGGTGGCTTTGTGATCGTGGCGCCGGCCTTCTTGGCCGTAGCGATGGTTTCGTCCACCAGCTCGGGTCGATCGACGTTGATGCCGAGGCTGAAGCCTCGCATCCCCCTTGTGGGGGTCGCCGCTGCCACTTGACCGTCGGCGGCCAGCTTGTCCCACGGGAACAGCGCGAGTAAGGCGCCTCGGAGCTGGAAGGCGCAGAAGTCCTTGGCCTCGACCGCCACCTCCCAGCCCAGCGCGGCGTAGAAGCTACGCAACCTTGGGAGATCACGGGCACCAAGCGTCACGACGTTGAGACGTGCGGGAACCATCCCCCGAAACGTACCTCCGGAGCGCCTCCGGCTGTTTCTGACCCTCCTGAGCCGGACCGAAGGCATAAGCGGAGTCGTTTTTGGTCGCGTGCCGGACGAGGACGAGCAGCAGGCGCGAGGCCGTTACATCGCCGAACAAACCAGCTGAGGTGCGCCCCAAGGTCCCGAGTTCGTGCAACGTGCCAGATTCCTTACTGGGGAGATCGGAAGCGCTTGCTCGAGCTCCGTCGGATCCCGACGGGCCGAAATCACTGTGATGTGGTGACGACGTCTCACCCGAACCTTGGTAAGTGTTCGTCGGGTGATTGGACCCGAAGGACACGTGGCCCGAGCCGACAGCCGGGCGAAGCTCTACCCGGAGGCCGCATATGCCCGAGTCTGTTGATCCTCGTCACCTCTTGCTGATCGGGGCCGGACCCGGCGTCGGCGCCAGCGTCGTCCGGCGCTTCGGCCGCGAAGGCTTCCGCAGCACAATCATCTCCCGCGGCCAAGCGCTCGAGCAACTCGCCGGTGAGTTGCGGAGCGATGGGCTTGAGATCGAGGCGGTGGCCGCAGACATCGCAGATCTGGACGGGTACCGTGAGACGCTCGAGCGGATCTTCCGCGCCCCGGGCGCCCCCGGCGTGGCCGTGTACAACGCCGCCCTGCCGGATCCTGGCGAGATCCTCGACACGACGGTCGGACGGCTCCGGACCGCATATGACGTCGATGTCCTCGGCGCCGTCGTCGCGGCACAGGTCGCCGCACCCGTCCTGCGGGCCTTCGGCACCGGCACGCTGCTCTTCACCAGCGGCGGCTTCGCCGACCATCCGGTGCCCGCACTGGCGAGCCTCTCTATGGGGAAGGCCGCCCTGCGCTCGGCGGCGACCCTGATCGCCGCCGGTGTCCAGGAGGACGGCATCCATGCGGCAACCGTCACGATCGCCGGCTCGGTCGTGCGTGGGACGGCATTCGATCCGGACAGCATCGCCGAACTGTTTTGGACTGCCCACACCGACCCGACCGACGGCTGGAAGACCGAGTATCGATTCACAGGCGCGTAACCGATCCATCACACAGAGACATTCCGCTGACAGTTCGAGGAGCTGGATCCGGGTGGAGCTCTCGAACGCGCCGGTGGTTGATCGCGGCGATCTAGGCGTCGGGGCGGGGTTCGGTAGTTTCGGAGAGGTCGGCGAGGCGGTTTTCGAGGAACCGCTGGTCGGGCCCTGGCTGGGTGAGCTCGAGCGCGCGGGCGTATGCGGCGCGTGCGTGATCGTCTCGGCCGAGCCGTCGCAGGAGGTCGGCGCGCGTGGAGTGGTAGTAGCGGTAGTCGTCGAGCTCGAGAGGGTCGAGCAGGGCGAGGGCCGCTTGCGGTCCTTCGAGTTCGGCGACAGCGATCGCGCGGTTCATCGTCACGACCGGCGAGCGGGTGATGTCCTCGAGCCGCTGGTAGAGAAGCGCGATCTGCTCCCAGTCGCATGGCTGGCGCAGGTGGAGATCGGCGATCGCCGCCTGAAGGACGTAGGAGCCTCCACCGTGGAGGGCGAGAGCGCGCGCGAGGAGTTCTCGGCCCTCGTCGATCTGGTGCTGGTCCCAGAGCGCGCGGTCCTGGTCGTCGAGCAGGACGAGCTCGCCGCCATGGAAGCGGGCGGCGGTGCGCGCGTGGTTGATGAGCATGAGCGCGAGCAGCGCGTGCGCTTCGGCTTCGTCGGGCATGAGCTCGACCACGGAGCGGCCGAGGCGGATCGCTTCTGCCGACGGGTCGACGCGGCCTTCGCCCCAGCCTTCGTTGAAGATCAGGTAGACGACGGCGAGCACGGCGTCGAGCCGCTCGGGCAGCAGGTGGTCGGGCGGGACGGCGAACGGGATGCCGGCGTCGCGGATCTTGTGCTTGGCGCGGGTCAGGCGCTTGCTCATCGTCTCAAACGAGACCAGGAACGCGCGGGCGATCTCCTCGGTTGAGAGCCCGCCGAGAGTGCGCAGCGTGAGCGCAACCTGCGCATCGAGCGCGAGCGCCGGATGGCAGCAGGTGAAGATCAGCCCGAGCCGCTCGTCGGGGAACGTCGTCGTCTCGTCCATCGCCTCCTCCTCCGGCTCGATTCGAAGCTCGCGCTGCATCTGCTCGGTCTTCGCCGCCAGGGCCCGCTCGCGCCGGATGCGATCGATCGCGCGGTTGCGAGCCGTCGTGATCAGCCAGCCCGTCGGGTTACCCGGGATCCCGTCGTGCGGCCAGCGTTCGGCGGCGGTCGCGAACGCGTCTTGTGCGGCGTCTTCAGCGAGCTCGATGTCGCCGAGAAAGCCGACGAGCGACGCCAGGACCCGGCCCCACTCATCGCGGAAGACCTGCTCAAGCACCGATCAGAGGCTCGTCGCGGACCGGCCGGACCTCGATCGCGCCCGCACCCTGCAGCTCCTGCAGCTCGCCGGCGACCGCTAGGGCGCCGTCGAGGTTCTCCGCCTCGACAAGGATGAAGCCACCGAGGAAGTCCTTGCTGTCCACAAACGGTCCGTCGGTCAGCAGGGTCCTCCCGTGCTCGTGGCGCACCGTCGTCGCCGACCCGACGTCGCGGAGGCGGAGCCAGCCGGTTACGTTCGGTCGCGCCAGTACCTCTGCGATCCCGGCGTTGATCCGCCGTCGTTCCTCGTCGGTCGTCTCTTCGCGAACGTCGATGTTGCTGTAGGCCAAGAGTGCGTATCTCAAGATGTCTCCCTGGTGTGGACCGCGCGGTGCGTCTCTTGTAGACGAACAGGCCGGTCAGAGACGGACACCTTGCCGGTTTCTCGCCCGACTGTCCGTCTGGGCTGTGTCCCTTCGTCACTGAGGCACAACCGGCCGGTAGCCGGCCACAACCAAGGGAGGATCGATGACCACCGAACCCACCCCGAGCCGGAACGCCGCGCGGCTCGAGCGCACCTACCACGCCTCGGCGGGGCTCATATGGGAGCTGTGGACCACCGCCGCCGGGCTCGAGCAGTGGTGGGGCCCCGACGGATTCGAAACCCGGGTGAGCGAACTCGCGCTGAGGCCCGGCGGTCAGGTGCGCTACACCATGACCGCGACCGGGCCAGAACAGGTCGCGTTCGTGCGGAACCTCGGCATGGCGCTCTCGAGCGAGTTTCGTAAGACGTTCACCGAGGTCACACCGCCGATCCGCCTCGCCTATCTGTCATTGATCGACTTCGTGCCCGAGAAGGTGCCATATGAGCACCTGACGGTCATCGACATCGAGCCCGCCGGTGACCGCACGAACGTGGTCATGACGCTCGATCCGCTCCACGACGAGACCTGGACGCAGGACTATCGCGCCCACCGCGGCATCGAGCTCGACAATCTCGAGACGGCGATCACGCGACGCACAATGTGATCGCGCATGCCCGAACCGACGTCCGACACGCAGTCCTGAGGCGCGACGCACTCGCTGAGGGAGGTGCCCCGGGAGCGCTCGGGCGGTGAGCTCATAACCGGTCGAGCGGCGCCACTGTTGCGGCGACAGACGGGCGGTTCACTGGGCGCCCGAGGTGCGCGACATCGGTCGAGCTCGCCGTCAGTCGCTCGCGGGGCGGATTCGACTGCGCCATTGCCTGGGATCAAAACGCGACGGGTCGGTCTCGGTCATGAATCGGTCGACCGCCGCGACAAAGCGCGCTGGAGCTTCGACTTGCGGAAGATGTCCCGCCTGCTCGAAGATCTCTAGACGGCTGCCTGGCATCGCCGCGTGTGCGCTTTTGCCGTGCTCGACGGGAATGATTCGATCTCGCCCGCCCCAAACGATCAGGACTGGCACGCCCTCGGCCAGGTAGAGACGGTCAGCGGCATGCACGCGCTGACCTCCGGAGCCGACCACTCCGCGCAGAGTCGCCAGGAAGGCAGTACGACGGTCGCGGTCAACGAGCGATCCGTACCCACGCACGACCTCCGCGACGTCCGCGTTGGGATGCAGACCGACCGCCGCCAGACCGCGTCCAACCGGCTTTCCGATAGCGCCGCCCAGGGTGGCGGTGGCAGCGATGAACAGTTCTGACCCCGGCAGCGTCGCTGCGCGAAGGATCGCGCTCACCTCGGTGCCGAGACCGCCGCTTGACACCAGCACCAATCTCTCCGTCATCTCGGGGAACTGGTAGGAGAACTGCATCGCGATCCCACCACCTAACGAGTGCCCGACCAGCGTCACCCGCTCGTGCCCGAGCGCGACCAGCAGATCGCGCAGCCCGGCGGCCAGCGCACCGAGCGAATAGTCCCCCGCTCCTGGGGCCGATCGGCCGTGTCCCGGCAGATCAGCTGCAACGACCGTGTAGTTCCGCGACAGTGGCTCGATCACGGCACGCCAGTTCTCGACCGTGCCGGCCACGCCATGGATCAGCAGCAACACCGGGCCGCTGCCCGCCTCTACGTAGCTCAGCGAGCGGCCGTGGAGGGTGATCTCGCCCGGTTCGATGACGCTCATCGCTGGGCCACGACCATCCGCCTACCGCGCGGCGGCGCGGTCGACCGACAGCTCCGATGTCCGACCCCCCGCCGGCTTGGGTGCGGGCCGGCGCACGGCGCAGCGTCTGCAAGCATCAGCCGATTCTCCCATCCTCGGCGCAGTCGCCCGAGCTGGGGCCAGACCTCCCCGTGAGTTCGGTGACCAGCAGGTCGATCGGCCTGGACTGGCAGCTGCTAGCTCGAGGCGCAGGGCTGCGCCGCGGTCCGTCTGATTCAGGGGGTGAGGATGAGGCGCCACGGATGGTTCTCGGTCGGGTTCGTCGCGACCGTAATCGCGATTGTTGCGTTCGCGCCTGGTGCTGGGGCTCGCCGGTGGACTCGCATCGCTTCGGGTGGGATGAACGTCAGCGACCAGGTCGGTCTCGTTCGAAGCTCCGACGGCGTGCTTCATGTCGCGTGGCGACGCCAGACGGCGACTCAGGAGCTGCTCCAGACGCCGATTGCGGCCTCTGGCCGGGTCAGCTCGCCCGTGACGATCGTGAGCGGCTGGGCGAGCGTCGGTAGCCCCGCGCTCGGTGCCGACTCCTTCGGTCGCAACCTGTACGTGTTCTTCCCTGGCGCGGTTACCTTGACGACCGGCGACCCGACATACGGGCTGGATCTGGCGCGGAGCCAGGATGCCGGGGCGTCCTGGCAATCGAGCCCCACGGCTATCGCGCGCAACGAGTTCTCATTCGCGCGCACGCCTGCCGCAGTTGGCGTGAGTGGGTCCTTCGTGCAGGCATGGGACGGGACCGCCTCGACGGTCGTCCACGCCGGGTTTGACCCGAACGTCGCCCCGACGGGCGGCTATGGGGTCGGCACCGACCAAGCGCTCGCCACCGGCGCCTACGCGCACCTCGGCCAGGGATATCAGACGATGGTCGCCTGGTGCAATGAGAGCACCGGCATATCTCTCGCTCGCGTCAATGGCATCAACGGGTCACCGTGCCGCTGCCCCCAGGGCAGACGATCTCCGAGCTCGCTCTCAACGCCCAGAACGACCGCCTGGACGCAATCGCGACGACCTCCGACGAGAACAACGTCATCAGCCTGTTCGCTACCCAGGTCCGCCCGGGCTTGACCCTCAAGGCGGGAAGCGCAAAGACGATCGCCAGGACTGGGTTCCGCGCCCTTGACGCTGGAGACCCGGTGCCAGACGCGACGGTGAGAGTGGCCCAGCGCACCCTCAGTACCAACGGTCGCGGCTACGTCAAGACCCGCCTCCCACCCGGCTCTTACACCGCCACGGCGTCGAAGCCAGGCTATGTCAACGCGTCGGTGCATGTACGCATCCGCTGACGCGACCTTCGCGTCCGGGATCGCGACCCAGGGGCCACAGGGAGCCGAGTGGACGATGGGAGCCTTGGCTGGTGACGTGTTCTCCCGCCGGAGTTGACGGGCTCGAAGACCCTCAAGAAGGAGCGGGGGCCGGACCCAGTCCCGTGATTCCACCTGACCTGTTCTTGCGTTGGCGCATGTATTTTTCACTACGCGCCCCGAGGCCACCCTGGGACAGAAAGCGCCGATTTCCGGCGCTTTTTGTCCCAGGGTCATGCGGCAGGCCGCCCTGACGAGCGGACCGGAGATCCCGCATGCCAATCGAACTCAAAGCCCATGCCGACGCCGGCGCCCGACTCGTGGCGATCGCCGAGAAGCTCTCCGACGAGCTCGCCTCCCGCGCGGCCGAGCACGACCGCGACGGCACCTACCCGTTCGAAGCGATCGACGCCCTCAAGACTGCCGGTTACTTCACCGCGCCCGTCCCCGTCGAGCTCGGTGGCCTCGGTGTGACGTCCGCGCACGACCTGGTCGTTGCGTCAAGCCGCCTGGCGCGCGGCGATGCCTCCGTCGCCATCGGTGTGAACATGCACCTCGTCGCGGTGCTCAACATGGCACGCCGTCGCCAGGTCGCGATCGCCGCAGGGGCGGAGCGTCGCGCCCGCGGCTTCGCTTCCTCGCTTGAGCAGATCGCTCGAGCCGGCGTGGTCCTGGCCGCCGCGATCAGTGAGCGCGGCCAGGACCTCACGCGCCCGGGCACGCTCGCTACCCGCACCCACGCGGGGTGGCGGATCGACGGCCGCAAGATGTTCTGCACGATGTCGCCCGCGGCGACCGATCTCTACGTGGCCGTCAGCTATGCCGACGAGGAGGGCACCGAGCGCTACGCCTACGCGATGGTGCGCGTCGACGCGCCCGGCGTGGTGGTCCACGAGGACTGGGACGCGCTCGGGATGCGCGCGTCGGGCAGCAACTCGATCTCGCTCGTCAGCGTCGAGCTGCCCGAGTCGGGTGTGCGAGGTGGCTTCCGCGCCGGCGATCCACTGCCCTACATGGAGCGCAACCTGGTCGCGGGGCTGTTCCACGCCGCGGCTTCGCTCGGCATCGCCGAGTCGGCCGACCAGGTCGCCCGCCAGGGCATCGCCGGGCGCATCAACGGCGACGCGCGCCCCCGCATGCAGGTAGCCGATAACGCCATCGACCTCGCCGCCTCCCGCGGCGTCCTGTCGCGCGCGGCCACGCTCATCGACAAGCACCCGCGCTGACAACCCCGCATCGGACGGCAGCGCTGAGGAGCTCGGCGCGCTGTTCGCCGAAGGCCAGGCCGCCAAAGCATTCGTCAACGAGGCAGCCGCCCGCACCGTCGACCGCGCGCTCGCCCTTTCGGGCGGCGCCGGCTACGTCAACGGCAGCGCGCTGGCCCGCGCGTACCGCGACGTAAAGCCGGCTCCTTCATGCACCCACTCGGCGCCAACCGCGCGTATGACTACCTCGGCCACGTCGCGCTCGACGAATAAACGTCGCTGCACTAAAGATGGCGTTTGCGCCCGCACCCATCCCCGCGCCGCCGCGAGACGCTCGCTCGTTTCGCGACGCGCTTGGCAAGCTTGCGACCGGCGTCGCGTTCGTCACAGCAGCGCCGGGCGGCCAGCCCGCCGGTCTCATTGTCAACTCGCTCACCTCCGTCTCGCTCGAGCCGCCCCTCATCGCGTTCGCCCCGTCACGCAGCTCATGCACGTGGTCCCGCATGCGGCGAACGAGACGCTTCGGCGTGAACATCCTGGGACAACAGCACGAGCCCTTCGCAAGACGGGCGACCCCCGCCGGCGCGGATCGATTCGCCGGTCTTAACTGGGAACACGGACCCCGCGGCGTACCGCTGGTGACCGACGCCCTCGCCACCCTCGAATGCGACATTGTCGCCGAGCACCCAACCGGCGATCACTGGATCGTCGTCGGACACGTCAACCATCTACGCATTCCGCCGACGAAAGACCCGCTCATCTTCTTCGCGGGTGGGTTTCGCGCCGTGCAATAGCGAAGAAGCGATGCCTACCGCAGCGGAAGTGTCTCCTCTCGGCAAGGTCGGACTATGGCGAATACGCTGCCCGCATGGCCGTCGATCTGCGCCATTTCCGGTCCTTCGTGATCGTTGCCGAGGAGGGGAACATCGGACGGGCGGCGACTCGGCTGTTCATCACCCAGCCCGCGCTCTCACGCCAGCTCCAGCAGCTCGAGGAGGAGCTCGGCGTGGCGCTGCTCGTGCGTGTGCCGCGCGGGGTCGAGCTCACCGATGCCGGACGCGAGCTCCTCGATAAGGCACGGGCCGCGCTCGACGCCGCCGAGCAGGCACTCACGATCGGCAAGCCGGTCGAGCCGTCCGGGCGGCTCGCGGTTGGCGTCGCGATCGCCGGCCATCGCGATCACTGGTTCGAGCTCGGCGATGCGTTCACCGCCCGCTATCCCCGCGTCGATGTCGAGATCTACACCGCGCTGAGCGAGTTGCTGCAGCGCCAGGTGGTCGCCGGCGAGCTCGACGTCGGGATCGTGCTCGAGCCCAACCGGCTTCCGGGGCTCAGCTATCAGCTCGTGCGCGCCGAGTCGCTGCTGGTGTGGATGCACGCAGCGCATCCGCTCGCCGGGCGTACCGAGCTGACGCTGGCGGACCTCGACGGGGTCGCGGTAACGGTCATGGGCGGCTCGGCCGGTCGGGCGTCGGGGTTCAACGCCAGGATCCGCCAGCTGTTCGCTGACGCGGATGTGAAGCCGGTGTACGTCGAGGCGCCGAACCTCGTACCGCTACACGCGATGCGCGCGCCGGACGCGCTGACCGTCTCGATCGATGTCGGTTACCCGGACGAGGTCGCGCGCGTGCCGCTCGTCCCGCCGGCGTCGATGCAGTACCAGGTCGTGCACCGCACCGATGTCGGCAGGGCGGCCGTACGGGCGTTCGCGGCATTCGCGGCGCGCTATGCAGCGAGTGCATGAGCCTGCCCGAATCGGCATTGGACCCGCATCGACGGCCGGAGTAGGTTGCGCGCCATGAACACCACGCCAAACCCCACGACTCCCGATACGGTCGTCCTGATACACGGCCTGTGGCTCAACGCACGCAGCTGGGAGCCCTGGATCGAGCGCTACGAGCAGCGCGGCCTGAGAGTAATCGCGAAAAGCTGGCCCGAGATGGACGGCGACATCGCCGCTCTGCGGGCCGACACCTCGGCATTCGACGACCTCGGCATCGAGGCGATCCTCGATCACTACACGCAGATCATCAACGACCTCGAGCAGCCGCCGATCATCATCGGACACTCGTTCGGTGGCGCATTCACGCAGGTGCTGGTCGACCGCGGCCTCGGCGCCGCGGGCGTGGCGATCGACTCAGGTCCGGTCAAGGGCATCCTCAAACTGCCGCTGTCGCAGCTCCGTGCCGGCTTCCCGATCCTCAAGAACCCGCTGAACCGGCACCGCGCGGTACCGATCACCGCGGACGAGTTCCACTACGCGTTCACGAACACGCTGAGCGACGAGGAGTCAGCAACGGTGTACGAGCAGTACTGGGTACCCGGCCCCGGCCGCGTGCTCTTTGAGGGAGCACTGGCGAACCTCAGCCCACATTCGCCCCTGCACGTCGACTTCGGCAACGCCGAACGCGCGCCGCTGCTGCTGATCGCCGGCGGAGACGACCACACCGCTCCGCAGTCGACCAACGAGTCCAACTACAAGCACTACAAGTCGGACGCGGTGACCGAGCTCAAGGTCTACCCGGGGCGCGCGCACTTCCACGTGGGACTGGAGGGCTGGGAAGAGGTCGCCGACTACGCGATCGACTGGTCACTTCGTAACGCGCGTTGAGGCAGCCACTATGGACCTCGGACTCTCTGAGCAGGTGGCGATCGTGACCGGCGCCAGCAAAGGCATCGGCCTGGCCATCACGAAGGCGCTGGCGGCGGAGGGCGCACACGTGCTCGCCGCCGCGCGGACGACTGATGCGCTGGCCGGCATCGCCGGCGTCACGCCGGTCGCTGCCGACCTGACTGACGCCGGGGCCGCCGGTGCCCTCGTTCGCCGCGCAATGGATGACCACGGCCGCCTCGACGTCCTTGTCAACAACGTCGGCGCTGTGCGGCTGCGCCTCGACGGCTTCCTGGCGCTTGGCGACGAGGACTTCCAGTGGGCGCTCGACACGAACTTCTTCACGACGCTGAGGATGACGCGAACCGCGCTGGTGCCGATGGTCGACCAGGGCCGCGGGGCGATCGTCAACATCGCATCCGTGAACGCGTTCTTCCAGCCGGACGGCGCGACAATCGACTACGGCGCAGCCAAGGCAGCCGTGGTCAACCTCACGAAATCGCTCGCGCAGGAGTTCGGACCGTCGGGCATTCGCGTTAACGCGATCTCGCCTGGACCGGTCGAGACTGACCTGTGGCTCGGCGAGCACGGCGTCGCCGCGACCGTCGCCGCGATGACCGGCGTCGACGCCGACACCGCCAGGGCCCGTGTCGTCGCGGGAATCGGCGGATTCGCCACCGGCCGCTTCACCCGACCCGAAGAGGTGGCGGCGCTCACCGTCATGCTCGCGTCCAATCGACTCGGGAACGTCACGGGCGAGAACGTTGTCATCGACGGCGGGCTGATCAAGACGACCTAATCCTCAGCGCCCGTCAACACTTACCTCACCAGCGGTCGCGGTCCACGCAGAAGGGAGGCCGCGTCGCAGAAGACCATCCTTGAACGGGTCTTGACGGTCGGGTGGTCAAGCGCCGCGGGACTCGGCGACCCGGCGCCGCCAGTAGCGGTACCAGTCGGGCCCGTAGGGGACGTAGACCCGGGTCGGGACACCGCGGGTGTGCAGCTCGTCGAGAATCTCGGGGCGTACTCCGAAGAGCTGCTCGACGGGCAGTGGCCCGTGAGCGAGCAGCAGCGCCTCGCGGAGACGACCGTCATGGGTGGCCATCGCCCAGGTCGCGCCGCGTTCGGCCAGGCGGAAGCCGAGGCGCAGAAAGGCCACGTCCGTTGCTTCCCCGTGGGGGTGGGCGCCGGTCGCCTCGAGGTATGCGCCCTTGACCAGCCGGATGTGCACGCCAGCGTCGGCCAGCGCGTCCGCGTCGGCAGGCGAGCGCAGCAGGTTCGCTTGCACCGTGGCGCCGAGCCGGTCGGCCAGACCACGTGCCGCGACGTCCAGCACGCAGGCGACGATCGCGTCTCTGCGGGCGGCGTCCTCGGCACCGACCTGGACACGGCGGCCGGCGGGAAGGGCCCGCGCGATGGTGGCGAGACGGTCCGCCACCGCCGCGGAGTCCGTGTCCAGGGCCAGATGCGTCAAGTCCACCGACAACCAAGCCTGGGAGGCGGACGGTGGCAGCGCGCCGGCCAGCTCGACGTAATCCTCGAGCACCCGGTCGGCGGCCCCGGGATCGCTCAGGCGCTCGCCGAACAAGTCGACGCTGACCGCGTGCCCGCGGTCGAGGAGCGCCATCGCGGTGGCCAGCGCTTGGCCTCGCGATCGGCCGGCGACGTAACGCGACGCGGCGCGCCACGCCGTCGCCTCACCCAACGGCACGGCCCTGACGACGCGCTCCAGGCGCTCGCTCGTCGCCAGACGAAACAGCACCGCGCGATCGAGTCCCACGACCTTCAGTGTCTCACCAGCAGCAATCGCAAGCGGGCCGTGCCGCGGCCGGGGATCGCTCAGCAGACGGTCGGCAGCCGCTGGCGGCGCCACATAGCCCAACCTAGGTTCTCGCTGGCACGATGATCCAGAGGCCGAGCGCAGCTCAAACACCCGACTCTTGTCAGCCGCAGCCGCGCCTCCTGCACGGCGCCGGCCGCCTCATTACGCGATCCGACGATCCGGTCCGCGCGCCGCCCACAGACCACCGATGTGACAGGACGGTGCCCGATGGCACGCAGTCACGATGTGCAGCCGGTCGTCGCGAGGACGCGCAGGTGCGCGAGCTTGGGGTCCACGGCCCCGCGCACGTGGCCGAACGGAGAGTTGGCAGTCCGTTGTAGGAAGTCCAGCGTCTGGGCGGTGATGAGCTCTCCCGGCAGGAGGTTGGGGATGCCCGGCGGGTAGGCGGCGAGCGAGTCCGCGGACACGCGGCCAACGGCGCGGCCCGAGGGCACAAGCTCGGCCCGCGCGAAGTACGCGTCGCGCAGCGACACGACCTGCGGTCCCGGTTCGGGAAGGGTGATCGCGCGACCGGCCGTCGCGCCGTGGTCGGGCAGCGCATGAATGGCGCGCAACGCGCGCTCGACATCGGGCTCGGCACGCGCCAATGACGGCCACGATCACGCTGTCGGTCGCCATCTCGGTGTGCACGCCGTGGCGCTCGAACAGGAGCTGGCGGGCCTCGTGGCCGCTGATCCCGGCGCTCCGGGTGTCGATCACGACCCGCAGCGGGTCAAGCGCCACCACGCCGGGAGCCGCGAGGAAGCGGTCGGAAAGGTCCTCGAAGCGTCCGCCCGAGCTCACGCCCTCGCGCAACCTTTGGGCCGCCTGAAGCGAGCGGCCGATTCGATCGCGGCCGTGGACGGCGAGGCTGCTGCGCGCGATGTCGAGTGACAGTGTCAGCAGTGAACTGCGCTGGTCGACTGCAACGAGCGGAACGCCCGGTTCACCAGCGGCTCCAGCGGCTCGCTGAACGGACCGCGTCCCAGGTGCAGCAGCGCCGGCTGGGTCAGGCTGCCGCCCAGCTTGTGCGTGCTCGAGACCACCAAGTCGGCGCCCAGAGCGAGCGCGTTATCCGGTAACTCCGGATGAAACCCAAAGTGCGCCCCCCAGGCTTCGTCAACGACCAGCGGGACGCCGCGGGCGTGTGCGACCTCGGCGAGCCCACGCACGTCGGCGACTGCGCCGAAGTAGCTGGGCGTGACGACGTACGCGGCAATCGCGCCGGGATACTCATCGAGCACGAGGGCGAGCGATTCGGGCCGCAGACCATGGGCGGCGCCCAGCTCAGCGTCGACCTCGGGCGCGACGAAGTGACCTTGTAGTCCGCCGAGCACCATGCCGTCCATGACGCTCGAATGCATGCTGCGCTGCGCCACGATCTCCTCCCCGAGGTGGCGCAGCGCCAGGCAGGCGACGAGGTTGCCCTTCGAGCCGCCGTTGGTGAGCAGCCAGGTGATCGGACCTATCCGGCGGTCGTGCGCTACGCGTACAACCGCGGTTATCGCGGTCCCGACGCCGAAGATCTCGTCGCCTTCACATTTGAGGTCGCCTGGCGGCGATTGGAGAACGTGCCCGATGGGGAGCACGCAACGCCATGGTTGCTGGCGGTGGCGCGGAATCTCTCGCGCAACGCCGGATCGGCGAGCCCGACGCGACCGGACGCTCGTCGAGCCGTCGGCCGACCCCGAGGACGGTGGGGCCCCTCGGAGGGGTCGAGGACGGAGTGGCCGCGCGGCAGCAGCTGCTGAGCGCGCTCGTGGCGCTCAGCGAGATCGACCGCGAACTGATCCTCCTGGTGGCCTTGGGACGGTTTGGATGCGGCGCATGCCGGCGAGGTGCTCGGCCTTGTTGAACCCTCCGGCAGCGAGGGTCCCGCCATCGGGACTGAACGCACCGCTGAAGATGGGTTGGTGCCTGTGTTGACCGTCGCAAGAGGTTCGTCGCCGGCCAGACGACATAGCTGGACCACCCCAGTCCCGCTGCCGGCGGCGAGAATCCGCTTGCTGAAAGCGAGCACGAGACTGTTGACGCGCCGGTGTTAGCGAGGCGGTCCTCGGCGCCCACCGCTCACGTGACGAGCCGGTGCATGTCGTCGGCGGAGGCGCTCGTGCCTCGCATTCCGAGCGGTCGTGCGCGGCTGGCTACGGCGCTTCCGCGCAAGTGATCTCCGTCAGGTCACGAAGCAGCGCGTCCATCCCGGCGATCTGGTAGGACGCGCGCTGGCGCCCTGCACCGCCCCCTCGCTCCAATAACGCTGGGAGTGCGTCGAGTTGATCGGTGCAGTGAAGATCGTGGGCATGGCGGCGCGCGAGTGCCAGGGCTTCGTCGAGCAGCTCATCGACGGGCCGCAGCCGGCCTTGTGCGTCGGGGAGGCGGGCACGGGCACCGAAGCGGGCCGCTCGGAACACACCCTCGTCGAGCACCTCGGCCGGAGGGTCGGGCTCGGGACCCGCCGAGGCGGCGTAGCGGGCGAGGCAGTGCGTGAGCGCGACCAGCGCGGCGGTGTCCTCGAGTGATGACTGGGCGTCCAGCGCCCGGACCTCGACGGTGCCAAGGCGCGGATGCGGCCGCATCTTCCACCAAAACCATGTGTAGTCGGGCACGTCCGCGGCCCGCGCCAGCAGCTGGGCGCTGGCGCAAAAATCCGCGAAGTCACGCATCGCACGCGGCACGCCCGAACGCGGCCAGCCGCGAACCGTGACCTCCCGTGCCGAGGCGAGACCGGTATCACGACCATGGCGGAACGGCGAGTTCGCGGCCAGCGCCTGCAACAGCGGCAGGTGGCGCCGCAAGCCGTTGAAAACCCGGATCGCCGTCTCGGCGTCCGGCATCCCGATGTGGATGTGCAGTCCCCCGACCGGCGTCACGACCGCATCCCCGAGCAGCTCCCGGATCCGTTCATAGCGCTCCTTGTCAGTGATCTCCGCCTCACCCTCGATCGCCGACGGGTGCGTCCCCGATCCGAGTAGTCCCGCGCCCGTCTCGAGAACCGCCCGCCGCAGACCGCGAAGCTGCCCGACCGCCTCAGTCGTGCTGTGACAGACATCCGTGATGAGCTCCATCTGACAAGCATGCAGCTCGCGTTCGATCGCCCCGTGAACCGGGCCAAGCCGTTCCTGTACCGCAGCGGACGCGTTCGCCTGACGGCCGCTAACCGGATCAACGAGAAACAACTCCTCCTCGACGCCGACCGTGAACGGCTCTCCCGAGCCGAACGCGCTGTCGATCTGATCATGTGAACTCAAGTTTCAACCCCCACCATGGCAGAGCCCGACGCGCTGGGATGCCTGCCGGCGGTACGCGCCTCGCTCATACCCGCGGGCAAAGCGCACGGTACGATCCGCCCGATGCCATGGCGCTTTGATCGTCGGGCCGTTGCATGTCCTGTGAAATGAGACATCTTGGTCGTCCGTCCGGCACAGCGACCACCATTGAAGGTCCGTCGATCGCTGGAGGAAGCGGTCAACATCGCTGCGGTAAGTCGTCAACGATCGCTTGTCCCGACCGGGAGTGAGTTCGAGCACTCCACGTGGGCTCAGTGCGCTCAAGGCGGGTGAGTGGCATCGTCGTCGCCCGCGCGGTGACCCGGACGAGCTGCCGCGCTCGCCGCCAAGCCTCGCCAGGCCGCTCGCGTAGACCAATCCGTAGACCGGCCAGCGAACGGCGCTACGCGCGCACGCAAGCCGCCTTCAGTACGCGGGCGGCGGCAGCCTGCCCGAGTGGACCGACCTCGGGTGCGAGAGGATGAAGGTCAGTAGTAGTGTCGTCGCCCGCCGACGGCACGTCCCGCGGAGCCGAGCAAAAGCAGGATCAACCCGACGACGACGAGAATGATCCCTATCGACCACAGAATGGGGATTGCGGCGATGAAGCCGATTATCAGCAGGATGATGCCGAGAATGATCATTTCGTTCTCCTGACGGTTGAGTGGCGCGGCCCTAACCCCGCGATACGTCCAATTGCGCTCTACCCGCAACGGCACCTGTGCACTCAGAGCTCTCGCGCGTCCACCGACACGCAGTAGCCGAGTCGGTCCCCTGGGGCGCCGTGTTCCGCGTGTTCCCAGACAACGAAAACCTGTCGGTCACCGCAGTTTGTCCGCGCAACGTCGTATGGATACGTACGCGTACACCGGCAATCGCTTGACGCGCCGCGAGCCGGGTAGTTGGCGATAGGAGGTCGTCGATCGTCGACGAGCCCCAGGGGAAAGGCTAAAAAGGAGAGTGAACCCATGATCTGGGTGCTACTGGTGGTTGTCGTAGTTCTGTTCGTGATCATCGGAGGTCTCGTTGCACGTCAGCGACGGTCTCGGAGATTGAGGGATGAGTTCGGGCCGGAGTACGGCCGTGTCGTGGCGGAGCGGGGCGACCAGCGCGCCGCCGAGAAGGAGTTGGCCGATCGCCGTCAGCGAGTCGGTGCGTTTGAGATTCGGCCGCTCGACACCCCTGCCCGCGAGCGCTATCTGGCGCAATGGGCGGCGGCTCAGCGCGACTTCGTGGATGAGCCGGTGGATGCCGTCGGTCAAGCTCATGAGCTCGTGCAGCAAGTGATGCGCGAGCGCGGCTATCCGGTCGATGAGGATTTCGATCAGCGGACGGCCGACATATCCGTGGAGCATCCGGTGGTCGTCGAGAATTATCGAGCGGCCCACGGGATCTCGATCCGGGCTCACCACGGAGACGCCAGCACCGAGCAGTTGCGTCAGGCGATGGTCCACTTCCGAGCGCTGTTTGACGACCTGCTTGCTCCCGGTGACGGCAGGAATGCAGATGATGACTCCGCCACCGAGCTAGTGCAGGAAAACGGCGAGGGCGCAGTTCGACAGCAAACGACCCCGAGGGGATGACCGATGGAACGCAATACGGAAACGCTGAGCACTCGCGACCTGGCCTCACCAAACGACCAGGCCGGTGGCGTCACGGCCTCGGAGGGCGATGTGCGAGACGCACCGGCGCCTGAAGGTCAGCGCGGGGCGGATGACGAGGCGGCGCCTGTCGCGGAGGACACACGTCTCCCCGTCGACGAGCAGACAGCGCCTCCGGTCGAGGCTCGGATGGAGCCCTCCGCCAGGGACCAGAGCATTGAGACGGCTCCGCCGGGTGACGGCCTCGGCACCGAGAGCGGCGTCCCCGACCATGCGGCCGACGACAGGCCGGCGCCGAGACAAGCCGTTTCGACGCAGGATCAGGACACCCAGGCAGAGCCCCAGTCGACGGGCACGGCCGCCTCCGCCGCGAACGGCGCGTCGTTGCTTCCGGCCGACACGGACGCCACGTTCCAACAACGGTGGAAGGAGATCCAGACCCGGTTCGTCGACGAGCCCCGCGGGGCGGTCGAGGACGCTGACACCCTGGTGGCGAACCTCATGCAGCAACTCGCTGAGGGCTTCGCGAAGGAACGGGAACGGCTCGAAGCACAATGGGGCCGCGGTGAGGACATCTCCACCGAGGACCTACGGGTCGCACTGCAGCGCTACCGGACCTTCTTCCAGCGCCTGCTGTCGACCTGACAATCAAAGCCGGATCGCTCCTCGAGGCCCTGCGGACGTCGCGGGGCCTCGACGAGTAGTGGCTGAAAAGATCGCAGTCGGGGCGGGCGTGGCCCGCGACTTCCTGAATCGCGCGACGCGTTGCCAGCAATTCAGGTACGGGACCCATCGCGCCCGACGCTCACTCTCACGACACTCCGCAGCGGCCGTCCAGATCTCCTTCGCGCGCAGACACGATATGGCGCCGCGCCCCGATTCGCCCTGGTCTGCGATGTCGAACACCGTATGGGGCTTGGGATTCATTATCGTCGTGGTCGCGCCGGTCAACTCCGCGATCGCCGGCTCGAACGCAAGCTCGGTCGCCGCCACTATCGTTGGCTACTCCCTGGGTCGCATCCGGATGCTCCCCGCGCGTGCTCACCCGGATTCACCCGTGTTCTAGACCCGTCCGCGGCGGTCCACGCCCAAGCGGTCCTGGCGATCAGCTACGCGCTGATACTCGGCTTCGCCCTGGGCTCACCGCTCGACGCGCTCGTACTGCGGTGGGATCCAGCCGCTCAAGTCTCCCGCGAGCTACGTCCCATACGTAATCGTCAGCTGGAAGATCCTCGGCGTCATTGCGCTCGACTACTTCGCGATCACCGACCGCGATCGGATCACCGCCACAAGACTGGCATTCGACGAGGACACAGATCCCGCCGGCACCGGGGACCGAGCGGACCGGTAACGCTCGCTACCGACCGGCCGCCCGACTCAAACGGCCGGTGCCGTGGTCAGATAACGCGACTTGATTCTCACCCTTCCGGACCGCCTCGGCCAGCACGTCGCAGGCCTGCTGGCGTGTACCGCAAGCTCGGCATCGACTCGCGCGACGAGCTGCCTGTCGCGCCCGGCCTGGGAGCCTAGGCCCAAACCCTGGGGCGGGTCGCCTAGCGAGAACCGCGGCGCGGCGGCGCAAGATTGTCGCCAGAACGCGACCGACTAAACGTGCGAGGTTCGATGTCTCACCACACCCTGACCATCCGGGCCGCAACGGCACGCGACGACGCTGCCCTCGCGCGCCTCTCCGCTCGAGAAGCCGGCTGGCACCTCGGCGGGTTGGCCCTCCTGGCGGAAGCCAACGGAGCCGTGGTCGCCGCAAATCGGGCTCACCAGCGGGTGTGTGTGCTGGCGGACCCGATCCAACCCGACGCCGTAGCGATCTGCTCGCCCAGGTGGCGCCGCTGTCGGATCCCGCGGCAGACCCGCGACGTCAGAACGGAGCAGACCTTGCTCCGACGGCTCGCCTCTTCTCAAGACAACACCACGACGACCGACGAGGTCTCAAAATGAGCACAGTCATAGACACGATCCGCCACGGCGTGGACACCGAGAAGCTGACCATCAGGGTGGCCGCCAAGACGTGCTTACCTCCAGAGCGGGTGCTCGACGCCGGACGCGATTTCTCCGAACTGCGCGCCGACGTGTGGTCAAACGTCAAGGCACAGCATCTTGAGGTACACGAGCTCGGGGAGACGTGCGCTGACGTAACGGAGGGCACCTGGGTCGTCGGCCTCTTCTGGGAGCGGTGCCGTTACCACTGGTCGCAACCGGGATCGGTCAAGGCCACGGTGATCAACTCCAGCGTGTTTGAGCGTGGTAGCACCTGGGAGCTGCGAGCCACCCCCAGCGATGGGGGGAGCGAAGTGGAGATCGTCCTACACTGCGGGTTCCGCCGTGGGCCGAAGGGCAGGATCGCGAGCGCCGTCCACCACACAGCCGGCAAGTGGGTGTGGGGTTGGTTTCTTCGTCGTGCCCTCGCCGCTGTCGAGAGGCAGGGCGCCTAACCACTCCGGGAAGATGCACGCGCGGCGACCGGGGGATCGCGACGAGGGTACGAGGGCCGAGACGTAGAACTGTCCGGCGACGCGTCGATCTCTTCTGGCTTGTTGCCCACGCGGGCCACGAGTATCTGCTTCTTCTTCGCGTGCCGGGAGGCGCAGAGCAGAGTGGAGCGCCTGCACCGCACCGATCGCGCCGTGCCCGCTGTTGCGTGGATCCGGAAGCCGCCGCGATCTCGCGATCGCGGTGGACTTGGCGCTCCCCTACGGAGGCAGAGACTGGACGTCGGCGAGGCGTCCGGCGCTGCTGGGTCTCGCCCGCACCAGGTGCAGCTGGCGATTGCGCTGGCCGGTCCTCGCACAGGGAAGCGGGCGGCGCGCCCCTGATGTGCACGCGGCGAAGTTCCCGGCCTCAGCAGGCGATGCGGGCGGTTCCTCTGGGCGGGCGGACGGAGCTGGCGCAGCCCACCACCGGCCGTCGCGGGCCGACGACGGATATCTGAGCCGAGGCGACATTGTTCGCCAGGGTGCGCTCTAGAGTCGATGTCCCCACGACGGCGCGGTTGACGAAGCGGGTCCCGTGGGTCCCGACGCGGGTGCGGACGATGATGGTCACGCTGGCGCCGCGCTTGAGCGTGCCCAGCGGGCAGACGGTCAGTCGCCCCCTATGGTGGCAGCTGCCGGCGGTGGTCTGAACCGCCACCACGGTCGCCGCAGCGCGTGGTTGGTCGTCGAGCACCACGCTCTGGGCCGGGTTCGGTCCGCGGTTCTTGACCGTGATCCGGAAGCCGATCACCTGCCCGCGGGTGACCACCGGCGCCGAGGCCACCTTGGTGACGACCAGGTCGGCAATGTCATAGGCAGGGTTGGCCGTCGGAGGACCCGGCGTCGGGTTGGGGGGGACCGGCGTCGGCTTCGGGGGGACCAGCGGTTTCGTAGAGAAGGCGTTGGTGAACACACAGTGGACGTGGGGGACCTCGCCAGTCAGCTCGATCGTCGCCGTCCCCTGAGCGAACGGAACCGTCACGCCGTTGCACACGACCGCGGTCAGGGCCCAGTCCCCGGTCGAGCTGAGAGGCGGCTGCTCGACGATGTGATAGGTGCCGAGGCGAAGGTGATCGGTGGCGTCGGCAGGGTTGTTGGGTGTGGCGTCCGCCGCCGCCCCCGGGCTCGTCGTGGTCGCAGTCTGCAGATACTGCGCGGGCGGTTCACCCGCCGGCGCGACCTTGAACGCCGTAGTCCCCGTGCCGCCCTCGGTGATCTTCGCGATCGAGATCGAGCCGCGCGGGACGAAGCTGTTGACGAACGTGCAGACGACCGATTTGCCGGTGACGATGTCGACGGGGAACGGCTTGGCCGTCGATCGGTTCGCGTCGTTGCAGCTGACGTGGCGCAGGTGCCAGTGTCCGTCGGGCGAGGTTGGCTTCTGCTCGGCGATCACGTAGTGCCCGGACGCCAGGGTGAGGAGCGAGGGAACGGCGTCGACCGGCACCCCTGGCAGGGTGGTGGTCGCCTCCGCTCGGTGGACCTCGCCCGGGCCCGGCGAGGGCGTCACCGTGTAGGAGAAGGTGCCGACGCCTCCGAGGGTCACCTTGCGGATCGTCAGCCCGCCCGGTGGGGGCACGTAGGCGTTGTGATACACGCACGTGGCGTGATCCCCCTCTGCCAGATGGATCTGGGCGGTCGGTCCGCTGACCGTGAACGTGCTCTTCCCGGCGGCGCTGGTGCAGTTGATGCCATCCAGCCGGTAGTTGGCCACCCCGCCCTCGGTGACCGTCCAGGTCGCGTCGCCCGCCCGGTAGAAGTCCTTCGACTCCCCGTCGCGCAGCTGGAAACCAAGGTGGTCGTAGGAGATGTTGCCACTAAACGGGAAAGAGGGATTTTCGCCGGCCGGTGCGCCAGCGACCTTCTTCGTGACGGTGATCGTGCCGCTGGTCGGCGGCGGCTGGACATACAGGCCGTAGCAGAAGACGTGCTGCACCCCGTCGGGGAAGAAGATGTACTCGACGTTGTCGCCGTTCAGGGCGTCGACGGCGCAGCGCAGCGCCCCGAACCCATACTGACCGGGGTACCTCTGGTCGAGCACGGGATCCTCCGGGGTGCCGCCCTGGGCCCACAGCTGGCTCGGGGTTTGCGCTTGCTTGACCTCGTCGGGCGTCAGCTCGATCGTCGTCGCCCCGGCGATCGTCTCGTTGTTGATCTGCTGCCCATTCTGATCGAGTAGCGCAGTCGTGTCCTGGGTGAGGATCGGCGGCTCCCGGGTGAACATGTCGGTGACCTTCGAGAGCGAGCCCCAGGGACCGGTCACGACAGAGCTCTGATACCCGTGGCCGAGCGTGAACTCCCAGTCCGGGAGCGGCTTGCAGACATCCTGGGGAGAAGACCCCTCGGTCTTGGGATTGACGTGGAATGGCTCCGTGTACGGGCTGTTTGGCCCGAGGTTGTGGAGGGTCTCCTGGATGTCATTGCGCGCCCGGTTGGCGAAGATGTCGGTGTATTCCGGGCAGGAGCGCGCCACGAAGGTGACCCAGTAGCCCGTGCCCTGCGCGGCGGCCACAGTCGTTCCGACCCCGAGCCAGACGCCGCAAGCCAGCGCTACCGCGGTCAGCCACCGCCACATCCTTTGCGACGAGCGCTTCCTGGTGACACGCACCCCGACCCACGATCCGACATCCACACCCCCAACCTATAAGCCAGCGACCCGGAAAGCAACCCCTGCCCCGCCGGATGCACGTGTCAAGTCGGTTTCCCAGGCCAGCTCACATCAACACACCCATCGCCTGCGACGCGATGCCGGCGCTGGTCAGCCGCTGGATCGAGTAGTCGCTCGTCGGTCACGAAGGGGTTGTCCACACCGACCTCGCGAGTACCGGGTCGAGCAGCGACTCCATCGCCCGGGGCGGGTTCGATCCCGAGCAACGCCGGGACGCGCACCGCGCCGGACGGTCACCAAGCTTCGATCAGGCTGGCGCTCGTTGCCGGCTGCACGGACCGAGCCGCGCCGTGCGGTGCGATCGGCGCGAGGCGGGCAAGCGTCCCCGCGTTTATCGACGAGCGTCGGCTTGCCCCGACGCTGCGGCGTTACGGCCCTCTCATGGCGAGTGGCCTGGCCGAGAGCGCCGGCGCGCGTGAGTGAAAATCCCGTCCGACCAGGCCGCCGAGGTTGTCCCGGGCGGCCCGCCGGACGCGAGCCGGTCAGTCTCGGAACCTGCTCAACTCGTCGGGGCGGGAATAGTTCCGATGCCCTCCATCGCCTTCGTGAACTCGATCGGTTGGTGGTTCATGATCGCGCGAGGATCGAACGACGCGTCGGCCCCGACGCCGTGGACGCGACGGCGCTGCATGCCGAAGTTGCCGGCGTCGTAGAGCGGCAGGACGGTGGCCTCTCGGAGATATGTCTCCCAGGACGTACCCCGGATACTGATAGTTGATCGGGCTGGACGACCGGTCGCGCGTGCTGGCCCCGCGACGTTCTCCCTACCGCGACTAGACGGTCCAAAAGGTAAGAGAGGCCTCTCGCCCGTCGCTCACACGGTACGCCCGACGTCCACCCAGGAGACCGACGAGCACCCACCGCCCCAGCACGAGGTCCTGATCATCGGCCGATACCCGATCGCGGCGGCCCCGCTCGCCGGCAGTCGCGCGCGGCCGCGCCAAGACTGAACGGCGTCAGGCGCGGCACGCCCGCCACGGCCGACGCGACCAACTGACAGCAACGCTGAACCCTTCACGCACCAAGGTGAGACCATGAGCACCACCAGCGAGCAACACTCACTGCAAACGAAGGCCCAACGCGTCAGGACCCGCGGTGTCCACCCGCGGCATCGGCCCCGAACCCATTCCCACGCAACCAAGCCGCACGGCTGTATGACCTCGGTAATGGGCCCAGCCGACGCTCCGGGGTTGCCGATCATGGGCGGTCCGAGCTTGGGCCTGCATCCCGAAGTAACGGGCGGACCTGACCTGGGTCCGCGCACGAGCGTCATGGGTAGCGGCGACACCGGGACGCGCCTGAACGTGTTCCGCGATAGCGACCTGAGGTTTGTCGACTCGCTTTTCCACGTAGCACAGCAGCGCTCGCTGACACTGCCGCCTCTCCGATCGTGAGTCGCACGAGAGACCCCCGGGCTGCGAGCGGCCCGAGCTGGAGCGCGGTCTCATCAACGATGTCAGCGCTGGGAGCGCTCCGCCGGAGGGCGACCGATGTCGTCCGCGCGAACGTTTCTTCACCGAGTTGCCTTCTTGGCAGCGCTACGCGCTTTGCCCGCTGCGTTGCGGAGCTTGCCCTTCAGTTCCTCGCCAGCTCCACGGGCCTCGGTGCCACGACGACCGGATGCCTTCCCGGACTGCCGCTTGGCGCGACCCATAAGCTCCTCGGCCTTGCCTTTGACTCGCTGGGCACGATCGCCCATGTCTTCTCCGTTCCTGGCAATGATGTTGGTGATGACAGCGTCCTACCCGCCGACGTCTGGGTCAAAGCGGCCGGGCAGCTATACCGACGTTCTTCTGGAGCCGCGGGCAAGGCGACCCGAGGTTGGCGAGTGCCGGGTCGGCGCGGGGAGCTTGCGGCCCGCGACAGCGAATGGTGCGCGCTTGAGAAGTGGTGGTTGACCTCCTCGAGCCGCGGGGAATCGCGAACGCCGTAACGGGGATGCCGTGATCGGGGTCAAACCGGACAGGCGCACCGACCAGGCCGATGCCGCGAGCTAAGCAAGGTCGTGCTTTGGGGGGGAGGGTGTCGTGGGCCTTGGACGAAGCGACAAGCGAGCTTGCGCGCCACGCACCAAATCGCTCGGCGAGACCTCAAAGGCTCCGCTGCAGCGCAGACGCACGGTTCACGATCGACCGTGATGGTTGTGAGGGCGTGCGCGGCCGGGTGAAGCCCGCGTTCAGTAATAGTGCCGTCGGCCACCCACGGCGCGGCCCATCGATTCGAGCACCATCAGGACCAACCCGACGAGCACCAAGACGATGCCGATCGTCCAGAGAATCGCCACCTTGGCGATGAACCCAATTATCAGCAAGATAAGCCCAAGCACGATCACGCAAATCCCTACCTTCTGTTCGGTGGAGTCGCGGAGGACGTAAGGAGCCCGCCCCCGTGACAGACAGCTCACCTCGCTATGTGCCGGGATCGCGGGTCCCAATCTCTTCGTGTCGATGACGCCAGGGGCGGTCACGTATCACAGGGTGAAGAGGTGAAAGCCGCTCAGACTGATGATCACCTCGCCATTCGAAGGGAGGTACCGACCGTGGTTCACGGTATGCGCTGCCCTGCACGCCTTGGACACCGCCAAGGCGGAGCTCTCCGGGCCGCGCGCCGTCTCAACCTCCCGACCCGGCCACGGTGCCAGCGCGCCGGAGCCAGTCTTAGCGGCGCGGGACGGCGGAAACCCGAAGACGTCGCAGCGGTCGCCGCGCCAGCGGGCGGCACCGGTGAGCAGGGCGCGTTCCGGCGGCGCCGCGGTTCGGTCCGAGACGCTCGAGCGGCTGCTGGCCGACACCCCGGCGGGGTTGAGCGCGAACGCGATCACCAAACGGGCCGGCGCCGGCTATGGCCGCACGCTGAAGCTGCTGCATCAACTGGGGCCTCCGGGCAGGTCCGCCGGTCGGGCGGGGGCCGCGCAACGGTCTGGCAGGTGATCACCGACGAGGAGCGCATTGCGCAGCGTGCCGCGGAGCTCGAACGCCTGCGCCGCGCCCCCAGCCGACGGCGCGGAAGGGCCAGGGCCTCCCAGTGCCGCCGCCACGGCGTCGACGGTTCCCCATGAGTCGCGACGCCTTCGGTCCAAACTCTCGGCACGCGCCGCTGGGTCCGGGCCATCGCAATGTCGCCGTGGCGCTCGCCCGCCCTGGGCTCGCGGGACAATCGCTCTCGAGGAATGCGATCGTGACGCAGCCCTCGCCGTCCGCAGCACGGGGCTACCGGGTTCCGTGGGGCTGCTGGTTTCCTGGGCGGATCCAGCGGCGTCAGTCTGGCGTCGACGTCGATGCTGCTAGCCCAATGCAGCAGAGCGGCTGATCAGTCAGGCATGCCCGAACGCAGGAGCACGGCGGGGAGCGTCAGCTGACCCGGCGAAACGTGCCGTCGATGTCTCCTCCCCCACCGTTCGGGACGAACACGTCGACCATATGCGCCCCAGAGCGCTTGAAGCAGTCGATGCCCGGTGCGGCACACCCGGGATGAGTGCCCGCCACCCGGTAGTAGTGGTGGTAGCCGTAGGAGATGTCCTTCAGCCGAAGCGTCCCTGCGCATGTCGAACTGGTCCGCCACGTGCCGCGCCGCTCGCCCGGAGCGATCACCACCAAGAAGCGCTGACGCGACCTGTGAGTCCCTGGCGGCGGCGTGAGGTGGCCGCTCCAGGTGCCCACGATCGACGTGGCGGGCGCCGCATTGGCGGGACCCGCCACGGCGCCCACGCCAGCGAGGGCCATCGCCGCGATGGCGACTGACAGCTTCCGCATTACCTCCTCCTTTGCGCCGAACCCATACCAAACGAAAGACGGATCCAGGTCAGACAATCTTCCACAGGCAAGGGTACGCGGCGACACACGCACAGCTCGAAGCTACGCAACAAGCCCTGAGCACCCGGCTGCCCGTTTGATCGAGTACCAGCGCTGACGCCGGGCTCCTGCTTCTCGAAACAGCGGCGGCGAATCGACCGATCGCGATAGGTCCGGATCGCCACCCGGCCCGACTGCTGCAACGCCGGGCGGACTCAGCGGCCTGACGATCGGGATGAGGCCGCTGCTGCTCGATCACACCGCCAGCCAGAGATCTCCGTCGCAGAGTGTCGAGTTCACGCGAACGCGATCGCCCGGTTGACTTCGCTCCGGCGATCGCCTTCGTGGCGAAGCGCAAGCCGGCCTCGCCCGTCTCAGGCGCGCAGAGCGATCCTCAGCTGTCAGCCGGTGCTAGCAGCCGACGGGGCCCGTAGCTAACAATTCCAGCGGACGCGCATCTGGCGACGAGCGGGGCCGGACGAGGCTCGGCGATCGCCCTCCTTTCGTGTCGCGCGGCACTTCTGCGATTTGAGATCGCAGCGGCGACATCGGGCGCGGCGCCGGCATGTGCAGCTCGTCGAGAGGGGCTGCGAGGTTAGCCGGACCTCGGCAAGCATCAGGCCAGCGCCCTGCCGGGCAGCGCGGACACTGATGTCACGCGGGATCCGTAGCGCACGTGCCGCCGGCTGCGCGTATCGACACATCGAGCGCTGGGTCGTGGAAGAGTTCGTCCGGGTCGAGCGCGACTCCCGCATCACGCGCTGGAGAAGCTCGCGGCCGCTCCCGCAGCGGTTGCGCGCCTGTTGGGTAAGCCGGCCACATTGCTGTGGCCGGCCTCCTCTACGAACCCGACTTATAGCTCTAACCACAGCGGGGCCGATTCAGTGGCCTCCCTACGTCGAGGTTCTCATGGCCACCGTCATGAGCGGTAGCCGACGCCTGAGCAGGGCAGCTGGCCGTCCGGCGCAACCCGGACGCTCCGGATGGTGCCGACGCCATGGCGGCCGCGGCTCTTGCGGGTTTCAAGCTCAGCTCAGCTCGATCGCTCGGCACGGTATGGCATTGTCGCCAAGACCGGTTCGGGCCTTCGCCAATGGCACGTCTCGGAAATGAGAAAACCTGACGATTCATTGGAAGCGACCCAATGCCGGCGTCTTTGGTGCCGACTCGACGCGGGACTACTCCGCAGCAACGGCATAGCCATCACCGCACCGGATGCGGCGTCATCTTGACCAAGGTGCCCTCGGCGCCCGGGAAGAACACGCTTCCGCCGTAACCGGGCTGAACCGCGCTTCCCTGAGTCATCGCCGGGACCCTCCCCGACCGTGCCAGCTCTCGACCGGTGGCCGCGTCCCGGAAGACGACTGTGTCATGCGCGTTCGCGCCCGGGATCTCTGCTCGAGGGATGTCCGTGCCTACCCAGACGCGGTGATCCTTCGGGCCGATCAGCGTGGCCCACTCGGTGGTGGTCTCGGTCTTCTTCCACACGGTCTGGATGCCTGAGGAGGTGAGCTTGAATGCTGCGACCTTGCGGGCCATCGTCTCCACTCCGTAGAAGCGGTTGTTCTGGGGATCGGCCTCCAACGACATGTCGGCCCAGCTGATCGCCCCGGGATAGGTCTTCCCCACTGCGCGGGAGAGCAGCGGCGAGATCGGGTCGTGGAGATAGGGCTGCAGGTAGAAAACCTTGCTGGCGTCACTCTGGTTGATGGCGAACACGGTGAGCGGCCCGGTAGCGGGAGGGGCGTTCGTCGCGCCGACGATCCAGTTGTTGAAGACGATCAGCGAGCCGCCCGTCGTCTGGCCTGAATAGGGAACGGCGGCGGGAGTCCAGCTATTGTCGAGGGTGAAGATCCCGTGGCGCACTGAGTAGCGCACCGCGTTGGAGGTGTTCTCCAGCAGGTACACGTAGTCAACGCCGTGGTAGCGAGTGATGGTGGGCCGAGCGGGGGCGGGCGCTTGCAAAGTGATGTTCTGGATGATCCGCATCGTGTTCGGGTTGACCGAGATCAGGACGGATCTCGGAACGTCTCCGGGGTTTGTGCACTTGAGGACTGCCGACGGTCCGTTCTGCGGGCACCCAGCCACTCGGTACAGCGACTTGACCACGATCGTCCCGTCCGGCAGCGCATTGATACCGTTGTACGAGGTGTTGACCGCGTCCTCGGTCGGGGTCTTGTCATACTGGGCCGGTGTGTCGGGGTAGTTGCTGCGCATGTAGACCAGTGTCGGCAGCTTGAGGGTCTTCACGACGTTCCCGTTCGTCGGATCGACCTTGAAGATTCGGTATCCGGACACCACGTAGATGAAGCCGTTGTTCTCGATGGCCATCCCGCCGGGGTAGTCCCATTCCCCCGTTTGCACGGTGTTTACTAGTTGCGTGTACCACACCGGCCTCAGAGTCTTCGGGTTGACCTTTGCGACGAACGGGCCGATCGAATTCTTGACGTCGCCGTAGCTGCCGCCCTGAATGAAGGCAGCATTGGCGTTCAGGTAAGACATGTTGTAGCCGGACGGGTACGCGCCGGTGCGGGACCGGGTCAAGTCCACGGTGTTCCGTCCGTGGAACGACCCGCCGAACCTCGCCCTGGAGAACACGTGTGACCGGGCGGAGTTGTAGTGCTCGAACGCCTGAAGCGATGGGTACCACGGCGCGTTGGTACTGGAAGGTCCGGCGCCGGCCGAGCCGCCTCTCGATTGAGGGGCCGCTTTGGCCCGAGCGCCGAGGGCGAGGCACATCACCAGCAGCCCCGCAACAATGAGCAAAGCCGACAACTGCCGCTTTGAAGCGTCCACTATCGAGCCGCTTCGTTCTGGGAGCTCGCGTCGAGCCATGTGATCCTCCTCGTCGTATAGCTAACCGTTTCGACCCGGCGTCCAGACGTGTCGCGCATGCGCCGGCGGAGTGGCGCTCCTGGGTGGCGCACACAACAAACCTGTCGCGGTCGGTCCACCAACGATGTCACTCCACCGGTGTGGCGCCAAGAGGGAGGTCCCCAAGAAAATCCCGCAACTAATGCTGGTCGCGGAAGGACAACGTACGGATCGGTCCAGGACACCGGAAGCGGCTGGCTGCTCTGCCTTCCCGGGACACGAGCCGTTACTCGGCAGGCGCTCGGTTCTGGGCGGTTACCGAGCGCAATGGCCAGGAACGCTGCACTCAGGTCGCCGGCATGCTCACGCTTGACCCACGGCCTTGCGCACCCCGATGTTCTCGAGTGTCACTACGGCGTCAGGGATTGCCGAGCTCACGCGATCAGAGGTGGCGTTGGCCGCATCTTGACACTCGACCGTGGCGAGAAAGCCGAGGGCGGCTGTCAGCTTGATCGCTCTCCACGGCGACCGTGGACCGAGACATCGGCCCCCGCCGTGGTCCGTTGACGGACCCTGCGATTTGGTCGGTCAATTCACCTGCTGGAGGACCGGAAATACGTAGGTGGCTCCGCTCGGTTGACCCGGCGGCGGCAGGATTGACGCCTGCGTACTGCTTCCGGGCGTTGGGTAGTAGATGCGGATCAGCGGCCGGATCTGCGTCGGTACGGCGACTCCCGGATAGATGCTGGCGTAATACTGGCTCGATGGTGTCGGGAGCCAGTTGGTCGCCGGCGCCCCGGGCGGGAGCGTCGGGCCGATCCAGATCGTTACCGACCCGTCGGCGTTCTTTACGAGCTTGCCTGAGGTCAACTGCTGCGATCCCAGCTGTGAGACCGGCTGGATCGGCCCCCACTGTAGGCTGATCGGCCCGCCCGGGTTTGTCAGCTGGACGATCGGGCCCGGGGTGCCCGTGTCGCCTTGCATCGGGACGTTGGCTGGGGACAGTTGCTGCTTCCAGATGGTCGACACCTTGAAGGCGTATGTCGTGGCATTGGTCGTCGGGTCGGTCTGCTGTGTCGGCGTCGTCGCGACGTAGTACGGAACGCCCGGTGTGAGACCGTACTGTGCTGCGGTCGAGCCGAACAGGATCGGGGTACTCGCGATCAGCGGGCCCCAGTCGGAGCCCTGAACGGTGATCGTGTCGGTCGACGGGTCCACGGCGGTCACGGGAATGTTCGCGGTCGAGTACGCGGTGTTCAGCACGCTCGCCTGGGTGATGAACGGGGCGGCTGACTGCGTCGTATCGGTTTGGTAGACGTGAATCGACCAGAATCCGCGAGGATTGCCCTGGCTGTCGTTCACCGTCGGCGGCAGGGCACCGATGACCGGGAGCGTCGTCGGGTTGGTGACGGGTGGCGTGAATGTCAGCTTGTAGGTGTTGTTGCCGTCGATCTGCGTGGCCGGCGTACCGTCGAGGTTGTTGATCTGGGCATAGACGCCGTCCAGGGGCACGTTGGCCGAGCCTCCTTCGAGCACGATTGCCGCTCGGTACAGGTACCCCAACAGGGTGTTCGGGTACGTCCCGATGATCGTGTTCAGGTAGCTCCAGAAATTTGTGGCCGGGCTGGCCCCGACCGTTGACGTGACGCGGTTGACTCTCGCCTGCGCCGTCTTCGTATCCGTTCTGGAGGGCCATTTCCTGGCGGGGGCCCCAGTTGCTCGGTACCCTGAAGCCGCTCGCGGTGAGCCCTAGCGGCTTGAACTGGGCCAGCGTTTGCCGTTGGGGGTAGGATGGGTTGCGGTAGCGCCGGGTGGCACGGTACTGGGGGGCGATCCAGGTCGGCAGCGACGGCAGCGGGATGCCGTTGAGCCCGGTCGTCGCGTCGGGGAGCGGGTTGCGTCTCAGCGATTCGCCCATCTGCTTGAAGAATGCGACCGCGTTCGTCGGGGCGTTCTGCCACTTCTGTGCCCGCTTTTGCTGCGGCCGCGTAGGTGTGTACTGGTTTGGCTCGAAGTAATTGGGCCGATGTCCCCGAGCCTCGAATTGGGCGAGTGTGCTCATGGCGAAGCGCTCCACGACGTTCTTCTGGATTGAGGCGGCGGAGGCACGATCAGTCGCCGGCAAGAGCGTGTCGGCACGGATTCGAATGAGGATCCACCCGAGATTGGTGTCATATGGCACCACCCGGTAAGTGAATCCGTGAATCCGCGCGATGCGCCTATGGGCGTAGCGCGAGGTCGGGCCCACAAGCAGGTAGGTCTGCGCGCGCGTGGAGGGGGTCGTCCGCGTGCCGATACTTGCCACCGTGTTGATGAAGTCATCGAGCAGGTTGGCCACGTAGTAGTTGCGGCGCGATGGCGGCACGGTGAGCACGAGCTCCTTGGTTCCGCTGCGCCCCTTCGCGCCGCTGAGATCGATCATCGCATTGAGGTAAAGGACCGAGGCGTCGCCGGCGTTCGTGCCGTTGTTGTTCCAAGCCGCAGCTGCCTTTCCACCACCTAGCGTGTTGCGGGGTGCGGTCACCAGAGCGCTGTAATTCCCGAAGCGGTAGACGAATTCAGCCGGAAGGCCCCACACGTATGCGTGCGCGGCCAGCTGCTCGATCTTGTGCGGATCCGTGAGCGGCGATACCGAGCCGACGGCTGATGAGGGAGCCAATACAGCGGCGGAGATAGCACCGACCACCAGCGCTAGCGCGGTCATCGTACGGTGACGGTGGCGTGAATATGAGAGCCTCACGTTAGTTCTCCTTCGTTGACGCGCCATGGGCCACGCACGGCGCAATAGCCGGACCGGCGGGCCGTCAGTCAAGGCTGTCGCTGACGCTCGTGGTCAGCGGAGATATTCGGTGTCTGTCTGCTTCCCTACAAGAGGGGAACCCCCCATGTTTACCCTACCCATACTCGGTGGTGGCGCACGGGGACGCATTGTGAGCCTCGCAAACCAAACCTATTTAGGAAGGGATACCGAGCGTCGGCTCGGCGCGACTCAGCTGTGACTTGACTGAGTGCATCCGTGGAGGGCCCAGTGGGCGGCTAGATGGAGAGGAGCCGCTCGATGACCTGGATGGACGCCTCAGGGCTCTCGAGTTGGGGGTAATGGCCGAGCCCGCGCAGCCGCGCCACCGGGACACCCGGTCTGAGATCCAGAACGGCCTGTAGCACGGCCTCGGTGCAGATCGGGTCGAGATCGGCCCAGGCGAGCTCCAGGTGTCCGGGCCAGCTACCCAGCGCACCCTTCCACCGCGACGCGTAAGTGACCCGTTCGTGCAAGTAGAAGATCAGACGGTCGAGCAGCCGGTGGCCCCGGTTGTACGCGAGCAGCGACCACTGATCCGCCGCCTCCTCGTCACTCAGCGGATGCGCCTTGGAGAAGACCCGCGCGAACTGCAGCCGAAACACGATCTCCGTCGTCATCCGCACCGCCAGCGGTCCCAGACGACCGCGTAATACTTTCTGACCGATCACTAGATTCGCGCGCTCGAGTACCAGACTCGCGTTGAATAGCAGCACGGAGGAGAGCTCGAACGTCAGCCGCTGGTCGAGATCCCGGGCGAGCAGTTCCGTCGCCACCGAACTGCCCATATCGTGGGCGACGAGGATCACCGGTTCGCGGGCGTACCGCGCCACGACCGCCTCGACGATATCGGCCTGCATCAGCAGCGAGTACAGCTGGTCCCGCGGCTTCTCAGACAGGCCGAAGCCGAGGAAGTCGAACATGACCAGCCGACGGTCGCCGAGTCGGTCCAGGACGTGGCGCCAGTCATATGAGCACGTCGGGTAGCCGTGCAGGAAGACCACTGGCGGGAGATCCGACGCGCCCGCGCGAGTGCGGACAAAGATCTGATGGCCGACGATCGTCTCCAGCGTGCCCTCGCTCTGCCAGGCGGCGGTACGCGAAGTCAGTCCTGCCATCTCGTCTGTCTCCTCGGTGATGACGTCACCCGGGTCCTCCTGCGCGGCTCTCGCTCCTCAGAGGAGGCCCGGATGAAGCCATGTGACGGCGCCGCTACGACCGTAGAGCAGGTTGAAGATCCGGCTCGAGCTTGCTCGGAGTGCGTGCCTCACGCTTCTCGAAGAACTCCGCGCCCTCGATGCTGATGTGAGGGACGAGTCGGTCGAGCCATGCGGGCATGTACCAGTTGACCTGGCCCATCATGATCATCAGCGCCGGCACAAGCAGGCACCGCACAATCGTGGCGTCCAGGATCACGGCCACCGCGAGACCGACGCCGAATTGCTTCACGGTCGGATCACCGTTGAGCACGAAGCCGCCGAACACGAACACCATGATGGTGGCCGCGGCGGTGATCACCCTGCCGCTGGTGACAAGCCCCTTCACGACACTGTTCTTGTTGTCCTCGCCGGCATGGACGTGTTCCTCGATCTGGCTGACCAAGAACACCTCGTAGTCCATCGAGAGTCCAAACAGGATCGCGAACATGAACAGCGGGACGTAGGAGACGATCGGCACTGAGCCCTCAAGACCGATCAGGCTGTGGAGCCATCCGAACTGGAAGAGCGCGGTGAGCACACCATAGGCGGCTCCGATCGAGAGCACGTTCATGAGCGCAGCCTGAACCGGGACAACGAGTGTGCGGAACGCGAGGACCAGCAGCAGGAAGCTGAGGGCGATCACGACCAGGATCTGGAGCGGCAGCTTGGTCGAGATGTTCGACGCCAGGTCGACGTAGCCGGCCGTCGTGCCGCCCACGTACGCCTTCATGTTGCTCCCCTTCTCGGCGTTCGGGATGACGCTCGAGCGAAGGGTGCCGACTAGATCTGCGGTCTTCGTGTCAGCCGGACCGTACTTGGCGATCGCGTTGAAGTAGGCGGTGGTGCCGGCCTTGTCGACCTGAATCGGGGAGATTGCGACGACGCCCGAGGCACGCGAGACGTCCTGCTCGAGCGTAGTCAGACGGGAGTCGCTCGTTCCATTCGCCGGCGACCCGAGCGACACGGCCACGATCAGCGGGCCGTTGACACCGGAACCGAAGTTCTGCGCGATCAGATCGTAGGCACGGCGAGCCGTGGTCGAGGAAGACAGCGCCGCGACGTCCTTCTGACCGAGATTCAGCGACAGCAGCGGAATCGCGAGCGGAATGAGGATCGCGAGGGCAGCTATCCCGGCAACTGCGGGATGGCGGGCTACGCAGTTCGCCCACCTAGCCCACATGCCCGGCTTCGGTTGCGCCTCATGGTGGCGGCCGCGGACCCGCAGTGAGTTGATGTGGGGACCGACGATGGCCAGCATCGCCGGCAACAACGTCACCGCCGCGAGCACGGCAACCACCACGGCGATCGCCGCCATAAATCCCATCGTGGTCACCAGCGGGATGTTCGCGACAGCCAGCGACACCAGTGCGATCGTCACCGTGCTTCCGGCGAACACGACCGCGCCACCAGAGGTCGCGGCGGCACGAGCGATCGACTCTCGAATCTCAAGGCCATCGTCCAGGCCGCGGAAGTGGCGGGTCACGATGAACAGCGCGTAGTCAATCCCCACTCCTAGACCGATCATCGTCGCCAGCGTCGGCGCCACGGTCGACACCGTCATGGCATGACTCAGGAGCCGGACGATCGAAAGCGTGCACGCCAATCCGATGAGGGCCCCCAGGATCGGGAGCACCATCGCGACCATCGTGCCGAAAGTGAACGTGAGGATGACCATCGCCGCGATGATTCCGATCAGCTCGCTGGACTCGGTGGACGGCTTGGACACCTTCTGACCGAGCTGACCGCCGGTCTCCACTTGGATCCCGGCCTCCCGAGCCGGTTTCTCGGCGGCGTTGATGATCGCCTGCGCGTCGTCGACCGACAGCGTTCCCGGACTGACCGACAACGTCACCGACAGGTAGCCCGTGGCTTGATCCTTGCTGAGCGCCGAGGCGCCCTGCGAGCTGAGCGGGTTGATCACCGAGGCCACATACGGTGCCTTGGCCACGTCTGCCGCGGCCTGGTTCACCGCACCCGCGTACTTCGAGTCGGTCAGCTTTCCGCTCGAGACGTGCAGAACGATCGGGCTCGACCCGTTCGCCTGGTTCGGGAACGACTTGCTCAGCGCGTCGGTGGCGTGCTGGCTGTTTGTACCCGGGAGGCTGAGGTTGTCGTTGGTGTTATCGCCGAGGCGCTGCGACACCGCGACCAGCCCGATTGTCGCGATCAACCACACCGCGAGCACCAAATACCGCTGCCGCGTACAGAATCGCGCTACCGCATAGAGCACACCCGTCATGACTAGCCCCTTCCTCTCGGTCGGCGGTTCACCCGCCGGTCGCGTTCGCTTGCGCCACATCCTCGACGCGGCCGGACCCCCGGCACAAGCGGGGAACCCCGCGTGTTATCCCTACGCTTTTGGAGGGGTTTAGTCGGTGATCGCCGAGGCCAATTGGAAGCGCGAGCGGATCTCGAGCTTCTGGTAGGCGCTCGAGAGGTGCCGCTCCACCGTTTTTTCGGTCACGAACAGCGCCTGCGCGATCTCACGGTTGGTGCGACCTCGGCAGCCTGACGGCACACTCTCCACTCCGCTGCGGTCAGCGCGTTTCGTCCCGTCAGCTCCCTGCGCGCCGGGCGTCCCGGCCCGGCCTGAAGCTCGGCTCGGGCTCGCTCGGCCAGGGCCACGGCGCCACACTCATCGGCGAGCTTGATGGCGCGCCGCTGTGCCTCCCGGCCCTCGCGCCGGCGGCCGAGCCTGCTCAGCTCGCGGCCCAGATCAGCCAGCGCGTAGGCAAGTTCCAGCCGCGACTGGCTGGATTCGAGCACTGTCACCGCCTCCTCGAGCAGGCCGAGGCGCTCATCCTCGCTGCTCGCGAGCGCGACCGCCCGCAGTGACCTGCCGAGTACCCCCGGCACGGCGACCCGTCGCGCGACCTCAAGCTGCTCGCGTGCGAGGCGGACGGCGGTCTCACGGTCGCCGAGGGAGGCGAGCGCCGGAGCGGCGACCAGCCTCCAGTCGCCGTACCAACGCAGGCCGAGGGCCTCGAGCTGTTGGCCTAGCCAGAGCAGATCGGCGGCGCCGGCGCGCACCTGGCCCTGCGCCAAGCGCAGCCGGCTGCGGGCAACGAGGTACTCGTCGAGGTGCGTGCGGGGCTCGGCGATGCCAAGCGTTTCTCCCCTCTGCACAAGTTCCGAAGCTTCCGCGAGTTCTCCCCGCTCGAGATGCACGGTGACCGCCACGGCGAGAAGCCGGAACACGACGAAGTGCCGTTCGTCGACCAGCAGAAGCCCGGTCTCGGCCTCGACCTGTGCGTCCCGAAGCGAGCCCTGGTCGATAGCAATCAGGGCCCGCTGGCCATGAATGATTCCCTGCCTGGCCGCGTGGCCTTCCCCGCGAGCCCGCTCCAAGGCGAAATCAAGCAACTGCAGCGCCGCTTCGTAGTGCTCGCCCAGCCACAAAGTGCTAACGGCGAGAAATCCGGCTGTCATCTCGGCGCCCGGCGGCAGCCCGATCGTGAGCGCCTCCTGGATCTCTTCGACCGCGACCGACGCCGAGCTGACGCCGCGCACGAGTTGCTCATATGCGACGTGGATCCTCGCCGCGGCCTCAAAGCGCGCGTGGCCACGCGCCTGCTCCTGAAAGCGCTCGAGCTGAGCCGTGAGGCCGCCGCGCAAGCGAGGCACGATCGAGACCAGCATCAACAGCTCTGAGCAGAGCTCGAGCGAGCGCTCGGCGTCGAGCGGCCAGATCTCCTCAGCCAAAGACGCCAGGGCATCAGCCGCGGCCTCGGCCGACCGGCCCCCCGAGACGATCGCGCACCGGGCCAGAGTTGATGCCGCGCCGGCTCGTGTCGCCAGGTCGGCGGCCGAACCGAGGGATGCCCGGAGGTGCTCCTCCGCGGCTTCGAACTCCATCTCCGCCAACTCGTAACGACCCAGCTCGGTCAGGATCTCGACGCGCTCCTGCTCGGCGGGCGACTCCTCCAGCGCCCGGCGCAGCCGCGTGACGGCCGCACGCGGGGCGCCGCGGCGTGCGGCGCCCGTTGCCGCCGTCCTGAGTGTCCGCACCCGGCGAGCGTCTCCGCTGGGCGTCGTCAGCAGCAGGTGAGCGGTGACGTGCTCAGGGGGGGCGCCAGCCGCGGCGAGGGCTTCAGCCGCCGCGGCATGTCGCGTGTGGCGCTCGCCGGGCGCAAGATCGTCGTACAACGCGGCCCGCACGATCGGATGAACGAAGCCGAGGCGCTCGCCGCGAGCGAAGATGTCAGCCCGCACGAGCTCATCGGCGACGTCGCGCGCGTCATCCTCACTCAGCTTCGAGACCTGAGCGGCGAGCGGTAGCTCGCTGTCATCCCCGAGCACTGCGACGGTGCGAGCGAGCGCGGTGGCGGCGGGCCCAAGCGCCGCAAGCCGATGCAGGACAAACCGGCTGATCGCCGCGGGGCCGACCGACTGGACCTCCCTCATCGCAGCCGCCGAGGGCGCGATGCCGGCGGCCTCAAGGCCGCGCAGGAGCTCTCCGAGGAACAACGGGTTGCCACCAGTAGCCGTATGACAGCCACGGCAGAACTCCTCGTCTGCCTCGGCCCCGAGCCGCTCGCGCACCAGCTCGACCGCCGCCGAAGCGCTCAGGGGCCGGGGGTAGAGGGCGATGGCGAATGGGCGAGACGCCATCTCCGACCACAGCGAGGCTCCCTCGCCATCACCGGAATCCGGCGGACGTCCCGCCAGGATCATCGCGATTGGAAGCCCCTCGACCCGCTGCGCCAGGTAGGCCAGGAAGCGCAACGACTCCGGGTCGGCCCACTGGCAATCGTCGACCAGAACCAGCAACGGAGAGCGATCGGCGAGGTTCACGACCAGCCAGTAGAGGCTGTGAAGCGCGGCGAAGGCGGCGTCGTCGCCGGCGGAGTGGCGTTCATCCGGCTCAAACAGCCGCGCTGCAGGCTCAGCCGCGCCGGCGAACAGCCCGCTGCCGCTGAGCGACGCGCTGATCACCGGCTCAAGTAGTTGACGCACAACGCCGAACGCGAACGGTTGCTCGAGCGCTGAGCCCCTCGCTTCGAGTGGCATCACGCCCGCTCGCTCGGCCGCCATGCGCGCTTCCCGCTCAAGTTCGGTCTTGCCCACCCCGGCCGGGCCCTCGATCAACAGCAATGTTCCATCGCCCGCGCGGGCGCGATTCAGGCTGTCCTGCACCGTCTCAAGCTCGCGCTCTCGCTCGAGCAGGACACCCCCTGTTGCGGACGACATCACCGCCGACGATACACCCGAGCCGGGGCGTCGGCCGACAAAAACCTACGGGGAAACCCTCGGGGATCCTCCCTTGTGAGCACCGCGGGCGCCGCTCGATCATCACGCTCGTGCGGAGCGTGAGCGAGCTGAACAAGCGCAAGATCAGGCTCTTCGTCGAAGACGTCTGGAACGAGGGCCGGCTGGACCTGATCCACGAGCTCGTGGCCGCCGACTACCTGGGGCATTTCTCGTGGTTGCCGGATGGGGTGCTCGGGCCCGATGGCCTTCACCAGTTGGTGGCTGCCCGGCGCCAGGCTCATCCGGGGTTGTACGTCAAGATCGAGGATCAGATTGCCGAGGACGACCTCGTGGTGACGCGATGGCGAGCGATCGATGAGGCGGGCGGCGGCTGTTCGGGTATCTCCGTGATTCGTCTTCTGGCGGGCAAGCTGGTTGACTCGCACACGGCAGCCAGTCCCAACGGCACCGGTGTCGCGGCATGAGCAGAGACCTCGCCGTGGTCCTGTTCTCCGCTGTGTTGGCGACCCTCAACCCGTCACTGCTGGCAGCGACGACGATGATGCTGCTGCTCCCCAATCCGAAGCGGCTGATGCTTGGCTATCTCCTCGGGGCGTACACGTCGAGCATCGTCAGCGGTCTGGTCATCGTCTACTCGGTGCACGGCTCGAGTCTCGTGAAGAACACGAATAACCTGCTCAGCCCGACTGGAGACATCGCGCTCGGCGCGGTGGCCCTGGCCGGCGCATTCATACTCGCGACCGAGCGCGACGCATCGCTGCGACGTCGGCGTGAACAGCGGAAGGCGGCGAAGACGAGCGCGAGGCCGACGAAGGACCCCTGGCGGGAGCGCATGCTCGAGAGAGGATCCGCGGGCATCACCTTCACTGTCGGGGCCGCGATGAGCTTTCCCGGCGTCAGTTATGTCAACGCGCTCGACCACATCGCGCATCTGAATCCACCGACGGTGGCGCTCCTGCTGCTGATCGTCTACTTCTGCGTGATGCAGCAGATCCTGCTCGAGCTCGCGCTCCTCGCCTCACTGGTCGCGCCCGAACGGACGCGGGGCATGATCGTCCGGGTAAAGGCCTGGTTCGCGGTCCACGGACGCCAGCTCGCCACGTACGGGCTCTCGGGGCTGAGCCTGTTGCTCGCGGCCCGCGGTGCCCTCAGCTACTGAAAGTGACGCTGGACCATCGCCCGCTGCCGCCCTGGTCAGCTCCGAGCTGTCGATGTTCTTGCTGTCGGCTGCTTCGGGACCCAGTTCTCAAGTTGTGTAACGAAGGGCCGCTGCCGGGTGGACGAGGCGCACTTTCCGCGCTGTCACCGGAGGGGCAGCGGGGCTGGCGTGATGCTTGTCGACGTCTGGCTAACCTCGGCAGCCCTTTGGAAGAGCACCGTGAGCGCCCGCTTCTCGTCGCCGCACGGCCCCAACGCCGGGCGGCAGTTCGAAACAGCAAACCGACCGCCAGCGGATGCTCGGTTGCCACGCGGTGCAGGGGAAGGGCCAACTCCGGCGAGATCCGCGTGCAGCGAGCGAAGCAGAAGGGGTGGGGTTCCCGGGTCAGCCGGGTGAGTGCGGTGCGCTGGAGCGATTGTCTCCTGCGGGGACTGGCGTTAGTTCCTGGCGGGTTCGTAGGTGGCGATGATCGCGCCCGTGCTCGTGGTCATGCTGTCGGTGAGCTGCAGAGCGGCGGGGA
Source organism: uncultured Actinomycetota bacterium (assembly GCA_963801435.1). Classification (GTDB taxonomy): domain Bacteria; phylum Actinomycetota; class Thermoleophilia; order Solirubrobacterales; family Solirubrobacteraceae; genus Palsa-465. Next base: position 263,516 of record CAWDFE010000039.1, read on the forward strand.
CGCCTTCGGGGAACATTCGCCTGCCGGCGCCGAGCACGAGCGGGGCGATCATCAGCAGGTACTCGTCGATGAGGTCGGCGGCAATCAGCGAGCCGATCAGCACGCCGCTGCCCATGATCACGAGGTTCGTGTGAACGCTCTGCTTGAGCTCCGCCACGGCCGCCGGGACGTCGTCGTGCAGCAGCGTCGAGTTGGGCCAGTCGAGTATCGCCTCGGGGTTGCTGGAGGCGACGTACTTACGGACGTTGTTGAGCGGATCCTTGAACGGGCCGCTCTCGGAGTTCCAGTAGGTCAGCATCTCCTCGTAGCTGCGCCGTCCCAAAAGCCATGCGAACTTCCCGTCCGTCAGCTCGGTCAACCGCTCGCCCACGTTGGCGACCGCCGCCTCATCGCTGTATGGGACCGCCCAGCCGCCGTCGGTAAAACCGTCCCGGGTGTCCTCGTCCGCGCGGCCCGGTGACTGCATCACGCCGTCGAGCCTCACCCAGTTCATCACGATGATCCTTCCCATCTCCTGTCCTTTCGGTCTCGACGGCGCCAGCCAGGTGCGCCGCCATCAGATCTCCGCGACCGGAGTGCTTCCGGCCCCTCATCCCCGACACGAACGCGGACGGCCGAATTCGACATCGCCACCAAATCGCGACGGGTCGCTTTGGATCCTCGCACCCGCCCGCGCCCCCGCGAGGCTTCGGCGACATAAGGATGGTGCGCGCCCTCCTCGGCCCGCGCGTCAGCGCGGTTTCTATCGCCCAGTCGTCAGGTCTGACTGAATCGGACGAGCGGGTCTCAGCGCTCGACGTCCGAGAAACGCCCGTTTTCGAGACGAGCGAACTGACCAGGGTCGGCCGCCTACGCGATCGCCGGGGATCTGCGCTGCTTGTCGTCATCCGGCGCAGCACTCCAATGAGCTGCCGCGACGCGCGGCATGACGCGATAGGACTCGTCCCACGCGAAACGGCGCTACGAGCCGTGCCCCCAGGCGTTGCGCCGGCCTAGCCCCAGCCAACGGTTCCCGCCGTTCAAGCGCACCGATTGCACCGACGTCGGCGTCCGTGCACGGGCCCGCCATCCCGCTCGAGGTGCAGAGCGCTGAGCACGCCCAGCATCACGACCTGATGGCACGAAGGGATGCCGCGCGGCCTCCGCCTAGAACTGCCGTAGGCCTGCGCCGAGCCCGACAAGCAGGCCGTCGGCCTGCACGGCGGGGCTTGAGGTGAGAAAGAGCACTACGCCAGCCTCGGGCGCTGTGATCGTCGCGACAGCGTCGCCGAATCCATCGAGCACGCTCCCGAGCCGATCGCCAGCTGCGACCGCGCCACCAACGTCCACTGCGGACTGCCACCAGCCGGGAGTCGAGGTGCGCAGCCACAGGAACCGCTCGACCAGCTGCTGGCCCACGGGAGGCGGCTCCGGTGCGCCGTCAAGCACACCCGCGGCCCGAAGCGTGCCGCGCAGACCCCGCACGTGGCGCTCGATCTCGACCGGGTCAAGCAGCCCGCGGCCACCCGCCTCGGCGATGAAGCCCGGGATCCCAGCTGCGGCAGCGGCCGCGCTCGTGGTCCCCCCGAGCGTGTTAGTGGTGTCGCACACCACGTAGCGCAGCCCGAACGCCCGGGCCAGCTGCTCCGCGGTCTCGCGCACGGCAGAGTCGTCGTAGAGCGCGAACGGCTCAAGCGCCTCAACCATGTCGCCGCCGTGCAGGTCGATGAGCACATCGCTGCCGGTCACGAACTCCGAGAAGACATGATGGGCGAGCACCTCGGTGAACGACCCGCTCGAGTCTCCCGGAAAGGACCGATTGAGGTTTCGACCATCCTCGGGCACCACGAAGGGACATCGCGCGGCGAACGACGTTGGGGACACGATCGGCACCGCGATAAGCGATCCCGCCACCGTCGAGACGTCGAGCTCACGCGTGAACTGCCTGACGGCCGCGATCGAGGAGTACTCACATCCGTGCACCCCAGCGAGCAGGCAGACCCGCGGCCCGTCGCGTGCGCCGACCGCCTCGAACACCGGCCATTCAAGCCCGGCCAGTGCGGAGCTCGGGAAGCGGACGAGGCGGCGGGTGACCACGTCTAGAGTTTCTCAGCCTTCGCGCGCCTCGGCGGCGGCGAGCACGATTCTGCGACGCGCCCAGCCCGCGGATCACCACTTGTCTGCCCGGAGAGCGGTGGACGATGGCTCACGGGCCAGCACGCGCCCTCCCGCCCCGGGTCGGCGAGCCAACTCGGTTGAGGTGATGTAAGGCTTGCGGCTCGTCCCTCCGACTGCTGGCGCGATCGCATTCGTGTCCTCGCCAGCACGGAGCGGGCGACTGTCTTGACGATGAACGCCACGTTGGCCAATGCTGGCGCGGGATGAGTGCTTGGCCGCGAAAGGGCTGGCGAGCTCGTCAAGGACCCGGGCCACTGTCCGGCGACGGTCAGTTCGTCGAGGCCCTGTGGGGTGCCCGAGTAACGCTTGCGGCGGGAGGCGAACTCTGCGATCAGTCGCTTCGTGATTGACGGCGCGAGCAGTGCCTCGCCGGCCGCGACCACCCTCGTCATGAACGAAACCGATCCTCAACCCGTCCTCAATGAAGGCACGAACCGATCTCCTCGTCGGACCTAGTCGTCTGCCAGGCCGACGCCTGGGTGATCGCACCCCGGCAATCAAGGAGCCGCTTGTGAGCGCGGGCCCGACGGAGTTCGTCTCAGGCTTCTTCCTCGTCGGCGGTCCACTCGTCCCGCTCTCGACTCATGCGTCCTGCAGCTCAGGGCAAGACCACCCGGGACCAGACGTGGCGGCCTCCCGCCTGGTCTGGGAACAGATTTGAATTCGGGTTCATCGTAGGATCGACTGCCGCCCCCGTTCTCAGCGGGGTGCGCGACCCAATCAGCGGAGGTCCAGATGGCCGAGCTCCCACCGCCCCCAGCGGGGATCGTGTTGGCCCACTTCATCGTCTCGGACGACGTCGAGCGCTCCCGACGGTTCTATACCGAAGTGCTCGGCGGCAGGGTGGTCTTTTCCGGAGACGTGACCTACGTCGCGCTGTCTAACAGCTGGATCATCATCAATGTGGGCGGTGGACCGACGGACGACAAGCCGTCGGTGACCCTGGAGACGCCGCGCGATCCCGACCGGGTCAGCAGCTTCCTCAATATCCGGGTCAAAGACATCGAGGCCGTGCACGCCGAATGGAGCGCCAGGGGAGCGAATTTCCTGACGCCGCCGAAGCAGCACCAGTATGAGATCCGTTGCTACATCCGAGATCCCGACGGTCACCTGATCGAAGTGGGGCAAACCACCGACCCAGACGGTGACTGGACGCCGGCTCACTGGCCATCGAGCACGCCCGCCGAGGAGTCCCAGTGAACGCCGACATTACCCGCGAGAGTCCTCAAATCGACTGTGGCCAATCCAGCGGAGACTGACATCCCGACCCGCGCGAGCGGTCCTCTTCTACCCGACCGACGACGACCGCGCTGGCGAAGAACTCGAGCCGTTGATCCGAACGGCCGACCTCCTTGCGGACGAGCGCCGTGGCAACGAAGGGCTGGTCCGCCGAGGCCTCGAAGTCGCCCGGTTGCAGGACTACGATGGCTCACCGCCGAGCGGACCGGTTTATGCGGCTTGTCGCTGGCGCGAGCGGCGTTGGGCGTGCACATCGGCTGTTTCGGTCTCCTCGAGGTCGCGGCCGCGGGTGTTGGGGGCGAACGCGATGCCGATCGCGCCGGACACAACGAGCAGTGCCGCCAGGACGAGGGCGAGCGTGCTGAAGCCGGCCTTCTCGACGGTGGGCAGGAGGAGGATCCAGCCTCCGAGTGCTATCCGCACCACGCCGAACATGAATCCCTGGGCGGTCGAGCGCAGGAGGGTGGGGAACAGCTCGCCGCTCCAGAGCTGGAACAGTGACTGCTGGCCGATTCCGGCGCCGACGCCGAAGAGCAGGACGTTGAAGAGAGCGACCACGAAGGTCGCGTGGACGAAGATGAAGGGGATGAAGGCGAGGACCTGGAGGATGCTGCTCCATAGCAGCAGCTTGCGGCGGCTGACGTGGTCGATCAGAGGCATGTAGATGAAGCCGACCGATAGTGCCGTGGAGGCGAACCAGATCGCCTGGAGGGCGTAGGTGGCGCGAGGGGTTGTGGAGCCAACGGCGTCGAGGATGTAGGGGAAGAAGAAGCCGTAGGTGCCGGCGACGAGGTTCCACACGCCGTACATGAGGATGAGGAACGCCAGCGCCCGGACGTGACGGCGTTGAAACAGCTCACTGAAGGCGCTGGCCGCCCCCGCGGCCCAAGACCCAACGGCGACCGTGCGTCGCTCAGGACTTGATAGGCGGCGGCACTGGACCGGTCTGGGACCCCAGCGCTGTGGTCCGCACGGCCCAGCGCGAAGCAGCACGCGGCAACCGATCCGGCTATAGGGCAATTGCCCGATGTCCGTCGAGCGTGCTCGAGCACATACTCGCGTCAACCTCGGCGTCGTTCGGAGACGCCGGAAACGTAAGGAGGACCGGGATGCTCCTGGCAACGACCACGGTCGAGGACTTCGATCGCTTCACGAGCGTGTTTTCCACCAAGGGTGCCGAGAAGCGCAAGCAGCACGGCTCGAAGGGCGCGCTCGTGTTCCGCGACCCCAATGAAGGCGACCGGGTCTGGGTGATCTTCGACTGGGATCTCGACGGCTGGCAACAGTTCGCCTCCGACCCTGATGTCCCGCCGATCATGCAGGAGGCCGGGCACAAGGGCCGGCCGCAGGTGGCGGAACTCGGCAGCCGCTGCGAGGCCTAGGAGCAACGTCATGCGCGATGCAATCAAGATCGGCGTGATCGCCGACCAGACGGGTGCCCTATCGGTCATGGGCGCCGGCCAGGCCAACGTCGCCACGCTCGTCGTGGACGAGATCAACGCGTCCGGCGGCCTGCTCGGCCGTCGCGTGGACCTCGTCATCGAGGACAGCGCATCCGACGACGCGCAGGCGGCGGCGGGCGCCACGAAACTCGTGCAGGTTGACCACGTCGACGTGCTCCTGGGCGGCATCTTCAGCTCGACCAGGCAGGCCATCAAGGGCCCGGCGGTCGTGGACGGCAGCACGCTCTACATCTACCCCGAGCAGTACGAGGGACAGGAGTACCACCCGCTCCTGTTCTGCACCGGCGCTGTTCCCGCACAGCAGGTCGAGCCGCTGATCCCGTGGGTGATGCAGCAGACCGGAGCACGGACGTTCTACCTGCCCTCGGCGGACTACATCTGGCCGCACGTGATGAACCGGAAGGTCCACGAAGTCGCCTCAGCCAACGGCGGCGAGATCGTCGGGGAGGAGTACTTCCCCATCGATCACGCTGACTGGGGCGAGACGGTCGAGAGGATCAATTCCAGCGGCGCGGACGTCGTGTTCAACACGACCGTGCCTCCCGGGTGCTTCCCGTTCTTCGATGCGCTCTGGGAGTCCGGCTATACGAAGCGTGGCGGGCGGATCGTCACGACGTACTTCGACGAGAACCTCGCCGCCGCGCTCGCCGCCGAGCCCATCGAAGGGCTGTACGCGTGCATCGACTACTACCAGTCGCTGACCGACCCGTTCAGCCGAGAGCTGCTCGGCCGCTATAACGCGCGCTTCCCGAACGGCCCTCATTTCACCGGCGGAAGCGGGTGCACGGGCATGTACCGCGGCATCAAGCTCTGGGAGGCCGCGGTCACGGAAGCCGGCTCGCTCGACCAGGCTGCGGTCGTCGCGGCGCTCGACCACGCAAGTATCGCCGAGGGTCCGGGCGGCCCGACCGAGATGGTGGCCGGCCAGCACCATGTGCGGATGAACATGTATATCGCCCAGGTGCGTAACAGCACCCTCGAGGTCGTCGAGAGCCTGGGGTCGGTCGACCCCAAGGAGCACCTGCAGGCAGTGGCGTAGACAGCGACGCCGTCGTTGGAGGGGAAGCCGTCCGCCCGGCGGCTTCCCCGTGCCGTCGGCCGGACGCGTGACATGTAGGGCGTCGCACGCATAGGATGTAGCGCATGGCATCCGGGGGCCGAAGCCAGTCCGCAGCGCGACCGCCGGACGGCGAGGCGCCGGTCCGGGCCGCGGAGGTCATCGGCGCGATGTCGATAGCGACCGATCTGGGCACCGGTCAGCCCCTCGAGCACGCACTCAGGACGGCGATCCTCGCCGTTCGCCTGGGTGAGCTCGCGGAGCTCTCGCCACCGGAGCTCGCGGACGCCTACTACATCTCGCTGCTGCACTCGTTCGGCTGCACGTCAGACGCGACCGAGCAGACGGAGCTGTTCGGGGACGACATCGAGCCGCGCGCCAAGTTCGCACTCGTCGACGGGGGCAACCCCGAAGAGGTCGGTGCGTTCCTCAAGGACGTCGTCGGACAAGGACGACCGCCCGAGGTTCGAGAGGCGATGGTCGCCCACGCACTCGAGAACGCCCTCGAGATCGCGCGCTCGACGTTCGCCCTGCATTGCGAGGTCGCGCAGCGCTTCGCCGGCTGGCTCGGCTTCGGCGGCGGAGTCATCTCGAACCTGGCGTACGCGTTCGAGCGCTGGGACGGGAACGGGTTCCCGGGCGCCGCCGCGGGGGAGGCGATCGGACTACCGGCCCGGGTGCTCCATGTCGCGCGCGACATCTCGGTCTTCCTGTCGGTCGGTGGCCCCGATCGGGCGGGCGACGTGATCGAGCAGCGTGCGGGCGGCGCCTATGACCCGCACCTGGCCGCGCTCGCGACCGATCACCTCGCCGAGCTGCTCGACGGGCTCGACGACGCGCTGATCTGGGAGCAGGCGATCGCCGCCGAACCGCCGCCGCAGCGGTGGATGACCGGCGAGGAGATCGACGCCGCGTTCCACGTCGTCGGGACGTTCACCGACCTCAAGTCCTACTGGCTGCGCGGACACGCCGAGGGCACGTCCCAACTCGCCGAGGCGGCCGCCTGGCGCCTCGGTCTCCCGGAGCACGAGGTGATAATGGTGAGGCGCGCCGCGCTCGCGCTCGACCTCGGCCGAGTCGCGGTTTCGAACGCAATCTGGGAGAAGCCCGGGCCCTTCGGTCTCACCGACTGGGAGCGCGTACAGCTACACCCATACTTCACCGAGCGCTCGTTCGCCCACGCGTCAACACTCGCATCGACCGGCGAGCTGGCGGGTGGCCATCACGAGCGCCTCGACGGCGCCGGCTACCACCGCAAGACCCAGGCGCCGGGGCTCGGGCGAGCGGCGCGGATCCTCGCCGCCGCCGACTGCTACCAGGCGATGCGAGAGCGCCGCCCGCACCGCCCCGCGCTCGACGCTGCCGGCGCCGAGGCCGAGCTGCTGCGCGAGGCGCGCGAGGGCCGACTGTGCCCGCACGCGGTCGACGCCGTGCTCGCCGCGGCCGGACACCGCGTGGCAAAACGGCCGCACGAGCTGCCCGCGGGCCTCACGGACCGCGAGCACGAGGTCCTGCTTGCGCTCGCCGCCGGACAGACCAACAAGGAGATCGCCGCGGCCCTCGGGATCTCCGCCAAGACGGCGGGCCACCACGTCCAGCACATCTTCGACAAGACGGGCGTGCGAACCCGGAGTGCCGCGACCGTCTGGGCGTTCGAACGCCACCTCGTCCAGTCCGCCTAGAGAACCGTCCTGGCATTCCTATACGCGGGACCGCACGCGGCCCGCGGGACCGCTTACCTCCTGCATGGCCGCAAGTTCGGCCGCGCCATATGCGCGCGCTGTATTCGTGTCATCGCGGTCGCCTGGCTAACGTCGGCGCGGTGTGAGCCGTGACCGACACGTTAAGCAGCACAGAGGCGCGCAAATCCGTGCCTGTCCATTCCCGTCCGTGGTTGCTGGCAGCACACTGCGGCCGGAGAGTGGTCTCAGCTGTCAGAGCCGAGATTCGAACCGGGGTCGCGCCGGCTTTCCGCCAGCACACATCTATCTCGGGGAGTAACGATGGCTCAGCGCCACGGCGCAGGGGCCGTCTAAGGCGCCCGTGCGCTGTTCGCACGCGCGCTCAAGAACGCATGCCAGCTCCAAGCACTGGCCCTGCGACATCGAGTACCAAGAACCGGTCGCGCGCGAGCTCAATCCGGACGGGTACGCCGGGCCGCACCTCCACGACGTGCCGCTAGCGCTGTGGCCGCAGCAGATCCGCCCTTCGTCAGTGGGCGCCGGTAAGGGCCGGAGTTGACGCCGCACCGGTGGCGGCGCCGGCGTCCTCCTGGTTGACCAGCGCCGCGATGCGATTGAGCAGGTGGATCCCGGCGATCAGCGCCGATGCGTAGTTGGGCGCGGTGGCGTACCCGCCCTTGGCGACTGCGCGTGTGAAGGCCTCCGGGTCTTCGGTGTGCGTCCACGCTTCCGCGTAGTTGCGCTGATGCAGGACCTGCGTGTGGTCGCGCATCGACTCGGCTTCGGAGGCATAGACGCGGAACCAGTCCTTGACCTTGTACTTCCAGATGGTCTTGCCCTTGTGATGGGGATCGGGCACGAGAATGGGATAGTCCGGCGCGATCTCGGGATACCTGGCGTTCGGGCTCTGGTCGTATTCCGTCGTCCATAGCAGCTGACGCGCTGACTCCGGGAGCTTGGTCGACGCCTTGACCCCGAACAAATTGAAGCCAGGGCGAGAGACGCCGTAACCGGTCTCGTTGGCCATCTGGGCGAGCGTGAACAGCGCCGGGATCCCCTCGGCTCGCTGGACCTCGAGGGCGGGTCCGATGTGGTGCCGGTAGAACTCGATCACGTGGGCGTCGCGAGCATGCAGCCGTTTCATCTCCTTCTCGGTGAGCGTGACGCCGGTCCCCGGCGCCGGCGCCTGGGCGTAGGTGGTAACGCCGGCCGAGCCTTCATTTGTCGCGGCGGGCATCTGTCCGCTCGGCTTCGCGTCGGGATCCGTCTTGCCCGCCGTCCCCGTTGAGGTCGTCGGCGTCGTCTGGGTGCGTGGCGGCGGAGGCGGCGGCGATCGCTTGGGGAGCTTGGACCGGCTCGGTCCCGTGTGCGGCCCGGTGTCCGTGCCGGTCACCGCTGGCGGTCCGCCGTTTGCCCCGCCCTGGGCGGACGCCGTCGCCGTGGTCGCGGGCGTCGACGGGCCGGCCGCGGCGCCGATCAGGTTCGGACGCTGCGCCGGGGTCAGCTCGAAATGCATGTAGTCGTGGACGCTGCTCGTGCCGAGCCACTGGAGCTTGCCGGCATCGGTGCCGATCAGCGCCCCCACCAGTCGCGGCGGCAGGTTCATGAACCCCACGGAGGCGATCGAACCCTCGGCGGCGGAAGTGCTGCCCCCTTTCCGTGCCCCGCTCGGCTTGAACGACGCCTTGAACCCATGGACCGCGGCGACGATCTGCTGCGAGGCGCGGCGGAGAGCGGGCGCCGTTTTGGGCGTCGCTCCCACCCCGACGATCGCCATCACCGGCGTAACCGCCGCGGCGCCGCCGCCCCCGGCTGCGGCCCGCACGTCGCTGCCGTCGCCCGAGAGCGGATCCAGTCCGGCGTCGTGCCGCGAGCGGTTGGCGATCGCCAGGATCGTCGAGGTCAGGTGGGCCTCGTCCGACAGCGCTGTCGTGAACGCCTGCGATATCTGCTGGATGGCGGTCGCGCTCGCCTGGGCGTCGGCCATCGTGTGCTGGTTGGCGTGCTGCGCCTCCGGGTCGGAGCCGGTGACCGAGGTGATCAGGCCCATCAGCTTGTTTTTCTCGCCGAAGTTGGGGTTGGTGGCCGCCGCCAGGTCGATCGCCCAGCCGAACGAGTGCAGGCTCAGCACCCAGTGGTTGTTAGCGTTGGGGCGGATATCGAAACCGCCCATGTCGCGCACCGCGTGTTCGATCTGCGTCTTCTCGGCCCCGGTGACCCCGCTGAGCGCGGCGGTGGCGTCGTCGAGGCGGGCCTGCATCACGGGATGGACGAGCGCCCCGTCGCCGGCGGTGATCCCGAACAGCCTCGCGGGCTTCAGTTGCTTGTAGTACGCATTCGCCTGCTCGATCGCGCCCCGCGTTCCGAACTGAAATACGCCGAACGCCGCCAGCACGCCCTGGCGGACAGCCTTCCAGCCTCCATCGGCGCCGGCCCTTAGTGGCTTGGAGATGAGCTTTTGCTCGTCGGCGATCTCTTCGTCCATCGTCGGCGCCGTCGCGCCCGCCGACGGCGAGGCGGTAGCCGGAACCAGGCGGTTGAACAGCATGCTGAGCGCGGTGCTCCGCGCGCCGGCGTTCATGGCGCTCAGCTCCGTCACGGTCGCCTTCGAGTACAGCTCGGTCAACAGCGGCGCCAGGGGGTCCGTCGCTGCCACCTTCGTGCGCGCCTTCGTCCGCGGCGATGCGAACTGGTCGCGGATCAACGACCACACCGGTCCCCCGGAGGCGGTGCCGATCAGTGGACTGGCGACGGTCTCGACCCGGCCCACCACGGCCGCGGCGGTGCCCGTCTCCTGCGCGTGGGTGATCGGTCCCGTCGGCCACGTCGACGTCGTCGCCGCCGGCGTCGTCGCCTGACTCGTCGCGGGGGTTGTGGTTTTCGTTGCGGGAGTCGGCGGGGCGACGTGCGTCGGAGGCGGTGGCGCCTGCTGGACCGGGGGCGGCGGCTGTCGGACGGGCGTCGGCGGCGCCGGCGGCTTCTGCTGCCGCGTCGGCGGCGTTACCTGGGCCGGAGTCGTCGTGGTCTGGCCGGTCGGACCCGCGTCCGGTAGGGGGATGGGGCCTCCTCCGGCGCCCTTGGCCAGGCTGCCGAGCGCTCCGGCGAGGTTGTGGTTGGCGCCGATCACGTCGTCGTGAGACACGCCGGCCGGCACGATCTGCAGGTTGTCGTCCATCGCCTTGCGCGCCGGACCGCTCTCGCCGATCACCGCGATCGTCTTGGGGTCGTCGAGGAAGGTGCGCAGGGCGGCTTTGACCATCTCGAACCGCGAGTGATAGAAGGAGCCGGTCGACTCGATTCCCCGGAAGCGGAAGCCGTGGAGGGTGATCCACGCCGCGAGCTGCTGGCGGATCGCCCCCTCGTCGCCGGTGGCCTTGTCCCGCAGGGCGCCGAGCGACACCAGGTCACGGGCCAGCCGGAACTGGAGGAACGCGATGACCTTCTTAGCGTCGTTGTCGGTGTACATGTTGTCGAAGACGAACAGCGCCTCCAGGTTCGCCACCTCGCCGCTGTGACCGCCGCGGGCCGCGGTCAGCATCTGCTCCACCGCTACGTCGGCGCCCGAATGCCCGGACAGGATCAGCCCGCCCCGGGCCGGGGGCGCCCGGTCGCCCCACGCCTTGATGTCGGACAGGATCTGGAACACCGAGTTGAGGTACGGACTGGCCGAGACCGATGAGGTTCCCGACCCGAACACAGAGTGTCCGCTGCCCTGCGGCAGGATCGCGATCGTCGGCCGCGTGCCCGCGCGCAGGGCCTCGGCGAGCTGTGCCTCCACCTTGTCGTGGGCGATGTCGCGGACGCTCTTCGCCGAGTTGCCGGCATTGCCGGTGTTGAACCCGTGGAAGTGGACCAGCACGTCGACCTTCGTCACCGAGTCCGACAGGTCGGCCGGGATGAGCACGATCGCCCGCCCCTTTTCGTATGCGCCGGAGATGCCCTCGATCGGGATGCGCTTGATGCCGGGGAGCGTGTCAGGGCCGGCGTTGACCGACTTGGGCGGCACGCCGCTCCAGCCCTGGCGGCGCGCGAGCCGCCGCTGCGAACCGATGAGGCGACCGACCGCCGAGTTACCGATCGAGCGCTGCAGACTGAGCACGGATGCGGCGTCCGATCGGAGGTCCAACGCCCCGGATGGGCTCCGCTTCGTTGCGGGAGCCGCTGGCTCCGCCGGCTCAACCCCTGGTGTGTTGTCCGCGCTCCTTGACGCAGCCATGGCTGGCCGTCGGTCCCCCTTCACCGCACTGAGCATAGGTCGATCGGCGCACCTCGGCAAGCGCTCCGCACGGAACCCGACCCGCCAGCCACAGCAGGTTGCGACCCCGCCACGCCTTGGCCGCGACGGTCGACCCGGACCAGGTCAACGCGCGTCTTCTCCGGAGCCCGGCGACGATGCTGTCGCTGCCGGGGTGGCTTAGCCGATGAGCGGCTCTCGACTCATGGCCCGGGCCAAGTCCCGCTCCGCCCGCGCCCGCCAGACCGCGGCACCGAACGCGTCGTTGAGTTGGATCGCGTCCTCGAGGTGGCGGACCGCGTCACGTTCGCGACCGAGCAAGCCGGCCAAGCCGCCCAGGGAACGGTCGACCGCTCCGTAGCTGCAGGCCGCGCGACCCGCGGTAACAGGTCGGCCGGCGTACGGCGCGAGCCGTTCGTACAGTGGAATCCCGAACGTGGCGTCTCCGATGAGCACGCTCGCCTCGGCGAGCTCGACTTGGAGTGAGAGCCAGTTGGCATCGAACGCATGTGTGAGTTCCATTGTCGCGTGGAGCTCCGCGCGGGCGCGCTCGGTCTCGCCAAGCCCGGCGAGGATCCACGTGTATCCGCCGCGGTAGGCGATGCCGGCGGGCGACTTTGCGATCTTGTCCTTCACGAACGCGAGATCTGTTTTGTTGAACGCCTCGCGCTCGAGTCGCGCGCAGAACCGCACGATGCTGGCGAGCACGGGGGCGTTTCGATCGCCGGCGCTCAGGCCCCCTTGCTCTGCCTCGGCGCTGAGGCGCTCGACGTCGTCGTAGCGGCCGGCAAGCATCGCTTCGGTCGCTGCCCAAAGTGGCGTGTACCACTGGAAGGAGGGGAGACGGAGCTCTTCGGCGAGCCGCGTGTGCCGCGCGGCTTCTTCACGCCACGCAGTCATGTCGCCTAGCTCGAATAGGTCTGTGACGCGCCAGTTATGAGCTTGCAACTCGGCGTGGCGGTCGCGGGCCTCGAGCGCGGCGGCGATCATCTCCTCGGCCACCCCGAGGCGCTCGTGCACGCGGTCGGGCCGCCACAGCGCCACGTGCCGCGCGCTCAGCGCTGAAGCAAGCGTACTCGCGTCGGCTGACGCGCGGGCGGTTGCGACGGCGTCGTGGCTGTGGGTGTCCGACCTGGTCCGATCCGCCGCGTAATAGAGCTCGACGGCGAGGCGCGCCTGCAGTCGGGAGCGGAGCGCGCGGTCCTCGACCCGCTCGAGCGCCTCCTCGAGCCGGGCGATGGCTTCGGTGTCGACGTCGACGATCGCGATGCCAAGCCCGGCAAAGCCGAGGGCTGCCTCTCCGAGGAGCGCATCGTCCGCACATCGGAGCGCGAGGGCGCGCGCCGCGGTGAAGGCTGCTCGGGCCTCTGCGGGCTCGCCCGCGCGCAGTAGCGCGTCGCCACGAGCAAGCAGCACCGCGCCGGTGTCATCGTCGGCGCCAGCCAGCTCAAGGGCCTGGCGCGCTCGGTCAAAGCGATCCGCAGCGTCCTCGTAGGCGAGCCGCTCGAGCGCTCGCCGGCCGGCGCGGACGAGCAGCGCGGCCGCTCGCCGCGCGTCCGCCGTGGACGCCGCCTCGAACAGGTGCATCGCGATCTCGTCGAGGTGCTGTTGCTCGCCGAGCTCTGTCAGGGCGTCAGCCGCGCGCCGGTGAAGACGGGCCCGCCGCAGGATGTTGCACTCGTCCAGAACTGCGTCGCGTACGAGCGCGTGGGCGAACTCGAACCGCAGCGGGACCGATGTGGGCCGCAGCAGCCGCGCGCGCAGGATCTCGTCGAGCGCCGACTCGGCCGTGTCCACCTGAAGACCGGCGGTGGCCTGAAGGGCCCGAGCATCGTGCTGCAGGCCGAGGATCGCGGCCGCAGCGATCAGCTCGGTGGCCGCGTCACCCATGGTCGACAGCCGCGCACCGACAGCGTGGCGGACGCTTTCCGGCACCTCGCTCGCACCGGACTCCGCCCACCCCCTCAGGACCTCCTCAACAAAGAACGCGTTGCCGTCCGTGCGGGCATGCACACGCGGGGCGAGCTCGTCGCTGGCGAGCATCGAGCGCGCGAGGGTCGCGACATCGTCCAGTGGCAGCCCGCGCAGGTCGATCCTGTCGAGCGCGCCGGTGCGCTTCACATCGGCCAACGCGTGGGTGAGCGGAGTGTTCCGGCCGAGCTCGGTGTCGCGATACGTGCCGAGCATCAGGATCGGTCCCGGGCGGCTCGATCGCAGCAGGAAGCTCGTGAGCAACAGACTCCCTGGGTCGGCCCAGTGAAGATCATCGATCACGATCAGTAGCGAGCACGTCGCGGCGAGATCTGTGATGGCTGAGTCGACAGCGTCGAATAGTCGATGTCGCGCGCCGGCGTCGTCGGCGGCGGCGCCGGGCGCGAGAGCGTGCGCGATGCCCGCTTGAGCGAGCGCCTCGGTGAACGGCTCGAACGGCGCCAGCGGCTCCTCGGAGCAGCGACCCAAGAGCACGGTGGCGCCCTCGGTAAGGCGGGTGGACGCGAACTGCTGGGCGAGGCGCGTCTTTCCGATTCCCGGTTCGCCCGCGATCAACGCGATTCGCCGGTCGCGGTGCATCTGCACCCCGCCCCAGGATGCGTGTAGCCGCGCGAGTTCGGCGCGGCGGCCAACGAACAGGGTTTCATCGGAGCGGGTCAGACCCGACGGCGGTGGTATCGGCTCCGGCTCGCCGCGCCGGAGATCGTCAATCAGCGCTCGTGTCTCTCGCGACGGCGCGATCCCGAGCTGCGCGCGTAGGCGCTCGACGAACTGCCGGCCGGCCGACAGTGCCGCTGCACGATCGCCGGTGGCGGCGAGCCGCTCAATCAATCGGCGGTTCGGAGCTTCGGCCAGCGGGTCGAGTGCGACCCCGGCGCGCGTCAGCCGAACCGCGTCGGCTGGATCGTCGGCGGCAGCCGCCGCGGTCTCGAACGCAGCGGCGAGGCGGTGCATGTGCTCGTCGCGCGCCTCGATCGCCCATTCCTCGTCGAAGCCGTCGAGGATCGGTCCGCCGCACACCTCGAGCGCTCGGAGCGCATCGCCGTCATCGAGCGCCTGCTGGAACTCCCGCACGTCGACGGTCAGATCGGGGCCGTCCAGCGCGACGGTGTCCCGTGTCGCGGCCACGTATGGGGCCGCCAGCCCGAGCGCCTGCCTCAGCTCGGTCAGCGCGACCCGCAGGCTCGCGCGCGCGGACTCGTCCAGAACGTCCGGCCAGAAGCGCGCCGCGAGCCGGCTGCGCGGCTGTGGACCAGGGTTCAGCGCGAGGTAGGCGAGCACGGCGCGAGCCCGCTTCGACGCCGGCAGCGCGAGCTCGGCGCCGTCGGCGCGCAGTGCCAGGCCACCCGCTAGTCGGATCTCCAGCATCGATTTCAAACTGTCGCCCATCGCCACCCACTCGCGCAAGCTGGCCCTTTCACTATTTGCGCGCGCCGAACGGTGCCCGAACGGTCGCTCGCGAACATCGGCGCCATGTCGATTCCCCGCAGCCGCGACCTCCGCCTTCTCGCCGGAGCGGCCGGGCTCTCCGCGCTCGGCGACTTCATGGCGATCTTCCCGCTGATCCTGCACGTGCAACAGCGCTCCGGGTCGGCCTTCGCCGTCTCAGCGCTGATCTTCGCGCTGTGGGGGCCGGTGGTCCTCGCCGCCGGCGTGGCCGGAGCGATCGTCGACCGCTTCGAGAACCGGCGGATCCTGATCGCCGTCTCCCTTCTCCAGGCGGTGACCGTGGCCGCGATGCTCGCCGGCTTGGACAGTCTCTGGGTGCTTCTCCCGCTGATGACCGTGCTTGGGCTCGGCGTCGCGATCAGCCAGCCTGCCGAGTTCGCCCTCGTGCCGGCTGCAGCCGGGCCGGAGATCGACGCCGCGCGTGCCAACGGGCTGATGGAGACCGTCCGCTCGCTCGGATTCACGGCCGGCCCGCTCGTCGGCGGTGCCCTGGGCGCAGCCGGCCTCCTGTGGCTCGCGCTGGCGCTGAACGCGCTTTCGTTTGTCATGGTGGCCGCTGCGGCGTTCCTACTGCGCGCTCGCCGCGAGCCGCAACACACACACGGCGCCAAGGATCCCGTGCGCGCCCGCGACGGCTTCGGCTTCTTCCTGGGTGAGCGCGAGCTCGTGATAACGCTCGGAGGCGCCGTCGCCGCGCTCGTGTTGTTCTCGATGTCCGCGACCGCCGAGCCGTTCTTCGTCACCCGGGTGCTGGGTGGAGGCAGCCTCGCGTACGGGCTGCTGCTCAGCTCGTGGACCGTCGGCATGGCAGCCGGCTCGGGGGGGGTGGCACACCGCGTTGGGCGAGCACAGCTCGCGGCGGGCAGCCTCGCCGCGATCGTGCTCCAGGGGCTTGGCATCGCGGGCGGCGCGCTCGCAACAGTCGTGTGGACTGCCCTGATCGGCTTCTCGCTCGGCGGCGTCGCGCACGGCGTCAAGAACGTGCTCCTCCGCACACTGATCCACGAGCAGGCTCCCGAGGCGCTGCGCGGCCGCGCGTTCGCCGCCTACAACGGGGCGCGTAACGGCGCCGAACTCGGCGCGCTCGCGCTCGGCGGGATCGTCGTCTCAGCGATTGGCGCCCGCCCCGCGCTGCTGCTCGCGGGCGTCGGCCCGGCGGCGATCGGCGCCGCCTGCCTACTGCTGCTCACCAAGCGCCGCCACGCCGTGGCGGTGGCAATCCTCAACGAACGGAGAGTCCTCCATGCACACATCGAAGAATGACCTCGAACCCACGGTTGTCGGCGAGTACGTCGGCCGCTCGATCGACGCGGCCGACATCCGGATCGCGTTCGAGTCCATGCCGGCGCACTTCCCTCCAGACGAATCACCATTCAAAGGGCTTCCCGATGATCGCTGCCAATGCGATCACTGGGGCTACGTCTTCAAGGGATCGTTCCGCGTGACCTACCTCGACGGGCCTGAGGAGATCATCACCGCGGGCGAGGCCTACCACCTCCGGCCAGGGCACTTCGTCCAGACAATCGAGGCGGTCGAGCTGCTCGAGCTCAGTCCCGTCGCCGAGCACGACCGCACAATGGCGACCCTCGCTCAGAACATGGGCCTCGTGACGTCATGACCAACGCCACCATCAGCTACTCGGCGAAGGCGATCGACGAACTCCCGACTCTGTGGGACGGGTTCGCCAAACTCGTCCGCGCCGGACTCGAGATCACAGCATTCGGCGCGAACATCATGGACCTTCCGCCCGACTATTCCACCACCTCCCACGACGAGGCGGAGTCCGGCCAGCAGGAGCTCTACCTCGCGCTGGCCGGCTCGGGATCAGTCCGGATCGCCGACGCCCAGCTGGCCCTGGACCCCGACCACGTGGTCCGGGTAGACGCGGGCGTGGCGAGGGCGCTGTCCTCCGGTCCCCACGGCCTGCGGGTCCTCTGTATCGGCGGCGTGCCCGGCAGAGCCTACGAGCCGCAAGAGTGGAGCTCGACCGGCGAATGACCGACACCGGCCGAGCGGGCGGCCATGTCGCCCACTCGGCCGGCCGCGCCGTGCAGCGAGATCCCATGGATGCACGCGGTCGGCGTGCTGCCTCAGAACCGAGCCATGCATCTGTGCTGCCGATGCTCCGTCGACCTGTCCGACTAACCTCCGTGCCTGCGAGAGATGTGCGGACACCCTCTGTGCGAGGCACCGGTGCGTCCGCCTTCTGACCTCCGGGGGCAACTCCGCCGGAGCCGAATCCGCTGTGCGGCCAGCCCTTGCCTCCCGCGCGTAGTTGAGGTGCGCGGGGCCATCGTGGTGGAGTGGTCTCGCGCCGCCGGCGAGACCTCTCGTCCTCGTCGCGAGCGACCTTCACGACCGCATTCGTGACGGACCGACGGTATCGCGCTGATCCGGCACGATCGTTTTCCACCGCAGCTTGCGTAGGCGCAGCGACACTACTGTGAGCGCCGGTCCTCCTCGACTCGATTCCTCGCAGTCGAGGTCCAACCACTCGCGGCGTCCGGCTATTTGGCGCAGAAGCTTATTTGTGGTCCAGGGGACGGTGACGGTCCGGAGGTATGGTTGCTCGTATGAGGCAGCTCGAGGTCCGGCTGCTCGGACGCTTCGAAGTGCTCGTGGACTCGCGACCTGTGCCAGCCGACGCGTGGGCGCATCGGCGGGCGACGGACCTGGTGAAGCTGCTTGCGCTCGCTCCCGCTCACCGCATGCAGCGGGACGAGGTGCTCGAGATGCTATGGCCGAAGCTTGGCGCGGATGCGGCGGCGTCGAACCTTCATAAGGCCGCGAGCTACGCGCGCCGCGCGCTGGGCGACCGCGCTGCGGTCGTGCTTCGCGGCGGAGTGGTAGCGCTCGCCCCGGCCGCCGAAGTGACGACTGACGTCGAGCGTTTCGAGCGCGGTGACGAGTCCGCATACGGCGGCGAGCTGTTGCCCGACGAGCCTTACGAGGAGTGGACTCTCGGGCCGCGCGCAAGGCTGCGCGAGCGCCGCCTGGCGGCGATGCGCTCTGAGGGCCGTTGGGAGGAGGTGTTGCGCGAGGACGCTGCCGACGAGGAGGCCCACCGAGCACTCGTGCGCCGCAACGTCGCGAGTGGTGACATGCAGGCTGCCGCGCGCCAGTTTCGCCTGCTGCGCGACGAGCTCTCGCGGGTCGGCGCCGAGCCCTCGGAGGAGACGCTGGCGCTCGAGCGCGAGCTCACGCGCGGCCCCGCGGTCCAGGCGGCTCGGTTCCTGAACGCTCCTGTCGAAGGGCGCGAGCGAGAGCTCGCCTCGGCGCTCGGCGCGCTTCAGCGTGCCGCGGCGGCCGGTGGCGGCGCGCTGCTAGTTACGGGCCCGCTTGGGATTGGCAAGACGCGTGTCCTCGAGGCTGTGCTGGCCGAGGCGGAGGAGCTCGGCTTTCACACGCTACGTGGCGCCGCTCACGAGGAGGAGGGCCGCACGCCGTACGCGCCGCTGGTGGAGGCGCTCGACCCGCTCGCTGCGAGGCGCCCGGAGCTGGCCACCGCGCTGACCGACAGCGCACAGGTCGCGCTCTCACGACTGCTGCCCTCAGTCCGCACCCCGGCACGGGCAGCGGATGAGCCCCTGGACCGTCGTCGAGTCTTCTGGGCGGTCGCTCAGCTGTTGGGCCGGGCCGCGACGGAGCACGGCGTCGTGCTAGTGATCGATGATTTCAACGCCGCCGACGAGGCAACGGTGGCGCTTGTACATCATCTTGCCCGTAGCGCCGCCGGCGAGCGGCTGCTTGTGGTCGCCGCGATGCGCGATGAGCCGCTCTCGGAGCCGGCTGCGGTTGTGCGCTCGAGCCTGGTCGCGCGCGGGACCGCGGTGGAGCTGGCGCTCGGCCCGCTCGACCGCGGCGCGCTCTCAGCGGTTGCGCACCGGGCGGCCGGCCGGCCGCTGCGACCCCGAGCTCTGCGTGCGATCGAGCGCGCGTCGGCGGGCAACCCGTTCTTCGCAGAAGAGCTGGCGGCGTCCGTGGATGCCTCCGGCGAGGTCACGGTCTCGACGCGGCTGCGCGAGGTTGTGGCGCGGCGGCTCGAACGGCTCGACCCGCTCGGCGAGCGGCTGCTGACCGCGCTCGCCGTGATCGACGACGGCTTCACGGACGCGGAGCTCGCGGTCCTCGCGGGCGCCGAGCGCATCGACGAGGCGCTCTCCGAGGCTCGGGCCGCTGGCGTGCTCGAGCGTGTGCGCGGCCGCTACCGCTTCCGGCACGTGCTCGTCCGCGAAGCGCTAGCCGCCCGGCTGCCCGTGGACGCCCTGCGCCGTACTCACGCAGATGCCGCCGCGCTCCTCGCAGCGGACGACGCGCCTCCTGAGCGGGTCGCCCATCACCTCCTCCGGGCCGGGCACATGCGGGATGCCGTCCCGTTGTTGGCTCAGGCTGCCGGGTGGGCCGCGGGCGTGGGCGCCTATCGCGATGGCGCCGGATGGGCCGAGTTGGCGCTCGAGCATGCGGACGCTCATCAGCGGCCAGGGCTCCTTGCGCTGCGCGCGCAGCTACTCCACGGGGCAGGCGAGGCCCACGCTCCCGGGGCCTACGCCGAGGCGATCGCGGTCGCGCCCGCGGAGCAGGTGCCCGCGCTGCGCGTCCAGCAGGCGCGCGCGTGGCTGGCAGCGGGTGACATCGCGGGCGCCAAGGCCGCGCTCGAGCGTTTCGAGGCCGAGCGGCCCGAAGACCTCGCTGAGTCGACCCTGGTGCGCGGCATGGTGGCGTGGCACACCGGAGATTGGGAGGGCGCACGTAGAGTGGCTGCCGAGGCGGAAGGCAACGGTGCCGATCCGGGCGACCTCGCCCTCCTGAAAGGGATGCTCGCACATGTGGACGGCGGCTGGGAACGGCATTCTTCGCACCAGCTCATGCACGTGTGGGGCTCGCCAGAGCTCGCGGGCCGCGTCTTCGACGCCTACCTGTGCGTGACGGAGTACGTGCTCACAGCGGGCGACCCCTACGACCGCGTTGCCGGCTTCGCGAAGCGTCTGCGCGCGCAGGCGCACCAGGCCGGTGCCCGCCGCGGCGAGGCGTTCGCCGCTACCGTGCTGGGTGAGACGGAGCTGTTCACCGGCAACCTCGAAGCCGCCCGCGCACACCTTGTCGACGCTGCGCGGCTCAGTCGAGAGCTGGGCGCGGTTGGAGGCGAGTCACTCGCGCGCATGCGCCTGGGGGAGGCGCTCCTTCATATGGGCGACCGCGCCGGCGCGCGGGCGCAGCTCGAGGAAGCGCTCGAGCTCGCGCAGATCTCGCCGACCGCCGAGCATCTGGTGTTCCTCGTCTGCGGCGTGCTGCTGCAGGTGCCCGACGAGGCTGCCGAGGCGCTCGTGCTGATTGAGCGTGCCGAGGCGTTATTCGACCCGAGCTGGGTGTGCCCGTTCTGCCCGACCGGCTACCACGTGGCCGCCGCGACGGTGTGCGCCCGTGGCGGCGAGCTCGACCGTGGCCGCGACTTCCTGGAGCGCGCCGAGTACGGCGCGGGGCGCTGGCGGGGCGGCCCCTGGCCGGCGGCGGTGGCGGAAGCGCGGGCCGAACTGCTGCTCGCCGAAGGCGACGATTACGCGGCTGCGGATGCCCTGCGCCGCGCCGCCGAGGGCTACGCGGCGGCGGGACAGTTGCTCCACGAGCGGCGCGCGCGCGAATCGCTCAAGCGGATCGACGCAGCGACGGTCCGCGCATAGGAAGGTTTAGGGAAGGCGTGTCGGCGACGCTGCCGGCATGCACACCGAAGACCACATAGACGCCCCTCGGAGTCTGGAGGCCGAGGCGCGCGATGACCACGTCGCGAAGACGCGCCGCGACATGGCCGGCGAGGAGCCGCGACCCGCCCACCCGCTCGGCGAGACCTCCCACCACCCGCCGAACTGCGTCCACGGCATGAACTCGTTCGCCGACGAGCGCTACGCCCTCGCCGTCGCGCGCGTGCGCCGCGGCTGATCGTCGAACCGCAGAGCTCAATCGAAAGGAACCACCCATGTCCCTGAATCTGTATCGCCCGCCTCGTTCGCGAGAGGCTCGCCCACTTCGGCGCCAGGAGGTGTGAGGATGGCCGCGGTAACAGACACGATCCCCGACGGCGTGGACACCGAGAGCCTGGCGGCAGCCGGCGGCCAGGACCGCCTGCATGGAGTTGACGGTGCGATGGCGCCAGTTGGGGCGATTGGCCGCCTCGGCCGCTACACAGCGACTCACCTCCGGGTGGTGCTGATCGCGTGGCTGCTGATCGCGGTGGTGCTCGGGTTCTTCGCGCCCCGCGTCGAGACTGCCTTGTCCGGCGCCGGCTGGGAGGCGACCGGCTCGCAGTCGGTGCAGGCACGGCAGCTGATCGATCGCAACTTCCACGGTCTCTCGAGCTACGGCTTGACGGCGGTGGTCAGCTCACGCACCAAGGCCGTCAGCGACCCGTCGTTCCAGGTCGCGATCGCCCGCGTTGAGCGCACGTTGCGCGCCGATGGCGCGGTCAGCACCGTGCTCGCGCCGAGCGCCGGCGTGTCGATCTCTCGTGACGGGCACACCGCGATCGTGCAGGCCGGCGCCGCGCACGATTCGAACGCGATGGTCCAGGCCGCGGATCGTCTGAAGGGCAAGCTCGCCGCCCTGACATCCGGCGGTGTCCGGGTGAACCTGACGGGCGCGTCGGCAATGTGGTCTGACTTCAACGCCGCGAACCGCTCCGCGATGCTCAGATCAGAAGTGATCTCGTGGCCGGTAACGGTCGTGATCCTGCTGGTGGCATTCGGCTCGCTGGTCGCGGCCGGGCTGCCCCTTGATGCTGACGATGGTCGGTCTGATGGCGGCCGCCGGGTCGTTGTACCTCGCCACCAAGGTGATGCCGGTGTCGATCTGGGCGATGAACTTCGCGCTGATGTTCGCGCTCGCCCTCGGAATCGACTACGCGCTGTTCATCGTGCACCGGTTCCGCGGCGCGTTCGTCGGCTCGAGATTGTCGGCGGCCGAAGCCACAGCTGTGACGATGGACAC
Source organism: uncultured Actinomycetota bacterium (assembly GCA_963801435.1). Classification (GTDB taxonomy): domain Bacteria; phylum Actinomycetota; class Thermoleophilia; order Solirubrobacterales; family Solirubrobacteraceae; genus Palsa-465. The sequence goes on from CAWDFE010000039.1 coordinate 285,767, forward strand.
CGCCGGCAAAGCGGTCCTGTTCTCCGGGGTGACCGTGCTGATCTCGCTGAGCGCTGTGATGCTCGTCCCGAGCCCAGCATTTCGCTCGACCAGCCTCGGGATCATGCTGGCGGTCATCTTTGTCCTCGCCGCGACGCTGACTCTGCTCCCGGCCGTGCTTACGAAGCTCGGCCCGAAAGTGGACAAGCTCGCGCTCCCGGGAGCGCGCTCCGGCGAGCACCGCTCCGCCAGGTTCGCCGCGTGGGGCGAGCGACTCTGGAAGCGACCGGTCGCCTACGGCGCGCTGGCGCTCGTCGCGCTCGTCGCGCTCGCGATCCCCGCTACCCAGCTGAGGATTGCGATGCCGTCGCTCAAGGTTATTCCCACCTCTGACTCCTCCCGCATCGGCTACCAGCAGGTGCAGGCGGCGATGGGGGCCGGAGCGACCGGGCCGATGCAGATCGTCGCGCCCGCGGCGCAGGCCACCAAGGTTGCGCACGTCGCCCGCCGCGACCCAGGAATCACTGCTCTGCTCCCAACTCAGACGAGCAACGGCTACGCGCTCGTCACCGCGATCCCCAAGCAAGATCCCTCCAATCCCGCCGTCGGCCGGACGATCGACCGCCTCCGCACCGCGCTCCCAGGCGGCTCGCTGATCGGGGGCACCGTCGCCGAGAACCACGACCTCCAGAACGCGCTCTCGGCCAAGACCCCGCTCGTCATCGGCGTCGTGCTCGCGCTCGGCTTCGTGCTGTTGCTGGTCGCGCTGCAGGCACCCCTGCTCGCGGCCGTCGGCGTGCTAGCCAACCTGCTCGCGACTGCCGCCGCATTCGGCGTCGCGAAATTGGTATTCCAGGACGGCGGGCTGCACTCGCTGCTCGGGTTCCAACCACAAGGCTTCCTGGACGCCTGGGGGCCGGTGTTCTTCTTCGCGATGATCTTCGCGATCTCGATGGACTACACCGTGTTCCTGCTCTCAAGCGCCAAAGAGCACTGGGACCGGACCCATGACCCGCACGAGGCGATGGTCGGCGGCCTCGCCCACTCCGGCCGCGTGATCTTCGCCGCCGGAGCCGAGATGGTCGCCGTGTTCTTCACCTTCGCGCTCTCCGGACCGCTCCCACCCAAGGAGATGGGCATCATCCTCGGCATCGCCGTGCTCCTCGACGCGGCGCTGATCCGGCTGCTCCTGCTCCCCGTGCTGCTACGGGTGATGGGGCCCTGGGCGTGGTACCTACCACGTTGGGCACACCGCGTCCTGCCCGAGGTCTCCCTCGGACACGCGTGATAAGGACGACTCGAAGAGCTTCGATCTGGCTCGGGCGTGCTCGTGCGCCCGAGCGGGATCGACGACGGTGCTCGTTACAAGGTCGGCGACAATAGGGCTGAACGGTCGATCGGACGCCGGCTCCGACGGGTGAAGGTGACCACCGTGGACCTGAGGCCGGGGGTCAAAGGCCGCCCGAACATCCAGGGACGCCACGCCACGCGAGCCAGGGCCGCTACGCCGCCCAGCACAGCACTCACCGACGCCACCAGCCCGCTCCGAGCGCGCCCACGCCCACCGGGTTAGACCCGCACGGCCGATGGCGCCCACACGCCCCCGGAACGTCCAGCCGCACAAGGGCCCGATTCACACGAGCCTTCGGGAAGGTTTAGGGAAGGCGTACCGGCCACAGTTGCCGGCATGCCCATCGACACCACACACCGCCGTGCCAGGGGCGTGGATCTCGAAGAGCCGCACCGCCGCTCATCGCGCCTCGCTGCTCGCGCTCAAGCCGGCACGTGCATCGCGCCACCCTCCCACCCGGATTTGGGTACGGCGCCGATGTCGCACACGCGGCTCGGGAGGAGGATTCCACCAACACCACAACGACCTCGGAGGTCTCGACATGACAGTAGTTACCAACACGATCCGCAACGGTGTGGACACCGAGAAGATGTTCGCAACGCTGGATCTGATCAAGGACCAGCCGGAGCTCGCGGAGTTCCAATTCCGCGCCAGCAACCGCTGGATCGACGGGTCGCATAACCGTTCGACGATCAAAGGCTTTTACGCTGCGGGCGGGGAGGACACCACTCGCAGCAAGGAGTTCGTGATCGACGCGGGTGAGCCGGCGATCCTGCTCGGCACCGACACCGGGCCCAACCCGGCGGAGTACCTCTTGCACGCGCTCGCCGCGTGCCTAACCACATCGATCGTCTACGTGGCCGCGGCGCGCAAGGTGGAGCTGAGCTCAGTCGAGTCGACCCTCACGGGCGACATGGACGTGCGCGGCGCGCTCGGCGTCGACGAAGAGCCGCGCAACGGGTTCGAGCGGATCGGTGTGTCGTTCCGCGTGACGGGCAACGCGCCGGAGGAGAAGCTGCGCGAGGTCGTGGAGCGCGCCCAGGAGCGCTCGGCCGTCTACGACATGGTCACCAACGGCGTGCCCGTCGCCGTTGAGGTGACGACCCACTAGGGCTCGCATCAGGTCCGTGGCCGGAGCAGATGCTCCGGCCACGGGTCGATGACGAGCGGATCGGAGAATTCGCCATGCCAATCGAACTCACAGCCCGTACCGAAGCCGGCGATCGCTTGGTCGCGATCGCCGAGAAGCTCTCCCAACAGGCCGCCTCCCGCGCCGCCGAGCATGACCGCGACGGCACCTACCCGTTCGAGGCGATCGACGCGCTCAAGTCCACCGGCTACTTTGCAGCGCCAATCCCGGTCGAGCTCGGTGGGCTCGGCGTGTCCTCCGCGCACGACCTTGTGGTCGCGTCGAGCCGCCTGGCGCGCGGCGACGCGTCGGTCGCGATCGGCGTGAATATGCACCTCGTCGCACTGCTCAACATGGAGCGCCGCCGTGCGGTCGCCGTCGCGGCTGGCGAACAGCGCCGCGCCCGCGGGTTCGCCGCGTCACTCGAGCAGATCGCCCGTCATGGCGTCGTGCTGGGCGCTGCGATCAGCGAGCGCGGCCAGGACCTCACACGGCCAGGTACTCTCGCTAGCCGCACCAAATCAGGCTGGCGGATCGACGGGCGCAAGATCTTCTGCACGATGTCTCCGGCCGCCACTGATCTCTACGTGGCCGTCACCTATGCCGACGGCGAGGGCACAGAGCGCTACGCGTATGCGATGGTTCCGACCGACGCGCCTGGCGTCGTCGTGCACGACGACTGGGACGCGCTCGGGATGCGCGCCTCCGGCAGCAACTCGGTCTCGTTCGAGAACGTCGAGTTGCCCCAGTCCGGCGTGCGGGGCGGCTTCACGGCCGGCGACCCGTTGCCGTACATGGAGCGCAACCTCGTCGCCGGGCTGTTCCACGCCGCCGCGTCGCTCGGCATCGCCGAGTCGGCGGACCAGGTCGCCCGCTGCGGTATCGTCGGTCGCATCAACGGCGATGCGCGCCCGCGGACGCAGGTCGCCGAGAACACCATCGATCTCGCCGCCTCGCGTGGCGTCATCTCGCGCGCAGCGACTCTAATCGACGAGCATCGCGCCGCCAACCCCGCATCCGACGGCAGCGCCGAGCAGCTCGGCGCCCTGTTCGCCGAGGCCCAGGCCGCCAAAGCGTTCGTCAACGAGGCGGCCGCCCGCATCGTTGACCGTGCACTCGCACTCTCTGGCGGCGCCGGCTACCTCAACGGCAGCTCCCTCGCCCGGGCGTACCGCGACGTCAAAGCCGGCTCGTTCATGCACCCCCTCGGCGCCAACCGCGCGTACGACTACCTCGGCCACGTCGCTCTGGGCGAACCGGCCCCCCTGCACTGAGATGGCACTCGCCGCTCCAGCCCCCGCCGCGCCGACGCCATGGCGAGACGAACACCGCCGGTGGTGATCGTCACGGAATGAGGTCCTCGCCGAGGTCTGCGCGTCTTACAGGTGAGAGGCAACCAGCTGCTCAGCAGTTCATCGCGCGACCCCGAAAACCGTGATGCTGTTGCTCGCGTTCGCCGCCGCGTAGAGGTACTTATTGTCCGGGCTTACCACCAAAGAGCTGACGCCATGCAGCCCACCGCGTCCCGGTATGCAATCTCGCCTGGGTATGGTGACCACGCACCCTGGTCGGCCCGGCTTCTGCATCAGGGCCCCGGTGCTGGGTTGGCGGTCGAACACGTCCAGTGCGCCGGACAGGAACGCCGCTGCGTAGACGTTGCGGCCGTCGGGTGAGACCGCGACTCCCTCCGGGTCGATCAGCTTTCGACCTGGGGAACAACCGATGGCAAGCACGTTCATCACGCAGCCTGAGGCGCCGACTGGCTGAGTCAGATCGCCGCTACCCGAGGCCCGATTGAACATTGCGATGCTCAGCGATAGGCCGGCGGTGACGTACACGGTGCGGTCATCGGCGCTGATCGCCACCGCGTCCGATCCGCGCAACGCCCGAGCGGTCTCGCAGCCCATGACCGGGGTGCTGGTGAGACAGCCGGTGGCATCGGTGGCCTGCGTCAGCGCGCCGGTCGCCGGGTTGCGGGCTAGGACGTCGACGGCGTTGCTGAGCGCGGCGGCGATGTAGACGCTGGCCCCGTCAGCGCTGATTGCGAGACCCTCGGGCGCGTTTAGAGCACGGCCGCTCGCGCAGCCTGCGCTCGAGGCGGCGGCGATGCAACCGCTGCTGCCCTGCAGCTGTGTCAGCGCACCGGTGGACCCATCACGGGCAAACGCCAGGACGGCGTTACCAAAGAAGGCGCCGACGTAGACGTTCTTGCCGTCGGGGCTGACCCCGACGACGTCTGGGACGTCGAGCGCTCTGGCGCTCGCGCAGCCGGGCGTGGCGGTCTTGGCGACGCACCCGGCCGCACCTGGCAGCTGGGTCAGCGCCCCGGTAGTTCGGTTGCGCCGAAAGATGGTGACCGAGCTGCTCTTCGCCGAGGTGGCGTAGACGTTGCTACCGTCCGCGCTCACGGCCACCGAGTTCGGGGCGGCGAGTCCTACTGCGAGCCCGCACCCAGTGGTGCGGCGGGCGGCTACGCAACCAGCCGGGCCGGGGGCCTGGGTGAGCTGACCGGTGGCCTGGTTGCGCCGGAACACGGCGATCGCGTCGCTGCGTGCTGAAGCGACGTAGAGGTTGTCTCCATTGGGGCTCAACGCGACGGCATCGGAGCCCAAGAGCGGCGCTGGACCCCGCAGCGCCCGGACCGGTTGACACCCGCGGCGGGGGGTCGCGCGGTCGACTAGACACCCGCGGGAGCCCGGCAGCTGGATCAGCGTGCCCGGTGGCGTGGCCGGCGGTCGAATGCGCAGGGGTGCCGGCGCGCTGAGCCCGGAGGCCGGCAGTGCGAGCGCAATGGCTCCGACTGCGCTCGCCACCGCAGCTTTCAGAACCTGACCGCGCGACAGACTGCCAGATGGTGCTTCGGTGACACTCACGGATGACTCGTACTCGTTCACCCCGACCTCCTCTCGTAATGTATGCCGACCGATTCTCCGCGCCGCAGCCCTCACTCACAATGAGGGGATCCCTAGTCTTATCCCTAAGCCTTGGCGACCGGTCGGGCCTTGGATCGGTTCCGACCGATCGTCTGGCGCCTCAATCGCCGCAGTCACCGCTGCCGGCGCTGAGCTAAGAGCTCATCACGTGTAACTTCGATGCTGATTGGCTGGATCGCGGACCCGACCCAACACGCGACAGGCTCGGCAGAACCCACGCCAGTTCGACTCGTTCACAACCAGATCCCGCCGCACGAACGCACGACGGGACGGTCGCTGTGCCCCCAAAGCCCAAGCATGCGCCGGGCCATCTCGCCTCACCGCTTGCGGAACACGTGGGTCCAGTGCGAGACTCCGCGTACTGGGTGCGCCCCGCCCAGGCGCTGTCAGAACGGTCCGTCGCCGTACCCCAGCAACATTCCGAGCTTGCCATCCTGCAGGAGTTTGATCAGGTTCAGCACGTTGAACTGCGCCTCGAATCTGATGTAGCTTGCGCGCGCCTTCGCCACCGTCCTCTTGAAGGGAGGCGGGAGCGGGGCTTCCATCTGTTGGGGCACGTACTGAGTGAACAGCTTGTGGGCCATTGCCTTCGCCCGCGGATCGTGGGGGTGGCTTCGCGTCTCGGCCCGCCCCTCCGCTGTGGCGTAGTCGTAGTACTCGAGTTGCAGCGAACCAGGTATTGGACGCGTCGTGCCCGGGAGCCAGTGCGTGTAGGTGACCAGCTTGGCCTCTTGGGTGCGCACGGCGAGCACGTGCGTTGGGGAGCGCAGGTAGTTGAACACAGCCGGCACGATCTCGTCCGTGGCGAAGAGGATGTGGTCACGCCCGGCAGCGTTCGGATCACCGAGCAACTCCACGAGGTTCAGGCGTTCGCTGTAGATCCGACGCAGCGGCCCCCGGCGCCAGGAACTGCTGCCGCGGTGTCCGAGTGTGACCAACATCGGCGCCAGATCCACGCTCGAGGCGAGTTGCCTGCGCGGCATATCAACCTTCCGGGCGAACCGGTGGGTCAGGTCGGTCACGATGAGCGGCACGTGGATTGCTTCCTCATAGGCGGTCCCAGCCTTGCCCGATAAAACGCCATGTGCGCCGGCGTACTCGCCGTGGTCGGACGCGAACACGATCACCGTGTTGGCCAGCACCGACCTCGGGATCGCGGCCACGACCTCGCCGATCGCCTGATCGACCATCTGCTGCACGAGGGTGTACATGTCGAGCCCGCGCTGCCAATAGCTATAGGGCGCGACGCCCACGCCGTAGGTTCTTGGCGCGATCGGCGAGGGCTGTACCGAGAAGTCGGTGACGCTCGCGCGATCCGGCGCGCCGCCCCACACCGCCGCTTGGAAGGCCCGCCACACCTGCTGGGTGTTTGGCTTGCCGTGCGCGGGCAGATCCGCGTAGCGCTCCCAGTTCGGCGGGATGGTCGGAAACCCCAGGGGCGGGGGATTCTCCTCACTCGGAATCGTCGCATAGTCCTGAATGAATGGCTTCAACGATTGGCGCGAGAACAGGGCCTCGTACCGGGCCCCCTCCGAGCCCGCCCAGAAGAATTGCTTGTCATGTGGATTGACGAAACTGACCGTCATGCAGAACGGAGCCGCTCCGCGCGCCTTTTGCGAAAGCCACCGCGCCGCGGTGGCGGCGATCAGAGAGAAGTCATCGTCAGCCCCTTGGCCGTTCGTGCCAACGGGATCGGGGTTCGTCATCCCCCGGAAGCCGTAGTGCTCCAGGTAACCGGCCGTCCGGTCGTGCGGGGGTGGATTCGAGAGGTGCCACTTACCGAAGTAGGGTGTCTGATAACCGACCTTGCGCAGCAGCTTGCCGTAGGTCGGGAACCCCGTCTGCAGCGATGGGCCGCTTGTCGTCCGAGTCGCCAGCAGCCACTCCTGGTGGGGATACAACCCCGTCGCGATTGTCGCCCGCGCGGGGCTGCAGGCGTTACCCGAGCTGTAGTAGCTCTCAAACTTCACCCCGTGCTGCCACAAGTAGAACACGTTCGGCATATACCGACGCAGGAACTCCGCCGGTGTGTTCACGCCCGCAGGAAACACGCTCGGAAAGCGCATCTCATCGACCAAGATGAACACGATGTTCGGCCGGGTGTCTGTTCTCCTTGCTGCGCCCGCAGCGCGTTCCAGGATCCCCAGATCGGCCAGCAAGCCGCCGGCCACCACCGCGCCGCCCTTCTGCAGAAACTCTTTACGGTCCATAATCGCCTCTTCTAATTTTGTGGCTTGGTGCCGGCGGACGTCGGCTCCGCCGATGGTGGCGAGCACGCCACCGGGTGTCACTCGGGTTCGGGTTCGCCCGTGGCATGCCGGTCGCCGGCCGCGAACACTTCTCGCTCATGGATCCGGACGCGGGGATGGACGACAGCTGACGGAGGCTGCGCATCAATCAACGCCTCCACCAGGGCCCGGGAGTTCATAACGACCGGGCGCATGTGGGTGCTGGCCGGATCGATTGACTGGCACGAGGTCCTCGAACACTCGCATCAGTTCGAGCATTCCCGAGAATTCGCGGGCTTTAGGGTCGCAGGCGCTTCGAACGCTCCCGGTCAGCCGATCGTCGTCCCCGCGCGATATGTGCATGACGAGTTCCACTGGCGATGCCGCCCCTTCGTCCTCGGTGAGGATGCCGAGGATCGCACGAAAGCCGCCAGATCACCCTAGGGAACTCCCTAGAGAAGCACCTAGAGTTACATCGCTCGCGACACAGCCGGGAACGCCGTTCACGCTAGAGACGCGCCTCGGTGCCTGTCATGGTCCGGTTTCGGCCGTGTCTGCAGCGACCGCGACGGACAGCCGAGCGGAGAGCTGGTGGCGGGAGCGAACTCCGACCTTGGCGAAGATGTTCGCGAGGTGGTATTCGACGGCCTTGGTAGAGACGTAAAGCTCCGCCCCAACTTCACGGTTGGTCTTGCCCGACGCCACGAGAGTGGCCACCGCCTGCTCCCGTGCGGTGAGGCCGTAATCATTCTGGCCGCCCCGACCCTGCGCGCGCACGCCGCACGCCGAGAGCTCGGCGTCGCACCGCTCGATGAACGGCCGGCCGCCCAGCCGCTCGAACCTCTCGCGAGCGATTTGAAGGTGCGACGCGGCGGGCCCGCGCCGGCCGCTCGTGCGCAAGAAGCGGCCGTAGGCCAGCTCAAGGGCCCCCTCGGAAAGCGGCGATCCCGCCCTGTTCGCGGCATCCTCGCCCCGGAGGAAGGCATCGCGCGCCTTGGCCGAGTTACCCCGCGCGTGCTCGAGCACACCTCGCAGCCGCCACGCCTCGACGACCCCGACGTTGTCCGGCCCATCGATCCGATCGAATCCGAACTCATCGAGGAGTCGAGCCGCCTCCTTGAGCCTTCCGGCTCGGAGCAACGCATCGGTTTCGAGCTCGTAGGTCCGCCGCCTGGACGTCGTCGCCACATCCTGGGGCAGCGTGTCCCATAGCGATCTCAGCGCGTCGAGCGCCCCACTCGGATCGTCTCGAACGAAGGCGAAGTGTGCCCTGGCGACCCCGAGGCTGAACAGGTTGGGGGCGAACGGAGCCTGCTCGGCGAGCCGATGGCCCGCATCGATCTGTCTCGTAGCGAGCTTCCATTCGCCGCGCCCGGTGCGGAACAGGCTTGCCATCGCGTACGCGACCGGGAGCTGCCACTCTTGCCCCGAGTCGTCGGCAAGCGAGAGGGCAAGGTCTGCATGGGCCGCGCCTTCCTCCCATCGCCCCAGCCGGTACTCCGCCTCGGCCAGGGAGCTGTACACACTGGGAAGACTGCGAGGCAGAGCTCCGGCCATGGACCATCCGATCACCGCATTGAGATCCGCGACCGCGCCGCGGAAGTCGCCCGCTTGCGCTTTGAGGGTGCCTCGTGTGCCCATCAGCTCGGCGTAAAACGGCTCAGGCGCGACGCGGGAGGTCGACAGCGAGTCCAGCGACGCAACGGCGTCGCGCTCCCGGCCGCACGCGGCCAGACCAAGCGCCAGGCCTTGACGCGTCGTTAGCTCGACCGTCGCCGTCGCGCACGTACTTTCCCGGGCCCGCTCCGCCCATTCGATCGCTTCGGATCCCCTGCCGGCATACGCACAGATGATTGCGAGCGAAGAGGTGACGGGCCCGAACAGCTCAGGGTCGTCACCGAAATCTGGGCGCTCCGTCACCGCCACCAGTTCGTCGATCGATTGCTCGAGGTTGTAGGCCGACGCAGTGAGGCACGCGAGCGCGAAGCTTCTCCCGGGGCTATCGCTGCAGGAGGCCACTGCGTCGCGCAGCCCCTGGGCCCGCGGCACGTCGCCGGCCACTCCAAGCGCGTCGACCGCTTGCAGCAAGGCCTTCTCGCCCTGTTGGCGGGTGGCGGCAAAACGGGAAGCCAGTAGCAGATGGTCGATGCCGGCCATCAACTTGCCCTCCATCACCTCGGCATGACCGGTCTCGGCAAGGTCCGTCGCGAGGTCATCGTCGGGGCCAGGGCTGGCCGCCACGCTGTGCGCGAGAGAGGTTGCGCCTGAGGTCAACCCGGCCAGCGTCAGATGTAGTGCCCGCCGCCTACTCAGCGGGAGATCGTCGTAGACGGCCGCCTGGGTGAGCGGATGCGAGAAGCTGACCTCCGCCGGCACCCGCCCCGGGAGCAGTAACAACAGATCCGCCGCAAGCACCTCATCGAGGGCGTCGAGGACACTGTCGAGGCCGGCAGCAGCAGCGGCCAACTCCACCGAGCAACGGGCGCCGGCGACGGCCGCGGCGGCAGCCAGATCCTGGGCAGCGGGGCTGAGTCCCGCGAGGCGGGCGATCACCGTGGCTGCGAAGGAATGTGGAGCCGGCAGGGCCCCCTGCTCAAACGCGAGCGACTCCACCGGCAGCTCGCTCACCAGCGCGCGGACGTAGAGCGGATGACCACTGGTGTGCTGGCGCAGGCGTTCGGCCGCGGCCATGCTGAGCGGCTGGTCGACCAGCGAGTTGGCCAGCAGCCTCACCTCGCGGCTATCGAGGCCGGCCAGTCCGATCCGTCGTACACGCTCGGCGTCGCTGAGGAGTCGCATCCAGCCCGCGGTGCTCACCGATACGCCTTCCGGACGCGTCGCGATCAACACGCACACCCGGTCCGCATAGAGACGGCGCAGGGCGAACAGCAAGGCTCCCGCCGATGCCGCGTCGATCCAATGGGCGTCGTCGAGCACGATCAGGACCGGGCCGTCGTCCTGCACCGACCCCAGCACCTCGAGGACTTGTGAGCCAACCGCGAACGGACTGGCAGGCGATCTGCCGTCCAATGCCGGCGCCTCGGCGCCACCCGGGCACGGCGCGCGTGAGATGAGCTGCGATACGACGCCGAAATCCAACCTGGTTTCGGACTCCTCGCCGCTGGCTTCGAGCACGATGAACCCTTCAGCGCGGTCCTGGCATTGTCGTAGAAACGCAGTCTTGCCGATCCCGGGCTCGCCTTCGATCACGATGACCTGTGGCTGTGCGGCGCGCGCCGCCGCCAGTCCGTCGGTTACCAGTGCCAGCTCGGCCTGCCGTCCGACGAATACAGCCCGGCCTGAGCTGACCGCGCCCATCGACCTCACGGGTTCAGCGTATCGCTTGTGCAATGGAGTCCAGCGGCAGCCATCTTGAGCCCAGTCGTGCAGTTCGACCCCCAGACGGTGCTTGGATGGAGCGCCCACGTCAAGCCCACTGGTCCGGCGTTGTCGGAGTGCCGGGAGGTGCGTGCACACCTCGTACGCGCCTGGCTCGTGCATGTGGTCCAGGCGACCGTCTTGATCGGCGGTTCATACGGCGAATAGCGCACCGATCGATTTCTTGATGTTCGCCACAGACAACGAATGGGAGAACGGGATTCGATGTCGTCGAGCCGCGGTCGTGAACAATCAGGACCGGGCGATCCACTTCCTCGGACGTGAGGGGGCATACCGCGGCCGTTTCCGGCAGATACTTAGCCGCCGACGCGAAGCGCGGCGCACTCGGTGTGTGCATCGACCTGCTTTCCTGCCAGGAGGCGGACGATCGTGATACCGGCGCAGCGTCGGCAAGGAGCGATCGACGCGGTGTCAACCAGTGGGTGCCGGGCGCCTGCCGTCGCTCGCCAGCACGTCACCACGCGGTCGCCCTCAGCGATCTGGTCTTCGATCTGTATGTAGAGGTCAGGACACGCGGTGCGCTGGTCAGCCACAAACCGGCGCACACCGTCGTGTCCATTGATGGCCGAGGCAAGGCCGCCGAGGCGCCCGAGGAAATCCTTGGCTACGAGTTCGTCGATCAGCTCGAGTCGGCCCTCGTTGAGCACCTCCTCGAAGAACTGCCGGACCTTGTGCTTGTTGAGTTCGCTGACGCTCATCGTCTGAGGGAATCGTCCCGCCACCCGGTTGCTTTACAAGGGAGGATCCCCGAAGCTTTCCCCCCGGGTTTTCATCCGACGCGCCCTCGCCGGGTGTATCTTCACATCGTGCCGTTGGCCACGGGGCAAGCGCTGCTCGAGCGGGAACTCGAACTTGCGGCGACACGCGATGGACTCGATCGCGCGCTCGCCGGTGACGGGGCATTGCTCCTGGTCGAGGGACCGCCGGGCGTCGGCAAGACGGAGCTCGTGCGTGAGGCGCGTGCAGCCGCCGCCCGGGCTCGAGCAACGCCGCTGGCGGCCAACGGTTCCGAGCTCGAGCGGCCGTTCGCTTTCGGGATCGTGCGACAGCTCCTCGAGCCGGTGATCGCGAGGTCGTCCGCTCGGGACGATTTGTTCGCGGGTGCGGCAGCGCCGGCGGCCCGCCTGTTCGAGGCCGAAGATGTGGGTCTGTCGCATTCCGACGCTGACTTTGACGCGCTCCACAGCCTCTACTGGTTGATCGTCAATCTCTCCGATCGAGCGCCCGTGCTCGTGTCCGTCGATGATTGTCAGTGGTCGGATCCCGAGTCGCTGCGGTTCTTGTCGTATCTCGGCCAGCGAATCGAGGGGCTCCACGTGGCGATGGTGCTCGCCGGGCGTCCTGCGGAGGCCGGAGCAGCTGACACGGCGTTGCTGTGGGCGCAAATCGCATCACGGCCCGATGCGGTCGCGCTCTACCCGCGAACGCTGAGCGAGCCGGCGGCGATGGCGCTGACTCGCGAGCAGCTCGGGAGCGACGCGGAGGATGAGTTCTGCCGCGCATGCCACACCGCAACGGGCGGCAATCCTCTGTTCCTGCGGGAGCTCCTCGGCGCGCTTCGCTCGGCCGGCGTGGTGCCTTCGGCAAGCGCCGCGAACGAGGTGCAGGCGGTCGGTCCGGCCGCGGTCGGCCGCTTCGTGCTGCATCGAGTCGCCGCGCTCGGCCCCTCCGCAAGCGAGCTGACGAACGCCGTTGCCGTGCTGGGCGACGACTGCGAGCTCCAGCTCGTCGCAGACGTAGCGGGCCTGACCGAGGAGGCAGCGCGCGAGGCTGCTGATGATCTGGTTCGCGCCGACATCTTCGCGCGCACCGCGCAATTGGGGTTCGTCCACCCGATCGTCCGCGCGGCGTTATACGAGGATCTGGCGCCGGGCGAGCGCCAATCGCGGCACGCGGCGGCAGCCGAGGCGCTGACGCGGCTGGCTGCCTCTCCAGAGCGCGTGACCGCACACCTTCTGCTGACGACGGCTAACGGAGACAACCGCAGGGTGCAGACGCTCCGGTCGGCCGCGACGGCGGCGGCCAGACGCGGTGCCCCGCTCACGGCCGTGACACGTCTGAATCGGGCACTTGACGAATCCCCGGCGGGGCAGGAACGGGCGGAGATCCTGGCCGAGCTGGGTCGCTACGAGGTTGCTGCTATGCGGTTCGAGGCAGCGGAAGCGCATCTGCGCGCGGTGGTGAGTTCCACGGCCGACCTGGCCACTCGAGCTGAGGCGGCATCCACGCTGGCGCGGTGCGCGATCGTCTCGGGGAGTCGGTCGGCGGAGGTGGCTGTCGACCTGCTGTCGCCGCTTGTGGAGGAGCTTGCGCCGCTCGACGCCGAACGCTCGCTTGAGCTGGGCTCCGACTTGTTGATGATTGCCACGAACACGCCGCGGTTGCGTCTTAGGGTGAGCGGGCATCTGCAGCGGTTTCGAGATCAGGCACGAGGTCGCCCCGGATTCGAGGCGGTCGCGAGAATCCACACCGCCCTGGAGCAGCTCCTTCGAGGCGAGTCGGGCGAAGCCGCGGCCGATGAAGTGGAGGCCGCGCTCGCGGCCGGGTTGCCGCCGTCGCGCGCGACCAACGCGGCTTTCCTGGCTGTGCACACGCTGCGGGTCGCCGAACGCTACGACCTTCCGCTTCGACTGCTCGACCTCGGAGCGGAAACGGCACGTCGTGAGGGTCACGCGGCGAGGCAGGGCCTCATCCACGGACAGCGTGCCGCGATCGCGCTCGCGCGGGGATCGCTACACGACGCGCAGGTCGAGGCGGAGACCGGCCTGCGCTTGGTCGACGCTGGGCATTTCGCGTGGGCGCAACTCCTCTCGGCAGCGATCGTCGTGCACATCGAGCGCGGTGACCTCGGCGCCGCAGACGAGCTGGCCCGGACCGGCGAGGCGCTGGGAACCACCGAGGATCGAATGTACTTGGACCAATACCTGATCGCTCGAGGGCGCCTGCGGATCGCGCAGGGGCAGGCGCGCGAGGGAGTTTCGGACCTGCTGTGGTGTGGTGAGCGGCTGGAGGCGCTGGGGGTCCGGTGGCCGTCTGAATGGAAGGCGCGTGCCGTGCCCGCGCTTGTCTCGTTGGGCGAGCGAGAGCAGGCCGCGGCGCTCGTGCGCGAGCTGCTGCCGGTCGCGCGGCGGGTGGGCGCGCCAGGGGGATTGGGGATGGCGCTGTGCGCGGCGGCCCACGTGGCCGGTGACGAGGAGTCCTTGGCACTACTCGAGGAGGCGGTCTCGATCCTTGAGCCAAGCGCCGCGCGGTTGGAGCTGGCCCATGCGCTCGTCGCTCTCGGTGCGGCGCTAGCCCGCGCGGGTCGACGGCGCGAGGGCCGAGACGCCGAACGCCGGGCGATCGAACTCGCCGACCAGTGCGGTGCGATCGTCCTGGCCGAAGCCGCGCGTGCGGAGTTCCAGGCCGGGCCTGGGCGCCGCGCGCGGATGGAGCTGACGGGGACGAACGCATTGACCGCAACGGAGCGGCGGGTCTGCCGTCAGGCAGCGGAAGGACACACCAACCGCGAGATCGCCCAAGCGCTGTTCGTCACCGAGAAGACGATCGAACGCCACCTCTCGAGCGCGTATCAGAAGCTGGGGATCCGCTCGCGCTTCCAACTCGCCGGCGCGATCGGGCCCTGACAAAACCGTAGGGGAAACACGGGGGGTTCCCCTCTGGTGGCGAGGGGACGTCACCCACACGATGTGTCCCACTGCAATACAGACGTCAGCGCCGAGCCCGCTGACCGAGGCGGAAGGGACTGAACATGACTGGTGTGCTCTATGCGGTCGCGCGATTCTGCGTCCGGCGGCGTTTCGTGGTCGTCACTCTCTGGATCCTGACGGTAGTGGCGCTCGTCGCGGTGTCGCATCGCGTGAGCGATAACACGAGCGACAACCTGAAGCTGCCCGGGACCGACAGCCAGCGTGCCACCGATGCGCTGAGCCACTCGTTCCCAGCTCAATCGAACGGCTCCAGCCCGATCGTGCTGCACGTAACGAGTGGCAAGTTGACGGACTCGAAGTACTCAAGCGCGGTCAATGAGGCCGCCGCAGATGTGGCGAAGGCGCCGCACGTTGCCTCGGTTATCAATCCGCTGACCTCGGAGGGCGCTTCCGCACTGAGCAAGGACAAGGCGACCGGATATCTGGCTGTGACCACCTCGGTCAGCGCCGGAGAGTTGTCCGTAGCGGATGCTCAGACCATCATCAACGCGGCTTCCAAGCCCGCTCAGAAGGCCGGGATCGACGTGCAGACGGGTGGTCAGCTCGGCCAGAAGGTGTCTAAGCCATCGACGGAGTCGAGCGAGCTGATCGGGATCCTTGCGGCGATGGTGATCCTCACGCTCACCTTCGGGACTGCGGTCGCGATGTTGCTGCCAATCGTGAACGCGATCCTCGCGCTCGTCGTGACGCTGGCGATCATTCGGATGCTGAGTCACGTGACGACCGTCTCGACCGTGGCGCCGACGCTCGCCACGATGATCGGGCTCGGCGTGGGAATCGACTACGCGCTGTTCATCGTGACGCGGCACTTCCGGGGCCTCGAGAGTGGCCTCGACCTGCGGGAATCGATCGCTCGCGCGACCGCCACGTCGGGCGGTGCGGTGGTGTTCGCCGGCGGGACCGTGACGATCGCGCTCGTGTCGCTGGCCGTAGCCGGCATCCCGCTGGTGACGACGATGGGACTGATGGCTGCAATCGCGGTCGTCGTCGCGGTCCTCGCAGCCGTGACGTTGCTCCCGGCGACGCTCGCGATCGCTGGCCCGCGCATCAACTCACTGCGAGTGCGCGGGCGCCACACCAGCGACCGCCCACAGCAAGGCCTGTGGGCGCGGTGGGCGTCAGGTGTCGCAAACCATCCCTTGGTCGCTGGGGTCGCCGCGTTGGCGATCCTGCTCCCGCTGGCGATCCCGCTGCTGTCGTTGAACCTCGGGCAGAAGGACGTCGCGGCGCTGTCGAAGTCCACCACGGCGCGGCAAGCGTATGACTTGATCTCGAAGAACTTCGGAGCGGGGGTGAACGGCCCGTTGATCGTGGCGGTCTCGCTCGGCTCGCCTGCCAAGAGCAGCAGCGACTCGCGGCTGGCAACCCTGCAGAGAGACGTTTCGCAGGCGCCTGGAGTCGTGGCGGTGACGCCCATTCAGGTCGACAAGACAGGGACCACCGCCTACTTCAATGCGGTCCCGACCAATGGGCCGGCTGAGGCCGCGACGACCGACCTCGTGAACAATCTCAGAGGATCGGTGATCCCGAAGGCGGAGAACGGCACGAACATGAAGGCCTACGTCGGCGGAACCACCGCCAGCTACGTGGACCTCGCCGCGAACATCTCAAGCAAGCTGCCGCTCCAGATCGTAGTGGTGATCGCGCTCAGCTTCATGCTGCTGACGCTGGCATTCCGTACGGTCGTCGTCCCAGCTCAGGCGGCTGTGATGAACGTGCTCTCGATCGGCGCCGCCTACGGCGTGTTGACGGCGATCTTCCAGTTCGGATGGCTGCACAGCCTGATCGGTCTGGAAGGTGCGGTGGAAATCGTCTCCTATGTTCCGCTGTTCATGTTCGCCGTCCTGTTCGGTCTGTCCATGGACTACGAGGTTTTCCTCGTCAGCCAGATCGAGGAACACGTTCATGCTGGCGAAGGCAACAAGCAGAGCGTCGTCTCCGGCCTCGTCACCAGCGCGCGCGTGATCACCGCCGCGGCGATGATCATGGTGTTCGTGTTCGGCAGCTTCGTCCTGAACGGTGACCCGACTGTCAAGCAGTTCGGTATCGGTCTGGCCGTGGCCGTGATCCTTGACGCCACGATCGTTCGCTGCCTGCTGGTGCCGGCTCTGATGGTCGTGACGGGGAAGGTGAACTGGTACATGCCCCGCTGGCTTGACCGGCTTCTTCCCCGCATCAGCATCGAGGGTGCCGAGTTTTTCAAGGCCCGGGACCGGCGCCGCCCAGTCGAGCCCGACCGAGAGCCCACAGGGGCCGTCGGCGCGGTGGCTCCCTAACTCCACGCCGAGGTGCCGCACAGGAACGAGCAACTGGTCCAGCCAGCAAACGAAGGGAAATGTGGATCGACGGAGCTTCTAAACAAGAGCGAGGGCGGTGGCCGGCGGGCTCTTGTCGATCTTCGGATCGCTGAACACGCACGGCGAGAAAGCCGGTCACCGCGGCCGAGTATGCGTGTTGATCCTGTCGACGAGATGCGCTCCTCGAGCGTGTTTCTCGGCGGGCCTGCACACGTCGGCGGTGCGCATACGCAAACGGAGCCACAGGCCCCTTGACAACACCCTGCTGACCCTGGCCCTGGGCCCGGCATACCGTCGTATCGGTGCCTGCCTTCGGGGTCGGCGCGCTCTCGCGACTCGTCCTTTTTGGGGAAGCGCCGCCGGGCAGGCTGTCGATCGTCTGTCGGCAGCTGTCGTTGTGCCGAGCGCACAAGTCGGCGATTAAGGCAACAACCACCGCACGGCCGGCCCGGCTATCGCAGCCGTGGCGGAGCACTGGTCCATCAGCGCCGGCTCCGCTTCCCGTTGCGGAGCGCTCGCGAGCGTAGACCGGACGACCGCTAGAGCAGTCATCGGCCGATGCCGGCTGAGGCGCGTCTCTTAGCGAACCCAGAGTTGGTCGAGTAGCGCGAAGACGGTGGGGACGTATTGGTAGTTGCCCACTCGCTGTGACACGAGGTCGGTTTCGGTTTCGTTGACGGTGGGCACCCACGGCGCCAGGTTGGTGATGTCGCGGTCGGCTTGGGCCCAGAGGCGATCGGCTGCGACGGAATTGGTCGTGTTCATTTCTGCGGCGCGGGCGGCGATTCGGTCGACGGCCGGGTCGCAGAACAGCGCGTGATCGGTTAGTCGTGTGGGGGGATGCCAGGCACCGCAGCTGAGCTGGAGAGTGATCCAGTCCGATGCAGAGGGCACGCTTGCCGTCCAGGAGTTGGTGTGCATCTGGGGTGGGTGGCGGTAATCCTCGTTGAGGAGCGCTCCCATGTGACTGGGGGTGAGGACACGGAGTTGGGCCCGGTAGCCGAGCCTGCGCAGGAGCGCGACGACGTAGCGGGCGACCGGCTCGTTTGATGGTCCAAAGTTCGGGGTGAGGAGCGTCACTGGGTCGCCGCGTGTTCCTGATGCGGCGATCAGCCGCTGTGCGCGCGCTGGGTCTGGTCCGTACCATCTGCCACTGGGAGATGGATCACGTGTGTATGGGCAGTACGGGACGTACCCGGGGATGGTGGGTGGGATGATCTGGCACGTCGGGATGGCCTCTCGGGGTCCCCCGTAGAGGTTGACGATCGCGTTTCGGTCGATCGCGAAATTCAGCGCTTGGCGGACGCGGAGATCATCGAACGGGGGCGCGTGGGTGTTGAGGTCGATCCAATCGGTGCCTCCGGCTGACTCGGTGTGAAGCAGGCTCGGGGCGCGGAGCTGAATTTCCGCGCGCTGGCTGGCGGTTGGCTGATCGAATGTCCAGTCGGCCTGCCCTTTGAGTACAGCGGCGATATCCGCGGACGGGGTGCCGTCCACGTGCACCACGATCCGGTCTGGGTAGCCGGCGGGCTGCGCGGCCGGCGACCACTCGCGGAAGTAGGGGTTGCGGGTGAACTCGACGAGATGCCCGAGCGCCTGGCGAGCGACTCGGTAGGGGCCGGTGCCCGGTCTGACTCCTCCGCCCCCGGGGTCGGGGGCGAAGGAGGGCTGGCCGAGCGCGGTGAGTAGATTCGGATCCGGATGTGACAGGCGGAGCGTCACGGTGCCCGCGCGGTCGTTTGTGAGGATGGCCGCGCTTAGGTCGCAGTGGCGTGCCCGGGGGCAGGCGGCGGCTCCCGCGAGGGCGCTGAGGTAGGCGGCGTAGTTGTCCGAGCCTCGGGCGGCGCGTTCGAAGCCGCGGAGAAAGTCAGACGCGCGCACCGGCGCGCCGGTCCAGTACCGCACGCCGGGACGAAGCCGGAAGGTGTAGCTCGTGCCGCCGTCCTGAGGTGCTGGGATCGAGATCGCCAAGTCGGGAACGAGCCGACCTGGCGTGGAGGGCGACTTTGAGTAGGTGAGCAGCCCGTCGTAGGACAGTCCCAAGATGTTGGGTGGGACGTCACAGCACGAGGAGGGGTCCATAGCCTCAAACGCTGGGTCAGCGATACGCCCGACCAGAGTGCCGCCGCGGTGCTTCGCACCGATTCCGCTGACCCCCACCAGGACCCCTCCTGGGCTCGGCGAGAGCGCGGTCACCGGCGATGGGGTCGCGAACGTGTGAACGGCACCTGAGTCCTGCACGCGTGTCATTCCCGAAGCGTCGCCAGCCACCCAAACCGCGGCGCCGACCGCCGCGAGCGCGGTCGGCGCGCCCGTCACGGCGCGGGTGAGGACAACATGGTCCGTGGCCGGGCTGATGAGGGACACCGTCGCATCGAGCTGGTTCGCGACCCAGACGCCGCCGCGTCCAACCGCGACCGCCGACGGGCCCGACCCCACACGGATGATCTGCACCACGCGATCGGTCCGTAGGTTCAGACGAGCGACGCTGCTCGCGCCACCGAGTGCGACCCATGCCGCACCGTCGCCGACTGCGATCCCGCTCGGGGCAGGGCCGACCCGGCTCACGCCCAGCACCGCTCCGGTGAGCGGATCCACACGTGTGACCGTCCCGCTGCCGGTGTCAGCAGCCCACAGCGCACCCGCTCCGGCCGCTAGATCGCCGGGATCTGCGCCGACGGGGATGCGCTGGACGACCTGATCGGTGCGTCCATCCACCCGGATCACCTGGTTGTCCAGGGGATCCGCGACCCACACGTCGCCCGCATCCACGGCCACTCCCGTCGCACCGGTCCCGACGCGGACGGTCTGGACCACCGCGGACTCACCCGGATCGATCCGCAGCAGCGTTCCCTCGTCGTAGGACGTCGTCCACACCGCGCCCAGCCCACTGGTGATCCGACTGGGGCCGGCAGCCAGCACGACCGCAGCACGCGGCTGGCCGCTGCTGCTGAACACCCCCAACGCCGCTGTCCGCAACTGCCCGGCCATCGCGACACTGCGATCCTTCCCGCCGGCGAGCGCGAACAGTCCAACCGCGACCACCGCGGCGATGAGGGTCACCACGCTGATCGCACGGCCGGGCCCCCGGCGAGCATCCGGGGACGCTGCAGCGGACCGCTCAGCGACCGTGTCGGCTGGTGGCGACGGCGCCTTGAGCCGCGCATCGTGGCGCAGGATCATCTCCTGCAGTCCCCGCAGCCTCGGCCCCGGCGCCAAGCCGAGTTCTTGATCGAGCAGGGAGTGCGCCGACCGATACACCGCTAGCGCCTCGGCCTGGCGACCGGCTCGATACAGCGCCAGCATCAACAGCTGGCACGGCCGCTCGCGGAGCGGATACTCGCCGACCAGCCTCTCGAGGTCACCGATCACCGAGCGATGCTGCCCCAGGGCCAGCTCAGCGTCAAGCCGATCCTCAAGCGCCCCCAGTCGCGCCTCCTCCAGTTGGTCGATGTCGCGCCGTGCGAACGGCTCGTAGGCGAACTCCGCCAGCGCCGGCCCGCGCCACAGGCCGAGCGCGAGGCTGAGGAGGTCAGCCGCACGCCGCGATTCACCTGCGGCGAGCGCGGCGCGTCCCTTTGCTACCAGAGCCTCGAAGCGGTCGACGTCAATCTGGTCGGGAGATAGCGCGAGCTGATACCCGCGTCCGTGGGTTTCCAGCACCCCAGGTCCGAGGGCCTTGCGCAAACGGGAGACGTAAACCTGCACCGCCTTCGTTGCCGTGACCGGTGGGCGTTCGCCCCACAGCTCGTCGATTAGGCGATCGGTCGAGACAACTTCTCCCCGGTGCAGCAACAGGACAAGGAGCAGCGCTCGCTGCCTGGCGCCACCCAATGCCAGTCGCCGGCCCCGCTCGAGAACCTCGAACGGACCAAGAATCCGAAATTCCGCGCCCGCTTCCATCCCGGCCTCGCGGTAACGCTACCACTCCAACGCGCATCCGAAATGCCGCTCGCCGCAGGGGTTTTACCAGCCTTTAGCCGGGCCAGCGGAACGTTTTAACGCCATCCATGCCCGCCTCTCCAATCCCATGCACACCGCAGGCATTGACATGCGCCTGAAACCATCGTCCAAGCCCTTGCATCGGCTCCGCCGGCACGGCCACAGATGGACCCTCCCGGTGACAGCGCTCATCATCGGTGCGGCGGGCCTGTTCGGCACGCTCACGCCGATCAGCGCAGCTCGCGAACGAGCGAGAGCCACCACGCAGGAGGCGACGATCCCCTCGCAACAGACGCGGGCAACCACAGTGGCGGTCTGCCCGAGCGGATGCACGTTCGGGCAGATCGCGCCCGCGATCGCCGCTGCGAGTCCCGGCGACACGGTCCAGGTCGCCGCCGGCAGCTATGCCGGCGGCTTCACGATCGACAAGGGGGTTCGCCTCGTCGGCGCGGGCGCGGGTACGACGATGATCACGGGCGGAGGGCCCGTGGTGACGATCGGCAAGCTGGGCACCGCCGACGAACCGACCGTCTCGATCAGCGGGGTGACGATCACTGGCGGAGTCACCCGGTCCAGCCCTGAATCAACGCTGTTCAGCGGCGCAGAGGACGTGTACGCGTTCGGCGGCGGGGTGGAGATCCCGCCAAACGCGGATGGCACCGGTGGCGCGACCGTCACGATCTCAAACAGCATCATCACCGACAACCGCGCCGCCCCGACAGGCGCGATCGACTCCGGTATCCCCTGCCCGCCGGACATCACCATCGCCTGCATCAACGGCGACCTGCCGTTCGCGTGGGCGGCCGGCGGCGGAATCGACAACTGGGGGACGCTGACACTCGTGAACACTACGGTCAGCAACAACCACATCGGCTCCGCCTCAGGGCTGTCAACTGATGCCAGTGAAGCCGACGGCGCCGCCATCCAGAACTGGCTCGGCCCCCTCAGGATCGAAAACACCATCATCACCGGCAACCATGCCGGCGTCGCGGCCCCGGACGGCCGATCCGCCGACTCGGGCGCCATCTTCCTTCTAGGAGGAACGCTGATGATGCGCAACAGCTGGCTGACCGACAACGAGGCGAGCGTTTCCACAACGATGCCAACCGACGTCGCCGGCGATACAGGAGCGGTCGCGGGCGCGATCCACCTCACTGGGAATGTCTCGATCGCCACCATCGACAACACGACGATTGCCGGCAATTCGGCACGCATGACCAACACGCTCGGGGACGCGACCGCCTTCTCCGGCGGCATCCACGTGGACCTCGGGGTCACGTTCCGGCTCACCAACAGCAACGTGTCCGACAATCGCGTGAGCGTGGCAACCCTCCCGGGCTCGTCAGGCAGCGTCACAGCCGACTCGGCCGCGGGAGAGATGCACGGCACAATCAGCAACACCAGCCTTGTCGACAACACCGTCAGCGTCCGCTCCGACGCGGGAGATGCGAACGCCATTGCCGGGGCATCGATCTTCTTCGGGTCGATGTCAAACAGTTTGGTCCGAGGCAACCGCGTGCAGGCGTCGGCCCCACACGGCGCGGCGTCCGTGTCCGGCGGCGGGCTCCTAGCCGACGACGGCGGGATGACCCTTCGCGCAACGACGGTCAGCGCCAACACCGCCGAAGCCGACGGCCATAGCGCGATCGCCCAGGCGGCGGACTCTTCGACGCACCGATCCCGAACGGTCCCCCGGGCGGGCCACTCACCCTCATCGACAGCACCATCACCGAAAACGTCCTCGGCAACGGGTCGGCGACCCGCCAGGGGGGCGGCCTCTACATCCAAGGCGAGCCGCTGACGCTGACCAACAGCGTCATCGCGCGAAACCACCCAGACCAGTGCGACGGGTGTTGATCGGCCGACGCGACTCCACCCCCGCGGGCCGTCCCCGAAGCACAGTCGGCAGTCTGTCGACCCGGCAGAGCGGACAACCGCGCCCTCCGGCTGGGCTAGCGTCCGGCCGCACGTTCGACCGCGTCGCGCAGGCGAGCGCCCTCGTGGCGCTCCGCCGCCCAGTCACAACCGCTATCACCACGTCCTACTCGCTCGCGCGGATGGCGCGTTCGAGTCGTGCGAACGCGTTCGGGACGCCGGGCCCGTGCTCGTCGCGCAGCTCCGCGGTGGGGAAGCCGGACTGGATGACGGTCATGAGCGTACGGCCGTCCTCGTCCTCGAATGTGAACTCGACGGAGAAATCGAAGCTTGGCCGGTCGGGACGATGCTCGGTCGTCGCAAGCACGAGTCGCCGCGGGCGGTCGACGATCTCGAAGACGCTCCGGTGGTGGTACAGGTGGTCCGGCGAGGGCCCGAACGTGACCGTCTACAGGCCACCCACTCGGAGGTCGCACTCGGACCTGACGATCCACCCCGGATCGTCGGTGCCGTAGAAGGCCTCCTGCCCGCCCTTCGAGGTGAATGCCTCGAAGACGACGTAGGGCGGCGCGTCGATCACGCGCGCAAGTCGCAATTCGTCGGTCATCGGCGCTCTTCGACGTACGCGCCGAACCGGTCCAGCCGGCGCTCCCACACGCGCCGGTAGCCGTCGATCCAGCTTGTCGCGTCCTCCAGTTGCGCTGGGCCGAGCCGGCACTCGCGCGCGCGGCCAACCTTCTCGGTGATGACGAGGTCGACGGTCTCGAGGATGCCGACGTGCTTCTTGAGGCCGTTAAGCGTCAGGCCGAACGGCTCGCCGAGCTCGCCGATCGTCGCCGGTCCACGCGCGAGCCGTTCGAGGATGCTACGGCGCGTCGGGTCCGACAGCGCGAAAAACGCCAGGCGGTCCCTACCGCCTGGAAGGCCAGGTCACGATCTTCGACCGCGAAGGGCAGCGGATCCACGATCGCGACGCGCCCGTCTTGCTGTGCCGCTGCGGCCGCTCGGCCGACAGCCGTTCTGTGATGGCTCGCGCGCCCGCACCGGTTGCAAGGAGGACGCGTGAGCGGCGAGCTGGCGCAGCGGCGGCTGACTCTGTACATGTCGATGTCGCTCGACGGCTTTGCCGCTCGCCGCGACGGGACGATGGACTGGCTGGGCGACAAGCAACGGCACGGCGCCCATCGTCAGCGAGCGGTGGCCGAGCTGCTCGGCCAGACCGGGATGCTCGCACTGGGCGATCGTGCAAGACGTGCGCGGCGGCGTCGGCGCGATCGTCATGGGTCGCACGTCGTTGGACAAGAACGAGGGCGACGGCGGCTGGGACGACGGCGGCCCCCTCGGCGATACCCCCTGCTTCGTAGTCACGCATCACGTGCCGGAAAGATCCCATCCGTCGATCTACACGTTCGTCACCGACGGCGTGGGCACGGCGATCGAGCAGGCCAAGCAGACAGCGGGCGACAAGAAGGTCAGCCTGTTCGGGGCGACCGTCATGCAGCAGGCGCTCCCGCTGGGCCTGGTCGACGAGATCCGCGTGCACGTGATCCCCGTTCTGCTCGGCGGCGGCACGCCGCTGTTCGCGGCGCTGGACTCGACGATCAGCCTCGAACGGACCCAGGTGGTGGCGACCCCGGCCGCGACGCACCTGGGATTCCGTGTGGTGCCGTAGCAGACCGAACACGAGCGACGCTGGGCGAAGACTGACTCGGACCGAACAACGCGTGGCGACGTTCCCTGTCCCGCCGGATGATGGACCAATGCGCCCGTGGGTGGGCCACGGCGGTCGGTGGATGTGATGGGAGTGGGGATGCGAACGTAATGTTGTTGTGAGGATGTCAATCCGCGGGACACGGCGGGCGCCGGCGCCGTCTCCGCGCCGACGGCAAGCCAGGCTGCGGCCTGGGTGGTGTGTGCTTTGGGTCGCCGGGGTTGTGAGTGGGTGCGGATCGTCGGGAGGGACCCTCAGCGCGGCGGGGCTTCTCCTGCGGTCAGGCAAGCTGCGAACCTCGCGCCTGGTTGTTCAGTTGATCGCGAGCGCGAAGTCGCAGTCGGGACCTTGGCCCTCCGGTACGGTCGCGTCTGCGAGGTCGTCGGCGCCCGGCGGAGGTGATCGAATGCTGCTCCTAGCTCGTAGCTCGTAGCTCGAAGCCGAAGGCACGCTGCGATGTTCAACACGCGCGCGGTTGCGGCCGGTGCAGCGAGCCATAGTTGCGCCAGCGCCGGGGAAGGGCGTAGGCTTGCCACCGAAGACACGGCGGCTACCGGGCGAGAGGAGCCCGAGCCGCGCGACAGGAGGAGGCGGATCGTGGCTGAGGCGATCACGGACCGCGTGAGCCGCTACATCCTCGAAGGCAGCGATGAGGATCTTCGGCGACTGCTCGCCATTGCCGAGGTTGTCGGGGACATGGCGCGTCGCGCGTTCCGGCGAGTCGGCGTCCGCGAGGGCTCGCGGGTCCTCGAGTGTGGCTGTGGACCGATCGGTGCACTCGCCGTTCTGGCCGACATGGTGGGAGACACCGGGGAGGTCGTCGGGATCGACTTCAGCGAGCAGGCAGTTGAGCGAGCAAGAGCGGTGATCGCGACACTGGGACTCGACAATGTGCAGGTCTTCGTCGCTGACGTGCACGACGCCGATGCGGCCGGGCTGGGCGGTCTGTTTGACCTTGCCTATACCCGCTTGTTCCTGATGCATCAGAGCGACCCGGTGCAAACCCTCTCGCGGATCGCCACCCTCCTGCGCCCGGGCGGATGGATCATCGCGCAGGAGCCGCTTCGAACCCCGGCCCCCCAGTCGCACCCGCAACTCGACGCCCTCGCCACCTACTGGGAACTCGTGCACAAGGTCATGGAACGGGCCGGCGTGCCTCAGCGTTCGGTCGATGATCTCCCACGCGCCGCTCGCGACGCCGGTTTAGAGGTCGACGGGGTGGAAGGCTTTTTCCAAGTCGCGGAGCCAGAGGTCGGCTTCGAGATCCACGCGGCTACGCTTGCGGCGGCGAGAAGTCGCGCCGTTCAGTCAGGCTTCGCGACGGGACCCGGAGTCGACGAGATCGTCAAAGCAATCCGCGCCACGAAAAACGACGACTACCAGTGGGTTACGTCGCCGTTCTTCCTCGATCTGACCCTTCGTAAGCCAATCGTAGAAACCCCCGCACCGGACGTCCCGTAGCTCGCCCAGCAATACTTGGTCCCTGGATCGCGGACCTGCAGTCTGGCGCCTTGCCCAGACTGCCGCGAGCCAAGACGGACAAGCTCGACGCACGGGCTCTGGCGAGCTTGTTGTGGAATGGTGAGCTTGAGGCGATCAGTGCAGCAGCGTCACTGGGTGGCTCGTCGTGTGGCGTCTTGAATTTGCTGGACGATGCTGCAAGCAAACCGACCGAGATGGTCTGCGCCGTTGACGACGTCGTTCGCCGCCATCCCACTGCTCTGACCGCGTCCGCTGCCGGATTCGACGGAGGAAGGGGTGTCGTGGCCGAGCGACAGGGCTCCCAAGAGTGTCGTGTGTGCGTGGATCCGGAAGCGCGACCGCTCCGGCCGAGACTTCTGGATCGGCGTAAGTGCTCGGGCGGGGCAAGCTCTTCGGCCGCGGCGGTCATCTGGTCTGTCATCTCTGACCGAACGCGCGCGCAAGAGTGCTTTTAGTCGGCCTGGTTCCAGTTTTGTTCGCCGTGTGACCATGGAACGGCGGTGTCGCGGACGAAGATGAGGTCGTCTGTGGAATCTCCCGGCCACACCCCGATCTTGTTGCTGTCTGGATAGACCGACACCGCCGGTGGGCGCGAGTCAGAGAACACGAGGGTTCGAGCCGGCGCGTCGCTCTTGTTCATGACCTTGTGCGCTCCGCTTGGCCCGGCCGGGAAGCGGACGAGATCTCCGCAATCGAGCGTGTCCTCGCCGTCGGGAGTGCGAACCGCGACCGTGCCGGCAACCAGGCGCAACCATTCCTCCACATACTCGTAGTGGTAGGGAGATGAGCTCGTACCCGGGGCGATGTCGTAGATGTACATCGCGGTCTCGGAGGACTCAGCGGCCGAAGCGACATCGAGCCGGCCGCCGAGTTGGTCGGCGGTGAATAGGTTGATCGCCGTGATCATCGTCACACCTTGGCCGACAGGTCTTTATAGACAGGGATGAGCTCGGCCCACCGCGCCTTGATGTCGCAGCGCTCACGTCCGGCGAGGTGAGCGGCAAGGTCTTCGACGTGAATCTGCCACCCCGCCCCATAGGCGGCGAGCTGATCCACGGGCAGGCCCCGTGCCTCGATCACCAAGATGGTCTGGTCACCGTCGGCGGTCAGCGCGGCCTCGATGACCTCCTCCTCCGGCTCGCCCGCCTCCTTGGTCGCCACCAGCAGCCGCCGCGGGGGCTCGCACGCCTCCACGCGCCCTGTGCCCTCCCATCCGCTGGTGAAACGTGCGCGAAACTCGCCACCGACCCGAAGGTCCCCGTCGACCTCGGCGATCCAGCGGGCGAGACGGCGTGGCTCGGTGACCGCCGACCACAGGTCGTCGATGTCGGTGTCGTAGCGGTCCTCGATGCGCACGACGCCGTTGCCGTCCGCTGAACGCAGGTTGCCCAGGACGCGGGTGCTCGCACGTGCGTTGGGGGTCATCTAGCGCTCCTTCGTTGTCGTTTTCCCCGCGCCACCTCGGTGTGCAGGGCATCTAGGCGCTGCTCCCACAAGTCCCGGTATCGGCCCAGCCATTCATCGACCTCGGCGAGCGGCTGGAGGCGAAGACTGTAGATCCGCCGCTGCGCCTCCTGGCGCACCTCGACCAGCCCCGCCTCCCGCAGCACCCGCAGATGCCGCGACACCCCCGGACGGGCAATCGGCAGCAGCGCCGCCAGCTCCCCCGCGGTTGCCGGACCGACCGCCAAGCTCTCCAGCATCGTCCGCCGGCTCTCATCCGCCAGTGCCCGCAGAGCAGCTTCCATGGCCTAAGCGTACCAATCACGTTACGTAACTGTCAAGGTACATACGAGCTGGGTGAGTGGCCCGGTCGGAGCGCTCGGCCTGCGTGATCGTCTGGGACGTCGCACACAAGTACGGCTCGGAGTTCGATCACCGCGGCGGGTTCATATACCCCTGAGCAGTTGCACCCTGAGGTCACTCCCAGTGGCGCTCAGTCGCCAGTCCCGCACTGAGGCCGAGACTGTCGCTTGCCATGGAACGGAGCCGCAACGACGCGCCGCACGGCCAGGTCCGCCGCGGACCGCGTTTGAGCTTGGCCGTTCGACCTGACATGAGCCACCTGGCGGAGCACTGCATAGGCGTCCGCCCGATCTGGCCACCAGTGAGCCGAGCCCCGTTTACGGCGACTGGGAGGACTCGTCCGAGATACGCCCAAGCCTCACTCGCCGGCGTCCGCGGGGGCGCCCTCTGACGCCAGCCGCTGATTCTTAAACCGAGCGTCGTCGGTCACTTCCCGCCCGAACCAGGCCGGCGGCTCGAACGCATCAGCCGCCTCCTCGGTGCCGAACTCCACCTCGGCGACCGACAACCCGGTGAGCGCACCCGAATAGACATCCACCTCGATGTTCAAGCCCTCGCTCACGGCCATCACGTGGCGCGTCTTCTCGAGCCGACGACCCTCGGTAAGCGGCCAGAGACGAGCGAAACGCTCGTCATCGATCCCGAACTCCTCCTCCGTGCGGCTACGTCCCCCTCCGCCCTTGACCGTCAGCACCGCATCGCCGTCGCGCCGCCGGACCCGGACCTCGGTGCCATCGCCACCGATCGCGAGATACCCCTGCTCGATCCGCGTCGCCGGCCATCGCTCGAGACCCTGCGGAAGCTCCGGCACGAGGAACTTTCGCTCAATCTCCACAAACGCATCAAACCACACAGCCACAGGAGGGCTGCGACCAAGCAGATACCTCACCGATCACCATCTCTCGGCGCTGGCTCCCCCTATCGCGTGATGCGAGCCGTGGGCCAAGCCAAGGAAAGCGCGGGCCGCTAAATAACGTCGGGAGTGGACCCTCCTCGAGCATCGGTGCGGTACACACACCACTGCAAGACCGTACTCACGCGATTCGGAACCCGCATCCAGCCCGGGCGTGAGCATTGCTCGTGGGATCCAAGCGTTGAGTCCTCGCCGGCCACAGCGTCGACGCGTACAGCGGCCATCGGTGCCGGCTAAGCGATCGCTGGAGACCGCCACCGGAGCCACGCACAGTGGCGTTGCCTACGCATCGCCGGGGTTTAGGCCCCTGAAGCGAAGCCCTGCTTGCGGCGACTTCCGGGAATCCGTGACGCCTGCGTGTCGACGGTTCAGTAATGATGGTTCGCAACTTATGTGGTCCGAGGATTGACGGCGGGCGGTCGACGGGTCTGGCGGCGCTGTGGGGTAGCGGCGGCGGACGGCTCCTCAGAGATTGCGGGTTCGGCTGTTGCGGCGATCGATTACAGAGCGGCCAGGTGCCCGCGTAAGGCCGTGCGTCCTGGCTTGGTGAGCGTGACCTGCTGCCGCCGAGAACGTGAGTCCGCCCGTACACGGGAGACCTCCACGTACCCGGTTCCAGCGAGCGCTGACAGGTGTTTGCTCAGAACCGAATCCGAGATTTCCAGGCTGACCCGATGTCGGAGAATGGCAACCACCGCACCGGTGAGAGCCCCGCGCATATTTGTAGACGCAAGGGCGCGTGGATCGATTCGTCGAACGCTGCCTCGCTCATGGTTGCCATGCCTGAGCTGCACGACGCCGATAAGAGGCCTGCGCGGCGAACAGGCAGGCCGCAACGATGACGGTCACGGCTGCGCCAAGTCCCCAACTCGCAAGCGCCGAATTGCTGTGGCTGGCGAGCACGTGGGGACCGATCACGCCGCCAACAAGCCCCGCGACAGAGATGAGCGTCACTGCAGTGACGCCCCACTTAGGCTTCGGCAACCGACGCAGCGGGTGCCACTGGTCATGAGCGGACATCTTCAAAAGCTCAGCAAGGAACCACACGACCGCGATGATGCTCACCACGTTTCCCGGTCCCTTGTACGCGGGCGCGATCGTCTGCGCTCCGCAGAAGACGCTCAATGCGAGGACGAATCCAGCTGGGAGCATCGCTCGACGAACCGATGCGCCGTGGGCCTGCCGAAAGGTTCGCGGCTGTTCTCGGGCCCCAATCCCACAAACGCGCCCACGCCCGACGCGGTTTGCGCGAGGCGGTGATGGGGGTAGGGTCAACGACGTGCTTGGTGACTGACGCGTCACGGGAGCGGGATGTCGCTGAGGAAGTTGAAGACCAGCTCTATGCCCTGGTTCGCTCTCGCCGGAGTGGCGTTTGTCCTGGGCGTTTTCGTGCTTGCTGGCGGCGCGCAGGAGGTGGCGCTGCTGGGGGCGCTGTTCGTCTTTTTGGGTGCGTGTATCCGTGGGGCGGTTCTGGCGGTCAGGGACGACGACGTCAGCTCGAGGAGCATCCGCAGCCCCGGAGCGCGAACCCTGGCGATCATCGGCGCAGATTCAGCGGCAGCACGCCGACAACGACGCCTTGAGCGAAAACGTCTCAAGGACTCTTCGCACTGATTGCCTCGAGCGGCACCCGTCCCCTGTGCCGCTGTTGCGTGGATGGAGCGATGAGGGTCAGCCGACGTTGACTCGAGGCGCAGCGGTGAAGGCTGGCGGAAGACTGACGGATACCATCAAGAAAACGCCATCCTTCGCGCTCTCGTCGTCGCTCCGCGACCCGCTCGTTTGTCGCCTGACGGGTAGTGCGTCGCTGGGCTTCCCCTGGTCGTGGGATGGAGCAGTGGGGCACCCTGTTCGATGCTCGCGCCGAGATGTGACCAGGCGGGTCGCGTCCGCGCGGACTTGGTCTGGGATCTGTCGCGGATGAGAGTTCGGGCGCACCTGCGTGGGTATCAGGGTGTTGTGGGTGGGAGACGCCAGCTGGTTGCGCGATGCACTTTGTGGCTGTCGGCACTGGTGGCGGTCCTGGTGAGCGCGGGATGTGGCTCTCAATCCGTGCGACGGGTCGTGCTCGACATCCATGTGGGGTCGTCGTTCGCGGATTCGCCCGTGCAGGTCAATGTGCGGGGGCTTGCCAAGGGGGAGCGGGTGATGTTGCGGGCGCGGTGGACGGCGTTCGGCGGGGCCGTGTGGGCATCGACCATGTCGCTGCGCGCCGATGGGCGTGGGGTGGTCAGTTTAGGTGGGGTGAGCGGGATGCGATTCCTGTGGGGTATGCGGCCCGTGCACCCGGCGACGGCGGGGTGCTGTTTCGCTGCGCCCGGCGGCGGTCCCAGCGTTGTCGCGCTGTCGGTGGCGGCCGATGGCCACGAGCTGGCTCGTGCGTCGCTGTCGCGCCGCATCACGCCCGCCGCGCTGCCCGTACGCCGCCTCACGGTGCGTCGCAACGGCGTGTTTGGGTTCCTCCTGACGCCCCGTTCAGCCGATCCCCGACCGGCTGTGTTGCTGTTCGGCGGCTCGGAGGGCGGTGACAGCATGGTCGATGCTGCTGGGCTGCTGGCCGCTCACGGCTATGCGACGCTCGCCCTCGCGTACTTCAAAGACCCCGGGCTGCCGTCGCGCTTAGCGAACATCCCCCTGGAGTACTTCGCGCGAGCGATACGCCTGCTGCGCCGCCAACCGGCCGTCGACCCCGCACGTGTTGTCACGATGGGCGTTTCTTACGGGGGGGAGGCGTCGCTGCTGGTGGCCGCGACCTTCCCCACGCTTGTGCACGGCGCGATCGCGCTGGTGCCAAACGTCAGCATCAGCCCCTCCCCCGACGGACTGACCATTCCGGCTTGGACGTACCGAGGCAAGCCGCTGACACCGGCGCCGATCGCCCTCGAACACATCAAGGGCCCGATCCTAGCCGTCGCCGCGGGCTTGGATAATGTCTGGGACTCCCCGACCTACGTGCACGAGATCCAGCAGCGCCGCACCGACGCCCGCACCCGTTTCCATGACACCTGGCTGATCTACCAACAGGCGGGCCATGACGTTGGCGGGGCCGTCCCGTACCTGCCCCAGCCCACCGACCTGACGCATTACGGGGGCACTGCCGCGGCCAACGCCGCAGCGAGAGCCGACCTCTGGCCCCAGATCCTGCGCTACATCAGCCAGCTACGTACCCCGACCCGCTGAGGTCCACAGACATGGCGGTCTTCGATCGTCTGCGGCGCTCGTGCGGAGCGGCTCACCGCAGACGCGCACCCCTCTGACCATTGGCACCGCCGCTCCGACAGACCGCGTGTCCCGCACCCGCAACTACCCGCCCCTTCGCTGCGGCTGCCGCTTCGTCGCCCGAGCGGCGCTCTCGGCGAGGCTGCTGCTCTGCGCACGATCGGGCAGCGAGAAGCAGCCAAAGGATGCCGGTGCCGTTGGGAAGGGAGGGCGGAGCGACCAGAGCGGCGAGCGACAGGCTCGCCGCCGATCTCGAGACTCGTCTGGCCGAACGGGGGGCGGGGGTGAACCAGTCAGACGCCGGAGGCGACCCGGCGCTGACCCGCGATCAGGCGGCCAGCCGTCGGCGGGCCTTCTGCACTGAGGGCAGCGCGGCCTTGGCCTTGGCCAGCGGACGGGCGCGGAGATCAACCCCCGCTGGCTTTTTCGCGATCGTGATCGCCTCACCGGTCGCCGGGTTGCGACCCTGACGCGCCTTCTGGGCGGGCCGGACCCGGACGGTGAGCTGCACCAGGCCCCCGATCCGCACCTTCTGCGCGTTTCCGAGCTCCTCTAGCACAACGTCTTCGAGCACGCCGAGAATGCGCTTGGCCTCAGCGCGACTGATATCGGCCCGGTCAGCGACCGCGGTCGCGAGCTGTATCTGCGTGAGCGGCAACGAAACTCCTCCCTCAGACGATACGGACGCACAACGCGAATATTGAACCCGTCGCCGCGGACACCGCCACCCGCCACCCCCTATCTCGCCCTGTTCGCAAGAGGTTTCGCATCTGCGACGACATCGGAGCCGAAGCCGAGCGCCCGAAGCCGACGTTCTCGACGTGCGCTGAGCCATCCCTCTTCGGGCGCTCGCCGTCGGAGTCAGCCCGAAGGGGCGACCGGACTTGACCGTGCGAGAGTGCCGCTTCGCATGGAACGCAGCGGCGTGTTCACCGACGGGCTGATGTCGTCATCCCCGTCTTCGGTTCGCTGTTGACCGATGAGTCGGGGGGCCTGCGAGGGTCTCAGCCACCATGACCGATACGACCCCCCTCATCACCGGTGTGGACTTCGTCTGCATCCCGGCGCAGGACTTCGACGCGATGACCACCTTCTACGGCGAGACGCTCGGCCTGCGGTTCGTCAAGCGCTACGGGAGCCGGCCCGGCGCCGAGTACCAGGCCGGCAACCTTACGCTGGCCATCATGCGCACCGAAGACTTCGGCGGCACGTTCTCGCGCAACGCGATGCCGATCGCTCTGCAGGTCGACGACGTGGCCGTCGCGCGCAAGCGGCTTGAGGCAAAGGGCGTGCGTTTCGTCAGCGACACGTTTGACTCCGGCGTCTGCTGGCAGGCGATCTGCCTGGACCCTGACGGCAACCCGCTGTCGCTGCACCACCGCTACGCGCCGAAGGACGAACGCCCTGACGCGCCGTAGCCGTGTAGTACCTCGCGCGCTGGCGGCCAGGCCATCCATTGTTGCCGGATCGATGGCCGTGAGGTCGCTGCTTGCACGCGTGGCGCGATCTCGGTGTGACCCTCTCCGCGTGGCCCACACGAGCGTTCGCGGGACGAATGCGGGTCTGGGCTGTCGTAATGTGCCCGGCCACGCGTGGCTGCGTCACGCTTACACCAGCAGTCTCGTCGAGACTGCCCAATGGCGACGATCCAGAAGCACTGGTCGTCGCGGTCGATGTCGTCGTCCGCATGGTCCCTGCGTACGCAGAAGGTGTGCGCCGACATGGCGCTGGGCGCTGCTGCGTGTAGCCCCGTTGCGGCAGCCCTCCGTCGTCCGGGGCGGCGGCCCGGCGCAGATGCGCCGGCCTGTTCAGCCTAATCGTCGCTCAGGTGATTGTGATCGTTGTGCGCTCGACAATCCGGTGCCGGCCGCGGAGTGTTCTCAGCATGAGGGTGTAGCGGCCTGGGCGCAGTTGGCGGGTGTGGCGGGTGAGTAGAAGCTGCCAGTGCCCCGCGCCTCGCCGCGCCGCCACGCCGGTGGCGTAGACGACGTGCGCCCGCGAGACGCTAGCGCCTAGGTCACCGGAGTCGATCTTGAACTTGACCGTGCCCGAGACAAGCCTGGTCGTGCACTTCTGCACAGTGACCTTGTGCTTGTGCCCACTGGTGGTGACCGTCTTGGTGACCTTGTTGCAAACGACCAGTTCGATCCGACCGGCGGGACCCCTGGGACCCGTTGCTCCGGTCGCGCCAGTCTGTCCGGTCGCGCCGGTTTGGCCCGTCGCGCCGGTCTGCCCGGTCGCGCCGGTCTGTCCGGTCGCGCCGGTCTGCCCGGTTGGGCCGGTCGCGCCGGTCTGTCCGGTCGCGCCGGTCTGCCCAGGCGGTCCTTGTGGCAGTTGGCCGCCGGTGCCCGACAGCAGCACGCTCGCCGGGCTGTTCGGGTCGTTGCTGAAGATCAGAAGGACCGCGCTGAGCGCTATCTGCTGCGGCGGCGCGAAGCTGACCCCGACGAGGCAACTTGATCCGGCGCTGATCGGCCCTAGGCAGCCGTTCGAGGTCACCAGAAAGTCCCCGGGGTTGGGACCGTTAAACGTTAGACCGGTCACGGTCAGCGGAACGGTCCCGGTGTTGGTGATGATCACGAACTGCGACTCGCTGAGCGTGCTTTGCGGTTGCGTTGAGAAGCTCAACGATGACGGGCTGACCTGCGCCACCGGGACGCCATAGCTGATCGTCACCAGCCCATTCCCCGACTGCGCGGCGTCGGTGAACGTCGCGTCCGCCGGACCGAAGCTGGAGCCGCCCCCACCACCGCCAGCACCCGCGAGCCCGCATCCGCCGCCGCCACCGCCACCACCCCAGTAGCCGGCGCCGCCACCACCGGCACCTGGGCCGCCCGGGCCCGGCAGCGGGCCGGGTGTGCTGCCGCCCGCGCCGCCCGGACCGCCTGAATCCTGGGTCGCTACCCCGCCGTCCGTGCCGGTTCCGGCAGCGCAACCCGAGAGGTCGCTCCCGCCGGGACCGCCACTCCCGCCGGCGCTCTGGCTACCGCCGCTGCCACCACCACCCTGCTGGGAGGTTCCTGAACCCCCAGAGGGGGAGCCGCCGCCACCACCACCGGCCGAGCTAGCACTGAGGCCACCGCCACCACTGCCGACCAGCACGCGGGCGACCAGACCGCAGCTCAGCGAGCTGGCGCACGTCCCCGTCCGCACGTCCGAGGCGCCACCCCCGCCAGAACCCCCCGGCCCGCTGCCCGGGCCCGGGCCGACCGGGGCGGGACCGCCCGCGCCGCCCGCGCCGCCACCGTTAAACCCCCCGGCAGCGCCCGTCTGCGCGCCAGTAGAGGTCGCGCCCTGGCCGCCGACCAGCACCTCAACCGCAGCCCCCGGCAAAACGGCGAACACCGCCTGAGCCTCGCCACCAAGCCCACCAGCATCACCGCCCTGCGCCCCAAACGCCGCGACGGTGATCGAGTTCACCCCCGCCGGAACCGTGAAGCTCTGCGCCGCTCCCGTAAACGAGAAGCTACACGTGACCGCGCTCGCCACCTCCGAGCAGCCCGGCGGCAACGCCGCCGCAGCCGAACCCGCAAGCGTCAACGACGCAGAGCTGAACGCCCCGACCGTCGCCACCGCCACGACCGCCAAGCGCTTGATCTCTACGGGCATACCCGCCTCCCTCCGCAGACTCGCCACACGCAGCCGCGTCCGGCCCCACTAACACAACCTACGTGACGCGCACCGAGCCGCCATCACCCCAACCGGGTGATACTCCAGAAGGGAACCCATCCACGAGAGTGCCGGATTGATCGCGACCAAACAGCAGCACCTCGGTGCTCGATGGCGAGTGCAGTAACCCACGCGGCTTCTGGTCCCACGCAGGACCGGCAGCCTTGCTGCCCCTCGGTCCCGGCGTCGACGCTGCCGCTCCCGGATATAGGGAGCCACGCGGGCGCCGTGAGCGGCATGTGCTCGCGCCAACAGGAAGGCGGAGCTCGCGGGAATGATGCAAGACACTCCGTATTCGCCACAAGCGCTGCCTGCGACGACAGGGTCGGCCGCGCGATCTGCATAGGCAAACGCCAGGGTTCGTCCACCATCCGTTTGTGAGACGCGAAAGGCTGGATCAGCACTGCTCTGGACGACGGGCTCCGGGCGCGTCGCAAACGCTGTCTCAATTCTCACTGTCTCGTTGCGTCCTCATCCGAGACTTCTGAGACGATCGCCTTGTGTCCAGTGTGCTGGGGACCCGCGATCTGATCGGTTACGCGCGCGCGTCGACGGACGAGCAGAATCTCCATCTCCAGCTCGACGCGCTGGAAGCGGCCGGCTGTAAGCGCGCGTGCCGCGACGTTGGTTCGGGATCGCTGAAGCATCGGCCTCAGCTGGACGCCTGTTTTGACTATCTGCGGGCTGGGGACACGTTGGTGGTCTGGCGCCTGGACCGGCTGGGCCGGGGTCTGAAGCACTTGATCGAATCGATCGACGAGCTCCATGCGCGTGAGGTCGGCTTCCGATCTCTCACAGAGGCGATCGACACCACGACACCGCCGGGCCGTCTGGAATTCCACATCTTCGGCGCGTTGGCGGAGTTCGAGCGTGAGACGGTCCGGGAGCGCACGCGCGCCGGCCTGGCCGCTGCGCGAGCTCGCGGTCGACTTGGCGGACGACCGGCGTCGCTGAGTCCTGAGAAGCTGGCGGCCGCGAAGGCGATGAGGGCGCACCAGCATCCGATGCGTGACATCGCCGCAGCACTGGACGTCAGCCGAGCGACCCTATATCGCCATCTGGCAGCCAGCGATGGCTCAACCTCGGCGGTGGCCCTGAGGCGGTGGCCCAGAGCCGAGTCAGTCCCGACTGACTCAGCGCTCCGGCATCAGGGATGACAGGTGGCATATATGCCGGCGCTTGCGATCCGATCGGGCGTCTGGCGGCGTTCGCTTAGCGGGGGGTCAGTGCGAAATCCATCGGACGGGTCATCTGAGACACCCGGGGGCTCCGGGCATGAGACCCGGCCCGCCGACCAGCGAGAGTGCGGTGGCGGATCCCGTTTGAGACGGAGACTCCCTTTCCGCGCTTTAGCAGGACGGTCCGTCGGAGCAACCAGATCCTCGTTACGCGAGGAGTGCGGGTGCGACCGAGGTGCCGTTGCGGTTTATCGTGCGGCCTGCTGGTTTGCGGCGATCCACGTGTCGAAGTCGACCTTCCCAATCCGGGCGCCCACCCCCGGCGTCAGCTCGCCGCCGTGGAGCTCCGTGCCGTAGTACCGGGCGTGCGGGTCAGCGATCACTGCCCGGTTATCGCCTGTTGCCGCGAACAGTCGTCGCGCCCAGGCGTCGATGCCCAGCGCCTCGGGTCCTCCCAGCTCGATGCTGCCGCCGACCGGCGCAGCGATCGCGAGCTCGGCCACCGTCGCCGCGACGTCGTCGGCGGCGACGAACTGGATCAGCCCGGTCGATAGCCGGACGTTGTCGCCCTCGGCACCGGCCTCAACGATCTGGGACAGGAACTCGAAGAACTGCGTGGCACGCAGGATGGTGTAGGGGATGGCCCCAGCCTCGATTTCGGCCTCCTGGGCGACCTTGGCGCGCAGGTAGCCGCTGTCGGGCAGTCGGTCGGCGCCGACAATCGATACCGCGACGTGGTGGCCGACGCCGGCGTCGCGTTCGGCCGCCAGCAGGTTGCGCGACGAGGTGGTGAAGAACTTCATGACCGCGTCGTCGTCCCAGACCGGCGCGTTGGAAACGTCGACGACTACGTCGGCGCCGACCACCACGTCTGTAAGGCCCTCGCCCGTGATCGTGTCGACGCCCGTGGCGGGCGAGGCTGGCACCGGATCGTGCCCCTGTGCGACCAGCCGGCTGACGACGTTGCGGCCGATGAGCCCGCTCCCACCGACGACGACGATCTTCATGACGCTCCTTCCTGTTTTGGGAGATGTCGAGGATCT
This sequence comes from uncultured Actinomycetota bacterium, assembly GCA_963801435.1. Lineage (GTDB taxonomy): Bacteria > Actinomycetota > Thermoleophilia > Solirubrobacterales > Solirubrobacteraceae > Palsa-465. The sequence goes on from CAWDFE010000039.1 coordinate 323,631, forward strand.
CTGGCGCGCTCTAAGTTCGAAGCAGCGAGCCAGCATCGCAAGCGATCCAGGTGCGATTGTGCATTACGCTTCGCGGATGAGTCCTCCCGCGACCCTTCTCATGTGGTTTCAGCTCCGCTCGCCGGAGTGCGCCGAGGACTTTGAGCGTCTGATGGTGGGGGATCGGGACATCGTCCGCGGGTCGCTGGACACGGTGTCAGATTGGCATCTTGCGCGGCCGGCTGACGTGCCTGGACAGGCGATCGGTCAAGCCGATTACGTGCTGATCGCGGAGATCGTCGAGGTGGATCGCTTCGAGCAACAGGCGAGCGAGCACATCCAACGCTTGGCGGACGACTTGGAGCATCTCGTCTCGAGCCGGGGGATGCTGGTCGTGCGTCCCGTACTTTGAGATCCGGTTGGTGGCGCGCGGTCAGACCGGGTCTCGGTCTGAGGTTGAGATTTCCCCGGGATTTCCGGCGCGCTCGGCTCGCGCAACCAGCTCGCCCGGGTTCCGCGGAGCCGCCTCAACACATGGCAGATCGGCGATCCTGGCGTTGGTCGGCATCGGTTGTACCAGCGCACACACCCTGACATGCTTGACCGATGCTGCAGACGAGCTTGCGTGGGGGGGTTGCGGGTGCGGTCGCGGCGGTGGTGATGACGCTCGAGCAGCCACTCGACAAACGCCTCTTCGACTCCAAGTACGACGACGTCGAGATCTTGGGCAAGCTATTTACGCGTGGCGACTACTGGCGACCCATCGGCTTCACGCTCCACGTGCAGAACGGCGCGATCTTGGGCGCCGCGTACATGCGGCTCAAGCCATCCCTGCCCGGGCCGGCGGTCCTCCGTGGCCTGCTGGCGGGCCTCATGGAGCACGTCGCGGCATGGCCGTTGACCGCGGTGTTCGACCGCTACCACCCTGCCCGCGAGGAGCTGCCGAAGCTCGCGACCAACTCTCGAGCCTTCGGCCAGGCGACGATCCGCCACGCAGTGTTCGGGATCGTCCTCGGGCTCCTCGAGGACGTGCTCAACGAGGGCAGCGCGTAGCACGTTGAGCCGGCGGGCTCCTCGCTTTCGTGCGCCTGCCGGGCAGGTCGGCGCATGACCTCCGGTCCGGCGCGCCGGTCCCACGAGGAGTTCGCGCGGGTGCTCCGCCGAGCGGCGCGGCACGATCGTCCAGGCCCGCAGAACGGCTCTCAGTGCGTCGATCACGCGAGCGAGCGGCAAGATCGGGGCGTTCATCGTCCGAATCCCTCCCAGCTGCGGGTCGAGGGCTGCAGCGAGCGGTCCTCCGGCGCGCGCTGGGGAAGCGCGATCACGGTCGCTGACTGTTGATGGGCGAGGATGCTGGCCAGGTCGCCGTCGGCGAAGCGGCCGTAGCTGGCGCACCGCGCCAATGCGTCGTTGACCGGGCCGGTGCCGTGGAGCTTTGCGAGATCGACCGCTTCGGCCATCTTGCGCCGAATCCGTTGCGTTCCCTCCGCGGCCGCTTGCTTGAGCCACCGCTCGGCGCCATCGCCGATCTGAAGGAACTCCCGCTCCTCGCTGCTGCGAGCCCTGGGTTTGCGCGCCAACGCGCCCGCCGGTCTCGGTGGGTAGTGCTCGTCGCAGATGCTGGGACGGCCGGGTGTGGTCAGCCGGTGACGCGCGACCTCCCGCGGCCCCTGATCGGGGTCGATGTGAACGGCCACGAGCTGCTCACCGTCGGCACGGACCCAGACCCGCTCGCCGATCAGTGCGTGCGGGACCGAGTAGATCGCGTCCCCGACCGAGACGGTCGCTTGGCGGTCGACCTTGCGGGTCTGCCCGAAGCACAGCGTGTGCCCCAGCCGCGGCAGCCGGTGCAGATGCTCGTGCTCTTGGGCGAGCAGGAACACCGGCGGCTGACGGGTTGAGCGGTGCGGCCGCGTGTTGACATCCGCCATGAACTGAGCGCACGCCGCCTCCAGCGCCTGCCAGTCTGCGTAATGCTCGCGGAGGTTGTGCTCGGTCGGGACCAGATCGGCCTTCGCGATCTTCACCGTCGCCTCGCTGCCGCCCTTGCTCTGCGGGTCCGCCGGCTCACAGGTCGCGATCGTCAGCCCGTAATGCCGCGAAACCTCAACGATCGTCGCGTTGCGGACCGCGATCCCCGCGACGTGCTCGACGGTCACCGTCTTCTCGTTGTCCGTGAGCGCATAGGTCGGAACCCCACCCACCGCGCGCAACGTCCGATCCAAGCCGATCACGACGCTGGGCAGCGTCTTGTCGCGCAGCGGCACCACCACCCGAAACCGCGACCACGCCAGCCACGCGCAGAACAACACCGCTCGTGACCCGGCGACCTCGGGCCCGTCGCCGTAATCAAACTGCAGCCACAATCCCGGCTGCGGGATCCACGGCCGCGTCCGGCGGCCGTGCTTGTTCCGCCAACGGCGCTTGGCCTCAGCGACCGCCCGCCGCGTCGTGCGATACGACCCCTCATAGCCCATCGCGACCAGCACCCCATGCACGACATCAGCGCGCACCAGCGCACGTGAGCGATCGACCAGCTCATCAATCTTCCCGGCGAACGGGTCAACCAGCGGCCGCTGCCGTGCCCGCTCGGGCAGCCCACCGCCCGCCGCGTCACGCGCCGCGACCAACCTGGCCACCGTCTTGTGATCACACCCCGCCAGCGCCGCCGCTCCCCGCAACGACCCAGTCGCGTCATACGCCTCAAGAATCTCCATCGCTTCCTCCAGTTTCTTCACCGCCGCCCTCCTCAGATCACGCGTTGACAACAACGCGCATCCGAGTACCGGCACCTCAGGACAGAACCGTGGGGAGAAACCGTGGCCACCCATGGGGAGAAACAGTGGCCACCAGCGGGGAGAAACGATGGCCGCCTACGGGGAGGTTCTCATGGCCACCGTCACTGAACCGGGCCGGCGCTCACGAGCGCTTCGGCGACTTATTGCGATGGCCCGATCCGGCTGTGCGGGAGCCGCGGCGCGCGATCGGATTCGCCCAATAGCGAGGGTAGCTATGCGCCGCGGTCGCACGTTTGCTTTCGTCTCGCGTCGGCGCGGCATCGGACGATTGCGAAGGCGACCAAGCGCAACTTCGCGAGGCTGCGGTGCTAGCCGTAACCGGGCAAGCAGACGGTCGGGAAGTGGCAAATCGGTGCCAGTGCTCCTTCGACGCAGATCAGGCACTTTCGGCGCGGCCCGCCGCATGTGAGAGGACTACTTCCAGCCAAATGCGGCCACGTGCGGAAACCGGAGCGGCACACCGATCACCGGGGCGGCGCGACGCGGCGTTAGTCATAACGCGTCGTTGCAGTGAGCGTTCCATTGCGGACACCCCTGAAGCGTCCGTTGGTCCGATCGGCGCTGCGACGGAGACCTGCGATCCGTTGTCAGGCGCCGCCAGCCCGCAGGCGGCTGGGCGCGGGGGCGGGTTAGGCTGCGATCCGGCTCGTGATGAGCCGAAGCCCTACGTCCAGTTCGGAGCGTTCGAGGAGGTCGCCGTGGCGCTGCTGCCACGTGCCGTCCTGAAGGTCGCGTTGCAGCCGGGTGAGCGCCGCTTCGACCGTCGCGGCGGGCAGGTCATACCAAGGTGACGTTGCCGCACAGGTCGCGGGATCAAGCAGCGCGTGTGGTCGTGCCCACAGTGCCGAGAGAAAGCCGTCGGTGCAATCGCGTGGCACGGCGAGCACCTCCGCCGTCGAATTTGGGAGAAGCTCGCACAGCCGCTCGATGGACGGGAATCGAGCGGTGTGGTGGCCGAGGAACTCGGGGAGGTAGTCCTCGATGATCCAGAGGCGCGTGAGCACCAGGACGTCCATGGTTACGATCACGATCCGCCGCCGGATCACCCGGAGGAGTTCGCCCAAACCCGCCTCGATGTCCGGCCACTGGTGCACGGTGAGGATGGCCATCGCGGCATCGACCGTGCGATCGGCCAGCGGCAGATCTTCGGCCGAGGCCTGCAGCGCGGGAGCCGCGTCAGGCGGTCGCTGATCATGACGCCCGACGCCTCGACGGCCAGGACCCACCGGTCGACAGGCTCATAGGAGCCCGCGCCGGCGCCGACGTTGACGACGGTTTGGCAATCACCAAGCGCGTCCGCGATCTTGCTGGCGAGGCGCGGGTCCGGCCGCCGCACCACCTGGTCTGAGTCTGCCCCCGGCCGGAGGATGCGATCTGCGCGTACGCTGTCTTGATGTCTGTTGCTCACGAGAGCGACGCGGATTCGCGCAGACGTCAGACCGGCACCCCCGCGCGCGACGTGCGTCTGCTGCCCACCGACGCGGGGGCCGTGCTGTTCATCACCATTCCGTTGGGCGCTACGGATCGGTCAACGCACGCTCCGGAAGTCCGACCAAGGCGTCCGACGCAGTCGAGGTTGACCGTCTCAGCTGGGGAAGGGCCAGGGGACGCTGCGCCTGACGTTGCGCAGCCCTGCTCGTGGCGTGGCGCCTCAAGAGATCCTCCATCGAACCGACGTGTCACGATCAGCGCGAACACCGAGGCCCCGTGCTCAACGACGCCTGATGCGCGACTGATGGACTCCGACGTACCGCAGCCTGCCTACGACACGATAGGTCGTGGATACCGGGTCCCTGGCTCCTGCGCACCAGGCCGCCAGCGAGGTCGAGGAGGCCCTGAGCCAGCAGATGCCCGAAATCGCCGACGTCGTTATGCACACTGAACCGTGAAGCTCGTGTCCAAGAGACCGTCGTGGTGGGCCACCAGCGCCGTCCCCTACCCGTTCTTCTGGCTCCTGCCGTCGTCCGGTGCGGTTATCGGCCTCGCTGCCGCGAGCCAGCTCGGAGTGCCTGTGTGGGTGAGTTTCGGCTGCGGCGAGATCCCGGCGTTGGCGCTCGAAGCGTGGTGGCGCCACCGAAGCCCTCCGTCAGACGAAGCTCGCGAACAATCCCGATCGGGCTCGCGGTAGGGTGCCGCCCGCTCCGCCGGTCAGTGCCCGAGCGCGTGGGCAAGATGAGCGACTGTCGAGATGATGTACACGAGGCCGAGCAGGTGGCGAAACCAGTTGACACCATGGACGAGCTCTTCGTAGGCCCAGATCAACAGCGCTGCATAGGACACCGCGGCAGCCTCGCCGTGCCCAACGCCGTGAAGCATCGCCGCGGCTTGACCGCTCGCGAACGCCGCGATCAGCGCCACGTTCGGAAACTGAATAATCGGAAAGTCGCGCGGCCATCCGAACAGCACCACGCGTCTGACCTTCCTCACGAGAAGCGCTCGATCCATACCTTCCTAGATGCCGATGGCCAGGCATTGCTTCCGGGCGGCGACGCCAGCGTAGCTCCCCCACGGGTCGACGCAGATGACGAGCTGACATACGGCAGCGGCGGCGCCCGACACGGGCCTAGCAACTGAGATCGCGTCGCAGAGCGTTGGGCTTATGCGACGCGCCGGCATCGCGGCGAACGCGCTCCCGCAAGCTCGGCGGCGTTCGCAAGCGGATCCCCTGCTGAAAGGCCTGCGGGGCGGGCAATCGCCGCCTCGGCGCAGCGTTGTCGCTCGCATTGGCCATCCTGCAGTTGACGATGTTTGCGTAAGTTCTGGACGCTTTGAGCGTTACCGGTCTTTTGTTTTGGGGCGTGGTTCCTTGCGGCGAAGCGCCCGGGACGCTTGGTCAGCGTCCTGGGGGCACAGCCGCGGTGGCCTTGGCCCACGTCGAAGACAGACGCGGGTTGCTGATCGTCGGGGCTCCCGCTCGACAGGCACGGCACTGATCGCTTTCGCAAGCAGCCACCCTCGCGGTTGGTGTTGGAGGCGCGGTCTGCTGGCTGGCTCTCACGACTGCGGGTATCCTCGGTCCAAGAAGGAGAGACGTAGCGCACCATCCCGGGAGGGAGACCATGTCTGAAGAGCACCAGATCGTCGGCTTGGCTCGCGGTGAGCCGCTGCCCGAGGGTCGCGTTGGCGTGTGTCTGCGCTTTCCGCTGTCAGGGACCCCCAGCGCACGTTGGTCACGCGACCTGACGGCGCGCTTGGGCGGCGAGCTGACTGGTCGTGCGGCGGTCGGGCACCTCCGCCTTAATCAGATTGTCCAGGGGCGGGAGATCGTCCTTGAGGGAGTGGAGTCGGACGAAGCGTCACATATCGCCGGCGCGGTGGAGCGGGCCGTGGACGCCGCCAACGATGACTGCGCAGACAACAAGCATCTCGATGAGAGAGAAAACGATCCGCAGACAACGGCTCACGCGTTGGCCCACGAAGTCGGCGCTAGCCAGCGGCGCGTCAATCCGAATCACCCGGATGTAGACGTGGAAGCCTGATCAAGGAGTCCCGCGATCCAAGACGGGCGGAGCGTGGTCCCGGATGACCACACAGTCTTGGGTTATTCCCTGGCACGGGCGCTGTCTGTCGTGATCGCCTTGATCGGACCGGTCGCTGAACGGAGCTCGCTGGGGATGATCGGGTTGGTGCTCGCCGCTGCGGGCGGTGGCTCGTTCTGGTGGCTACGCTGCCGACCGAGCATCCGGTGAGGTACCGGCGCGGACGCAAAAGTGTTCGCTGCCGGTTGGGCTCACGCGACGGATCCCAGGGCGGAAGCGCGGGCGCTAGCGGACGAGCGCGAAGAAGGCTGCGATCTCGGCGGCGAACCTGTCGGGCTGCTCGAGCGCGGGGAAGTGCCCGCCGCGCCCGGGCTCGCTCCAGTGGCGGATGTCGGTGAACCGCGCGGCGGCCTCGTCCCGAGTCGGGCGCTGCAGCTCGTACGGGAAGATCGTGCAGCCGGCCGGCGCGTCGACGCGGTCGCCCGGCTCGAGCGGCCCCTCAAGCCAGCGGGTCACCTCGCCCAGGCTCTCCCAGTACAGCCGCGCCGAGGACGCGGCCGTGCGCGGGAGCCAGTACAGCATGAGCGTGTCCAGGATCCGGTCCTCGGAGATCGGCGTGCTCGGATCCGTCCAGGAGTCAAGCTTTTCGCCGATCCAGGCCGCGAGGCCGGCGGGCGAGTCGGTCAGCGCGTAGCCGACCGTCTGCGGGCGGGTGCGCTGCTGGGCGGAGTAGCCGGCGTCGTCGTCTGCCTGCCGCCCGGCGGCGGTGGCAGGAGCGAGCGGCGGCATCAGGTGGATGCCGGCGACGTGATCGTGATCCTGTTGCCCAAGGCTCGCGCTCACGCTCGTGCCCCAGTCCGTGCCCTGGGCGCCGTAGCGGGCGTAGCCCAGCCGCGCCATCAGCTCCGCCCACGTGCGGGCGATCCGCGCGACACCCCAGCCCGGCTCGGCCGGCTTTCCGCTCCAGCCATAGCCGGGCAGGGAGGGGACAACGCAGTGAAAGCCCGTCTCGATGAGCAGCGGGAGCACCTCCAGGAACTCGATGACGCTGCCGGGCCAGCCGTGGGTGAGGATGAGCGGGAAGGCGTCGGGACGCGACGAGCGTGCGTGCAGGAAGTGGATCCGCAGGCCGTCGAGCGTGGTGATGAACTGCGGCACGGCGTTCAAGCGCCGTTCCGTTGCACGCCAATCGTAATCCTGCGCCCAGCGCGCACAGCGTTCCTGGAGCCGCTCGAGCGCGACGCCCTGGCGCGGATCTGTCGATGGCTCGGGCCAGCGTGTCGCCCGCAGCCGCGCGCGGAGACCCTCCAGCTCAGTCTCAGCGACGGCCAGCGTGAACGGCTCAATCATCGCCGCCATTCTGGCCCTGTCATGCCAGCACGTCGAGGGCCAACCCGGCCAGAGCGATCAACCTGCACTCGGCGACCAGCGCGCACACCGTCCGGATCGATTCCCAGCAGTCCGGGACGAAGAAGTCCTCGTCAAGACGTGCGACGCTAGCCGAAACGCAGGTCACCCGCAAGCACCGAGCCGCACCCCGTGGCCAGATGCAAACGATGTCGCCAGCGGCGATACCCCCGTCAGCACGGCGTTCGGTAGTCGTTGGGCCTGTGAGACGGTCGGGCCTGCCGGTCCAGACGGGTTAGCGACGCTCCGGAGCGTTCGTTTGTCGATCGCTGAGCGGGAGCCGCTGGCGCGCTGGTGTATCGGCAGTCGCCGATGGTCACGAGATGCGTCCACGGGACGATCTTGCCCCGTGGGCGCACCAGATGACGCGCCCCAACTCCTTCGTCTTCGTCGCCCCTACCGATCTCTATCGGCATTCGCCTGGCAAATCTTTTAGCAAGAATTATGAGGTTCTGAGGGGGCACGTCCCCGACGCCGGGGTCACCGCACCGACTGGGTGCCCAGCGACCACAGGTCGGAAGGAGCGGCCTGGCAGATCGATCATGGTGGCAGTCCAGAGCTGCCCGCACAGGTCGTGCCTTCGCGCGGATGGCCGAGCTCGTCGCAGACGCGGATCGACGTCTGCGACGTCCTCCTGGTCGGGGCTGACGATGGGCACTGCCGATGGGCCGATCGTGGGGTAGCCGTGTTCTTGGCTAGCTGCTCGGCGCGACGCTCGCGTGCCTGTTTTTGCTGGCGGTGTTCGGCAACATTCAGCACCTCGGTGCGACGCTGCCGGGACCGGGCTATCACGACTGGCAGGCGTTTCTGATGGAGATCGCGCTGACCGGGGTTCTGCTCAGCGTGATCCTCGGCACGGCCTCGGCGGCGCAGAACGTTGGTGCGATCGGCGCGCTCGGGGTCGGCGGCTAGATCACGCTGGCCGGCCTGTGGTCGGCACCGGTGAGCGGCACCTCGATGAACCCGGCGTGCTCGTTCGGACCGGCGCTGGTCAGCGGCGACTGGAGCTCGTATTGGGTGTATGTCGCCGGACCGCTGATCGGCGCGGCGATCGCGGTCGGGTGCGCAATGATCCTGCGAGGCCGAGGCGGCGACCCGATCTCCCACGCCGCCGGTTCCGGCGTGCTCACCGAGGGGCGCCAAAGCCAAGCTCTCGCGCGACATCGACGAGGGGAGGGTAGTGCCGCCCGGGCTCGAGCAGCCGCCCGCTGGCGGGGGCGCGCCAGACGCTCCCTGACCGGCTCGGCCTGCATAGCCCCTTCGGGCGGTTGCTGCAACCTGGCGTTAGAGGCCGGTCTCGGCGGTGATCTTGCCGGACTTCACCGCCTTGGCGAGCTTCTTGTAGTCGCGGTCGTTTTGGTCGGCGTAGGCCTCTGAGAACTGGAGGATCGCGCGGTCGAAGCTGTCGCTGTTGCCGAGATAGGACGCGATCGCGATCCGGTCGCCGCTGCGAGCGTGCGCCCGCGCGAGCGTCCAGCCGCACAGCGTGCCGTACGCGGCCATCGCCTCCGGGACCATCTGCTCGATCTCCGCAGAGCCCTTCCAGTCCTTGAGCTGCCGGACGTAGAAGTCGCGCTCCTGGCCGTCGAGCCCGGACTCGACGTGCAGCCAGCCGAGGAAGATGTCGCTGGCGGCCTGCATCAGCCGCTGGCCGGTCACGACCCGCTCGCCGTGGTTTTCGAACTCGCTGGGGCCAAGGAAATCCTCGAGCACCGACGCCTCGGCCTCCTTGACCTGCAAAAACAGCGGATCCTGCCCGTCACGCCCGATCAGCAGCCCGATCCAGGCGCGCGTGCCGACGCTCCCGACCCCGACCACCTTGCGAGCGAAATCGGTCAGCTCGAACTCCTCTAACAGAACCCGCCGGTCGAACTCGAGCGTCTCGCGGTAGCCACGCATGAGCTCGCGCAACCCCTCGAACATCTCCTCGCGCTCATCACCCGGCGCGAGCTGCTCGATCGGCACGATCAACGGCGACTGGTCCACGATCCGCGCCTGACCGTCGACCTCGTGGGTCAACTTCGAGAACGCCGCCATGCTGTCCTTCGTGCGAGCCTTCGCGATCTGCTTGTCGGCCCGCTTGACCAGCTTCGGCTTGTACTGCGAGCCGAACTCCTGCACCACGCTCTCGATATCCAGGTGCGAATACCACACCTCGAGCTGCTTCATCGCCGCGAACTCAGCCATCGCGGTGCGATAGCGGCCAACCGTGTCAAGCACGATCTGCTCCTGTTCCCTAGCTCGGAAGCCGTTGTCGCGCGCCCCGATCAGCATGCTCACCGCCAAGCGCTTGACATCCCACTCCCACGGGCCCGGAAGCGTCTCATCAAAATCATTCAGATCGAACACCAGCCGGCGCTCGGGCGACGCGAACACCCCGAAGTTCGACAGGTGCGCGTCCCCGCAACACTGCACGCTCAACCCTGAACGCGGCGTCGCCGACAGATCCTGAGCCATGATCAACGCCGCCCCGCGATAAAACGTAAACGGCGACACCAACATCCGGCCATACCGAATCGGCACCAACTCCGGCACCCGCGTCTTGGCCTGCAACTCCAAGAGCTCTACCGGATCCGCTCGCGTCGGCGAGGGCTCAAACACCCCGTGACTGGACCGCGGTACCTCCGCCCGCGCCGCCTTGCCGCGCGCGACACGCTCCGCCACCGACAAATGCGGCACCACCTTCGCCTTCCTCGCCGCCGCGGCCGCCGTCTTCCTTCTCGCAGCCGCAGTCGAGCCTTCCCCGTTCGATGTCGTCGTAGTCGCCATCGCCATCGCCTTCCCTCGGCCCAATTTCCCAACACAAGAGATGCTGGCACGACCATCCGGACTAAACCAGCGTGTAAGCACCACTCCCGGTCCGATAGTCGCATCCAACCTCGAAGCGCGCGGCCACTGCCTGACCAGCGGTCTGTCCTAGCGCCAGCGCTGGCACCGCCACCACACCGAGCATAACCAGGCTTCTTCTGAAGTTCGACTCCCTTACCGGCTCATAGACCGCGCAGCAACTTGAGCACATCCGCACCCGAGCGCAATATCACCAATCCTGGCCACGACAACGGTGTGCCGTCGCAGGTGCATAGCGGCGCCGCCCTAACGCCTGCGGTCGCGGGTGTGATCCGCGAGCTGTGCGTCCCGCTCGATCTCGAGACCCGGATCGGGCTTCTCAAAAGCGTCTGGGTTTGAGACGCCTGGAAGCCAGATCGTCCTTGATCGACCTGGCGAGGCCGTCTACCTTCACAGCGACCGCCCGCGAGATCGGCGACGACGCGCTGGACGAGGTCATCCACGGTGCGTTTCAGGGGGACGGCGGGCGCTCGGCGCCTCGCGCCCGATGAGCTGCGCGGAGCCTCTGACCTGCGGCCGTTCGTGGCGCACCTCGAGTCATGCGAGGTCCACGTCTCCGGACGCCATCCCGTCCATGGCCGCGGGCTCGACAGCCGCCATGCGGTCGACCCAAGCTCCGGGTGAGCAGCCGCTGCCGCCGCAGGCGGTCACCGCCGAGCAGCGCCGAAGATGAGGGATATCCCCCATTGCCCTGCGTGGGCTCGGCTGAGAGGCTTGCCACGTCAGCTAACGGCCTGTTTCCGGGGACTTGCGATACGCCGGATAGCTGTCACGTGCACACCGCCGAACGCTCCTGCGCTCGACAGAAAGGGACCACATGAGCACCACGCTGGACAACCATCGTCTTGATGAGCTCGAGGGCCGCGTCACCGGTTCGGTACTCGCCCCCGATCATGCGAGCTACGGCGCGGCACGCGCCGTGCACAACGGCCTCATCGACCGCAGGCCGGCGCTGATCGTCCGGGCCCAGAACGCCCAAGACGTCGCCGCGGCCCTGGCATTTGCCCGTAGTGCCGGGCTCGAGGTGTCGGTGAGGGGCGGAGGCCACAACGTCGCCGGGCGAGCGGTCACCGACGGCGGCGTGATGATCGACCTCGCCGAGATGAAGGACATCACCGTCGATCCCGAGCGCGGCACCGCGACCGCCCAGGGTGGCGTGACCTGGAACGAGCTCAATGAGGCGGCCGGCAGCCATGCCCTCGCCGTCACCGGAGGCGCCGTGTCAACGACGGGTATCGCGGGTTACACCCTCGGCGGAGGGCTGGGCTGGCTGATGGGTAAGTACGGGCTCGCGTGCGACAACCTCGAGGCTGTGGAGCTCGTCACCGCTGCCGGCGAGGTGCTCCAAGTCGACGCCGAGTCGCACCCGGACCTGTTGTGGGCCCTGCGTGGCGGCGGTGGCAACTTCGGCGTGGTCACCGCATTCACCTACCGGATGCACCCCCTGAGCATGGTGACCGGTGGTCTGATTGCGCACCCGATCGATGCCGCCCCGGATCTCCTGCGCTTCTATCGCGGCGCGGTGGCCGATGCCTCCGACGACCTGACCGTATTCGCCGGGTTGGTGCATGCGCCGGACGGCTCGGGCCACAAGCTCGCGGCTCTTGTCGTCTGCCACGCCGGCGATCCGGACACCGCCGCGCAGGAGCTCGCGCCCTTTACGTCGTTTGGGTCACCCCTGATGACACAGGTGGGCCCGATGCCCTATCCAACGATGAACACGCTGCTTGATACCGGCTATCCCACGGGCTCACTCAACTATTGGCTGTCGAGCTTCACCGACGGGCTGCCGGACGCGCTCATCGACGCCGCCGTCGAGCGGTTTGCCAGCGTCCCGTCGACCATGACCGCGATCCTGCTCGAGCACTTCCACGGTGCTGTCACCCGGGTCGCTCCCACCGATACCGCTGTTCCGCACCGCGAGGCCGGCTGGAACCTCCTCATCCCGTCGGTGTGGACAGACCCGTCAGCCACGCAGGCCAACATCGGCTGGACGCGCGAGACCCATGCCGCGCTCGCGCCCCACCTCTCGGAGCGACGCTGGCTCAACTATCTCGGCGACGACCAGGCCGAGGACGCCGTGCAGGCCGCCTACGGGCCGAACTATGAACGGCTACGCGAGATCAAGCGCCGCTACGACCCCACCAACGTCTTCCACCTCAACCACAACATCGCACCCTAGGCTCAAGCCGCTACGGCGCGCGCTCACTCGTTCCGGTCGGGCGTGCGCTGCGGCAGCGGCGGGATCGCCACATCGTCACGGGGACACCTCGCTGGATCAGCCGGCTGGGGCGAGCGTTCCAGAACCGTCTGGTTTTGAGACGCCTGGAAGCTAGGTCGTTCTTGATCGACCTGAGACGATGTAGGTAGGAGGGAGTTCTCGGAGATGGACGACCAGGGTCCGGTCGGGCAGCTGATTGGCTACGCGCGTGTGTCGACCGTTAGCCAGGATTTGGCGTTGCAGCGCGACGCGTTGGAGCGGGCGGGGTGTAATCGGATCTATGACGACACGGGGTCGGGGTCGCTCCGGAGTCGTCCTGAGCTTGATGCGTGCTTGGATTATTTGCGTGCGGGGACACGCTGGTGGTCTGGCGGCTGGATCGGTTGGGCCGGTCGCTGCGGCATCTGATCGAGACGATTGGGGATCTGGAGCAGCGCGAGGTTGGGTTTCGATCGTTGACCGAGGGTCTGGACACGACGACGGCGGCGGGGCGGCTGACTTTGCATATCTTCGCGGCGCCGGCTGAGTTTGAGCGAGCGCTGGTGCTCGAGCGCACTCGTGCCGGGCTTGAGGCAGCGCGGGCTCGCGGCCGGTTGGGGGGCCGGCCGACCACGATGTCGCCCGAGAAGCTCGCCGCGGCGCGTGCTTTGCGAGAGTCGGGGGAGCTGACAATGGACGAGATCGCATCGTTGCTTGGCGTGAGCCGAGCGACGCTGTACCGCCGGCTCGCGGTGCGCGAACCGTACGAGGTAGTCGGGTAGTACCACCGACTGCCGGCCATCCATTTGGCCGCATCGATGGCTATGAAGTCGCTGCTGGCACGCGTGGCGATCTCGCCGTGAACCTCTCCACGTGGCCATGCGAGCGATCGCGGGACGAATGCGGGTCTGGGCTGGTCGAATGTGCCCGGCCACGCGTGGCTGCTTCACGCCTAAACGGGTCACGCTGACGCGGTGGCCGCTTCGCTGGGGGTTCGGTCGCGGCGGCTGACTTCTCGTGTGAGTGGCGATGCGCCGACGCTGGGCTCTCAGTTGGCCCACGGGTGGTTTGTACTCATGAGAGCGCTTGGCCCGGCTCGACCCAGAGGTGGGAGCCGGGCCGTTGACAGCGGCTGAGCGCTACCCCTCGTTGAGGATCAGGAGCGTCTCCGGGCGAACACCGTCAGCCTTCATCGCGTCGGCGGCCGCCTCGGTCTGCATGAACTCCTGAAAGGCAGCCATGTCGGGGATCTCCGCGATTAGTCCCACTCGGTTTGAACCCGCCGGATCCCGAAAGGCGCGCATCGTGATTCCCAGCGGCCCAAAGACTTCCTCTCGCTTGGATGAACTCAGCCAATGATCGACGTCGTCGACCTCGTGAAATGCAATATGCGTTGCCATCGTCCCTCGTCTCTCCACAGCAAAGCTGCGCGGATTGCGTGTGCGATCGACGCCGATCGGCGTCGTCGCTTAGATCTGAACCTGCTCGACTGGTCTTCAACCGGCGCGCCGCGCGCCGGCCAGGAAACCCCTGTCGCTACGCCATTTCGAGGTGCGCGACTTCAGCCACGCGCTCCTCAGGCGTACCCGCGAACCCGCCCTCGACCGGCAGCGCCGGCAGCAGCGTGCCGTTCATGAACCGCTCGCTGTGGTCCTTGGAGTCCCAGACGACCGAAATCAGATACCGCCGTCAGTCGGCCCCGCGACGTGCGCCGTCTGTCCATTTGGAAGCCCTGAGGAGGATGCACCGCCTTGAGCATCGACTGATACTGCTCCTCAGTTCCACCCTTCCAAAAGTGCGTTTGCAGATACGCCATGGCCCCGGTCCCTTCAGTTAGCTTTCGTTTGACCGTACCGCAACATGTACCCAGATTGTCGCGCCTTAGCACCGGAGCGGCCATGCCAGACCGGTAACGACGCTGTTGCCTACGACCGCAAGGACCACTCCGACAGGCGCACTGTCAGCGGCTGGCGCTCTCGGACATTGGGTCACTTCTCGGGCGGGTGGCCGCGTCGACACCGGCGTCGAGCTCGTCGACTGCCCATCCACGCCTGAAGCAGCAACGACGTTGCGGCCGCCGCTTTTCCAAAGCGGCACTCTGCTCGGCTGCGGTTGAGAGCGGCCCGCGTTTCGTTACGACATTCGTGATTCCCGCCAGCCTACTCGCTATTGGGCGCAATAGCGAGTAGTGTGGGTCGTGGACCGGAAGTTCGTTCGCGGTCACGGGGCGTTGTTCTCAGCGGCGGCCTGCTCGCGGCGCCCGCACCCTGGTACGTGGAAGCTCTCCTTGCCCAAGGGGCACCGGTAATCAGGCACACCCAGCTACAGAAGGAGAACGCACATGTATGTAGTCACTAGAAGCTATTCCGGGCAGGGCGGCTCGGCGTTGTTCGATGCCCTCGCTAACAGGGAGGATGACGTAAAGGCCCTCATCAGCAACGTGCCGGGATTCACCAGCTACGCAGCGTTCCGCAACGACGGCGGTGGACAGACCGTGACTGTCTGTCAAGACAAGGCCGGCACCGATGAGTCCTCCCGGCGTGCCGCAGAGTGGGTCAAGGAGAACATCAGCGTGACGGTCGATCCGCCGACGGTCACCGAGGGCAGCACGGTTCTCCACTTCTAGGAGCTCGCCTGCCTGCAGGGTGAACGGGCCCGGGAGATCGCTGACCCGGGCCCGTTGAGTCCGGGTGTCCGTCACGTTGGTTACTGCCTCACGAATGGGCAGGGTGCCCGCCGGGACTCGACAGGCGCCTGGTCCTCGCCAGAACAGGACGAGGCTCCGCTGCCCCGTTGGGCTTACTGCAGCAGGGAGCCGGCGGCACGAACAGGGCTCTGAGACTGCTGCTCGCGGACAAGAGCACGCGCCCGCGGTCGTTCGCCCGGACGACTCTCACTGCCAAAGTGCTTCGTCGTCTGGGCGGTGACGTCCGACCCGACCGGTAGGTCCTTCGGGCTGGCGGCGGGCTGACTCTTGACGACTGCGTCGGCCGCTTTGGTCTGACCGACAAAGGTCTTGTCGCCCGCCGCCGTCCGAGGACCACCGGCGTGACTTGATAGAAGCGTGGCTTTCGCCTCTCGTGAGAGTTGTCCGCCGGAGATCCGCTTCATTCGGCGTCAACCAAACGAAGGGACGGTCCACATGATCGTGATCGGAGCGGACACCCACAAGGGATCGCACGCGCTGGCGGCGGTCGACGAGGGAACCGGCAGGGTGCGCGGCAGTCGTGAGATCAAGGCGGACGATGCCGGGCATCTGGCCGCTGTGCGTTGGGCCCGAGGCCTGGATGACGATCGCGTGTGGGCGATCGAGGACTGTCGGCACGTGTCCGGACGCCTGGAACAGGCGCTGTTGGCGGCCGGGGAGCGGGTCGTGCGCGTGCCGCCGCAGCGGATGGGCGCCTCCCGCAAGGGTGAGCGCGCGCTGGGCAAGTCCGATGAGATCGACGCGCTCGCGGTCGCCAGGGCCGTCGTCAAGGACGGGGTCCAGAAGTTCCCGGTCGCGTACCTGAACGGGCAGGCGATGGAGATCCGCCTGTTGCTCGATCACCGCAACGATCTCGTCGCTGAGCGGACCCGCACGATCAACCGGCTGCGCTGGCATCTGGTCACGTTGTGTCCGGAGCTCGAGGCCTCGCTCAAACGCAAGGCGCTCAACGATGCGCGCGGGCTCGATCGCGTCGACCGCTACCTACGGAAGCTGCACGCCGGCGCGCGGACCAGGATCGCACGCGAGCAGATCGCGCATCTACGCGGGCTGAACCGGCAGATCGAGGCGCTGCACCGCGAGCTGGCGGGACTCGTCTCCGAGCACCGCCCCAGGCTGCTGGAAGAGCAGGGCTGCGGGGCGCTGACCGCCGCGATCCTGATCGGCCACACCGCCGGCAACGAGCGGTTTCGCTCGGAGGCGAGCTTCGCGAAGCAGACGGGCACCGCGCCGATCTCCTGCTCGTCGGGAAAGCGCACCCAGCACAGGCTCAACCGCGGCGGCGACCGCCAGCTCAACCACGCACTGCACATCATCGCGATCACCCGGGCCCGACACGATCCCGCCACCAAGGAATACCTCGCGCGCAAAGAGGCAGAGGGGAAGACCACCAAGGGTGCGCTGCGCAGTCTCAAGCGCTACCTCGCCCGCCACTTCCACCAGCTGCTCGCCGAGCCGCCCGCCGACGATTCGACTGCCACCGACGGCCAGCCAATCATCGAGCCTCACCTGGCGGCCGAGCCCGAGCTGCCCCCGATCCCGCCGCCACCACCGCCACGCCGGCTGGTCGACCCGAATACCAACGGCCAGGCACCCTCCCCGATGGTCTGCATCGGCTAGTCCGGCCCCGACCGGATCAACCTCGGGCCGTCCTACGGCCCGCTGTCGCCCGCAAGAGCTTCACCGCCGCCATCGGCTGCCCGAAAATCAGCGCGATCAGCCCCGATCACCGCTCGCCGCGACCCAAACGATCGTTCTCAGCCCCTCTGACGCCCGCGACGACCGACCCGCGACCGACAGCACCCCCAGATCCAGCCTCCAGCAGTCACCCCGCAGGCGCCCCGGACTTCTTCAAAGACGCGCAAATACCGACCGCCGCTTGACATAGAAGTGACCTTTTATCGTCAGACGGTGGCGGAGGCGGGCTTTCGCTTAGGCGACCAACCGCAGCTCCGCGAGGACGCGGTGCTAGCCGCGGACGAGCAAGCAGCCGCGCCGTGGCCGGGCTGGGTTTGGTCGCCAGACCGGTCGTGAGCTCGGAGGCCATGCGAACCGCGAATGCGATCGTCGCGACTGGCGCGCTCAGCTCACCGCTGCCGCCCGGTAGGGGCGGAAGAACGCGCGCAGCTCCTCCGCGTAGAGCTCGGGTTCCTCGAACGGCGCGAAATGCCCGCCGCGCGCGGGCTCGGTTACGCGCGCGACGTTCGCCGTGCGCTCGAGCCACGCCCGTGGCGGGCGGACGATGTCGCCGGGGAAGAGCGAGAAGCCGGACGGCACCTCGACTCGGCGGGCGAGCTGTGCGGGCGGAATCGCGGCGTTCGCGCGGTACATGCGCATCGAGGAGCCGATCGTCCCTGTGAGCCAGTAGAGCGTGACGTTCGTGAGGATCTCGTCCTTCGTGAAGCTCCGCTCGACGTCCCCGTCGCAGTCGCTCCACGCCCGGAGTTTCTCGACGATCCACGCAGCGAGCCCAGCTGGCGAGTCGGTCAGCCCGAAGGCCGCGGTCTGGGG
Source organism: uncultured Actinomycetota bacterium (assembly GCA_963801435.1). Lineage (GTDB taxonomy): Bacteria > Actinomycetota > Thermoleophilia > Solirubrobacterales > Solirubrobacteraceae > Palsa-465. The sequence goes on from CAWDFE010000039.1 coordinate 341,559, forward strand.
CTTGGTGCGGTGCATGGCAGCGTAGGCGCCCTCGGTCAGCGCCCCAGGCCACGGCGGCTTCGAGCCAGGCGCGCTCCTCCGGCGCGAGGTCCGCCGGGTCGCCGGTGAAGACGGGCACGCCCGCGTCGGTGCGGTGGACGGCCACGACCCGCTCGGGGTGATCGAGTGCGAGGTAGCGGCTCACATGGCTGCCGATGTCTCCACCCGCCGCGCCGAACCGGGCGTAGCCCAGGATGCCCATTAGCTCAGCCCACAGGCCGGCGACGGCGATCGAGTCCAGAGGCGGGCCGGCGGGACGGTCGGAGTACCCGTAGCCCGGCATGTCGGGCACGACCACGTCAAAGGCGTCGGCGGGGTCGGCGCCGTGCGCGCCAGGGTCGGTCAGGGGTGCGATCACCTTCGCGTAACGCCAGAACGAGTCCGGCCAGCCGTGGCTGAGAATCAGCGGCAGAACGGGCCCAGCCGGCGCGGTGGCCCGGACGTGCACGAAGTGGATCCCGAGGCCGGCGAGCGGAACGCGGAAGCGTGGGAACTGCGCGAGCGCCGCCTCCTGCGCCGGCCAGTCGAACTCATCCGCCCAGTAGCCGACGAGCTCGCGAAGGTAGGCAAGGTCGGTCCCCAGCGACCACCCGACGTCCTCGGGCGCATCCGGCCACCTCGTCGCGCGCAGCCGCGCCCCGAGGTCCTCAAGCGCCGCGGGCGCGGTCTGCGGCGTGAACGGCTCGGGACGGGCCGCGGCGTCCGGCATGAAACGCAGGCTACCGGCCGCGCCGCGCTACTCGACGAACGCGGGCAGCAGGAGCCAGAGCGAGCGCAGGCGTCCTCGGAGCGCGCCGCGCGTTCAGCCGGCGTGAAGCAGCGACGAGCAGCGGTCGTGCAATCCGGGCCTCGTCGGCGGCGATTCCGTGTTCGCCAATGGGTGGCGCGCTCCGAGAGGGTGCGGCGAGCGAGGCGATCATCCGACGGACTTCCTCGCAGGTCCGACAATTCGCCTGATGAGCACGGTCACCCGCACGGCGCTCGCGGCCTGGCTAATCCATCACGGCTTCGCCGAACTCGGCGGCAAGGCTACGAGCCATCGGCGCTTTCCGCCACGAATCCGGCGTCGTGATCACGGTTCCTGGTCACGGAGAACAGAACCTCAGCCAGAAACACGTCGGCATGATCGTGCGCCAGCTCGAGGCGGCAGGCTTCGACCGCGACACGGTGCGACGTGATCTCAACGCTCACTAACGGCTCGGGCACCCAGCCCGACGACTGCGGGGACCAATCCGATTACGACACGATCAATCAGCTACTTAGCGCGAGGACCGGGCGGGAACCAGGACAGCGAAACGTGCATCTTGGCAAAGTCGCCGATCCGCCCGTCAGCTCCAGCTACCTCCAGATGGCAAAAGCAGTCGCGAGCAGCAATCGGCCGCTGGCGCGTGCTTGACGCCTTAAGCAGCAGTCCGGACGCCCTGGCCGCATTGGCGACAAACGAGAAGTCTCGCCGCGCCCGCTCGTCGTCCGTCGCGAGAGCCGTCCTTGGCGCGGTTTAGCTGGTATTTCCACGTAGTGGCCGTTTTCGCTGGCCTGGTCGGCGTTGATCGTGGTGCGAATCACGTACGCCAGCGGGAGGAAGATCAGTTTGGCGAAGCAGGGGCAGTGACGATTCAGCGCCGTTGCGTCACGTGGGGCGCAGAGGCGCCTGGGTGCTGTGAGCGTGGCCTCTTCGGGAGCGGCGTGTGGAGGGCGGTCAGGAGACGGTGAGTCGGCGGTATTGCACGATTGGCCACGACGTACCAGTCCAAGCGCCGCCTGAGTCGATCGCGCCGGCTTCAATGCCGGCGATTCCTGTGGTGTAGTTGGGGTCGTTGTCGGTGACGGTGGCGACCTGGCTAGCGTCGATCGCCGCGGTGAGCGTGCCGCCGTGGATGCTGAGCGACAGGGTGTGCCAGCTTCGCACGCCGGCCGGGGCGGTCAGGGTGCCCGAGGCGAGGACGCTTACGCCGACGTTTCTGCTGTTCTTGAGTAGCTGCCAGGAGCCGTCGTCGGCGAGCTTCAGGATGTAGCCCCGGAAGTTGCTGATCGCGCTGCCCTGGTAGCTGAAGCGGTCAAGGACGCCGGCCGAAGATCCGGTCTGGGTGAACAGCACGTCGGCGCTGACGGTGTAGTCCCGCCAGCTTGGGTCGCCGACGACGGCGTAAGGAAAGCCAGCGCGCGCATACCAGTACACCGGGGGCTGCGGCGCCATCTGCTGGGTGCACGTCGTAGCGGGATTGTCCGCGCAGGGCTGGTACTCGAAGGCGCCGTCCATCGGCGCGAGGTAAACCGCTGTCGAGTCCAGAGGGTTAGCGGTGGGATCGTCGGTGTAAGAGCCGAGCGTGCCCGGGGCCGGCACGGTGCTCGAGCCTTTCCCGGACAGCGCGAGCGTCGTGAACGAGTACACGTAGCCCGGCAACAGGCCGAAGGAGAACTTGCCGCCGACCGGGTGGATATCGCTGCGCTTGACCATCCAATCTGCCGGGTTCGTCGAGTTCGGCAGCGTTCGCCAGACGTGGACCGTGTTCGCCGCCAACCCACCACTGACCGTGAAGTTTGCGTACTGGACCGCGGTCGTGGTGGTCGTCTCGGCGATGGTGCTCCAATCCCGGCCGTTGGGCGCCTTTAGCGTCACGTAGCTGCCGTTGGCGTACACGCCGGTCAGGCCGCCCAAGCCACCGTCGGCGCCGTCGACGAAGTGCCAACCGGGCGCGGTGAACCAGCTGATCATCGCGATCGCGTAGGTCATCGCGTTGACCGTGTAGTTGCCCGACCACGGCTGGTCGGCGTAGATCAGCCCTTGGGTTTGGTGTGGTATCCCGGGCGGCATCGCGGCGATCATTGGCCAGGTGACGAAACCGGTCAGACCCGCGTTGGGATAGCCGCGGATCTCCGCTCGGGCCATATTCGCCGCGCCGGTGGCACCGTCAATTGCGCCCAACTCGCTGGCCCACAGCGGCTTGCCCACGCCGCGCGCGGTGGCGGTGCTCAGACACTGGTTGCCGTTCGTCGGATAACCGCACACGTCGTGCTCCCCAAGGACGGCCGTCGCGGCGCCGAACGCTGGGTCGCTGGCCACGTCGCCGGCGACGGGCCAGTTACCAGGAGTATCGCCGTCGTCGGACATCACGATCTGCGTGCCCGAGAACCCAGCGAGGTCGAGCGCTGACCGGAGGCTCTCCGTCCAGCTCTTCACGTACGGCGCCTCATTCTGGTTGCCGGCCAGGTAATCGATCGTCAGACCGTGCTGTCGCGCGCACGCGAGCCATTGCACGACGTAGCCGATCGTGGCCTGTGACCAAAACGAGCCCGTCCAGCCCGGAGCCGCCCACGCCAAGGCGTAGAGCTTGATATTCGGGTTGCGGGCCTTCGCCTGCCCCATCAGCCACCACTCGTAGCCCGCACTGCAGTCCACGACGCCCTGCGAGTGCTCGACGCTGGTCTCTGAACCGTCGGTGGAGTTCGCGTCACCGCCGATCTCGACCTTGAGGACCTGTAGCGACGCGCCATAGCCCGGCGTGAACAGATAATCGAGGATCGCCGAGCGCTGCGCAGCAGGATAATCGATGAGAAAGCGCGAGTTACCACCGCCGCCGCTGATCGCGCCGACCCCATCGAACACGCGCCCGGTGGCCTTGCCTGCAACAGGAATTGCGGTCGTCGTGCTCGCTTGGCCCGTAGCCGGTGCGACATATGGACCCGCCTGACCACTCGGCGGGACCACACGTGCGCGGCTAGCTGCCGTCCCCGCCCGCGCACCTGCCGCAGCAGCGAGAGTCACAACCACCGCCACCATGACGAAGACCCCGCACTTCGCTGCCAAATCCACACCCCCTTCTATCACGCCAGAGGACCGTTGCGGAAATACTGGCCTCCCACGACCCACCAAGGAAGCGACCGACGATCATCACACAAGACGACAACCGCCACCCACTATCTGCATAACCAGCCGTCGAACAGACCACCTGGGAGACAGGACGGGTCCCGGGCCTCTCGCTTACACACACTCCTGCAAACGGGATCTACGCGCTCGACGCCTGGGCTCTCACGCCGTAGCACTCGTCCGATCAAGGCCGATCCGAGCGCGGGCGGACGACCGGAACCGCCAGATCCGAGAGGGCTGCATCCACGCAAAACTCAGCACTCTGGCGACGGCTCTGACCTTCCGAGAGCGACGCGAGCGTTGAGCTCAACGCCTCCCTTCGCGAAGGAGGCCTAGTCGCCGCGTTGCCAGAGACTGGCGCGGAGCGGGGTGAGCCAGCGAGAGGCCCGGTCAACGGCGCGAGCGACCGGTCAGTCGGTGGCGCCAGCATGATGCTTCGCCCGGGCAGAGGGGGCAACCGCTACCGGGTCGGTCGGTTGAAGCTCTGTAGGCAGCGGCGCGCAAGGGCGTGGGGCTGCCGCGTGTTGGAGGTGACTTGGCCGCTTCGTGTTTTGTAAGGCGGGGCCGTGAGGAGCTCGCCTTCTCGTTTGCTTCCCGGATACGCAGTCAACTTCGGGGGCTCGGTAGACCGGTGTCGTTTGCCGGCTCGTCGACTGGTGGCCCGCAGCGTTGCGGCTGGCATTAGCGCTGGTGGCGACGCCGCGGAGCCGTGAGAGGCCGCGTCGTTGCGTCGCCGCGGAGTTGAGGGACGCCACCCGGCGCGCCACGATTGGCGCGCCGGAGGGCTGTTCGTGTTCAGGAGGTGGGCTGGAAGTAGTGTCGGAGCGTCCAGCGAGCGACGTCGCGGGCGATCTCGAGGCCTTCGAGGGCTGAACCGCGGTAGTGCAGTCCGGCCCAGACGCGTGCGTTGACGACTTCGCGCTGGAGGTCGTTGACGGTTTTGAACGTGTGGGTCGGCCGCCCAGTTGTTGGGGGTGCCGTCGGCGGAGCCGTGGATGGTGACGTCGATGTGGTGGGTGCCGAGCACGGTGGCGTACATCTCGGCTTCGGCGCCGGTCAGGCAGGTGTGCGCGGCGGGGTATTCGGGGTGGTTGGGTGTGGTGAGCAGCGGCGTCCAGTTGGGATCGGGCGTGGTCGCGGGGTTCCCGTCGATCTGGGCGTTGCGGATCGCCATGATCGGCCGCCAGAACAGGTAGTGGTACTTGGAGTCCCAGCACGCGATCCCCGCGTCGCTGTCGATGAGGTTGCCCATCGCGAGCAGGCGCGCGGTGTCGACGAGGTCCATCTGGTGGGTGATCGCGACGTCTTGGAACGCTTGGTTTGACTGGTTGGCCGCGTTGGCGTTCCAGAACAGGGCGACGGCGGTCTGTTGGGGCGAGCGGACCGTGCTGTTGGCGGCGCCGTAGGCCTTGATTTCGTTGAACTCCTTCGCCCATCTCCTGCTCGAGAGCGTGGGTGGAGGCTCGACGCGAAACTGCGACGGGCTGGTGAGCATGAACGGCTTCATCACCGCCACCCACGGCGTCTGGGCCGATTGCAGCGACGGCGGGGGCGCGAACGTCCACCCGCCCGGGGTCAGCGGCCCCGGCGTGAACGTGATCGACTCGTTTCGGTCCCCTGTCCGCGCGGCGATCAGATCACTCGCCGCGGCCTGACCGATCTTGATCCCGTCCTCGACGCCGGGCGCCCCCGCGCCCCCCAGCGCGTTGATGTACTCGGCGTAGTCTGTGGACACTCCGGCCAGGGCTGTCGCTGGAAACGCCAGGAACGAGGAGGTCAGCATGGTGTAGGCGGCGGTGGCCGCCGCCGCGTCGGGCGACGCGCTCGCCACGTCCACTCCGGCCGGCGCGGCGAACGTCGTGGTAGGGCTCGTAGCGCCCGTCGATCTTCGTCACCGCGTCGTACACCGCGGCCTGGGTGTAGCCCATATAGATCAGGTCCTGCACGTTGTACGGGCGCCGCGAGACGGACCGTCTGAACAGCGATCGCGTTCCAGCACCCCACGGCGTTCGGGATGATGGCGACGTTCGGGATCACGGTGTCCGGACACGCTGGCGCAGTGGGTCTCGCCGCCGCTGACGCTGCGAGCGCATTCGCTGCGATGATTGCCGCGACGAGGGCTGCGACGATCGTGCGCCACGCGTCCGCGCCCAGAGCGGCGAGGGCGGAGCCGAGTCGGGTCTGGAGGACTCGTGGGGCGCGCGGGTTGCTTTCAGGCGTGGACATGGTGTGTGTGCTCCTGGTTGGTCCGTTGGAAGCTTTGCGGTCTGAGAGCGAGGGTTGGGTGAGGCTGGTGTCTTTGTCGCCGAAACGTGCCGGCTGCTCGGTCATGCTTCGTGCGCTCGCGATAGCTCGCGCCTCGGCGATAGGCACTCGTCGTACTTCCATGAGGGCTCGCCGAATGAGGACCCGGGCGCTCGCCCGGCCAGTAAAGTACGCAGCGCGCGTTTCGAGGTTGAGCGTTTACTTAGGGTCGCCATTGTCTTCTTGTGTTTGAGGCGACCGTGCATGGTCGGCGAGGATGGCGCCGAGTTTCGCGACAGCGATGCGCAGGAGCGGCTCTACTGCTTCTATGTCGATGTTGACCCGTGCGGCGATCTCTGCGTTGCTGAGATGCTCGTCGCGTGCGCGCAGGGCGGTGGCGTATGCATCGGGAAGTTCATCGATGGCCGCGGCTCGGTCCATGCGCGCACCATGCCCCGGCGTCAGAGCGATGTCATGAGTAGGCACCTACTCGTATTGTACGTCGAGGTCGGCGGGTTACTCAGGCGACTGCTCGCGCGTGGAGTCGAGTCCGAGCGCGACCCGGAGTTCCGCTCGGCTTGTCAGTCCGAGCTTGCCGTAGACGTGCTGGAGGGCGTTGTCGACGGTCCGTACCGATATCACCAGGCGCTCAGCGATCGCCCGGCTGGAGAGCCCTCGGGCGGCGAGTCCGGCGATTTCCTGCTCGCGCGGGGTGAGGTCTGGTGGCTTGATGAGTAGGTCGAGCGCCGGCGTGTGGGCGCCTTCGCAAGCCGCGACCAGTGTTGCGGCCCGCCGGCTCGCGGCGAGGGCGCTGGAGCGGCGCCCTGCCGCGCGATACGCGCGTGCTGCTTCGACGGCCGCCTCGGCCGCCAGTAGGTTGACGCCGACGGTCGCGAACGCGCTTCCCACTACGTCGAGGGCGTCTGCGTCCTCGGCAACCAGGGCGGTGGCGTGGGCGGCGTAGAGCGGGGCGAGTTGTCCCTCCACCCCGGCGACCAGCACGCGTAACAGGGCGTCCACCTGCCGTGGCCGGCCCAGTCTGGCGACGTCGTGGAGCGCGAGAATCTGGAACGTGAGCTGTCCCCGATCCCGGGCGTGTTTGGCGAGCTCGAGGGCAAGCGTGACGGCGCTGGACAGCTCCCCGCGGGCCGCCGCCACCCACGGGCGTGCTAGTGCGACCCACAGCTGGAAGACGCTCGCGGATCGAGCTGTGAATTGCTCGGCCTGTACCAACGCTTCCTCGGCCGCCGGGAGGTCGCCCAGCAGCGCCGCGGCGTGGGCGAGCTCGCCGAGGACGGCCGGCATGAAAGGCAGGGGAACATCCCAGCGCTCGGCCGTGGTGGTGCCCTCCCGGAGCCAGTGCAAGGCCGTTCGCGGCCGCCCCCGGGCCCGGGTAACCTGTCCGCGCCAGCCCGCCCAGAACGCGTTTTCCACCGGCCATGGCTGCCCAAGCGTCCGCTGATACCCCTCCTCCGCCAACGCCTGGGCCTCGTCCAGCCGTCCGCTGACTAGATAAGCGTCGCCCAGATAGGCGGACAGCTGCATCTGCGACCACGGCGCCGCCGCCGCCTCGTCGAGTCCGCGTGCGAGCTCAACGCCGCGGTGCGCAGCAGCGATCGCCTGATCACTATGGCCGTCCAGAAACCACGCGGGGACGGCCACGAGCAGCGCCTGTAAGACTGCGCGGTCGCTGGCGCTGGGTCGCTCCAGCGTGACGGCAACCTGGCGTAGCGCGTCGGCGCAACGTCCTCCATACAGCAGGAAGCTCGCCTCGATTAGCGCCAACTCCTCTTGACAGGACGCGTCGCTGACCGCCGCACGCGCGCGCCGCAGGACCGCATCAGCCTTGGCTGGCAGATCGAGCACCCAATACAACGACGAGGCGCGGGTGATTGCAAGCTGAGTGCGCTCGGCGTCGGTTGTGGCGCGCGAGGCCAAACCCTCCAATACCAGCTCGGCTTCCTCGACTCGGCCCGAGCCCACCAGCGCCTCGCCGAGGAGATACTCCGCCGCTCGCCCGCCACCCGCTTCAACCGCGGCGCGCGCCAACCGCTCAGCTAGCTCATAGTCAAACAGCGCCATCGCGTGGCGCGCAGCCAGCGTCAGTTGCTCGGGCGGCGACGGCACCCCCGCTTCAAGGCGCCAGGTCAGCATCCGAAGCAGATCGCCGGCTCGCCGGGCACCGCTCGCCTCCAGGGCATCCGCTAGGCGCACGTGTACGCGACGTATCCGAAGCGGCGAGGCTCGCTCGCGAACCACCTCGCCATACAGCGGATGGGCGGGCCGCACCTCGACACGCCGCCCGGCCTGCTCAACAGACAGAAGGTCCTTGCGCTCCGCCGCGGCAAGCACCGAAGCTCCCACCATGCTCTCTAAGTCAGCCCCCAGCGGCTCGCCGAAGGCCAGCACCTCCAGCAGATCCCGCTCCTGCGACTCAAGGCGACCGAGCCGGTCTTCGACCAACTCAACCAGCCGTGGCGCGGCCATCATCGGTCCTTCCCAGCGCCACACGGCAGCCGAGCTGCAGAGCGCGCCGCTGTCCAACCCGCCCAGGATCAGCTCACGCAGAAACATCGGATTCCCACGCGTCAGCTGCCACAACTCACGAAGCGTGCTGCTCTCGACTTGCCCCCCCAGCGCAGCGGCGATCAGCTCGTCCACCTCGCTGCGCCCCAGCGCCTGCACCTCCACACGCTCGGCCAGCTCATCCTTCCACAACGCGACCACTGGGTCGGGCACCTGCACGCCATTGCGGACCGTCACGACGACGAACCCGCTCCCCGTCGCGGCAAGCTGGTGCACCAGCGCCGCCGAAGCATCATCGAGCAGGTGCGCGTCGTCCACCCCAAGCGCAAGCCGCGCCGCGCCCATCCCCTCCACCAGAACCGCGGCTGCACCACGCAACAGCTCAAACCGGTCCGCACCAGCCACCTCCAAGCCCGGAAGCAGATGCGCCAACGCGCCAAACGGAATCGACGCGGCCGCCCGCGTAGCGACCGCCCAGCGCGCCTCCCAACCCTGCGACTCCGCAGCCCCAAGCGCCTCCCTGGCCAGCCGCGTCTTGCCCACCCCGGCCGTTCCAGCAAACACGACTCCGGACGTACCCGGCGTTGTGAGCGCCTCAGCGAACAGCGTCAACTCCTCCCGCCGCCCCACCAACGGCCACGTCACGCGCACAGGCCAACCTCGCTCGAGGAACGTCCCAGCTGGTGACCGCCCGATCACCCGTAATGGGTTGGCGCGCGCTGACACCGCGCCTGATGCTACCCCGTCCCTATCTCGCCGACGAGCTCTACGCGTTACACCCGCCACTCGACTTGACTGCGCCGCCGGCGGCGTCTCGAGTCGTTGGTTGCTAAGACGGGGGAGTCTCCTGAGACGTGCCGCCCGTCGGCCGCGAGCCAGGCGCCGAGACCTGCGTTCGGCGCGGCGCGAGTATCTGGCCGCCAGTCCGCACGTGCTGTCCGCGGCAAGGGCGACTCTGCGACCCACAGCGTTTGCAATTTCCTGGCTAGCGCCCGGCCCGCGAGGTGCTCGGGTTCCGCGCTAAGTAGGTGCGCGCGACGCGGCGTAGTGACGCTCGTCTCAGCAGAGGAGCAGGTCCGTCGTGTCCGTCGGCTTCCCAAGTCGTGCAGAGGACCGTTCTCCGGGGTCACGCTGGGGCTGGGGACTCTGTACGGAGCGCTCGTGCGGCTCGAGCGCGACGGTTTGGTCAAGGCGCAGCCGGCTGTCGACCGTCGCCTCCCGTACAGGATTACCGCAGCGGGACGCAGGCGGCTGCATGAGCACCTATCAGAGTCTGCTCGGATCGCCGCGTTCGGTCTGGATCGGATCGCGATGGGAGGCACATGAGCAACAGGTTTCTGCGAGCCGTCCTGGCGCTGTATCCGCGAGGGTTCAGACGGCGCTACGGCCCGGAGATGCAAGGCATCGTCAACGAGCTGGAAGCTGCAAGCGACCGCTGTCGGTTGCGCCTTGTCAGCGGGCTCTTGGTGAGCGCGGTAGCGGGGCTTGGGACGGTGCGGCTGGATGCTCGGCTGACGATCCCCACTCTCGTTGCTGTGGCTGCCCTGGGCACGATCGTGGGCGCGGCCGGACCCGCGGCTACCCCGGCGACGGCGCTCGCCGGGCCCATGGCGCCACCCACGCGGGCACCGCGAGCGCCCAAAACAGAACTGCCGCTGTTCGACAGAGCCGCACTTTCGTCTCCCATTGCGGACACCCCTCCTCCGGGGTAGCACGATCGGCGCTGACGGGTGGGCGACACCGCTGGATCCGCCGGGCACTTCGGAAGCTGGCGGACCGGTAATCGACGGGGTACGACCCGGCGTTGGGCAAGAGCGTCGCTCCGCAGCCAAAGAAGCCGTCCGAGCCGGCGCTGCCGAGATGACTCCTCCCGGAGTCAACCAGCCGTGACATCACGCGCGTGGTGCCCGTGCGATAGCGAATGCGAGTTGTGGTCCGGCGCGCCTGCGCCAGCGGGCGATCCCAGTCGTGGCAAACCACTCGTCAGCGTCGGCGCCGCCTGACAAGTGCTCCGTCGCCAAAGCTCAGGCCGCCTCTCGGCTCTACCGGGGATGAAAGCGATAGCGCGGCCCGCCGCGGGGTCACGACCCTGTGCCGGAACGGCAGTCCGCGCCTGAGTTCTCCGCCGGCGACAAATGCGGCAGTGTCCGGTTCGGTCACTGCGGGGTGATCAGATCTCGGTTGGCGGCTGCTAGCTCGTCATTGGCCAGCGTCGGTCATGAACCGCGATGCTCTCGCCGTCGGCATGCCGAGCAGTTGTCGCCGCGTGGACGGCGCGGTCCTGATCGCCGGCTCCTGGGGTTTCAGCTCGCGGCCGTGGTCGGCCGCGCCGGTGTTAGCGCACGGCGCCGCATGACCTCGGCCAGCGCGGCGAGATCGGGCGGTCCGTCAATGGCGGCGGCCAGGAGTCCGCCGGTCTCGTGGAGTAGGCCGGACCGAACACGCCCGGGGTTGCGATCGCGAGGACCACCGCGATGGTCACGCTGCGTCCGTCCCCGGGGCACATATGGCGCCTATCAGGGGATCGAGGCGATGGTCCGGTGGCGGGCGTCCCAGCACGCGGAGAACAACGGCTCCCAATCGGACAAGCCCGAGCTCGCCGCCCGGGCGCTGCTCGACACGCTCGACCGCGATGACCGGCCGTTCCCCCTCTGCTCCTTGGCAATGTCGTCCACAGGTGGCCGTGGCCCGCTCCTCAGTCGCGGCCGGTGTAGCTCAGGACGAGCCGGTGGCACGAAGCGACGACGACCGTTAGATCGCGGCACCTCGCGCCGGCGGGCACGGGATCTCAGCGGATGAGCGGGACGACCGAGACGCCCACCTTGTCCGCGACGTAGGCGGTGTCGACCGCGGGGTCGATGACGATCGGGCCGGGATAGTCGCCGGTGACCGGCCGGGTCCGAGTGAGGCCGCAACCGGTGATTCTCGCGGCGTTGCACATGGCCCCGTCGATCGTGGTGATGCTCGTGTCCTCGATGTTGGTGGTGTAGACCTGATTGGTGGCCTGGTCGACGGCGATGCCGTTGGTGCCGAACCCCGAGGGAGCCGTCGCCGGCGTTTGGCCGCAGCCACTGGTGGTCGTGCTGTTGCAGGTCGCGCCGTTGATGATCGAGACGGTCCCGGGCCCTTCACCGTTGCGGAGGTCTGCGGTGTAGACCGTGTCGGTGGCGACGTCGACCGCGATCCCAAGCGGGTTCTCGTCGCCGAAGACGGGATCAGAGCCGACCGAGATGGTCGCCGGATCGGTGCCGCATCCGGTGCCGTCGGTGGCGTCGCACGTGGTCCCGTCGAGCACGTAGACGGTCTGGCCGAAGAACGGTCCGACGAGCGTGTCGCTGGTGGCGTAGACGGTGTTCGTGGCGGGGTTGACTGCGACCGACTCGGTCGAGTTGCCGCCGCCGTCGTCACCGGTAGGCACGGTCGCAGGCGTCTGGCCGCAGCCGCGATGATCTGTCGCGTTGCAGGTGGCGCCGTTGAACACCGAGATCAGGTTGGGGCCGCCGCTGCTGGTGATGGTTGCCGCGTAGATCGTGTCCGTGCGCCGGTTGACGGCGAGCGCGACGGGGCGTCCGTCCGGGACGTTCATCGTCGATGTCTTGCTGCATCCGGCCTGGGTGTGCGCGTTGCAGCCGCGATCGTCGAGCACCGTGATCGTTCCGCCCGTCTGGCTGTCGGCGCCAGCCACGTAAACGGTATGTGTCGCGCGGTCGACGGCGACCGCGTCCGGGTCGTTCCCGACCGCTGTGGTCGGCGGCGTGTGCGTGCATCCGGCCGTCTCGAGGGCGTTGCAGGTCACGGTGTCGATCAGGGAAACGGTGTGCTCGCTGCTGGTGGCATAGGTGGTGCGGACCGCGGGATCGGCGGCCAGGCCGCTCGAGTTGATCGGGACTTCGGGCGCACGTGCCCGGCAGCCGCTACTCGTCCGGGCATCGCACCGCGCCGGATCGATGACCGATACATCGTCAGAGAGCTGGTTGGCCGTGTAGAGCGTCTGCGTCGCGTCGTCGAGCGCGACTGACTCGGGGTCGGTGGCGGTGTGGATCTCCTGCGGGCGCACCGACGCGCAGGCCGCGAGATGGCTGCCGTTGCAGGCGTTCGTGTCGATGAGGATCAGCGCGTCGTCCTTCTGGTAGGTCACGTAGACAGTGTGCAGCGCTGCATCGACCGCGACCCAGACGTCGACCTCGAATCCGGGTTCCGGGAACGGCGTCACCTCCCCAGGCGTGTCGCCAGCGCAGCCGGCCAGATCGCCCGCGTTGCAGGTGCGCCCGTCGAACACGAACACCGTGGTCGTGCCGTCGGACTCATAGATGGTGTCGTTGACCGCGTCGACCTTTGCGGAGTACGGACCGCACCCGTTGCTGTTGCACGCCGGCACCGGTGCCTGACCGACGGCGGAGCAGCCTGCCGTATGCGTTGCGTTGCAGGTGTCGGCGTCGAAGACCGACAGGCCGGTGAGATTGGCGACGTACACGGTGTGGGTGTCCGGGTTGACGTCGACATCGCCTGGATTGCCGCCGACGGTGACGGTGGCCGGCGGCGCGCTCGGACAGCCGATGAGGTTGGTGGCATCGCAGGTCGCGGTGTCGATCATCGAGACGGTGCCATCCCCGTAGTTGCTGACGTAGAGCGTGTGGTTGGCGTCGTCGGCAAAGAGCCCGAAGGGTGACGAGCCCACCGGAACCGTCGCTGGGGTCTGGCCGCACCCCGCTGTGGTCAGCGCGTTGCACGTCGCGCCGTCGATGACCGAGACGGTGTTGTCGGCGTTGTCGCTGACGTAGACCGTGTCGGTGGCGATATCGACGGCCACTCTGGACGGGTTGTTCCCGACGGTGAGAGTCGGCCACGGACCGCCGCAGTGGGAGGCGTCGCGCGCATTGCAGCGGCGCGCGTCGATCACCGACAGCGTGGTACCGCCCGGCGTCGGGCCGTCGGCATTGTTGCCGTTGGCGACGTAGAGCGTGTGCGTCGCGGGGTCGACCGCGACGACGGACGGACTAATGCCGGCCGGTGCCGACGCCAGCAATGCGGACGCGGCTCCGACGGCGCCGAAGGCCGGTGGGGCGTCGGTGGCAGCGCCGAGAACGCCTGCGGTGGTCAACAGGATGAGGAAGATGCGGATGCGAGACGACACGTGGCCCCCCGTGGGTCGATCTGTGGCCGGCGCGATGATCCGCGGAGCGTCTGGCAAGAACCTGGCACTCGCGGCGTGTGCAGGTGATTTGATTGCGTCGTGATGCGGTTTGCGGTGCTCGGACCGTTGGCAGTCTCGGCTGACCCGGGGTCGCTGGCTCTAGGTGGACCCAAGCAGCGCAGGCTGCTGGCGATGTTGCTGCTGGAACGCAACCTGGTCGTGTCGCGTCACCGGCTGACCGAGGCGCTGTGGCCGGAGGGCGAGCCACCGAGCGCCGCGGAGTCGCTTGACGCCTACGTCTACCGCCTGCGTAAGCAGTTGGGCCACGATCGCCTCATTCGACGCGACGGCGGTTATCTGCTGCGCGTCGAGGCGGGCGAGCTTGACACCGATGACTTTCAGCGGCTGCTCGTGACCTCAAATGATGCCGGCGAGGCCGGCGACCGCAGGGGTGCGGTGACGGCACTGTCGGCGGCGCTGACCTGTGGCGCGGTCCGGCGTGGGCCGACATGCTCGACCTACCGCCCGCCAGTGTGGAGGCGCGCCGCCTCGACGATCAGCGTCTTGAGGCACTCGAAACGCGAGCGGAGATCGAGCTCGCCCTCGGGCGAGGGCCAGACCTCGTGTCCGAGCTCGAGCGTCTCGTCGCAGAGCATCCGCTGCGCGAGCGTCTCGTCCTCAGCCTGATGCTCGCCCTGTATCGCGCGGGGCGCCAGGCGGACGCTCTCGACGCCTTCCGTGTGGCGCGCTCGCGCTTCGTCGACGAGCTCGGACTCGAACCCGGCCCCGACCTCCGCGAGCTTCAGCGGCGCATCCTGCAGCACGACCCGGACCTCGGGGCCCCGCGCGCGATGCTGCCCGCCGTGGCCAGACGATCCGGTCGGGTCCTGGTGGCGGCCGCGTTCCTCGCCGCGGCGGTGCTGGTGGCCGTCGTCGAGTTCGCCGGGAGCAGTGCTCGCCGCCCGGTCGCTCTCCCGGCGGGCAAGAACGGCGTGATCGCCGTCGCGACGAGCGCCGGCCCGCCGGCGGTCTCGGTGGCTACGGTGCTGACCGGAGAGACGTCCGGCGTGACCGCCGCGTCGGGATCGATATGGGTTACTGATGCCAGCGATGGCACGGTATCTCGGATCAATGCCGCCACCGGCCTCGAGGTGGATCGGATCGCCGTGGGCGGTAATCCGGCGAGCATCGCCGCGGGCGACGGCGCGGTCTGGGTCGCCAACACGGACGGCGCCACCGTCCTGCGGATCGACCCGACGAGCGAGACGGTCTCCCAGGTCGTTCACCTCGGTGGCGCGAACCCCGATGCACTCGCCTTCGGGGCGGGACGGCTGTGGGCAGCGGATTCCTCCGCTCGCAGCCTCTTTGAGATCGACCCCACGACGGGGCGGGTGGCGGCGACCATTGCGCTCGGCGTCTCTCCGTCGGCGATCGCGTACGGTCGCAAGAGACTGTGGGTGGCGGGCTACGACACCGCGACGATCCTCTCACTGGATGTCGCATCCCGGCGTGTCGTCGGCCAGGTGCGTGTCGGGGCGGGCCCGAGCTCGTTGACGTTCGCTGCCGGGGATCTCTGGGTTGCGAATAGCCTCGACTCGACCGTCTCCAGGATCGATCCGCTCCGTCCCAGGGTCCGCGCCACCATCCCAGTCGGGAGCGGCCCGGCGGCGATCGTCCTGGAAGAAGGATATGTGTGGGTCGCTAATCAATATTCCGGGACGGTCTCGCGTATCGATCCGCGACGCGATGTCGTGACGGCCACGCTGACCGTTGCCGGCCAGCCGGTGTCACTGGTGACCGATCATCGCCTCTGGGTCGGGATCGACGCCGGTGAGGCAGGGCATCGCGGCGGAACTCTCACGGTCGCGTCGACCCAGACGCTCGGATCGCTCGATCCGGCACTGTTCAACAACGACGCGCCGCCGCAATTTGACGGCCTCGTGTACGACACGCTCATCACGTTTGACCACACCAGCGGGGTCGCCGGGCTACGCCTCGTCCCGGACCTTGCGCTCAGCCTCCCCAAATCAACGGACGACGGGCGAACGTACACGTTCCATCTGAGACCGGGGATCCGCTACTCCAACGGCAGCCTCGTCCACGCCGGTGACTTCCGGCGCGCCCTCGAACGGCTGTTTGAGGTGGGCTCGCCGGGAGCCGACTACTACACGGACATCGTGGGCGCGTCCGCGTGCGCCGCGCGAGCGGCCTCCTGCGACCTCTCGCGGGGCGTCGTGACCAACGACACCGCGGGCACGATCGTCTTCCACCTCACCACATCCGATCCCGAGTTCCTCTACCAGCTCACCGAGCAGGACTACACGGCGCCCGTACCGCCCGGGACGCCAGACCGCGACATCGCCCTGCACCCGTTCGCCGGCACCGGCCCCTACCGCATCGCCCGGGCCGACCAAGCCGGAGTCACGTTCGCCAGAAACCGCCGTTTTCGGGAGTGGTCGCACGCGGCCCAACCGGCCGGCAATCCCAACACCATCGTGTGGCGCAACTACACCAGCGTCCCGGCCGCCACGGCAGCGGTGCGTGACGGACGGGCCGACTGGCTCAACGGCCTGATCGCGCCATCCGACTACGGGCAGATTGAGATCCAGTCTCCCGTTCGGCTGCACACCCATGTGCTGTCGGCCGTTGACTTCCTAACCTTCAATACACGGTTGGCGCCGTTCGACAAGCTGCAAGCGCGCCGAGCGCTCAACGACGCGATCGACCGCACGAAGATCGCCCGGCTCTACGGCGGCCCTGCATTCGCAACGCCCACGTGCCAGGTGTTCACGCCCGGGTTGCCTGGGTACCGGCGGTACTGCCCCTACACGCGCAATCCAGCTTCCGACGGGAGCTATGGGGGTCCCGCACTCGCACAGTCCAGGCGACTGGTAAGCGCATCCGGCACGCGCGGCGACCGCGTCGCCGTCCTCGGGTCAACCGACGAGGGCTTCATCCCGCCGCAGCTACCGGAGTACGTCGCATCCGTACTCCGCACCCTGGGCTACCGCGCGACCGTGCATCTCATGTCGACCGGGTCGATCTTCGGCGAGGCCGCACGCTTCCCGCTGAGCACGAACGGAGACTGGCTCACCGACTACCCGGACCCCTCGTCATACATCCCGTCGTTCTTTGCCTGTGACGGCGACGGCAACGACCATCTCTTCTGTGATCCCGCCCTGGACCGCGAGATCAGGCGCGCCGAAGCTCTCGAGCTCGACGCGCCCCGCGCCGCGGCGACGCTGTGGACCTCGATCGACCGGAGGATCACCAATGAGGCGGCGTGGGCGCCCACGGTGAACCCTCGCGTGATCGACCTCGTCTCCAAACGCCTCGGCAACTACCAGTTCAACCCGGTCTGGTCGTTCCTCGTCGACCAGAGCTGGGTGCGGTGAGCGAGACCTGCAGCTCGCCCCCAGCCCGACCCGAGCTGCTGTTGGCCCGCATCAGAGCATCCTTCCGGGCTTCGACATTGGGCTGCGGTCGAACGACAGTGGTCGCCGACGCGCGGCTGGTGTGCTTGAGCTCGGCAGCGCCGCACTCGGCGGGACCCTGTTAGTTCAGGTCCGGCGGGTCAGCTCACCTGACGATCGCTTATCTGAGCTCGTTCGTGTTGTCAAGTACCTCCCAGGGTGTCTGGCTCCGTGGACGCCCTGCCTTATCTGGGCCCGCGACTGCCGGTGGTGGTGGCCGGTGACTTGATGGTTGATCGGTCGTTTTGGTGGAGCGACTGCGGCCGCTCTGTCTTCGTGGGCCGCCACGTTTGGGGTGGGTGCCTCGATCGCTGCTGGAGCTGGCCGCATGTGTGGGACGCATCGTGGACGTGTGGGCTTGGTCAGAGCGGTTGCCGGACGTGATGTCTGGTGGGTCGAGCGCGGTGGGGCCGAGCGCCCGCAGGAGGTGGTAGGAGCGGCGGGCGAGCTTGCGGGCGATCGTTAGCGACGCTCGGGTGTGTGACAGCCCGCGGTTCTTGAGCGCGTGGTAGTCGGCGTAGTCGCGGCTGGCGGGCCGGCAGGCGGA
The DNA here is from genome assembly GCA_963801435.1 of uncultured Actinomycetota bacterium. GTDB lineage: Bacteria > Actinomycetota > Thermoleophilia > Solirubrobacterales > Solirubrobacteraceae > Palsa-465. The sequence goes on from CAWDFE010000039.1 coordinate 359,390, forward strand.
CTTGGCGGCCTCAAACAGCGCCCGCAGCGGCTATGTGCGCGAGGTCAATACCCGGCATTGGCTGCGCTGCCGCGATGATCGAGTACCAGCGCTGACGCCGGGCTCCTGCATCTCGAAACAGCGACGGCGGATCGCCGATCGCGAGAGGTCACCCAGCGATCCCGTAGGCGGGTCGGAGGCCCGTTGTGACCGGACTCCGATCTGCCCGCGCGAAGCGGACATGTGATCAGGTGCGGACCGTCAGCGTGCCCTTCCGGGTCGCCTTGATCTTCTTGGTGAACTGTGTCTTGATCACGAGCTTACCGGTGAGCTTGTGGTGCTTGTGCCTACGCGCAACGGTGGCCGCCCGCTTGACCGTCTTAGGGAGCTTGAGCGTTATGCGGTCGACCTTGCCGGACTTGAACGAGAACTTGTGCGACAGGGTGTGGCGCGAGAGCGTGAGCTTGAAGCTGCCGGCGCATCGCCGACCGCGGGTTGTTCTGCCCTTGGTCGCCTTGCACGCTAGCGACACCGTGATCCGGCCGCGCTTGATGCGCACGGTCTTGGGCTTGGCCTGCACCGCCACGTAGCGGATCGGCGGTTTACCGCCGCCGGTCGTCGGCTTCGGTCCGAACGGGACCATCACGATGACCTTGTCGCTGGGCGGGACCGGCCACGCCGCGAAGGCGGTGTACGTGCTCGTGCCCGCCGGGGCGAGGGTCCAGCCGGACTGGCCACCGGCGTAGGGGCTCCCGACGGTGGTGCCGGTGAGAGGCACGTACAGCGCGGCACCCGTGCCGTTGGTGACCGTCACGACGTTGCCGGTGATCGAACCGGCCACGTGCCCCTGACCGGCCGCCCAGCCCGACTGCTGGGTCAGCAGAGCCGCGATCTGCGCCATGGTGGGCTGCTCGATCGGGGCGTTGGTGGCGAAGTACTGGTTGTACTGTGCCAGCAGCGGGTTCATCGTCTCGTAGTAGAGGCCGTTGCCGTCGCCGGTGACCCCGCTGGCGGTCGATGTCATCAGGTTGGTCTGATGGAAGTAATGCGGCCGCGCGTCGTTGCCCATCATGTGCTGGAACATGTTCTGGTCGACGCTGGCGATAATCTGCGCAATCGTGAACGGTGTGCCGGCTGGGTTGCACGTGGTCACCCCACTCACCGGCACACAGGTCGGAAGGTCATATAGCGTCTGGTACTCGTCGGCCTCCTGGGCATTGGTCGAGACGTTGTAGTACACGTTGGTCGGGTATCGGGGTGTGGCGGTGGCGCCGGTGTCGGGGAACGAGCCTCCGGCCGGAGTCTGAGCACCGCTGTAGCCGCCGGTCGGGAACGACGCGTCCGCCGGGCTGGGGTACGGCTTGGAGGCGTCGGAACCGAAGTACTTGATACCGCCGCCGGCGGTGGCGGAAAAGGCGGCGTCGAGGTTGGGATTCTGCTCATAACCGGTCTCCACGGCCGTGCCTACGGTCTGCGGCTCGCCGGACGGCGCGGGCGTCCCGACGACGCCGGTGTCGCTGAACGACTTGACGGACGCGCCGCCCCCGGCCGTGTTCGTGGTCGAGTTGCCGGTGGGGTTGGTGAAGTCGGTCGTCGTGTTGGCCGGGATGACGGCGAGCTGTGACCAGGACCCGACGGTGGTCCCGGTCACCGGCGCGCGGTAGATGATGTAGTCGGCGGCGTGGCACACCGCGTCCCAGGTCAGCGCCACCGAACCAGTCGTGCCGGTGACCGCCGTCTGTGAGACGGAAGCGGCCGACTCGCCAGAGCCCGCCACCGGCGCCGCACCTGGCGCCGCGGGGTTGAACTGGTCGGCGATCGCATAGGCGTAGGACCCGGCGGCGAGCGTGCCGCCGGTGGTGGAGGGGGTCACCTCGTCGAAGTCGGGCGGGTCGACCTGTCCCGGATTCCCGGGCACCAGGTTGGGCAGGCCCGAGTGCTCGCCGGTGATGATGACGTTGGGGTTCTCGGTCCCGAGCGCCGCGTCTGGGCTCGTGCTCTGCGACAGCCCCAGGCCGCCGGTGTTCGGATTGCCGCCTGCTGCCGGTGTCGCTCCCCACGAGGTGTTCTGGTTGAGCTCAGCCTCAATGTAATTCTGGGTGGCGCATCCCTCGTCGAGGTTCGGGTGATCCCACGTGTGACTGATCCAGCCGAAGTCGGCGGTGTACGGCTTCCCTGTCGCGGCATCCGTTGCCTGGAACTCCGCCAGCAGTGGGTCGGTGCCGGGGGCTGTCGCGCTGCAGTCGGTGGTCGTCGGGCCGGTCCCGTTGTCGCCCGACGCGGCCTCGGTGCAGCCGTCGGCCCACTGAACGCTGCCGCCACCGTTGAAGAGCATGTCGATCCTGAACCCGTGGGCGGCGGACCACTGGCCCGCAGTGACGACGTCCGACGGGACCTCGCGCAGGGCATCGGCGGGGTTGTAGTCCGTGGAATGGGCTCCCGTGGTGGCGTTTCCCGCGATGCTCCAGCTGTCGTCGGCGAGGAAATTGTCGTCGATGTCGGTCTCCAGGTAGTTGCGCTCGGTCCCGAAGAACGTGTTCCGTGCGAGCCAGGCCAGCTCGCCGTGACGGAGCAACTCGCTCTGGACCATGTACTGGTTCTCATCGAACGTCTGGTACATGATCTGCCGACCATCCGCCGCCGCGTAGACGCCCAGCATCGAGCTGCCATTAGGTCCGGAGATGAGCGTGTCGACGTTGGCTCCTGACAGACGCGTCGCCTCGTATCCGTACGTCCCCGTCGAGTCGAGCGACACGGCCTTCAGATACGGGAACGCCTTGGTGCCGTCGCTGGTCAGCGTCAGCGGCGTTGTGCCCGTCAGGGGCATTCCGGCGGCCGGCGTGGTCAGGCCGTAGTCCTGACTCGGGTAGACGTAGGCCGTGACCTGGCGCACGGAGAACTGGTGCTCATAGGTCTGGAGCGTCGCCCATTGCGCCGGGGTCAGACCCTCGAGCCCCGATGTGGCCACCACGACGGCTTCATAATTTGCGATCTGCGCACCGCCGGCCCCCGTCGTCGACAGGCGAGGTAGCGCCGAGTTGGTCGACGTGACCACGTTGTCGAAGGGCACCCCTTCGCGTTCCAGCGTGTTCTGCCAATCCTGATAGGAGACCTCGCCAGCGGTGTCGGTGATGAGCAGGACCTTCATTCCGATCCGCTGCGCCGGTGCGGCCGCAGCGGCGATCGAGCCGGCTGAGCCGTCGATTGACGCGACGATGAGGAGCGCGGCGAGTACGCACGCGCCTGTGGCCATCACGGCCGCAGCCCATCGCATCCAGGGCCCACCTCGTCGATGTCGACGAATGCGCACGCTGCCAGAGCGCCCGCTCGTGCAAAGACCTCCCATCACTTGGAGTGTCGCCAGGCACCCGACTGACCGCCATGGCTCGGGTGGCCCGTTCTATGTTCATGCGTTCACTCGCCGCCAGATCTGCGGGTTCTGGCTGCAATTGGGCCGAGCCCAGCTCGCATCCGCCGCGATTGCTTTCGCCACCCGCGATTCTCCACGCGGCGCTATCGCGTCGGCGGCGATCATTCCCCAGCCTCAGGCCGCAAAGTCAGCCTCTATCGCAGAATGATCCGACAGCCTTCGCTGGCGCCACGCGTGGTGGTATCGGCAGGCAGTTGGCCTCAGTCGCCGGGAGGCGAAGACGTGGTCGTAGCGACGGCCCCACGAGTGTCCGCCGCGCCGTGCCAACCAGCTGGCATCGGTCGCCGTGTAACCGTTGAGCGCCCTGAACACGTCGGGGAGGTCATACTCGCCCAGCCCGAGCACCACGCTGCGTTCGGCCTTGTCCCAGCGTTCGGTGTGCGGCGGGTGACGTGCGCCCCAGAACTCAACCGTGCCGTCGTCACGTTCGGCGCGCGGAGTGTTGAGGTCACCACAGAGGACCCGCGGGCGCTCGCAGGGCGTCGCGAGTCTGGTGTGCAGCGCCTCGAACATCTCGACCTTGACCAGACCGCGCGTCGAACCCGGCGGCAGGTGCGCGACGTGGATCTCGAACTCGGCACCGGCGCGGCCGCAGGTTGCGGCCAGGTAACGCTCGGGGAACTCCAGTCGCAGCCCGGGCAGACGCCGCAGCGGCCAGCGTGATGCGACGACGTTGAAGTAGATCCGCCGATATTCGCGGCCGCTCAGCGACGGCACCGCCAACAGACCCGAACTATCGAGCACGTGCTCGAGCCCGGCGTGCTTCAAGCCCTCGCGCCACACGCCAAGACTCTCTGCACGGATCTCTTGCAGCGCCACCACGTCGGCGCCGCGCTCGCGCACCACAGCGAGCTGGCGGGACAGCGCAGGGCCTGGGCGGCCGTTCACGTTCCATGAGATCAGACGCACTCTCGGGCTCCCAGACCACTGGAGGTCGCCGACCACCGAATCCTGACAGACGCGGTAGACCCGCAGCGGGTTTCAGGCTCAACCGTCGCGACTGGTTGACATCACCAAGCAGCAGCGCGGCGCGCGACGGGCGGCGCGCGGGGACGAGTGGGGAGAGCGCGCTCTCACACCTGAGGAGCATGCTCCGATCGTCCCGTTCGGGGTGCCTTGGGTTCTCGCGGTGATCGCAACACCCGCCCGGGCCGGTGGCGAGTCGATGCGATCGATCGCGCGGCGGTTGGGTCGCAGCCCGTCGACGATCAGTCGCGAACTGGCGCGCAACGCCGGCGGTGCCGGTGGGTATCGCGCGAGGCCCGCGCACGCGCTGGCGTACGAGCGCGCGAGTCGACCCAAGCCAGCCAAGCTCGCGACGAACCTGGTGCTGCGTGAGAAGGTGCAGCAAGATCTCAGGCGGCGCTACTCACCGGAGCAGATCGTCGGGCGTCTCCGCCAAGACTTCCCGCAAGACCCGGAGATGTGGGTGTCGCACGAGACGATCTACCAATCGCTGTATGTCCAGTCCCGCGGCGCGCTGCGCCGTGATCTGACGAAGTGTCTGCGGACCGGGCGGGCGCTGCGCCGTCCCTGCCGCCAGGCCGGCCAGCGCAAGAATCGGATCCCGAACATGATCAACATCAGCCAGCGGCCCGCGCAGGCAGATGACCGCGCCGTCCCCGGCCACTGGGAGGGCGATCTGATCATCGGCAAGAACAACGCCACCGCGATCGGCACGCTGGGGGAGCGGACCACCGGGTACACGATGCTGGTGCACCTCCCCGACGGCTACAAACCCGAGCAGGTCCGCGATGCACTCACCGACAAGATCAAGACCATCCCCGAGATCCTCCGAGCATCCCTGACCTGGGACCAAGGCCCAGAGATTGCGCGACTGGCAACAAGTCAGTGTCGCCACCGACATCGACATCTATTTTTGTGACCCACACGCGCCGTGGCAACGCGCCACCAACGAGAACACCAACGGACTGCTGCGCCAGTACTTCCCGAAAGGCACCGACCTGTCAGCCCACGACGCGATCGACCTCGACTGGGTCGCCACCGAACTCAACGACCGACCCCGCAAACGCCTAGGCTTCAGAAAGCCGATCGAGGACGGTGCTAGCCGCCGATGAGCAAGCAGGCGCCCCGCGCCGGGCCTGCGTTTCGTCGCCGAAGCGATGACAGCGATTGGCAGCCGCGGGCTACGAAAGCGATCACGCGCAGCGGGGTGCCAACGCCGTCCGATGGCTACCGCTGCGCATGGGAAGCGGCACGATTCCACGTTAGGCCTGCCTCAGCTGCAGTACGTGCACTTCGAGCGGGCGAGGATCGCCCGAATGGGGTGCGGATGGCCGAGGCTGCGGATCGGGTCACGCCCATCTCAAGCCGCGCGCGTCGCCCGCAATCGTGTCGAACAAGGCGTCGAGCGCCTAGTGCGACCGTGACAACGCTCGCGCGCGAAATTACGGTTGCCTTGGGGTACCGTGATCAAATCGCTAGTGGATTTGTCCGTCGTCGAAGTCTCGGCGGGAACGCCGGCTGGACGTGCACGGCGCTGGGTGGTCGGCCGGCTGGCCCTGCTGGTCGGCGCCGCGCTGGCGGTGACTGTGACCGTGGGGGCCGGCGCTGCGGCGTCGGCGGGTGCCGCCGGTGGGGCCGGCGGACCCATCAGAGTGCTCGCTCCGCGGCCGGGAACCGTGATCGTGGCCGGCACCGCGGCTGGCGCTAGAAGGTTGCAGCTGCGCGCCAGGCTGTCGATCACCCGCCCACTGGGCAGCCTGTCAGTCCGGCTGAACCGGCGTCTCGTCCGCCACGCGCCGATCCGGTCGGACCGGCTGGGAGTGCGGCTGGACGCGGCGAATGGCCTGCAGCTGGGAGAGAACCTGCTCTGGGTGACTGCCGGGCGGCGCGGCGGGCCGCCGCATGGGGTGGTTCGTGTCCGCTTCGTCGTCGGTTATCGAGACACGCGCGCGCTGGGCGTCCGGCTCGCGCTCGGAGCCGGCTCGCGCTCAGCGGCGGTCGCGATCTTAAGCGCTCCGAGCATGGGTGTCGCCAGCGTGACGACTACGCTGAACGGAGCGGGTGCGAGACTGCCGGTCACGGCCACCTTCGGTGGGCGACATGTGCTCAACCTGGCCGAGCTCGGGAGTGTCCACCGGGGTGTGAACCATCTCCGGGTGCGGCTGATCATGCGTGACGGCCGCGTCGATGACGTGGCGCGGACGTTCCGGCTCGACCGGCGGCGCAACATCGCGATCGCTCGCCTCGAGCTCCCGGCCGCCGTCGGGCTGACAGACATCCTCGATGCACGCGGGTCGCTGATCGTGCCCGGCCTATCAGCAGCCCGTGGCGTGCGATGGGCTCTCGTCGGCCGGCCCAGCCTCAGCCATACGCGCCTGCGCGTACTGCGTGGCGGGCGCACCGCGCTGCGCCCAGACGTGCCCGGTAACTACCTGGTCGCGTTGCGCGTCGGTACGGGCCCACAGCGCGGATATGACCTGCTGCGCGTGTCCGCGGACTATCCGGAGCCGCTCGTGCCGCTGAACACGATCGCACTCAACGGAGCCATCGGCGTCCAGGTCGGAGACCAGTACTACAAAGACGCGTATGTGACCCAACCCGACGGGCCGGCGGAACCCTCGCCGATCCAGGTCGTGGTACTCGAGCGCGACAACCTCCAAATGCTCACCAACGTCGCGTACAGCGCGACCAGCCACGGATTCGACGCTCTGGGGACCTACCTGAAGACTCTGGACAACACCGTGATGGTGATCGTCACTCACCCGAATGCCACGGACCCGCTGCCCTCGGACGCGCTGCCAAACCTCGACAGCGCCCTGCACTCGATCGGCGGGACGCTCGCGGCGAGTTGGACGTTTTCCAACGCGGACTGCTGGTCGGGAGGGACCGAGAAGTGCGTTGGGCCCGGTAATCCCACGCCCCCGAGCTGGCAGCGGAGTTCGTTTGACGGCGGGTCGTTCAGCGTGATCGGCATTCCCGGGCTTCAAGTCGGACAGGCCTGGCGGGAGACGGCTCTACAGGGCGGCGGTCAGGATGGGCGCATCGCCGGCTACCTGACGAGGGGAACCGACACCGATACGGGCGGCGCCGGCTACTACACGGTGATCAACGGCGGACCCAGCCACTACGCGTCGGTCGACACGTGCGCCGGCAGCAGTTGCGCCGTACGCGTCGGAATTGGCATTGCGGGCAGCACCTCGGCCAATAGCGCCATCATCACCTCCGTCACCGGCACGAACGGCTATGCCGACGGAGCGACGATCGCCGGTCCCGGCATCCCCCAGGGAGCGTCCATCGTGTCGGGTGCGGGGACGTCGACCCTGACGATCAGCAGCCCCGCCACCGCCTCGGCCACCGGAGTCGGGCTGACCGTCAACCAGGACTACGCGCCGCGGGGCTCGGACGGACTTCACATCGTAGTGCTCAACCGGACGACGCTTGCGTCGTTCTTCAACCTCACCGTGAACAACTCGGCGGATCTGCTCGCTTCGCTTACTGCAATCGGCTATTGGCCGGTCGGGCATTTCCTTCCTCCGCCGTCGACGGGGTGCTCAATTGGGAGACCGGTGTGCATGGACGATCAGAAGCTGGTCATCATCCAGAGCGTCGGCAACGGATACGTGAGCTCGCAGGGCGCCAGCCCCCTGCTGCTCCAATATCTGGACGAACTGGGCGGCACCCCCGACCTCCTGCTCAAGGCAATGGCCGGACAAGGTTCCGGAACCAACGCGGCCTCTCCATCGCTACGCACTGATCGGCGCCGCCACCAACCTGCCGTGGCGCGGCTCGGCGCTCGAGTCCTCCACCGACATCCCGGCGTTGCCGTACCCACAGACTGGGCAGATCTCGGGGGTCTTGGAACGCGGCCGCGACGGGCTCTACGTGCCCCTGACCGGTGACCCTATCTCGGTAACCAACACTGCGCTCTACCAGATCCTGTATCAACCGCCCACCCCATGGCCGTACGCCCAGGACACACAGGAGCTGAAGTACATCGCCGAGCACATCGGCCTGTCCGCGCACGAGGACGTGCGCTCAGCCTACGAACATACGAGTCTCAAATTGAGCTGGCCTATCGAATACTCGATGCTGCACGATCTGACCTGCACCAACCCGTCCGACTGCCGCTCCAACTTCGAAGCGGTCAAGAATCAGCTGCTCACGGAATTCACCTGGGTACCCAAGGTGTACCAACTCGGCGCCAACCTGCTCGCTCCCTACCAGGCGACCGCGGGGATAGTCCCCTTCGATGTGCAGGAGATCACCGACGAGGTCAAGCAGAGCGTGCCCGTGCCGCCGTCGTCGACCGTCACCATGAAATGGCTGGCGATCTCACAGCAGCTGCTTGCTATCGCGTCGGGCATCGCCAAGATCGGTGGCCAGACGGTGGCATCGGCCGTGTTCGGGATCGCCAGCGCCGCCTTCGCTCTGTCTACCGCGGTCATGCAGCAGCCCAATAGCAATGGCGGTCGTGCGGATGCGGTGTCCACGACCGCCGCGAACCTGGAAAGACGCGATGGCGCACCAGCAGCTCGCCTTCACGCAATGGGTACTTCAGATGGAGCAGATCCTGCTCTACGACTACGGCAAGCTTCAGGCCGTCGGCACCAACGTGGGTAACGATCCCGCCTGGGATTGGCCGATTGAGGCGACCAAGGAGGCCATCAACGCCCTGCAAGCCGGCACGCGGGCCTCAGCCTATTCCGCGCTGCTCCCTGTGGCGTGGTCAGGCTACAACCTCAAGCCCGACTTCAAGTCGGAGCAGACCTCAGACGACGTGAAGACCCTCGACTGCGGCAACTCGAACGGCTCCTCCGCCTATCCGTTCGCGGGCGCAGGCAACCTGCCTCAAAACCAGTTTCACGCCATCACGACCCTCGCGAGCGACGCCGGAGCCGTCAACCAAGTGTGGACGTTTGCCAACCTCGATCTTAACCAGTGGTCCCCCGCTGGTAAAGCGAACACCCACACTGCCCAGTTGCCGACATCGGCACTAACAGACAATATCTACGGGCCGCAGGCCACGGGGAGCAACGGCGCCTTCCAGTTCGCGCCGGTGTGGTGGCGTGACAGCTATAATCCGCCCGGCCACACGACCTGCGGAACTTTCGGCAGCACCGCATGGGCTCCTCCGAGTATCACGCCCCCGCCGTGAGTCAGCAGTTGCGTTCGGGTCGGCGCGTCTGGAGCGCTGACGAGGCGATCCGTCGCCTCAGTAGTAGCTCGTGCGGTGCCCCGTTCATAGATAAGCGCCTTCTTATGACGAGCAGGTAAACCTTGCGGAGAGATGGACCGTGCCGGCCCCTCTCTGCGCCGAGATGGGCAGATGTGGCATGGTCGCTGTCAGGGTGCCCGAGAGATGGTTGGCGTCCAAGAGCAGATGTCCGGATCCCTGATGCGGATGCCCCGCTTGGACACCTGCAAACGATGCCTTCTTGTCGTTCTCCTCAAAGAACACCGAGCCGTTGTGGAGCTTTGCCAAGTCGATATCGCCGTGAAAGCGAGCTTTAGGCAGTTCAATGGCCGGACGCCCCCCGTGGTTGAGCGTGCCGAATTGCACAATAAGGTCAGGAAGCTTGAGCGAGCTTCCAGGACCTACTGGGTAGTAACTACAGGCTCGGCTCATCTCCGCGTAGTGGCCATGGTAGGGCGCCAGTAATCGTCACACCCGGCGTTGACAAAGCAGCAACCGCAACTCCGGATCCGGTTGTCGCCACGACCGCGGCAACCGCTCCAACTATCGTCCTGGTCCTCATTTTCGATCCTCCCATGTGTCGCGCGACCGCGCCCCGCCACGCAACGGAGCACGATCCTCTCCTCCCCGCGTGGCCGTTCGGTTATCGAGTCAGATCCGGCCTCGGCAGAGCCGGTCCTCAGTAGCGGCCGCGCGATGATCAGTCGCCCGAGCCGCCCGACGGGCAGGTGACGGGGTGATGCGCCCACGGCGGCAGGCACAGCGTCAGGTTCGTCGGGGGGCCGGAGCCGGGGTTGGAGACTTCGACGACCACGCCGACATCCCCGGGTTTGGTCGCCTCGAAGTCGACGGTGGCGTGCGGCGCCAGGGTAACGATCACCACCGACCGCCCCAGCCCGAGGATGGTGCCGTGGGCGTAGAAGGACCGAGCGTGCGGCGTGCAGGCTCCGCGGCGGCAGACCATGGTCAGATGCGCGCGGCGGGGGATGTTGCTGAACACGAGGTCGCTGACCGGCTCGGGCGCGCAGCAGATGGGCTTGAAGGTCGCGGAGTAGGTGATGAGCGTCCGGATCTTCGGGTACGCGTAGGTGACCGCGAACGTGCGGGTCGCGGTGCCGGTGAGGGCCACGGTGACGTGCAGTTGGTAGCTGGCGCGCAGCCGCCGGACACCGGCACGATTGAGGGTGAGTTTCACTCGTCGGGTCTGGCCCTGGCCCACGTGAAATGAGGTGTGGGCGACGGTGGGGTTGTGCAGGATCGGGGTCGCTGGTCGCGCCCGCGCGGGTGAGGGTGAGGTGGCGGCCAGAGAGCCGGCGCAGGCGCGCGCGGCTGTCTTGGCGCAGGTGATGTCCATCGTGGCGGTGGCGCCGGCGGCTGAGAGATGACGGATGCTCATTCCACCGCCTACGGTTAGCGTCGGCGCGTTAATGGTGGGGCCCGTGCTGGGGCTGTTGCTCTTGGCGGCGGTGATCTGCGCGATGCTGGTGATGGTCGTGGGCGGGTCTGAGCCGAAGCTGACCTTGACCGTAACCGTCGCCGCCCCGGCGGTGCTGTAGGTGTGACCACCGGTGACCTGAAAGCCGTCGCCCGGTGCGGCGCTCACGGCCCCGACGGTCTGATCGCTGCCGTCACCCCAGGTGATCGTCGCGGTGAAGCTGCCGGCGGTGGCGAGCGTGTTGGGGTCGGTGAACCGGGCGACCGGCCCCGAGAACCGGGTTCCCTGGGAGGCGCTGAACGACACGGACGCCGGGGTGAGCGGCGGGTCTGACACGGTCGCGGTCTCGGCCGGCATGGTGAACGCCTGGCCGCCGTTGACGACCGTGACGCCGACGGGGTAGGTGCCCTTGGCGGCGTAAGTGTGGCTGGCGGTGACCTGGTAGGTCTGGCCCGAGACGGCGATGACCGTCCCGGCGCTGGTGGCTCCGTCGCCCCAGGTGATGGTGGCCGCGTCATCGCTGGCCTTCCCGGACGCGTTGTCGTCGGTGAAGGTGGCGACCCGCCCGGAGAACAACACCCCCGTGGACGCCGACACGGGCGTGCCCCCCGGCGACCTCAGCGGCTGGTTGCCGACGACGGCCGAGGTCGGCGTTCCCGCCGGCCCGATGGTGGCGGTCCCGTCGGAGTCGGTCGTCACCGTCGTGGTGATCGTGTACGAGCCCGTTTCGGCGTAGGTGTGGGTCGCGGTGACGGTGTACTGCCTCGTGTTCGCGCTCGGGGAACTCTGCGTGGGCGAGCTCAGGGTGCCCGGGCTGGCGGCGGCTTTGTCTCCCCAGGTGACGGTGGCGTCGCGGACGACCGGCCAGACCAGGCACGCGTTGGCGTGGGAGCTGAACTCGCTGCAGGTGACCGAAAAGCTGGCCACCTCCGCGGTGAACGAGGCACCCTCGGTGGGGGTGATCGCCGCCTGTACGGCCGGCGTTCCGATCATTACGGCTGCGCTAGCCGCCAGCACTGCGATACTGGCCCGCACGATTCCGGTCACGTTTCCCCCCGCCGGCAACTATACCGAAGCGGCGAGCCTACGCCAAGGCTCTGCCGGTCAAGAGGGGTCGCCCGCTTCCCGGGTCCGTAAGATCGCTGACCCCGGATGAGACGCGCCGGGAACGTGGAATAGTCAGGGTTCCTGATTGAGACGTCGGGCTGCGCGACCGTGACAAGCGCGCTCTGCCACGAAAGGACTCGCCGGGCCAGACGTCGCCCGCGCCATCCCTATGGCGACCAAGCGCAACTTCGCGACGCCGCGGTGCTAGCCGTAACCGAGCAAGCAGACGCTCGGACCGGCGATCGGCGAGCGCTTCCCTTCCTCGCCGCGGGACCCACGAAACCGAGACTGCCGCATGCCGTCGAGCGGAGCCAAGCGGCCGGACAGCGCGCCGATCGCCGCGGCGCCTTCGCGCTACGGGCTCGGCTTCGCGACGACCGGCGCGCTACTCAACCACGGAGCTCAGACGACCTAGAAAGTCCCTCCAACTGGGCGGGTGTTGCGATCACCGCGCGGACCCAAGAAGGCTATGCGAACACTTGCAGATGGGTTTCGGCGATGATCGTGCCATGGCCGAGCCCATCATCGCCGAGGGTTTGCCTCTGGTTCCTCGGATCCCCGCGTCAGCGAGCGCCATGATGTTCGACGGGGACGGGAGACTGTTGGTTTTGAAGCCCAACTACAAGAAGGGCTGGACTATTCCTGGTGGTCAGATCGAGCCAGACGGGGAGTCGCCGTGGGCGGCGTGCCGCCGTGAGACCCGCGAGGAGTGCGGTCTTGAGGTTGCTCAGGGACGGCTCGTCTGCGTCGACTTCCTGCGCCCCAAGCCGAACCGTCCCGGCGGCCTCCGGTTCCTGTTTGATTGCGGTACGTTCACCGATCGCCAGCTCAGCGCGATCAGGGTCCAGGACGGCGAGATCGACGAGCATCGCTTTGTCGGACTGCCTGAGGCGATCGCGATGCTGAGCGGCCCAGTCCGACGTCGCGTGGCTGCTGGCGTCGGGGCAAAGTGGTGCGTCTATCTGGAGGATGGTCGTCCCGTCCCCGGCGTGCATGGTTGAGCGACCGTCGCGAATCGTCGCGATGCGGGTCGATCAACCGCGCGCTTCAAGCGGCCGATCAGCGCATCTCGCCACCCAACCTCGTGCGGACAGGATCGAGAGACGCACAACTGGCGGGATGGGGTCTATCTGGATCGATTCGACGGACTTGCTTCCTCGCGGGAGGAGGTGCTTGGTTTTCTGGGTGGCGGGCTTGAGCAGGGCGAGGGCGTCGGTGAGCCAGGCTTCGGCGTCGTCCCAGCTGAGCTTGTAGCTGTGGGTTAGTTCGCGCCATGCTTCGTGGCTGGTGCTGAGCGCGAGCAGCACTTGGGCGTGTTCGGGGTGCGCGTGGTCGCGGAGTCCGTTGAGGTGGAGGATCCGGTCGATGGTGATTGGCGCGCCCTCGCGGTGGCGTCGTTGTCCCTCGGCCACCGCGTCGGTGAGCTCTGGTTCGGCGCCTGCGGCGGAGAACAGCGCGCCGATGATGTCGCCGCAGCGTTCCTGGAAGACCCGCGTGAGATGGATGCCGGCGCTCAGGGTGTCGGATGGGGTCGTGGCGCTGTTGACCTGCTCGACGAGCCGTTCGACACCGGCCTCTTGGTCGATGAGGTCGATGAGCGCGAGCAGCATGCCTCGCTTGGTGCCCAGTCGCGCGTAGATCGTTTGCACCGCGACGTCGGCCGCCCACCACGAGGGTGGTATTGGCATAGATCACGCCGGGGGCCGCGATCACGCCGGCCGTGGCCATGAACACGAGGTACCTCGCGAGCGGGCGGGCGTTCAACGCCGGCCTGGCTGAGGAAGTCCGCCCACAACACGCTCGAGAGAGGGCGTTGCGCCACAGTCGGGCCTATCGACTCGAGCCGAACCAGCGCGACATCATCTGGCGGTAGACCCCTGCGCTTGATCGCTTCGACGGCCTGGTCGACGGCGTCGTCAACCAGGTCTGCGGTCACGAGCGCCCGACCCGCCGCGCCGTTGCCGCTCACGATCACGTGACGTGCGCCGTGGATTCGCTCGAGTTGGTTGGCGATATCGGCGATTTGCTCCGAGGCACCGAACGCCCGCAACTGCAACACGACCAGGTCATACACGCCCGGCTCCAATAGATCCTCATCCGAATCGGAGGATGGAGATGCTTCGCCACGCGCTTGGTCTAGCGAGCGCGACGCGGACGCCTACCTGCCCGCGTGCACCGCGTCCGCGTCCCGTCGGCAAACGATCCGGAAAGTAGCGCCGTGCTGCTCGCCGGCAGGCAACCACCGAAGCTCGTCGTCGGGTCCGTCGAGCGCGTTCGCGACCGCGGTCATCGGCTCGATGCAAACGTATTCCGCGTCCGGCGGCGCGAAGATCTGCGCCACCGGGTATCCCTCGGTGTACTGCACCTCGATCGTACGACCGCCGCCGCTGAGTTCAAAGCACGCGCCTGGGTCGACGCCGTCGAATTCGTCGTCCCAGGTCCGCTCGCCGACCGCACCGGTGAGGGGACTCGCGGGCTCGATCGCGCCGGTCGGGACCATCAACGAGTCGAGCGGCAGGCGCTCGTGCACCGGAAATATGACCTCCCAGCGTGACCGAGGCAGCCCGGGGAGCTGGAAGTACGGATGGAAGCCGAACGCGACCGGGACGGGCTCACTGCCCGTCGCGGTGAGCGTGGTGCGAACCTGCACTGCGCCGCCAGACACCTCAACGGCAAGTTCGACCCGATGGGGAAACGGGAACGCCTCAAGCAGTTCAGGACGATCGAAATCCAGTGAAGACACCAGCCTGGCCCCATCGCTGTCAGCCGCCAGCTCCCGGACCACCCACCGGCGAGAGGCAGTCAGAACACCATGAATCGGGAGGCCGTGATCGTCAAGAAGCAGTAACGGCGAGAGACGGTCGAGCACGACATGGTGGCCGTTCGCTTCATACGCGAACCGATCCAGCCGATTGGCCCATGGATGCAAGAAAGGGATACCCATGAACTTTCGCTCGCGCGCGTAGGCACGCACCCCAGCGCCCTGCCAAAGCAGCTCGTCGCCTCCGTGCACGAGCGACGCGCCCAACATGCCCGCACCGGGCACCCAGGTGCAATGAAGATTCGCCCGGGCGTCGCTCAGCGACCACGCCCGCATCCCGCCTACGCGCACCATCTCGATGCGGTACTCCGAGGGCATCACAGCACGGCGAGCGGGTTGATCGGCGATCCGGTTCCGCCGACGATCCGCAACGGCGCTGCGATGAAGAGGAACTCCCACCGCCGGGCGTGCTCGCACGCCGAGGCCAAATCCTCGAACTGGAGGTAGTCCAACAAGTGCAATCCCATCGCGGCGATGGCGAGCGCGTGAATCGGGAAGTCGACCCCATCGGTACTGCTCGGCGCGGTGTCGCTGTTGCCGTCTGACCCGAGCGCCGCGACTGCGCGGGACGCAACGAACCGCAGCGCAGTCGGATGCAGCCCAGCCTTGGACCCACGCGTGTCCCACGGGCCGAGCTCGGCGAGACGCCGGCAATGGCCGGTGCGAACCAGAAGGATGTCGCCCTCCCCGAGCGACACGCGCTGCTCGCACTCGGCCGCCTCGAGATCCTCCGCGAACACATGCTGGCCGGGCTCCAGCCATGGCAGGCCTCGCAGACGCGGGATATCGAGCAGCACGCCGCGTCCGACGAGACCGTCCTTGAGGACGTCTATCGAGTTGACCCCGGCGCCATGTCCCGTCACGGCAGCCTGCGGACGGTCGTTGTACATCAAGCCCTGGTAGGCGACGTGGCACAGCGCGTCGATGTGGGTGTGACCGTCGTTGTGGTAGTCAAGCCCAACGTAGTCCTTCATGAACTCCACCGGCTCGTCGTCGCCATCAAGCTCGGTCGGCGCCGTCATATAGTGGTCCGCCGGCACAGGGTTATGGATCGCCGGAGTCGTGTTCAGCGGCAGGCTCAGCGAGACCGTCATGCCATCCCGGACGAGCCCAGTAGCCGCCGCAATGCGCTCCGCAGTCAGGAAATGAAGCGCGCCGCGCTGATCCTCCGGCCCCCACCGATTCCAGTTGCTCAACTCTCCAACCAAGGCGCTGAATTCCTGCGCAGTCACCACCTCGTCGGGCTGCCCCTTCACCGTCTCGTCCGGCTGCGAACCCATGCCCGAAAACATATGCGGCAGCCCACGCGCACGGCTCACCCAAACAGGGTGATGATGCGAGATCTTCGGCGACGACGACACCGCCGCCGCCGCCGTGGTTCGACCGGCTCGTGCACCACGCCGGGATCCCCAACCTCAAACGGCGGCTCGTACCGACTTAACGACAAGGACCTCGTCCGACCGCCGCCCGCCAGGTGCCACGAACTCGGGTGTGAGTGGCGTCGCGTGACCGCGGGCATCGCTGAACTTGGGCCGAGTGCGATGCTCCCCACGCCATGCTCAAGCTCGCAGTTGCCGTGGTCGCGATTGCGCTGGCCGATTGCGTTAACCCATCGTTGATCGGCGGCGAGCTGTTCGTTGCTACAGGCAAGCATCCGCGCCGACAAACCACGGCATTCACCGCAGCGGCGTTGATCGTCACGTTCGTTTCCGGCCTCGCGCTCGCGATCGGACTTGGAGACCTGATCCTGTCGCTGGTCCCGAAGCCGGGCAGCACCGTCAAGTACGGGCTGATCGCGTTCGCGGGGGTCGTGCTCGTGTTCGGCGGCGCCGTCGTCTGGATCCGCCGCAAGGCGCTGGTGAGCACCGAGCAGAGCGATGATCAAGGTAAGGCGCACCGGCCAGCTGCGCTGATGGGGGCCGGCATCGCGGGCGTGGAGCTGCTCACCGCGTTTCCCTACTTCGCCGCGATCGCGATGATCGCCGGCTCGGGCGTCTCGGACGTCGGCAAGCTGTCGCTCCTGGTCCTCTATTGCCTCGTCTACACACTGCCGCTGATCGCGATCGCCGTCGTGATCGCGATCATGGGCGAGCGCGCCGAGCGCATCCTTCGGCCGGTCAGCGATTGGCTGTCTGCTCACTGGCCGGTCGTCGTTGCTCCGCTCACCGCCGCATTCGGGATCGGCGTTCTGGCGTTCGGAATCGTGCAACTGAGCTCGACATAGCACGACGGCGCTCCTGATCCCCGCAGCGGGCGGCTCCCGCCCCCAAGCAATCCATAGACGCCTTCGGCCACAGGCGAGCGCGATCAGCACCCATCCAGCCCACGGCGCGAACGCATCCACCCTCATGTCGGATCGTGATGCAGCGGCCAGTCGCCGCCGTGGCCACTTCCGAGGCGGACGAGCAGCCGGCGCGTGTGACGTCCACGCGCCCGACGACGCTCGATCCTGGCTTCCGTCTGGTCCTGTGGAGAGGCCCGCAGCGTCCCACCAATGGCGCGGAACTCGCGGGGTGATCGTGGCGACTCGCCTAGGCCTCTGTGGCGGCAGTCGTAGATACGCTTTCGATTTATGGGCGCGTCACTTGGGCAAAGCGCCGTATGGGTAATGCCCGCGGTGCCGTCCGTCGTCAGTCAGCTGCGACACCATGCCGCGGCGTTCGCCGCCGACGCGGGAGCTTCGGAAAACGCGACGGACGCGATCGCCCTCGCCGTGTCCGAGACTGTCACCAACGTGATCGTTCACGCCTACGATGGCGAGGGTGGCGAGGTCCGCGTTAGCTGTGACGTTGACGGCGAGCGCGTCATCGTCGAGGTCGTCGATTACGGCAGCAGCATCGCGGCCCGTCAGGACTCTCCGGGGATCGGTCATGGTCTCGCCACGGTGGGAGCCCTGGCCCAGTCGCTCGACATCGCTCTTGGCCGCCACGGGCGCGGCACCGTCGTGACTATGGCGTTCGGTCGCGTCCAGCCGCTTGCCGCGCCGCCCGGATTAGAGGCGCTGTGTGTGGTTGCCCTCGCGACTGTCGCCGACGCCTCGAGTGTGCACCTCGTACGCGAAGGCGTGCTGCGCCGCATGGCCGCAGAAGTTGCGGGCGAGCCCGCGCTGACCGCGTGGCTGCGCGAAGCGTTGCCTCCGGCAAAGCCGGGGACCGCGACGTGGGCGGCGCTGCGCGAGGGGGCAGCGCGACTGGTCGTCCACGACCCCTCCGTACCGCGATCGCCGGGCGGCCCCGGAGAGCGCCTCAGCCTGACCTGGTGGGTGCGATCCCACTCGAGAAGCCCGGCGGAACGCCGGTTACCGTGGCGACCTCCGGTTTGATCGGGGTGCTGGCATAGCCTCCATGAGGCGAAAAACGTGCGAACACAGGCAACAACCAAACACGCGAGCACCGACAGGCCACGCAGGACGCCGACGACCACCGCCAAGACAACACAGGCCGCCAGCAGAACAAGCGCCCCGATCGCAGCGGCCGCCGATTCACAGGATCACCAATCACATGAAGTCGCGGGGGCCGCGGAGACGGCCGAGGGCAACATTCACCTCGGCCGGGCTGAGCATCGGCCCGGCCGAGGTCAAGAGCCCTTATCTAACGTCGGCGCGCTACGCGCCGTGATGTGCGGCGTGCGACTCTGCGCGATCCAAACATCCCGTGCCTCCTTGGTTTGTGTTCTAGCCGGCGCCTCCGGCGGTCTCGATGGCGTGCAGTTCCTTGGCCTCCTCGGCCGACACGAGCCCGATGTCGACCAGGTCGAGCGGGCTAATGAAGCCGTCACTAATCCGGAAACCGCCCGCGCGCACGATCGCGTCCCGCAGCGGGACCGCCCAGTGATGCTCGAGCAGCACGAGCGCGGCGGCTGAGTCGTTTGGGATCTCCTCAAGCACATCCCACGCCTGCTCATCAGAGAAGACCTCGACACCGTCGGCCGCCGCCTCCGCGCCGAGCTCGGCGCCTTGCTCGGCTCCTTCTTCGCCCTCGATCCCAAGACCGATCAGGGCGCCGACCTTGCTGCCGAGCTCGATCGCCTCGTCTTTGCTGAGGTTGCTGAGATGCACAACCTCGATCTCTCCGTCTGCGTCCTTATGGACCGCGAGCGCGTCGATCACGCGGACGGTGTCTTCGTCGTGCAGCCGCTCGAGCTCGGCGATGATCTCACCGTGGAAATCGGGGTGGTTGAAGCCTATGACGATCAGCTGAACAGGTCCAATTGCCATCGATCTCGCCTCTCTACCGGAGTGTTTGCAGTTTATGGAAACGTCGGTCCTCGATCGTGGCGGCGCTCCAGGTACAGCCAAGTGTCGCAGCCGTCGGGTCTTAATCGCAACCGTGGACGCGCCGGCTGTTGCGCTCGTCCGGGCGGCTCCGCCGCAGTCCGCCGACTATCGCACCGCCTGCGGCGCTGCATTCTCTTTCGGCGAGAAGCAGACGATCGTGGCGGACGGCGCTCAGGCTCATTGCGGATGAGGCGGCCGGGGTTGAAGCGGGCAGAGCGGTGGAGCTGGCTGCCGACGTCCCGGTCCTAAGGAGCGAGCACTCCGATCGTCGGTTGCTCCACACTCATGCATTCACGACTGTGCGGGTTATCCCGCCGTCCCCGGCGTCGCCCCTGCCGTGCGAGGCAGGGGCGACTCTTCGGCCGGCAACGTTTGCAATTTCCTGGCTAGTCGTGGTGCCCGGCGGGCCCGCGCGGGCTGATGAAAATGGTGGATGATTCGGTGGTCGTCCGTGACGCCGATTCTGCCTTGGTGCCGGTGAGCCCGAGGCTAGTCTGGCGTGTGGGTCTCCCCGGACCTCCGGATTGTTGCCACGAGCACGCCTGTCAGATTCGCTAGTTCTCAGAGGCCCCTGGGCGACGATGGTGTCTGTCGATCGCGGTCGGGAGGTTTGATGGAGACGATCGTCGAGCGCCCTGGGGCGCTGGATGTGCACAAGGCGCAGGTGACCGCGTGCGTGCGGATGCCCGCGGCGAGCGGGAAGGGCGTGAGCAGCACTTCGCGGAGTTCCCGACGACCGTCGCGGGTTGCTTGACGCTTTCGGATTGGCTGGCGTCGCACGGCGTGACGCAGGTCACGATGGAGGCGACCGGCGTGTACTGGAAGCCGGTGTGGGCGGTTCTGGAGGACGAGCTTCGAGCTGCTGCTGGTCAACGCTCGGCACGTGAAACAGGTCCCAGGACGGAAAACGGACATGTCTGACGCGGCGTGGCTGTGCCAGCTCGCGGAGGCCGGGTTGCTGCGCGCGAGTTTCGTGCCGCCCAAGCCGATCCGGGCGTTGCGGAACCTGACTCGGTATCGCAAGACGCAGATCCAGGAACGCGCCCGGGAGGCCAACCGGTTGCACAAGGCGCTGGAGGACACCGGGATCAAGCTCGACTGCGTCGCGACGGACATCCTCGGGAAGTCCGGCCGGGCGATGCTCGACGCGCTCGTGAACGGCACGACCGACCCCGAGATCCTCGCCGAGCTCGCGAAGGGCAAGCTGCGGGTCAAGATCCCAGCACTCCGCGAGGCGCTGGAGGGCCGCTTTGACCGAGTCCACGCACTGTGGATCGGGTCGATCCTGGCGCACATCGACTTCCTCGATCAGCAGATCAGCTCGCTGACCGAGATGATCGCCGAGCAGATCGCCCCTTTCGAGCAAGCCGTTGAGCTGCTGTGCACGATCACCGGCGTTCAACGGCGCACCGCCGAATGCATCATCGCCGAGATCGGCGTCGACATGAGCATCTTCCCGACCGCCAAAGAGCTCGCGTCCTGGGCCGGGCAATGCCCCGGCAACCACCAATCCGCCGGCAAACGCCGGTCCGGGAAGACCCGCAACGGCTCCAAATGGCTTGACTGGGCGCTCGAGGAAGCCGCGCTCGCAGCGACCCGCAGCAAAGACACCTACCTCGCCGCTCAATACGCCCGGCTCCGGCCACGCCGCGGGCACAAGAAAGCGCTCGGCGCGGTCAAGCACTCGATCATCGTCGCGATCTGGCACATGCTCACCACCGGCGAGCTCTACAACGACCTCGGCGGCGACTACTTCGCCCGCCGCGACCCCGCCAAGACCACCCAACGGCTCGTCGCGCAACTCGAACGCCTCGGACACACCGTCACGCTCAACGACGCGATCGCAGCCTGAACCAACCCCAACCCGAACGAAGCTTCTCCGAAAGCTGGTCCCAACCCCAAAGCTATTTTCCTGTCAGTTGGGTTGGCCTTCAGCCGTACGCGGATCGGTGAAAATGGCAGCCACAACCGCGCCCCTGGGCCAGCTGGAACTTCGCGGGGAGGGCTGGTTTCCGCGCCGGACTCGCTAGACAATATGGATTGAGCGTCCGTCTGGCCTGAGGTGTAGAGGGGGCCGGTTCCCCCACGCTGGTGGTGGGGTGAGGTTCATGCCACGCGGCGGCAACCGCGCGGCGGTCCACAACCGCATAGTGGAGGAACCAGCCATGGCGAAGGCTAAGAGTCTCGTCGGCCTGGACGTGCACGCGACGAAGATCGTCGCGGCGGTCTTGGATGCTGAGACGGGGCAGCTGCAGACGTTGGTGATGGGCGGCGATACGGTCGCAGCGGCAGGTTTCTGCGCGGGGCTGCCGCGGCCGGCGCGGGTCGCGTATGAGGCCGGTCTGACGGGGTACGGGCTGGCTCGCGAGCTGATCGGGCGTGGCGTGGAGTGTGTCGTGGCGGCGCCGAGCAAGATCCCGCGCGCGAGCGGCGATCGGGTCAAGACCGATCGCCGAGATGCGGAGCATCTGGTGCGGCTGCTGCTGGCGGGCAAGCTGCACCCGGTCCGGGTTCCGGGCGATGAGGAGGAGGCGCTGCGTGACCTGGTCCGGGCTCGCGACGGGGTCCGGACCGATCTGATGCGCGCCCGTCATCGCCTCTCCAAGCTGCTGCTGCGTCACGGGATCCGGTTCGATGACGGGAAGGCCTGGACCGATCGTCACCGCGCGTGGCTGGCGACCGTCACGTTGGCGTGGCCGGCAGCACAGATGACGCTGCTTGACCTGCAGGGAGCGATCGATGCGCTCGCTCACCGCCGCGACGCGTTGGAGCGACAGATCGTCGCGCTGCTGCCGGGCTGCCCGTGGCAGGCGCAGGTCGGTCGGTTGCGCTGCCTGCGCGGGGTCGACACCCTGACCGCGGTCGGCTTGTGCTCAGAGATCGGCGACTTTCAGCGGTTCGCCAGAGCCGAGCAGCTGAGCAGCTACGTCGGGCTGGTCCCGTCAGAGTCGACGACCGGGCAGCAGCGGCGGCTGGGGTCGATCACCAAGACCGGGTCTGGGCACGCCCGCCGGCTGCTGGTCAAAGCGGCCTGGCACTACCGCCCCCGACCGAACATCGGCCGGGCGCTCAGCGACCGCCAAGCCGACCAGCCACCCGAAGCGATCGCCATCGCGTGGTCAGCCCAACGACGGCTGCACCGCACCTGGACCCGCCTCGAAGCCCGCGCCAAACGCCGCACCATCATCGCGGTCGCCGCCGCCCGCGAACTGACCGGCTTCGCCTGGGCGATCACCCAGATCGAGTGATCGCCGATCCCGAACATCAACTCATCCCGTCGGCTGGGTCGGTGGCGGCCCGGCACCGCGCGGGGAACCCGCGACGCAACTATGAGCAACCCGCCCCAACCGGGGCTGGCCACGCCCGACACTAGACAGCGGCTCCCCACGACGAACCATGGTCCTGCGGTCCCAACCCGCGAATATCAGTCTGACCGCGCGTCGCGCACAGCCTGCCGGACCGCCACCCACCCAGCCGACCACACCCCCCAAACCACCCACGCAAATGCGAGAAATCACCGACCCCCACTTGACAACACGCTCTCCATATCAGTTGAGAACCGGACGACCATAAATCCTCCGCCGCGGCGGGTTGGAGGTCAACCCCCCTCAAACCGAAGCGGTCTCGGTCGCGCGTCACACGGTCCGCCTCGACCTGGGGCAACTCAGGCCTATTCTGCACGGCCGCCACGCGCCCCACCAATCGAACGGGAGCGAGGCTGCCCGACGAGGTCATACGTTCGCGTCAGGGAGCGACGTCGCGCGAGCTGCGGCACGGTCGGCACGGCTAGCCACGAGCCAAACGAGCGGACCGCGACACGAGGACGAGATGCCAATGCCGACGACCGTGGTATCAGCCGCGTCCGCTCGCTGCTGCCTCGTCTGCGATCGCGGGCGCGTTCGCGGTGCCCTCAACGCCGCAGCGTCCAGTGCGCCCGAGGAACCGGGCTGCCCCTAAGATGCGCCGGCGTGGCCAATACCGCCCCTGCGTGCAAGCGGTCGACGGAGTGAACCGCGAGAGCGTCCTGGTCGTCGCCCACCCGCGCCCGGTGGCTTACAGCCGTTGTTCGTAGAGCGTTGGACCTGCGCGACGGTTCGCGGCCGGATTTACCTGCGCTTGGCGTCCGATGGTGGCTCCCTCTCGGGCGCTCGCTGTCGGAATTAGCCCAATCCAGCAGTCTCAATCGATGGTTCGGGACTGCTCGACGCTGCTGGTGCCACTTCGAGAGCCTCGACCAGCTCAGCGACGGCGTCCACGGCTTCCAGGCCGATACGGCAAGACTGGACGTTCACCCGCCAGGACGTGCACGCCCGCCTCGACCGACTCGATCAGCGCGGCCGACTCACGCCGGGCCGCCTGAACGAACTTCCGTGGGTGGTAATAGACGTCAGCCGCTACGGTCCTCGGAGCCGGAGTGGGGGGTGGGCCCAGCTCGCTGCGCGGCGGCGTCCGCGACCGGGATGTTCGCGCGGACGGTCGTGCCCCGTCCCGGCGTCGACTCGATCACCAGGGTCCCTCCGTGCGCGGCGATCCGCTCTGACAGGTTCGCTAGCCCGTGACCCGCGTGGTGGGCCGATTCGACGTCGAAGCCGGCGCCGTCGTCGACGATCGCGAAGAAGAGTCGGCCGTAGTGCTCCCGCAGCCGAATCACGGCGGTCGCGCCCAACCCGGCGTGCTTGTCGACGTTCTGCAGACTTTCCGCGCAGCAGAAGTAAACGGCGGCCTCGATCTCTTCGGAGTAGCGGCCGATCGCTGGTGCCTCGACCTTTGCCGGTGACACCGACTGCCCCACGAGGGCGACCAGGGCCGCCTGGAGTCCCAGGTCGCGAAGCACAGTGGGGTAGAGGCCATGGGCGAGGTCACGGAGCTGCTCGAGAATCTCGTCGAGCTCTTTGCCCATCCCGTCCAGTCGCGCTACGGCCTCTGGATCCGCGAGGTCGCGGGCCAGGCCGACTTTGATGCTGAGTGCGACCAGATGTTGCTGCGCCCCGTCATGGAGGTCGCGCTCGATCTTTCGGCGCTCAGCGTCGCCTGCGGTCACGACGCGGGCCCGCGTTGCGTGGAGCTCGGTGGTCGTTGAGCCGAGCTCGGCGGTCAAGCGACCGTTCTCAACGGCCAGCAGCATCGCCTGACCCGCAGCGGCGACGAGCTCTGGGTCGGTGTCCAAAGCGGCGTCGTGCAAGATCACGGCCACGGTCTCGCCGTTCTGTGTGATCGGAGACGACGACTGGCCGGGCGGCGTGGAGGCAAGCGGCGTGCCGCTCGAGTCGACAAAGCCGCCTTCCCGCTCGAGACGGAACCCGAGCTCGAGCGAGCGATCATCGAGTGCATCGGCCAGCGTCGCGCGTAGCTGAGCGGCGCTCGGGCTCTCGACCAAGCGGGAGACGATCATTTTCAACGCCGCCGCGGCGAAGAGCGTGCTCACCACGACCGACAGCAGAAATCCGTATGGCAGCGCGCCGATACCGATGGTGCCCACCCAGCTCAGCGTCGAGAGCGCGCCCGCATCCAGATGCACCAGCCCGAGACGGACTAGGTAAAAGACCAAGATCGGAGCGAGGGCGATCAGAACCGGGACATAGACAGGTACAAGTGCCCGCCTCCGCGGCTTCGTCGCCGTCGCTAGCCGGTAGATCAGGTAGACGCAGATTGCGGACCGGACCGCTAACCGGACGTAGATCGCGATCTCGCTGCTGAGAAAACCGTCGGCGATCGTGGGCCGATCGGCGATCATGAAGCCGTTCGCGGGACACGCAGCGTTGCAGGCGGCCTGCGGAAAATTGCCAGAGACAGTCGGCGAGAACAGGAGCGAGGGGACGTACGACCCCAGTCGCTCAAGCGCCGTCGTGCCCAGCAGCGCCCATGCGACGCGACTCTCGATACGACCCTCCGGGAACGCGAAGACGACGTAAAACACGGCAAGAACAAACAGCCAATCGGCCAACACACCGATGCCGTGAAGCAGCGGCTGGTTCGCTCCCTGCAGCGACATCACGACCGTGCAGACCGCGACCGCAAGAAGGACGAGACCGAGTCGATTGCCCGGGCGTCGCACCAGCCAATAGAGCGCCGCACCCAACCATCCCACCACCGTCACGGCCAGCCACAGGCCAAACCCCATCGGATCGACGAGGTGGTCGCTCGTCGCGACGATCAGACCCGCTCCGATCGCGACGAGAAGGCCCCCGATCGCAAGTGCGGTCAGGACGCCGCGACGAGCGACGGACGACGAGAGGGTAGGCGGCGCCCTTGAAGCGGCTGCATGGGCTCCGACGACCGTGGACACACCAAACCTTCCGATTTAGCGACGCTCACGTTCGTCTATCAGGTGCACCGCCGCCTGTCCAGTAAACGCCGTCGGACGACGCGCTGCCGCGGCTAGTAATCCGAGCGCTAGCTTGGCAAGTCACGGGAGGTGCCGCTGCAGCACGATCCGCGCGCTCGAGGAGTACCGCGAGATCCGCGACCGGCTCTGCCCGCACCCAACGGGAGCGGAGTTTATTCATCACCACTGCGGCGACCTCGCACCCCACGTCGCAATCGCGTCCACTCAGACCGCGACGATCGCTGTCAGAACAGCCGGGCGCGACTTCCCCTTCATCGCCGATCGGCAGCAAACCGGGGTAGGTCCAAGTGTCCGTTGATCCTTCCCGTTGTGCGACGTGGCGGCGCCATCAACGAACCGCGGCAGCAGACGCTCGGGACTGTCCGCTGGTCGATCGGCTCGTGCGACCGGGTCTAACCGATGCCCGTGCCGAGGAGACGACGGCTGGGTCTAGGTGATGCGGGTGAGCGGTGGGGGCTGCCAGCTTCCGCTGGCGACCTGCGGCTTGGGGGAGTACAGCCTGAGCGCGACTTTGAACGCGCCTTGCGGTGGGGTCGGTAGCCAGTTGGCCTCCGGTGAGGCGTCGGGGGGTTCGCTTTGCAGAGCGAGGGTGAGTGATCCGTCGTCGTCGTAGCGAAGTCCGCTGCGATCGCCCAGCGCGTAGCGGTCGAGAGCGTTGGGGACGAGGTAGCTCTCGGGGTCATACATCGTCAGTGACCAGAACGCGTTGACCGGAGGGAGCTGGTCGCGGTCGAAATGCAGCGCGTAGCGGTGCGCGCTGTCGAGCTTCTCACCGGTGCCGTCGGTGACCGCGAGCGGGTAGCAGGCATCCTCGATCAGGTTGCCGCCCACGCCGAAGAACGTCCAGGCGGCACGGTAGGTGTAGCGGGTGCCGTAGCGGCCCATGTCCAGCGTGACCTGCCACCCGTTGATGTGATCGCCGAGGTGCGCCTCCTGAGCGTGAATCTCCTGCTGGCCCGCCGTGACCCCCTCGGTGATCGCCTTTTGCACCTCAGAGTCAAAGCTCGCCCACGGAAACTCGGCGCCGGGCGCGACGCCCAGCGCCGCGATCCGCTCCATCACCGGCGCGTCGGCCGCGTCCGGTGGGTTGCCGGGCAACAGCGCGTTGAGGCGTCCAAAGAACGTCTCGGGAGCCATGGCCAGGACCTGGCGCGGGACGGGGGTCTTGGTATCGACACCCGGCTGGACGGGCACCTCAGCGGGCGGTGTCCAATCGGTGCCCCACGCCTGCAAGGGCACGAGGCGAAACTGGTCTTGGAGAGCGTGCACCGCCGCGTAGTCCTCGGGCCCTGACACGTAGGTTCGTCCGCCGATCACCCCAAGGCTGGTCGGCATCCGCAGCTCGCTGACACCGTCAGGCAGCTCCCCGGCCCAGCCCGGCCCGACGATCGCGAAGTCACCACCCCGGCCGCCTCGCGTCCGAGACCCCGGGACCGCCGGCACGTTGTTCCAGGCGTCGATCAGCTGCACCAACCAGTAGCGGTCACCCATCTCAGGCACCGAGAGCACCAACGGCCCCGCCGACAAATCGATGCTCGCCAGCGAATAGAGCGTGTCCACGTTGAGGCCGACAACGACCTGATCCGACGCGTCGGGCAGCTCGCGGAAATGCGCGAACTGGTTCAGCGGCGCGCGCGCGCCGCTCGGCGCGGCGACGTTCGTGTTGGTCTGGACCTGCAGCGCGATATACACCAGCGGCAGGCCAAAGACGAACGCCTCCCGCGCCAGCGCCGTTGCCTCGGCAGCCGATATTGCCTGCGGATCGATTCCTGTGCTCATTCGTCAACACCTCGCGGCTCGCGGGAAAACATCGTTGCAACATGGCCGAACGCGGGTGATCCGGCGTCACCCGACCTGGGTGATCAACCCAAAGCCGTTTGACAGGCGACCCCGCAGGACCCGGGCCTAAGCAGCGACCGTCGTGACCGAAAACCGATCCGAGCATTCGCGACGACGGCCGAGCCATCGGTCGGAGACCGGCGTGCGTAGAGCGTTGGGCTCATGCGACGACGGGGCGCTGACGTCGAGCGCCCTCGGCGGGCGCCCCGGTGCGTCCGCTCATCGATCCTCGGTGAGACGTCGGCTTCGTTGCCGCGGCCGCCGCGGGCGAGACGCCAGAGTCTCGATGGGCTTGTCGGGGGGCTAGGCGCGATTTGACGGTTCAGGCTGGGGAGCGCCGCGGACGGGTGCGCCGTTGAGGTCGTCGAGGAGGTCTTGCAGGGCTTGGCACATCGCGTCGTAGCGTTCGGTTCCGATGCGGCGGGCATAGTCGGCTTCGATGCCGGCGATGATGGCGTGGCCGGCGCGGGTGGCGTCCCAGCCGGCGGGGGTCAGCACGACGAGCTTGGCGCGGCCGTCGCTGGGGTCAGGGCGGCGTTCGAGCAGGCCGTCGGCCTCGAGCTCGTCGACGAGCTCGGCCATCGAGGGGCGGGCCATCCCGGCCCACGCGGCCAGATCAGTCAGCCGGGTGCCTTCGGCCTTGATGTTGCCGAACACATGCAGGTGACTCAGCCGCAGGCGGATCCCCGCGTCGTGAGCGATGGGTTCGCCGGCGGCGAGCAGCTGTTCGCGAAAGACTCGAAGGTGATGCACGAGTAGCTGGCCGATGGGAAGGCGTGGTGGGGACGTTGACGCTGACAAACTGCTTAGGTAGCTTTCGCTTAGGTGTCCTAACTAACTGGAGGTAGGATGGCACACGCGGGCGACGTCATCGAGAACCCGGTGACCGGGCAACGGCTGATCTTCCTCATCACGTCAGCTGACTCCGACGGCGAGCTGTTCGCCGCTGAAGGCATCTTCTCCCCGGGAGGGTTCGCCGGCGTGCCCCACGTCCACCCTCATCAGGATGAGCGGTTTGAGGTGCTGGCCGGGCATGCCGCGTTTGACATCGACGGCGCCCACCACGTCCTTGGAGCGGGCGACACGATCGACGTGCCCAGAGGGACCAGGCACACCTTCGCCAACGCCGGAGCAGACGAGATGCGCGTCCGGTTTGAGTTTCGACCCGCGCTGACCGGCACCGAACGCTTCTATGAGCTCTACTTCGCTTTCGCGCAGGAAGACCGCGTCAACACCAAAGGCATGCCCAGCCTGCTGGATATCGCGACGGTGTGGCCGGTCACCTCCGAGCACGCCGTGCTCGCGACCCCGCCACCCGTCATCCAACACGCTCTCTTTCACCTGCTGGGGCCAGTCGCCCGGATCACCGGACGCCAGCCACCGGCCTGCCGACGACCGACTGTGCAAACCCGAAAGGCACGTTGAGACAGATACCCGGTCACGGGGCTACCGATACGCGCCGGCGCGACGGCCGGGTCTACTGCGCACCCCCGGACTCGTCCCCCTACCGTGCGTTGGGCCAGCAACTCGGAGGCTGACCCGGCTGGTGCGTCCGTTATCGATGAGGGTCCCTTTCCGTACGGAGCATCTGCTTGGCGTCGTGGTCAACTGGCCCTCGGTGGGCCTGACCGATGATTTTTGTGCGCCGTGCTGGTCTGTACGCCGGATACCGACTCACGGGAGGCTGACGCCGTGCGGAAACTGACCTTCGGCATGAACCTGAGCCTGGACGGCTACATCGCCGCGCCCGGCGACGACCTCGGCTGGAGCGTGCCGAGCGACGAACTGTTCCAGTGGTGGTCTGACCGGGTGGGGGCGACAGGCCTGGCGCTGTACGGGCGCAAACTGTGGGAGACGATGAGCTCCCACTGGCCGACCGCCGACAAGCAGCCGGGCGCCACACCGGCGGCGATCGAGTTCGCCAGCCGCTGGCGGGACATGCCGAAGGTGGTGTTCTCCTCGACGACCAGCACGGTCGACTGGAACACCCGCCTGGTCACCGGCGACGCGGTCACCGAGATCACCAGGCTCAAGGCCGACGACGGCGGCCCCATGGACATCGGCGGTGCCACACTCGCCGCGGCGGCCATGCGGGCCGGGCTGATCGACGAGTACGCGATCGTCACCCATCCGGTCCTGGTGGGCGGCGGCACGCCGTTCTTCACCGCCCTGGACAACTGGGTGAACCTGAGCCTGGTGGAGACCCGGACGTTTCCCGACGGCGTGGTGCTGACCAGGTACGAGACCAGGCGCTGAGTGCCCGACGTCGGATCAGCGCGGGCTTCGGGCCACCCAAGGATCTCGTGGCGCTGTGTTCCGAGGCGATCGTGACGTCCCTGCCGGATCCCGTTCTTCACCGCAGACGATCCGTCCGGATAGGGATCCCGCGTGAGACGCAGCTTGGGTCACATGGTCGCGTTCGCCGACGAGCAGCTGTCTGGTCGAGACTGCCGCAATGGCGACGAGGGGGAAGTCTGGACGTTTCGTTGAATGCGTAAGCGCGAGGATCTAGCAGCGCAACGGGTGGACTGCGGCTTGCTCTGGTTCGGCGACGACGATCGGCGCGGCCTGACGCAGCGCCAGCGTCGCCGCTGAGGGCGTGGCTGTGGTGGTGATTGTGTGTGGCGCTGCGGCCGACCGAGCGTTCGCTGACGCTGACCCATCGATGCATCTGAAGTCTCCGGCCGGAGTATCAGACGATGGTCCGCCGGTCGCCGCGCTGCGGATCCCCTGACGCTCGCTAACACAACCCTCACCTGACAGCGGCGGCCGCAGGTGATTTCCTTTCCTGCGTGGGCTTTGTGTGGGCACGAGCCGGACGGTGCGCCTGGCGGACGAACCGAACGTCACGAGCGGTGCTCGTCCTGCTCGCCGCGGCTTGTCCGACCATGCTAGGCGCCGCCGCCATCGCGCAGGCCCGGGCATCGGCGGCTCGGCATGCCCCGTCGACCCGGGTGCAACCGCCGCCGACCGCGCGATCCTCGATGCCGGTGACAGTGTCTGCTGCCCACGGCCTGGTGTCGCTGGCGCGCGTGGTCGATAACCAGAAGACCCGGAGGGCGCTCAGAATCGACGCAAGCGCCGAGCCGAGCTTCGACAAGCTCACGCATGTGATCTTCGCTGTTTCGTACGTCTCGGGGCTTGGGTTGGCGGTGGCCGCGATCGTCAAGTTCAAGGCGCACAAGGACAATCCGCAACAGACCGTGCTCGGCAAACCGACGGCCCTGGTCTTCACCGGGGCGTCGATCCCGGTCATAGACAAGGCCGCAGCGATCGCCGGCGCGAGCGTCTTTGCTCAGGCAAGCGAGGCACGGGCGGTCGCCGCCGACGAGCGCAACCAGGCCGGCGCGAATCTGACCCGTAGCGAGCTTCCACGCGGGGTCAGACCTGCTCAACCGCCCGCACCGCCGCCGAGAACCTCGAGCCAGAACAGACGCCTCAGACGCCTCGTCGCGCTCGAGCGCACGCAGTTAGCCGATGAGACTCGCCTCGCCCGAGCCAGCCAGGCCGAGGTCACAGCGGTCCGACACAGCTCGACCGCGGCGAAAGCGGGCGACCGCGTCGCCTATAACCGCGACAGGACGGCCGTGATCCGGTCTCTCCGTCAAGAGGCCACACTTCTCGAGCAGTTGGCGACCATGCGCCACCGAGCTGCCGCAACGTTCGCCGCGTTGGGGATCGGCCTTCGGGCCACGCACCGCGGCATGGTCAAGCTCGCGGCCTACCTCAGCGTCCACGGCCTTCTCTCCGCACGTCGTGGTCTCCGGCGCCTGGGCGTCAGGCCCACAAGCGTCGGCCTTGCCGGCCTCAGCAGCTCCCAGCTCGCCGGCCAGTTTCGTGCTCAGGGAAGTGGGTTCGCCCTCTCCCGCCTCTTCGCCGGCTTCGGCCGCCAGGCCGCCGCCGACCTGCGCTTGGCCCGGCAGCTTCGCGCCGACGCCGGCGCCGTCATCGCGCTGGCATAGCGCGGATCGGCTCTGTCGCAGCGAGCGCCGCCAGGTCGCCGCGGCCCGGCGCGGAACCTTCGCGCCGACTCTGGTCCGAGTCCTCCGCCGCCCCCGACAACGAGCGCGGAGCAGTCAAACCTTGGCGCAGGGTCGGCGGCGAGGCGCCGGTGCCGGTCTTTCGGCCGGTGGTTTCCTCGCCGCCGCCAGTCCGAACCGGACGTGCGAGTCCCCCGCATCCGGCTCTCGATGGGCACATCGAGTGGTTTCGTTTCATGCGAGCGCCTGTTGGACGCGTTCGAGCGCCAGTTGTTCGGGGTAGCGCCCGCGGTGTCCGCGGGTGCTGTTTGGATTAACGTGGTGCTCATTCCACGGGGTCGGGATCTTGGAGCCCCGGTAGCGGTAGCGCGTGACGCTGATGCTGGCGGGGTTCAGGAGCGAGATCCCTTTGTGGTGGAAGCTGCCGTCCTTGGTGTAGCGCCGGTTGATCTGTTTCCAGGTCAGCCGCGGGTGCTTCTTGCGAAGCCAGCGCCCGGCTCGCCACCAGGCGTAATAGCCGAGGTAGGCGAATGTGCGTTTTGCCGCGGCGTGCTGGAAGTAGTTCGCCCAGCCTCGCAGCACCCGGTTGAGCGCTGCGAGCAGTTCGGACAGTTCCATGTTGGTCGTGGAGCGCCCGGTCAGGGCCTTGACCTTGCGTTTGATCGAGGCCAGAGCCTCGTCCGAGACGAAGGTGTAGACGTAGGGCTTCGTGTGCAGGGGCAGGCGGACGATCCGCTGCCCGAGAAACACGAAGCCCTCATCGATATGGGTGCGCCTGGTCTGCTCGGCTTTGAGCTTCAGGCCGAGTGTCTTCACTCGCCCGGCCAGCTGATCGAGCAGCGCTTGGGCCTGCTGTCTGGTCCCGTGGACCAACAGGACCATGTCGTCCGCATACCGGCACAGCCGGTAGGTCGGGCGACCGGTCCGTTGCAGGAACTGGCGTCTGCCGTCATAGCGGCTCATCTCCTGCCAGTCCGCCTGGTATTGGCGGTCCAGCGCGGAGAGGGCGATGTTCGCCAACAGCGGCGAAGCGATCCCGCCTTGCGGCGTTCCCCTGATCGTTCGCTGCTGGCGACCGGTCTCGGTCATCACGCCCGCTTTGAGAAACGAGCGCACGAGCCACAGCACGCGCTTGTCAGCGATCCGCCGTCTGACCTCATCGGCGATGAGGCAGTGCGGCAGTTCGTCAAAGCACGCCTCGATATCGGTCTCCACGATCCACTCATACGTGCGGGTCGTGAAGAGATGAATCTCGGCAATCGCGTCTTGGGCCCGGCGACCGGGCCGGTAGGCATAGCTCGACGGGTAGAAGCCGGGTTCAAAGATCGGCTCCATGACGAGCTTGAGGGCCATCTGAGCCACGCGATCCCTTAGAGCGGGGATCCCGAGGCGACGGAACGTCTTGCCGTCACGCTTGGGGATCAACCGCTCACGGACCGGTAGCGGCCGGAACGTTCCCGCCCGTAGCTCCTCCCGCAACTCGCGGAGGAACTGATCGACGCCACGCGCTTCCACATGGCGGCGAGTGGCGGCGTCCACCCCGGCGGTCCTTGACCCTCGGTTGCGACTCACCCGCGACCAGGCCACTACCAACGTGGCCGGGTCACAAACCAGGTTCCACAGATCGTGAAACCTGCGCTCGGCATCATCAGATGCCCACTCGTGCAGCTTGCGCTGGAAGTGAAGTACCCGCTCCCGAGCCACCAACAGCTCGGGCAACGGCGCGCCAGCGTTCACCGGCGACCTCCTCCCGTCCAATCCTGCTGCGCACTCACTGGACCCCTTCGCCCTGCAGGCGGCTTTCCCGCCCTCCCTCCCTGGTGGCGCGTGACTGCCACGACTACTACGGGTCCTCCGCCACGCCCCGACGGCGACAGCGGACGGTGCGCCTGCCCCGAACCCCGAGGGGTTCGGCGGGGACCGCCGGGACGCTTCCCACGTTCACTCATATGCCGATCGGCAGGGTCGGCGCTCAGCTGTACCCCGGGGGCATCGCCACGCGCCACCGCAACACCGCGCGTGGCCTCGACCGCCCGAACAGAAAACGGTCGGCCGAGACGATCCCGAACAGCAACCGGGATCGAGCACCCCATACAGCCCATAGCCGCCACTTTCGGGGCTGCTCGTGGGTTTCGGGGCTACTGACACTGATTCGTCTCCTATGCCCTTTCTGCCTTGCTACCGCACCCGGCCCGCTGGCGGCGGACCGCTGCTCGATCGTCAGGGGCTGCTTCCGCCCTCCACCGCACCTCCGGCATCAGGCTGCCCCTCAGCTTCACCCGGCCGTTACGGCGGCCGGGGGCGAGGTCTCTCACCCCGCCCGGTCATACGGCGCCTCGTGGCGCAGTCCTGCATCCACGAACATCCGGCAGTCTGGGCCGAGGCCGACGTCGCGCGCGAGCTGACTGCTTTGCCGAATTCGGCGGCGAGCACGAGTCGGGCGGTGGCCCGCTGACGTGCAAGCCGACACGCCCTCCGTTGCATCGCCTCGTCACAGTCAACGTCGGTGGCTGAAACGCCTGCGAGGCCGCGGTGGGAACAGATGATGTCCGAGGTGGCGGTGGAAGCGCGGTCGCGATTCGGTCCGGCGTGCGCGCGATGATCCGCGCCATGGGCACTGGATTCCGCGAACGCGAGCAGCTCTGTATCGAAGCCGGCGACGCCGTCGACGGTGCGGCATCGGGCGCCCGGGAGCCGGAGCGCTTGCTGTTGGATGCAATAGCTGCGGGCGAGCTCGATAGCCATCTGACCGCGATCGCCGACGCGGTCGAAGCCCGCCGATATCTCCTGCACACGGTGCGGTCAGCGACTGCGCTCGCGGAGTTCTGCATCGGGGACG
This sequence comes from uncultured Actinomycetota bacterium, assembly GCA_963801435.1. Classification (GTDB taxonomy): domain Bacteria; phylum Actinomycetota; class Thermoleophilia; order Solirubrobacterales; family Solirubrobacteraceae; genus Palsa-465. The sequence continues at coordinate 393,602 of CAWDFE010000039.1, forward strand.
TAGTCCGGATCAACGACACCGTCAGCCCGCAGTACCTGCACGGCGCCTACGCGACAATCGTTGCGATCGATGATCGGACTGCCACCGTGCAGATCGAGCGCCCGGTCGGACGCTTTCGTAGCGGCCAAGTGCGCTGCCCAGCGCTCGCGCTCGACCGAGTCCCACGAGCCGCCTGAATCCGTCGTCCAACGGCGGATGCCGAGTGTTGCTGTTCGCTGATCCTTGGGCTTCTGCGACGACGTCGGGCCGAGTCCGAACGCCCGAATCGGATGTTCTCGGCGTTCGCTGAGCCATCGGCATGCGACGGAGACCTGAGTTCCGCGCTTAGCGGGTCGCTCGTGGTGCGTCGCGGGATGTTCTTCGCCGAGTGAAAGCAGGGCCTGCTCATGTTCCGTGGGCCGCTGTAGGCGCGGTGTTCAGAGCCACCGACGGTTGTCTTGTCCGTGGCTCCCAGACCTATGGGTAGGATGCCGCCTTGGTGGCCGTCATCATTGGGGCGTGACCGGGGGAGCGCTCATCCGCGTCTTGGTGGTCGATGATCATCGTATGGTGCGCGAGGGGCTGCGCAGCTATCTGGGATTGGTCGATGACATCGCGATGGTGGGTGACGCGTCTGATGGGCGTAGTGCGCTGGACTGGCTGGCGCGCGCGAAGGCACGGGGGGCGCTGCCGGACGTTGTGTTGATGGACCTGTTGATGGAGCCGGTGGGCGGCCTTGAGGCGACGGCCGCGATCAGGCGGCGCTACCCCGAGGTGAAGGTGGTGGCGGTCACGAGTTTCCTCGACGAGGACAAGGTGCACGCGGCGCTGGAGGCTGGTGCCGCCGGCTACGTGCTCAAGGATGCCGAGGCCGACGAGGTCGCCGCCGCCGTGCGGGCCGCCCAGCGTGGGGAAGTGCATCTCGATCCGGCCGTCGCACGCCAGCTGACAGCTTCGCTACGGCGCGGACCGTCAGCAGACCCCGCGGCACTGCTCACCGCGCGGGAGCGAGAAATCTTGGTGCTCGTGGCGCAGGGCAAGGCCAATAAGGAGATCGCAGGCGAGCTGGTGATCAGCGAGCGCACCGCCAGGACGCACGTGAGCAACATCCTCGCCAAGCTTGGCCTGAGCTCCAGGACCCAGGCTGCGCTGTGGGCGGTGCGTGAGGGGCTCGCCGCGCCTCCCGATTGAATCAGCCGGCGCGGACTGGCACTGGGGCGTCCTTCTCCTGCGAGAGTGGGCATCCGTGGACGAGGGATCGCGAAGCGTAGTGCACACCGCCGCTGAGCTCGGAGTCGGCGCGCTGGCGGCGGTGGTAGAGCGCTCTCGGGACGGCATCGTCGTCGTGACGGCAGACCGCCGCTACGTGTACGCAAATCCGGCGGCATGTCGGATCATGGGCTACTCGCTGGACGACTTGCGGGCGCTGCCTGACTTTTTGGACAACTTTCCGCGGCGTGAGCATCGGGCGATGCTGGAGCACTTTGCCGAGCAGCTTGCCGGGACGACTGGTCTGTGGACCTCCACGCTGCTGCGCGCGGATGGCACCGAGCGCGAGATCAGGTGGACCAACATGTCGTTTGACATCGGGGGGCGGCCGCACGGTGCGGCCATCTTCCGGGACGTCACCGACGCAAGGCGGGCCGCGCACAACGCCGCCGCGCTGGGCCAGGCCGCGGCTCAGCTGGCCGGGCGCGACCCGCTTCAGGCGGTGCTGAGCGAGCTTGCTCGACATGCCGTGGAGGCGACGCGGGCGGTGGCGTGCGCGATCGGCGTCGCCGGCGAGGACGGCGCGTTGCGGGCGGGCGGCGCCGATGGCGTGCCTGACGAATTTCGTCGCGTGTCGCTGTTGGGGACGCTGCGGATCATCGATATGCCCGATGGTGAGATCGTGCTCGGCGGCCGTGTGGCGGTTATCCCCGACGCCAAGCGTCGGTGGCTGGAAAGTCCTCGCGCGGCCGAGGCAGGACGCACCCTGCAGTCATTGGACTGGCAGGTGGGGGTGCATGTGCCCTTGTCCTGGGGTGAGGAGGTGATCGGCGTCCTCGGGGCCTTTCTCCCGTCGGCGGTCAGCGGTCCGACTGAGGAAGAGCTCGCGTTCTACACAGCGTTGGCAGACCAGGCGGCGGTCGCCGTGGTCAATGAGCGCTTGCTGGCCGAGGCCGACGAGACCTCGATGCTGCGCGAGCGTGCGCGGCTGGCACGCGAACTGCACGACTCCGTCTCGCAGGCGCTGTTCTCGATGACGCTGCACGCGCGGACCGCTCAGCTGGCCATGGACAAGCAGGGGCTCCCGCGCGATGGGCCGCTTGGTCGTAGCGTCGCCGAGCTCCGGGAGCTCGCGCAGACCGCGCTGGCGGAGATGCGTGCCCTCATCTTCGAGCTGCGACCCGAGGCGCTCGCCGAAGAGGGCATCGTCGCCGCGCTCGGCAAGCAGGCCGCCGCCCTCTCAGCACGCTCCGGGCTGCCCATCGCGGTCGACGGGCCTCGCGACCGTCTCGACGTCGAGCCCAAGGTCGAGGAGCACCTGTACCGCATCGTCCTTGAAGCGCTCAACAATACGATCAATCACGCTCATGCCACTCACGCGACGGTCGACGTTGCAGCCATGGGCGGACGCCTCGCCATCACCATCAGCGACGACGGGACTGGCTTTGATGTCACCGAGCAGCACCCGGGGCACCTCGGTCTGGCCACGATGCGCGAGCGCGCCGAGGCACTCGGGGCTGAGCTGTCGGTGAGCGCGGCGAGCGAGACGGGAACGATGGTGAGAGTCATCGTCGAGGCGCAGGCTTTACGCCGCGTCTGACCGCGACGGATGACGTAGCCCACCTGCGCGCATGTCGCACGCAGGTGCCGTCATCTGCTCGATGTGCAGAGTGCCACCGGGGTGCAGGATGAGTGACGCCTTCATCACCGCGCTTGACCAACGCCAACTCAACTCGCACATCGGGAGGACCGGATGACATCGCAACTCAATTACCTCATCGCTCAGCAGAAACAGGCCGAGCTCGTCTCTCGTGCCGAGCGAGCCCGGCTTGCCAGCGAATCACGTCTAGCCCGGCATTGGCACAACGATGGGACCCCTCGCAAGCCGGCGGCCGGTCCCCTTCGCTTGCGCCGGCGACCCCTCACCGAGTGCACATGAACGCCTCATACCCGACCCGCGAGGGCGTAGATCCCATAGAGCTCGATGAGCAGGTCCAGGAAATGTACGACCGCGGCTTTGCCACCGAGGATCCGCGACCCGCTCCTCCCCACACCGGCCCGCTCGCCGAGACCCCCGACTATCCGCCGCTCTGCGCCCACGGCATGAACTCGCTCGCCGACAGGGGCTACGACCACGCCCTCGCGCGGCTGCACCGCGGCTGACCGTCGAACAGCAACCGCCAATCCACACCACATCTTCGAACGGAGCCACCCATGTCCCCATACCTGTATCGCCGACTGATGCGCGAGAAGCTCGCCCGGTTGCGCCGCCATGCTCGCGCCATTGAGCTACACGCAGAGCGCTCACAGGGCGTCGACGCTCGCGCCCAACCCGATCCCTGCCATACGACCGCGACTACGCGCGGTAGATAGGAGTCCTGTCGTGACCACCCCCACCACCTACCGGGAACTGGATCGGCGGTCCGCAGACGGTCTGGCGGTTACGCTCGAATGGAACCCAGCGACCGACGGACTGCGCATCGTGGTCGTGGATCGCGAGAACGCAGCTGTGACGTTCCCGGTGACCGCCGCGGACGCATCGGATGCGTTCGTTCACCCTTTCATCTATGCCGGACGCGCGGTCTGCGAGGTCGCATGATGCCGCGCCAGACACGCTCGGACGCGCGCTATCTCTCGACACTGCCAGCAGCTTGTGGGCAGGACTGCCTGCACCGAGGTGACGGGGTGATTACGCACCTCGGTCCGATCGGCCGCCTCGGCCGTTACACCGCGACCCACTTCGAGCACATCGCCGCCGCCGGCCCCGAGCTGCAGATGATCCAAGCCAACCCGAGCTACCGGTTCACCAATGAGCCGCCGCAACACACGAGCCACAAGGACGACCTCCACAGCGTCTCGCTGCTCGCGCTCAAACCGGCGGCTGCACCTCGCCACATCTCCGACCCCAAACCTAGGTGGTGGCGCTCATGTCGCACAAGGGGCTCGAGAGCAGAGCCCCATCAACAGCACGACGACCGAGGAGGTCGAACGATGACCGCAGTGACCAAGACGATCCGCAATGGTGTGGATACCGAGCAGCTGTTCTCCACGCTGGACCTGATCAAGGACCAGCCGGAGCTCGCGAAGTTCCAGTTCCGCGCCACCAACCGCTGGATTGACGGTTCGCATAACCGATCGACGATCAAGGGGTTCTACGCCGCCGGTGGGGAGGACACCACCCGCAGCGAGGAGTTCGTGATCGACGCCGGTGAGCCGGCGATCCTGCTCGGCAGGGACACCGGCGCCAATCCGGCCGAGCATCTGCTGCACGCGCTCGCTGCCTGCCTGACGACGTCGATCGTCTACGTGGCCGCGGCGCGCAAGGTGGAGCTCACGTCCGTCGAGTCGACGCTCACGGGCGACATGGACGTGCGCGGCGCGCTTGGCGTGGACGACGAACCCCGCAATGGGTTCGAGCGCATCAGCGTGGCGTTCCGTGTGACCGGCAACGCGCCGCAGGAGAAGCTGCGCGAGGTTGTCGAGCGCGCGCAGAAGCGCTCCGCCGTCTACGACATGGTCACCAACGGCGTGCCCGTCGCCGTCGAGATCACGACCGACTAACGCTCGCATGCAACCCCGTGGCCGGGGCCGCCCTCCGGCCACGGGGGCATGACGAGCGGAGAGGGGATACCAGCATGCCAATTGAACTCACAGCCCATACCCAGGCCGGCGCCCGCCTCGTGGCGATCGCCGAGGACCTCTCCCACATGCTCGCCGCGCGCGCGGCAGAGCATGACCACGACGGCAGCTATCCGTTTGAGGCGATCGACGCGCTCAAGGCCGCCGGCTACTTCGCAGCGCCCATCTCGATCGATCTCGGTGGGCTCGGCGTGTCATCCGCGCATGATCTCGTCGTCGCGTCAAGCCGCCTGGCGCGCGGCGACGCCTCCGTCGCGATCGGCGTGAACATGCACCTCGTCGCAGTGCACAACATGGAGCGCCGGCGCCAGGTCGCGGTCGCGACGGGGGCGGAGCGTCGCGCCCGTGCCTTTGCCTCCTCGCTGCAGCAGATCGCCCACGACGGCGTCGTGCTGGCGGCCGCGATCAGCGAACGCGACCAGGACCTCACCCGGCCCGGGACGGTTGCTACCCGTACCGCGTCGGGCTGGCGGATCGACGGCCGCAAGATGTTCTGCACCATGTCCCCGGCTGCCACCGATCTGTATGTGGCCGTCAGCTACGCCGACCGCGAGGGCATCGAGCGCTACGCCTACGCGATGGTTCCGACCAGTTCGCGCGGTGTCGTCGTGCACGATGACTGGGACGCGCTCGGGATGCGCGCCTCCGGTAGCAACTCGGTCACGTTCGACGGCGTCGAACTACCCGAGTCCGGTGTACGCGGCGGCTTTCGAGCCGGCGCCCCCGTGCCGTACATGGAGCGCAACCTGCTCGCCGGCGTGTTTCACGCCGCGGCCTCGCTCGGCATCGCCGAGTCAGCAGATGCCATCGCCCGCCGCGGCATCGCCGGACGGATCAACGGCGACGCGCGCCCACGCATGCAGGTGGCCGACAACGCCGTCGACCTCGCTGCCGCCCGCGGCGTTCTGTCCCGCGCGGGAGCGTTGATCGACGGGCACCGCGCCGGCAACCCGACCTCCGATGGCACCGACGAGGAGGTCGGGGCGCTGTTCGCGGAGGCGCAGGCCGCAAAGGCGTTCATCAACGAGGCGGCCGCCCGGATCGTGGACCGTGCGCTCGCCCTCTCAGGCGGCGCCGGCTACCTCAACGGCAGCGCCCTGGCCCGGGCCTACCGCGACGTCAAAGCCGGCTCCTTCATGCACCCACTCGGCGCCAACCGCGCCTACGAGCACCTCGCGCACGTCGCACTCGGCGAAGAAACCCCCCTCCATTAACGATGACGCTCACGACCCCAACCCACCCCACGCCAGAACCCGACGCTCACCCGTTCCGCGAGGCGCGCGCCTGTCCGTCCCGAGGCACGCTCACTTGGTTGCGCATCCGGCGAGCCACCCACACACCGTCCGCGGCGCGGTTCCCGCCTGACGCGAACCAAAGCCAAGCTTCCACGGAATCACGGCCTGGCCGCGTGCTCGCGCTGCTCTGCCTGATCTACTTCTTGGTGATCCTCGACGCGGCGATCGTGCGCCTGGCGCTTCCGTCGATCCACCTCGCGCTGGGACTGTCGCCCGCCTCCCAAACCTGGGTTGCGAACGCGTACATGCTGTCTTTCGGCGCGCTGCTCTTGCTGGGCGGCCGGTTGGCAGATCTGCTGGGACGCAAGCGGATGCTCCTGATCGGCGTCGGGGTGTTCACACTCGCTTCTTTGGCGTGCGGGCTTGCGCCCTCGGGCGCGACGCTGATCGCCGCGCGAGCGGTACAGGGACTAGGCGCCGCCGCGATGACCCCGGCCGCCTTGTCGATCCTGATGCGCACCTTCCCGGAGGGCGCCGAGCGCAACCGGGCGATCGGCGCGTGGGGCGCGACCGGCGGGATCGCCGCGACCGCTGCATGGATCGTCGGCGGCCCCCTGATCGATGGCCCTGGGTGGCAATGGGTGTTCTGGATCAACGTTCCCGGAGGGGTCGCGATCGCCGCCCTTGCTGCCGGCCTGTTGCCCGAGAGTCGCGACACAAGCGCGACGCACAACTTTGATGTCGCCGGGGTCGTGTCGGTGACCGCCGCTCTGGTCGCGCTCGTCTACGGGCTTGTCGAAGCGCCCACGGCCGGGTGGGCATCGGCTCAGACGGTCGTCCTGTTCGCGCTATCACTCGCACTGTTTGGCACGTTTGCGGCGATCGAGCGAGGCGCGAAAGAGCCGCTCGTGCCGCGCCGGCTCACCGCCTCCCGGACACTGCTCGCGGCCAATCTCGGATTGGGTCTGACCGCGGCCTCGATCTACGGAATGGCGTTCATCGTCTCGCTCTACGGCCAAGAGGTGCTGGGCTATTCGGCACTGAGGTTTGGCATCGCCGCGGTGGTATTACCAATCGGTGTGGCGCTCGGGGCAGGGATCGGACAAGCGCTCGTAACCCGGCGTGGCACGCGGGCGGTTTCAGCCGCCGGGATCGCCGGACTGGCGGTCGGCTTCGTGCTCCTTGCCCGCCTTCCCGTCCACGGCAGCTACACGGCCGACCTCCTCCCCGGCTTCGTGCTGTTCGGCGTCCCGCTCGGTCTCGCGTTCACGGCGTACTCGGTCGCGACTTTGACCGGGGTGGCCAGCCGCGACGCGGGATTGGCATCGGGACTCAATAACACCTTCGAGCAAGTCGGCGGGACAATCGGCACCGCGCTCATGGCAACCATCGCCACCGCTCGGACTGGGAACCTGCTCCACGCGGGCGCCGGGTACCTGTTCGCGCTCGACCGCGGGATCCAGCTGGCGTTCGCAATCGCGATCGCGTTCCCGGTCCTCGGCCTGCTCGTGTCACTCTGCGCGCTTGGGCGACGTCGCCGGGCGACCGCGATCGATCCGCTCAAGACCGCAACCGCCGCGGCGGATGGCGCCGAATGCTGACTAGCCACAGGAAGGTTTCAGGAAGGCGCGTCGGCGGCTCTGCGGTCATGCAAACCACCACCACATACTCTTCGCCGGTAGGCGTTGGACCCCACCAACTCGAGCGCCGGATCGCGGAGAGGTACCGTGACGTGGCGAACGAGCTGGCCGAGGACCTCCACTGCCCGACCGGCAGCCGGCTCGCACACGTCGCACTCGGCGAAGAGACCTCCCTCCGCTAATGATGGCGCTCACAGCCCCAGCCCACCCCACGCCAGACTCCGACGCTCGCGCGTTCCGCGACGCGCTCGCCAGGTTCGCGACCGGCGTCGCCTTCGTCACGGCGGCGCCGGACGGCGAACCCTTCGGCCTAGTCGTGAACACGTTCACGTCTGTCTCGCTCGAGCCGCCCCTCGTGTCGTTCTCCCCGGCGCGCAGCTCGCTCACCTGGACCCGGATGCGCCGCGCCGGACGCTTCGGCGTCAGCGTGCTGGGCCGCCAGCACGAGTGCTTCGCAAAACGGGCCACCCGCCCCGGAGCAGACCGATTCGCCGGACTCGACTGGAAACTCGGACCCGGCGGTGTACCTCTGCTCACAGACGCCCTTGCCACCATCGAATGCGAGATCGTCGCCGAGCATCCCACCGGCGATCACTGGATCGTTGTAGGACAGGTCGACGTCCTGCAGATCTCATCCATCAAAGACCCGCTCATCTTCTTTGCCAGCGCGTATCGCGCTCTGCGATAGCGACGGAAGTACTACCGTCTCGCTGGACGTCGCAGTGCCTTCCGAACTGATTGAAACGGCTCGCCGAGATCGGCGTATCGCCGTCGGACTCGGAGGAGCGTCAGATTCGCAGGACATAGGCAGCCACGCCGTCGCGGTCAGCCCAAACCCGCGCGAGCACGAAGGCAGGTGTCAGCCTGGCTTTCAAGAGCGACGTGCTTGTCGCCAATCTCGGTGGCTCTATGCGTCCGACGAGCGTTCGGAGAGTAAGACGGTCAGGTCGCCGGCGCGGGACGCCCTCAGCGAGGGCTCGCGAGCGTCCGATTGTCGATCACGCGAAACGCTCTCGTGCGATGCACGTTCGGGTTGGAGCGATGCAGCAGCGGTTTCTTACATGCGCAGATAGGACGCGCCATTGATGTCCAGAACCGCGCCGCTCGTCATCGCGGCGTCGGCCGATGCCAGAAAGACCACAGCTGCCGCCACCTCTTCGGCAGTGGCGATGCGGCCAAGAGGGCTTTCCGCCCGGCGCTGCGCGCCGCGGTCGCCAGCGAGGTTCTCCAGAGCCATGTCTGTCTCGACCAACCCCGGCGCGACTGACGTGACAGCAATCCCGTGCGGTCCGAGCGCACGAGCCAGAGACTGCCCGAGAGCGATCAGCCCAGCCTTGCTAGCGCCGTACGCCGGCTGTTTCGGCTCGCCGCGAAACGCGCCGCGAGACGCAACATTGACGATGCTGCCACCACCACCCCTGATCATGTGCTGCGCCGCGCACCACGACACGTTCGCCGCACCCACCAGATTCACGCCGAGCGTCTCCTGCCACGCCTGCTGCCACTCCTCGTAGCTGGTCTCGGTGATCGGATGGGGCTTGAACACGCCGGCGTTGTTAACAAGCACGCCCAGGCCGCCCAGTCGATCAGCAGCACTGTCGACCATCCGCCTGACCGCCGCTGCGTCAGCCAGATCCGCACCCACGACGACATGCCCGACACCCGCCAGCGACGCCGCGACCCGCTCGGCGCCATCCGCGCTTCGGGCGTAATGGACAGCCACCCGATCACCGACCGACGCGAACGCGCGCGCGATCGCAGCGCCGATCCCACGCGACGCGCCGGTCACAAGCACCGCCCGGCCGTGGCCACCGCTCATCGCCACGTGATCCTACGCAAGCCAGACGAACGCCTCCACGTGATCACATGCGTCCGCTCAGCGTTCCCTTGCCGACACTCGCAAAGCGTCCGGTGGTCGATCGGCTTGTGCGACGAGACCTGCCATCCACGCGCACAGCAGGCCCGCGGAGTCGCCAACGAACTGCCCGTACGACAAGGAAGACAGATCTGCGTCGGCCGTCACGACCCGGCACGAGCGTGGCTGCTTGACGCCTATTGCAGTCATCGAGGCTCGGCTACTGCTTCGACGTGCGAGCGGTCGCGCGGCGGCCGCCGTCGCGCGGATGCCTGTGGGCGTTAGCACAAGCGCGAGCCCGGCGCCAGCAGCCTGCTTGGGGTGTACTGCTCGTCCTCACCCTGGCGGTTTGCGTCTCGACCTGGGAGTCGGCCAGGGGGTTAGCTGTGGGCGGCCCCCGAACTGACTGGAGCCGCCCCCTGGCATTCATCGCCGCGGCGGCGTGGTCAAGCTCGCCGAAAGCGTGCGGGCCACGGAACGAAGCGCGGGGGAGTGATAATCGCCTCGTGTCGATCTTCCTCGCCCGTCCGGCGCGCCCCGCGGACGGTATCCCGCTGGCCGTCAAGGACCTATTCGACACGGCGGGGCTCGTCACAACGTACGGCTCGATCGTGTTCGCCGAGCACGTGCCCGAACGCACGGCGCAGGCGGTCGCTCGGCTCGAAGTGGCGGGTTACGCGATCGTGGGCAAGACGAACCTCCACGAGTTCGCATACGGGATCTCGTCGCAGAACCCGCATTTCGGCACGGTGCCAAATCCGATCGCTCCGCGCCGCTTAGCGGGCGGTTCGAGCGGTGGCTCCGCGGCTGCGCTTGCGGCCGGTCTCGCCGACGCCGCGCTCGGGACAGATTCGGGTGGTTCTATCCGGATCCCCGCCGCGTGGTGTGGCGTTGTTGGCTTCAAGCCGAGCCACGGCGTCGTGCCGCTCGACGGGTGTTTCCCGCTCGCCCCGAGCTTCGACCACGCGGGCCCGATGGCTCGGTCGGTCTCGGACTGCACGTCGATGCTCACGACCCTCGTACCCCACTTCCGAGCGCGCTCTCCCGAATCGCTCGACGAGTTGAGGGTCGGGATCGCGTGGACGGAGCTCGCCGATCCCCTCGTGCGCGCCCGCGTCGAGGAGGCCGGAGAACGCTTTCCGCGCGCTCGGCGGTTCGACCTTCCCCTGCCGGAGCGGGTCGGGAGCGTGTTCATGCGCGAGGTGGCCGAGGTCCACCGGGACCTGTTCCGCGAGCACGCCGCTCGCTACGGCGAGAACGTGCGTCTCAAGATCGAGCGCTGCCTGGCGGTCACCGACGACGAGCTCGACGAGGGGCTACGCGCCCGTGAGGCGTACCGCGAGCGGTGCGTCGAGCGGGTCCAGGGGGTCGATTTGCTGTTGACCCCGACGACCCCTTTCGTGGCTCCTCCCGCCGACGCGGACGAACTGACGATCCGGGACGCTGCGATCCGCTTCACGTACCCATTCAACGTGCTCGGATGGCCGGCGCTGGCGCTGCCTTGTGGACCGGCAGAGATGGGCCTTCCCGCGTCCGTCCAGCTCGTAGGGCGACCGGGCGACGACGCGCTCGTGCTCGCCGCGGGCGAGCAGCTCGAGCGTGCCGCATCTCGGCGAACCGGGCAGAGCTAGGTGACGTGCCAGCACCGGCTCGAGTTCGCGCCAGCGTGTTTGGATCACCGTCGCCCGTCGGGCGGCACTGCCGCGGCTGCCGTCGTGAGGAAGCGTTACGGCGCCGAGTGGATGTCGTCGACCCAGTGCACCTGTTGCGGGTTGGGCTCGACATCGACGAGGTCGAGATTCACGACGACCGGCTCTTGACCGGAGCGCGCCAGGACGCACGAGAGCGACTCCGACGCCTCGGCGTTGATCTCCTGGTGGGGAACGTATGGCGGGACGTAGATAAAGTCTCCTGGCCCGGCCTCGGCGACGTATTGCAAGCGCTCGCCCCAGCGCATCCGGGCGCGGCCGGACACGACATAGATGACGCTTTCGACCGGACCGTGGTGGTGCGCGCCGGTCTTGGCATCGGGCTCGATGATCACCGTGCCCGCCCACAGCTTCTCGGCGCCGGTGCGGGCGGTCGTGACCGCCGCAGCGCGCGTCATGCCGGGCGTCTGTGGCGTGTTGATGTCGAGCTCGTCTCTACGAACGCACCCGGACACCGTTGGGCGCCAGTCGGTCAGGGAGAGGGGGGATTCGACCCCCCGATGGACGGAAACGCCCATACCGGTTTGCGAGCCCGGCAGGCTCCCGGAGCTACGCATCCGGCTCCGGCTCCGGCTCTGGCTCCGGCTCGCAAGGAGCGGTCGAGTTGGTCACCGTTTTGGTCACCGTTTTTCCGTCTCGAATCGACTTGAGGCGGCTCACGGTGGCGAATCCCAGAACGCAGTAACGCACCGAAACCCCTGCAAACGTTTGCAAGTTGTCTCGGTGCGTCTAGCGGGAGCGACGGGACTCGAACCCGCGACCTCCGGCGTGACAGGCCGGCGCTCTAACCAACTGAGCTACGCCCCCAGGTGGGGGAGCGACCAGTATGCCAAGCCGGATGTGATGACGCCTACGCGGCGTCAAGGACCCGGCGGCGCAGCCAGCCGTTGACGAACACGCCATCCGGGTCCAGGCGGTCACGCAGGTTGCGGAAGTCGGCCATCCGCGGGTACAGCGGGGCGATCTGAGCGGCCTCGGCCGTGAAGACCTTGCCCCAGTGGGGGCGGGCGCGGAACGGCGCCAGTGCGGCCTCGATCTGGGCCACCACGGCCTCCACCTCGGCCGGGCGCCGGCGCCACGTGAAGTGGATGGCAAGCGTGTCGCGGCTCTCGTGGGGGCTGAGCCAGAGGGTGTCGGAGGCGATCGTGCGCAGCTCGGAGATGAGCAGGTGCGGGACGATGGCCGCGGCGAGCCCGCGGACCGCCTCGATCGCCGCCGCCGCGTCCTCGCGAGCCACGAAGAACTCGGATTGGAGCTCCTCGCCGGAGCTGGGCGTGAACCCGGAGCGGAAGTGGGGAAGGCGCTCAGACCAGGGCCCCGGCACTCCCAGTTGCTCGGTGCAGTTGACCGGATCTCCGCCCAGCACGGGATGCAGAGGCGCGGTGGCCGCACGAACACCGAAGAGCTCCTCGAGATCGCCATCGTCGTCCGCGGCGCCGGCCTCGCGGCGCTTGACCCAGACCTGCTCGGTCTGCTCGCCGCACAGGTGAAACACGCTGACGCTCTCGCCCGCGGCAAACACCCGATCCAAGCGCTCAAACAGCCGCTCCCAGGCCATGCCCTCGAACACCCGCTGTCGCATCTCGGAGAATGGCTGCACGGCGAGGGTCACCCGAGTCACGATCCCCAGGGCTCCGAGCCCGACCACGATGCCCTCGAAGTCAGAGTCGCCGGCCGCCACCGTGATGAGCTCCCCGGCGGCGCTGATCATCTCGACGGCGTGAACCGCCGTGGCCAGGTTGCCTTTGGCATCGCCCGAGCCATGGGTGGCGGTGGCGATTGCGCCCGCCACGGAGATGTGAGGCAGCGACGCCATGTTGTGCAGCGCCCGTCCCGACCGGTTGAGCTCGGCCGCGAGCTCGGCATACGTCATGTGACCCGGGGCCGTCACGGTGCCCGCGGCGCTATCGAGCTCGATTGCGCCGGGCAGCCCGTCAAGCGCCACCAGCTCGCGGCTGTCGCCGATAGCGGTGAAGGAATGGCGCGAGCCCAGGGCGCGCAGGGTGCGGCTGCGGGCCACGAGGTCCTGCAACTCTGCCAGCGTCTGTGGGCGATGCAGCGCCGTGGCGCGGTAGGCATAGTTGCCGGACCAGTTGGTTCCGATGTGCGTGATGGCCACCTCGGCGAATCGTCGCAACTTTGACCGTCGGGCCGGGTTTGAGCAGTTCGCAAGTGATCTTCCTGGTTCGCGTCCAACCCGGCCGTGGCCGCGACCACAGGATGATCGGCGACGGGGGCCCAGGAAGCGGGCCCCCGTCGCTCGTTAAACGGCGCGCGGGCTCAACGTCCTGACCAGATCCGCTCCATCACTGTCCGCGCGAAGCGCTCGTAGCGCTCGGGGGAGAAGCGCTCGGGGTCGGTCAGCACCATGCGGCCCGCCTCCTCGCTGAGGCGCAGGATTGCGCGGGCGCAGATCTCGATGTCCAGATCGGTGCGCACGCCGGCTCGCTCGACCGCCCAGGCGACGAACCGCGTCAGCCGCTCGAGCACGTGGCCCCGGTTGGTTTCCACGTGCTCGCGCACGATGGCCGGGGTCCCTTCGGGCGGCAGCAGGATGATGCGCCAGGTGTCGGGTCGGCTGGTGACCGCATCCAGGAAGCGGCGCAACCCGGCGGCGAACTGCGCCGGGGGATCTCCCTCCTGGGGAGCGGAGGGCACGACCTCCGCCAACTGGGCTAGCGCGTAGGTCTCCTCGCGCTCGATCAGCGCCTGCAGCAGGCGCCCGAGGTTGGAGAAATGGTCATAGATGACGGGACGGGTCACGCCGGCCACCCTGGCGATGGCCTCGATGGAGACGCCCTCGTAGCCCCGCTCGACGATCACGCTCAGGGCAGCGTCGATCAGCTGCTCGCGCCGCTTCTCCGGCGCCATCCGGGGGGCGTAGCGCCGGCGGGTCCTGGCGGGATCGGGGGTGGGCTGCGGTGTCATCCGGTGTGGGCCGGGAGCGGCCGTCAGCTACGCGTGTGTAGCTTCCCGCGAAGGAGGTTACCGATAGCGTCGGGACGATGAGGATCGCCGTGTTCGACGGACACAACGACGCGCTCACCCGCGAGGACCACGCCCTGCTCGCCTCCGGCCGGGACGGCGGCCACCTCGACCTGCCGCGCATGCGGGCCGGCGGGGTGCGCGGGGGGATCTTCGCCGTGTTCACCGCCTCGCCGGACTTCGACTGGACGCTGGTGGCGCGCGAGGACGGCGTGCTCGAGTACCAGCCGGCGGCGCCGGTGGCCCAAGAGACGGCGGCGGCGTTTGCCACGTGTGCCGCCGGCCGGCTGGCGGCGCTCGAGCGCGCCGGCGACGTGCGCATCGCGCGCACGGTGACCGACCTCGACGCAGCGCGCGCCGACGCTGACCTCCCGCCGGCCGCGGTGCTGCATCTCGAGGGCGCCGAGGCGATCGACCCCGAGCTCGAGGCGCTGGAGCACTGGTACGCCGCCGGCCTGCGCTCGCTGGGCCCGGTGTGGAGCCGCGCCAACGCCTTCGGCCACGGCGTCCCGTTCATCTTCCCGTCGAGCCCCGACATCGGGCCGGGGCTGACCGCCGCCGGCCACGCGCTCGTGCGGCGCTGCGCCGAGCTGGGGATCCTCGTCGACCTCAGCCACCTCAACGAGAAGGGGTTCTGGGACGTGGCGCGCGCCGAGCCGGGGCCGCTGGTGGCCAGCCACTCCGCCGCCTACGGACTGGCGCCCACGACGCGCAATCTCACCGACGCCCAGCTCGATGCGGTCGGGTCCTCCGGCGGCTTGGTGGGGATCATCTTCGGCTGCCAATTCATCCGCCCCGACCTCGAGGATGATGCCGACACGCCCTTGGCCGTCATTGCCCAGCACGCCGCCTACGTGGCCGAGCGCATCGGGGTGGGCCATGTCGCGCTGGGCTCGGACTTCGACGGCACCCGGATCCCGGCCGCGCTGGGCGACGTGGCCGGCGTGCCCCGGCTGCTCGAGGCCCTCCTGGGTGCCGGGTTCAACGAGGCCGAGCTGCAGGCCATCGCATGGGACAACTGGCGCCGGGTGTTCGGCGCCTGGTGGCGCTGAGCCGCGAGCCGTCGCCGCTCAGGGCTCGCTGACGTCGGTCTTACGCCGGCGCCGGTTCCTGCGCGAGAGCCCGCCGACCACGGCCGCCAGCACGTCCTCGTCCCAGTTGTGGGTGCGCAGCAGCCGGTAGCGCGCCGCGCTGACGCGCATGTAGGCCTCGGTCTCGGTGGTCGTGCCGATGAGATCGGCTCCGCGCAGCATCTCGATCACCGGGCGGTACTCGTTCTCCAGCCACAGGTAGGCCATCTCGCGCCGGCTGATCGACTCGCCGCGATCCTGGCTGAGCCGAAACCCCCACGCCTCGACGGCCTCGGCGAGGCGCCCGTAGTCCCACGGGTCGGTGAGCTGAATCTCGGTCCGGGCGTTGTCTGGCAGTGGGACGCGCTCGAAGAAGACCCGTTCGTGGCTCTTGACCGGCAGCGCCTCGAGCGTGATGGCGCGCTCGGCGCCAACCCGGGTGACGACCTCGGTGACGCAGGCTTCGATGTCGGTGTGCCCGAGCGCGCGGGCCACGGAGATCCGATGGTGCCCATCGCGCACGAAGTAGATCTGGCCGATGCGCACGAGATCGACCGGTGGCATTGCCTCGCCGCGTCGCATGGCGGCGGCGATGTGCTCCCAGCGCGAGCGCACCCGGCCGGTGGTCGGCCGGAAGCTGCGATCGAAGTCTCGGCTGCGATCCACCGTGCCCACGATCGCGTCCAAAGGGACCATGGCCTGTCCGGCGGAATGCTCGCTGACGTAGCCGAGCGCCGCCACTACCTCCTCGTAGGGCAGGATGTGGCGCACATCGTCGGGCTCGCCCCGCAGGCGGGCCACCATGGCCCCGAGCGCCGCTCGCCGGCGCGCACGCAGAAAGTCGGTCTGCGCATCGAGGTTGGGCATCCCCGTGGAGCGCGGAGCGGGCATGGGCACCCGACTTTAGCGACGCCCCCCGGGTGCTCCGATGTCTGTTGTGTGCCTGCGAGGCGGCTACGCCGCCGCGGCGCCGGTGCCGTTTGACGCGAGCAGCGTCTTGCCCGACTCGGGGTCGAACAGGTGGATGTGCTGGGTGGCGCTGACATCGCTGGCCAGCTCGTCGAGCTCGCGGGAGGCGACCGGCTCGGACTCCACCACGAAATAGGCATAGAACTCGGAGCCCATCGACTCGAGCACGTCGATCTTGGCTTTGAAGGTCATGCCTTGGTTGCGATCACCGACGATCGCGGCGTCCTCGAAGTCCTCGGGCCGGAGGCCCACCACGACGCCACCGCTGCCGCCGCCGGGACCGGACTCGAACCGGCTGCGGACCGAGTCGGGGATGCGGAAGGTGGTCAGCGGCGGCTTGAGGGTATCGCCGTCGATGTCGCCCGGCAGGAAGTTCATCGACGGCGAGCCGATGAACCCGGCCACGGAACAGGTCCGGTCCGGCCCCGCCACGGCTTGACCGGAATACGTCATCACGCACGGAGCCGCCCTGGTGGGCGGCTCGTGCAAAGATCGTCGCGCCTGATTGGCTGTCGCACAAATCCACGACTTCCTGAGGACTGACAACGGCGGTGAGCGGCGTGGCTGGTCACCTGCGCCCGTATCCGGGAGGCCACGCTGGGACAGAAAGCGCCGATTTCCGGCGCCTTTCGTCCCAGAGTCATGCGGCAGGCAGCGGCGCTGTAGCCGCTGTCGGCGCCCGCCGCGATCGTCGACTCGTGCGACGACGCGTCACGCTCCTTTATGCGATAGCCACCTGAGGGCGGGAATGCTGTACAGACTGAGCCCGATGAGTCGAAACCAGGTGCTCGACCGCTCGATCCTGTCCGACGAGGGTTGGCCGTACGCATCTTCGCTGCCGATCAACGCGGAGGATCCTGGTCGGTTTCATGCCCTGTTCGGGCGCGACTCCCTGATCAGCTCGCTGCAGGTGCTGCCAGCTCAGCCGGACGTTGCGCGTGCGACGCTCCGCGCCCTGGCGGGGCTCCAGGGCCAGCGCTTTGACAGCTGGGCGGACGAGGAGCCGGGGAAGATCGTGCACGAGTACCGTCCCCGGGCGGACCCCAGGTTTGAGCAGATGGGATGGCCGGTGCGCAATGGGCAACTGCGCTACTACGGCTCGGCGGATGGAACGTCGTGGTTCCTTGTGGTGCTGGCGGCGCTCGGCGATCCGGCGCTCGAGGATGAGCTTTCACACCACTGGCGGGCGGCGAGCGCGTGGGTCAAGCGGGCGCTCGAGCGCGGCGACGGCCTGGTGCGTCATGGGCCGCGGGAGTGTCGTGGCGGACTGGCTCAGCAGGGCTGGCGTGATACCTCCGACCCGTCGCAGGCGTACGGAGGCGGGATCGTCGATGCCGACGGTCGCATTCCCGAGGCGCCGCTCGCGGATGCGGACACGCAGGCGGTGACTGTCGCAGCGTTGCGGGCTACGGCCCGGCTCACCGGGGACACGGGATGGTCGTCGCTGGCCGAGCAGACAACGGACCGGATCGCTCGCGCCTTTACGCCCGACACGATGGCCGTTGACCGGAGCGATCGGCGCGTATCGGGTGCGGGATCGCAGTTGGGGTGGCTGTTGTGGGCCGATGCGCTACCGACGGGGCAGCGCGAGGCCTACGCCGAACGGCTGAGCCAGCCCGACGTGCTGACTGACTTCGGCCTGCGCACCTTGTCATCGGAGCACCCGCAGTTCGACGCGGCCGCATACCATCGCGGCGCCGTCTGGCCGTTCGACTCCTGGATTGGTTGGGGGGGCTTGCGTGCCGCCCGCAGAAGTGAGGAGGCCGAGCGGATACGCCAGGGCGTATTAACGGCGCTCGAGCGGCTGGGAAACTCGCCGGAGCTCTACGCCGTGACCTCCGGTGGTCCCGCGGTGGTCCCGATCGCCAACCACGTGCAGGCCTGGACGATCGGTGCGCGGTTCGCGCTCGAGCAGGGCTGGGATGGACGCATCAGCCTTTGACCGCGCCGGCTGTGAGCCCGGCAACGTTCCGTTTCTGGAAGATCACCACGAGGATGAGCAAGGGGACGGTGATCGTGACCAGAGGCGCGGTGATCGTGCCGAGGGGGACCCGGAACTGGCGACCTCCTGCACGTCGATGAGGCGCACCCGTCGGACGAACGCGCGCACCTGAACGGTGGTGCGGTGCGCGGTAGCGGCTGCCCGGAGTGCGCGGTCAGGCCGCGCGGCGCTCCGGGTCCGGGTCGAGCAGGCGCGCTCGTCGCGATCGGGCGCCCGAGCGAGCAGGAAGTCAGCGATTGTGTACGTCCGGCCCATTCGGCGCGTCACCTCCGGCTCGTAGCGCACCGCACGGCCTACGACGTGGCGCACGTGGGACACCTCTTCGCCACCTGCGTCAACTGTTTGCATCTGCCGGAACCGTCCGGCACGTTCGCCCAGGCAGCGGCTGACGTTTGGTCTCGGTGCCATGGCCGCTAATACGTCTCGCGGGGCACCTGTAGAACCGGCTCAGAAGGCGCGACGCCGACGCTCGCGCATAGTCGACCGCACGTCTTGCTGTCGGGCTCCAGTGTCTGGCATTTCGCCTCGAGATCCTGTCCCCGCGGTGCCTCTCAGTCAGGGCATGAACCGGCTCTGTTTGACGCCTGGGCGCTTCCAGGTAGCTTCTGTCCATGTCGCGCGCGTCGGCACTCCTCGCAGCATTGACAAGGGAAGCTGCGACTACCTCGGAGAGTCAGGACCGCGTCGGATACGCCACGCCCACCCGAGCAGGGCTCGTGTCCGA
>CAWDFE010000040.1:0-77306 GCA_963801435.1 uncultured Actinomycetota bacterium
AAACGTCAACGCGCCGGAGCGCACGCGCCCCAGGCACCGCGGAGCGAACGGCAACCACTTCCATTTCGAGACGGGTATACGTGCACCGCCCGTCACCGCTGACACCAGCCTGCGGCTTCAACTCGAATCGGCCAGAATAGGAGCTGGGTTGGAGATCCAGCTGTGGTCATACAACTACGATCCCGAACCGCAGGGGATCGCCCCGCTGAGCGGCACGCTCGCCTGCGGGCTGGCGGCTCGCGGCCATGACGTCCTGGTCGTCGCGGCCCATCCCCACTATCCCGAGCCGGTCTGGGGAGTCCGGCTGCGCCCGTACCGGGAGCGTCGATGCGGGGTGGCGGTTCTGCGTTTGCCGCTGTGGCCCGGTCGGGCATCCGGCATCGCGCGAGTCCGTCAGGAGCTCTCGTATGTGGCTTCGCTCTCGATCGTCGCTCCGCTGCTACCGAGGCCCGATGTCGTCATTGCGGTGACACCGTCCTTCCCGGCGTTGGCCACCGCGATGGTGTTTGCGAAGGCGCGGCACACGCCGTGGGTCATGTGGCTACAGGACATCGTCACCGACGCGGCGAGCACGACCGGTCAGCTGTCGGACGGTCTCTTACTGAGGCAGGCGCGTCGGCTGGAGATCGCCAGTTATGCCGCCGCCAGCAGGATCGTCATCATTTCGCACGCCTTCCGCGACAACCTCCTCTCGAAAGGCGTCCCGGCCAGCAAGATCGCGCGCATCTTCAATCCGATGACACGCGACGCGAGTCGAGCCAACGATCTCGACGCGCTCTTATCCGCACCGCCGAGGATCCTCGCGATGGGGAACATCGGCCACACGCAGGGGCTCGATCGTATTGTCGATGCGTTCCAGGCAAACGCGGCCCTCGCACAACTCAATGCACGACTGGTGATCGCGGGAGGAGGGGTGGCCGCCGACGACGTCCGGCGGCGGATCACTTGTGAGCGCGTGTCGATGCCCGGCGTCCTCTTCGGAGAGGACCTGACGCCGGAGCTCCGCAGCGCCTCGCTCGGTCTGGTGAGTCAGCGCGCTGACGTCACCGAGTTCAACATGCCGTCGAAGCTGATGAACTACATGGCGTACGGCATCCCGGTCCTAGCCTCGGTTAGACCACGGTCCGAGGTGGCGGCAGTCATTCGGGAATCGGGGGCTGGCTGGGTCACAGATGCCGCAGACCCCGGCGCGTTTGCCGAGAAGGCCGGCGAGATCCTCCGCGACCGCGACGCGCTGCACGATGCGGGCGCGGCCGGCTACGCGTTCGCGCACACCCACTTCACGCAGGCGAGTGTGGCGGCGCGGTTCGAAACTGTCCTCGAGGACGCCCTCTCCGAGGACCCGGGTGGCGCCCCGGCATCAGGTCGCCAGCGGATCAAATGCGTCCCGGGCGAAGAGGAAGTCTCCGAGGAGGCACTCGCCCGCTCCGCTATAGGCCACTGACCAGATCCCGCGGCACGAGAAGCCGCGGGAGGCCAGAAAACTCCACACGTCCCAGGCGAGGGGCTGCCCGGTATACATCTCGACGAAGGCGGCCTCGACCAGGACCGCATCGATGCAGCCCAGCAACGCCTCGGCGCCGCGCAGCATGTCGAGTTCCCCACCCTGCACATCGATCTTGAGCAGGACCGGCCGGACGAGGTCGGCTTGGACGAGGACCTGATCGAGGCGTCGGACTGTCACCTTGACGGTCGATCGCTCTTCCGTGCCGGGAAATGCCTTGAGTTGGCGGGGTCCCATCGGAAGCAAGGATGAGGAGTCATCGAGCTTTGATACGTGGAACTCTGCCAGCCCGTGATGGTCAGAGAGCGCGACATCGAACACCCGGAGCGGCCTGCTGGCACCGACGACGCTCTTGAGTCGCTCGCGGGGAAGCGGCAACGGTTCAAAGCAGAGGAGGGCGGCGGTGGGAAAATGGCGGGCAGCGTACAGGGCAAACTGGCCTCGGTTCGCGCCGACATCGATGATCGTCGAGAAGTCAGCGCGCATCGGGATCGCTTCGTGCTCGGTTGCGGCGGCAACGCCATGTCTGAGGGCTCGGCGGTAAGCCGGCTCACGCAGGACTCGAAGGAGCTTCCGCCCGCGTGTCAGATGTACTCGGTTGCGCGACATCGGGTTGCTCGGTTGTGGCACATGCGTATACTGTAGGCGTGGAGGGCACGCGGGCCGTGACCACATCAGCTGCCGCGTAGGAAGAGGGACGGCCATTACGGTTGCGATCATCACTGGTTCTGGGGGGCTGATCGGGTCTGAGGCCGTACGGTTCTTCGTGGATCAGGGGTTCGATGTGGTCGGCATCGAGAACAACATGCGCGCGTACTTCTTCGGGCCGGAGGCCTCGACGTCTCCCGTGAACGGCAAGCTCGAGCAGGAACTCGACAACTTTCGCTCCGAACACCTCGACATCAGAGACGAGGACGGGGTCCGAGCCATTTTTGAGCGGCACCGTCGCGCGATCGATCTGGTCGTCCACACAGCAGCGCAGCCGTCGCACGACTGGGCGGCATCGGAGCCGCAGACCGATTTCTCCGTCAACGCGAATGGGACCATGAACGTGTTGCAGGCCACCCGTGATTTTGCGCCTGACGCGACCTTCATCTTCATGTCGACTAATAAGGTCTACGGCGACCGTCCCAACTTGCTGCCGCTCGTCGAGACCGACACGCGACTGGAGCTGCCGGAGACCCACGAGTACTACGACGGGATCCCGACCGCGATGTCGCTCGACGGCAGCACTCATTCATTGTTCGGTGTGAGCAAGGCCGCCGCGGACCTAATGGTCCAAGAGTACGGCCGCTACTTCGGGATCCCGACGGTCTGCTTCCGCTGCGGCTGCGTGACCGGCCCCCAGCACGCCGGCGCCGAACTCCATGGGTTCCTGGCGTACCTCATGAAATGCACCGTCACCGGCTCTCCATACACCGTGTTCGGATACGGCGGCAAGCAGGTTCGCGACAACATCCACGCCTACGACCTCGTTCGCGCCTTTGCGGCATTTCATGCGCAGCCGCAGATCGCCGCGGTCTACAACCTCGGAGGAGGTCGCATCTCGAACATCTCCGTGCTGGAGGCGATCGAAGCATGTGAGCGGATCTCCGGCCGAACGCTTGACTGGCGATTGTGCGATCGAACGCGAGTGGGCGACCATCGCTGGTGGATCTCGGACCTTCGCGCGTTCCGCGCAGACTATCCCACGTGGGATGTGACCTTCACCATGGAGGATGTTCTGCACGATATTCACGACTGGATCGTCGGCCACTCGGACCTCGCGATCGATGGGGGAGTCATTGGGGTCATCGACTGACCGCTGGAGTAGGTATCGTGCGATCCGCGCTCCAGACGACTATCCCCAGCGATGGCATCGGGCCCGCACCAGTGGGCGCAGGCTTGCTCGCTGGGGATCGCGCCAGCCAGGCAAGCGACGCTCTAGCCAGTCACCGCCGCGAGGCTTGTGATAATGCGCGTCTTGTCGGTGATCCACTATCCGATTTATGGTGGCCCGCACAACATCAACGCCTCGGTGATT
The DNA here is from genome assembly GCA_963801435.1 of uncultured Actinomycetota bacterium. GTDB lineage: Bacteria > Actinomycetota > Thermoleophilia > Solirubrobacterales > Solirubrobacteraceae > Palsa-465. Next base: position 3,528 of record CAWDFE010000040.1, read on the forward strand.
CCACTGCTCGCCCGCTCGGGTATCGAGACCACGGTGCTGTTGCCGGAAGAGGCTGGGAACGCGTATACGCTGCTTCGGACGCAAGGTATCAGCGTGATTCAGATGCCGCTGAGTCGCGTTCGCGCGGTGCGTGATCCATTGGTCCATCTACGCATGGTCTCGCGGTTCCGGCGTGATGTTCGGCGACTGCGGGCGCTCATCCGGTCGCTCGACGTAGACGCAGTGCTCGTTAACGGTCTGGCAAATCCCCAGTCTGCTGTGGCCGCACACCTCGAAGGTATTCCAGTGGTGTGGCAGTTGCTCGACACGTTCTCCCCGATGGCTTTGCGTAGGGCAATGATGGTGCTGGTGACGAGGCTCGCCGATGCCGTTATGAGCACTGGCCGGACTGTGGCGGAGCTTCATCCAGGAGCGACTGCATTCGGAGAGCGGCTCGTTCTGTTCTACACGCCAGTCGACGCCGAGCGGTTCGTCAACGGGTGTCACATTCGTGCTGAGGCACGCGAACGGCTCGGACTCCCGTCTGACTGCCTTGTGATCGGTAACGTTGGCAACATCAATCTGATGAAGGGTCACGACGTGTTCGTGGAGGCGGCGATTCGGACGCGCCGGGTTCGGCCGAACACTCGTTTTGTAATCCTCGGGGCGCAGTATCCTCAGCACGCGCGCTACGCCGAAGGCCTGTGGCGGACTGCCGCGGAGGGCGGTCTAGAGGTCGGCAAGGATTTGATTGTTGTCGATCCCGGAACGAATGTGGCGGGCCTCGCGCCCGCCTTTGACGTTTTCTGGTTGACATCGAATCCGAGGTCCGAAGGTATCCCGACAGTCATTGGTGAGGCGATGGCTCTAGCGCTGCCGGTTGTCGCAAGCCGGGTCGGATCGGTTCACGAGGCGGTCGCAGATGGAGTGACAGGCAGGCTCGTTCCACCACGTGATCCCGGGGCGTTGCTAAACGCAACCCTTCCGTACTTAGACGATGGAGACCTACGGCGGGCGGCTGGTCAGGCCGGCCGCGAGCAGGCCAAAGCGCTCTATTCACCAGAGGGTTGCGCGTCCAGCCACGTGCGAGCGCTCGAACTGGCGGTTGAGCACAGTCGACGTCGACGCGCTCGCGCTGGCTCGGCGGCGCGGCCAGACTCGGAACGCACTGCGGGACCCGCGATCACAGGCTTCAATCATGCTCAGCCGAGCGCAGGACGTATTGTCAGGGCTCAACCGACCGCCAACGAAGCGCCCACTTCGGCGCGATCTGATTCGATCGAATGAGCAGCCGGGCGGGCAAAGACAGCCGTCGGTCAGACGAGGCGGCACCGGCGGCCACGGCGTCCCAGAGTCCGTCGGCGAAGCGCTCGAGAGACCAGGACGCGACTCGCGCCTGAGACCTTCGGCCCATCGCGCGACGATCAGCGTCCGGGGCGGCAATCCGCCGCAGAGCGCCGGCGATCGCGGAGGGTTCCTCAGCGTCGAATGTGTAGCCATTCACCCCGTCGGATAGGAGATCCTCGACAGCGCCAGCCCGCCGTGAGACGACAACTGGAAGGCCGGCTGCCATAGCTTCGTTGATGACAAGACCCCATTGATCGACCGTTGCGGGATGGACGAACGCTTCCGCCAGCCCGTAGTAGATCGCAACCTCATCCGGCTGACGGTACCCGGCAAAAATGACGTTGCCACGGTGCACAATGGTGTCAGCGAGGTGAGAGACGGCAGCGCGCCGTGGACCATCCCCCATGATCACGAGATCCCATGGCACGATGCGATCCTCGCCGGCGACGTACTCTGCGTAGGCCCGAACTAAGTGTCCAAAGTTCTTACGGTCTATGAAGCGTCCCGAGGCAAGGAAGAACGGATTCCCGGTATCGAGTCCGGGCAGGTATCGGAATGCGCTGGGGTTCGCGCGTGCGGTGGTGGCGGCGCGAGCATAGAAGTCATTGTCGACGACGTCATACGGAATGAAAATGCGATCAGCAGGAATCCCTAGATCATGGATATAGCGTGCCTGTGGGGTCCCACCGGCGAGCGCCGCATCGAACTGCGACACAATGGCCCGCTTGGCTCGCTCGCGGGCGGGAAAGCGAACGGCGTCGTCACGGCTGGTGGCGGTCATCACAACGGCAATTCGGCGGCGATCGCGAGCCCACGTGAGACCCGCCTGAGCCGCTGGCGTCGAATATGCTGGGACCGCCACCGCATGGGGATCAATGCGATCGAGCAAGCCAGACACCGACTTGAAGACATGACGGCGCGAAAGCGCTTTTGGTGCCACCCCCGAGAACAGCGTCGTGAGGCAGACGTCGGCTTGCGTCTCGCGGCGCCAGCGGTGGAGGCCTTCTTGTTCGACTACTTCGACACCGACCAACTCGGCATCCTCTGCTTGGAACCGCCGCGTCGCCGCGCGCAGTCGCGCAAGATGGTAAGGCCCGAATCGCTGCCATATCAAGCACGCACGCATTGCTAGCAGTTGCCGTGAAGAGAAGGGGCCGGCGCTGGGACCCGCAGGCCAAGAGCGGGAACCTCTGGTTCGTCTAGCAGCGACGCCAGGGTTGAACTGACGCGAGAGGCGCGCTCACGAGGGGGCACTTCCGAGCGGGAGCTTAGTCGCCTTCGAGCGATGGCGACCGCAGAGGTCGGGGTCCCGACGTCGGAGATGCCACCGGATATCGTCCCTCCGAGTCGGGCTCGGGCTGGGGCATCGATCCGACGTCAGATTTGGCCCCACGCTTTCTCTCGTAGCCATAGCCGGATCCGTAATACCCGCCGGTGTCATGCCGCGCATCATCCACCACGACTCCGAGGACTGGGGCTCCAAGATGATCCAGCCGTTCGCGCAGATGACGGGCTCCGTCGCGCGTGCTGACGCCAAGCCGACTGACAACGATCACTCCGTCGACGCGCCCAACCAACGGGATCGCGTCCGCCACTACCGACAGCGGTGGTGTGTCGAGGATGACGAGCTCGTAGTGCTCTCGCGCCCACGCCAGCAGGGCCTCCATTGCGTGGCTCTCCAGAAGCTCAGCGGGATTGGGCGGAACCGCGCCTGCAGGCAGGACGTGGAGCAGATGGCCCCCGCCGTTACCGCTGGGGTGTCCAGTCAGGTCCACCCGTCGTACCGCGTGCTCCACCCCAGTGTCCGACACCAGCGCGCCAGCCAACCCGACGCCCGGCTCCAATCCGAGAGCTTGCTCAAGAATGGGTTTCCGGAGGTCAGCTTCAATGAGCAGCGTTCGAGTTCCCATGCTGGCCGCCGCCGCGGCCAGTCCGCGGGAGATCGTTGTCTTCCCCTCCGCGGGCTGAGCCGAGGCCACAAGTAGGGTCCGGAGTTCGCGGTCAACGTTGAAATAGCGCAAGTGCGCGCGCAGGATCTGGAACGGCTCGAGCGCAAACGTCGCACCCCTGGACGCCGTGTATCGTGACATGTGCGGGACCAGTCCCAACAACGGAAGCCGCCAGGATTGCTCGATATCACCTGGATCCCGCATCCGCCTGTCCATTTGCTCGAGCAGGAAAGCGAGCCCCAGGCCTAAGAGCACGCCCACGACGGCTCCGAGGAGAGTGTTGCGCAGCAACTTGGGAGATGACGGCGAGGTGGGCACCGCGGCAGCTTGAACCAATTGCGTATCGGTTTGCATCGCCTTGAGGATCTGCAAGGACTCGAGATGATCGAGGAGCGCCTGACCCTGAGAGCCGGTCCGCTGAGCGGCTGTCAAACCCTGGTATTGGTTCTGAACGAGGTTGATTGCATCTTGAATCCCGACGACGTTGTTCTGCCGCTGTTGTTGGACAAATTGGGTCGCAAACGCGTTTGCGATGCGGGCTGCCAGGACGGGACTCGTCGACGTGGCCGAGACCGACACGATGTTCGACTGCCCCTGCGGCGCTGCCGTCACGGCGTCCTCGATCTGCTTTCCGCTTAGTCCGGAGCCCACCACAGCCGCCGTCCGCTTCGAGACGACGTCGGCGAGTTGCACGAGGGCAAGGTTCGTCGCGCGCTGGCCCTGCGGGTCGGTCTGGCTGGCAACGGGAACACCCGAGGCCTGCTGAGCGATTGACGAATTGGCGAAGAGGAGCGCAGCGGTCGCCGTGTACCGTTTCGTCTGGAGCTTCGAAAAACCGAACGCAGCCAGCGTCGTCAGCACGAGGCAAAGACCAATCACCCAGGCGCGTCGTCGGATCACTCTGACGGCATATTCGAAACCGGCCGATGCCTGACTATGCGCTGGTCCCATCGACTGTGGCCCGTTCATCTGCCCATCTGCTGTGCGTCGAGCATGGTGAGGATGCGGCGATCCGCGGGCTGATCAAACCGAGAGTCGAGCGCCGACCAGATCATCTTCTCCGAGCGTGCAGTCGTCGCCTCATGCTCGTGCCTCTCTAACCTACCCGACAGAGTCACTGAGGCCCTCACACAGGCCGAACCGATCTCAGGGCGTCGGACGACATAGGCCACCATTCTATCAAGCAAGCCCCTGTCCCCTGCGGCACCTCACACAAGATACTCCCTCATGAACGGTCTCGCAAACGTCGGAGCGGTGCGCGTCAGACACCAGACCTTCGCTCGCGGCTGGCGTAGGCGAGCAGCTCATGCCTCGCAATCGCCGTGGGCGTCTGGCGCGGAAGCGCGACGGAGTTTGAGCGAGGGTTCGCGCCAGTACGCCGGGCCGCCGCGCGCGAGGCGTCCTGTTGTCATCTTGACGCCTACGCCTCACACTCATCGTTCGGCACGGTCGCTGCCAACGGTGTCTTGGAGGGAGGGCACGCGCGCGCTTCGCCGGGTGGTTAGCGACCTGTCGGTACCGGAGTCGCTGAGGGCGTTGGCGGCGCATGGTCGCGAGCCATTGGCGTACTGGCCCTATCAAACACTCTCGCGAATGACAGACGGTGAGTGAGCGCGCGCAGAGCGGTGATGAGAAAAACGGGAACAAGCGAGTAGCGCTTGTACAGAGAAGGTTCGCTCATCTCCGTGCCGATATAGGCCACGAGCCCGGCAAACAGGGCCATCGCGAGGTATCGATCCGGGGACGATCGCACAAGCGCCCAAGCGGCGCGGACGAACGCCGCCAATACGGTGATAATGCCCGCGACGCCCAAGATCCCTGCCTCATAGAGCACCCCAAGAAACAGATTGTGAACCTGGTAATAGGTGCCCGTATTCGGATCGTATATGTCAGAACTTGCGACGTCGAGACCCGTTCCAAGGATGGGATTGTGTTCAATAGTCCGCCATGCCGTCGCGTAGGTGCGAATTCGAGTGTCGAAGGTGTCTTGCCCAAACTGCGCGGATGAATTCGTTGTCGTCGAGAATCGGGCGATCGCAGTACTTCCGAGGAGCGGTCCTGCGACGACCAGCACGAGTCCTCCCACTACCAGGGCAACGAGAGTTGGTCTTGTCAGCTCCCGTGACGTGAGGCCGACGGCAAGCGACAGGAGCGCAGCGATGCCTGCGCCGACTGACCCCGATAACGCCAAGCCTCCGACGATGAAGACGGCGGGGGCTATCCATAGGCGGGCACGATAAGCAAGGGCCAGAGCCGGAACCACTGCACATGCTGTCAGCGCTCCGAAGTCATTGACGTGGTCAGTTAGCCCAGCAAAGCGGCCGGCATCTACCCCGCCGGGTAGGTGAGCGAAGCGCTGCCCCACGGCCCACGCTCCACACAGCGCGGCCGACGCAACCCAGCACTTCAATGCGGTCCACACATGGGCGCGCGTACGCAGGCACAGCCCACCGAGCCAGAGCCACGCAGCTACGAGATAGAAGACCCTGAGAATGATTCCAACGCTCGATGCCACATCGCGGGAGTGCGCAACCGTAGAGGCCGTGGCCCCTACGACGAATAGGAAGATCCCCACCCAGACGGCCTGCGGGAGGATGCTCTCACGCTCGTTCCCAGCCAAATATTCCAACGCGGCCCAGAGCAGAGCGAGAGCGAAGACGGCGTCTGACACCGTGAGCCCGTGGACCCGCACGCGGAGCAAACAGGACATGGCGAGGCCGACGTACACGAGCCTACGAGGAGCGGCGAAGCGGCCGTCGTCGGGGGTGGGCTCGACAGGGAAGCCCGTCGTCCGAGGTACCCGCATTGTCAGGATCCGGACGCCCCAGATGAGAGCGAGCAAGAGAGAGATGCCAACGACGAAAAGCGTGGCTGCCGCCGAGGCGCGAGATACAGCGAAGCCCGCGGAAATGGCGAGCAGCGCGATCGGCGCATACAGTCGCCCGTCACGCATAACGGCGCACCACCACCCCTGGTTCGAGGGAGGTATCCGACGCGGGATGGCCGGGCACAGAGATCGGTCCGGTCCTCGCAGGTCGCTTCGACTGACTCTTCCTCGGTAGGGCGGGTAAGGCGCCGACACTCATGAATGCACCGGTTGAGACCGAAACCTCAACGCGCCTCGATGAAGAGACCGCGTTCTCGGTGTTCGACGACATCAAGATCGGGGACGTCGCCTTCGCGGTAACTCCTGGGAGTGATCTCGCTGAACCCGGCTTCGCGCAAGAGGGTCTCGATGCTGGAGTGATCGTAGAGCCATTGATGGCTATCCCCACCGACAAGTTTATGAATCAGTCGCACCGCGCGATTGACCGGCGCGTCCTGATAGGCACGGTACTCCATGCAGAACGCGTCCGCCGGCGTCGGCGCCAGATCGCGAAAGGGAGACGAGCCCGCCAGGTAGTCGCGCACCATGAGCTCAAGATCAGGCGTGGCGATTCTCAGCACGCCACCGCGGCGCAGTACGCGACGACATTCGCGCACGAAGCTGAGGCCTTGCCATCTGCTCAGATGCTCAATCATGTGCGAGCTGTAGACGAAGTCGACGCTGCCGTCGTCGACCGGCAGACCCCGAGACGCATCGGCGAGGACAACGCCCGGCGGAAAGCCCTCCGCTTGCTCGGGCGTAAGTACTCGGGCCGCTCGCAGGAGTCTGCGCAGCCGCGGTACCCGGCTGAGAACGGCGGACGGAGACTTGTCGAGATTCAGCCATCCCGGAGCGACTGTCTTGCCACAGCCCACGTTCAGCCTCACGGGGGAGATGACTGAGTCGGATGGGTCGACACGCGAGGCGAGATGAGCCCGGCGCGCCTGGCGGCGTGGAAGCCGGGGGCGGATGCGTGGATGGTGCGACTGAGACACTGATCGGGCTTAGCGCCAGGCGTGGCGAAACGATCGCCACGGCTGGTGGGTGCGCTCCAAACGACCGCGCAAACGCGCCAGATGCTCGTGGACGTTCTTGAGAAGGATACATCGCCCACCGCGTTTCATCGCCCACCGCGTTTCGCGCGGAAGGCGCGGCGCGGTTGGCGCCCTGCCCCGACGCGGGCTAGCCTTTCCTGGAGATGCGCTGTTGCGATTCGCTCGCCCTCAGTGAAGTCCCGCGCACTCGGTCCTCGCGACCCCCGCGATTCCCCGTGATCGGGAGCGAGATTTGGTCCTCTCGCGGCACCCGTCCGCCGCGCGGGGGTCGGAAAGCGCTCGTGCGATGCCAGGGCATCACGGGCGATTTCGTGGTGGAGCGCAACGGCGGTCGCGGTTTCTCGCCCTTCGGGGACGGGTTGTCTCTGCTAGAGTGGCGCGCATATCGACCGCGTCGCGTTGGCCGCTCAAGTGCCATCGCGAGCAGTGGGAGCTCTCTCTGCCGGGCAGGTGCAGTCTGCGGGAGTCCGACAGACCATAAGTGTGGGCGCAGCTCTGCGAGCTTTCGGTTCCTCTCTAGCACCGAACGTGTGATTCAGCAAGGGCGCTGAGGCATGGGCTGAACGGTGGGTGAAGAACCGACGATTTCCGCTGGAGGTTACAGGAGCAGGATGACGCTCGGTGAGACGCGTAGCGCGTTTCGAGCCACGGCTGGGTCCATAGTCGTCACCTTCGCTGCGCAGCTTGCGCTGGCAGTAAGCGGTATATGTGTCGCTCGGCTGCTGGGTCCTAGCGACCGCGGGAGGCTGGCCCTATTGGTGTTATTCGCGACCGTGGTTACTCAACTCGGCTGCCTCGGAATGCCCGCGGCCGTGACCTACTGGATTGCGCGCCAACCGGAGACCGCATTTGCCATGGTGCGGGGTCTGCGGAAGGTCGTGTTGTGTCAAATGTCGGGGCTGATTGGGGTTCAAGCGCTGATCCTGTTCTTCGCTTTACGTTACGCCCCCGGTTACGACAGACGTGCTGCCGCCGTCAGCTTGTTAGGCACTCCGGCGCTCGTCGGCTGGCAATACGGACTCGCGGTCCTACAGGGGCAACGGCGCTTCGTGCCATGGAACATCTGCCGCCTTGTCTTCCCAGTCAGTTATGCCATCACGGTCGGTAGCCTGTACCTCATCGGACGTGCCGATCTAGTCGTCGTCGTCGTCGCATGGATCCTGCTTCTCTGGATGGCAGCGCTCTCGGCGGTCGTCCTGGCGGTGCGCGGGCTTGGAACCGGCAGCGTGCCAGCGTCAGACAGAAAGGGACGCACGGCCGACGGCCCTGAGGAACCGCCGCGCAAACGGACCATGCTTGCCTTTGGCCTCAAAGGACTGCTCGGCTCAGTGTCGCCTCTTCAGTCGTTCAATCTCGACCAGGCGATCGTGGGCCTGATCATTTCTCCTGCGGCACTCGGCATCTACGTGGTAGCAGTCGCCTTCACAAATCTGCCGTTTTTTATCGGTCAGAGTGTCGGCGCCGTTGCGTATCCAGCAATTGCAGCCAGGCCAGAGCGACGGTTCATCGCCCGTGCGATTCTGGCGAGCGTGCTGGCGGTGCTCTTGTCCGTCGGCCTCATCGTCTTCACCCTTGAGCTTGCACTCCCCTGGCTCATCGACGTGCTGTTCGGCGCCGCCTTCCGAGCATCGGTAGGCGTCGCACGGATACTTCTGGTCTACGGGCTGCTGGTGAGCCTCCGACGCGTGCTCGGGGATTGCGCTCGTGGCGCAGGCCTCCCGGGCCTGAGCTCCCTTGATGAACTCGTAGCGTTGGCCTGCACCGTTCCTGCTGCGCTGCTCCTTGTCGACCACGGCATTCGAGGTGTAGCTCTCGCGATGGTGCTGTCGGCCGGCGTTGGACTCGTCGTTATCGTGGTCGGCCTCGTCATCGCGATGAATCGATCCGGTTCTCGTTGGCGAGAGGCGCCGCCCCGCGCAGATGGGGTTCTTTCCGAGTCTCCCGGCTAGCGTCGCACTGTGCTGGGAGGATATGAAGTAGCTCGCCCGAGTCCGATGGTAAGCATGTCGTGGGTCAGCGAACGGCCTTGACCTCGTAGTGTGTTGCCAGAGAAGAACTGCGCATCGCTAATGCCTCGTAGGAAAGGTAGAGGTGCTGCAGCACCCGTGAGAACTCAAAGTACGTCGCCCCACGGTAATAGGGAACTACTTCGTGTGTCGACCAATCTGCGAGGAGAGGCTGCAATCGGCGCGGGGTGCAATCGCGGTAGTGGGTCGGGAAATGATCGGCCGCCGGCTGGCTCAGTAACCGTGACAGCAACGTGAGACGGAGCGAGTACGGAATGAGGCGGCCCGCGACCGCAAAAAAGGCCCACCGCCCCGCAAAGCGAGCCATAAGGCACCCGCCGGGCTTCAGGTAGGCGTGGAAGCACGTGAAGGCGGTAGTCATGTCTGGGATGTGTTCGAACACCATCCAGCTGAGGATAAGGTCGACCGTCCCGACTAGCCCCGTCTGGAGATCTGAGGCACCCGCGATGAGGCGAAGGTCGTAATCTCCGCGCTCAAGGTCCCGGGCGCTCGGATCGAGACCGATGTACGTAGTACTTGTCGGCCGTACGTGAGCTGGCAGCGTCGGCATAGCTCCCCCGCCGACGTCAAGAATCGTCATTCCTGGCCAACAGCGATCGAGGGCATCGGCGACGAAAGCGGTGCGCCAGGGTTCCTGATAGCGGTCAGGCAACTCGGGCGCGGGAACGAGGTGCCGAGTACGTCTCATGGTCCAATTTTACCTTGATCGGTGCCATAGAGGGGCAGGGTCGGCGGCGGGCTGTCACTGGCACTTCGCGCCGCGAGGAGAATCCGCAAGTGTCCACCGACAACCTAGTCGGTCGCGACCGCCCGAGATCAGCTCGCGCCGGTCAAGAATGAGATTGTCGAGCGATCGACAACAATTGTCCTTCGGCACGAAGCTGGCTGGTCCGCCAAAACCTCACCTGGACTGCGTCCAGGTGAGGCTTCGCAGGCTGCCGATCTCGGCCCGCATCACTACGCGGCCCCGGATCGGGAGCGCCACGCGGAATACTTGGTGCGCCCCGAGGCGCAGTCTGCGCACGCTTTGCCATCGGCTGGCATTCCGCGTCTGGATTGTCAGCCAACCTCCGTGCGGAGCCTGACCCCAGGCCTCCACGCGGCTGCGATTGAGGCGCTGTGTGACGAACGGAAATCGCAGTGCCAGTGCCGCGGGCTTTGCCTCGCCGTCGAGGTAGTACATCCCGCCCTGGTTGGTGGCTCCGTAGCTGGGAACGGGCGGCGAGTCGATGATCTGAAGCCAGAGAATGGTGTCGACGCCTTGGCTCCACAGGACATACATGGTCTGCTCGACCCAGCGCGCCTGCCGGTTGATCGGGATCCCGCCGGGATCGGGCGGCTTGCTGTCCCAGGACACCTCGGTGACCCAGAGGTGTTTGCGGCCGCGGGGCAGCACGTGGTGGGCACGCTCCGCGGCGTTGAGGACGCGGGCAATCTTGTAGAGATCGGGGACGGCCGCATCGTCGGGGTTCAGCGCGTGCCAGAGCGGGCCGCCGACTCCGTAGGGGTGATGCGAGAGGGCGTCGAGGTGGGGAGGGTCCGGGCAGCTCCGAGGGGTGAGTCTGGCGTTGTCGTTGAGACAGAACAGGTCCCGGTCAAACGCGACTGGCGGCACACGCGCTCGCCGCCCGGTGGGTCGCCGTACGGCGCGGTCCCGGCCGACACGACGAAGTTCGACGGCGAGACCGACTTGACCGCGGCATAGAAGCTGTTGAGACAGCTGCCGATAGATGATCGGGCTCTCTGCCGTGAAGCTACGGCTCGTCGACACCCATTGCGGCGTTAGGTAGTTGGAGAGGTTGGGCTCGTTCCACGGCTGCCAGTAGCGCACGCTCGGGCAGGAACGAGCCAGCGGCGAGCGGATCGGGAAAGTTCCCGCTGTATCGCTGCGCCGCCGCCGTCGCAAAGGCCGCAAACTGTGTCGCGTCCGGGCGCCACGTCCCAGGGGTTGTCCCCACAGGCATCGCCGTGGCCCTCGGCCCAGGCTGGCGCGCTGAGGATCGTCATCGAGCACCTGCATGTGCCCAGCCGCTAGACTCTCGCACCTGCCGAGTCGACCGCGGTCCAGTCGTAGCCCGGGCTCGACGGATCCGAGGGCGCAAACCCGGCGGGCGCGTGGCCGGCGCGACGCGGGACCAGGTGACGTTGATGCGCACGATTCGGGCTCCCTCGGCGGTCGCGCGACCGAACCACAGAGAGCGGGTCGCTGCCGCGCCGCTCAGGAACACGGACTGCGCATCGAAACCGGTGGTCAGGCCGGTGAGCGCCTGTGCCGGCGCTGCCGTCAACAGAAGCGGCAGCGTGGCGCAGAGAAACGCCAGAATTCGCGGTCGCATTGCGCCGAGATCAGGTGGTTGTGCGCCGTCGGCGGGCGATCGCGGCCGCGGCGAATCCGATGAACGCGGCGATCAGAATGATCGGCAGCACCGCGCCTAGACCGCTGCCGGATGAGGATCCCGTGAACGTCTTCAGCACCGCCTTCACGGGAGAGGTGCTGGGGGCGTTCGAGACCGCCGAGGACCCACCCTTGCCACCGGCGCGAGCACCGCTCGGCTGCGAGGGGCTCGGAGCGGTGGCTGCTGCGAGCGCTGCGGCCGCCCGACCTGCGTCGCCTTGAGACGCCATCGCACGCAGCGTCGGGGACGGGATCGCACTGTTGGCGGCCGCATTCGAGCCCCCGCCGCCGCCGGTTCCACGTCCGCCGCCGCGGGTTCCACCTCCGCCACCATGGCTCGGTCCGCCGCCATGCACGCTGGACGTGGGCTGGCCGCCTTGCGCCGTCGGGACCGTCTCGACGTACTGCTGGACGCCCGAGACACCGGGAGGCGCGATCGTGCGGGTGGAGTCCTTCGCCGTCGCAACCGCTGGGAACGCGAGTGCCGCGGCGAGCGCGATGAGCGAACGTCGCATCATCGGAGAATACGAGTCCACGGGCTTAATGCTGACGTGTCCTGCGGAACGCTTATCCGCGTGATGCGAGCCGAAGGGCTCGCGGAAAGGGGCCCCCTCGTCGGGCGAGCCCTCGCGCCGATGCGTGCCTCATCCGTACTCGCGGATACACCAGCTTGCGAGACCACGTTGCCGCCCATGTCAGTCCTCCGACGAGCGCAGCGTACAAACGTGCGAGCCCATGCGGGGTGGTTCCGGACCAGGAGGATGTACATGACGAGGGATTTGCACCTCAGACGCTTCGCCTGCTTCGGGTGGCTGGTGGCTGTAGGCGTGCTCGCGCTGTCGGCGGTGCCGACCGGCGCCACTGTCGTTTGCCCACCGGGCATATCGCCCCCGTATTGCACGAACGTCCCGCCAGTGGCGAAGACTCTGCCCGCCACCAACATCACGCGTACCAGTGCGCAGCTCAACGGCCGCGCAGGACCGGGGGTCTTCGGAGGCGACATCACTCACTATTTCTTCGAGTACGGGAGAACGCGCTTCTATTTCGCGCGGACGCCGATCGGGAAGATCGGACGGTGCCTGCCCGGAATCGCTCCGCCGAGCCCATACTGCGAAGTGCCCAAGACAAAGCGGGTATCGGCGTACATCTTGGGGCTCAGACCCTGCACGAACTATCACTTCAGAATCGTCGCGTTCAACAAGGACGGCTTCGCCAAGGGAGCGGACGAGACGTTCAGGACAGATTGTCGCCATGATCGCCACAGATATCACGTCCCCCGCTACGGCTAGGCCGGGTTCGCCGCACGGTACGGAGCCAGACGCGTGAAGGCTTAAATAGTGCATGGGTCGGTCGGCGGTTAAGCCCAGTTCCTAGCGCGCAACGGCGACGCCATCGGCGGAGGCGGCGGCTCGCACGCGCCAGGTGTTCGGCTCCGTGCTGGGCGAGGCCGCTCTCACCGGGCTGGTGCGTGATCGCGATCGTCGGCGCGGTGGCGGCCGTGGCCGGACTGATCGCCGCGGTCGTCCTCCTGAGCGCGGCGGCCCGGGGTCATGTCTGCGCCTTCAGCCCGTCGCCGGTCAGCAGATAGCCGGGGGCGAGGGCGTCGGGCTCGGTCCGCAGCAGCTGCAACCAGCGCGGCGCCCGCGATCTCCGGGGTCAGCGGCTCGCCGAACGACTCGAGATATTCCTGCTCGGTCTGGCCGTTGCGAGCCGCGTAGGCCCTGACGGCCGGGCGGCCGAGGTCGGTGAGCGGCGTCAGGCGCGGGAGCACCGCCGCGAAGGTGATGCCGAGACCGGCTCGCTCTGCCTCGTCCTGGGCGTAGGACGTGATGAAGCGCTGAGTGGCCTTGGCACCGGCGTAGCCACCACTGAGCGGCGATCCCTGGAGCGCGGCGCCGCTGCTGATCACGACCACCCGGCTGCCGGGTGCCAGCGGCTTGAGCAGCGCCTCGCGCACCCATTGGAACGTCATCCGAACGTCCGTGTGCCAGTTGACCGAGAAGCTCTCCCACGTCTGCTGCTGCAGCGGCCGCATGAGCGGGGTGGCCCCGGCCACCACGACGACGGCCCGCGGCTCGTGGCGGTCCAGGAGGCTGCCGGCCACCGTCGGGTCGCCGGCGTCAGCGACCTCCCAGCGGATGGTCTGAGGAGCGCTCGCCGGTTCGAGCGGGGGTGCGGGCCACGCCGATCACCGGCGCGCCGGCGTCGGCAAGGGCGGTGGCGATCCCACGGCCCAGGCCGCGGCTTGCGCCGACCACGATCGTGGTCGTGTTGAGAGAGGCTGTCTGTTGCGGTCATGGTCATGTCTCCTGTGCGTGATGCGGTGTCAGTTGGCCGCGCCGAGCGCGGGCTGTGGCTCCCGGCCCGTGGTCTTGGCCACGGCGTCGGAAAGTTCGTCGTGGCGGATGAGCGTGAAGATCGCCGGGATGGCGAGCAGCGCGATCGCGCCCAGCACCCACAGCGACTGCCGGAAGCCCGCCTGTGAGCGCCTCGGGAGCCGCGGCGCCGGTGTGGAGCAGCGACTGGGTGTGGCCGGCGGCGACGCTCGACGCGATCGCGATCCCGATGGCTCCCCCGAGCTGCTGGGAGGTGTTGAGCAGCCCGGATGCGAGCCCCGCCTGATGCCCGGCCACACCGGCGAGCGCGGCGATCGAGATCGGGATGAACGAGAAGGCGGTGCCCGCTCCGGCGACGACCATCGGGCCGGCGAGGTCGGCCAGGAAATGACCGTGGACCGGGACCTGGGTGGCCCAGAGCACCCCGACGCCGATCAGCGTCATCCCGATCGCCATCACGACCTTGGCCCCGCCGCGCGTCACCAGCCACTGCGACAGCCCGGCGAGCGTGATCGATGTCAGCGACGCGGCCAGCCATGCCAGACCGGTCTGGAGCGCGCTGTAGTGCAGCACCTCCTGCATGTACAGGGTGCCGACGAAGATGAACGCGTAGAAGCTGCCGCCCAGCAGAAGCCCCGCCACGTTGGCGCCGGCAACCGTGCGCAGCCGGAAGATCCGCAGGGGCAGGATCGGCTCGTCCACCCGGCTCTCGATCGCCAGGAACGCGACCAGCGAGAGGCTCGCCGCCGCGAGCAGCGCCACCGTCCTCGCTGCGCCCCAGCCGTGCTGCGGCGCCTCGGAGATCGCGTCGACCAGGAGCACCAGCCCGGCCGTGCCCGCGATCGCGCCGCCCGCGTCAAACCGGCGGCGCGTCGTGGTGAGCCGGCTCTCCGGGACGATGCGCGGCGCCAGCAGCAGCGCGGCCACCCCGATCGGGACGTTGAGATAGAAGATGTACTCCCAGCCGGCGTACCGAGTGAGGACCCCGCCGGCGATCAGGCCGACGGTCGCGCCGAGGGCGCCGAGACCGCCCCAGATCCCGAGCGCCTTGTTGCGCTCGGCGCCCTCGCTGAACATGTTCATGACGATCGAGAGGGCGGCGGGCAGCATGATCGCGGCACCGAGGCCCTGAGCGGCCCGCATCGCGATCAGGACGGCGTCGCCGTGGGCCAGGGCGCACCCGAGCGACGCTGCCGTGAACAGGGCGAGCCCGACCATCAAGATGCGGCGACGGCCGAGGAGATCGGCGGCGCGCCCGCCCAGGAGCAGGAAGCCGCCGAACGTGAGCGCGTATGCCGTCGCGACCCATTGGAGACTGGTCTGGCTGAAGTGCAGGTCGCGACCGATCGTCGGCAGCGAGACGTTGACGATCGTCAGATCGATGATCGTCATGAAGTACGACACCGCCAGCAGCGAGAACGCGCGCCAGCGATGAGGGATGTCGGGGATTGGGGACGTCATCGGACCTCCAGTGACCTGGTCGGGAATGGACGGTGGGAGGGGAGAGAGGGGGAGAGCCGGCCGGCGATCGCTACGGCGATCGCGCGCTGCGGTCCTGCGCCGGGAATCCGAACCGCGGGAGATGCGCCGGATCGATGAAGGCGTCGATCGCGACGATCTGGCCCTCCTCGATCTGAAGCGTCGTGATCCCGTGGGGGACCAGGCCGCGATCCTCGCTGAGGAGATGGATGACCACGGCGGGTCGGCCGTTGGCGCGGGTCGGCGTCAGCTTGAAGTGCGAGAGGTCTCCCCGCCCGACGGTCTCTCGGAAGAACCGCGCGATTTCGACGGCGCCGATCAGCGACGGCTGCGGCGGCATCCTCAGCATCGCGTCCTCGCGCAGGAGTGACACCAGGCCGTCGAGGTCGTCGCGCTCGAACACGTCGACGTAGCGGTCGAGCAGCTCGCGCTCGGCCGGGGCGGCGGCAGCCGGGGTCGGCGCCGGCAGGTGGCGGTCGATCGTCGCCCGGGCACGCTGCAGCGCGCTGTTGACCGACGCCACCGTCGACTCCAGAAGCTCGGCGACCTCCGGAGCGGTCCACCCGAGCACGTCGCGGAAGATCAGGACCGCGCGCTGGCGGCCGGGCAGCTCCTGGATCGCGCGCAGCAGCGCGAGCTCCATCCCCTCGCGCATGGCGTACCGGGCGACCGGGTCATACGTGGGCGCCGCCGCCTCGTCGGGCAACGTGTCCGGGAAGGGGTCGATCGGCTCGGGCCGGCGCGGGCGTCGCTCGAGCTCGTCGAGGCAGGCGTTGGTGGCGATCCGGTACAGCCAGGTCTGCATCTGGGCCCGCGGCTCGAACCGCTCCAGCGCGCGCCAGGCGCGCAGCAGCGTCTCCTGCACCACGTCCTCCGCGTCGTGGGCGGAGCCGAGCATCCGGTAGCAATGCACCTCGAGCGCGTGGCGATACGGCTCGATGAGCTCGCGAAACGCGCGCTCGTCACCCGCCTGCGCGGCCGCAAGGAGCCGGCGCTGATCCATGATGTCGCTGTGGTCGCTCATTGCTCTCACTACGTCAAACGGGCGCGGGCGCCGAAACTCATCGGTTGAGGCGACGGGTCAGTCGGGCATCAGCGGTACTCGGCGAGGTGCGCGACGTCGATGCGGACGCTGACGCGCGGCTGGTCCGCGAATTCACGCGGGTCCTCGCCGTATCGCTCGGCCTGGGCCATCGCCTCGGCAACCGCGGCGCCGCCCTCGTCCAGGATGGTCGCCGTTCCCCGGATCGAGACGTAGTGCAGGTAGTTGGCCTCGTCGTGGACGATGAGCGACATCCGAGCGTCCCGTCGCAGGTTGGCCACCCAGCGACGATCCCTGTGGCCGTTGATCCGAAGATGGTCGTCACCCAGGAGGTAGTGGATGACGATCTGACGCGGCGCGCCGTCTGCGCCGATCGTCGAGAGGACAGCGCAGCGCGGCGCGCCGAGGAAGGTGCGGACCGGATCGATCAGGGCACGGCCGTCGGCCATGCCCACAGGCTATGCCCGCCGGGAGGTTTCATGCGATCAGGGTGATGCCTGCCTAGCCGGACCGCTTCTACGGTGGGGGCGTAACGACCACGAGCACAACATCGGAGACCTCCGCGGTTTCACCGCGCCAGTTGTTGATCCCGCTCGCGCTGACCCAGTTCATCGCGAGTTTCGCCGGCTCGAACATGAATGTCGCGATCAGCAGCATCAGCAAGGATCTCGACACGACGATCCACGGTGTGCAGACGGCGATCACGCTGTTTCTGCTGTGTATGGCGGCGCTGATGATCCCCGGCAGCAAGCTGACAGATCGGTGGGGGCGCAAGCGCTGCCTGATCAGGGGGCTCTCCGTGTACGGAATCGGAGCGGTGATCGCCGCGCTGGCACCGGGTCTGGGGGTCTTGATCGTCGGCTACTCGGGCTTCGAGGGGGTTGGCTCGGCGCTGATGATCCCTCCGATCTACATCCTCGCGACGCTGGCCTTCGCGGACGTTCAGTCGCGCGCCCGGGCGTTCGGCGTGATCAGCGGGATGGGCGGGATCGGGGCTGCCGCCGGACCACTGATCGGCGGTCTGATCACCACAGCCGTCAGCTGGCGGGCGTCGTTCCTGCTCCAGGCCGTCGTCGTTGCGACGATCATCTACCTCAGCCTGAAGATCACCGATCCCCTGCCCGCGGATCCGACGCGCCCATTTGACGGCGTCGGAGCCGCCCTCTCCGCCGCTGGGATGTCGTTCCTCGTCATCGGGATCCTGCAGGCCGGCAACAACAACGCACTGCTGGTCATCTTCCTCGTGCTCGGCGCAGCCTTCCTGCTCTGGTTCTTCCTGCACATCCGCTCGAGCGAACGCGCGGGCAAGGAGCCCTTGCTGTCCACCAGCCTGTTTCGCAACCGGACGTCGAACCTCGGCCTGGTCACGCAGAACATCCAGTGGCTGCTGCTGATGGGGATCACGTTCGTCGTCTCGGTCTTCCTCCAAACCGAGCGCGGGTTCAGCGCGATCAAGACCGGGGTCATCTTCACAGCGGCAACCGCCGGCATCCTCGTCTCCTCGCTCGCGGCGGAGCGACTGGCCAAGAAGCACGCGCAGGCCACGCTGATCCGCGCCGGCTTCATCGTCACGATCGCCGGCGTCGCGCTGCTGCTCGCCTTCGTCGGCTCCTCGTCCCACATCTGGGCGTTCGTGCCGGGCCTGCTCGTGATCGGGCTCGGCCTGGGCGTGATGCTGACCCCGTCGGTCAACATCGTCCAGTCCGCCTTCCCCGAAGACAAACAAGGCGAGATCTCGGGCCTGTCGCGAAGCGTCTCCAACCTCGGCTCTTCGCTGGGCACCGCAATCGCCGGTACCATCCTCGTCTCCGAGTTGGCCACCGGTAACAAGTCCTACGTCCTCGCGATGCTGAGCCTCGCCGTCCTCGCCCTGATCGGCCTTGCGGCGGCGATCCTCCTCCCCAGCTCGGGCTAGACCTCGATCCGTGAGCCCATCACGACCGTGCGGTCGCGCGGCAAACCGAAGTAGTCGGCGGCGTCCGCGGTCAGGTGAGCTGTCGCCAGAAACAACGTCTTACGCCAGCGACTCAGGCCCGGGGCGTCGCCGCGGTAGAGGTCGATCTTCGACAGGAAATAGGACAGCCCGTCGACGTCGAACTCGAACTCGAACTCGAGGTCCTCGTGTTGGAGTTGACGCATCACCGTCGGAACGTTGGGCTGGTCCATGTAGCCAAAGCGCGCGCTGGCGTGGGTGATCCCATCGTCGCGATAGCCGAGGTCGTCGATCACGATCCGGTCGGCGCTTGCCACGTGGGGGACGGTGAGCGTTTCGATGGTGAGGAGCACGACATGCTCGCTGAGTGCGTTGAGGTGATCGACGCTGGCGCGCATCGCCAGCGGCGCGGTCTCCTTGTTGCGGTTGAGGAACACGGCGGTTCCCGCTACCCGCGTCACCGGCGGCGTGTGTCGCGGGAGATCGTCGACGAAGCCGCGCAGCGGGCCCTCGGCCTGCTCGCGCCGCGCGGTGACGATCTCGCGTCCGCGTTGCCACGTGGTGAGCACCGTGAAGGCAGTCACGGCGATCACCAGCGGAAGCCATGCGCCGTGGGTGATCTTCGTCACGTTGGCGGCCAGGAACAGCAGGTCGACGGTGAGCAGGGCGCCGGCACCGATCGTGACGAGCCAGAGCGGCTTATGCCAGTCCCGGCGGACGATGTAGAAGAACAGCAGGGTGGTGATCGTGATCGTGCCGGTCACAGCCATCCCGAACGCGAACGCAAGCGCCGCGGACGTCTTGAACGTGACGACGAGCGTGAGCACGGAGACCATCAGCAGCCAGTTGATCCAGGGGACGTAGATCTGACCGATGGTCTCCTCCGAGGTGTGCGCGATCCGCAGCCGGGGCAGGTAGCCGAGCTGGACGGCTTGGTGGGCCACGGAGAACGCTCCGGTGATGACCGCCTGTGACGCGATGACGGTGGCGGCCGTCGCCAGGAACACCAGGGGCCACTGTCCCCAGTGCGGGACCAGCAGGAAGAACGGACTGCTGATGTTGCGGGGATTGCCGAGGATCAGTGCGCCCTGCCCCATGTAGCTCAAGATGCACGCCGGGAACACGAGCAGCAGCCAGGCGCGGGTGATCGGCGCCCGCCCGAAATGCCCCATATCGGCGTACAGCGCCTCGGCGCCGGTGACCGCCAGGACCACGGCGGCCAAGGCGAAGAAGGCGATCGAGAAGTGATTGATGAAGAAGTCGAGCGCATAGGTGGGCGAGAGCGCCTTGAGGATCTCCGGGTGGTCGGCGATCCCCCTCACTCCGCACGCAGCGATGGCCAGGAACCACACGACCATCACCGGGCCGAACAGCCGGCCGACGGCCGCTGTGCCGATCCGCTGCAGCAGGAACAGGGCGATGATGATCGCGGCCGTGATCGGCACGACCAGCTGCCCCAGCGACGGCGCGGCGACTTTGACTCCCTCGACGGCTGACAGGACCGAGATCGCCGGCGTGATCATGCTGTCGCCGAGAAACAGCGATGCGCCGAAGATTCCCAGGGCGGCAAGCAGGCGCTTGGTTCGGAGTCCTCGGCTTCCGCTCGTGCGCCGCACCAGCGTGATGAGGGCCATGATGCCGCCCTCCCCGTGGTTGTCGGCGCGCATCACGAGCAACACGTAGGTGATCGTGACCACGATCGTCACCGACCAGAAGATCATCGAGACGATCCCGAAGATGCTGTTCGTGCTCACCGGGACCGGGTGCGGATCGCCGGGATTGAAGACCGTCTGGACCGTGTAGATCGGACTCGTCCCGATATCGCCGAAGACCACTCCCAGAGCGCCGAGGATGAGAGCCGCGCGGGCGGCGCCAGGCGCCTGAGAGGTAAGTGCGTTCATCTGCAGCGTGGTTCGAAGTCCTGCGGCGCACAACCGTACTGAGCGGTGTCACGTGGTACTGCTAGCCGTACCCCGCAGGACTCCTGCTGTCCGGCTGTTCAGGGGGCCCGCGAGCGTTCACGCTGCTGGGCATGGTCACCGAGGCCTCCCACAGCGAGCGCACCGCCGCTGGCCCGGCCGCGCGCACGATCGACCTGACCAAGACCTATGGCAGCGGCGACACGGCGGTGCGGGCGCTCGCCGGAGTGAGCGTCGGGTTCGAGCGGGGGCGGTTCACGGCGGTGATGGGCCCGAGCGGGTCCGGCAAGTCGACGCTGATGCACTGCATGGCGGGGCTGGACGCGCCGACGGCGGGCCAGGCGTTCATCGGGGACGTGCAGCTGGGCCCGCTCGATGACTCGGCCTTGACCGAGCTGCGCCGCGACCGGGTGGGGTTCGTGTTCCAGGCGTACAACCTCGTGCCGACGTTGACGGCGGCAGAGAACATCACCCTCCCCGCCGACCTCGCGGGCCACCCGGTCGACTCCGCGTGGTTAGACCAGCTCGTCTCACAGCTCGGGATCGCCCACCGGCTCGCCCACCGGCCCGGTGAGCTGTCGGGTGGACAGCAGCAGCGGGTCGCGTGTGCCCGCGCGCTCATCACCCGGCCCGAGCTCATCTTCGCCGACGAGCCGACCGGCAACCTGGACTCCAACGCCTCCACGGACGTGCTGGCGTTCCTGCGCCAGGCGATTGACGAGCACGGACAGTCGATCGTGATGGTCACCCACGACCCGCAGGCCGCGGCCTACGCCGACCGGGTGGTGTTCCTGGCCGACGGGGCCGTGGTCGGGGAGCTGGCGTCGCCGAGCGCCGACGCCGTGCTGGAACAGATGAAGCGGCTGGGCGGCTGACATGTGGCGGGTGACCCGCAGAGGCATCGCCGCCCGCAAGCTGCGGCTGTCGCTCACCGCGCTGGCCATCGTGCTCGGGGTGATGTTCGTCACCGGGACGCTGGTCCTGGGGGACACGCTGAACCGCACGTTCAACGTGCTGATCGGCACCGCTTATCAGCACGTCAGCTTCGAGATTCGCGGCAGGGCGACGCTGCCCGGCACCGACACCTTGGTGAACAGCACCGCCTACCGCCGCCCGGTGCCCGCGTCGATCGCGGCGGCGGTCGGCCGGCTGCCCGGCGTCGCCTACGTGCACGGCTCGGTCGGCGGGTACGCGCAATTCCTGGCGAGCAACGACGATGCCATCGGCGGTGGCGGCGGCTCCACCCTGGGCTTCTCGTTTGACCCCAACCGCCGGCTGTCGCCGTACCGGCTCGTCGAGGGGCGTGCCCCGGCCGCCCCTGACGAGGTCGTCATGGACGCGGCGACGGCCAGCAAGTACCGCTTCGCGGTCGGCGACCAGGTGCTCATAAACCTGCCCGACCGGGCCCAGAGGTTCACGATCACCGGCATCATCACGTACGGCTCCGCGGACAACCTCGCCGGAGTCACCCTCGCCGGGTTCTCCCTGCCCACGGCGCAGGCGCTGTTTCACTCGCGAGGCTCCTACGACACGATCAACGTCCTCGCCCGGCCCGGGGTCGACAACGTCAGGCTCCAAGCCGCCATCGCCCGGCTCCTGCCCCGCGGCGTGGAGGTCGTCAGCGGCCAGACCGTGGCCGGCCAGCTGTCGACCGCCGTGGACAACGCCCTGTCGTTCATCTCGACGGCGCTGCTCATCTTCGCCGCCATCGCATTGTTCGTCGGCGGGTTCACGATCTTCAACACGCTCTCGATCACCGTCGGGCAGCGCACCCGGGAACTTGCGCTGCTTCGCCTCGTGGGGGCAGGGCGCCGCCAGGTGTTCGGCTCGGTACTGGGCGAGGCCGCCCTCACCGGGCTGATCGCGTCGCTTGTCGGCCTGGGGCTGGGCGTCGTCGCAGCGCTCGGCCTCAAGGCGCTGCTCAAGGCATTCGGCATCACCCTGCCGGCGGCACCGTTGGTGTTTCAGGCGCGCACGCCGATCGTCGCCATCGCGGTCGGGGTGGGCGTCACCGTGCTCTCGGCGATCGTTCCCGCCCGGCGCGCTCTGCAGATCCCGCCGGTGGCCGCGCTCATCGACCACGCTCCCGGCGCCGAGTCGCTGGGCCGCGGGCGCCTCGTCGCGGGGATCGTCGTGGCCATCGCCGGCTTGGCGGCGGCCGTGGCCGGCCTCATCGAGCCGGCGGTCGCGCTCGTGGGACTCGGCGCGCTGGCCGTGTTCCTGGCCGCCGGTCTGCTCGTCCCCATCCTGGCCCGGCCGCTCTCGAGCGTGCTCGGCCGCCCCCTCGCCTCCGTGCTCGGCGTCTCCGGCCGGCTCGGCCGCGAGAACTCGATGCGCAACCCGCTGCGCACAGCTCAGACCGCCGCCGCGCTCATGATCGGGCTGGCGCTGGTGTCGAGCATCGCCGTCCTCGGCGCATCGCTGAGCACCTCCGCGGCCGACCAGGTCGACAGCGCGGTCAACGCGGACTACATCGTCACCGGCTCGGGTGCCTTCAGCCGGTCGGTGGTCCCGTCGGTCTCGCGCCTGCCCGGCGTCACCACCGCCACCACGGTCTACCAGGGCCAATTCGAGGTCCGCGGCACGCTCGCCGGCCTCGCCGCCGTCACCCCGATGCGCCTCTCCCAGACGGTGAACCTGCCGCTCACCGCCGGGAGCGGTACATCGGCCCTGGCTGCGGGGCGCCTGCTGATCGACACCAATACCGCCCGTGCCGACCACCTCTCCGTCGGCTCGCCCCTCATGGTCAGGTTCGCACAGACCGGCGCCGCGACGATGCGGATCGGCGGCATCTACAAGCCCAACCCCCTGGTCGGCAGCTTCGTCGTCGGAGACCGCTTCTTCCGAGCGCATTTCGACAACCCGCTCCCGACCGGCGTGCTGCTGAGAACCGGCGCCGGCACGCCGCCGCTCGACCAGGCGCTCAATCGCGCGCTCGCCCCCTACGCGAACGTCTCCGCCAAGACACGGGCCCAGTTCGAGTCAGACCAGAAGACCAAGGTCAACCAGGAGATCGGCCTCGTCTACGTTCTGCTGGCGCTGGCCATCGTGGTGGCGCTGATCGGGATCGTCAACACTCTGATGCTCTCGGTGTTCGAGCGCACACATGAGATCGGCCTGCTGCGCGCGGTCGGCATGAAGCGGCGACAGGTCCGGGCCATGATCCGCGCGGAGTCGGTGATCGTGGCGCTCTTTGGCGCGGTCGTCGGAATCGTCGTGGGGACCGCCCTGGGCATCGCGCTGGCCCGCGCGTTGCGCAACAACGGGGTCACCACGCTGTCGGTCCCCGTCGCCAGCCTCGTCGGGTTCCTCATCCTCGCCGGCCTGCTCGGCCTGGCCGCGGCGACCTGGCCGGCGCGCCGCGCCGCTCGGCTCGACGTCCTGGCCGCGATCGCCACCGAGTGATGAGGCACGGTCTGGTGCCGGTGACCGATCACGGCGACAATGCAGGCCTGATGAAGCCGAGGCTGTGGGTGGTCGCGGGCGCCGGTGTACTGGCGATGATCGGCGCCGTCGTGCTCGCGTCGCACCAGCCTCTCGACCGGCCGAGCGAGCCCAACGCCGTGCTCACGGTGGTGCTCGGCGCCTCGCTGCTCGGCAGCGGCCTGGCCTCGTGGCGGGCGCGGCCGGAGAACCGGCTCGGTCCCGTCATGGTGCTGACCGCGTTCGGCTTCTTCGCCTCCCAGCTGACCGAGGCCTCGCCGGCGTGGCTGTACACGATCGGGACCGCGGTCCAGTACCTCTGGCTCATCGGGGTGCTCTACCTCCTGCTCTCGTTCCCGTCGGGACGCCTGACCGGCCGGCGGGACCGCTGGCTGATGGGAGCGGTCGTGGCCCTCCTGTGCCTGCCGATCTTGGCGATGCTGGACGGCAACAAGGCGGGCCTGCGGTGCCCCGACTGCCCCGACAACCTGCTGCAGATCGTTAACAACAACCGCGAGGCCATGAACCTGCTCAACCTCCAGCGGCTGCTGGGCTCGGCGGTTCTCCTTGCGATCGTGATCGTGCTCATCCGCCGCTGGGTGAGGGCCAGCGCGCCCCGCCGGCGCGCGGTGGCGCCGGTGCTGGTGGCGGGCTGCGCGACGTTCGTGGCCCTCGCGGCGACGGCCACGCTCGACCTGTTCGGCGCTCCACTGAGCGCGCTGCCCGCCCACGTGTTCTTTTACCTGACCGCCACGGTGCCGATCGCGGTGCTCTATGTGTTCCTGCAGCGCCAGCTCGACCGCGGCGGCGTGGCCGGGCTCGTCGTGGAGCTGGGCACACCGCATGCCGGCACCGACCTACGCCTGGCGCTCGCCCGGACCCTGGGCGACCCGTCGCTCGACCTCGCCTTCTGGTTCCCGGCCGAGCGGTGCTACGTCGACGGAGACGGCGCACCTGTCCAGCTCCCCGAGGATGACCCCGGCCGCAGCGCCACTCTCGTCGAGCGCGACGGCCAGCCCATCGCCGCCCTGCTGCACGATCCGGTCCTCGAGGACAACGCCGAGCTGGTGCAGTCCGTATGCGCGGCGGCGAGCCTCGCGCTGGAGAACGAGCGCCTTCAGGCCGAGCTGCGGGCGCGGCTGGTCGAGTTGCAGGCGTCGCGGGCGAGGCTGGTCGGCGCCACCGACGCCGAGCGCCGTCGCATCGAGCGCGACCTCCACGACGGCACCCAGCAGCGCCTCGTCTCCATAGCGATGTCGCTGGGCCTGCTGGAGTCAAAGCTGCCGGCCGGGGAGGGCGAGGCGCGGCCCCTCCTGCGCGAGACCCGCGAGGCGCTCACGCTCGCCCTCGCGGAGCTGCGCGAGCTGACCCACGGCATCGCCCCGCCCCTGCTCGTCGAGCAGGGGCTGGCGGCAGCGCTCGACGAGCTATGCCGCCGTGCCGCGCTGCCCGTCCACCTGCGCCTTGAGGTTGACCGCCGCCTGCCCGACGAGGTCGAGAGCGCCGCCTACTTCATGGTCAGCGAGGCGCTCACCAACGCCGCCAAGCACTCCCACGGCCGCGAGGTGCGCGTGCTCGCCACGTGCCCGGGTCAGACGCTGACCGTCGAGGTGTCAGACGACGGTATCGGCGGCGCCGGCACCGCCGGCGGCTCCGGGGTGCGCGGGCTCGCCGACCGCGTGGAGGCGCTGGGTGGCCGCTTCACCGTCTCCAGCCCGCCGGGCCGGGGGACGACGCTGCGCGCGGAGATCCCGTGCGGGTAGCCCTCGCTGACGACGCGGTGCTGCTGCGCGAAGGGCTCGCCCGGTTGCTCACGGAGGCGGGGTTCGAGGTGGTGGGCCTCGCGGGCGACGGCGACGAGCTCCTGGAACTGGTGGAGTCCGCGCGGCCCGACGTGGCCATCGTGGACATCCGCATGCCGCCGACGCACACCGACGAGGGTCTGCGCGCGGCCAAGGCCATCCGCGAGCGGTGGCCCGCGGTGGGCATCCTCGTCCTCTCCCAGCACGTCAACGCCCGCTACGCGCTCGAGCTGCTCTCGACCGGGACCGACGGGGTGGGCTACCTGCTCAAGGAGCGCGTGTCCGACCTGGACGAGCTCGCCTCAAGCGTCAACCGGGTCGGCCACGGCGGCTCGGTCCTGGATCCGGCGGTCGTCGGCGAGTTCGTCGGCCGCCACCGGCGCGGTGACAACCCGCTGGACAACCTCACCGAGCGCGAGCGCGAGGTGCTGGCCCTGATGGCCGAAGGGCGCTCCAACCGCGCGATCGCCGAGCGACTGTTCGTCACCGAGCACACGGTGGAGAAGCACGTCAAGAACATCTTCGGCTCGCTGTGCCTGCCCCTGTCACCCGATGACCATCGGCGCGTGCTCGCGGTGATCACCTACCTCACCGCCCAGTAGCTGCTAACGAAGGGATAACGCCGTTACGCCACCGTTATCCACTGAGGGCTACAAACGGCAGTCGGACCCCTCGGCCGGGGCCCTCCCCAGATGCGCACCGTCCTTGCTCTCATCACCCTGGTCTGCGTCGCCGCCTGCGGCGGCTCGGGACCGTCAGGCGGCACGGGAACGTCCGCGGCGGGCGGTTTCAACCAGGCGCTGAAGTTCGCCGGGTGCATGCGGGCCAACGGGGTGCCGAACTTCCCGGACCCCAGCGCGGGCGGCGGGATCCAGATCAGCCCCGGCTCAGGGTTGAACCCGCAGTCGCCGGCCTTCCAAGCCGCGCAGAAGACATGCGGCAAGCTCCTGCCCGGCGGCGGCCCGGGGCCGCGCAAGGCGACCAAGGCCCAGTTCGCGGCCGCGCTCGCCTTCGCCAAGTGCATGCGCACTCACGGGCTGCCGCACTTCCCCGACCCGCTCGCGTCCTATCCGGCGGGATCGGGCCCGATCATCTCCCTTCGCGGCATGATGTTCCAGCCGGGCCCGGACCTCGATCCGCGGACGCCGGGATTCCGGCAGGCCGCCTCGCACTGCGGGATCAGGCTGCCGCCCCCTCCGAGCTGATCGGCTTCAGCCGCCGCCCATGATCCGGCGGCAATGGCTCATCAGGCCGTCGTACTCCTGCGATCGAGTGATCTCGAGGTACTCGGTATCAGTGACCGCCTCGAGGTTGTGACCCGGCGCCCAGTAATAGGACTCGCCGGCGGCGTAATCATGTGGGCCGTCGGTGCCGTGGACGCGCATCGTTCCCGACATGATGTGGCCCCAGTGCGCGCACTGGCAGCGGTCGTCCGGCAGCCCCGCGAACAGAGGGTCGGTCCGCACGCCCGCCTGGAGCCGGATCAGGCAGACGGCCAGGCCGCCGAAGTCCCGGCGGCGGATCTCAGTCCCGGGTCCTTCGAGCTCCGTCGGCAGGTCGTTCCAAGTGATCCCGTCGGCCATCCCGATCTCCTCTCCGTTGACGGATGAGACGTATTCGATCACGTCTAACCTCTCGGCCATGGCGACGCACGAGGCGGTGTGCAGCTGCGGTCAGCTCCGCGCCGAGGTGGACGGCGATCCCGTGCGGATCTCGGTCTGCCACTGTCTGGCCTGCCAGCGCCGGACCGGGAGCGCGTTCTCGGTCCAGGCCCGGTGGCCGCGGGAGGCGGTGCGGATCACCGGGAAGGCACGTGAGTTCGTACGGGTCTCAGACGACGGCGACGAGGAGCGACGGTTCTACTTCTGCCCCGATTGCGGCGCGACCGTTTACTACTTCACCGACGCCGAACTCGTGGCGATCCCCGTCGGCGTGCTGGCCGAGCCGAACTTCCCCGAACCGACCGTGTCGGTGTGGGAGTCGCGCAAGCACGCGTGGGTGAGTCTGCCCGACGGCGTCCAGC
Source organism: uncultured Actinomycetota bacterium (assembly GCA_963801435.1). Lineage (GTDB taxonomy): Bacteria > Actinomycetota > Thermoleophilia > Solirubrobacterales > Solirubrobacteraceae > Palsa-465. The sequence goes on from CAWDFE010000040.1 coordinate 31,103, forward strand.
ACCACCATTAGCGGGCTACAGCACGTCGATGATGGGGAAGGCCGGGTCCTCGTCCAGGCACGCGCGCAGGTACAGCGCCACCCCGATGTCCCCGGTGAACAGCGTGTAGCGCCCGCGAGCGACGGCCGCGCGCTCGCGCCGCACCTGCTCCACCGCGTGCACGGCGAAGCGCTGCGCGCGATCGAGCCACATCGCGTCGCCGGTGAGGGCGTGCAGGCGCAGGAAGGCATACCCGTTGCCGGCCGTCCCGTGGCAGAGCCCGGGGCCCTTGCGCAGCGGTCCGGCGCGCCAGGTGAGCTCGCCGCCGGCGAGGGCCAGCGCCCACGGCAGCACGTCGCCAATCGTGGTGACGATTCCGGGCGCGCCGTGGCACCACTGGACGCGGAGCTTCTCGTCATCGGGCGCCGGCGGCCAGTTGACCAGGCCGACGTCGCGCATCGCCGTCCGTTCCATCAGCCGCGACACCCGCTCGAGCAACACGTCGTCGGAGACGAAGCCCCGGAGCGCGGTGACGTTGCCGGCGAGACCGTGGACGGGCCCGACGTATTGCGCGTCGTGACCATAGAGATGCTGGGTCCACAGGTCGGTGTCCTCGTGCCACTCGGCCCACAGCAGCTCGGCGCTCTCGTGCCACTCGTCCTCAAAGCCGCAGGCGCGGGCCGCCAGCATCGTCCCGGGCGACCCCCACATCAGCTCCCAGGTCGGGTGGCGGCGGTTGGCGCGGATGATCTCGCGCAGCCGCTCGCGGTCTGCTGTCGGCGAGCCGACGCGCTCTGCCGCCACCAGGATCCCCGTCTCGCCACAGAGCAGGCTCGGCGGGTGCGGCTCCTGCGCAAAGTCCGGCGTCACGCGGTAGCGCTCGAGGGCGTCGGCCACCGCGCTCGCCCCGTCAAAGCCCGAGCCGAGCTTCCACAGCGCCCACGCCATTCCGGCGGAGCCGAGATAGAGGCCGCTCCACACCTCGCCCTCCTCGGGGGCGTCGCGGGGGTGAAACGGCCAGACGCCCCGTGGCGAGGCGGCCGCCTCGGCGTCCGCGACGATCTCCTCCACCGCCTCCTGCGCCCAACCCGCGGTCCAGACCCTGTCGGTGACTGGCTCATGCTCCGATTCGCGCCACAGCATCGCCCCATCTTCACAGGGCCTGCGCTCGGCGAGCGACATGGAGCTGCTCAGGGATTGACCCGGCACCGAGGCGCTACGGTGGGCGCTGCATGCGGATCGCGACCTGGAACGTGAACTCCGTCAAGCAGCGCCTCCCGCGCCTGCTGCCCTGGCTGGACGACCGGCGGCCCGACGTGGTGTGCCTGCAGGAGACCAAGCTCGCCGACGCCGCCTTCACCGAACTGCTGGGCGACGAGCTTGACCAGCGCGGCTACGGCACCGCGCTCCACGGCGAGGCGGCCTGGAACGGCGTGGCCATCCTCTCGCGGGTGGGGCTGGCGGAGGTGGTGACCGGGATTCCGGATGGCCCCGGCTTTCCGCATCCCGAGGCCCGGGCGGTATCGGCCACGTGCGGCGGGATCCGCGTCACCTCGGTGTACGTGCCCAACGGACGCGAGCCGGATTCCGACCACTACCGCTACAAACTGGACTGGCTGGCCGCGCTGCGCGCGATGGTGGCCGCTGGCCCCGACGCCGCCATCGTGGCCGGGGACATGAACATCGCGCCGACCGACGAGGACGTGTTCGACCCCGAGGCCTACGTCGGCGAGACCCACGTGACGCCGCCGGAGCGGGCGGCGCTGGCCGAGCTGCAGGCGCTCGGGTTGCACGACGTGGTACGCGACCGCTGGCCCAACGAGCGGGTCTTCACCTACTGGGACTACCGGGCCGGGATGTTCCACCAGGATCTCGGGATGCGCATCGACCTCGTGCTGGCGTCGGCGCCGGTGGCCGAGCGGGTCAAGGCGGCGTGGGTGGATCGCCAGGCGCGCAAGGGCTCGGGTCCCAGCGATCACGCCCCCGTCATGGTGGACCTCGACGAGGCCCCCGACGGCGACATCGGCCCCGTCGTGCCCCCGCCCTCGGCGCCGGCCAAGCGCGGAGCCAAGAAGACGCTGCCCCAGCAGTCGCGCTGACCGCCGCCGGCTACTCCCGCGGCCGGTCGCGGTCCCGTGACGGTTGGACCCGCTTGGGCTCCCCCGGCATCTTGGGGTAGTCGGGCGGGTAGGGCATGTCGGTGAGCCCCTGGCCGAGGTCTGCCGCGTAGAGGTCCAGCAGCGGCTGCAGCGAATACGCCGCGTCGTCAATGGCGGCGTGGACGTCGCCCCTGTCGGCGAAGCGGGCAGGCATGGTGGCGACCGTGAAGTCCTCGGGCGCGACGTGCGGGACCTCATCCCAGTCAAGCGGCGCGGACACCGGCGCCCCGGGCTTGGGACGGATGCTGTAGGCCGAGGCGATCGTGCGGTCCCGGGCATTTTGATTGAAGTCGATGAAGATTCGGTGCCCGCGCTCCTCCTTCCACCAGCTCGTCGTCACGCGATCGGGGAGCCTCCGTTCCAGGGCGCGGGCGAACGCGATGGCGCCGTGGCGGACATCGATGAAGCTCCAGCGCGGCTCAAGCCGCACGTAGACGTGCAGGCCGCGCCCGCCCGACGTCTTGGGAAAGCCGGTGTACCCGAGCTCTGACAGCAGCACCCGCGCGTCGCCGGCGACCCGGGCCGCGTCGGCGAAGTCGGTGCCCGGCTGTGGGTCGAAGTCGAGGCGCAGCTCGTCGGGGTGGTCGACGTCCTCGCGCCGCACCGGCCACGGGTGGAAGGTGATCGTGCCCATCTGGCCCGCCCACGCGACGACGGCCAGCTCGGTGGGACAGACCTCGTCGGCATCGCGGCCCGAGGGAAACTGGATCCGGGCGGTCTGCACGAACTCCGGCGCGCCCTTAGGCACGCGCTTCTGGTAGAAGGCGTCGCCGCCCCCGCGGTCCCGCGTGGACAGCACGATGCCGGGGAACACGCCCTTGGGCCAGCGCTCGAGCGTCGTCGGCCGCTCGCGCAGCGCGCTCATGATGCCGCCGCCGACGCTGACGTAGTAACGGACGATGTCGCCCTTGGTCACCTCGGCGGTCCGCTCCGTGGCGGGGAAGATGACGCGGCTGGGGTTGGAGACGCGCACCTCGCGCCCGTCCGCGTCGACCATGATCTCCTCGGGCTTGGCCATCTCGTGTCAGAAGTTCTACGGCACGACCGCTATGTGGCGCGCGCCCAGGGCGTTGGCGAGGGTGCGGTGGGCCGGTCCCGACCCGATCACGATGCTGCGGGTGAGATCGAGCGCGTGGGCCGCCGCGAACGCCAGCGCCAGCCCGGGCAGCGGCGGGCGACACCAGCACCGCGGGGTGCCGCCGCCGTGGGGGCAGACCGCGCCGTCAACGACGCCGCCAACCACGCTGCGCAGACGGGCCACGCCGGCATCGAGACGGGCGGAGCTGCCGTCGGGGGTCCAGTCGAAGACCAGATGGGGCGCGGACGGCTCCGCCGTGGCGATCGCCTCCTCCCAGCCGGGATGGTCCAGCGCCGCCGCCGCGACCAACACCCCCGGGCGCTGCAGTGTTGGGGCGCGCGCGAACGACACCTCCTCGACGCCGGCAAACCCCTCGTCCAGCGACGGCGGCTCGAGCTCGCGCACCGCGCGCATCTGCGACGTGGGGGCCATCACGCCCTCGTGCGCGCGAGCCAGCTCGCGGAGCTCCTCGGGGGACGGCACCCGGCCGGTTAGCTCGAGCAGCCGCGAGACGAGGTTGACCTGGGCCTGCGCCAGCGGCGTGTTCACCCACACGCAACGGACCGCTGCGCCATGGCGCTGCGCGACCTCGATCACGTGGCTGCGCCCCGCCCGGCTGAGGTACGTGTTGTCCAGGACGACTCGCCGGGCCCCGGAGGCCAGCCGCTCGTCCAGAATCTGCGCGATGCCGCGTAGTGAGCCGCCCCGCTCGTCGCGGTTGAGCCGGTCGTAGCCGCGGCTGACGTACTCCTGGGCGGCGCGGGTCTTGCCGGCGCCCGGGATGCCCATCATCATCACGACGTCGCGGTCAGGGGCGGGGCGGGCCCGGGTCGTGTGAAGCGCTGGTCTCAGCGCCGCGCGGTCGGAGTCGGTCAGCGTCAGGGCCGCCGCCTGGGCGGCGCTGCGCGCCGTCTCGGGGCGGCGGGCGCCGGGGATGGCGACCACGGTGGGGGAGAGGGACAGAAGCCACGCCAGGGCCACCTGGGCGGGGGTCGCGTCGTGGCGAGCGGCGACCGCCGCCAGAGCCTGCACACGTGCCAGCGAAGCGGCGCGACGGACCCCTCCGAGCGGAGAGTGGGCGATCAACGTGATCCCCAACTCGGCGCAGCGCTCGATGAGGCCGCCGCGCAGCGCCCGATCGTCGTGCACGCTGAGGGCGACCTGGACGGCATCGAGGGGAGCCAGCTCGAGCGCCTCGTCGAGCTGACGGCGGTTGACGTTGGAGACCCCGACGCGCGCCACCATGCCCTCGGCCACCAGGCCGGCGAGCGCTCGTACCGACGTCGCCCACGGCGTGCGCGGATCGGGCGCGTGCAGCAGGTAGGTGTCGATCGCCAGCCCGTCCAGCGCGGCCAGGCTCCCCTCGCAGTCGGCGCGGATGGCCTTGGCGCGGCCGTCGGGCACCCACGCGCCGCCCTCGCGCGTCATGCCGCCCTTGGTGACGATGCGCGCCGCGCGGGCGCCGCCACACTCGCGCAGCGCCGGGGCGAGCAGCCGTTCGTTGTGGCCCACCTCGGCCGCGTCACGGCCGTAGGCGTGCGCGGTGTCGAACACCGTGATCCCCGCGTCCACCGCCTCGGCGATGGTGGCGAAAGCACGCTCCTCGTCGCGGTCGGGGTCGGTGGACAGACGCATGCAGCCCAGACCGATGCGGAGCTCCGTGTGCGCCAGCCAATCCAGGGGCACGAGCGAAGGGTAGGTGGTCAGTTCGCTGACTTGGTCGTGTGAGCGCTCACAATTTCGGGTTTCAGTCTCGGCCACACGGGTATCAACGGCGCCGCCAGGGTAGAACGGGAGAGGGAGACGGACATGGCTTTCAGGCTGACGGCACGCGTCACGGCGGTGGCGCTGGCGAGTGCGTTTGCGCTGCTCGGGACCACGGCTGCGCACGCGGCGACGACATCCGGCAGCGATCTGGGGCCGGTGGGCTGGAGCTCGGGATCGGGGGATCCCAACCTCGGCGTGCTCAACGACGGCACGCGCACATTCAACTTCGACGGCGGCTGGCGCTTCAAGCTCGTCAACACCGCCAACGACGCGAGCGATCCCAGCGGCACGTACGGGACATCGGCTGATCCCAAGGCCGACGCCCCGGGGTTCGACGACTCAGCCTGGCAGCAGCTCACCCTCCCGCACGACTGGAGCATCACCCAGGCTCCCGATCCCAGCAAGACCAACGCCACGGGCTTCTTCCCGGGCGGGCTGGGCTGGTATCGCAAGACGTTCACGCTGCCCTCGTCGATGACCGGCAAGCGGATCTCGATCGATTTCGATGGCGTGTTCGAGAACTCCTATGTCTACCTCAACGGCCAGCTCATCGGCAACCATCCGTACGGCTACACCGGCTACAGCTACGACGTCTCCGGCCTCGTCCACACCGACGGTCACACTCAGAACGTGCTCGCCGTGGTGGTGCAGAACCAGGAGCCGAGCAGCCGCTGGTACTCGGGCAGCGGCATCACCCGGCACGTGCACCTGACCGTGGCCAATCCGCTCCACATCGCGCGCTGGGGAACGACGGTCACCACGCCCGACCTGGCCACGACGATCGGCTCGCATTACGCCACCGTCCACGTGGCCACGCAGCTGGCCAACGACAGCGGCCAGGCGGACACGGTGAATGTCCGCTACGCAGTCCGTGACGGCGCCGGCCACGTCGTGGCCAACGGCGCGACCACCGATGTCGCCGTGCCCGCCGCCGGCGCGACCACCTCCGCCGACATCCGTCTGGACGACCCGCACCTGTGGTCCACCACCGACCCGTACCTGTACACCGTGCAGACGACGGTGACGGGCGCCGGCGCGCAGCCGGACAGCGCCACCGCCACGTTCGGCGTGCGCTGGCTGGTATTCAGCCCCACCCAGGGCGTGATGCTCAACGGCCAGCCGCTCAAGCTGCACGGCGTCGACCTGCACAATGACGAGGGGGCGCTGGGCTCGGTGGACAACTACGACGCCATGTACCGCCAGATGAGCAACCTCAAGGCGATGGGCGTCAACGCGTTCCGCACCTCGCACAACCCCCCGTCGCCCGAGCTCATCGACATCTGCCAGCGGCTGGGCATCGTGATGATGGTGGAGGCGTTCGACGCCTGGGACATGGGCAAGCTCTCGGCTGACTATCACCTGTTCTTCAACCAGTGGAGCGACTACGACATCGAGGAGATGGTCAACGAGGCCAAGAACTCGCCGGCGGTGATCATGTGGTCGATCGGCAACGAGATCCCGGACTGGACCTCGTCCCAGGCGCCCGCGATCGCGCAGCGGCTGATCGCCGACATCAAGTCCATCGACACCACGCGGCCGGTCGTGGCCGGCTCTGACCGCTACCGCAGCGCCCCAATGCCGGGTTCCCCGGCCGACACGATGGTCAAGTTGCTCGACGGGTTGGGCCTCAACTACGACACCGCCCAGACCATCGACAAGCTTCACCAGCAGTACCCGACGAAGTTCTTCTTCGAGTCCGAGTCCTCATCGGAGACCTCGACCCGCGGCTACTACCAGGACCCGGATCTGCTCAACACCGGCCAGAACTTCACCCCCGGCCGGATGGAGCTCTCCTCCTATGACAACAACTTCGACGACTGGACGCTGAGCAATCAGTACGACCTCCAGAAGGTGCGTGACCGGCAATTCTTCATCGGTCAGTTTGTGTGGTCAGGATGGGACTACATCGGCGAGCCCACGCCGTACACGACCTTCCCGGTCAAGACGAGCTTCTTCGGCCTGGTTGACACCGCCGGGTTCCCCAAGGACGGGTACTACCTGTTCAAGTCACAGTGGACGAGCACACCGATGGTGCACATCGTCCCCATGAACTGGACTGACTACCACCGCGGACAGACGGTGCAGGTGTGGGCCTACGCCAACGAGCCCACAGTGGAGCTGTTCCTCAACGGGAAGTCACTGGGCGCGAAGTCGTTTGACACCAAGATGACCACGTTCGGTCAGCACTACCTCGAGACCACCGAATGCCCCGGCAACGACAAGACGTTCACCCGCGGCGCCTGCCCCGGCAGCTACCAGAGCCCCAACGGCAGCTCGGGCAACCTCAAGCTGCGCTGGAACGTCCCGTTCTCGCCGGGCCGACTCGTCGCCGTCGCCAAGGACGCGAGCGGCCGGGTCGTCGCTCGGGACGAGGAGGACACGGCCGGGCGGCCGTACGCGCTGAGCGTGACCCCCGACAAGACGGTCCTGACATCCGACGGCAAGTCGCTGTCCTACCTCACCGTGCGGGTCGTCGATCGCCACGGCGTCGAGGTGCCCGACGCCGACAACTCGATCCTCACCTCGGTGACCGGCGCCGGCTCGTTCGCGGGAGCCGACAACGGCAAGGAGGACGATGCCGAGGGGTACACCTCTCCGCGACATGACGCCTTCAACGGCCAGGTTCTGGCAATCGTGGAGTCGGCGACCCATCCGGGGGCGATCACGGTGAAGGTGTCATCCGCCGGGCTGCTCCCGCTCACGACGACCCTGTACTCGCTGCCCGCCGGCCGCTCCGGCGGCGCGGTCGCGGTGGCGCCCGCCTACGTGCGCACGCTGCGAGGGACGCCGGCGTCGCTGCCCGGCCGCGTCGAGGTCGTCAACGGCGATGGCAGCACGCAGTGGGCGCCCGTCAGCTGGTCCTCGCATGGGCCCGGCGCCGGCGCGCATGCCGGCACGTACACCGTCACCGGCGTGGTTCGGGGCACGCGGATCCCCGCGCGCGCGATCGTCACGGTGGCGTCCGTCGCCTGGGTCCAGCCTGTGCGCGCGCGGGTGCCGGTCGGCATGACGCCCGTGCCGCCGGCGGCGACGAAGGTGATCTACTCGGACGGGGTGACCCAGGATCTGCCGGTGCACTGGTCCCACATCCCGGCGCGACGCGTCGCTCAGCCTGGCCGGTTCTCGGTACGCGGGCGGGTCAACGGGATCCCGGTCCCAGCGCAGCTCCTGGTCACTGTGACCCGTCACGTCACCACGGGCCAGAACCTGGCCTTGGCGAGCGGGCCCGAGGGTGCCTCGGCCGACGCCAGCTTCTCCGGCGGGGTGTTCAACGGAGACGCGTCGGACTTCGGGACCAGCACGACCGTCCCGGCGGCGCTGATCGACGGCAACACGGCGTCGGGCGGCTGGTCTGACCACTACAGCAAGGGCCCGACCCAGACGCTCAACCAGGTCACCAACGCGCGCGCCGGTGACTGGGTGAGGGTGAGCTGGCCCTCGGCGCAGACGTTCGGCGAGCTGCGGCCGTACTTCACGGTCGACGCCGCCGATCAGCTGCCGGCCACCGTGCAGGTGTCCTACTGGAACGGGCTGCAGTGGGTGCCGGTGCGCGGCCAGCAGGTGCAGTTCGCCGGAGCGTCTGACCAGCCATCGTCGATCACGTTCCAGCCGGTGACGACCACGCAGGTCAAGCTGGAGATGACCAGCCGGTCCCCGGGCAGCCCCACCACGGGCAACCTGACGATCAGCGAACTGCAGGTGATCGGTGACGTGTTCGGTCCTTGACAGGCAAGTAGCCGCTTGCCTATCATCGGCGGCGTAGACGACATCTTCAAAGCGATCGCCGACCCGACGCGGCGGACGATCCTCGACGAGCTGACGGAGCGCGACGACCAGACGCTGTTCGAGATCTGTGCGCGGTTGGCCACCAAGCACGGTCTGGGGTCCACCCGCCAGGCGATCTCGCAGCACCTCGCGGTGCTCGAGGCCGCCGGGCTGGTCAGGACACGGCGCGACGGGCGAAACAAGCTGCACCGCATCGACCCCGCTCCGCTGGAGCAGATCGCCGAGCGGTGGCTGCGCCCTGCCAACCAGGAGGAACCATGAGGATCCACCTCACCAGCATCTTCGTCGACGATCAGGACACGGCCCTGCGCTTCTACACCGAGGTGCTCGGCTTTCAGAAGAAGGAGGACGTGCCGGTCGGCGAGTACCGCTGGCTGACGGTGGTCTCGCCCGACGAGCCCGACGGCACTCAGCTCTTGCTCGAGCCCGACCAGCATCCGGCGGCCCGGCCCTTCAAGGAGGCGCTGGTGGCCGACGGCATCCCGTTCACGTCGTTCGCGGTGCCCGATGTCCACGCCGAGCATGGCCGGCTGACTGCGCTCGGCGTGCGCTTCACCCAGGCGCCGCTTGATCTGGGCCCGACGACCACCGCGGTGTTCGAGGACACCTGCGGCAACCTGATCCAAATAGCGCAGCGCAACCAGCCGTGACACGATTGCGCCGTGGCCGTCCAGGAAGATCAGATGCGCGAGGCGGCGCAGGCCGCCGCGCACCTCGTGGAGCCCGGTATGCGGGTGGGTCTGGGCACGGGCCGGACGGTGGCCAGGCTGCTGCCCATGCTGGCCGAGCGCCGGCTCGAGGGGCTGCGCTGCGTGGCCACCTCGCCGGAGACCGAGCAGGTCGCGACCGAGCTCGGCCTGCCGGTGGAGCCGTTTGACCAGCTCGACCGGTTGGACATCGCCATCGACGGGGCCGACCAGGTCGCCGCCGACTGGTGGACGGTGAAGGGCGGGCACGGCGCCCACGTGCGCGAGAAGCTCGTGGCCGCCGCCGCGGACCGCTTCGTGCTCATCATCTCCGAGGACAAGCTCGTGGACGCGCTGGTGCCGCCGGTGCCGCTGGAGCTGCATGCGTTCGGGGTCCAGGCGACGCTCCGGGAGCTGGACGGCGTGACGCCTCGTGCCGGGGCGCCGGTCACGCCCGAGGGTGGGCTCGTGGCCGACTACACCGTCCCCTTCGGCGACCCCGCGGCACTGGCAGCCTTCCTGGATGCGGTTCCCGGCGTCACCGGCCATGGGCTGTTCGCACCCGCCATGGTCCACGACGTGCTCGTCGGGGGCCGCGGCGGGCCCCTGGATGCGCCCACGGGGGCCCGCCGGGTCGCGGGCAACATCGGGCTGACCACGAAGCTCACCGCGCTGTCGGTGCCCGATGCCGTGGCCCGGCTGCGCGCGCTGCTCCAGGCCAAGGGCGTCAAGCTGTTCGACGTCATCGATCACAGCGGGGAGGCGGGCACGGTCGGGCTGACGCTGCGCGACACCAAGGTCGCGATCTTCGGCAACCCTCAGGCGGGAACCCCGGTGATGCAGGTCGTGCCCGAGGCGGCGCTCGACCTTCCGCTCAAGGTGCTGATCTGGCGCGATGGGGACCAGACCAAACTGACCTATGCGCCGCCGAGCGAGCTCGCCGCCCGCTACGGAGTCGGCGACGAGCTGGCCGGACGGCTCGCTGCCATCGACGCGGTCACCGACGCGCTCGCCGCGGGCTGACCCCGCTGCCGGCGCAAACCTCCCCGCCGGGTCGGCGCGACGGTAGGGTGGCGCGAACGACGTTGATCAACCAAGGAGCTGTAGTCCATGGCACACGGGTTCAGCGGCTCGGCCGTGATCGACCGGCCCATCGACGAGGTGTTCGCGTTCCTGGCGGACGGGACCAACGACCCCAGGTTCAGCCCGCGGGTGCAGCAGATCCGCAAGACCACCGACGGTCCTGTCGGCGTGGGGACCGTGTTCGAAAGCACGGTGAAGGACGCCGGAATGACGACGAAGCGGACCTTCGAGTTGACGGTGGTCGACGCGCCGACCAAGATCCGGTGGACCGAGCGTTCGCAGAACATCGTGACCGTGCCCGAAGGCGGCTACGACCTGGAGCAGGTGTCAGATACCCAAACGCGGATCACCGTCCACAACCAGTTCGAGGGCCACGGCTTCGGCAAGCTGGTGGTCGGCTTCGCGGCGCGCTCGGCCGTCAAGGACGCGCCGGCGTTCGCCCAGCGCATCAAGGCGGCCGTGGAGGCGTCGGCGGCGCCGGGTGCGGCGGACTGAAATCACCACCCCGCGCCAATGTTGTGGAGGGCAACTGCTGGATCCGAGCACCGGTGAGCCGGTCCGGGCCGATCCCCCGAGCGCACGGGGCGTGCCGGCAAGCGGCGCGGGTAGCGCCGGAGCGCGAGGCGGCCGGTCGCCGAGGGCGTGTGGGGGCGCTCATGCGGCCGGTCGCCACGCGGCGGGCTCGCCGGTGAGCGCCACGCGCTCGATGAGGTCGGCCGCGGCCTCGGTGCCCGGTCGCTCGCGCAGGCGTTCGCCCGCGGCGCGCAGTCGCCCGCGCATCTCCCCGTCGGTGAGGAGCCGCTGCACAGCGCCGACGAGCGTGTCGCGCTCCAGGGCGTAGGTGGGCAGATGGATCCCGTAGCCGGTCTCGTGCACGCGCTGGGCGTTGTCGTGCTGATCCCAGAAGATGGGGAGCACGAGCATCGGCTTGCCGAACCACATGCACTCGGTGACCGTGTTGTTGCCGCCGTGGGTGATGACGGCGTCGACGTGGGGAAGAACCGAGGTCTGGGGCAGGAACTCCTCCCCGGTCATGTTCTCGGCCAGCTCGTACTCGTCGTGGCGCGGACCGCGGCTGACGATGTAGTGGTGGCGCGTGTCGGCCAGCAGCTCCACCAGCCGCTGCATCAGCGCGACGTCGGCCGAGCCCAGGGAGCCGAGGCTGAGATACACGAGGTGGTGGCCTTCGGGGTCCGCGGGCGGCGTCCACGGATCGTCGGTGTTGCGTACGCACGTCTGGAGGTTATGCCAGGTGCGGCCGAGCGTCACGCCCCGGGCGTAGTCGAGCTCCCGCGGATACAGATAGAGGTTGAGCCACGGCGACTCGTGGATCATGTCCATCGCGGGCAGGGGCGGCGCGCCGCGCTCGACGCAGAATACCGAGAACGACGCCTGCAGATCGCCCACCTGGCGCGCGTACTCGGCCCGGAAGGCCTCCCAGTTGGTGCGATCCTCGAGGGGGAGCCCGGAGAAGGTGGGCGGGAGCTCGGGGTCCGTGACCTCCAGCGGGTTGCAGGACATGATCCGGACCCAGGGGCGGCCGCTGGCGGCGATCGCGGGAAAGGCGCAGACGTTGTCCTCCACGATCGCGTCGGGCTGGAGCTCGTCAAAGATCTCGGTCAGGCGCTCGTCAACGAAGCGGGCGCCGTCAGTGAGCGCCTGCCACGTGGGGAGGATGAACCCGCCGAGCTGCTCCCGGGTGTCGGAGCGGAACACGGGCGCCGTGTCGCGGATGAAGTCCTTCCAGAACTGGCCGGGCTGCTCGGGCATCTCCGGCGCCGTGGACAGCCGCATGAGCCGCTCCTCGAACCCCTTGGCCTCGAGAGTGCCCGCAAACGACGCCTCCGCCACGAATACCACGCGGTGGCCGCGCCGGCGCAGCACGTCGCCGATCCCCACGCAGTTGTTGGTGGGACCGAACGCACCCTCGGGGAAGAAGACGATCGTGCGGCTCTCGATGGCGCGCAGCCTAACGTGCCGCCCCATCGGGCGACCGCTCCCGGTCGCGGTCTGCTAGAGCTCCGGACATGACCAAGATCGCAGTCACCGGAGGCAGCGGCAAGGCCGGCCGGGTCGTGGTTCGCCACCTGTTCGAACGCGGCCACCAGGTTCTCAACATCGACCAGGTGGGCTCGCCCGAGTCCAACCATCCCGAGGATCCCATCCCGTTCCTGCGGGCCGACGTCACCGACTTCGGCCAGGCGTTGCAGGCGCTCGGCGGAGGCGACACCCTGCCGGGGATCGAGGCCGTGGTCCACCTGGCGGCGATCCCCTCGCCGGCACACGCCCCGGCCAGCGAGGTGTGGCGCGTCAACGCCACCAGCACGCACTCCGTGTTCGCCGCCGCGCAGCGGCTGCGCCTGCAACGGATCGTGTGGGCGTCCAGCGAGACGACGCTGGGCCTGCCCTTCGACACGCCCCCTGACTACGCGCCCGTGGACGAGAAGCACATCCGCCCCGAGACCTCCTACGCGTTGTCCAAGGTGGCGGGGGAGGAGATGGCGCGGGCATTTCACCGCTGGAGCGGGATCCCGATCATCGGCCTGCGCTTTTCCAACGTGATGGTCCGGGCTGATTACGCGCGCTTCGCCGCCTGGCAGGACGATCCGCACGCGCGCAAGTGGAACCTGTGGGGCTACGTGGACGAGAGCCACGTCGCCAACAGCGTCGAGCGGGCGCTGGAGGCCGATGTCGACGGCACCGACAACTTCATCATCGCCGCCGCCGACACCGTGATGCGCCGACCCAGCCGCGAGCTGATGGCCGAGGTCTATCCCGACGTGCCGGTGGCGGACAGCGTGTCGGGCAACGACACGCTGCTGGACATCAGCCGGGCGCGCGAGGTGCTCGGCTACGACCCGCGGTTCAGCTGGCGCGACCTCGATGACGCCACGTTGGGACCTCCGGAGTGATCAGGCCTTGATCGGGACCGCCGCCTCGGGCGTGGCGACGTGGAAGCTGAAGCTCTCCTCGAGGTAGAAGCGCACCTCGTCGGCGTCGTGGTCCAGGTACCCGATCGACAGGTCCTGGCCTGACTCGAACAGGAAGTCGTCGCCGCGCGTGCTGACAACGACCGCGCCGTCGAGCCCGGGCGCCCACACGAGCTCGCCCTCCACGATCTTGCGCAGGTGCTCGAGGAGCGGGTAGCCGCCGTTCTCGGCGGTCTCGACGACCTCCTTGTACTCCTCGTTGCCCAGCGCGAGGGCGTAGGGGCCGCTGATGCCGTCGCGCAGGAGCTGCTCGACCGCGCTGGCCACCGGTCGGGGGTAGCCGCTGGGCTCCTTGCCGAGCTTGAGGCCCTGATGGGGGGAGGCCTGCGCGATGCCGGTGATCGACGCCTCCGTCCAGCCGTGGAACACGGCGCGGTTCTCGGCCACCGCGATCTGGTAGGCGGCGCGGTCCAGCGTCTCCAGATCGGCGTCGGCGGCGCCGCGGTCGTCGTCGCGCAGCTCGGCGCGGCTGATCGCGAACTCGGCGCGGACCTCCACCACCGGCAGGACGCGGCGCTGGAGCGCGGTGACCCCGTCACACGGCGCCGTGGGCACGGACTCGACGCGGCCGAGGTTGGTGGCCGAGTACTCCCAGCCGTGGGGACCGGAGAAGTCCACAAGCTTGCGCGCGGCGAGGAGGACGCCGAGGCGATCGCGGGCCTCGTCGTCCAGCAGCTTCCAGTTGGAGTCGCTGATCGGGGCGTGCGGGCGAAGCAGATGGTTGCTCATGAAACTGCTCCTCTCAGGCTGCCGATGCCCAGCGAGCCGGTCCCGTCGTCGGCGGGGCCGAGGTCATCGCCGGTGGCCTCGGCCTCGGCGGCCTCGCCGTGCTCGACGATGTCGCCGGTCTTGAACAGGATCCCCTGGGCGATCTCGCGCCAGATGGGAGAGCGGCGCAGCAGCGCCTCCAGGTCCATGCTGAAGTGCTTGAACTCCTCGCCCACGGCGTCGCGCATGACCGCGGCCGCCTCGGGGTCGGGCTCGACCGCCAGCCGCTGCTCATACCAGCCGATCGCCTCGGCCTCCTCGGTCAGCGACGCGCACAGCCGGGCGAAGGTGCGAGTCTCGGGCGGGAGCTCTTCCGGCGGCTCGTGGTACTGGTCGAAACCCATCTGCTCTCCTGTGGACGGTGGCGGTGAGGTCACACGCTACCCGCAGGCCCGTGTCGCACGCTCTGAGACAGGCGCTGTAGAGGCAGCTCTGGGATGATCGCGCAATGGCCACAGATGAGCTGACCGCGCGTGGGCCGGCTGGGCGCCCCGGGCGCCTGGAGCGGGTGGCGACCGCGCCGATCGCCGCCACCGGGCTCATCGCCGGCTTTGGCGTGGCCGACGCCACCGGGTCACGGCCGCTCGGCGGCGCCGTTCTGGCCGGGTGCGGGCTGGCGTGCATGGCCGTGTGGTGGCGCCGCGACGGGGGCCGGGTCACGGCGCAGCTCACCGTGGCCGGGCTGGCCGCGTTCGCGCTCTCGCATGTCCTGGGTCGGGTGATCGGCGCGTGGCCGTCTGTGCTCGTGGTGTCGGCGGTGACCGCCGGGCTGTGTTGGCGGCTTTCGGACACGCGCCGGCCGGGCGCCACGGTCAGCCGCTCAGCTGAAGCTGGCTGACGCTGAAGGTGGCCCCGTCGGGCGCTGCCAGGACGGCGCGGCGGAACGTCGCGTCCTCGAAGGGCTCCGCAATGACGGTGCCGCCGAGCTCTACGGCGGCGGCCGCCGCGGCCTCCGTATCCGCGATCCAGAAGTCGACGCTCCAGGCGGCGGTGCCGCCGTCGCCGGCGGTCATCGCGGCAACGACGTCGCGGGGAACCGGCTGATCCGGCTCACCGCCGAAGTAGCCCGGCCGGCGGAAGAGCCACAGCGATGGGCCGAACTCCTCGGCCTGCCACCCGAACAGATCACCGTAGAACGCGCTCGCGGCGGTCGGGTCCGGGGTGGTGAGCAGGCTCATCGCCCACGCCGAAGGTTCGTTGACACGAGCTGCGCCGGTGCGGTCGCCCGCCTCCCATGCCACGAAGGCGGCGCCGGCCGGATCGGCGATGACCGCCATCCGGCCCGCCGGGGGCACCCCGAACGGATCGACGAGCACCGTGCCGCCCACCACGCGGGCGCGGTCGGCGGTCTCATCGACGCTCTGCACGGCGACATGGGTGTTCCAGGCTGGCGGGGCGGCCGTGGCGCGGGACGCCGGCAGGGTGCCGATTCCGGCGACGTCGTCGCCGTTCACCCGGGCCACGTAGTAGTTGCCCGGCGGGTCGCCCGGCATCGGACCCGGCCCGGCGAACTCCCAGCCGAAGACCCCGGCGTAGAAGTCCATGACACCGTCGAGGTCCGCGGTCAGCGTGTCCACGAAGCAGGGCACGCCGGCGGGATATGCGTCACGTCGGCTCATCAGGTCAGCTCCTCTCGTACTCGTCGTGGCGACGCCACCAGGTGTAGGGCTCGCCCTGGGGCCGGTCGGGCGGCGAGTCCTCCCACAGCTCCTGGCGCCCCAGCGGGGTGAGGTCGAGGAACGTCCAGACGCTGCCCAACGCCTCGACTCCGCGGCCGTTTGTGAAATAGGTGCGCAGGATGCGGTCGCCCTCGGTGATGAACACGCTCAGTCCGAAGTACTCACCGTCATCGCGGGTCAGACCGAGGTCGCGGTTGAAGCTGCTGTCCGCCGAGGAGTACCACGGGACCGTCCAGCCCATCCGCTGGCGGTAGGCCTCGATCCGCTCGATGGGCGCCCGCGACACGAGTGCCAGCGACGTGTCACGCGCGTGGAGGTGGGCGGGGTGGCCGATCTGATCCACGAACATCGAGCAGCCATCGCAGCCGGCCTGCGGCCAGCCGTGCACGGACGGCGCGAACATGAAGTGGTAGAGGACGAGCTGGCGGCGTCCCTCGAACAGGTCGAGGAGCCCCACCTCGCCATCGCGCCCCTGGAAACGGTAGGGCGTGTCCACCGCGACGGCCGGCAGGCGCCGGCGCTTGGCGGCCAGCGCCGCGGCGGCCCGGGTGGCCCGCTTCTCCTCGACGCGCAGCTCCTCCACGGCGTTTGTCCATTCAGTCTCCGAGACGACCTGCATCGGTTTCTCCCTTCGTCCGGGTCTGGCCCACTGGTTGGTGTATCATACCAGATGGTTGGAAAAACCAATGACACCGAAGCCACGGACATACGGAGACGCGTGTGGCATCGCCCGCGCGCTGGACATGGTCGGCGAGCGCTGGGCCCTGCTCGTCGCCCGCGAGCTGCTGCTCGGGCCCAAGCGCTTCACGGACCTGCGCGCCGGCCTGCCGCGCGTGGGCCCCGACATGCTGGCGGCGCGGCTCCGCGAGCTCGAGGAGGCGGGCGTGGTGCGGCGCGCCACGCTGCCCCCACCGGCGGCGTCGAGGGTGTACGAGCTGACCGAGTGGGGTGCCGAGCTCGCGCCGGTGCTGATGGCGCTGGGACGGTGGGGCAGCCGGGCTCCGCTGCCGGGGCAGGCGCCGCCGCTGGGGGTGGACGCGGCCCTGGTGGCATTGCAGACGACGTTCGATCTCGAAGCCGCCGCCTGGGTCGACGCCGTGTACGAGCTCAGGCTCGAGGACCAGGTGTTCACGCTCGAGGTGGCCGCCGGCCGGCTCGAGGTGACCCGCGGCAACCCCCCGGCGGGCGTCACGCCGGCGGCCGCGATCGACACGGACACCGCGACGCTGGCCGCCGTCGTCTGGCACGGGCACCCGCTCGAAGAGGCGGCGCGCGACGGGGCGCTGCGGGTTGCCGGAGACCCGGAGGCCGCGGCCGACTTCGTGGCGCTGTTCGCGCCGCCGGTGCCGGCGGCCGCCGATCGCGGGGCCGACTAGACGCGGCTTACAGGTTGTCGGCGCGCTCGCCCAGCAGGCGGCGCTCCGATTCGTTCTGGGTCAGCGTCGCGGCCCGCTCGAGCTCGGCGCGGGCCTCGGACACGCGGCCCAACCGCGCGAGCAGGTCGGCGCGCACGCTGGGCAGCAGGTGGTAATCGCTCAGCGCACGCTCCTCGCTGAGCGCATCGACGAGCTCGAGCGCGGCCTCGGGCCCGTAGGCCATCGACACCGCCACCGCCCGGTTGAGCTCCACCACCGGCGACGGAGACAGCTGGGCCAGCGCATCGTAGAGGGCGACGATCCGCCCCCAGTCAGTCTGCTCGGGCGTCGCGGCCCGGGCGTGGCACGCGGCGATCGCGGCCTGGAGCGCGTACGGTCCCAGCGCGCCGCCGAGCCGCTCGGCGCGCGCCAGCGCCGCCATCCCGCGGCCGATAAGCACCCGGTCCCAGCGCGAGCGGTCCTGGTCGAGCAGGAGCACCGGCTCGCCGGAGGTTCCCACGCGCGCGGGGGTGCGCGACGCCTGGATCTCCATGAGCGCCACGAGGCCGTGGACCTCGGACTCGGCGGGCAGCAGCTCGGCCAGGATCCGGCCCGTCCGCAACGCGTCCTCGCAGAGCGCCGGGCGCATCCAGTCCGCGCCGGCCGTGGCCGCGTAGCCCTCGTTGAAGATGAGGTAGATGACCTCCAGCACCGAGGCCAGTCGGGCCCCCAGCTCGTCCCCGGTGGGCACCTCGAGCGGGACCCGCGACTCGGCCAGAGTGCGCTTGGCGCGGACCACGCGCTGACCGATGGTGGCCTCTGGGACCAGGAACGCGCGCGCGATCTCCGACGTGCTCAGACCGCCGAACAGCCGCAACGTCAGCGCGGCCCGGGCCTGCGCCGAGAGCGTCGGGTGGCAGGTGGCAAACAGGAGGCTGAGCATGTCGTCGCCGATGTCGTCGTCGGCGGCCACCGCTAGGTCCAGCTGGTTGGTGGCATGCTCACGCTCCTGCCGGCGCCCGAGCTCGTCCTCGCGGCGCTCGGCCATCCGTTGCCGGCGCAGCTGATCGATCGCGCGGTGCTTGGCCGTGGCCATCAGCCAGGCCCCGGGGTTGTCCGGGATGCCCGACTGCGGCCATTGCTCGAGCGCGGCCAACAGCGCGTCCTGCGCGAGATCCTCGGCCCAGCCGATGTCGTGCACCAGCCGGGCCAGGCCGCCGATCACCCGCGCCGATTCGATCCGCCAGACGGCGTCGATGGCGCGCCCGGCGTCAGCCCGGGCGGGCTGCCGGATCGGCTGACCGGCCATGGCCGGTCAGGCCGGCTCGTTGAAGTCCGACATCTCGTACACCTGGCGGACCTCGATGACGTCGCCGTCGTTGGCGGGGCAGCGAGCGGCCCACTCCACCGCCTCCTCCTTGGACCGCGCCTGGATGAGCCAGTAGCCGCCGATCAGCTCCTTGGCCTCGGTGAACGGCCCGTCGGTGATGGAGGGCTTGCCGCCGGCGAAGGACACGCGCGCGCCCTTGGCGGTCGGCGCCAGGCCATCGAGCGCGAGCAGCACGCCGGCCCTGGCGAGCTCGTCGTTGAACTTGGACATCGTGGCGATCTCCTCGGCGTTCGGCTCCCAGTTCTCCTCGGCGACATTGGGGATCATGATCATCATGAAGCGCATCGGGCGGGCTCCTTTTGTTGGGTGGAGGACGGGTTTAACGCGACGACGATCGACCGCTCTCATTTTCGACATCCGAGGCCAACTAATCTTGTAGGCACATGGCATACACAACCGCCGAAGGCCGAGAGCAGGTGCTGAGTGACCTGGCGGTTGCCATCGAGCACATCGCCGACGCGCTCGCCCGCCTGGGTGAGGCCTATGAGCAGCTTGACGAGCAGCACGCCGACGTGCTGGAGGAGCAGCTGTTTCGCCCCGTCCAGTCCGCGTACGGCCGCGCCAAGCGCACGTACGCGGAGTTCGCCAGCCGCAGTCAACTTCACGCCCGGAGCTTCGACGCCCATTCGCCGGGCGTCCAGTCCCAGACCGTGCGCGACCTGATCGAGCGCGCGGGCGATGCCGCCTACGACGCCGACCAGGCGATCGCCGAGCTCCAGGACTCGATGCTCCCCGTCGAGGTGGGCGACCCGGAGCTGCGCGCCGGGCTCTCGCAGGTGCGCGAGACCCTGTCGGCCGTGCCGGCGCGCGCGCGGGGCCTCGTGCGCACCGTCGGTCGCTGATTGGTCGCGCCCCCGGCGGCCCGGCGCCGCAAGGTCCGTAACGGCGCGCCTCGCCCACCCGAAAGTGTAGGTTGCGCGCCGATGACGAGGAGATGGGTAGCGGCGCTGGCCGCTGTGCTGATCATGGGGCTGTGCGTCGGCGCCGGCCAGGCGCGGGCCGCGGTCGACGCGCACGGGAGCGTCCAGCAGGTCTATGCGGTGGGGCTCAAAGCCCATGCGCGCGTGGCGCTGGTCAACCGCAGCCGCCGGGTGATCGCCACCCAGAAGGCCGACGCCCTGGGCGGGATCGTGTTTCGCCAGGTCTCGCCCGGACCCGGCTACCGCCTGCGCACCGGCGGCAGCGCGCTCGGCCGCGGTGACGGTCATGCCCGACCGCTCGGCGCCGCCGAGCACGAAGGTCTATGACCAGACGATCCCCAAGAGCGGTTACGGCTACCTGACCACGCGCGACGGGACCAAGCTGGCCATCGACGTCCGCCTGCCCGGGCGGGCGGGCACGGGTGGCGGCCCCTATCCGACGCTCGTGGAGTACGCGGGGTACGGCTACGCCGATCCCGCCGGCGCGGAGAGCGGGATCAGCGCGGTGGCCAACCTGCTGGGGTTCGCCGTGGTGGACGTCAACATGCGGGGGACCGGCTGCTCGGGCGGGTCGTTTGACTACTTCGAGCCCCTCCAAAACCTCGACGGCTATGACGTGATCGAGACGGTCGCGCGCCAGCCGTGGGTCCTCGGCCACCGCGTCGGGATGCTCGGCATCTCCTACGGCGGCATCAGCCAGCTCTTCGTCGGCGCCACCGACCCGCCCCGCCTGGCCGCGATCGCGCCGCTGTCGGTCGTCGACAGCACCGCCGCGACCCTGTACCCGGGCGGCATCCTCAACACCGGTTTCACGCTGGGCTGGGCCAGGGACCGGAACCACGACGCGCTGCCGGCCTCGCGGACCGGCGGCGAGCCGTGGGCGTTCACACGGATCCAGCAGGGCGATCGGACGTGCAAGGCCAATCAGGTCCTGCACGGCGAGGCGGTCAACCAGGTGAAGAAGACTCGCGCCAACCATTACTTCGTGCCCTCGGTGGCCAACCCGCTGGCGCCGGTGACGTTCGTGCACAAGATCCACGTCCCGGTGTATCTCGGCTGCCAGTTCACCGACGAGCAGACCGGCGGCCACTGCGCCGACCTGGCGGAGCACTTCACCGGCACGAAGCGCAAGTGGTTCACGTTCACCAACGGCCTCCACGTCGACTCGCTGGATCCCCAGACGTTCAACCGCTGGTACGACTTCCTCGAGCTGTACGTCGCGCATCGCCGGCCCCAGCTCTCGGACGCCACCAAGGCGCTGGCGCCCACGGTATACACGACGGCCATGGGCATCAACGACATCACGCTGCCGGCTGATCCGATCCAGGCACAGCCCTCATACGCCGCCGCCCGGTCGGCGTTTGAGGCGCTCAAGCCGATCCGCGTGATGTTCGACAACGGCGCCGGCAGCGCGACGCCGGGCGCGCCCTACCCGGGGTTCGAGCAGTCCTTCGCCCGGTTCCCGATCCCCGGCACGCAGGCGCGGTCCTGGTATCTGTCGGCCGACGGGACGCTGAGCGCCCGCAGGGCCACGTCCGCGTCGGGCGACGAGTTCACCTGGAAGCCGAAGTCACGCTCGGCCACGAGCTACAGCGGCAAGGACGGGCCGGGCGGCCTGTGGATGCGCGACGCCGGACTACCACTGGCAGGTCAATCCGGCCGGAACCGCCGCCTCGTATGTCAGCGCGCCGCTGACGGCCGACACAACCGTGATCGGCGGCGGCGCCGTGCAACTGTGGATCAAGGCCTCGGCACCGGGCGTCGACCTCCAGGCCACGATCTCCGAGGTGCGGCCCGACGGCCGCGAGACGTTCGTGCAGGACGGCTGGCTGCGCGCCTCCGAACGCAAGCTGGACGTCGCGCAGAGCTCGCTGCTCGCCCCGGTGCTCAGCCTCCGCCGCGCCGACGTCGCGCCGCTGCCCGCGGGCCGCTACACCGAGGTCACCGTGCCCCTCTATTACGAGGGTCACGTATACCGCAAGGGCTCCCGCATCCGAGTCACGATCGCCGCCCCCGGGGGCGACCAGCCCGTCTGGGGGTTCTCGGAGCTGAGTCCGCATGGGACGGCCAATGTGTTCATCGCTCACGCGGCCAAGTTCCCGTCGCGGCTGGTGCTGCCGGTGGTGCCGGGGGTGAGCGTGCCGACCGGATTGCCGCCCTGTCCGGGCCTGCGCGGCGAGCCGTGTCGCGTTTATAGGGTCTACGCGGAACCACGTCGGTCGCGCTGGGTTGATCGTCAGGCTTCCAGCGGCGGGCGCCAACGGCCAAGGGCAACCTAAAGCGCATTCTTACGTCGTACGTCGGTTTTAGCGGGTAGCATCGGCCGCGACGCCATGGGCCACGACGCACCCACAGCGGTTGCCGCGCCCTCGACGCCTGATGCTCCACGCATCTCCGCTCGAGACTCACACGTAACGACCGGCTCGCCGGCCGGCGAGGTGCGCGCGGTCAAGATGCCGCTGATGGACCGGCTGGCCAGCGCGGTCGTCACCGGCGCTCCGCCCGTCCTCGTGCTCCTGGGCATGTGGCTGGGCTGGAACCACGGCCTGCTGATATGGCAGGACCTGCTGGTCCTGGCGATCTTCTACATGGCCATCGGGTCGGGGATCACCGTCGGCTTTCATCGGCTGCTGACGCACCGCAGCTTCAAGACGCACCGGTTCACCCGGGCCTTCTTCGCGGCGCTGGGCTCCGCGGCCGCGGAGGGCCCCGTGATCGACTGGGTTGCCACGCACCGCAAGCACCATCAGTTCTCCGACGAGCAGGGCGACCCGCACAGCCCGCATCTGGACCATCGTGACGGCTGGCGCGGCCAGCTGTGGGGACTCGTCCACGCCCACATCGGGTGGGTGTTCTCGGACATGGAGGTCGCCGACGAGACCCGCTACGCCAAGGACCTGCTCGCCGACTCGTGGATCCGGTTCGTGGATCGGACATTCGTGCTGTGGGTCGTGGTGGGGCTGGGGGCCGCGTTCGGGCTGGGGGTCGCGCTCACCGGGACGGTCACCGGCGGGCTCACGGCGCTGCTGTGGGGCGGCGCCGCGCGCATCTTCTTCATGCACCACGCCACGTTCAGCATCAACTCGGTCTGCCACTACTTCGGCCGGGCCGACTACGACACCGGGGACGAGTCCAAGAACGTGTTCTGGCTCGCGATCCCCACGTGGGGCGAGGCGTGGCACAACAACCACCACGCGTTCCCCACCTCCTATCGCCACGGGCTGCGCCGGTGGCAGCTCGACCCGTCGGCGGGCGTCATCCGCCTGCTGGAGATGACCGGGCTGGCGTGGGACGTCGTGCGCGTCGACCCGGCGCGGCGCGACCGCAAGCTGGCTTTCCAGCAGGGCTGAGCGGGCGGGCGGGCGCGGGTCCGGGGCGACGGCTAAGCTCCCGCGGCCTTGCCCTTCGCCAACACGGCACCACTGCGCCGCGAGCTCGCGGCGGCGCTTCCGCAACGTCCCTTCGCGGTCCGCTTCTGGGACGGCACTGAGGTGCCGGCCACGGACGCCGGCGCGCCGACGTTCAGCTTCCGTTCGCCCGAGGCCCTGGCGCATGTGATCCGGGCGCCGGGCGAGCTCGGGCTGGGGCGCGCCTACGTGCTCGGCCTGGTGCAGACAGACGACATCGAGAGCTCGCTGCGGGTGGTGGACACGTTCGAGCCGCCCCGGCTGTCTCCGGGCCAGATGGCGCGCCTGGGCATCGCGCTGGTGCGCGCCTGCGGGCTGGTGAAGCCGCCCCGGCGGCCGGCCTCGGAGCTGCGCCTGACCGGGGAGCGCCACACGCTCGGACGCGACCGGCGCGCGATCGCCTATCACTACGACGCCGGAAACGCGTTCTTCCAGCTGTTCCTGGACCCGTCGATGACCTACAGCTGCGCCTACTTCAAGGGCGGGGCGCAGACGCTCGAGGAGGCCCAGCAGGCCAAGCTGGGGCTGGTGTGCACCAAGCTCGGGCTGCAGGAGGGGGAGCGGGTGCTCGACGTCGGCTGCGGCTGGGGCAGCTTCGCCATCCATGCGGCGACGCACCACGGCGTCTCCGTCCTCGGGGTGACCCTGTCTGAGGAGCAGGTCAGCCTCGGGCGGGAGCGGGTCCGCGAAGCGGGGTTGGAGGACCGGGTGACCCTCCGCCTGGCCGACTACCGTGAATTGCCTCCCCGGCCACCCCACGAACAGTTCGACGCCATCTCGTCGATCGGAATGGTGGAGCACGTGGGGGAGGAGCGCATCGACCTCTACATGCGCACGCTGCACGGGCTGCTGCGCCCCGGCGGGCGCCTGCTCAACCACGGCATCGCCAAGCTCATGGACTTCGACACCAGCGATGAGGGCGCGTTCTCAGAGCGCTTCGTATTCCCGGACGGCGTGCCGCTGCCGCTGAGCCGGATCGCGCAGGCGATGGAGCGCACCGGGCTCGTGGTGCGTCACGTCGAGGGCCTGCCCGAGGACTACGCGCGGACCCTGGATTTCTGGATCGAGAGCTACGAGGCCCGTTACGACGACGCCGTGCGGCTGGCCGGCGAGGAGCGCGCCCGGGTGTGGAAGCTCTACCTGCGCGCCGCGCGGGCCGGCTTCACCACCGGCTGGGCCTCCGTGTATCAGGTGCTCGCCGCCAAGCGCGCGTGATGCGATGGCGGCAGCGCCCGCACCCATGGGGCGAGAATAAGATCTAAAGTCATGACGACGATCGTGTGCCAGCAGGTCGCCCCGCGCATCGCCGACCTGCAGGCCAACCGGCGGCTCTCGCTGAGCGCGATCGGCGATGCGGCCGCGGCGGGCGCCGATGTCATCGTGCTCCCCGAGCTGGTCACGTCCGGCTACATGTTCGAGTCCGCCGAGGAGGCGGCTTCGGTGGCCATCTCGCCCGATCACGCGCTGTTCGAGCAGTGGGCCGCGGAGGCTGGCGGCGCCGTGGTGATCGGCGGGTTTGCCGAGCGCGGTGGCGACGGGCTGACCTACAACAGCGCCGCGGTCGTCGACGGGTCGGGCGTGATCGGCGTGTACCGCAAGGTCCACCTGTGGGACCGCGAGAAGCTCTGGTTCGCGCCGGGCGGCGAGCCGCCGCGTGTCTTCGACACCCCGGCGGGCCGGATCGGCGCTCTCATCTGCTACGACCTCGAGTTCCCGGAGATGCCGCGCATGCTGGCGCTGGCCGGGGCCGAGCTGATCTGCGTGCCCACCAACTGGCCCTACGTGCAGCGCCCCGAGGGCGAGCGCCCGCCCGAGGTGACCATCGGCATGGCCGCCGCGCGGGTCAACCACGTGTTCATCGCGTGCTGCGATCGCACCGGCACCGAGCGCGGGCAGCACTGGACCGCCGGCACGAGCATCATGGACGAACAGGGCTGGGTGCTCGCCGCCCAGACCGGCGCGGGCCCGGCGAGCGCGACCGTCGAGCTGTCCCGCTCACACGACAAGACGTACACCAAGCTCGCCGACGTGCTCGGCGACCGGCGGCCCGAGCTCTACGGGGCGGTGGCCCGGCCGGTGGCGCGACCGGTCGCCTGACCGGCCGCGCATCAGGCAGGGTTTGCGCCGATCAGGCGGACTGGCTGGTTTCGGTCTGCGGCGTGCCCGTGCCGTCGGACTCGGTCGCCGCCTCGTCGGGCGCCGGCTCGGGCGCCGAAGCGCTCTCGGCGATGATGTGCGCGCCGATCGCGCCCACGATGCCCGCCACGAGTGCACGCAACGCCCACCCGGGACCGCGCCACTTGGCGCCGATCGCCGAGTCGACCGATGGGCTGCCCGGCCCCGTCTCGGCGAGCGCGATGACCGCCGCGATGAGCACGAGGTTGTACTCGTAGCCCTGGTTGGCCACCCACGGACCGTTCTTGAGGTGGACTCGATTGATGGCGGTGAGCATCGTCGAGGTCAGCACCGTGGCCGCGAGGGGGGTCGCGGCGCCCGCGACCAGCAGGGCTCCGCCGCCCGCTTCGGCGGCGCCGGCGGCGATCGCGTGCCGCTTGCCGGGACGGAGTCCGATGCTCTCGAAGAACTGGCCGGTGCCCTCCGGGCCGTAGCCACCGAACCAGCCGAACAGCTTTTGGGTCCCGTGACCGAAGAAGTAGCCCCCGACGATGAAGCGAAGGATGAGGCGTCCGATTTTCATGCCGTCGACCTTAGCAAAACGCTTGCGCTCGCAACGACTGGACCCGACGACCCCCCTAGGAGTAAGGTCCCGCCGACAGCCGGAGAGCTGCCGATCGAACCAGGAGGAGAGGAATGAGCAGCACTGTCAACGTGCGCCTGAACGTGAACGGCACCGAGCATGAGCTCGACGTCGAGCCCCGCCTGCTGCTCGTCCACGCCCTGCGCGATCGCCTCGGCCTGACCGGGACCCACGTCGGATGCGACACGTCCAACTGCGGGGCGTGCACCGTCCATCTCGACGGCGAGGCGGTGAAGTCGTGCACGATCCTCACCGTCCAGGCCGACGGCGCCGAGATCACCACGATCGAGGGCCTGGGCACCGAGGACAACCTGCATCCGATGCAGGAGGCGTTCTGGAACAACCACGGCCTGCAGTGCGGCTACTGCACCCCCGGGATGATCATGTCGGCGTCGGCGCTTCTGGCCCGCAACCCCCACCCCACCGAGCAGGAGGTCCGCCTCGGGCTGGAGGGGAACCTGTGCCGCTGCACCGGCTACCACAACATCGTCAAGTCCGTCCTGGATGCCGCCTCGAAGTCGGGGGCGCAGGCATGAGCGTCACCGATGCGGCTCCCGCCGGCCACGTCGGGCGCGAACTGCGCCGCAAGGAGGACCCCCGCCTGATCACGGGCCGGGCCCGCTACGTTGATGACATCTCGCTGCCGGGTCAACTGTGGGCAGCGTTCGTGCGCTCGCCCGAGGCGCACGCCAAGGTCGTCTCGATCGACACCGCCGACGCGGTCGCCCGCCAGGGCGTTCACGCGGTCTTCACCGGCGAGGACATGGCCGACCTCGGGGGCCCGCTGCCGATGGCCTGGGTCCCGCCAGGGGTCGAGGTCAACAACCCCGAGCACTGGCCGCTGGCGCGCGGCGTCGTCAAGCACGTCGGAGACCCGGTGGCCGTCGTCGTCGGCAGCGACCGGTACGCGGTCAACGACGCGGTCGAGGACATCATCGTCGAGTACGACCCCCTGCCGGCCATCGTCGACCCGGAGGCCGCCATCGCGGGGGAGGGCGGCCATTTTGTCCACGAGCAGTTCGGTACCAACAAGGTCCACGAGTGGTCGCTGGCCGGCGGCGACGTCGAGGCGGGCTTCGCCGAGGCGGACGTGATCGTTGAACGACGCGTGGTCAACCACCGCATCGCCGGGGCTCCCATCGAGTGCCGCGGCGTGCTCGCCGACTACCGGGCAGGCTCACTGACGCTGTTCACATCGACCCAGGTTCCGCATTTCGTGCGCCTGTTCATGGCGCTCCTGCTCGGGATCGGCGAGGACCACGTGCGCGTCGTCGCTCCCGAGGTCGGTGGCGGCTTCGGCCAGAAGCTCCAGGTCTACGGCGAGGAGCTCTTCGCGTGCTGGGCGTCGCGCAAGCTCGGGCGTCCGGTCAAGTGGATCGAGACGCGAACGGAGAACATGACCGTCGCCCACCAGGGCCGCGACCAGATCTCCCAGGTGAAGATGGGCGCCAAGCGCGACGGGACGATCACGGCGTTCCACGTCAAGATCCTGGCCGACTTCGGCGCCTACAACATGATCCTCACCCCGCTGATCCCGTCGCTGGGCGCGTTCGTGATGGGCGGCTGTTACAAGATCCCGAACGTTCAGACCGACATCATCGGGGTCTTCACCAACAAGTGCCCCACGGACGCCATCCGCGGAGCCGGGCGGCCCGAAGCGACACAGATGATCGAGGTCACGCTGGACCAGCTCGCCCACGAGCTCGGCATGGATCCTCTGGAGATGCGCCGCAAGAACTTCATCCCCAAGGAGGACTTCCCGGCGGCGGTCGCGACTGGCGTGATCTACGACTCCGGGGACTACCACGGGACGCTCGACAAGCTCATGGAGCACGTCGACGTCGCCGCCTTCCGCGTCGAGCAGGAGGAATTACGAAAGCGGGGCGTCTACCGAGGCATCGGCTTCTGCACCTGGACCGAGATCTGCGGTCTGGCGCCGAGTCGCATCACCGGGCCGGGCGGCGTCGGGGTCCAGGCCGGGCTGTGGGAGTCGGCGATGATCCGGGTCCACAACACCGGCGCGGTAACCGTCTACACCGGGACCTCCCCGCACGGACAGGGCCTGGAGACCGCCATGGCGCAGATCACCGCCGACAAGCTCGGCGTCGACCCGTCGGCGGTGGAGGTCATCCACGGTGACACGTCGATGGGGCCCGAAGGTCGCAACACCTACGGATCGCGCTCGCTCGCCACCGGAGGTGAGGCGGTGGCCAAGGCCACCGACAAGGTCGTGGCCAAGGTCAAGGCGATCGTGGCCGCCGAGCTCGAGGCCGCGCCCGAGGACATCGAGGTCTCAGGCGGCAAGTTCTCCGTCCGGGGGTCTCCGGACAAGGGGATGGCCCTGGCCGACGTCGCCGGGATCGCCTACGTCGGAGCGGTGCCGGAGGGCATGGAGCCCGGATTGGAAGAGACGACGTTCTATGACCCGGAGAACTTCGTGTTCCCGTTCGGCGCCCACGCCTGCGTGGTCGACGTCGACCCGGAGACGGGCAAGGTCAAGGTGGTCCGATACGTCGCTGTCGATGACTGTGGCAACGCCATCAACCCGTTGCTGATCGACGGCCAGATCCACGGCGGCGTGGTCCACGGCATCGGTCAGGCCCTGTACGAGCGCGTCCACTACGACGACAGCGGCCAGCTGGACACCGGCTCCTTTGTCACCTACGCCATCCCCACCGCGGCCGAGCTGCCGTCGTTCGAGACCGACCGGACGGTGACGCCGTCCCCGGTCAACTCGCTCGGCGCCAAGGGCGTCGGGGAGGCCGGCACCATCGCCGCCTCGGCAGCGGTCACCAACGCCGTCATCGATGCCATGCGACCGCTCGGCGTCGACTACATCAACATGCCGCTCAGCCCGATGCGGATCTGGGAGGCAATCAACCAGGGACAGGGCGCGAGCCCGGAGGGAGGCCCGCAGTCATGATCCCCGCCGAGTTCGACTACACGGCACCGGAGTCGCTTCAGGACGCCATCGGCGCGCTCGTGGACGGCGGCGAGGACGCCAAGCTGCTGGCCGGCGGCCACTCGCTCATCCCGCTCATGAAGCTCCGGCTGGCGGCGCCGTCGCTGCTGGTGGACCTGCGCAAGGTCCCCGGCCTGCATGGCGTCGAGCGCCAGAACGGCCACTGGCGGGTCGGCGCGCTCACGACGCATTCGGTGCTGGAGACGTCGGGTCTGGGTCTCGTGTCGGCGGTGGCGGGAACGATCGCCGACATGCAGGTGCGCAACCGCGGCACCATCGGCGGGTCGCTGGCCCACGGGGACGCGGCGTCGGATCTGCCGGCGGCGATGCTCGTCACCGAGGCCGAGGTCACGCTTCAGGGCCCGGAGGGCCAGCGCTCGGTGGCCGCCGCGGACCTGTTCAAGGGCTACATGACCACCGAGGTGGGCGAGCACGAGGTCCTCACCGAGATCCGGATCCCGGCGCTCGAGGGCTGGGGCTACGGCCACCAGAAGTTCAACCGCCGCTCCGAGGACTGGGCCATGGTGGGCGTGTGCGCCGTGGTCCACGCGTCGGGCGGAAGCTGCGTGGACATCCGGATCGGCCTGACCCACATGGGCTCGGTGCCGCTGCGGGCGACCGCGGCCGAGGAGGCCCTGCGCGGCCAGGAGCTGTCGGCGGAGAACATCGCCAAGGCGGCCGAGCAGGCCGCCGAGGGGACGAACCCGCCCGCGGACCTCAACGCCAGCCAGGAGTACAAGCGGCATCTCGCGCGGGTGCTGACCCGTCGCGCGATCCAGGACGCCGTGGGCGGCGGATAAAATCGAAGACAAGGTGACGCTCGCGGAGCTTCAGTCAGTCGGCGCCGCGAGCGAAGCTCTCGCGGGACAGGGATATCTCGCGGATCGCCCGCTGGCGATGGCGGTTCACCTCGCGTGCGTGCTCGAGCAGCCGCTGCTGCTCGAGGGCGAGGCCGGGGTCGGCAAGACCGAGGTCGCGCGGGCGTTGTCGGCCGCCATCGGCGCCAAGCTCATCCGCCTGCAGTGCCACGAGGGCATCGACCTGCACCACGCCGTCTACGACTGGGACTACTCGCGCCAGCTCCTGGCGCTGCGCGCCACCGAGCAGGGCGTTGACGAGGGCGAGCTGTTCTCCCGGCGCTTCTTGCTGCGCCGCCCGCTGCTGGAGGCGCTGGAATCGGATCCGTCGGAGCCGGTGGTGCTGCTCATCGACGAGATCGACCGTGCCGACGACGAGTTCGAGGCCTTCCTGCTGGAGTTCCTGTCGGACTTCGCGGTGACGATCCCGGAGCTGGGCACGATCGCCGCGCAGCGGCGCCCGATCGTGCTTTTGACCTCCAACCGGACCCGCGAGCTGCACGATGCGCTGAAGCGTCGCTGTCTCTATCACTGGATCGACTACCCGACGCCCGAGCGTGAGCGCGAGATCGTGGAGACCCGCCTGCCCGGCGTGCCGGAGGAGATCGCGGCGCGGGTCGTGGAGGCCGTCGCCCGGCTGCGCGAGCAGGGCGACCTGTACAAGCTGCCCGGCGTGGGGGAGACGATCGTGTGGGCCCAGGCGCTGCTGGCGCTCGGTGACGAGGCCTCCCTGGACGAGACGCTCGGGGTGGCGCTCAAGGTCCACGAGGACGTGCTGCGCGTGCGCGAGCGCGGAGTGCTGGAAGGTGTCTGATCCGGCCGCGTCGCTGACCGAGTCGCTGGGGCCGCTCGCGGACGGGCTGGTGGGCAAGCTCGGGGATGTGACCGCCGTGCTGCGCGCCCAGGGGACCCGCGTGGGTGTCGGTGAGCTGCTGAATGCCGTGCGCTGCCTCGAGGAGATCGATTGCGCCTCCCGCGAGGACGTGCGCCTCGCGCTCCGCACGGTGCTGTGCTCGCAGCACATCGACCTCGAGCGCTTCGACCTGGCCTTCACCGCGGTGTTCGGCGACGGCCGGGTGCCGTTGAATCCGGAGGATCCGCTCGGGGCGCTGGGGCACATCGAGCGTCCCGCGCCGGTCATGGGCCTGGCCGACCCGCGCGGCGGTTCGGCGGGCGAAGAGTCTGAGATCGTCCCCGCCGCCTGGAGCGAGATCGAGCTGCTGGGCGAGAAGGACTTCGCGCGCTACACCGAGGCAGAGATGGCGCTCGCCCGCGAGCTGATCCACCGGCTCGCCCGCCGCCACCCGACGCGCCTGTCGCGGCGGACGCGGCCATCGCGCCGGCGCGAGCACGTGCCCGATCTACGGGCGACGGTGCACTCGTCGCTGCGGACCGCCGGGGAGCCGCTGCACCGGCGCTGGCGCGCGCCCACCCAGCGCCCGCGCCAGGTGGTGCTCGTCTGCGACGTATCGGGCTCGATGGCGCCCTACGCGCGCATGCTGTTGCAGTACATGCACGCGTGCGTGGCCGCGCAGCGGCGGGTGGAGGCGTTCGCCTTCGGCACGCGGCTGACGCGCATCACCCAGGAGCTGGCGGGGCGCGACCACGACCGCGCGCTGGACCGTGCCGCGGCGGCGGTCACCGACTTCTCCGGCGGTACCCGCATCGGGGCCGCCATCGCCGAGCTCAACCGGGTGCACGGGCGCCGGATCGGCCGCGGCGCGGTGGTCATCGTGCTCTCCGACGGCTGGGACCGGGGCGAGCCCGAGCAGCTCGACGCCGAGATGGCGCGGCTGCGGCGAGCCGCCTACCGGCTCGTGTGGCTCAACCCTCTGGCCGCCCATCCGGACTATCAGCCGCTGGCACGCGGGATGCAGGCTGCCGTTCCGCACACCGATCGGCTGCTGGCCGGCAACTCGCTGGCGTCGCTGGAGGAGCTGGCGACGCTCTTGGAGGAGATGTGAGGATCCGCTGATGGACGCCGAGTGGATCGATGGTTCGGAGCTGCACGGCCCGGCGTTCGAGGGGGTGTCCGATCCGCCGCCGCGGCTGGTGCTGGTCGGCGCGGTGGAGCTGGCGGCGGCGCTCTCGCGGCTGGCGCGGGCGATCGGATGGCGCTCCTATGTGGTGGATCCGCGGGAGCGCTACCTGGAGCCGATGCGGTTCCCCGACGCCGACGGCCTGATCGCGGCCTGGCCCGCGGAGGCGTTCTCGTACATCGGCGGCCTCGACGAGTCGACGGCCGTTGCGGTCCTCACCCATGACCCGGTGCTCGACGACCCCGCATTGGAGATCGCGCTGCGATCGCCGGCGATGTTCGTCGGGGGCATGGGGTCGCGGCGCAACCAGGGGCGCCGCCGCGAGCGGCTCATGGAGCGGGGACTCACCGAGGACGAGGTGGGTCGCCTGTCGGGCCCGATCGGCCTCGATCTCGGCGCGCGCACGGCGATGGAGACGGCGCTGTCGATCGTGGGAGAGATCGTCGCGGTGGCGCACGACCGCGACGGCGGCCGGCTGCGGGCCGGCGAGGGCGCGATCCGGGAGGCACGCGCGTAGGTGGCCGCCGCGGGCCTGGTTCTGGCCGCGGGAGGGGGGACGCGGTTCGGCGCCTCACCCAAGCAGCTGGCCGACGTCCACGGGCGCCCGCTCCTGGAGTGGGCGGTGCGCGCGCAGTGTGCCGTGTCCGGATTGGCGCGGGTCGTGGTGGTGCTCGGGGCGTTTGCCGACGAGATCCGTGACGGCGTGGCGTTCGGGCGAGCGGAGACCGTGGTGTGCGACGAGTGGGAGTCCGGGCAGGCGTGGTCGCTGAGGCGCGGGGTGGCGGCGCTCGGTGCGGATGCGTTTGAGAAGGTGGTCGTGACGCTGGGCGACGCGCCGCTGGTGACGCCGGAGGTGATCCGGCTGTTCGTCGACGCGCCGCCGCGCTCGCGAGCCGTGTACGGTGGCCGCCCCGGGCATCCGGTGGTGCTTGGTCTTGAGGAGATCGCGGCGCTGAGTTTGCTGGCGGGCGACGAGGGCGCGCGGGGGTTGTTGCGCGGCGGACCCGAGATGGAGGTCGGACACCTATGCTCCGGGCGCGACGTCGATACCCCTGAAGACCTGGAGGAGGTCCGCGATGAAGCTCGAGCAGTCCTTTGAAGTCGCCGCACCACTGGACCGCGTCTGGGCCGCGCTGATCGACGTCGAGCGCGTCGCCCCCTGCCTGCCCGGGGCCGACATCTCGGGGCGCAACGACGACGGCAGCTACAACGGAACCTTCCGGGTCAAGATCGGCCCCACCGCCGCTGCGTACGTCGGGAAGCTCGAGATGGAGAGCGTCGACGAGGCGTCCCACACTGCGACCATGCAGGCTGCCGGCACCGATCGCCGCGGCCAGGGCGGCGCCAAGGCCACGATCGTCTCTTCGGTCAAGGAGGCCGGGCCGGGCCAGACGGTCGTCGAGGTCTCGACCGACTACGGGATCACCGGCCGACTGGCCCGCTTCGGGCGCGACGGCACGATCGAGGAGATCGGCAACCGGCTGCTCGGGGAGTTCGCCGCGTCGCTGGAGGCGATGCTGGCCGGGCCGGGGGACTACGAGACCTTCATCGGGGTGCCGGCGGTGTCGGCCGCATCGGGTGGAGCGGCCGCCGAGGGTGGGGCGGCGAAGCCGGAATCCGAGGCTCAGAAGTCGAAGCGCAAGCCGCGCAAGGACCTGGCCGCCGCCGCCGATGCGGTGGCCGCGGCCTCCGAGCCGCCGGCGGCCGAGCCCGAGGCGGAGCGGGCGGTTGAGGCCGTGGCCGAGGAGGAGCTGGCGGCCGTGGTGCCCGAGGCCGCCGCCGAGTCCGAGCCCCCTGCGGCCGAGCCGCCCCCGGCCGGCCCCGGAGCCACCGCCGCCGCCGGCCCCGGAGCCGCCGCCGCCGGCCCCGGAGACCGAGCCGCTCGACGGCCTGGCGCTCGCCCGCACCGCGATCGTCGAGCGCATCAAGAGCAACCCCGCACCGCTCATCGCGCTGCTGCTGGCGCTCCTGCTGCTGCTGCGGCGACGCCGGCGACGCCGGCAGTCGTAGCCGCTGACCGTGCCAGGCCGTTCGCGACCCCGGCCACGAGGGCGTAGGCCTGCTCCTTGAGCTGTCGTCCCGTGGTGCGCATGGTGTCGATGCCGGCGCGGCGAAGATCCTGGTCCTTGCGCCGGTCGTCTTCGAAGGCGCGGCGGCCGGAGTGGAATCGCCAGCCGTCGACCTCCACCGCGAACCGATGGTCGGGCCAATAGAAGTCGACCTCATACCCCGCGACCCTGGCGTTCACCAGCGGCTCGGGCAGCCGGGCGGCGCGCATGAGGGCCAGCATCCACTCCTCGCCCTCCGAGCGGGTCATCGTCGTGCCGCTGGTCTCGCGCTCCAGGAGCGTGGCGAGGCGCTTGCGGCCGCGGTGACCCCCGGCGCGGGACAGGAGCTCGGCGACCTGGGCGGGCCTCAGCAGCTTCTCGATGATCGCGCGGTCAAAGCCCAGCTCCAGCTGCCGGTACGTGGCGGTCGGGGCGATGTCCAGGAGCGTGCGCGCGGGTGAGGTGACCGGCAGTCCGCTGCGGATCCGAACGTCCTTGCCTTGAAGGATGCGGCTGCGATGGACCCGCACGCCGGGGTTGGTGGCAGCCGGCGCGTCGCGGTCGACGGTGACCTCGATCTTTGCGGGCATGGGCGTCCACAGGCCCCACAGCCCCGCGGCTGACCAGTGGCTCAGCGCGGCGCCCTCGCGAACTGACAGGAGCGCCTCGGTTTCCGCGCCCAGTTCGGCAGGAGCGTCGTGACCGACGGAAAAGACGCATCGAAGGGAGGGGAACAGGCGGCCCCGTGAGACCAGCCAGGTGACGCTGGATGGGTTGACCTCGATGGCCCGCAGCTGACGGGTTGCGATGCGTCCTCGCTGCCGGCTCGCCACGGCGGCGATTCGCTCGTCCCTTGTGCCTGAGATTGAAACCTCAGATCGCACACCGAGCACTCTCACGCGGTGCGATCCGAAACCGGAGTCCCGTTGAACCGTCAGGTCGCACGGCTCTGAGACGGGCGCTGTGCGATCTACGGCTTCAGGATCCGAGGTCACACCCCCAGTTTGCAGGCGACGACCGCACCCAACCCCTCCTAAGCCAGCGGTTTTTGCACTTTCGTGGCAATCGCACGGAAGGCGTCACAAACTCAGCGCCCAGGCGGCTCGGACCAGTCGTCGGCCGGCATGACCGCGACCAGTCCCGAAGGATTGATCATCGGGTGCGTCCCGTAGTAGTGGGCGCGGATCTCGTCGAAGGACACCGTGTCGGCGACGCCGGGCCATTGGTAGAGGTCACGCGCGTACGGCCACAGGCAGGAGTACTGACTCAACTTGCGCACCGAGCACTTGAAGTGGATCTGGTAGACGGCGTCGAAGCGCACCAGCGTGGTGAACAGCCGCCAGTCGGTCTCCAGGGGCGCATCCCCGAACAAGAAGCGGCTCCGAGCGAGCCGGGCGTCCAGCTCGTCCAACGTCGCGAACAGCGCGCGCACCTCGGACTCGTACACGGCCTGCCTGCGCGCGAAGCCGGCCTTGTACACCGCGTCGTTGACCGTGTCGTAGATGTGCTGGTTGAGGGCGTCGATGTCGTCGCGCAGCGCCGCCGGCACCAGCTCGACCGGGTGCGCGGCCAGCGGCGCGAACACGGTGGAGAGCATCCGCAGGATGTCCTCGGACTCGTTGTTGACGATCGTGCCGCGCTCGGTGTCCCACAGCACCGGGACGCTCACCCGCGCCTCATAGGCCGGGTCGGCCGCGTGATAGGCCTGGGCCAGGTAGCGGAAGCCGTTGACCGGGTCCGCGTAGCCGTCGCCGGGGAACTCCCATCCGTGCTCGTCGCGGAGCGGGATGAACGAACGACACCGAGATGGCGTCCTCGAGGCCCATCAGCATCCGTCCGATGAGCGTCCGGTGCGCCCAGGGGCACGCCCGGGCGATGTACAGGTGGTAGCGGCCCGCCGCGAGCGGGAAGTCGGTCGACCCGTCCGCGGACACGAAGGAACGGAAGGTCGACGTCTGGCGCTGGAACGAACCGTCGTCGCCCGTCTCCAACGGGCCCATGGAGAATGCGTGTGCTTGGGTACTCATCCATCCAGCGTAGGTGACCGCGGCCGCCGCCCGCCCGGTGATGATCACGCTCGACCTGCCGGGGGTTCGGCGAGTCGGCGCGTCGTAAAACACGCTGAGAGGGCACTTGCCCTGCACAGCGGATGCCACCGCATGCGCCCGATCGCTCCGGCGCGCTGCGCCTGTCCGACGGCCGTCGTCTGACGGTCGTCGAGACCGGGGCCCCCCGACGGCGCGCCGGTGATCTACTGCCACGACGCGCTCGGCAGCCCGCTGCGAGACAGTGTCGAGCATCGTGCATCGCGTCATCTCCGCCCACGCCGCGGCCGCCGAGCGCGAGCGTGTGGCCGAGGCGGGCGAGCGGGCTGCCGTCGGCTCGAGCTTCCTCAGCGCGACCGCATATGGTGTCGGCGGGATGATCGAGGACTACCTGACCTACTCGCGGGGATGGGGCTTCCGCCCCGAGGAGCTGGAGCCGGAGGTGCAGGTGTGGCACGCGGCCTCGACCCGGTCGTCCCGATCGAGCACTCTCTGCGGCTGGCCGTGTCCCCTGCCGGCGTGCCGCATCCTCGTCGACCCTGACGAGGGCCACCACTTCTTTCGACGTCGCCTGGAGGAGATCATGACCGTCCTGCTCAACCCAGACCGGAGACCCGACAGCCTCTCCACCGCGGGCGCGCGCGTCCTGCTCGCGGCCCGGGTGGCGGCGTGACCGACCAGGCGGCGAAGGCCGCCCGCTTTCTCGCGCTCCATCGTCCCGGCGACCCGCTGCTGATGCCCAACCCGTGGGACATCGGCTCGGCCAAGCTGCTGGCCTCGCTCGGCTACGAGGCGCTGGCCACCACCAGCAGCGGCTATGCCGCCACCCTAGGGCGGCTTGACGGCGGCGTCACACGCGACGAGGCCTTGACCCACGCGGCCGCCATCGTCGCCGGCACCGACGTCCCGGTGTCCGCCGACCTGGAGAACTGCTTTGCCGACGAGCCCGACGGGGTCGCCGAGACCGCCCGCGGCGCCGTGACCGCCGGTCTGGCCGGGTTCTCGGTGGAGGACTACTCCGGCGCCGGCGAGAGCATCTACGAGATCGGCCTCGCCGCCGAGCGGGTGCGCGCGGCCGTGGAGGTCGCGCACGCCGCACCCGGGGCACCGCTCGTGGTCACCGCCCGCGCCGAGGGCTACCTGCGCGGTCGCCCCGACCTCGACGAGACCGTCGCGCGGCTTCAGGCCTACCAGGAGGCCGGTGCCGACGTGCTGTTCGCGCCCGGGCCCGTCGACCCCGCGACGGTGTCGGCGATCGTGTCCTCGGTGGACCGCCCCGTGAACGTCCTCGCCCGCAAGGGGGCGCCGCCCGTCTCCGAGCTGGCCAAGCTCGGCGTGAGCCGGGTCTCCGTCGGCGGCGCGTTCGCCTTCGCCGCGCTCGGGGCCCTCGTCAGCGCCGCCCGCGAGCTGCGCGAGCAGGGCACCTACGGCGTACTTCGACCAGATGGCCGAAGGCGCCGGCGCCGTGCGCAAAGCGTTCGGCTAGAGCGCCGGGTCAGGCGGCGGCGCGCAGGGTCACCAGGGGCGGGCGCTCCACGGGCTCGCCGCCGAGCGCCGGCAGCTCGTCGACGCCGGGGATGACGAACGTCGTCGGCAGTGGGCCCTGCAGGCGGCCGTCGCGCTCCAGTCGTGAGGCGAGCGCGCGCAGGACCGCGAAGGCCATCGGGCCCAGGTCCCGCAGCGACTGGTGGGCGTTCTGGCGCACGTCGAGGTCCACCTGGGCGATCCCGTCGAGCCCGACCGCGTCGTACGCGTCGAGCAGCAGCGCGATGTCGACTCCGTAGCCGGTGACGAACGGCAGCTGCTCGAGCAGCTCGCGGCGCGCCGCCACCTCGCCCGCGAGCGGCTGGGCCACGCCGGCCAGGTCCGGGTAGAACAGGTTGAGCAGCGGCCTGGCCATGAGCTCCGTCACCCGGCCGCCACCTTCGGGCAATGTCGTTTCACCAGCTCGGAACGGGCGCCGATACAGACCCTTGACGAATGAGATTCCGCTGTCGCACAGGAGAGGACCCAGGAGTCCACACGCGAAGTGAGCCCCGAAATGCTCGGAGTCGGCGTCAAGGAAGCAGACGACTTCGCCCGTGAGCGACGGCGAGCGAGCGCCACATCGCGTCCCCCTTGCCCAGGGCGGGCCCCAGCTCGGGCCGCAGGTGGTCCTGGATGTGGACCTCGGCTCCGAGCGCGTCGGCGATCCGGCCGGTGGCGTCGCTGGACGCGTCGACCACGACGATCTGGTCGATGGCGCCGGCGTCGCGCAGCGGGATCAGCTCGCGGATGATGGCGCCGATGGTGCGCTCCTCGTTGCGCGCAGGGAGGCACACCGAGACCGTCTGGTCGCGCTCGGCGGCCAGGCGCTCGGGCGGGAACTCGGAGTGATGGAACGTGTGGCTGCGGTGCCAGGAGCGTGCGCGCATCGACATGTCTGATCCGGAGCATGACAGCCGCCCAGGCCGGCGCGCGGGTCCTTGGTTGGGAGTTTAATAGCATTGAGCATTGGCCCGCGCGGGACAGGCCACCGCGTAATGGGCGTCGGGCCGCCAACCAGGAACGAGATGTTTTGCCGATTCGCGTGATTTTGCAGGGGTTCACGGCGTGACCAGATGCCTGCGGCTGCCCGCGTTCCGCCGGCTGCTCGCAGCCTACGTGCTCAACGAGCTCGCGTGGTCGGTCGGGACGGTCGCGCTCGCCGTTCTCGTCTTTCATCGCACCGGCAGCGCGATCGGGTCCACCGGCTTCTTCCTCTGCGCCCAGTTCCTGCCGGCCCTGTTCTCGCCGGCGTTCGTCGCCCGGCTCGACCGAGCCGCGCCGCGCAAGGTGCTGCCCGCGCTATACGCCCTGGAAAGCCTGCTGTTCGTGGTCCTGGCGTACCTTTCACAGCACTTCTCACTGGTTCCGGTGCTGCTGCTGGCGCTCGCTGACGGGGTGATCGCCGCCACGGCGCGGTCGCTGGCCACGGCGACGCGGACCGAGATCCTCAAATCCGTCGACCTGCTCCAGGAGGGCAACGCCCTCGGCGGGATCGTGGTCGCCGGAGCGTTCATGGCCGGACCGGTGATCGGCGGGATCGTGGTCGCCGCTGGGGGCACGGTCGCGGCGCTCCTGGTCAACTGCGGCCTGTTCGCCGTGTGCGCATTCTTCCTGGCCATCACAGCGCTGCCGGGCGCCAAGGCCGATCCCGGCTCGATCTGGGATCGGATGGGCAAAGGCCTCGCCCACGTCCGCTCGGACCGCATTCTGAGCCGTCTGCTGCTCATTGAGGCGGTCGGCCTGTGCATCTTCACGATCACCGTCCCGGTCGAGGTCGTCTACGCGCAGCACGCGCTGAACGCGGGGCCGGGGGCTACGGCCTGCTGCTCGGCGTGTGGGGCGGTGGAGCGGTGGTCGGCAGCTTCGTCTACGCCTGGTTGCGGCGACGCTCGGCGCCGGCGCTGATCACCGGCAGCGCACTGGCGCTGGCGATCGGCTTCGCCGTGATGACGGTGGCGCCGAGTCTGCCGGTGGCGCTAGGCGGCGCGGTGATCGGGGGCGCCGGCAACAGCCTCGAATGGGTGGCGTGGCGCACGGCGGTCCAGGAGCGCACCCCCGAGCGTTGGATGGCCGTGATCATGAGCCTCACCGACTCGATGTCGATGCTGGCGCCCGGCGTGGGCATCGTGCTCGGCGGCGTCATCGCCCAGACGGCGTCCGCGCGGGCGGCCTTCGGGGTCGCCGCCGTGGGGTCGATGCTGTTCGCCGTCTCGGTGCCCTTCGCGTTCCGCCAGGCCCGGGGCCGGCGGCTCGAGCCCCGGCCGACCGTCGATGTCGGCGCCGAAGAGGCGGCCATCACCCGCGGCAAGTCGCTGGTGTAGTGGCCGTCCGCGCAGATACGCTCGCATAGACCGTACTTAGGGGACGACCACCAGTGCACAGTCCCGTGGGCGTGCGCGCCGCCTGCATCGACATCGGCTCCAACACCACCCGCCTGCTCGTCGCCGACTGCGTCGAGGGACAACTGCGCGAGGTCCACCAGGAGCGCGCCTTCACCCGCATCGGCCAGGGACTGAGGGGTTCGGGCGCCATCGCGGGTCGAAGATCGACGAGGTCGTCACCGTCGTGCGGGGCCAGATGGCGGTGGCCCGTGAGCACGGCGCGGACGAGATCCGCGGTGTGGCCACCGCGGCCATCCGCGATCGCCTCCAACGGGACCGCGCTGGTGGAGGCGATCGCCGCGGGCACCGGGCCTGGTGGTGGAGATCGTGTCCGGGGAGGAGGAGGCGCGGCTGGCCTTCCGGGGCGCGGCGGCGATGCTCGACGCCGAGACCGCGGCGCTCCTGGACGCCTCGGGGACGCCGGCCATCCTCGGCGTGATCGACGTCGGCGGCGGCTCGTCGGAGGTCGTGGTCGGCAGCGCGCCCGGACCGCGTCGGCTGGTGGGCGTCGGTGCCGCTGGGCTCGGGGGCGCTCACCGAGCACTGCCTGCACTCCGATCCGCCCGCGCCGGCGGAGCTCGCGTCGGCGCGCGCGGAGGTGTCCGCGGCGATGGCGGGGCTGGCGCCGCCGTGCCCGCAGGCGGCGGTGGCCGTCGGCGGGAGCGCCACGTCGCTGGGACGCGTCGCCGGGCCCGTGCTCGACGCCGGCGCGTTCGAGCGGGCCCTCGCGCTCCTCAGCGACGCGCCGTCGGCCCTCGTGGCCCAGCGGTTCTTCATCGACCCCCAGCGCGCCCGGCTGCTCCCGGCCGGGCCTGCTCATCCTCCAGGGCGCGTCGCGGCTGCTCGAGGCCACCGTCCACGTGGGACGGGGTGGCATCCGCGAGGGCGTGCTGCTAGAAGCACTCCAAGCGTGAGCACCGACCCCGCCATCCCGCCCCGCGACGCGATCGCCGAGGTGCGCGTGCGCGCTCCCACGCGCGGCAACCGGCGCCTCGAGCGTCTCCTCGAGGCGGTCAACAGCGACGACCAGCTCAAGGCCTGGTGGCACGTCTCGGCGGTCAACGCCACCCGGCGGCTGGCGATGTCGGACCACAGCTGGGTCCACATCCAGATCGTGCTGAACATCGGGCTGCGCCTCGCCCGGCTGCTGTTCCGGCGCGGGGTCGTCCCCAGCGTGGTCGCCGACTTCGCCATGACCGAGCGCGACGCCGAGGTGGTGGTGGCGGCGGGGTGCCTCATGCACTGCGTGGGCATGTCGATCCACCGCCGCGACCACGAGCGCTACAGCCTGTTCCTCACGGCCGACAAGCTCGGCAAGCTGCTGGAGGGCGTCTACGAGGAGCCCGAGCGCTCGGTGATCGTCGCCGAGACGCTGCACGCGATCATCGGCCACCGCAGCGACGGCGCCCCGTTCACGATCGAGGCCGGCATCGTGCGCGTCGCCGACGCCCTGGACATGGCCCGGGGGCGCTCCCGGATCCCGTTCGAGGCCGGCCAGCAGAACATCCACTCGATCTCCGCCTACGCCATCGACGAGGTCAAGATCAGCCCCGGCCGCGACCGCGCCGTCCGCGTGGAGATCGCCATGTCCAACAGCGCCGGGATCTTCCAGGTGGACGAGCTGCTGGCGGAGAAGCTGCGCGGCTCCGG
Organism: uncultured Actinomycetota bacterium; assembly: GCA_963801435.1. Classification (GTDB taxonomy): domain Bacteria; phylum Actinomycetota; class Thermoleophilia; order Solirubrobacterales; family Solirubrobacteraceae; genus Palsa-465. The sequence continues at coordinate 72,417 of CAWDFE010000040.1, forward strand.
GCTGGAGGAGCACATCGAGGTCATCGCGCGGATCGACGCCGAGCACGAGCAGCGGCTGATGCAGGTCTTCAGGATCTAGTGGTCGTCCACGGGGAGGGCCACTGGTGTCCCAGTCCGGCGACGCGTCCCGTCCGTCGGTGAGCGGTCGCGCGGCCGTCCGCATCGGCGGGGCCGTGGCGCTGGTGGTCCTGGCGCTCGTCGTCTACGGCGGCTACGGCGAGCACTGGCGGTGGGTCGGCGTCAACGGCGCCACGGCGACGTTGTGGGACTGGCTGCACCTCCTGCTGCTCCCGATCGCCGCGGTGGTGTTGACCGCTGTGGCTGCGCCACCGCCCGCAGATGAGCGGCGCGGTGGTCACTCGGCGTGGCGGCGCTCCTGACCGCGTTCGTGTGCGTGGTGCTCGCCGGCTATCTCGTGCCGTGGGCATGGACCGGCTTCGTCGGGAACACGCTGTGGGACTGGCTGAATCTCGGCGCGCTGCCGCTGATGGTGGCGCTCATCCCGGTGCTGCTCGAGCTGCGCTCCGAGTGGGGGCGCCGCGCACGCCGTCGCGCTGTCGATCGTCGCGGTCGTGTTCATCGCGGTGGTGCTGGTCGGCTACCTCGCCCGCTGGGCCTGGACGGGCTTCGTCGGCAACACCGTGTGGGACTGGCTGCACCTGCTGCTCCTGCCGCTGCTCGTGCCCGCTGTGATCGTTCCCGGTGCTGCGCACCGTGCTGGCGGAGCGCTTCACCGACCGCGGCGACGCAGGCTGACCGCAGTGTCAAGCACGCTTGACATTAGGTGTAAAGTGAGCTTTACACGGAGTGCGGAATCTCATACGACAACTGCGCACCGAGCGAGGCCTCTCCCAGGGGGAACTGGCGTCGGCGATGAATGTGTCGCGACAGACGATCAACTCGATCGAGAAGGATCGCTACACGCCCTCGCTGCCGCTGGCGATCTCGCTCGCCCGGTTCTTCAGCGCGACGGTGGAGGAGGTGTTCGATGCGGACGTGTAGGACATCGAAGTGGGTGCTCCCCGCGTTCTCGGTGGCCATGGGCTTCGTGCTGTTGGGCGCCGGAATCCTCGGTCACAAGGCGGGCGACGGGCTGTTCGGCCTGGGCGTGATGACGGCGTTCGCCGCCGTCGTCCTGCTCGGCGGGCGCAGCGAAACGATCCGGGGCCTGCGGGGCGACGGGCGCGACGAGCGCTTCCAGGCGATCGACATGCGCGCCACTCTGGCGTCCGGGAGCGCGCTCCTGATCGCGGTGCTGGTGGCCTACATCGTGTCGGTGGCCAACGGGCACGACGGCGCGCCCTATGACTGGCTGGCGGCCATCGCGGGACTGGTGTATCTGGGCAGCGTGGCCTGGTTGCGCATCCGGGGCTGAGCCCCTTGCCGCCGGCGGTGCGGTCAGGTCTCCTATCCGCGCTGGCCTGCCGAGCGCGCGGCAGGCGGCGCGCGCTACCAGCCGCCGCGCCAGTCCGCGCTGGCCTCCCGGGCCTTGACCGCGTCCTCGCGCGCGTGCTTGCGCTTGTCCAGCCTCCACTGGATGAGCGAGAACACCACGATGACCGTGGGGAAGAACGCGATCACCGCGAACATGACGTTGGTGATCTGCTGGTCGTTGGTCTCGCCGAACCAGCCCTGGCCGCCGTTGTCGTGGGCGAGGGCGGCGGGCGCGAACGTCAGCAGGGTGCCGACGAACAGGGTCAGCGCGATCATGATCCGGGCGCGGCGCGTCACTGGCGGAAGCGTACCGCTTCAGGTCCGCGTCAGGCGACAGGGACGCCCTCGGGCGCCGCCACCGCCTGCACCGCGGCGATGAGGGCCGGGTTGTAGACGTCGGCACGGTCGGTGACCTCGAGGTGGTCGATCGGCACCTCGAAGACGGTCGCGCCTGCGGCCTGGGCCAACTCGCGCTGCTTGGCGGGGGAGACCATCGCGTCGCGTCCGGTCAGCACCATGGCCGTCGGCGGGCGCCGCAGCGACGCCAGCCAGGGGCGCGAGTCGAAGCGCCCCAGCTCCCGGCCGGCGTCGGCGACGTCGCGGGCCTCATGGCGCATGAGCTCGGACAGCCACCACGCGGTGCGCTCGTTGAGCTCGATCTTCGCGTTGCGAAGCGCGCCCCGGTAGAACGAGCGGGGCGCCAGCCCCAGCAGCAGGCCTACGACGCCCATCCACCGCCATATCCGGCGCGTCTCGGGGTCCTGGAAGTGCTGGCAGGTGCCGCTGAGGACCAGTCCGCGGATCACGTCGGGGTGGTCGCGGGCCATCAGCTGGGCGATGACGCCGCCCATCGAGTAGCCGACCACGATCGCCGGGGCCGCCTCGAGCTGGCGCAGGATCGCGGCGGCGTCGGCGGCGCAGTCGGCCAGGCGGAACCGCGACATGGCCCGCAGGCCCCGGCCGTGGCCGCGGTGATCGGTCGCGAGCACGCGATAGCCGGCGTCGACCAGGGCGTCGTAGGCCCCGTGCCAATTCAGGTCGGCGGTCACGATCCAGCCGTGCAACAGCATGACGGTGGGACGGGTGGGGTCGGTCTCGCCGCTGTCGCGCAGGAAGAACTCGCCTCGGTGGGGGACGACGACGGTCCGGGCCGGAAGCAGCTCGTGCGGGGGGACGGGGGCGAAGCTCTGGCGGCGGGACCGGCGCATCCGCGCCATGCTACCCCGGGACCCCACCCCCACCCACCCGGCTCCTACCATCAGCTCCATGGCCGTCGTCATCGCATCTGACCTGGGCAAGGACATCGCGGGCGAACCCCTGCTGCGGGGCATCTCCTTCAAGCTGGAGCGCCGCGACCGCATGACGCTGTCGGGCCGCAACGGCGCCGGCAAGACCACGCTGCTACGCATGCTCTCCGGCGAGGCGTCGATCGACTCCGGGGAGCTGGTGCTGAGCAAGGGCGCCAAGGTGGCCCTGCACGACCAGCGCCCACCCCGCCACCGCGACCTGTCCCTGCGCGACTACATCCTCTCGGGCGCGCGCGAGCTCGTGGCGATCGAGCAGGAGCTTGCCTCGCTGGAGCAGGCGATGGCCGAGGGCGCCCACGACGAGGCGACACTCGGCCGCTACGCCGAGGCCCAGGCCCGGCTGGAGCACGCCGGCGGCTACGGGTGGCGCGACCGCGCCCTGTCGACGCTGCACGGCCTGGGGTTCCGCGACGACGCCGACCTGGACCGCTCGCTCGACACGTTCTCCGGCGGTGAGCTGACGCGGGCGTCGCTGGGGCGGGCGCTGGCCGGTGCCCCGGACCTGCTGCTCCTCGACGAGCCCACCAACCATCTCGACATCGAGTCGCTGGAGTGGCTGGAGACCCATCTGGTCAGCCTCGATGCCGCGATCGTCCTCGTCGCCCACGACCGCTGGTTCCTCGAGTCCGTGGGCACCTCGGTGCTGGAGCTCGAGGCCGGCCGCGGCAAGTTCTTCTCGGGCACCTGGCACGAGTGGCGCCGCGAGCGCGCAGCGCGTGAGTTGGCCCTGGGGCGAGCGATCGAGCGCCAGCAGGCCGAGATCGAGCGCCTGGAGCGCTTCGTCACCCGCTTCCGGGCCGGCACCCGGGCTCGCCAGGCCCAGTCGCGGGTCAAGAAGCTCTCCAAGATCGAGCGCCTCAGCGCCGATCCCACCGACGGGGCGTCGCTCCAGTTCGCCTTCAAGCCGCCCGAGCGCAGCGGCCGGGTCGTGTTCGAGCTCGAGCATGCCGAGCTCTCAGCCGGAGGCAAGGCGCTGCTGCACGACGCCGAGCTGTGGCTGGAGCGCGGCGAGCACGTGTCGCTGGTGGGGGCCAACGGCACCGGCAAGACAACGCTGATCGAGACGCTGGCCGGCAAGCGGGAGCTCGAGCAGGGAAAGCTCCTGACCGGCCACAACGTCAAGGTCGGCTACCTCTCCCAACACGCCGAGGAGCTCAACGCCGGCACGGCGCGGACAGTGCTAGAGGCGACGCAGCGGGCCGCCGGCCTGACCCCGGCGAAGGCGCGGGCGCTGCTGGGGCGCTTTTTGTTCTCGGGCGAGGACGCCGAGAAGCCGCTCGACGGCTTGTCGGGCGGCGAGCGCCGGCGCCTGTCGCTGGCCATCCTGGTCCATTCCGGGGCCAACGTGCTCATTCTCGACGAGCCCACCAACCACCTCGACCTGGAGAGCCGGGAGGCCCTGGAGTCGGCGCTCAGGGGGTTTGCCGGTTCGCTGCTGCTCGTCTCCCACGATCGCGCGTTGCTGGACGCGATCGGAACCCGCACGATCGCGCTGGAGGACCACGTGCTGCACAGCTACGTGGGCGGCTGGCCCGAGTATGTGCGCGTCCGCGAGGAGCGGGCCAAGGCACCCGCGCCCGCCAAGGCCGCCTCGCCCAGGCCGGTCGCCACGGCCGCCGCGGGCGCCAACAGCGCGAACAAGAAGCGCAACCCGCCCAAGCCCAAGCCGGGTCGAGGCGCGGCGGGCCTGGAGGCCGAGATCGAGGCCGCCGAGGCCGCACTGCACGCCATCGAGGACGAGTTGTCGGATCCGACGGCGTGGGCCACGCCGGAGGCGACGGCCCGCTCGTCAGCGCGGCACGAGGAGGCAAAGCTCAAGGTCGCTCAGCTGTATGAGCGCTGGGAGGCCGTGGCCGGCTGACGTGAAGGCCGTCGGGACGCGCCACTACACTCGCGCTCATCGTTAACCCCGCCATCACGGGGCTCGGCTACATCGAGTGGGTTGTCGATCGGGTTCCCGGGCTGGCGCTGCTGGTGTGCAGCCGCCCCGCGCCGGTGGCCGACCGGGTGCGCGCTCTGCGCGCCGGCGCCGACGACTGGATCACCAAGCCCTGCCACCCCGAGGAGGTGGTGGCCCGCATCGAGGCGGGTACGAGCTGCTGGCGCAGCTGGCCGCCGACGGCGTCGCTCCCCCGCCCGCCGCGGTCGC
>CAWDFE010000041.1:0-33360 GCA_963801435.1 uncultured Actinomycetota bacterium
CCGTGCGTCATCAGCCATCGCGGGCTCTCCGGGAGGGTCCGTCCCACCACGATCACGATCAGAGCGAGCACCGGGCCCATCAGGAACGCCAACCGCCAGCCCACGTTGATGGCGAACGCGTTGAGGAAGATCAGCGACACGAACGAGCCGATGATCGCGCCGGCCCAGTAGGTGCCGTTGATCCAGATGTCGACGCGGCCGCGGTACTTCGAGGGCATCATCTCGTCGATGGCCGAGTTGATCGCGGCGTACTGGCCGCCGATGCCCATGCCGGCGACGAACCTGGTGGCGTAGAACAACAGCAGCCACCCGTGGTGGTGACCGGTCACGAACGCCGCGGCGCCCGTGCCGCACAGATACAGCAGGAGCGTCATGATCAGCAGGCGCTTGCGGCCGATCCGGTCCGACATGCGTCCGAAGTACAAGGCTCCGACGACCTCGCCGATCAGGTAGACCGACGCGATCAGACCGATCTCGGTCGAGCTCATCCCGAGCGTCTGCGGGCTCGAGAGCACCCCGGTGACGGAGCTGGAGATGGTGATCTGCAGTCCGTCCAAGATCCAGGCCGCGCCCAGACCGGCGACCATCCGGGTGTGGAAAGGGCTCCACTGCAGCCGGTCCAGACGGGCCGGGATCGTCGAGCGGAGCGGAACCGGCGCGGTGGAGGCCATCGCGATCCCCTTTGCTGGCAGCCCTGCCGCTCCGGGGACCGGCGGTCCTCCTCGACCGGCTGGGCATCGGCCACCATGGCCCTTGCCCCCGGCGCCGACATCAACCCATCGGGGTGAAGTCATGACGCCCGGGCCTCGTCCCATCACGCGAGGGGTCGGGGCCCCGAGGCGGTGGCACGAGCGGAATACTGGCGCGCGGTACGTGTTGAGACAGGTAGTTGAATCCGCAACGACCATCACGACCTTTGACACGAGGCGAGAGACATGCAGCTCGGCATCTTCACCGTGGGCGACCTGACGCCCGACCCGACGACGGGCCGGACGGCGACCGAGCACGAGCGGATCAAGGCGACCGTCGCGATCGCGAAGAAGGCCGAGGAGGTCGGGCTCGACGTGTTCGCGACCGGCGAGCACCACAACCCGCCGTTCATCGCCTCCGCGCCCACCACCACGCTGGCCTTCATCGCCGCGCAGACCGAGCGGATCATCCTCTCGACCTCGACGACGCTGATCACCACCGACGACCCGGTGCTGATCGCCGAGGACTACGCCAAGCTCCAGCACCTCGCCGACGGACGCGTCGACCTGATGATGGGCCGCGGCAACACCGGCCCGGTCTACCCGTGGTTCGGCAAGGACATCCGCGACGGCATCAACCTCGCGATCGAGAACTACGCGCTGCTCCGCCGGCTCTGGCGCGAGGACGTCGTCGACTGGGAGGGCCGCTTCCGTACGCCGCTCCAGGGGTTCACCTCCACACCGCGGCCGCTGGACGGCGTACCGCCCTTCGTCTGGCACGGCTCCATCCGCTCCCCCGAGATCGCCGAGCAGGCGGCGTACTACGGCGACGGCTTCTTCGCCAACCACATCTTCTGGCCGTCGTCGCACACCGAGCGGATGGTCGACCTCTACCGCCGCCGCTTCGAGCACTACGGCCACGGCACCGCCGACCAGGCCATCGTCGGCCTCGGTGGCCAGGTGTTCATGCGCCGCAACAGCCAGGACGCCGTCCGCGAGTTCCGCCCCTACTTCGACAACGCGCCGGTCTACGGCCACGGCCCCGCGCTGGAGGACTTCATGCGCGAGACGCCGCTGACGGTGGGCTCGCCGCAGGAGGTCATCGAGCGCACGCTCGCCTTCCGGGAGTACGTCGGCGACTACCAGCGCCAGCTGTTCCTGGTCGACCACGCCGGCCTGCCGCTGAAGACGGTGCTCGAGCAGCTCGACCTGCTCGGCGAGGAGGTCGTGCCGGTGCTGCGACGTGAGTTCGCCGCGCTGAAGCCCGCGCACGTGCCCGACGCGCCGACCCACGCGTCGCTCGTCGCAGCCGCCGCGCCCGTCGGTCGGTCGACGGAGACCCGGTGCTGGACAGAGACCCGGTGGTCGAGCGGAGTCGAGACCACGAGGTCAGCGCATGACCTCGATCGCCGTCATCTCCGCCGGCCTCTCCGTCCCGTCGTCCACGCGCATCCTGGCCGACGCCCTCGGTACGGCGGTCCAGCGACGCCTCGCTGCCCTCGGCCAGGACTCGACCGTCGACGTCATCGAGCTCCGCGACCTCGCCCACCTGGTCACCGACAACGCGCTGACCGGCTTCCCGACCGGCGCCCTCGCCGACGCCGTACGCCGGGTGGCCGCGGCCGACGCGGTCGTCGCGGTGACGCCGGTCTACACCGGCTCCTACTCGGGGCTGTTCAAGCTGTTCTTCGACGTGCTCGAGGACGGCCTGCTCGAGGGCAAGCCGGTCCTGGTCGCCGCGACCGCCGGCACCGCGCGCCACTCGCTGGTGCTGGAGTTCGCCCTGCGGCCGCTGTTCGCCTACCTGCGGGCGGACGTCGTACCGACCGCGGTCTTCGCTGCCAGCTCCGACTTCGGAGCGACGGGCACGGGTGGCGGCGCCTCCGGGCTCGCCGATCGCATCGACCGCGCTGCCGGCGAGCTGGCCGACCAGGTCCTGCGCCGCGGCACGACGCTGCCGGTCGACCCCTTCGCCGACCCCACGCCGTTCGAGGACCTGCTCCGCGACAACGGCTGAGCGGGACGGCAGGTCCCACCAGCACCGAGCGCCCCACGAATCCCCGGCTCCTGTCGCTCCCCGGCCCACAGATCGCCCCGACCGGGTGATGGCGCGTCGAGCGCCGACCGGGCAGGCTCGACCGCGTGACCGCTGCGCTGCACGTGCTCGCTGTCGACCCGGTGCCCTGGGCCCGGTCGCAGATGGCCTTCACCCTGGCCTTCCACATCATCCTGGTCCCGCTCGGCGTGTCCTGGGCGTTCATGACGCTGATCGCCAACTACCGCGCGATCAAGCACGACGACGTCGACGCGCTGCTGCTGGCCCAACGCTGGTCGAAGTACATGGCGGTCACGTTCGCCGTCGGCGCGGTGACCGGCACGGTGCTGAGCTTCGAGTTCGGACTGCTGTGGCCGAAGTTCATGGGCCAGTGGGGCGAGGCGTTCGGCGTCCCGTTCGGCTTCGAGGGGATCTTCTTCTTCACCGAGGCGATCTTCGTCGCGATCTACATCTTCGGCTGGCGCCGGATGAAGCCCTGGGCGCACTTCTGGACCGGCGTCCCGATCGTCGTCGCCGGCATCTTCGGCGCCGTCTCGGTCGTCGCGGCGAACGCCTGGATGAACGCCCCCTCCGGCTTCACCCTCGACTCCGCCGGCAAGGTGGTCAGCGTCGACCCCGTCGGCGTCATCTTCAACAAGGCGATGCCGCTGGAGACCGCGCACATGCTCGTCGCGGCCTACCTGGTCGGCGGCTTCATGATCGCCTCGGTCTACGCCGTCGCCATGCTCAAGGGCCGACGCGACCGCTACCACCGGCTGGGCTTCGTCATCGCCGTTCACCGTCGCCGCGATCGCGACCCCGATCCAGATGGGCGTCGGCGACGCGCTGGCCCGGTGGGTCTACAACGACCAGCCGATCAAGTTCGCCGCCATCGAGCTGGTCCCCAAGACCTCCGACGACGTGCCCGAGACGCTGCTCGGGCGGCTCAACTCCCAGGGACAGGTGACAGGGCGGCATCCCGATCCCCGGCCTCGCCTCCTGGCTGTCCGACCCGAGCACCGGCAAGTCCACGGTCGTCCAGGGCCTCGACAGCGTACCCCGTCAGCGACCAGCCCGACGATCTCCGAGGTCAACGTCGTCCATCTCGCGCTGGGACGTCATGGTGGGACTCGGCACGCTGCTGTTCCTGCTCTCCCTCTGGTACGGCGCGAGCTGGGCGATACGCAGACGGATGCCGACCAACCGGGCTTCCTCTCGCTCGCCGCCGCGTCCGGCGTCCTGTCCGTGATCACGATGGAGGCCGGCTGGGTGGTCACCGAGGTCGGTCGCCAGCCGTGGATCGTCTACAACTACATGAAGGTCGAGGACGCCGCGACCGCCAACACCGGCGTCTGGATCACCTTCATCGTCGTCACGCTCCTCTACCTCGCTCCTCGGCATCACCACGATCCTGGTGCTGCGCGGGATGGCACGCCGGTTCCGCCGGGCGGGCGGCTTCGTCGACGTCGACAGTCCCTATGCGCCGTCGGGCGACGCGAGCCCGTGACGACGCGAGGCCGGAGGAGGTCGGTCCGGTGAGCGACCTCGTCGCGGTGGTCCTGCTGCTCGGCCTCACGGCGTACGCCGTGCTGGGCGGCGCCGACTTCGGCGCCGGGTTCTGGGACCTGACCGCGGGCGACCCCGAGCAAGGGGGCCCGGCCCCGCGCGCTCATCGAGCACTCGATCGGCCCGGTCTGGGAGGCCAACCACGTCTGGCTGATCTTCGTCTTCGTGGTCAGCGTGGACCGCGTTTCCCGAGGCCTACGCGTCGATCATGCTGACCCTGTTCGTGCCGCTGACCCTGGCCGCGCTCGGCATCGTGCTTGCGCGGCGCCAGCTTCGCCTTCCGCAAGTCCGTCGTCACGCTGCGCAACCGGCGGGTCTTCGGCGCGCGCGTTCGCGATCTCCTCGGTGCTGGTGCCGTTCTTCCTCGGCACCGTCGCCGGCGGCATCGCCTCGGGCCAGGTCCCGCCGGCGGCGAGGCCGGCGACTCGGTCCACAGCTGGCTCGAACCCGACGTCGCTGTGCACCGGCGTGCTGGCGGTGGTGGCGGTCGCCTACCTGGCCGCGGTCTACCTGGTCTGGGAGGCCCGCCGCGACGGCGACCCCGAGCTGGTCGAGTACTTCCGCCGGCGGGCGCTCGGTCACCGCGGTGCGTCGTCGCGGTCGTGGCGGCGGTCGGAATGGTCGTGCTGCACAGCGACGCGCCGTACGTCTTCGACGGCATGACGTCGCGGGCCCTGCCCCGTGCGTGATCGTCGGCGTGCTCTGCGGCTCGGCGCGCTCGTGCTGCTCGCCCGCGGCGCCGCCCGCGGTGCGCGGGTGCTGGCCGTCGCTCGCGGTCGCCGGCATCGTCATCTCCTGGGGCGTCGCCCAGTGGCCCTACCTGCTCCCCGAGAGCCTCACCGTCTCCGACGGCCGCCGCCCCGCACCGGCACCCTGTCAGGCGCTCGTCGTCGTGGTCGTGCTGGCCGCCTTGATCGTCGGCCCGGCGTTCGTGCTGCTCTACGTGCTCGACCAGCGCAGCCTGCTGCCCGACGAGGGGGTCGACGACGTCGCGCGACGCGGTGGAGGACGAACGACGTGGAGCGTGACCCACGACTGAGGTCCATCCCGTGCAGGTTCATCCCGGTCGGGTGATGCTCCACCTGCCGGACCGGTCGAAGGTAGGAGTGAACGGCGGATGACGGCGACCACCGGCTCGCCGACGCACACAGGACGACCACGAGGACGGCGACGTGACGCACGACCTCTCCCTTCCCACCGATCGCGGACTACGGGTTCCTGTCCGACTGCCACACCGGTGCCCTCGTCGCGCCGGACGGCTCGGTCGACTGGCTCTGCCTGCCGGCGTTCGACTCGGCCGAGCGTGTTCGGCAACCTGCTCGACCGCGGCGCCGGGTCCTTCCGGTTCGGGCCGTACGGCATCAACGTGCCCGACCCAGCGCACCTACGTGCCCGGCACCAACGTCCTGACCACGACCTGGCACACGCCCGGCGGATGGCTGCAGGTGCACGACGCCCTGACGATGGGCCCGCGGCGACGCGCCGGACACCGTGACACCGCACACCCGCCCGCCGGCGGACGACGACGCCGACCACCTGCTCGTCCGCACCGTCGAGTGCCTCGACGGCACCGTCGAGGTCGAGTTGGTCTGCGAGCCGGCGTTCGACTACGGCCGCGCGTCGAGGCGACCTGGACCGTCAGCGACGGCGAACTGCACGCGGCCGACGCCGCCGACGCCGGTGGCCCGGTCTTCCGGCTGCCCACCGACATGTCGCATCGGCATCGAGGGCGGCGCGGCCCGCGCCCGGCACGTGCTGACCAAGGGCGACCGGGCGTTCTGCGCGCTCTCGTGGGCCGAAGCGCTGGCCGGACCCACCGACGTCGACGACGCGCGTCGCCCACATCGAGACGACCGTGCAGTTCTGGCGCGACTGGCTGGCCCGTGCGCGAATCCCCGACCACGCGCTGCGCCACCACGCTCGAGCGCTCGGCCCTGACCATCAAGGGCCTGACCTACATGCCGACCGGAGCCACGGTGGCGGCGCTGACCACCTCGCTGCCGGAGACGCCCGGCGGCGAGCGCAACTGGGACTACCGCTACACCTGGATGCGCGACACGACGTTCACCCTGCAGGCCCTGCACTACCTCAACCTGGACTGGGAGGCCGACGAGTTCATGCAGTTCGTCGCCGACCTCGAGCCGAACCCCGACGGCAGCCTGCAGATCATGTACGGCATCGACGGCCGCCGTGACCTGACCGAGTCCACCCGCGACGAGCTGACCGGCTACGAGGGCGCCCGCCCGGTGCGGCTCGGGAACGGCGCCTTCGACCAGCGCCAGAACGACGTCTTCGGCGCGGTGCTGGACTCGATCCTGCTGCACACCCGCCGCAGCCAGCACCTGCCGCGACGGCTGTGGCCGCTCGTGCAGTCGCAGGCAGCCGGGCGCGACCGCGTCTGGCGCGAGCCGGACCAGGGCATCTGGGAGGCGCGCGGCAAGCCGCAGCACTACGTCTCGTCCAAGCTCATGGGCTGGGTCGCGCTGGACCGGGCCGCCAAGCTGGCCGAGATCCGCGGCGACGCGCGAGCTGGCCGACGCAGTGGCGCGCGACCGCCGAGGAGATCAAGGCGGACATCCTCACCCACGGCGTCAGCGACCGCGGCGTGCTGCGCCAGCACTACGACACCGACGCGCTCGACGCCTCGACCCTGCTGGCGCCGCTCTTCGGGTTCCTGCCCGGCACCGACGAGCGGATGCGCGCCACCGTCCACGCGATCGCCGACGACCTGACCGAGAACGGCTTCGTGCTGCGCTACCGCACCGACGAGACCGACGACGGTCTGTCCGGCAAGGAGGGCACGTTCCTGATCTGCTCGTTCTGGCTGGTGTCCGCGTTCGCCGTCGTCGGCGAGATGGAGCGGGCCACCGGGCTGATGGAGCGGCTGCTGCGCATCGCCTCGCCGCTGGGTCTCTACGCCGAGGAGTTCGAGGTCGAGCGAGCCCGGCACCTCGGCAACTTCCCGCAGGCGTTCTCCCACCTGGCGCTGATCGAGGCCGCCGGCCGGATCATCCTGTCCGACCGCCTGGAGGAGCTGTCGCTGTGACCGTGCAGGACCGGCGCGCCCCAGGTCGTCGTCGTCGGAGGCGGGCTGGCCGGCGTTGCCTGCGCCCACGCGCTCGGCGACGAGGGCGTGCGCGTGACCTTGTCGACCGCAACGACTACCACCAGTTCCAGCCGCTGCTCTACCAGGTGGCCACCTCGCAGCTGCCGGCCGAGGACATCGCCCGACCGCACCGGACGATCTTCGCGACTACCCGACGGTCGAGGTCCGCACCGACCGAGGTGACCGGCGATCGACCCGGCGGCCCGGACGCGTGACGCTCGCCGACGGCGGCGGTCGTCGCAGGGCCGCACCTGGTCGTCGCGGCCGGCGGCCACAGCCGCAGTACTTCGGCGTGCCCGGTGCCGCCGAGCACGCCTTCCCGCTCTACTCGGTCGCCGACGCCGAACGGCTGCGGCTGCACCTCCAGGAGCTGGTCGCGGCAGCCGGCGACGACGCCGAGGCCGCTCGACGACTCGCTCGACGTGGTCGTCGTCGGCGGCGGCCCGACCGGGGTCGAGACGGCCGGCGCGCTGGCCGAGCTCGACGAACGCCCTGGCGACCATCGGCGACATCCCGCGGCCCGGCCGGATCATCCTGGTCGACCGCGGCACGGCGCTGCTCGGCGCGTTCTCCGAGAAGTCCCACGCCTACGCCCACAAGAAGCTGCACCAAGCACGGGGCGCGAGATCCGGCTCGGAGACCGGCGTCGCCGTCGGTGCACGCCGACCGGGTGGAGCTCGACCGACGGCACCACGATCCCGACCCGGACCGTGGTCTGGGGCGGCGGCGAGTCGGCGGCCGCGATCGTCGCGGCGACGCGGGCTGCCCACCGGGCGCGGCGGTCGGGTCGACGTACAGCCCGACCTCACCGTCGACGGGCTTCCCCGGCGTGTACGCCGTCGGCGACGTCGCCAACATCCCCGACCAGCAGCGGTACGACGCTCCCGCAGCTCGGCTCGGTCGCCCAGCAGGCCGGGCCTGGGCGGCGCGGAACATCCTGCGCGAGCGCGACGGTGAGCAGCCGAAGCCCTTCCACTACAAGGACAAGGGCATCATGGCGATGATCGGCCGCAACGCCGCCGTCGCCGAGGTCGGCAAGCGACGCCACGAGGTCGAGGGCCCGATCGCGTTCGCCGCCTGGCTCGGCGTCCACGCCATGCTGCTCAGCGGCGCGCACAGCCGCACCGACGCGTTCCTCGACCTGGGCTGGGACTACTTCGACCGCGACCACGCCGCGACCGTCGAGGCCTCCTCGGCACCCGAAGCGCATCGCCTGGGCGCGACCGCGAGACCGACGTGCCCCACATCTCTCTCGACGACCCGGCCCACCGGCACCTCCGCCCGCCCCGCGCTCCAGGAAGGCACCGAGCACCATGAACGACCACTACGACGTCGTCATCATCGGCTCGGGGGCCGGCGGCGGCACGCTGGCCCATCGGCTCGCGCCGTCACGGGAAGCGGGTCCTGATCCTGGAGCGCGGCGACTGGCTGCCGCGCGAGCTGGAGAACTGGGACGCCACCGCGGTGTTCGTCGACAACCGCTACGTCTCGACCGGACCGGTGGTACGACGCGAAGGGCAACGCCTTCCAGCCGCAGGTGCACTACTTCGTCGGAGGCGCGACCAAGTTCTACGGCGCCGCGCTCTACCGGCTGCGCGAGCGCGACTTCGGCGAGCTGCAAGCACCATGGAGGGATCTCGCCGGCCTGGCCGATCGACTACAGCGTCCTCGAGCCCTACTACACCCAGGCCGAGGCAGCTCTACCAGGTGCACGGCGCCCGGGGCGAGGACCCGACCGAGCCGCCCGCCACCGCGCCGTACCCGTTCCCGCCGGTGTCCCACGAGCCGCGGATCCAGCGGCTCTTCGACGACCTGACCCAGGTCGGGCTGCACCCCTTCCACTCCCCCTCGGGCATCATGCTGAACGAGGCGGAGCCCGCCTTCAGCCCCTGCATCCGCTGCGCCACCTGCGACGGCTTCGCCTGTCTGGTGCACGCGAAGAGCGATGCCGAGGTGGTCGCCGTACGCCCGGCGATCGAGCACGACAACGTCCACCTGGTCCGCAACGCCGTCGTACGCCGGCTCGAGACCGACGAGACGGGACGTACCGTCACGTCGGTCGTCGCCGACGTGGACGGCGAGGAGCAGCGCTTCTCGGCGACATCGTCGTCGTCTCCGCAGGAGCGGCGAACTCGGCGAAGCTCTTGCTCGCCAGCGCCAGTGACCGTCACCCCCACGGCCTGGCGAACGGCTCGGACCAGGTGGGTCGCAACTACGTCTTCCACAACAGCCGCGCGTTCCTCGCGGTGTCGACGGAGCCCAACGACACCAGGTTCCAGAAGACCCTCGGCCTCAACGACTACTACTTCGGCGACGCCGACTTCGACTTCTTCATCGACGGCGCCGACCTGTTCATCGGGCTCAGCGGCGGTCGGGTGCTGCCCGCCTCCGCGCTGGCCAAGATGAACCCGGACCCGATCGTGTTCGCCATGGCCAACCCCGACCCGGAGGTCTCGCCGGAGGAGGCTCAACGCCACGTCCGCATCCTCGCCACCGGGCGCTCTGACTATCCCAACCAGATCAACAACGTCCTGTGCTTCCCGGGCATCTTCCGCGGGGCGCTGGACGTGCGCGCCGCCCACATCACCGAGACCATGAAGACCGCCGCGGCGCGGGCGATCGCCGACATCGTCGCCGGTGACGAGCTGCGCGAGGACTACATCATCCCCTCGGTGTTCAACCGCGAGGTCGCGCCCGCGGTCGCGGCGGCGGTGGCGGACGAGGCGCGGGACAGCGGGCTCGCCTCAGAGCACCCCGAGCACGGGTTCGCGGCCACCGAGGAGATCCTGCAGGGCCGCTGAGTTTGTGACGACTTTCGTGCGAGTGTCACGAAAGTGGGAAAACGACGGGTCTGGGAGGGGTTGGGCGCGGTCGGTGGCCTCAAACTGGGGTCATGGCCAGCGAAACGGGACAGATCTCCCCCGCGACGGCGGATCCGGGGGAGCGTGGGAGATTCCCGCGGCGGGCCGCACGCGATCAACCACGCCTCGTGAGAGTGCTCGGAGCGAGGGAAGAAGTTGCCGTTTCGGGCGGGCGGGACGAGCGGATCGCCCAGATTGCCGGAGTCCAGCGCGGGCGCGTGGCAACGAGGCAGTTGCGAGCGGCCGGCATCAGCGCGAGCACGATCAGTCGCCTGGTGGCGTCGTCGCGCCTCTTCCCCGTCCATCGTGGCGTCGTGGTCGTCGGTCACACCGCTCCGACCCCGCTCGGGGATGAGACGGCGGCGCTCCTGGCGGTCAGCGATCCGGCACTGTTGTCGCATTTCTCGGCCGCGGCCCTCTGGGGGTTGATCGCGCCCAGCGCCGGGGATGGCGCGATCCACATCGTGTCGCCGCACGACCACCGCATATCACTCCGGGGCGTGCGCATTCACCGCAGCCGCATCCTCGAACGCCAGGATGTTCGGATCAGAGCCGGCCTTCCGGTGACCAGCCCCGCCCGCACCCTCCTGGACATCGCGCCCATCGCCACATCTCGCCGGCTGGAGCTCGCCTTTGACCGTGGCATCGTGGAACGGGTCCTGCGGCCGGGTGCCGTGGCCGAGATCCTCAGCCGGGCCGGGGGTCATCACGGCCGCAAGCGGCTCGCCACCATCCTCGAGCGCCAGACGGCGGGGACGACGATGACGCGCTCGGAGGGTGAGGAGCGGGTGCTGGCGCTCATCCGCGCCGCGCGGTTGCCCGAGCCGGTGGTCAACGCCGGGTTCGCGGGCTACGAGCTCGACTTCTTCTGGCCGCGCGAGCGGTTCGCGCTCGAGGTCGACGGATTCCGGTTTCACTCGGCGCGCGGGGCCTTCGAACGCGACCGGCGCAAGGACAACGACCTCAGGAGGGCCGGGGTGACGACGATGCGCACCACCTGGTGGCAGGTGGACGAGGACTCATACGCGCTGGTGGCGGACGTCGCGCGGGGGCTTCAGTCCGCCTGACGACCGTCGCCGGCGGGCGGCTCAGACCCGGGCGGCTCGGACGCCGGGCGGCTCGGCCGCCGGACGGCTCGGACGACGCCGACGCGTCGCCGATCGAGGGCCCCAGCGAGTCGGTCGGGTCGGCAGCGGACACGGGGCCGAGGGCGGGGATGCCGAGGGGCCGGCGCGCGCCGGGGTTGGGGAACGGGCCCTCGATCTTCCAGGTCGATCCCGGCCGGCCGGGAAGCAGGAGGACGATCACCAAGCCCACGACCGACAGGACGAGGCCGAACAGGAGGCCCACGCGCTCGGTGTAGCCCTTGCGCTCGGCCAGCCAGGCGGCGCCGGCCGCCGACAGCAGCCAGATGAACAGGAGCCACAGAGCGGCCGAGCCGATGTTGGCGAAGGCGAGCATCAGGTCCCCAGGTAGGCGCGCTGGACCTCGGGGTCGTCGCGCAGCAGGTCGGAGTCGTTGGCCAGGACGATGCGGCCGGTCTCCAGGACGTAGCCGCGCCGCGAGACCTCGAGGGCGTAGTTGGCATTCTGCTCCACGAGCAGGATGGTGACTCCCGCCTTGTTGATCTCGGCGATCGTCTCGTAGATGCGCTGCACGAGGATGGGCGCGATGCCCATCGAGGGCTCGTCGAGCATCAGCAGCTTGGGGCGGGCCATCAACGCGCGGCCGATCGCGAGCATCTGCTGCTCGCCGCCCGACATGGTGCCGGCCTTCTGCTTCTCGCGTTCGTGCAGGCGCGGAAACAGGCTGAACACGCGGTCCAGGTCGGCGGCGATCTCGGGGCCCTTGCGGTGATAGGCGCCGAGGTCGAGGTTCTCGCGCACGGTCATGCGGGCGAAGCAGTGGCGGCCCTCGGGAGCGAGCGCGATGCCGTAGCTGACGATCTCGTGGGCGGGGACGCGCGTGATGTCCTGGCCGCCGAAGCTGACCGTGCCCGAGCTGGCGGGCGTCAAGCCCGAGATGGAACGCAGCGTCGTGGACTTGCCGGCGCCGTTGGAGCCGATGAGGGTGACCACCTCGCCCTCCTCCACGGTCAGCGAGACGCCCTTGAGCGCCTCGATGGACCCGTAGTGCGTGCGGATGTCATCGACCTCGAGCAGCGACATGGACGATCAGGTGGTTTGGGGGTGGGTGGGTGAGATCATTTGCCCAGGTAGGCCTCGATGACGCGCGGGTTCGCGCGGACCTCGGCGGGCTCTCCCTCGGCGATCTTCTCGCCGTGGTCGAGCACCCAGACGCGCTCGGACACGCCCATGACCACCTTCATGTCGTGCTCGATGAGCAGGATCGTCAGCTCGAGCTCGTCGCGCAGCTGGCGCATGAAGTCGGTCAGCTGGCCCGACTCCTGGGGGTTCATCCCGGCGGTCGGCTCGTCGAGCAGCAGCAGCGTGGGGTCGGAGGCGAGCGCACGGGCGATCTCGACGCGGCGCTGATCGCCGTAGGAGAGCTGCGCCGCCAGCTGGTCCATCACGCCGCTGCGCAGCCCGACGTACTGCAGCAGCTCGCGGGCGCGGCTGCTGGCCTCGGCCTCCTCGCGGCGCACCCGCGGCGGGCGCAGGATGGACCCGAACAGGCCCGCGCGCATCCGGGAATGGCGGCCGATCATCACGTTCTCCACCGCGGTCATGGCGCCGAACAGGCGGATGTTCTGGAACGTCCGCGCGACGCCGAAGGCGGTGATCCGGTCCGGGCGGGCTCGGCTGATGTCGCGGTTGCCCAGCAGGATCCGTCCCGCGGTGGGCTTGTAGAGCCCGGTGAGCATGTTGAACAGCGTCGTCTTGCCGGCGCCGTTGGGCCCGATGAGCGAGACGATCGAGCGCAGCGGGACCTCGAGGGACACGTCGTTGACGGCGACGAGGCCGCCGAACACCTTGGTGGCGTGGTCGACGGTCAGCGCCGTTGCGGTTGCCGGGGGCGGGCCGGTGGTGGCGCTCACGGCGCGGTGCTCTCCACGAGCTGAGCGTCCTCGGCGGCGATCTGGGAGGTCATCTCGAGCTTGCGCCGCCGTTCCGGGATCAGGCCCTGCGGGCGCACCAGCATGACCACCACGAGCAGGAAGCCGAAGATGCCGTACTCGATCGTGGTCATGGAGAAGTTGAGGCCGAACTTGCTGGGGAGGTTGTTGAGCACGTCGGGGAGGAGCCAGTTGTTGATGTAGCCGAGCAGCATCCCGCCGAGCAGGGCGCCCCAGATCGACCCCAGGCCGCCGATGATGACCATCGCCAGCACGAAGATCGAGAAGCCGAACGCGAACTGCCCAGCGTTGACCGTGGTGTAGTAGGCGCCCAGGAAGGCGCCGGACATGCCGCCGAACGCCGCGCCCGTGGCGTAGGCCGACAGCTTGGTGCGCACCGACGGGATGCCCATCGAGACGGCCGCGACCTCGTCCTCGCGCAGGGCCACCCAGGCGCGGCCCAGGCGCGAGTCGCGCAGCCTCAGGTTGACCCCGAGCACGATGAGCAGGATCGCGAAGATGAGCCAGTACCAGGGTCTGAGGTTGAGCAGCGTGAACTGGCCGATCCCCGGGAAGTAGGGCGCGTCGACGGCGCTGATGCCGAGGTTGCCGGCGGTGAGGGTCATGCCGCCGCCGACGTGCACGCTCTGGCCGTTGACGGCGACGGTGCCGATGATCTCGCCGAAGGCGAGGGTGACGATGGCGATGTAGTCACCGCGCAGGCGCAGCGTGGGCAGGCCGATGATGATGCCCGCCACCGCGCAGATGAGCGCGGCGGCGATGAGGATGAGGATGAAGTTGAGGTGGATGCCGATCTCGGTGGCGGCGATGCCGTGCACGCCGACGTGGACGTGGGCCTTGAAGAAGAAGTCAGACCCGAACCACCCCAGCGAATAGGCCCCGAGGGCATAGAAGGCGACGTACCCGAGGTCCAGGAGCCCGGCGAAGCCGACCACGACGTTCAGGCCCAGGGACATGACCGCGAAGGCCAGCGCGATGATCGTCGCGTTCATGAAGCCGCTGTTGTTGGCGAACAGGAACGGCAGCAGGATCCCGATGACGAGCAGCGTGAACGCCAGCGCCCGCGGCGCCCACGGCGGGATGCGGTTGCGGATCGCGTGACGCGACTCGCGCAGCTGAGCCCCGAGCTCGGCCCAGCCGTCGCGCGGCTCGCCCTGCGCCTCGCGCGTGCTCATGCGGCCCTCCTCGCCTCGCCCGGCTGCGGTCCCCGTCGGCTCATCCGGCCTCCCTCGTCTCCTCGCCGAGCAGGCCGCGCGGCCGCAGGATCATGATCACGATGAGGTATCCGAACACCACCGCCTCGGTCCACTGAGGACCCAGCCGGGCATCGGACAGCGCCTGGATGACGCCGATGATCAGCCCGCCCAGGACGGCGCCCCGGACGTTGCCGATGCCGCCCATGACCGCCGCGGTGAACGCGATCAGGCCGGCCTTGAACCCCTGGAAGTACCAGACGTTGGTCTCATACAGGGCGTAGACGAGCCCGGCGGCGCCCGCCAGCATGCCGCCGAGCAGGAAGGTCAGCGAGATCGTCTGGTTGACGTTGATGCCCATCAGCCGCGCCGCCTCGGGATCCTGGGCGGTGGCGCGCATCGCCTTGCCGGCGCGGGTGTTGGAGATGAACCAGCCCAGCCCGAACACCAGCGGGACCATCACCGCCAGCGCCAGCAGGTAGCCGCGCACGATCGGCACCCCGGAGATGCTGAACACCGTCTGGCCCTGGTGGATGAGGTCGTTGACGCCGAACGGCGAGCCACCGTTCCACAGCAGCCCGACGTTCTGCAGGATGAAGCTGAATCCCACCGCGGTGATCAGGGGCGCCAGCTTGGGCGCCCCGCGCAGTGGCCGGTAGGCGACGCGCTCGATGAGCACGTTGAGCGAGCCGCACACGAGCATCGAGACGATCAGCGTGACGACGAGCCCGAGGACCAGCCCGCCGGGACCGGTGGTCAGGCCCAGGCCGATCGTGGCCCAGAAGCCGACCGCGGTCATGGAGCCGATCATGAACACGTCGCCGTGGGCGAAGTTGATCAGCTCGATGATCCCGTAGACGAGCGTGTAGCCGATGGCGATGAGCGCCCAGATGGCGCCGTTGGAGAGGCCCTGGGCGAAGTTGAAGCCGAGGTTGCTGAGGTCATGGTGGATGACCGGATGACCGGCGACGACACCGGCCTGGTAGCCGTGGACGAGATCCCGGATCCCGTAGTAGACCGGCAGCGCCAGCAGCGCCGCGATCAGGCCCCACCGGCCCGAGGCCCGCCGGATGGCGGCCAGCGGGCGCGCCGCCGGAGCCGGCAGGGTAGGCGTGAACGAGTGCGCTTCCACGAGTTCCTTGTGGCCGAAGAATAAGGAGAGAGGGCGCACGAGGCGCCCTCTCTCACAGTCGGACTACTTTGCGCTGACCGTCTTGGTCGGCGTGATCGTCTTCACGAACACCGGGTCGCCGTTGGATCCGACCTTGTAGAGGCCGTAGCTCTTCAGCGTGGTGTCCCCGTTCTTGTCGAACCCGTAGGTGCCCAGCACCGAACTGCGGCTCGTCGTGCCGAACAGGGCGGCCAGCACCGCGGCCTTGTCGTTGCCCTTGGCGCCGAGCTTGGCGATGGTGTCCAGCCCCAGCTTCATGTCCTCATAGCCGTAGATCGCGTACGGGTCCGGGTTGGCGTTTCCGTACTTGGCCTTATAGGCGGCCAGGAAGTCCTTGCCGCCCGGATAGGCGGCCAGATCCTGGGTGGCCACCGTGCACTGCATCAGCGGGTTGATGGCGGCCGGCACGCCGCCCGCCTTCTGCGAGGTGTAGGAGCTGGTGCAGACGCCGTCGCCGCCGAAGATCTTGGCCTTCGGCAGGGCCGCGTGGACGTCCTTGGTGATCTGCACCGCCCCGTTGGAGACGATGCCCGCGAAGAAGAAGCAGTCCGCGCCCTGGCCCTGGATCGTCGAGGCGTAGGAGCGGAAGTTCGGCGACGTCGGGTCGATGCCGGTGTCGCAGGTGATCGTCACGCCGTAGAAGCCCTTCTCGAGGCCCAGCAGCGTGGCCAAACCCTGGCCGTAGGCCTCCTTGTCGTTGGCCACGGCCACCTTGGTGCAGCCGGCCTGCTTCATCGCGATGAGGTCGGCGGCCGCCTGGATCGAGTCGATCGGGACGATGCGCAGGTAGTTGCGCTTGCCCGTCGGGTAGTACTTGTCCGGCTCACCGGGAGCCGAGCCGGGCAGGTTGGTGGTCAGACCGACATACGTGTTGGCAGGGCTGACCATCGGGACCCCGGCCTGGTTGAGGATCGGGATCGAGACCTCGGACGCGCCCGAGTTGAACTCGCCCATGTAGTACACGGCCTTCGGATCGGCCGCCACCTTACGGGCGTTGGCCGCCGTCTGACCCGGGTCCCACTTGCCGGCCGCGGCGGTGGAGTCGTCCAGCGACTGGTAGTTGACGGTGAAGTTGCCGGCCTTGTTGCCCGCCTGCGAGAGCGCGAGCTTGATGCCGTTGACCAATGGGCCGGTCTGGGCGCTCGAGGCGCCCTGCAGCGGCAGGCTGGAATAGATGTCGACGGTGTTGCCACCGCCCCCGCTGGGCGCCGCGGAGCTGCTGGACGCACCTCCGGCGGCGGCGCTGCTGCTACTGCTGCTGCTGTTGCTGCTGCCGCACGCGGCCAGCAGGAACAGCGATCCGACGATCAGACATACGCTGATCGCCTTTGCGCGAACACTCATAAAACGTCGTCCTCCTCTAGGTCGACCGGGGCTGTCAGTGCCCTCGATTGCGGGAGAGTAGTCGTGCGTTCGGATCACAACAACCTCGAGCCCGCTCTTTGGCCACAGAGCCGCCCCTCCTAACAGAACGGAAACCCGCCTGCGCATGGGCGCAATCTCAGCGCGATATCGCCTTCCAGAACACCAGCCGGCCGTTCGAGACGCGGTACACGCCGTAGCGATCAAGGGTGGTCTCGCCGTGGCTGTCGATGCTGTAGGTGCCCAGGACGCTGTGGCGATCGGAGGTGTGCAGCAGCGCGCTCAGGACCTTGGAGCGATCGGCGGGCGCGCGCCCGCCGTGGGTGGCGCGGCCGATCGCGTCCAGGAGCAGGCTCATGGCCTCATAGCCGTAGATGGCGGTCGGCGGCGGGCTTCCGTAGCGACGGGCATAGGCCGCCTCGAAGCGGCGCCCCGACCGCGGGTACTGGGAGGCGGCGAGCCCGGCATCGGTGAGCACGAGCTGGGGCGCCACCCACGGCGCGATGCCGCCGTCGGCGGGATCGGTGTAGGCCGGCGCGGCCAGGCCCGACCAGCCGAACAGCATCACGCCCGGCGCGACGGTAGCGAGGCGCTCGGACAGATGGGCCGCGCGGCGGTCGTCCAGGCCGGTGATGAGCACGCAGTCCGCGCCCGACGCGCCGACCGAGGCGGCCAGCGCGCGGTCGTTGGCGGCGGGGGCGAACTGGTCGGTCGCGATCACCCGCAGGGCGGAGCTCCGCGCCACGGCGGCGAAGCTCAGGGCGGCGTCATGGCCGTCGATGTCGCCGTCGCTCAGCACGATGGTCCGCCGACAGCCGGCGTCGAGCTGGGCCTGGACCTGCACGGTCGCCTGGACGGCGTCGTCGGGCACCACGCGCACGAACGTCCGGCGCAGGGTCGGGTAGTACTTCTCGGGCTCGCCGGGCGCGGCCCCGGGGCCGCCGGTGGTGAGGCCGACGGCGGTGCTGGTGGGACTGATCTGAGGGATCCCGGCGCGGTTGAGCAGCGGGATCGAGACGGCGGTCGCGCCGGAGTTGATCTCACCGATGTAGCCGATCGTGCTGTGGTCGGCCGCCGCCAGCCGGGCGTTGGCCGACGTCTGCCCCGGGTCCCAGCCCCCGCTGTGCGCGGTGGCGTCGTTCAGGATGCGCAGCCCGACGCTGTAGCGGCCGACCCGGTGACGCGCCGCGTCGAGCGCCAGCTCCATCCCGCCCAGCACGGCTCGGGCGGTGGGGGCCGACGAGCCCTCGAACGGCACGCTCGCGTACACCGTGAGCCGGAGACCGGCCACGTGGTTCTCCGCCGAGGCGCTGGCGCCGCATCCCGCGGCGAGGGCGGCGCCCACCGGCGCCACGATCGCCCCCATCATCCAGCGCGTCCACCGCATCGCATCAGCCCTGCGCGGTGGCGACCAACCTTCCAGCCCGGGGATGGCCGAAAACGAACGGCTCGATGCTGATGTCCCCGGAGGAGATCGAGTAGGTCCCGAGTACGGACTGGCGGTTGTGGAGATCCTGGAAGTCCTTAACCACGGTCGCCCGGCTCCCGGCCTCGGTCCCGGCCTCCTTGAGGACCGCCATGAGCGCCGACACCGCCTCGTAGCCGAAGATGGCCACGGGCACCGGCTGGTGGCCGAAGGCGCTGCGGAACGCCGTGACAAACTGGCGGCCCTCCGGGGTGAGGTCCGACGGCGCGAACCCCGGCGAGGACACGTAGAGGCTGCGCTGGGCGCCGGCGGAGAGCGCGCCGACGAACGCATCGTCATAGAACGCCGAGGGGACGAACAGCTTGGCCGAGCCGGCGGCCGCGGCCGCCTGGTTGAGAGCCTTGGCGGCGAGGGGCGGCGAGTTGCCGCCGTAGAAGACGGCCTCCGCGGCCGCGGGGCTGGAGACGATCGCCAGCCCCTGCTTGGCGGCGTCCGCGCGTACCTCGGCGGCGATCGAGGCGCCATACGGCCCGCCGTCGTCGGAGATGTAGAGCTTGGAGAGGCCGAGCGAGTGCATCTGCGCCGCGATCGCCGTGGCCTCCTGGGCGCTGGTGGGCACGACGCGCGCGAACGTGTCGTGGTAGGTGGAGCTGGAGGGATAGAACGTCCCCGGCGACCCGGTGACCACCGGGGTCGCCTGGGTCAGGTACACGGCGGTGTCGGTGGGGCTCACCTGGAGCAGGCCCAGCTCGTTGGTGATCGGCACCGAGTCCTGGGACGTCCCCGGGACCAGCTCGCCGATGTAGGCGATCGCTGAGGCGTCCTGCACCGCCTTCCGGGTGTTGTCGGAGAGCTCGGCGCCGTGGAGCGCGACGAATCTGACGGTGAACTTGCCGACGGTCGTCCCGGCCTGCTGGATCGCCAGCTGCTCGGCGTCGAGCACGTCGGCCACGGCCTGGCCGCCCGCCGCGCCAGGCGGCCGGCTCGTGTAGATGGTGAGCTTCGTGCCCGAGACGGTGACGGCCGACTTGGTCTGCGTGGCGCAGCCGGCCAGGGCCAGCAGGGAGAGCAGCCCGCACACGGTCGCCGCGCGCGGGCGGTGCAGCGACGCGCCCAGCATCAGAGGGACTAGTCCCGCCGGCCGGGCAGGTACGGGAGCAGGTTGCGGACGCCGATGGCGATGAGCACCATCACGATCGCGATCATGATCGCGTCCAGGCCACTGACGTTCAGCGACCAGATGACGATCCAGATGCACAGACCGGCGGTGGCGGTGAGGATCAAGCCCATGGGATCGCAGATGCTAACCGAGGGCGCGACCGGACAGCGCTGCCGAGAACCGGGACACCAGCGCGCGCACCGCGGCGACCGGATCCTCGGCCTCGCCGGCGGCGCGGACCAGCCGGGTGCCCACGATCACGCCCTCGGCGCCCGCGTCGGCGGCGGCGGCGGCCTGCTCGGGCGTCGAGATGCCAAACCCGACGGCGACGGGCACGTCGGTGTGCGCGGCCGTCCGGGCGACCATGGTTCCCAGCCCGCCGGCGACCTCGGTGCGCTCACCGGTCGTTCCCGTCAGCGAGACGGCGTAGACGAAGCCGCTCGCGCCCGAGCCGATCCGCTTCAGGCGCTCGGCAGGGGTGGTGGGGGCGACCAGCGGCACGAGCGCCAGCCCCCGCGAGCGGCAGGCCGGCCGCAGATCGGTGGCCTCCTCCAGGGGCAGGTCAGGGACGATCAGGCCGCTGACGCGGGCGCCGACGAGCCGGTCCAGGAAGCGGTCCAGACCCTGGGAGAGGATCGGGTTGGCGTAGCACATGATCACCACCGGCACCGCGGCGGCGATGTCGCGCGCGACCTCGAGGACGGCCGGGAGCGTGGCGCCGGCGCGCAGCGCCGCCGTCGCGGCGGCGTGGATGACCGGGCCGTCGGCCAGCGGGTCCGAGAATGGCACTCCGAGCTCCAGGAGGTCAGCGCCGGCCTCGGCGTAGGCCAGGCCGATCGCGCGGGAGGTGGCCAGGTCGGGGTAACCGCCCATCAGATACGGCATGAGCGCAGCGCGCCGGCCGTCGGCGCGGGCGCGGGCGAACGCCTCGGCGATCGCCTCGATCCCGGTGGGCGTCTCCATGACGGCCACGGCGCGATCAGCGCCCCTCGAGCGCCTGGAGCGCCTCGGCGAGGTCCTTGTCGCCGCGGCCCGAGAGGCAGATGAGGTCGAGCTCTGACTCCGGGTGGGCCAGCGCCCACGCGATCGCGTGCGAGCTCTCCAGCGCGGGGATGATGCCCTCCAGCCGCGCCGTCGTGCGAAACGCCTCCAGCGCCTGGTCGTCGGTGATCGCCGTGTAGCTGGCCCGGCCCTGATCGCGCAGCCAGGCATGCTCGGGACCCGAGCCCGGATAGTCCAGCCCGGCGGAGATGGAGTGGGCCTCGAGGATCTGGCCGTCCTCGTCCTGCATGATCGCGGAGAAGGCCCCGTGCAGAACTCCGCCCCGCCCGCCCGGCCCCGCGGCGGTGAGCGGCGCTCCGTGCCGGCCGGTGTCGATCCCCTCCCCCGCCGCCTCGACCCCGATCAGCTTGACCTCCTCGTCGGCCACGAACGGGATGAACACGCCGATCGCGTTGGAGCCGCCGCCGACGCAGGCGATGACGCGGTCGGGCAGCCGCCCGGCCGCCTGCAGGATCTGCGCCCGCGCCTCATCGCCGATCACGCGTTGCAGATCGCGCACGAGCGCCGGGTAGGGGGCCGGGCCGACACACGACCCGATGATGTAGTGGGTGGTCTCGACGTTGGTGACCCAGTCGCGGATCGCCGCCGACACCGCCTCCTTGAGCGTGCGCGCGCCATCCTCGACAGGCTCCACGCGCGCTCCGAGCAGGCCCATGCGCTCGACATTGGGCTTCTGGCGGCGTATGTCCTCGGTGCCCATGTAGACGACGCACTCGAGGTCGAGGAGCGCGCACGCGGTGGCCGCGGCCACGCCGTGCATGCCGGCGCCGGTCTCGGCGATGATCCGGCGCTTGCCCATGCGGGTGGCCAGCAGCGCCTGGCCCATGGCGTTGTTGATCTTGTGGGCGCCGGTGTGGTTGAGGTCCTCGCGCTTGAGGTAGATCGGGTGCCCCGCGGCGTCGCTGAGCCGGCGCGCCAGGTACAGCGGGGAGGGGCGCCCGACGTAGTCACGCAGCAGCCCGTCGAGCTCGGCGCCGAACGCGGGGTCGTCGCGCGCGGCCACCCAGGCGAGCTCAAGCTCGGCCAGCGCCGGCATCAGCGTCTCGGGGACGTATTGCCCCCCGTACGGACCGAAACGATGCTCGACGACGCTCATCCGGCCGTCACCACGCCGGCGCCCGCGCCGACCGCGCCGACCGCGTCGGCGAAGGCGCGCAGCTTGTCGTGGTCCTTACGCCCGGGGGAGCGCTCGATGCCGCTGGCCACGTCGACCGCGTAGGGCCGGACCGCGGCGATGGCCTCGCCGACGTTCTCGGGCCGCAGGCCGCCCGAGAGGATCATGGGCAGGTTCCCGGAATGGGCCCGCGCCAGCTCCCAGGCGAACGTCTCGCCGGTGCCCCCCGGGATGCCGCGGGCATAACTGTCGAGCAGGTGGAAGTCGGTGTGGAACGCGTTCAGCGCCTGGATGTCGGCCCCGCTACGCACCCGCGCGGCCTTGATCACGCGGCAGCCGGTGCGCCGCGCCGCCTCGGCGCAGAAGGCGGGGCCCTCGTCGCCGTGAAGCTGGAGCAGGTTCAGCCCGATCTCGTCAGCGGCTCGTGCCACCTGGTCCAGGGTCGGGTTGACGAACACGCCGGCGATCTGCACGTGGCGCCGATGCGTGGCCGCGATCTCAGCGGCCACGTCGGGGCGGCAGCGCCGCGGCGAGCCGGGCCACAGGATGACGCCCAGCGCCCACGCGCCCGCGACGACGGCCGCCTCGGCGTCGTCGAGGTCGGTGATGCCGCAGAACTTGATCTTGGGAACGGCCGAATCCACACCCACATCCTACGAATGCCGGCGTGGCACCGGCCCGGCCGACCTCGCGCGCGGCTACTTCTGGTCGGAGGGCTCGGTACGGCTGCCGAGCGTCACCGGCAGCGTGGACCGGTTGCGGCCCCGCCGGATCTGCAGGGAGATGACCTGGCCGGGGCTGCGGGTGGAGACGATCGCCAGGACGTCGGAGATCGAGTCGACCGTCGTAGTGTCGATCCGCTGGATCGTGTCGCCGCGCCGCACCCCCGCGTGGGCGGCGGGGCTGTCGCGAGCGATCGTGCCCACCACCGCGCCGGCGCGCGCCTTGGGCTTCGGCGGCGCGATCACGCCCAGGTAGGCCACCTTGAGCGCCGCCGAGTGGTCGACGCGCGACAGCACGGAGTCCGCGGTGTCGATGGGAATCGCGAACGACAGCCGCTGCGCCGAATCGTTGCCACCGGTGACCATCTGCGAGTTGATCCCGATCACGCGCCCATCGGCGTCGAGCAGCGGCGCCCCCGAGTTGCCGGAGTACACGGGCTGGTCGGTCTGGATGACGTTGTTGACGCTGCGGCCGTTGGCGGCCTGGATCTGATGCTGGAGAGCGGACACGAGCCCGCTGGTGAGCGTCCGGTCCACGCCGAAGGGATTACCGATGGTCAGCGTAGGGTCGCCCACGCGCACCGTGGTGGAGTCCCCCAGCGTGAGCGGGCGGATCGAGGGCACGCCGTGCATGTCGATGTGGAGCACCGCGAGGTCGTCGTTGGGGTCCACGGCCACGACGCTGGCATCGCGCACGAGCGCGTTCTCGAACTCGACGGTGACGCCCTTGGAGCGGTCCGCGCCGTCGATCACGTGGTAGTTGGTGAGGATGTCGCCCCGCCGGTCCACGAGGAACCCGGAGCCCGTCGAGGTCGCGCTCTCCCGCGCGTGGAACAGGTTGAAGGGGCTGTCCACCTGTTCCAGCAGCTTGGCGCGGACGAACACGACCCCCGGGGCGTAGCGTTGGTAGATGTCGTGCGGGGTCAGGCCCGGGTTCACGGCCGTCTCGCTGGCGACGGGCGACTGCTCGAAGATCGTCTCGGTGTGCTGGCGGCCCGCCACCCCGGCCAGCAGGAAGCCGCCGCCGACGACCAGGCCGCCGACGACCGCGGCGAGGAAATGCGAGCGGAGCAACCGGGCCATGCGCACGAGTGTCGCGCCACCGCCTAAGTCCAGCTAAACGCGGCCCGCGGGCCGCGCGCCGGCGAGTCCCCGACAGGCGCCCTCGATGTCGGATGAGCGCATGAGCGCCTCGCCGATGAGTACCGCGTCGACGCCCGCTCCGGCCAGCCGCTCGAGCTCATCCCGAGTGCGCCACCCCGACTCCGACACGACCACGGCGTCGGTGGGCACGCCGTCGCGCAGCTCGAGCGTCCGGGCGGTGTCGACCTCGAGCGTGGTCAGGTCGCGGTTGTTGATCCCGATGACGGCGGCGCCGATCCCCGCCGCCACCTCGAGCTCGCGGTGGTCGTGGACCTCCACGAGTACGCCCAGGCCCAGCGCGACCGCCTCGGCGTGGAGGCGCTCGAGGTCGCCAGGGGTCAGCGCCGCAACGATGAGGAGGAGCGCGTCGGCGCCGGTGGCCAGCGACTCCACCACCTGGTAGGAGTCCACGATGAAGTCCTTGCGCAGGATCGGCAGCCGCGCCGCTGCCCGCGCGGCGGCCAGGTCCTCCAGACTGCCGGAGAAGCTGTGGGGCTCGGTGAGGATCGACAGGGCAGCGGCCCCGCCCCGCTCGTAGGCCCCCACCACGTCGGGGAGCGCAAGCCCGTCTCGGATGACCCCGGCCGAGGGGGAGCTGCGCTTGTGCTCGGCGATGATGGAGATCCCGGGGGCGCGCAGGGCGGCGGCGAACGGGCGCGGCGGGTCGGCGGCCAGGCGCGCCTCGCCGGCGTCGCGCACGGCGTGGGCGGGCATGACCTCGCGTCGCGCCGCCACGTCGCGGCGGGTGCGCTCGATGATGGGCGTCAGCGCGTTCACGGCGCCAGCTCCTGGGTCGCTGACACGAAGCGCTGCAGAGCGGCGGCGGCCGCGCCGGTGTCAACGGCGTCGCGAGCTGCGGCCACCCCGTCCGCGAGCGAGTCGGCGCCGCCCCCGGCGTAGATCGCCGCGCCGGCGTTGAGCACGGCCAGGTCGCGCGCCGCGCCGGCCTCCCCAGCGAAGATCCGACGCGCGGTCTCGGCGTTCTCGCTGGGGTCGCCACCGGGAACCGCGTCGGCGGGCGCGGTCGGCAGCCCGACGTCGGCGGGCGCCACGTCGTAGCTCGTGATCTCGCCGTCGACGACCTCCACGACACGGGTCGGTGCCGAGATGCTCAGCTCGTCCAGGCCGTCGTGGCTGGAGACCAGCAGGGCGTGCTCGGTGCCCAGCAAGGCCAGCGCGCCCGCCATCTTCGTCAGATAGGCGGCGTCGGAGACGCCGATGAGCTGGCGCATCGCCCCGGCCGGGTTGGTGAGCGGGCCCAGGAAGTTGAAGATCGTGCGCACCGCGAGCTCCCGCCGGACGGGGATCACGTAACGGGTGGCCTGGTGGTGGGCGGGCGCGAACATGAAGCCGAAGCCGACCTGCTCGATGCACCGAGCCACGGCGAGCGGCGACAGGTCGATCCGCGCCCCCAGCGCCTCCAAGACGTCGGCCGACCCCGAGAGCCCGGTGGCCGACCGGTTGCCGTGCTTGGCGACGATGCAACCGGCGCCGGCGGCGATGAGCGCGGCGGTGGTCGATACGTTGAACGTGCGTCGCCCCCCGCCGGTCCCGGCCGTGTCGAGGAGCTGCTCGCGCGCCACGGTGACGGTTGCCGCGAACGACCGCATCGTGCGCGCCAGCCCCGCCAGCTCCTCCACCGTCTCACCTTTGGTCCGCAGCGCGATGAGGAAGGCGGCGATCTGGATCTCCGACGCGTTGCCGGACATGATCTCGGCCAGCACCTCGGCGGTCTGCTCGGCGCTGAGGTCGCGGCCGGTGGCGAGCTCGTCCACCGAGCGCGTCAGCAGGTCCGAGGTCAGCCTCACCACGGCGAGCCGGAGTCCGCAGACTCGAGGTCGGGCCATGGCTCGAGCAGCGGTCCGCCGACGGGCGCTCGCTGCGCCAGAAAATTAGCCAGCAGCCTTCGGCCCTGCTCTGTGAGCACCGACTCCGGGTGGAACTGCACGCCCTCGGCGGGCAGCTCGCGGTGGCGCACGGCCATCACGATGCCGTCGCCGCTGGCGCTGCGCTCCAGGACGTCTGGAAGGTCGGGCTCGGCGATGAGCGAGTGGTAACGCCCAACCTCCAGCGGCGCCGGCAGGCCGCGGAAGATCGTGCGGCCGTCATGCTCGATCCGCGTCGTCTTGCCGTGGACCGGGTGGTGGGTGACCACGCGTCCCCCCCACGCCTGCACCAGCGCCTGGTGGCCGAGGCAGACGCCCAGGGTGGCGATCCCCGCCTGGGGGAAGCGCCGTACCGCCTCCAGCGAGATGCCGGCGTCATCGGGGGTGCAGGGCCCGGGCGAGACGATCACCCGGTCATAGCCGCGGATGAGCAGTTCGCTCACGGTGGCGTGGTCGTTGCGCACCACCTCGATCTCGGGAGCGGGGTGCGACGACATCCCCACGTACTGCACGAGGTTGTAGGTGAAACTGTCGTAGTTGTCGACGACGAGGACCCGCACCGGGGCAACCGTACTAGGGCCACTCCGGCTGCGCCACGGCCAGCGCGATGGCCTCGAGCACCGCGCGCGCCTTGGCCTCTGACTCGCGGAACTCGTAGTCGGGCTTGGCGTCGGCGACCGTGCCGCCGCCGGCCTGCACGTGGGCGACGCCGTCCTTGACCACGACCGTGCGGATGTGAATGCAGGTGTCGAGCTCGCCGGTGTAGCTGGCCCAGCCGATCGCGCCGCCGTAGCCGCCGCGCTTGACCGGCTCCAGCTCGTCGATGATCTGCATGGCGCGGACCTTGGGGGCGCCTGACAGCGTCCCGGCGGGCAGGACCGAGCGCAGCGCCGCCAGGGCATCGACGCCGGGGCGCAGCGTGCCTACCACGCTCGAGACGATGTGCATCACGTGGCTGTAGTTCTCCACGGCCATGAAGCTCGCGACCTCCACGGAGCCGTACTCGCACACGCGCCCCAGGTCGTTGCGCCCGAGGTCTACGAGCATCACGTGCTCGGCGCGTTCCTTCTCGTCGGCGAGCAGGTCCGCGGCCATGGCCGCGTCGGCCTCGGGCGAGCCCTGGCGGGGACGCGTCCCGGCGATCGGCCGCGTCGAGACCCGCTGGCCGCTCACGGTGATGAGCGGCTCCGGGCTGGCGCCGGCGATCTCGAAGTCGCCGAAGTCCAAGAAGTACATGTAGGGGCTGGGGTTGACGGCGCGCAGCCCACGGTAGATCGAGAATGCCTCCACCGGCACCGCCGCCGACCAGCGCTGTGAGGGGACGACCTGGAAGGCGTCGCCGGCGAAGATGTACTCGATGATGCGCGACACCATCGCCTCGAAGCTCTCCCGCGGCATGTTGGACTCAAAGCGCGGAGCGCTGCGGGCGTCGGCCTGGATGGGCACCGGCAGCGGCCGGGCCAGGCGCCACCGCACCTCGGCGATCGTCTCCACCGCCTGGCGGTAGGAGCCCTCCAGGTCGCCGTCGGCGTCGACGTTGGCCACCACGGTCGTGGTGCGCTTGAGGTGGTCGAAGACCACCACCGCGTCGGTGAGCATCAGGGCGAGATCGGGCACGCCCACGGGATCGGGGTTGGGCTCGCCCAGCGGCTCGACCGTGCGGACCAGGTCATAGGCGAACATCCCCACCGCGCCGCCCGCGAACGGCGGGAGGTCGGGCAGCGGCGCCACCCGGAACCGGCGCAGCTCATCGGCGGCGAGCGCGTAGGGATCGCCGGGATCGCCCAGGCTCCAGCGCAGCACCTTGCGCGGGCGAAAGCCGATGAAGGAGTAGCGGCCGACCCGGCCCTGCTCGGCGGACTCCAGCAGGAACGACGGGTGGGTCGGGTCGCGCAGCTTCAGGTACGCCGAGACCGGCGTCTGGCAGTCGTCGATGAACGTCCGGTGAAGCGGGATGAGGTTGTGGTGGCGCGCCAGCTCGCGGACCCGCGCCAGCGATGGACTCGGTCCCGCCCCCCCGGGCGGGTTCCGATTGTTGGCCTCAGCGCTGGCGACGGCCATCGAGGACCAGCTCGGCGTCGGCCAGGCTGAGATTGCGCGAGCGCAGCAGCACGGCCAGGTGGTAGAGCACGTCCGCGCTCTCCTCGGCCACGCGCTCGTCGGACTCGTCGCGGGCGGCGCGGACGACCTCCTCGGCCTCCTCCCGCACCTTGGCGCCGGCCAGGGCCGGGTCGTCGAGGAGGGTGACGGTGTAGGAGCCCTGCGGCCGCGCGCGGGCGCGATGGTCGATCGTGCGCTCGAGCACGCCCAGGACCTCGCCGGGCGCCTGGGGCTCGAGCTCGCCGCGATAAAAGCAGGTGCGCTCCCCGGTGTGGCACGCCGGCCCGGCGGGCTCCACCAGCGCCAGCAGCGCATCGCCGTCGCAGTCATAGCGGATCGACCGCACCGCCATCGTGTTGCCCGACGTGGCGCCCTTGTGCCACAGCTCCTGCCGGCTGCGGCTGTAGAAGTGGACCTCGCCGGTCTGGCGCGTCAGGGCCAGCGACTCGGCGTTCATGTAGGCGAGGGTGAGGACCTGGCCGGTGCGCCAGTCCTGCACGATGCACGGGACGAGCCCGCGCTCGTCAAATGCCACGTCGGCGTCGTCCACCGCACGGATTCTAGGTGCGGGCGCACGAGGGGCGGGTCAGGGGGCGCTGAACAGCGCCACGATCTCCGCCGTCTGAATGGCAGCTTTCAGGTCTATTCGATGCCGAGGCGATCGAGCACGCGCTCGTCAGCGCGCCAGTGACGGCGCACTCGCACCGAGAGCTCCAGGTGCACCTGCATCCCGAGCTCGCGCTCGATGGCGCGGCGGGCGGCGACCCCGATCGACTTGATCATGCGGCCCCGGGCGCCGATGAGGATCCCCTTCTGGGACTCGGTCTCGGTGAGCACCACGGCTTCGATTCGGGCCAGATCCGGGCGCGGATGGGAGATGTCCTCCACTTCAACCTCGACGGCGTGCGGGATCTCCTCGCGCGTGCGCGCCAGCACCTGCTCGCGGACCAGCTCGGCGAGTAGCACCGAGGGTGACTGGTCCGAGCGCTGCGCGGCCTCGAAGTAGAGCGGCCCGGAGGGCAGCAGCCCGACCAGGTGGTCCACCAGCGCCGGGACCCCGGCGCCGGTGCGCGCGCTGACGGGGAAGATCTCGGTGCCGATATCGAGCGCCTCGGCGTCGTGCAGGGTCGCGGCGATACGCGCCTTCTCCGCACGGTCGACCTTGTTGACGGCCACCGTGACCGGCACGCCGGCGCCCTTGAGCAGGGCCGCGATGAAGCGATCGCCCGGGCCGACGCCCTGTTGGGCGTTGACGACGAGCAACGCGCCGTCGGCGTCGCCCAGTTCGTGCTCAACGCGCTGCTGCATGCGTTCGGTGAGCGCGTCACGCGGGCGCTGGACGCCGGGCAGATCCACGAGGATGAGCTGCCAGTCGGGCCCGTTGGCGACCCCGCGGATGGCGCGGCGGGTGGTCTGGGGCTTGTCGGAGACGATCGCCACCTTGGCGCCGACGATGACGTTGGCCAGGGTGGACTTGCCGACGTTCGGGCGGCCGGCGAGCGCGACGAAGCCGGAGCGGGTCAGCTCACCCATCGCATCAGCTCCGCCTGGAGGGCGAGCATCTCGCCGTCGTCGGTCTCGTGGTCCATGCCGCTGAGGTGCAGCGCCCCGTGGACCACGGCCTCGCGCAGGTCCACGGTGCGCGGCGGGCAGATGACGATGTCGCCCAGCTCCCGCGGGCCGGCGGTGGCGCCGTCCTGGTCGACGCCGAACGAGAGGACGTCGGTGGGCGCGTCCATCTGGCGGTACTGGAGGTTGAGCTCCCGGCTGCGCTCCTCGTCGACGAACTCGATCGCCACGTGGCCCTCCTCGATCCCCGCCGAGGACAGCGCGAGCGCGCACAGCTCCTCCAGCTCCACCGCCGTCGGTCCGCCGCCGTCCGAGGCGACCTCGATGCCGATCACCTCCACGTCGAGCACGGTCGCCGCCGTCAGGCCCGCTTGCGCGGGCGCAGCTCCGGCGCCGCCCGCTGGGAGTGCTCGTTGTACGCCGCGACGATGCGCCGCACCAGTTTGTGGCGGACCACGTCCTCGTCCCCGAACCGGACGAACTCGATCCCCTCGACGGCGCCGAGCACATCGGAGACGACGATCAGGCCCGAGTCCTGCTCTCGGGGGAGGTCAACCTGGGTGATGTCGCCGGTGACCACCATCTTGGAGTTGAAGCCCAGCCGTGTGAGGAACATCTTCATCTGCTCGGGCGTGGTGTTCTGGGCCTCGTCGAGGATGATGAAACTGTCGTTCAGGCTCCGGCCCCTCATGAACGCCAGGGGCGCCACCTCGATGACCCCACGCTCCAGGTGCTGGGAGACGCGCTCGGGATCGAGCATGTCGTGCAGGGCGTCGAACAGGGGCCGCAGGTACGGATCGACCTTCGCCATGAGGTCGCCGGGCAGGAAGCCCAGGCGCTCGCCGGCCTCGACCGCGGGACGGGTGAGGATGATGCGGTTGACCTCACGGCGGCTGAGCGCGGCCGCGGCCAGGGCCACGGCCAGGAACGTCTTGCCGGTGCCCGCCGGGCCGATCCCGAAGGTGATCGTGTTGGCGCGGATCGAGTCGACGTAGCGCTTCTGGTTGACGGTCTTGGGCGCGACCTTGGTGGCCCGGTGGCGCCAGACGACGTCCTCGAGGATCTCGGAGGGGGACGCGTGCTCGTCGAGCGCGCGCGCCACGGCCTCGACGGTCCCCGGAGCGATCTCGTGGCCCTGGGAGATGAGGTCAGAGAGCTCGCGCACCACCGCTGCGGCGGACTCGACGGCGGCGTCGTCACCCTCGAGCGTGAGCACGTTGCCGCGCAGGAACACGTCGGCGTCGAGATGGCTCTCGAGCGTCCGCAGCACGGCGTCCTGACTGCCGGCCAGCTCGGCGGCCACCGTGTTGTCGAGCTCGATCGTGCGGCGCACTATGGCCGGGGCGCTCCCTCGGGGCTCGCGGGGATGGCCATCACGCTCCCAGCGCCTCGCGCACTCGGGCGGAGGCCCGCTTGCCGTCAGCCCGGCCGCCCGACGCGGACATGACCGCCTTCATCACCTGGCCCATGTCCCTGGGACTCGCGGCGCCCGTCTGCGTGATGGCGGCGGTGACCATCTGATCGAGCTCCTCGTCTGAGAGCTCCGCGGGCAGATAGCCGGCGATCAGCTCAGCCTCTGACTCCTCCTGCTCGGCCAGCTCGGGGCGGCCGCCGTCGCGGAACTGCGACGCGGCGTCCAGCCGGCGCTTGCGCTCACGTCGCAGCACCGTCAGCTCGTCGTCACCGCCCTCCTTCTCGGCCTTCTGCAGCTCGGACAGCACGAGGCGCAGCGCGCCGACGCGCTCTTTCTCCCCCGCCTTCATGGCGCCGGTGATATCGCTGCGAAGCTGCTCGGTGACGGTCATATGTGCATCTGTGAGGATAGCCCTCGGTCCCGCCAGACCTCGCAGGCGATGCCGTCTGCGTACAGGTCCAGGCACTCCACGTTCACGATGGCTCCGCGCGACCCGGCGCCGGCCGGCAGATAGCAGCGCGTGTAGTCCGCGGTGTAGCCCGAGCACTGGGTGTCGGCCACCTTGTCGATGAGCACTCGCTCGCGGGCGCCCAGACGCGCCGATCGATGCAGCCGGGAGCGCAGCTCCGAGCGCCCGCGCAGCAGCTGCGAGCGGCGCTTCTTCTCGGTCGAGTCGATTCTGTCGCCGAGGTCCGCGGCGGCCGTCCCCGGCCGGGGCGAGTACGGGAAGACGTGCACGCGGGTGATGCCGGCGGCGTCCACCGCATCGAGCGTGCGTCCAAACGCGGCCTCGTCCTCGGTGGGAAAGCCGACGATCACATCGGTGGTCACGTTGACGCCCGGCGCCGCCGCCCGCACGCGGGCTATGTGGTCCAGGTACTCGGCGGAGCAGTAGTGGCGGCCCATCGCGTGCAGCACGTCGTCATCGCCGGACTGCATGGGGACGTGGAGGTGCGGGCAGACCTTGGGCTCGGTGGCCAGCGCCTGCAGCAGCGTGTCCTTGACGTGCATGACCTCGACGCTGGAGAGCCGCACGCGCTCCACGCCGGGAACGCCGGCCACGGCCATCATCAGCTCGCCGAGCTCGAGCCCCTGCTCGGGGTCGCGATAGTCCCCCACGCTGATCCCGGTCATCACCATCTCGGGCTGTCCCGAGCGCACCCGCTCGGCCACCTCGGCCAGGATCGCGCTCGCCGGGCGCGAGCGCGCCGAGCCCCGGACGGTGGGGATGATGCAGTAGGCGCAGTGGCAGTCGCAGCCGTCCTGGACCTTGACGAAGCCGCGGGTGCGAGCGGCCTGGGCGCCGGGGCCGCGGGCCCGCGCGCGGGCGAGCACGTCGTGCTCGAGGTCGACGCAGCCCGGAGCGTCCTGGGCGGCGATGGCGACGGCGACGTCGTCAGCGGCACCGACGAACGGCGTCACCCGGTCGTCGATATCGCCGAACTGCCGGGCGTTCAGATTGACGGCGCAACCGGCGACGAACACGCGCTCGGCATCGCGCAGGGACCGGCGCACGGACTGGCGCGACTTGGCCTCGGCCTCGGCGGTGATGCAGCAGGTGTTGATGACGTGCAGGTCGGCGTCGGCCTCGGCGACCTCGATGTGCCCGGCGGCGAGCAGGGCCCGCCGGGCGAGCATCGCGTCCGCCTGGGAGACCTTGCAGCCGAGGAACTTGACCGCGAACGAGGCCACGCGCCGCAGAAGGTAGCGCGTGGGTGGGCGGGACGGGTCCGCGCTGCGCCCGCCGTGAGCTCGGTCACGGCGGGCCGCGGCTCAGCTGCGATAGCCGCTCGCGATCGGAGGACCTTCGTACTCCTCGACGGCGATGTCCCGCCGTGGTGTCCTCGAGACGGCGCGCTTCGAGAGGAGAGAGGGCTCTTGCGAAAAGCCGGCCCGAGGCTTGGGCCGTGGCGCAACGATGTCCAGGAGCAGGCCACCGATTGTCACACCGACCGCGAGTGGGTTTGGCAACTGTTCACCTCCTTCAGTCTGTTTCCGGATCACAAGGGACGAGAGAAGGATCCGTGACGCGTACCGGACCGACATGGGCCGCGTGTACAGGATTCGCGGCGCCGCGGTTGTCCATGCGGGCGCCGTCAGGCGGAGGCCAGCAGCAACGCCGCCCACTCGCCCGAGAGCCGACGCCCGCGCTCGGCGTGACCGCGCCCGGCGTAGGCCTCGGCCACGCGGTCGGCCTCGGTGGCCAGCAGCCCGCTCAGGATCAAGGTGCGCGGAAGCTCACGCTGGGACGCGGCCCAGGTGACCAGGGGGCCGCCGAGCACGTTCGCCGCCCCGAAATCCGCCCCGGGGGCCTGCTCGTCGCGCATGTCGAAATCGCGCACGTCGAGCTCGACTCCGTTGCGGGCGGCGTTCTCGCGCGTGGCCGCGGTGGCGGCGCGGTCGTAGTCCAGAGCCATCACGGGCGCGAAGCCGA
Source organism: uncultured Actinomycetota bacterium (assembly GCA_963801435.1). Taxonomy (GTDB): domain Bacteria; phylum Actinomycetota; class Thermoleophilia; order Solirubrobacterales; family Solirubrobacteraceae; genus Palsa-465. The sequence continues at coordinate 33,050 of CAWDFE010000041.1, forward strand.
GCCGGGCGGCGACGATGGCCAGCACCCCCGAGCCGCAGCCGACGTCCACGAACGAGCGGGCGGGCGGGTCCTGACCAGGATCGAGGTCGAGCATCAGCTCCAGGCACAGCCGGGTGGTGGCGTGCGCCCCGGTCCCGAACGCCTGCCCGGGATCGACCACCACGTCGAGCGCCGTGGCCCCGGGCGCCTCCCACGGAGGGCGAACGGTGAGGCGGTCGCCGATGACCAGCGGGCGATGGAAGCTACGCCAGCGCTCGGCCCAGTCGTCGGCGATCTCCCGGGTGGAGACGTCGACGTAGGCGCCGCCGGCG
>CAWDFE010000042.1:0-60147 GCA_963801435.1 uncultured Actinomycetota bacterium
GATGACGATGTCGGCGTCGCGCACCGCCTCGTCCAGGCTCTGGGTGGGCGTGGGCGCGTGGGGGTCGCAGACCGCGACATCGGCCAGTTCACGCTCGAGCATGCGGATGAGCTTGTGCGACAGTGAGTCGCGCTCGTCGTCGGTGTCGCGCTTGAAGGTCAGGCCGAGCACTGCCACCTTGCGGCTGGGACAGGCTCCCGACCCGGCGCTTGATCCCCTCCACCAGGAACAGGGGCACGCCCTCGTTGACGCGCGACACGGCCAGCAGCATGCCGGGGGCGTGCGAGCGCTCCTCGAGAACGCGAAGTCCTTGCGCAGGCAGGTTCCGGCCGTCATGCCCGGCATTGCGATCCCGCCGCGGGGGTAGTCGTGATTGATCAGGTCGATGACCTCGAACACGTTGGCCCCGTAGCTCTCGCAGTCCATCATGAGCAGGTTGGGCAGCGCGAAGGTGGCGTAGCGCAGGATGTTGGTCCAGATCTTGGCCAGCTCGGCCTGCACCGGCGAGGTCTTGACGATCGGCGCGCCGAACACGCTGAACAGGTTGGCCGTGTGCTCGGTGGAGCTTTCGCCGACGCCGCCGATGATGCACGGCAGCGTGGTGATCTCCTGGAGGAACTTCCCGGCCGCGATCCGCTCCGGGGCGTGGGCGACGAACACGTCCTCGCCGACGCGCAGACCGCGTCGCTTCTCGAGGTAGCCGGCGACGAACTCGGTCGTCCCGGGCGCGATCGTGGAGCGCAGGATGAGCGCGTGACCGGCCCGCAGCAGCGGGAGGAGATCGTCGACGGCCGCGCGCACCTGGCGCAGGTCGGACTCCACGTGCGAGAAGGAGGGCGTCCCGATGGTGATCACGATGTCGTCGGCGCGGGCGGCATCGGCGGCGCGATCTGACAGCTCCAGCCTTCCTGAGTCCTGCACGCGCTCCAGCAGCGCCTGCGTACCCGCCTCCGCGAACGGCATGCGCCCGGCGCGCAGCGAGTCGAGGATCGCGTGGTCGTGGTCGACGCCGAGGACCCGAAGGCCGCGGTCGGCGAAGCACAGCGCCAGCGGCAGGCCGACGCGGCCGAGACCGATCACTGATACGGAGCGTTGTTCACTCATGCCTTCAGGGGGCTTAACGGTAGCCACGGCCCCGGAGATGCGGTATCCAGGTTCGACATCGCCGGGCGGCCGCCTGCCGGGACCCGGCGTCCGCGTCAGGCGTCGTCGCGCACGTCGTGACCGAGGCTGCGCAACGGCGCCAGCCCCGGCTCCGCCGGGTGACCGCGGGTCTCGCCGGCGAAGGCGATCCGGTCAAGGCGGACGATCTCTCGCTCGCCCTCGACGCGCGCCAGGTGATCCTCAGGCAGGTTCCGGATCAGGTTGCGGATGCGCTCGCGCAACTGCAGGGCGAAGTGAGGCGTTGAGGCGCCCATGAGCTGGCGCACGTCCTCCACGGTCGTCTCGTGGCCGGCGTGCAGGCGGTCGGGATGCTCGGACTGGCTCATTGGGCGGACTGCGGGACTGCTTCCAGAAGCCGGTCGACCTCGGCCTGGACCGCGACCGAGATGGCGCTCTGGTCCCCGATCATCCAGGCGTGGTTGTAGACCGCGGCGGTCGGGCCCTCCGCGGTGAAGCCGGGAGTCGCGTAGTCCAGGAAGTAATTGAGCACCGACTTCGGAAGGGTAGATGGATCGGACACGAGAAGGCCGGGACCGTAGTCACCGCTGCCCGACAGGGCGGCCGCCGCGGCGGCGTCGAGCGGGCGCGAGGCATTGAGCAGCACGTAACCGTGGCCGGGGCTGCGCAGGGCCCACCCGAAGCTGTTGGGCACGTGCGCGCACGGCTGGCCGAAGACGCAGGCCGGATCCCGGTAGATGGCGAAGGCCACCGAGTTGGCCTCGGGGTCGGAGCCGCTGATGCGCTTGACCGTCCCGTACTTGCGCAGCTGGGTCACGATCGCCTCGGAAATCACGCTGGGCGGCCCCAGCACGTAGATGCGGGGCTTGGAATGAGACAGGAGCGCCTGCCGCGTGACCGCGGGCACGCCCGAGGCGCCGACGAACAGCACCGGGTTGCCGCTCTCCGCCGCCCAGCCCGCGGCGGGCATGGCGTAGGCGGGCTCGCTGGTGGAGGCGATCATCACGTCGGCGCTCGGGCGCCCGGCGACGGCGCTGACGAAGCGATCGATGCCCGCCGCCAGCGCGTAGGGGTCGGTGCCCTTGATCGCGGCCGCCTTCAGGCGGCTGGGCGCGGGAACCGAGCCGATGCGGATCACCTGGGCCCCGTTGGCGGCGCCGGACCCGGTCGGCGCGAGCTTGGACAGCACGTCGGCGGTGGCCGCCGGGAGCGACCCGGCCCCCGACAGCAGCACCGGCGCGCGGATCGGGGGCGCCATCAGGACCGAGGCGGCGATCGCGGCGGGCCAGTCGTCGCTGGGCGCGATGGTGACCACGGCCGGATGGGTCCCGGGCGCGGCCGACGGGTACACGGCCAGCGCCACGCCCGCCGCGTCGGCCACGGGGTCGGCGCCGGGGACCCGGGTGGTGTTCTTGGTGGCCAGGACAGGGAAGCCGAGCTTCTGCGCGGCATGCGGGGTGTTGGCGCCGATCCCCACCGGGGCCTGGGACGAGCTGGTGCTGCGCAGGAGCTTGGGCGTGCCCCCGCAACCGGCCAGCGCCAGGGCCGCGAGCCCGGCGATCGCCGCCATCGTGCCGCCTGCGCCGAGGCGGGATCCGCGGGCTCGCATGCGGGCGGACGTTAGCGAGCGCTTCGCCGGCGCGGGGGTGGTGGCCTCGAGATCGGGGCGGGCGAGATCGAGGTACCCAGGGCACAGGGGGGCACATGGCCGATCCGCCGGCGAGTCGATGGTGATGACTCCGTGCCGGACGAATCGGTATATTGCCGCTCGCCTAATCCGCGGGCCTCTTCACATCCGCGGAGCGGGGGACCCACTTGACGTCCCTTGGGGCTAATCCCGCGGTGGATCCGCGGGAGGCGCAGGCTCTTTTAGCGCCAGCCCGACAGCTAACCCCGCCGGCTCACGAAAGAGAGAGATTTGCCGCTACCACGATTCCTGATCCCCGGCTTGGCGCTATTCGCGCTCGCCGGCGCGTCCTCGGCCTCCGCAGCGCCGACAGCCGGCGGGATGGGCATCCCGCCGTCCCCGACCACCACCAACGCCCAGCCCGCCGCCACCGGCGGCGCGGGCGTGCTTGTACCCGCTCCGCCCCCGAGCACCCTCGCGCATCCCACGGTCCAAGGCGACGTCGCCAAGATCATCAAGGGCGTCGCCTACGCGCCGGCCTACGCGCCGATGGTGGTCAAGAAGGCGATCTGGGCCGGAAACCAGATTCGCCTCAAGCCCTACGCCGTCGGCGGCGGCCACGGCAGGTGGAAGGACTCCGCCTACGACTGCTCGGGCTCTGTGTCCTACGTGCTGCACGCCGCCGGCCTGCTCAAGACCTCGATGGACTCGAGCGAGTTCGAGGGCTGGGGCCAGGGGGGTCTCGGCCAGTGGATCACCGTCTACACCAATCCGGGGCACGCGTTCGTTGAGATCGCGGGCGTCCGTCTCGACACCTCGCGGGAGGGCGACCCGCACCCGGCCCCCGGCACGGGCCCGCGCTGGCGGACGGTGATGACCGGCACCGGCGGCTACCTGGCCCGCCACCCGTCGGACCTCTGAGCAGTCGCCGACTCGGAGGAGAGCGCGGCCGGCTGACCTAAGCCCCCAAGCGTCAGCCGGCCCGCGCAGCCCTGTCGTCGTCCTCGCGAAGGTGGCGGCGGCCCTCCTGCCCGCGCCGGGCGACGATCTCCTCGCGTTCGGCCAGCCGATTCGCGCGGCGCAGTTCCGCCTCGCGCATCCGGCGCGTCTCGATCGGCGTGACCGCCAGCAGGGGCGGGGTGGGTGCGGGGTCCCCGGCCTCGTCGAGGGCCACCATCGTCAGGTAGGCAGTGTTGGTGTGCCGGCGGTTCCCCGTCAGCGGGTTCTCGGCCTCGACCTGAACGCCGACCTCCATCGACGTTCGCCAGGCCGCATTGACCGAGGCCCGGCAGGTGACCAGCTCGCCGACGTAGATCGGCACCAGGAAGGCCATCCGGTCCATGCCCACGGTCACCACGCGCTGGCGCGAGTGCTTGATGGCGGCCAGCGCGGCGGCCTCGTCGGCCAGCTTCATGATCGTGCCGCCGTGGATGTTGCCCTGGAGATTGGCGTCGGTGACCCCCATCAGATGGGTGAGCTCCGCGCGCGAGTCGGCTACTGGCTTGGCGTCCATCGGCGGATCCTAGTGTCGCCGGGCGGACGGTGCCGGGACGGACCAGAGCCTCGTCGGCGGCCCGTCGGGCGGGACGCAACGTTCCAGACCGACTACGCTTGGGAGCGCCAGTAAAGAACTCGCCAAGGAGGATGCGATGCCGGGCCTTTCCGGGCGCATGTCCACCGTCATCAAAGCCAAGATCTCGAAGCTGCTCGACCGGGCCGAGGATCCGTCAGAGACGCTGGAGTACAGCTATCAGAAGCAGATCGAGCTGCTCCAGAACGTCAAGAAGGGGATCGCGGACGTCGTCACCTCGAAGAAGCGCCTGCAGCTACAGGAGGAGAAGTACCAGCAGCAGGTAGTGAAGCTGGACACGCAGGCTCGTCAGGCCCTCGCCGCCGGCAACGAGGAGCTTGCACGCACCGCGCTGGAGCGCAAGACCGCGCTCCAGGGCGAGCTGCAGTCGCTGGACAGCCAGATCAGCCAGCTGGAGCAGCAGCAGGAGCAGATGACCGCCTCCGAGCAGAAGCTGCGCTCCAAGATCGAGCAGTTCCGCTCCAAGAAGGAGGTCATCAAGGCCCAGTACTCGGCCGCCGAGGCCCAGGTCCGGATCTCCGAGGCGGCCACCGGCGTGGGCGACGAGATGGCCGACGTCGGCCTGGCCATGCAGCGGGCGCTGGACAAGACCGAGAACATGAAGGCGCGCGCCGATGCCGTCCAGGAGCTCGAGGCGGCCGGCACGTTCGAGGACCTGACCCAGATCGGTTCCGGTGAGGACGACATCGACCGCCAGCTCAAGGCTCTGTCCAGCTCCACCGAGGTGGACGCCGAGCTGGCCAAGATGAAGGCCGAGCTCGGCACCGGCAGCCCCGCCAAGGGCGAGCTGGGAGCGGGCGCACAGACGACCGGAGGTGAGGGCGCGGGCGCCAGCCAAGAGCAGGCGCAATGATCGTCCGCATCGCCACCGAGGGCCAGTACGAAGTCTCGGCTGACGACATCACCGGACTGAACGAGCTTGACAACCAGGCCGTCGCCAGCTGCGAGTCCAGCGACGACGACGCGTTCCACGACGTGTTCGGGCGTCTCCTGGAGTACGTCCGCACGCACGGACGACGGGTGCCCGAGGATGAGCTCGTCGGCTCCGACATCATCCTGCCCCCGCCCGACTTCTCCCTGGAGGAGGCCAAGGCGGAGTTCCAGGGTGAGGGCCTGATCCCCGGCTGACCTCCGTCAGGCGTCGGCGGCCAGATCCGTCAGCAGCGCGTGCACGGCCGCAGCGGTGCGCTCCCAGGTGTACGCCGCCGCGCGCTCGAGCCCCCGCCGTCGCAGTTCGGCGCGGACGGACTGATCGGCGACGGCGCGCAGCACCTGCTCGGACATGGCGCCGGCGTCGTCGGGGTTCACCAGGAGGGCGGCCGCGCCGCACGTTTCCGGCAGCGCCGCGCGGTCGGCGGCGACCACGGGCGTGCCGCAGGCCATCGCCTCCAGGCACGTCAGCCCGAAGCCCTCGTAGCGCGACGGCAGCACGAAGGCCCGCGCCCCCGCGTACAGGCCGGGAAGGTCGCCGTCGTCGACGTAGCCGAGACTGCGCACGCCGGGCGCCCCCGCGGCCGCTTCGAAGTAGGGCCGCCGGTCCCCGGCCCACACCAGCTCGATGCCCTGCGCGGCGAGAGCGGCCGCCACCGGGCCCAGCTTCGCGATGTTCTTGCGCCGGTCACCGGTGGCGATCGTCAGCACGTAGGGCCGCTGCAGGCCGAGCCGGCGCGCCACCGGCTCGACGTCGGCCTCCGGCGTGAAGCGGGCGCCGACACCGCCGGGGATGACCTGCAGGCGTGACGGGACGATGCCGGCCAGTTCGGTCAGCTCGCGGCGGCTGAATTCCGACACCGTGATCACCGCCAGCGCCCGCCGTGCGCACGCCAGCCCGGCCCGGCCGTGCCAGAGTCGATAGGCGCGCGAGTAGGCCTGCGCCTCGCGCAGCACCGCGGCGTCGTGCATCACCACCACGTTGCGCGGCCACGCCAGCGGGGCCAGGTTGGCCGGCGAGAACACCAGCGCCGCTCGCAGGCGTGCCGCCCGAACTGGCAGCGCGAGCTGCTCCCAGGCCTGGGCGAGCGCACGGCGCTGCGCGCGCCGCGGAGGTTGGGACACGATGTAGCGCTCTGGCGCGAGCTGCTTCAGACGGCCGACGACCTCGGCCGTCCACCGCTCCACGCCGGTGATCGTCGGCCGTGTCGCGGCGCGACGGTTGAGGACGATCAGCGGCGAATGCGTGTCTAGGCGGTGGCCGCCGGCACGATCTCCGCGCGGCGCTGGATCCATCTCGAGCTGCACGGGATCTTGGTGCGGTCGCAGCGACCCGCGTAACCGCGGGCGATCTCGGTCACCTCGGTGAGCAGGTCGTCCTGCAGGCGGATCGGGTTCAGGCCGAGCTCGAGGAGGTGATCGTTGGCCACGAACAGCTCGTTCTCCGCCGCCTCCTTGCGCGGGTTGTCGACGTAGTCGATCTCTGCGCCGGTGAGGCTGGAGACGAGCTTGGCCAGGTCGCGCACGCGATGGCATTCGGTCATCTGGTTGAAGACCCGGACGCGATCGCCCTGCTCGGGCGCGTTTTCGATCGCCAGCTGAATACACCGGACGGTGTCCTGGATGTGGATGAAGGCGCGGGTCTGGCCGCCGGTGCCGTGCACGGTGAGTGGATAGCCGACCGCCGCCTGCATGAGGAAGCGGTTGAGCACCGTGCCGTAGTCACCGTCGTAGTCAAAGCGGTTGATCAGCCGCTCGTCCAGCCGAGTCTCGGCGGTCTGGGTGCCCCACACGATGCCCTGGTGCAGGTCGGTGACCCGGGTGCCGTCGTTCTTGTTGTAGAACGCGAACAGGAGCTGGTCCTGGGTCTTGGTCATGTGGTACACGCTGCCCGGGTTGACCGGGTACAGGATCTCCTGCTCGACCTCGGTGCCCTCATCGGTGTCGATCCGCACCCGCAGGTAGCCCTCCGGGATCTTCACGCCGGCCGTCCCGTAGCCGTACACGCCCATCGTCCCCAGGTGCACGACGTGTGCGTCGAGCTCAGCCTCCACCAGCGCGCACAGCAGGTTGTGGGTGGCGTTGACGTTGTTGTTGACCGTGTAGCGCTTGTGCCACGGGCTCTTCATCGAGTACGGCGCGGCACGCTGCTCGGCGAAGTGCACGATCGCGTCGGGCTGCCACTCGTTGAGGAGGTCGAGCATGACCCGATAGTTCTCGGCGACGTTGAAGTTGTAGTAGGGGATCTCGCGGCCGGTCAGCTCGCGCCAGGTCTCCAGACGCGTCCCGATCGGCATGATCGGAGTCAGCGAATCGGCCTCGAGCTCCACGTCGGCCTTGCGACGCGCCAGGTTGTCCACGATGGCGACGTCGTGTCCACCGGCCGAGAGGTGCAGCGATGTCGGCCACCCACAGAAGCCGTCTCCACCGAGAATCAAGATGCGCAAGGTTTCTCCTTGTCCGTTGCGAATGGCACGCGCACGCCCGAGGTGGGCGCTGCAAGAAGGGTTAGGCTCTGCTTAAGGCGCAGTCAACCAAGGGTTGGGAGCGTAGCGTACCCACAGGCGGCATCCGCGCCGCCGCGCCTCGCTACGACACAGACCTTACATGCGCTCAGACGGGGATTCCCCACAGCGCGAACCACCGGCCGAGCTCCGGCTCGATCGGGAGCTCGTTGGCCGCCTGCGCCTTGAGCACCAGCTCGCGCTCGTTGTCGCGCCGCTGTGGGCCCGTGGGGACGAAGGGGGAGAAGAACCCGCGCTTGTAGTTGTAGATCCAGTACAGCGACCGGCCGTTGTCGTCCTGGAACGCGAACACCGAGCACAGCAGCCGGTCGCCGTAGCCGCCCGCCTCGAGCGCCTCGGACACCGCGTTGACCCCGACCACGAGGCTGTCGAAGTCGCTGCCGCGCAGGATCAGCCAGCTGAACCCGTAGCTGTCCACGGAGGTCTCCACGGTGCTGGCGCTGTCCGAGGCGGTGGCCCGCACCACCTCCTCCATTTCGCGCACGATGGACGTGAAGTCCGCCGTGGCCAGGCTCTGGAAGACGATCGCGGCGCTCCCGCGCGTGGTGATGCCCAGCCCCGACTCGAACGTCACGTATGCCGTGCTGATCGCGAACAGCCGGTCCTCGGCGGGCTGGGCGAGCTTGCGCCGTCCGGTCAGGATGTCCAGGAATCCCATCGCGCGCGGGACCGAGGGCCTTAGCGGGCGGTGCCCTGCAGCTGGGACTCGTAGCGGGCCAGCGCCTCCAGGCGGGCCTCCAGCGGAGGGTGCGTGCTGAACAGCGTGGCCACCGACCGCTTGACCTTCGGGGGGAAGATGTAGAAGGCGGCCAGCTCGCCCGACGCGGCGCGCAGGTCGCGCTGCGGGATCTGCTGCATGTTTTCGCTGATCTTCAGCAGCGCCGAGCTCAGCGCGCTGGGGCGGCCGGTGATGATCGCCGACCCGCGGTCGGCCGAGAACTCGCGGTAGCGCGACAGCGCCTGCAGGAGCAGGTAGGACACGACGTAGACCACCCCGGAGACGAGGATCACAATGGCGAAGCTCGGGTTGTTGTCGTCGCGGTCGTTGCCGCCCAACCCGCCGCCGAAGAAGAAGCCGAACTGCACGATGAACGCGGCGATCGAGGCGAAGAAGCTGGCGATCGTCATGTACATGACGTCGTGGTTGGCGATATGCGTGAGCTCGTGGGCCAGCACGCCCTCCAGCTCGGCCTGGTTGAGCAGCCCCAGCAGGCCGGTGGTGGCGCACACGGTGGCCGTGCTGGGCGAACGACCCACCGCGAAGGCGTTGGGCATCGGCATGTCGGCGACCGCGACGCGGGGCATCGGCAGGTTGGCCTGGACGCACAGGCGCTCGATCGTGCCCACCAGCTCGGGCTCCTCGGCGGCGGTCACCTGGCGCGCGCCCATCGAGGACAGCGCGAGCTTATCCGCGGTGAAGTACTGCACCAAGAACAGGGCGCCCGCGATGACGGCCACCGTGACCGCTCCGGCGCCGGCGGCGATGAGCACGGCGATCAGGACGATGTAGACGAGCCCCAGCAGAAACGCCGTCGCGAGCATGCGCGTCTGGAGACCGCGATCGGTACCGAATGACTTGGGTGCGGGCATGGTGCCAATAGATCTTGGCAGACGCCCTAAGCCGAGCTTGAAGGTAATCGATGAGTTTGGCCGTTCGTTCGATTCAAGCTTTCGCGCTCAGCTGCCGATTAACCCCTTGTGCGGGCAACTCGTGCATACCTCGCCGGCCTGGGAACTGCGGGAACTCTGGTTCTCGCTGCCTCGATCCTGTTCGTGCTCGGGAGCGCCGTCGTCACCTACAACGGCTGGCCGAAGCTCGATGGCAACGGGGCGCCGGCGACACAGACGCTGACCGCCCACCCGAAGGCCGGTTCCCACGCCTCCTCCTCGAGCGGACTTGCCGCCGTCGCCGTGGTCAAGCCGCGCGCCGGCGCGAACGCCGCCTCCGCCGCCTTCTCCGTCGCCGCCCGCGCCGGCACGCGGACCAGAGTCGCCACGCAGGGCCGCCCGACCCGCAGGTCGGACCGGCACTCCGGCTCGGCCTCGATCTCCCGACCGGTCGCCGGCACGCCCTCACGCGGCTCCGGATCGCTCAAGCCCACCTCCGGCAGCACCGGCTCCACCCCCACGACCCCCACGCCCACGCCCACGCCCACCCCCGTCGCCTCACCGCCCGCCCCGGTCGTAAACGTCGCCGGCGCCGGCGCCACCGCCGGCTCCGGCTCCGGCTCCGGCTCGAGCAACCCCACGCGCACCGTGACCAACCCCGGCTCGGTCATGACCAAGCCCAGCGGCACCCCGGTCGTCCCCGTGACGGGCTCCTCGGGTTCCAGCATCAAGGTGGTCGGCAGCGTGCACTCGGTCGGCACGATCGGCACCGGCATCTCTGCCGGAGGCTCCGGCTCGGGCCCCGTGGTCTCCCTCGCATCGCAGAACAGCTCCAGCACGGGCTCCACGTCCACGACGTCCCAGACGTCGACGACCTCCACGACCGTGTCGGCCACGAGCAGCTCGAGCAGCTCGATCAGCTCGAGCGGCAACCACGGCATCACCATCGACTCTCGCTCCTGAGCCTTCGGCGCCCCGCAGGCTTCCGCTAACGAGCCGCCTGCGCGCCCCGGCCCGGTCCCAGCGCCTGCCCGATGAAGCGCAGGCTCACCGCCTGAAGCTCCTCGTCGTGCTGGATCGAACGGTGATGTCCGCCCGGGACCGCGATGAGGCGGCTGCCGGGGACGCTCAGCACCCCGGCCAGCTCGCGTGAGTGCGCGATCGGGACCCGCTCGTCGCCCTCGGCGTGCAAGAGGAGCAGCGGCATGGTCAGCCGGCGCGCGGCCGCGGTGAGGTCGTGCTCGTTAAGGAACGCCCGCAGCCCCGGCCGGTCGGCGGCGAAGGAGAAGCGCCCCTCCTGATCCAGGCCGCGCCGCAGGCCGTCGGCACTTGCGGGGCAGATCGCCACCGCGGCGCGGGCGCGCACCAGCGGGGCGGCGAGGATGGCGAGGTAGCCGCCCATGCTCGAGCCTCGGACCGCCAGCGGTGCCTCGGGGTCGCCGAGGGCCTGGCGGAGATGGCCGGCGACGGCGGCCACGTCCTGCAGCACCCCGGGGCCGAGCGCGCCGGAGCTCTCCCCGTGACCGCGCTGGTCAAAGCAGATCGCTCCCAGCCCCAACGCCACCGCGGCGCGCGCGAAGTCGTGGTGGCTCTCCTTGCAGGAATCGGCGCCGTGAAGGACCACCACGCCGCCCCCGGCGGGCGGCCGGGGGGACGGCGGAAGCCATAGTGTGTAGGCCAGTCCGTCGAGGGCGCCGGTCTCGGCGGGAAGCAGCGGGGTGACGATGCGCAGGCGCAAGACCATATCTTTCAATGTTCGTGCACCCTCCGGCAACCACGGCACATGTATCGCGGCCTCGGCTGACCGCCAGGCTGCGTCCTCGGACCCTCGTGCAGCTGGGCTGCACATCGGGTCCTGCGTCCTTGCCTGCCGGCCCCCGAGCCTCGCGCTCCATGCACCTCGGCCACCGGAGGGCACACGCGTGAATGCCACCGTGAGCGAGCTTTCGCACGTCTATCCCGTGGGCAGCCGCGTCAACGATTGCGGCCACCTCGAGCTGGGAGGCTGCGACGCGGTCGAGCTCGCCCGTGAGTACGGGACGCCGGCCTACGTGGTGGTTGAGGACGACCTGCGCTCCCGCGCCCGGGCCTTCGCCGACGCCCTCGCCGCCCGCCACCGCGACTGCGACGTGCTCTTCGCCTCCAAGGCGTTTCCGTGCACCGCCGTCTACCGGGTGCTCGCCGACGAGGGCCTGGCCTGCGACGTCGCCTCCGGCGGGGAGCTCGCGCTGGCGATGAGCGCGGGCTTCAGCGCCGAGCGAACCTACATGCACGGCAACGCCAAGTCCGAGGCGGAGCTGCGCGAGGCGCTGGCGGCGGGCGTGGGCCACATCGTGCTCGACTCACGCCACGAGATCGGCCGGCTGGCCGGCGTCGCCGCCGAGGCCGGCGTCCGCCAGGACGTGCTCATCCGCGTGACGCCCGGCGTGTCCGGCGACACCCACCACGCCATCTCCACCGGCCAGGCGGACTCGAAGTTCGGGTTCTCGCTGGACCAGGCGCGTGACGCGATCGCCGCGCTCAAGGGGCACACACGGCTCAACCTGGTTGGCCTGCACTTCCACATCGGGTCACAGCTCTTCGAGCTCGATCCGTTCCGCGCCGCCGTGCGCGCGATCGGTGCGCTGGGTGAGTTCCCCGTCTACAACCTCGGCGGCGGCTTGGCCGCGGCCTACACGCCCGACCAGCAGCCGCCCAGCCCCGAGCGGTGGGTGGAGGCGATCGTCGACGCGGTCCATGCGGAGCTCGGGCCCGACAAGCGCCTCCTCCTCGAGCCCGGCCGAGCCCTGGTGGCCAACTCCACGGTGACGCTCTACACCGTGCAGACGGTCAAGCGCAACGTCTCGACCTGGGTCGCGGTGGACGGCGGCATGTCGGACAACCTGCGCCCGATGATGTACGGCGCGCGCTACGAGGCGGTGATCGCCGACCGGCCGCTGGCCGCCGCCGACACCGTGTGCCACCTGGCAGGCAAGCACTGCGAGTCCGGGGACGTGATCGTCCGTGACGCGCGGCTGCCGTCACCCGCGCCCGGCGACGTCGTGGCCACCCCCGCCACCGGCGCCTACGGCTATGCGATGGCCAACAACTACAACGGGGTGCCGCGCCCGCCGGTGGTGTTCGTGCGCGACGGCGACGCGCGCGTGGCGGTGCGCCGTGAGACCTACGCCGACCTCATGAGCCGGGACGTCGGATAGGCGGCATGGCTTCCCAGGGCGACACGTTCCGCGTCGGGCTGCTCGGTCATGGGACGGTCGGTGCCGCGTTCGCCGACCTGCTGCCGCGGCACGCCGACCGAATCGCTCGCATCACCGGATTGCGCCCCGAGCTGTCGGGCGTGCTCACCCGCAGCCGGGGCTCGTTCGAGGAGATCCTGAACGGCTCGGACCTCATCGTCGAGCTGATCGGGGGCCTGGAGCCGGCCCGCGAGTACCTGCTGGCGGCGATGCGCGCCGGCAAGCACGTCGTCACTGCCAACAAGCAACTGCTGTCTCACCACGGCGAGGAGCTGTGGGAGGAGGCGCGGGTCAGGGGCGTGCAGTTGCGCTTCGAGGGCGCGGTTGCCGGCGTCGTCCCGGTCATCCGGGTCCTGCAGGAATCGCTGGCCGGAGCCACCATCGACCGAGTGCACGGGATCGTCAACGGCACCACCAACTTCATCCTCACCGAGATGGCCCGGACGGGGGAGACCTTCGCTGACGCGCTCGCCGAAGCGCAGCGCCTGGGCTACGCCGAGGCCGACCCCACCGAGGACGTCAACGGCAAGGACGCGGCGGCGAAGATGGCGATCATCGCGCGCCTCGCCTTCCAGACCCCGGTCCACATCGACCAGGTCCGCTTCGAGGGCATCGAGCACATCCGCCCTGACGACCTCGAGTACGCCCGCGACCTGGGGTTGGGTCTCAAGCTCATCGGGACGGCGGAGCGGGTCGGCGGAGACGGGCTGTCGGTCACCGTCTACCCGGCCTTCCTGTACCCGGGGCACCCGCTCGCGTCGGTCAACGGCCCGTTCAACGCGGTCACCGTCGAGTCCGAGGCCATCACGGAGATCACCATGAGCGGCCCGGGGGCCGGGGGACCACAGACCGCAAGCGCCGTGCTGGGCGACGTGATCAGCGCCATGATCCCGCCGGCGTCGACGCCCCCGGCCACCGAGTCGCTGCGGATCGTCTCCGACGTGATGTCGTCCTTCTACCTCTACCTCGAGGTCGCCGACCAGCCCGGCGTGCTCGCCCGTGTCGCCCACGTGCTGGCCGAGCAGGGCGTCTCGGTCAAATCGGTGGTGCAGAAGGGGCTGGAGGATCAGGCGCGGCTGGTGATGGTGGTCCATCCCGTCCTGGAGTCGCGGTTCTTCGCGGCGATGGAGGAGATCGCGGCGCTGGCGGCGATGAGGGCGCCCCCGCGGGCGATCAGAGTGATCGAAGAAGAGTTTGGGTGACGCGAACGTTGCACTTTCGGTACACACACGTCACATAATTCGTGCCACCGTAGGGGGTGATTGCGATGTGTTACGCGTGGCGTAACAAATATGCATGACCCCCCTGCGGAACTGGCGCGGAGCCAGCACGGGGTAGTGGCCGGCTGGCAGTTGGCGGAGCTTGGGTTCACGCGGCCGATGATCCACCGGCGGGTCCGGTGGAAGGAGTTCCGCCCCGTCCATACGGGCGTGTTCTTCGTCGGCCAAGGCCCACTGACGTTCCAGAGCCGTTTCATGGCCGCGGTGCTCGCATGCGGCCCCGACGCCGTCATCTCCCATCACGCCGCCGCGGCCCTCCACGACCTCCGGCCGCTCCCGCAGGGCGCGATCGACGTGACCGCACCGGAGAACCACCGCCGCAAGGGCATCCGCTGCCACGTCTCGGCCGTTCCTCCGCAACACAGAGCCCGCATCGACGCCATCCCCGTGACGAGCCTCGAACGCACCTACGTCGACTACGCGGAGCAGTCGACCCCGCGCCAACTCAGAGCGTCGCTGGAGGCCGGCGAGCGACGCAACATCCTGGACCTTCGAACGCTGCAGTCTGTGATCGACAGCAGCAACGGTCGAAGGGGAATCAAGCCACTGCGAGTGGCGATCGCAGAACTCAGCGACGACCCGCAATGGACACAGTCCCCGCTCGAGGAGCGGTTCCTCGAGCTCGTCCGAAGCACGGACCTGCCGCAACCCAGGGCCAACGTCCTCATCGAGGGCTGCCTCGTCGACTTCGCGTGGCCGGAGAACCGCCTCATCGTGGAGCTCGACGGCTTCGCCTTCCACGCCAACCGCGGCGCCTTCGAAACAGACCGCGGCCGCGACAACCACCTGCACAAGAAAGGGTGGCGCGTGCTGCGGATCACCTACCGCCGCCTCCACACCGACCCCGCGGGGGTCATCGCGGACGTCCGGCACATGCTCAATCAATAGGATCACCCGCGCACATGCGCGCCGTCCAGATCACCGAGCTCACCGGTCCGAAGACCGCCCTCAAGCTCAACGACGTCCCGGAGCCCCCCAACGAGCACCCCATGACCCCGGGCGGCGGGGGCGTCGTCGTCGACGTCAAGGCCGCCGGCGTCTCCTTCCCCGAACTGCTGCAGACCCGCGGCGAGTACCAGATGAAGCCCGACCTTCCGTTCATCCCCGGCTCCGAGGTCGGCGGCATCGTGCGCGAGGTCCACGGCGACGCCCACGTCAGGCCCGGGGACCGGGTCGCCGCCTTCTGCATGCTGGGCGCGTGGGCGCAGCAAGCCGTGGCGCCCACGTACTTCACCTTCAAGATCCCCGACGATTGGGACTACGCGCAGGGCGCGGCCCTCGTCCTCAACTACCACACCGCGTACTTCGCGCTCATCGGGCGCGGGCGCCTGGCCGAGGGGGAGACGGTGGTGGTCCACGGCGCGGCCGGCGGCGTCGGCACCGCATCGCTCCAGGTCGCCAAGGCGCACGGGGCCAGGACGATCGGGGTGGTGTCCAGCGACGCCAAGGAGGCCGTCGCGCGCAGGGCGGGCGCCGACGAGGTCGTCCGCTCCGACGGCCCGTGGAAGGACGAGGTCAAAGTCATGACCGACGGCGGCGCCGACGTGGTGCTCGACCCCGTGGGAGGCGAGCGCTTCACCGACAGCCTGCGCTCGTTGCGCGAGTTCGGCCGGGCGGTCGTGGTCGGCTTCACCGGCGGCTCCATCCCCGAGGTCCGCGTCAACCGCCTGCTGCTCAACAACACCGAGGTCATCGGCGCCGGCTGGGGCGCCTCGGTGCTGGGCTGGCCTGAGCGCACCGAGCGCATCGGCCGGGAGATCGAGGGCATGATCGAGGCCGGGGACATCAAGCCGATCATCGGAGCGCGGTTCGCCCTGGAAAACGCCGCCGACGCGCTCATCCTGCTCGACGAGCGGGGCGCCACCGGCAAGGTCGTCCTCGACGTCGAGTAACGGTCCTCGGCGCGGCGTCTGGCATCCTCGGCCGCGATGCACGGACTGATCGAGCGCTACCGCGAGCGCCTTCCGTTCGCACCCGAGGATCCCATCGTCTCGCTGGGTGAGGGCAGCACCCCGCTCGTCCTCGCCCCGCGGCTGTCCGAGCGCGCTGGGGTGGAGGTGTGGTGCAAGCTGGAGGGCCTGAACCCCACTGGCTCGTTCAAGGACCGGGGGATGACCTGCGCGGTGTCGGCGGCGGTGCGCGAGGGGGCGGAGGCGATCATCTGCGCCTCCACCGGCAACACCGCCGCGAGCGCCGCCGCCTACGCCGCCCGGGCGGGCCTCAGGTGCGCCGTGATCGTCCCGGACGGCAAGATCGCCACCGGCAAGCTGGCCCAGGCGCTCATGCACGGCGCCCGGGTCATCGCGCTCAACGGCAACTTCGACGTCGCGCTGAAGCTCGTGCGCCGGCTCAGCGCCACCCATCCCATCTCGCTGGTCAACTCGGTCAACGAGTTCCGCATGGAGGGCCAGAAGACCGCCGCCTACGAGATCGCCGAGCAGCTCGGCGATGAGCTGGACGCCCTCTGCATCCCCGTCGGCAACGCCGGCAACATCACCGCCTACTGGCGCGGGTTCGGGGAGATCCTCCCGCCCACCCGCCGGCCGCGAATGCTCGGCTTCCAGGCCGCCGGAGCGGCGCCGCTCGTCCACGGCGCCCCCGTCGAACACCCCGAGACGGTGGCCAGCGCCATCCGCATCGGCAACCCGGCCCGGTGGGAGGACGCCATGAACGCCATGACCGCGTCCGGCGGCGCGGTCAACGCGGTCACCGACGAGCAGATCCTGTCGGCCTACCGCCTGCTCGCCGCCGACGAGGGGATCTTCTGCGAGCCGGCCTCGGCGGCCAGCGTCGCCGGGCTGCTCGCGCACGGCGCGGGCGACGCGCGGCGGGTGGCCTGCGTGCTCACCGGCCACGGGCTCAAGGATCCGCAGAGCGCGTTGTCGCAGGTGGGCGCGGTCGTCCCCTGCGCGCCGGAGTTCGGCGCGTTGGAGCGCGCGGTCCTCGGATGAGCCTGGGCCGGCGCCGGGTCGTGCGCGTGCCCGCCTCCACCGCGAACCTCGGCCCCGGCTTCGACGTGATGGCCGCGGCGCTCGCGCTGCACCTCGAGGTCGAGGTGCGCGAGACGGGCGCGTTCGCCGTCCACACCGAGCTCGACGTGCGGCGTGACAGGAGCAATCTCATCGTCCGGGCGTTCGAGCAGCTGCATCCCGCCGACGCCTTCGAGTTCCACATCGCCTCGCGGATCCCGCTCACCGGCGGCGTGGGCTCCAGCGCCGCCGCCATCATCGCCGGCCTCACCGCCGCCGACCACCTGTTCGAGCTCGACGCACCCGTCCGCGCGCTCGCCACCGAGCTCGAGGGCCATCCTGACAACGTCTCGGCCGCCATCGACGGCGGCTTCGTCATCTGCCAGGCCGACACCGCGCACCGCTTCGAGCCGCCGATGGGGCTGGAGGCCGTCCTCGTCGTTCCCGACACGCCGGTCCGCACCACGCAGGCGCGCGCGGCGCTGCCGGCGACGGTCCGGCTCGGCGACGCGGTGTTCAACGTCGCCGCGGCCGCGACGCTCACCCTCGGCCTCGCCACCGGGGATTGGGACCTCATCGCCGCCGGTCTCGCCGACCGGCTGCACCAGCCTCACCGGGCCCATCTGTACCCCCGCTCGGCCGAGCTGGTCCGGTCGGCGACCACCTACGGAGCCCTGGGGGCCACGATGTCGGGCGCCGGCCCAACGGTCCTGGTGTGGTGCACGATCGACCAGACCGGCCGCGTGATGGAGCGGCTCAGGCGGGTCACCGACGGCTGGGCGGAGGTCCTGCGGGCGCCGTTCGAAGCCCACGGCGCCGACGTCCGCGAGCTCTAACCACCGCCGCCACCGCCGTCAGTCTTCCCCGCCCGTGTGAAACCAACGTCAGGACGCGGAGGCCCGCGCCTCAGCGGGCGCCGGCGCCAGGTCCCGCCTCAGCTTGCGCAGCGGCGTGCGCGCGTCCTCGAGGCCAAGCCGCGTGAGCAGCTCGTCGGCCACATCGAGGTAGTCGACCCCCAGGTCCGGGCGGTAGTCCAGGATCGAGACGGCCCGCTCGGCGGACTCGGCGTAGGCGATCGACGCGCGGATGGTGGTCTCGATCAGCCTGTCATCGAAGTGCTCGCGCAGGGAGTCGAAGGCCTCGCGGGAGTGCCGGGTGCGCATGTCGGCGATGTTGAGCATGACGCCGAGCCACTCGAGGTCGGGATTAAGGCTGTCGCGCGCCAGCTCGATCACCTCGAGCGCCTGCTCGACCCCCTGCAGCGCGAAGTACTGGGCCTCCGCGGACAGCAGCGCGTAGCCGGAGGCGACCAGCGCGTTGACGGTGAGCAGCCCGAGCGCGGGCGGGCAGTCGATGAGCACGACGTCGTAGCCGGCGGCGACCTCGCGCAGCGCCTTCTTGAGCGTGAGCTCCCGGCCCATCTTGCCGCCGAGCGCCAGCTCGGACTCGGCCAGGCCGAGATTGGCGGGGATGATCCCGTCGTGGATCGCGTCACGCGCACTCGCGCGGCCGGAGAGGACGTCGCCGATGGTCGGCGATGCGTCGGGGTCGACGTCCAGGTAGTCCGACAGGTTGCCCTGCGGATCCAGATCCACCGCGAGCACCGACAGGCCGATGCGGCGGAACACGTCGGTGAGGGTCCGGACGGTGGTTGTCTTCCCGGTGCCCCCCTTCTGGGAGAGCACGGCGATGGTGACGGGCGGCATCCGCCCGCGACTATACGTCAGCCCCCGATCGCCCGGCCTGCGCTCCGGTGCCGCTGTCCGAGGTGCGCCCGAAGCGCATCCCCGACACCACGGGAACGTCGATGAAATGAAGGTGATGGCGGCCGATGACGACCTCGTCGCCGTCAGCCAGCGTGCTCCATTCCACCCGCTCGCCGTTGACGAACACGCCGTTGAGGCTGCGGTCATCCAGCACCCGGAGCCCGTCGGGCTGGCGCACGATCAGGGCGTGGCGGCGGCTGACCGTCGGGTCGTCAAAGCGGATGTCGGCGGCGAGGCTGCGGCCGATCCGCGTCCACTCCCGGGTGAGCGCGTAGGCAATGACGTCGCCTCCGGAGCGGTAGGCGATGTACTGCCCGGGATCCTCGATGCCGGTGCGGAGCTCCTCCAGCCAGGCGTGATCCTCGACCTCGGGACCGAGGTTCACCACTGCCTGTTGCGAGGTCGTGAACAGCGAGGCGCGCACGAACTCGGTCCCGCCGCAGTTGGGGCAGGCGGGAAGCTCGTCGGCGGCGTCGAGTGACACCGGAAAGTCACACTCAGTGCACCGGAACGTCCCCGTTCCGGCGACATTGCCAGTCATCCAAGCTTTCATGGCCGTCTCCTCGCTACGGACTCCGGCAGCTCCGCACTAGGGGGTCTCAAGGCTGCGTGAAGCTCCGGGGAGCTCGTGGCCATTTTAGCCTGCCCACCTAGGCAGACCTCAAACCGGTATTCGGCTTTTTGTCCACCAGACGACCGGTGTTTCGCGGAAAGCGCCGCCACCGCTGACGGCGAGCGCTCACATCTTTTTCGCCGGCAGGAACGGGCAATCGCGGCCCGAACATCACCGCATGCCCACGCTGCGCGACATGCTCGATCTGGAGCTCGCGCTGCTGCGCCGTGGCCTGGACGAGCGCCTGGCCGGATCGGAGCGCTGCACCTGCTGTCACCGCACGCCGCTGGTCGGCGAGCGGGTATACGTGTACACGTCGGGCACGATCGCCTGCGAGCTGTGCCGCGACCGCCAGCGCGAGGCCCCGCTGGAGAGCCGCGTCGTCCACGGGCCGGAGTTCGGCCACACGATGCGGATCACCGATCGCCGCGCCGCCGCCTGATCGCCGTCATCGTCTGCGGCCGCCCCTGAGGGCGAACACTTAGAATCCGGCCGCGTGGAGCCCTTCACCGTCTCGACGACGATCGCCAAGCCGCGCGAGCTGGTGTATGAGTACCTGGCCGACATCGCCAACCACGCGGAGTTCACCGATCACTACCTCGTCGACTGGCGGCTGCTGCGGGTGGATCCCTACGGCGCCGGCGCCGGCGCCCGCTTCCGCATCAAGGCGCCGCTGCAGCGCTTCGCCTGGGCCGACGTGACCTTCACCGAGATGCAGCCCCCCTTCCGGATCGTGGAACGCGGCCGCGGCGGCAAGTACAACCGGATCCGGATGGTCGGCACCTACACGCTGTCGCCGGGCCCCAGCGGCACCACCAAGGTCCAGTACACGTTCGAGACCGAGCCTTCCCAGATCTCCGACAAGCTCATGGAGAACTTCGGCGGCCGGTCCTGGACGCGCCGCAAGGCGGCCAAGGCGATGCGCCGGCTGCGGTCGATCCTGGAGGAGGGCCGCGACCGGGGCCAGCGCACCTCGGTGGAGGCCGGCTGATCGCGATGGGCGCCGTTAGACTCCGCGCCGCCGTGACCGTGCGCCGCTCCCTCATCGCCCTGTGCGGTCTCCTGCTCGCCGTCGGGGTGGCCGCCTGCGGCCACCAGTCCGCACACCAGAACTTCGCGAACGCCGAGAACGACGGCGACTACATCTCGGCCGGCTACATCACCTATCAGCTCCAGATCTCACGCGAGCTCAACCAGTACAGCGCCGAGGACTCGGCCTATCTGAAGGGATTGCCGCCCGGGATCCCCACGACGCTCGGGCCCAACCAGCTGTGGTACGGCGTCTTTTTGTGGGCCAAGAACCAGAGCGGCCACACCGCCACCACGAGCGGCGACTTCATCGTGATCGATACCCAAGGCAACGTCTATCACCCGATCAAGCTCGACCCCAACATCAACGAGTTCGCCTGGACGCCCATGACGCTACACGACCTCGGCACCTACCCGGGACCGAACACCGTGGCGAGCGAGGGCCCCACCCAGGGCGGCCTGCTGCTGTTCAAGATGAACAGCACGGTGTACTCCGACCGGCCCCTGACCCTCTGGATCCTCAGCCCCGAGGGCAAGAAGCTCGGCGGGATCTCCCTCAACCTTTGATCGTGGCCGTCCCGCCGGCACGACGTTCATTGGTTGTGGGTCTCGCTGCGGCGGCGCTGGCGCTGCTGCCATCGGTCGGACTGCCGGCGGCGGCGCAGGCGAGGTGGAGCGCGCCGTTTCAATTCGCCGCGCCGGGGACGCTCGACGTCGTCCCGGCGGTGCTGGCCATCTCGGGATCGGGGGCCGCGGCGGCGGCGTTCGGGATCCAGGACGTCGACACCCCCGGGGTCTCGCAGGCCTACGTGACGCTGCGGCCCACGCGCGGGACGCCGGGCACGCCGATCGCCATCCCCGGCGCCCAGCGGATCCTCGACGCCGGCTATGACGGCGGCGCCCTGGAGCTGCTCACCGGGGCGGCGGCGTCTGACGCGACCTGCTGTAGCACTGCCCAGGCAGTGGAGGTGAGCGCCGGCGGCCGCGTGGCGCCTGGGCGGACGCTCGTCGGCGGCCTCGCCGGGGCGACCCTGGGGCGCCTGCTGACGCTCAAGGACGGCCAGATGTTGGCCGCCGTGGCGACCGAGCACGGCGTGTGGGTGGTGCAGTCGGCCAAGGCCAACCGCTTCGCCGGCCAGCACCTGCTGACCCGCGCGGGACAGATGCCCGAGACGCTGGCGGCGGCATGGCTGGGCGGCGAGGACACGATCGTGGCCTGGACCGCCGCCACCGGCGCCGCCGGCACCGCCGCACCGCGCAGCATCTCCTACGCCCTCGGCTCCCGAACGCGGGCGCCCCATGCCGTCAAGACCGCGGTCACCGTGGCGCCGGGCCACCGGATCGATGAGCTCGCCGTGGCCGCGCGCGGCGGGGGCGCCGCCGCCGCCTGGATCGAGAGCTGGTACGACAAGCGCGGCGGCTACCACTCGCTGGTCCGGGCGACCGACATCGCGCCGCATGCCACCGTCCGTAACCTGTCGTCCGCGAACCAGCTGGCGTCGGGGCTGAGCTTCGCCGGGGACCTCGGTGGCGACCAGGCCATCGCCTGGGAGTCGTGCACCTTCCAGGACGCCTGCCAGACCCAGGTCGACGGCCGGGGCGCCAAGGGCTCGTTCGGGCCGTCGCGCACGCTGGGCTCGATCGACGCCTCCCAGGCCCCCGCGCTGGCGGTCGGCGCCCACGGGCAGGTGCTGGTCGGCTGGGTGCGCGGCGGCAGGCCGGTGGCCGCGACGGCGTCGGCGCCCGGGCGCCCGTTCGGCGCGCCGAGCACGCTTTCGTCCACGACGTTCGCGCTCGACCTCACGGTCGGCTTTGGCTCCGGCGGCCAGGCGCTGGCGGCGTGGACGCAGGGCACGCTGAACCCCAGCGTCGTCGGCGCCGCGGGTCAGTGAGACAGCGCCCGGGCGAGCACCTCGCGCACCGGAGGTGCGGCGGTGCCGCCCCCGGCGCCCTGGTTGGGGAACAGCGCCCCGGCCACGACCCGCGGACGGCCGACCGGCGCGTAGCCGACGAACCACGCGTCAGTGTTCATGGGGTTGTCGGCCTGCGGGTTGGCGCCGTTGCTCGTCGCCGGCGGCGCGGTGTTCTTGAGTTCGGCGGTGCCGGTCTTGCCGGCGACCTCGACGCCCGGGATCTGGGCCGAGGTGCCGGTGCCGTACCGCACCACCGCCACCATCATCTGCTCGACCTCGTGAGCCACCTTGCGGCTGGTGACGCGGACGAAGCGCGGGCGCTGGTGGGCCAGCAGGGTGGGGATGGGGCGGCGGCCGCCCATCGCGATGGTCGCTGCCACGTCGGTCATCTGAAGCGGCGTGGTCTGCACCAGCCCCTGCCCGATCGCTGACGAGCCGACGGCCAGCGGGTCGCCGATCGTGCGCGCCGACGGAATCGTGCTCTCCGCCGCGCCGAGGATCGGGGACGGCTGGTTGAAGCCGAAGCGCTGGGCCATCGCCACCAGCTTGGCGGCGCCGAGCTTGGCCCCGAGCGGGGCGAACACGGAGTTGCACGATACGGCGAAGGCGTTGAGCAGCGTCCCGCCGCAGTCCTCGCCGTTGGCGTTCTGCAGCGTGTAGCCCTCGATCGTCGCCGACGTGGCGTAGGGGAAGACCGTGCTCAGCGTGGCGATGTGGGCCTGCAACGCCGCGGTGGCGGTGATGATCTTCATGGTCGAGCCCGGGGGCTGCACCGCCGAGTCCGCGATCCCGGCCAGCGCCAGGAGCGCCCCGGTGCGCGGGTTCATGACCACCATGCCGCCGTACTGGCCGCCCAGCGCGGCCACCGCGGCGCGCTCCATGCCCGGTGAGATCGTGGTCCGCACCGGCTTGGCTTCCACCGGCGCCACCGACGCCAGCACCCGCCGGTCGCCCATCAGTTCGCCTCCGGCCTTGCCCGCCAGGCGGCTCTGGAAGATGAGCTCCAGGCCGTCCAGCCCGACGTGCGCGTGGGACGGGTACCCCCGCGCGGCGTAGGTGGCGCCGAGGTCGGACGGGATGGGTCCGACCGTGCCGACGATCTGGTTGGCGACGTCGGGGATCGGGGAGGTCCGCTGCGGCCCCTCGGCCAGCGGGGTGCCGTCGCTGGCCAGCAGTGCCGCGCGGGACGGCAGCGCGATCTTGCGGTGCAGGCGCTCGCCGGGGCGCAGGCCCGGGAACAGGACCGTGCTCGCGAAATGCACGCGCGCGTCGGACCCCGAGCCGGTCAGCGGCAGGATGAGCGTCTCGGCCAGCGTGCCCCACAGCTTGGTGGCGACCTGCATCCGCACGGCGATCGCGTCGCCCTGGCGGCTGCCCACCGTCACCGGCCTCAGCGAGCGCACGGTGGCCGTGTCGGCCGCGGACTCGAGCATGCGGGCGAAGCGGGTCTCGGACACGTGCGCGCGCGAGGCGCGGTCCAGCAGCGCGTACATCCGGGCGAAGTCGGTGTGCTCCCAGGCGGTCACGTAGCGGCTGACCATCGCCCGCTCCTCGTGCCCGGGCTGCGCCGCCCACAGCGCACCGGCGGCGAACGCGGCGACGGCCAGGACGCCCACCGGTAACGCCCGCGTGAGCAGGCGGCGGCGCCGTCGCCGCCGGCCCCGAGGCCGCGGTCTGCGCGCGACGATCACCCCGATCTCTGCCACCGTCCCACGCACGGTAGACAATGGGCATAAGAAAGCGGACCGTATGGGTGCGGCTTTGCACGGGTTCGGCCGCCGTCGCACGACGCAGCGATCATTACCCTGAGACCCACTTATGAGCGCGCTTGACTGGGTGATCGTCGGCTTCACCGTGCTCCTGGCCTTCTACGGCTACGTCCAGGGCTTCATCGTCGGCGCGCTGTCCCTGGTGGGATTCGCCGTGGGGGCGTTTGTCGGCACGCGGCTGGCGCCGCTGCTGCTCAGCGACGGCGCGCGGTCGCCCTACGCGCCGCTGTTCGGGCTCCTGGGGGCCCTGCTGGCCGGCGGCGTGTTCGCCAGCGGACTGGAGGGCGTCGGCACGCGGGTGCGCTCGGCGCTGCACCTGCCCGGCCTGCGGACGGTGGACGGCCTGCTCGGCGCGGCCCTGACGGCCTGCGTGGGGCTGGGGATCGCCTGGATGATCGGCGCGGTGGCCCTCGACGCCTCCACGTCGCAACCGCTGCGCGCCGACATCCAGGACTCGACCATCCTCCGCGCGCTGGACCGCATCCTCCCCCCGTCGGGCCCGATCCTCAACGCCCTGGCCCGCTTCGACCCCCTGCCGTCGGTCCGGGGCCCGGCGCCCGACGTGCCGGCGCCGACGCGCCGCATCCTCGCCGGCCGCGGGGTGAGGCTGGCGCGCCAAAGCGTCGTTCGCGTGTTCGGGACCGCCTGCGGCCTGGGAGTGGAGGGCAGCGGCTGGGTGGTGGCGCCCGACCTGGTGGTCACCAATGCGCACGTCGTCGCCGGGGAGGACGACACCCGGATTCAGATCGACGGCGTGGGCCCCGGCCACCCCGCGCGCGTGCTGGTCTTCGATCCCCGCAACGACATCGCCATCCTGCAGGTTCCCGGGCTGGGGCTCAGGCCGCTCTCCGTCGCCGCCGACCCCCGATCGGGAACGGCGACGGCGATCCTCGGGTACCCACTGGACGGGGCATTCGACGCCGAGCCGGGACGGCTGGGGCAGACCGAGAGCGTCGACACCCAGGACGCCTACGGCGAGGGGCACGTGGTCCGCAGCATCACGGCGCTGCGCGGCCGGGTGCGCCCCGGCAACTCGGGCGGCCCGATGGTGGACGGGCACGGCCAGGTCGTGGCCACCGTGTTCGCCGCGCTGACGGGCACGCCGCGAGCGGGCGGCTTCGCCGTCCCCAACACGCTGGTCCACAGCGCCCTGCGACGCGCCCAAGCGACGTCGGAGCCGGTCGGCACCGGCCGCTGCGCGGGCTGAGCCTGGATCCACGCGAGCGGCCGCGACGCGACCCGCGATGAGATGCCCTGAGCGGGCGGCGGTCTGCGCGCCGCCCGCCTCAGGCGTTGATTGCCCCCGGACGTTCCTCGGCCATCTGAGCCACCACGTCGAGCCCGACTGCCCCCAAGAGCTCAGGGTGGTGATGGGCGAGGTGAGCCTGTGCCGCGTCGAACAGCTCCTGCTCGGTGTCGCCCTGCAACTGCGCCCCACATTCGCAATGGGCGATCCGGCTGTGCTGTCGGTTGACTGTGGTCATATCCCGTTGCCTGCGGCCCGGCTCTCGGCGTCCTGAGACAGGAGCGCCGCTGGTTGCCAGTGGCCGTGGCCCCCGGTGGCCACGGCAGTCATAACAGTCCCAACCCGGCGTTGGCGATACGTTTCCACAACGTTGCCGGAACTGGTTCCCGTGGGTGAGAGGTCGAGGATCCAGCTATGTGGGCGTCTTTCAGTGGAGCTGGATGGCGTCGAGCTGGTCCAGTCTCTGCGCGGCAAGCAGGTGCCGCTGCTGCTCGCCTACCTCGTGCTGAACCGCGACCGGCCGGTGGGGCGCGACGAGCTGATCGGCGCGCTGTGGCCCGAGACCGCGCCGCGCTCCCAGGACGCCGCGATCCGCACACTGTTGTCGCGCCTGCGCTCCGCGCTGGGGCGCGACATCGTCGCCGGCCGCGACGAGCTGGCGCTCGCGCTGCCCGAGCCCGCGTGGGTTGACGTGGAGGCAGCGGCCAGTGAGGTGTGGCGCGCGCGGCGGGCGCTTGACTCCGGCGACGCGCGCGCGGCGTGGGCCCTGGCCCAGGTGCCGCTCAACATCGCCAGCCGGGGGCTCCTGCCCGGCGCGCAGGCGGCGTGGCTCGAGCCCCGCCGCCAGGAGCTGGCAGACATCCGCCTGCAGGCTCTGGAGGTCATCGGCCGGGCCGGTCTCAGCCTCGGCGGGACCCAGCTGGGCTCGGTGGAACGCGCCGCCCGCACCCTCATCGACTCCGAGCCTTACCGCGAGTCGGGCTATGTCCTGCTGATGGCGGCGCTCGAGGCCCAGGGCAACGTTGCCGAGGGGCTGCGGGTGTTCGAGCAGCTGCGCGCGCTGCTGCGCGACGAGCTCGGCGTCGCCCCCTCCCCCGAGGCGATCCAGGCGCACGAGCGCCTGCTCAACCCGCCGCCGCCCCGCCGGAGCCTGGCCACCGCGGCCTCCGCGGCCGAGATCGAGGTGCCGGCGGAGCTGGGGGCGGCGGCGGCGGGAGCGCTGGTCGGCCGCCACGCCGAGCTGGCGCAGCTCGAGCAGTGGTGGAAGGCGCCGGCTGGCGAGCGGGTGATGCTGTTGGCGGGTGACGCTGGGATCGGCAAGACACGGCTGTTGGCCGAGACGTCGGTACGCGCCTTCGCCTCCGGGGCGCTCGTCCTCGCCGGCCGCGCGCCCGAGGAGACGCTCGTGCCCTACCAGCCCTTTATGGAGGCCCTGGGCCACTACATCTCGCGCGCGCCGCTGGAGGAGCTGCGGTCCGTCGCCCGGGAGTACGGGGCGGAGATCGGCCGGCTCATCCCCGAGCTCCGCCGCCGGGTGCCCGAGCTGCCCCAGCCCGATCCGGGCGACCCCGAGACCGACCGCTACCGCCTGTTCGAGGCGGTGGTGGGGCTGCTGGCCGAGATCTCCTCCGCCGTCCCGGTGCTGATCGTGCTCGACGACCTGCAGTGGGCCGACCGCCCGACGCTGCTGCTCCTGCGCCACCTGGCGCGCTCACCCCACAACACGCGCGTGTCGATCATGGGCGCCTACCGCGACGTGGACCGCTGGAGCGAGGGCTTCAGCGCCGCGCTGGCCGGACTGCGCCGCGAGCGGCTGATGGTGCAGCTCGACGTCGGCGGCCTGGGCGAGGCCGAGGCGATGGAGCTCGTCCGCCTGCGCGTGGGCGGGACCCCCTCGCTCCAGCTGATGCAGGCGCTCTATCGCGAGACCGAGGGCAACCCGTTCTTCATCGAGGAGATCGTCCGTCACCTTTCGGACTTCGGGGTCCGCTCCCAGGATGCGGGCGCCCGCGATCTGGAGCGCGTCGGGCTGCCCGACGACATCCGCGACGTCATCAGCCGCCGCCTCGAGCGCCTGGCCCCCGGCTCGATCGAGTGGCTGCGCGTGGCCGCGGTGATCGGGCGCGACTTCGACGCCGCGCTGCTCGAGCGCGTGCTCGGCTTCGACGAGGATCGCTTCCTGGTCGCGCTGGAGGATGCGCTGGACGCGGGCCTGGTGGCCGAGGCCCCCGGCGACCCGGGCCGCTACTCGTTCGCCCACGCCCTCATCCGCGAAACGCTCTACGGGGGCATGTCCTCGGCGCGGCGCGCACGTATCCACAGGCGGGTGGGGGTGGCGCTGGAATCCGGCCCCACCCCCACCGACGAGTCCCAGATCGGCGCCCTGGCGCTGCACTTCACCCGTGCCGCCGAGCCCGAGGACGCCGAGCGGGCGATCCACTACGGCCTCCAGGCCGGCGAGCAGGCCACGTCGATGCTGGCCAACGAGGAGGCTGCGGCCCACTACGCCCGCGCGCTCGAGGTGCTGGACCGCTCCGATCCCGACGCGCTGCGGCGGCGCTGCGACCTCCTGCTGGAGCTGGGGGAGGCCCAGGTGCGCAGCGGCGAGCGACCGCTGGCGTGGGCGACCTTCCGCGAGGCCGCGACCCTGGCGGCCCGGCTCGGCGACAAGGGGTCGCTGGCGCGGGCGGCGATCGGCGCCTCGCGCCGGTACGTGCAGCCGCCGGGGGTGATCGACGAGGAGCTGATCGCGATGCTCGTGCAGGCCGCCGAGATGACCGCCGGCGAGCGCACAGTGACCCGCGTGCGGCTGCTCTTGTGCCTCTGCGGCGCCGTGTACTTCTCCGAGCGCCGCAACCAGATGGCGGCCCTCAGCCTCGAGGCCACCGAGATCGCCGCCGAGCTGGACGATCCCCAGGCGACCGCCTTGGCGGCGGCGGCTCGCCGGCGAGCCCATTGGGGGCCGGGACGCGTGGAGCGGCGACTCGCCGACTCGACGCGGCTGCTGCGCGCCGCGCGCGAGGCCGGCGACCTCGAGCTCACCCTCCAGGGTCACGCCTGGCTAGTGGTCGACCTGCTCGAGCGCGGCGACCGCAAGGCGGTGGAGGTGCAGATCGAGGCGTTCAGTGCCGGCGCCGAGAGCCTGCGCCAACCGCTGTACCTGTGGAACGCCGCGGTGTGGGAGGCGATGCGGGCGCTGCTGGACGGGCGCCTGGACGAGGCCGAGCAGCTGGCGGCGGCGGCGGTGTCGTCGGGGATCCGCTCCGAGGGCGTCACCGCCCCGCAGTACTTCGCCGCCCAGGTGCTCTACCTGCGGCGCGAGCAGGCCCGCATGGGCGAGCTCGAGGATCCGGTGCGCGAGGCCCTGGGCACCAACCCCGACCGGGCCGCGTGGAGGGCCGGGCTCGCGCTGCTGCTGCACGAGACCGGGCGCACCGAGGAGGCCCGCGCCGAGTTCGAGCGCCTCGCCCGCGACGACTTCGCCTCGATTCCCCGCGACGGCGACTGGATGGTGGTGACCGCGCTGGCCGCCGATCTGGCCCACGCCTTTGATGACGTCCCACGCGCGGCGCTCCTCTATGACCTGCTCACCCCCTTCGCCGACGCCAACGTGGTCGTCGGGCTGGGGGCGGTCTGTCTGGGCGCCACGAGCCGCTACCTGGGGCGTCTCGCCCTCACCGTGGGACGTCAGGCCGACGCCGAGGCGCACCTGCGCCACGCGGTGGCGGCCAACGCCTCGCTGCAGGCCATGGTGGAGCTCGCCCACTCCTGGGTGGACCTGGCCGAGGCGCTGGGCGCGGCGGGCGAAGCCGTGGAGCTGCTCGAGCGCGCCGAGGCAGCCGCGGCCGAGCGGCGACTCCCGGCGGTGGCCCGCCGCGCCGCGGTGGTGCGCGAGCGATTGAGCGAGGGCCACTAGCGACCCAATTTGAGCAGGCAGCCTCCGGAGGGGCTTGCCGGGGGCGCTACCCTCCGCGGCCTATGCCCAAGACTCTGGTCATCGCCGAGAAGCCGTCGGTCGGTCGGGACCTCGTGCGCGTGCTCCCGGGCCAGTTCGACAAGAAGGGCGGCAAGGGCGAGGAGTTCCTCGAGGGACCCGAGCACGTCGTGACGTGGGCCGTCGGCCACCTCGTCCAGCTCGCCGACCCCGACGAGTACGACGACAAGTACAAGAAGTGGCGCATGGCGGATCTCCCGATCGTCCCCGACCGCTTCAAACTCGTGGTGCGCGACGAGCGCTCCAAGAAGCAGATGAACGTGGTCAAGCGCCTGTTGGGGCGCGACGACGTCGACCTGATCGTCAACGCCTGCGACGCCGGGCGAGAGGGCGAGCTCATCTTCGCCTACCTCTATGAGAAGGCCGGCTCGCGCAAGCCGGTCAAGCGCTTGTGGCTGAACTCAATGACCAAGGCGGCGATCCAGTCCGCCTTCGGGCAGCTCCAGCCCAGCGAGGAGTTCGCCTCGCTGGAGGCGGCGGCGCGCTCGCGCTCGGAGGCCGACTGGATCGTCGGCATGAACTCGACGCGGGCGGCGACCATCCGCCTGCGCTCCTCGTTTGACGGCGCGGTGTCGCTGGGGCGCGTGCAGACGCCCACGCTGGCCATCCTGGCGCGCCGCGAGGAGGAGATCCGCGCGTTCAAGCCGGAGCCCTATTGGATCGTCGACGCCCAGTTCGAGCCGGTAAAGGAAGGGCCGCGGCGCTACGAGGGCCGCTATCACGCCGGCGCCAACCCGCGGCTGGCGAGCGGCGATGCGGCCCGGGCCATCGTGCACGCCTGCCGTGACCAGGTCGGCACCATCACCAAGCTCGACAAGACCGAGCGTCGCGAGCGCGCCCCGCTGCTCTACGACCTGACGTCGCTGCAGCGCGACGCCAACCGCCGCTTCGGGTTCTCGGCGCGGCGGACGCTGGCCGCCGCCCAGCGGCTCTACGAGGAGCACAAGGCCCTCACCTATCCGCGCACCAACTCGCGCTACATCACCGGCGACATGGTGGGCGAGATAAAGCCCATCGCCAAGCTGGTGGGCGGCATGCCCGAGTACCGCGCCGGGTCCGAGTACGTGCTGGGCCTCGACGTGCTGCCGCTGGGCCGCGTCGTCAACGACGCCAAGGTCACCGACCACCACGCCATCATCCCCACCAACGCCGAGCGCCATCCGGTGGACAAGATGAACGAGGACGACCGGCGCATCTACGACGCCGTCGTGCGCCGCTTCCTGGCCGTCTTCCATCCCGAGGCGGTGTTCGAGAACACGCGCGTCGAGACCACCGTGGCCACTCACGTCTTCCGCACCCGCGGCAAGCTGCTGCTCGTGCCGGGCTGGCGTGGCGTCTATGGCGAGGTTGCCGATATCGACGACGACGGATCAGACGACGAGGACGAGGGCCGCGAGCAGCGGCTGCCCAAGCTGGTCAAGGACGAGGACGTCACCACGCTCGAGGTCACCTCCGAGGAGAAGGAGACCAAGCCGCCGCAGCGCTACACCGAGGGCCGGCTGCTGGGGGCGATGGAGACCGCCGGCAAGCTCGTGGAGGAGGAGGAGCTGCGCGAGGCCATGAAGGACTCGGGCATCGGCACCCCCGCAACCCGCGCCGCCATCATCGAGCGTCTGCTCCAGGTCGGTTACATCGAGCGCGAGGGCCGCGCGCTCGTGGTTACCGAGAAGGGACTCAACGTGATCCGCCTGCTCGGCGCGCACCCGCTGACCAGTCCCGGCCTCACCGGCGACTGGGAGCACCGGCTGGC
Source organism: uncultured Actinomycetota bacterium (assembly GCA_963801435.1). Taxonomy (GTDB): domain Bacteria; phylum Actinomycetota; class Thermoleophilia; order Solirubrobacterales; family Solirubrobacteraceae; genus Palsa-465. The sequence goes on from CAWDFE010000042.1 coordinate 30,969, forward strand.
CAACATCGAGACCGGCCAGGACTCGCGCGAGAAGTTCATGGGCGACATCGTCAAGTTCACCGAGAGCACGGTCGGGGAGCTCGACACCAAGCTCAAGGACGTGCGCATCCCGCGCGCCAACCTCGGGCCGTGTCCGGTGTGCGGGCGCGACATCAACGAGAACCGCAAGGGCTACTCGTGCTGGAGCCGCGAGGACCCCGGCTGCGGCTTTGTCATCTGGAAGGCCAAGGCCAGCAAGCAGCTGCCGGTGGCGGTGGCGCGCGAGCTCATCCGGACCGGGCGCACCGAGAAGCCGGTGACCGGCTTCAAGGGCCGCTCGGGCAAGAGCTTCCGGGCCCGGCTCGCCCTCGTGCAGAACGAGGAGGGCAAGTGGCGCGTGGAGTTCGACGAGCCCTGGGCCCGCGAGGGCGCCAAGCCGCCCGAGGCCGACGAGGCCGCCGCTGAAGGCGCCGAAGTGGCCGCCGAGCAGTCGGCCGCCGCCTGATCGGCGCCCGCCGGCAAGCCGTCGGGCCCGCGCGCCAGTATTGGGCGCGTGCCCCTCACGCTCGTCCTCGGACCGGCCAACTCCGCCAAGGCGGGGGAGGTCCTGGGCGCCTACGGCGCCGCGGCGCGCCGCGGCGCGCTCCTGGTGGTCCCCACCGCGGTTGACGCCCGTCACTACGCCCGAGAGCTCGCCGCCGACGGGGTCGTGCTGGGCTCCGTGGTCACCTTCAGCGGCCTGGCCTTCGAGATCGGCCGTCGCGCGCAGTACGGCGGACGGCGCATCTCGCCGCTCCAGCGCGAGCGCATCCTGGAGCGGGTGGTGGCGGGCTCCCGGCTCGAGGTGCTGAGGGCGTCCGCCGGGGCCGCCGGGTTCGCCGCCGCGGCCGGCGAGCTGATCGCCGAGCTTGCACGCGGGATGGTGGCGCCCGAGCAGCTCACCTCCGGGCTGCGGGCGTGGTCGGCGCAGGACGTGCGCCGCGCGCCTTACGCCCGCGAGGTGGGGCGCCTCTACGCGGACTACGTCCGCGAGCTGGACCGCCTCGGCCGCGTGGACCGCGAGCTCTACGCCTGGCGGGCGCTGGACGTGCTGCGCCGCGCGCCGCATCGCTGGGGCGCCGAGCCGGTCTTCTTCTACGGCTTTGACGACCTCACAGTGCTGCAACGCGACGCCGTGGAGACGCTGGCGCGGGTGGTGGGCGTCGAGGTGACCGTGTCGCTGACCTACGAGCCCGGCCGCGAGGCGCTGGTCGCCCGCGCCGAGACCGTCGAGGAGCTGCGCCCGCTCGCCCAGCGCGTCGCTGAGTTGCCCGCGCAGGATGCGCACTATGCGCCGGGCTCCCGGGCGGCGCTGCATCATCTGGAGCGCTCGCTGTTCGCGCGGGAGCCGGTGCAGCGGATCGACCCCGGGGGCGCCGTCGTCCTGCTCGAGGCCGGCGGCGAGCGCGCCGAGGCCGAGCTCGTGGCTCAGCAGGTCCACGAGCTGCGGCGCGCCGGCGTGCCCGGCGACGAGATCGTCGTCGTCCACCGCTCCCGCGGGCGGGCGGCGCCGCTGCTGGGCCAGGTCTTCGCGCAGTACGGAATCGCGCTGGACAGCGGCCACGCCCTCCCGCTCGGCCACACCCCGCTGGGCCGGGGCCTGATCGGCGCCGCCCGCTGTGCGCTGCTGCCCGCGCCTGAGGCGCGCGCCGCCGATCTGCTGGCCTACCTGCGCACGCCCGGGCTGCTGCAGACGCCGGAGATCGCCGACGGGCTCGACGCCGACGTGCGCCGCCTGGGGCTGCGCACCGCCGCGCAAGCGCGCGAGCGTCTCGGCTGGGAGCTGGCGGAGCTGGACGAGCTGGCCGCCGCCCGGGACCCCGCGCGCGCCCTGTGCCGGCTGGCGCGCCGGCTGTTCGCCGCGCCGCATCGCGCGTGCGCGCCGGCGCTCAGCGCCGGCGAGGAGCTCGACGCGCGGGCCCTGCGGGCCCTCGTGCGCGGCGTCGACGAGCTCGCCGAGCTGTCCCTGACGCCCGCCGGAGCCGAGCTGGTGGAGCTCCTCGAGGGCCTCGTGGTGGCGCCGGCGCGGGCGCATGACGCCGACCCCGTCCTGCTCGCCGAGCCGCTGGAGGTGCGCGCCCGGCGCTTCCGGGTGGTGTTCGTCTGCGGCCTGCAGGAGGGTGAGTTCCCCCAGCCCGCCCGGCCTGAGCCGTTCCTTTCTGACGAGCGCCGCTGGGAGCTGGCCGCGGTCGGCGGTCCGCGGCTGGCCCCTCGCGAGGACGCGCTGGCCGCCGAGCGCTACCTGTTCTACGCCGCCGTCTCGCGGGCCACCGAGCGCGTCTACCTGGCCTACCGCAGCTCCGACGAGGAGGGCAACCTGGCCCTGCCCTCGCCGTTCATCGCCGACGTGGCCGAGCTGCTGTGCTCAGACTGGCCCGACCGTCGCCGCCGGCGGCTGCTGGCCGACGTCGTGTGGGAGCCCGACCGGGCCCCGACGCCGCGCGAGCGGGCCCGTGCGCTGGCGGGGCGTGGGAGCGCCGACGCCGGCGAGCAGCCCGCACGCCGCCATGCCCTCGGCGCGCGCGCGCTCGGCCAGGTCCGCCACAGCCAGATCCTCTCGGCGGGAGCGCTCGAGGCGTTCGCCGATTGCCCGGTGCGGTGGCTGATCGAGCGCGAGCTCCAGCCGCGACCGCTGACACCGGATCCGGAGCCGCTCACCCGTGGCAGCGTCATGCACGACCTGCTCGAGCGGCTCCTGCGCGAGCTCGACGGTCCCGTGACGCCAGCGACGCTTGACACGGCGCACGCGATCCTGGATCGCCTCGTCGCCGAGCTGGCCGCCGACGGCGGGAGCGCCCTCTCTCCCGGTAGCCCCGCCGTCGTCCGGGCCGGTGCCGTGCGGGCGATCGAGGCCGACCTGCGCCGCTACCTCGGGCACGAGGCGCGCACCACCGCAGGGTGGCGGCCGCTGGGGTTGGAGCTGCGCTTCGGCTTTGACGATGAGGAGGGCAGCTTGGCGCCCCTGCGGCTGGGCGAGGGCCCGGACCCCGTGCTCGTGCGCGGCGTGGTGGACCGAGTCGACATCGACGGCGCGGGGCACGCGGTGGTCCGCGACTACAAGTCCGGCGCCCAGCGCCAGGGGTGGTCGGCGGCGCGCTGGGCCGAGGACCGCCAGCTTCAGGTCGCCCTCTACATGCTCGTGGTGCGCGAGCTCACCGATGCCGAGCCGGTTGCCGGCTTCTATCAGCCCCTGCGTGGCGAGGATCTGCGCGCCCGCGGCGTGTTCGTGGACGGGACCGCGGTCGGCGGCGGGGTGGTCAGGACCGACGCGCGATCTGGAGAGGAGCTGGACGCGATCCTGGCCGGGGCCGCCGATCGTGCCGTGACGCTGGCCGCGGCGCTGCGCTCGGGGCAGCTCGAGCCCTGCCCGCAGAACTGCTCGCGCGACGGCTGCAAGTACCCGGCCATCTGTCGCAGCCAGTGATCGTGGCCGAGCCGGAGCAGCCGCCGGCCATGGCCGAGCCCGAAAGGCCGCGGGACGCGGACGGCCGCGCGTGGACGGCGGAGCAGCAGCGCGCCATCGAGCGCCGCACGGGCGACCTGCTGCTCGATGCCGGGGCGGGCAGCGGCAAGACCTCGGTGCTCGTTGAGCGCTTCGTCAAGGCGGTGCTCGAGGACGGCGTGGACGTGTCGGCGATGCTCACGATCACGTTCACGGAGAAGGCGGCGGCGGAGCTGCGCGACCGCATCCGCGCGCGGCTGCGCGCGCTGGACGCCCCGGAGGCGGCCCGGCGCACCGAGGGGGCGTTCATCTCCACCATCCACGGGTTCTGCGCCCGCGTGCTGCGCGCCAACGCGCTGGCCGCCGGCCTGGACCCACAGTTCGCGGTCCTGGACCGCCCCCAGTCAGAGCCGCTGTCGGCGGCGGCGTTCGACGACGCCCTGGACGAGCTGGCGGGCGCGGCCGAGGGCACTGTGGACCTGATCGCCGATTACACCGTCCCGGCGCTCCGCGCTGCGGTGCTCGGCGTGTACGGCCAGCTGCGCTCGGCCGGGGAGACGGCGCCGCGGCTGCCGCCGGTCCCCGCCGAGGGCGCCCCGGGCGCGGACGTGTCAGCCGACGCGGATCGCGGACCGGAGGCCGAGCTGGCCCGCGCGGCCGGCGCCGTCGCCGCCGAACTGGGGGCGATCGACGAGCCCAGCGCCACGCGTGATGGCCGCCCTGGGGCGGATCGAACGGTGCCTGGAGCTCGTCGCCAGCGGCGACGTGTGGCCGACCGATCTTTTCGCGGCGCGGCTGCCGCGCAATGGCGCGGCTCTCAGCACCGACGCCTGCGCGCGCTACACCGACGCGCTCGCGCGCTTTCGCGCGCACCGCGCCGCCGTCGCCGCCCGGCCGGTCCGCGATCTGCTCGACCGGTTGCTCGAGGCCTACGGACGCCACTACGAGCGACGCAAGCGCGAGGCATCGGGGCTGGACTTCGAGGATCTCGAGCTCATCACCCGGCGCCTGCTCGCCTCCGACAGCGAGCTGCGCGAGCGCTACGCGAACCGGTTTGCGCGGATCATGGTCGACGAGCTCCAGGACACCAACCGGGTGCAGCTGGAGCTGATCGAGTCCATCGCCACCGACAACCTGTTCACGGTTGGGGACGCCCAGCAGTCGATCTACGGCTTCCGGCACGCCGAGGTGGCGCTGTTTCAGCGTCGCGGCGAGCGGCTCGAGGCGGTGGGGGCGCGCGAGACGCTGCAGACCAACTTCCGCAGCCGCCCCGAGATCCTCGCCGCCATCAACGCGGCCTTCGCCACCGAGCTCGGCGAGCGCTTTCGCCCGCTGCTCGCGGGGCGCGAGAGCGCGTCTCCGGCGCCGTCCGCCCCCGAGGAGCCCCTGGTGGAGCTCGTGCTGGTGGACAAGGGCGCGGACTGGGACCTGGACGGGGTGGCCTCGCCGTGGCGGCTCGCCGAGGCGCGGGCACTCGCGGATCGCGTCGCGGAGCTGGTGGCGGCCGGCCATGCCCTCAAGGACATCGTCGTGCTTATGCGCGCCACCACGGACATGCGGGCCTACGAGCGCGCGCTCGAGCGCCGGGGTCTCGCCACCTACGTCATCGGCGGGCGCGGCTACTGGTCACACCCGCAGATCGTGGACCTCGTGGCCTACCTGCGCGCGCTGGCCAATCCGCGCGACGAGGAATCGCTCTACGGGGTGCTGGCCTCGCCGCTGGTCGGGGCCTCCCTGGACGCGCTGGTCGTACTGGCGGCGGCGACCCGCGGCGGCGAGCGCGATCCGTGGTGGCTACTGCGCGAGCCGCGCGGCGAGCTCGACGCGCTGGAGGGCGAGGACCGCCGGAGGCTGGCGACGTTCAGCGCCTGGTTCGCCGCCGAGCGCGACCGCTCGGCGCGGTGCGGAATCGGGGAGTTGATCGATTCCGCCCTCGTGCGCAGCGGCTATGACCTCGCCATGCTGGCGATGCCCGGTGGCCGGCGGCGTCTGGCCAACGTGCGCAAGCTCATGCGCCTGGGCCGCCGGCACGAGGACACATATGGTCCGGACCTGCACGGATTCCTGGAGCTGATCGCCGACCGCGAGGCCGGGCGCTCCTCGGAGTCGCGTGAGAGCGAGGCCCCGATGGAGGGCGAGGGTTTGGATGCCATCCGGCTGATGACCATCCACCGCGCGAAGGGCCTGGAGTTCGGAGTGGTGGTGGTCGCGGACCTGGGTCGCTCGGTGCGCCCCCCGTCCGAGCTCGTGCGGGTCACCGCTGACGGCCGCCTGGGCATCCGCATCGCCCGGGCCGGCGGCTCCGGGCGCGAGTCCGCGCTGGACTATGCCGCCATCGGGGAGGAGCACAAGCAGGCCATGGAGGCCGAGGAGCGGCGGCTGTTCTACGTGGCCATGACCCGCGCCCGCGAACGCCTCGTCCTCAGCGGGGCGCTCCAGTTCGAGGGGTTCGTGGGCGACGGCGCTCCGAAGAAGGGCGGCGGCCCGGCGGTCTGGGTGGCCCCTGCGTTCGTGCACGACCTGGGGGAGGTGCTCGAGCGAGGCGGGGGGGAGGTGGAGCACGACGGTGTGCGCCTCGCCGTGCGTGTCGGGCGGCCCGAGGACCAGCGGGGGGAGCCCACGCCGCCGGCGCCGCGCCACGAGTCGGCCGAGCGGGCCGAACCGTCCCTACAGGCCGAGCCGGACGAGCCCGCCGAGCGGGCCGAACCCACGCCGCCCGCCCCGGGGGCGCCGCCCGCCCCCGTCGCGCCGCCTGTCAGCACCCTGAGCTACTCCTCCCTGGGCGAGTACGCGCGCTGCGGATACCGCTTCTACGCCGAGCGCGTGCTCGGTCTGCCGCCGGTCCCGGTGCCGCGCGGCCCCGCCGAGCCCGGCGAAGGCCCCCGGAGCGCCGCCGACCGCGGCACGCTCCTGCATGCGCTGCTCGAGGGGCTGGACTTCCGGCGGCGCGTCGTGCCGACGGCCGACGTGGTGACCGCCGCGGCGGCGCGCGCCGGCCTGTACCCGCCGCCGGGGCCCGCCGAGGCCGACGAGCTGGCGGCTCTGGTGCGGCGCTTTGCCGACAGCGAGCTCTGCGCCCGGTTGGGCCGCGCCGCCGAGACGAGGCGCGAGGAGCGCTTTGCCTTCCCGGCCGGATCGGGTTCCCGCGATCCGCTCGTGGTCGGCGCCATCGACGTGCTCGCGCGCGAGGCAGGAGGGCGGATGCTCGTGGTGGACTACAAGAGCGACCGCCTGACGGGCACCAGCCCGGCGGCGATCGTGCGCGAGCAGTACGGTGCCCAGCGCCTCGTCTACGGCCTGGCGGCGCTGCGCGCCGGCGCCGAGGCGGTGGAGATCGCGCACTGCTTCCTGGAACGCCCCGACGAGCCGGTCACCGCGACCTACGACAGCTCCGGCGCCGGTGAGCTTGAGGCCGCGCTGGCGGGGCTCAGCCGCGGGGTGCTGGCCCGCGAGTTCGCCGTCACGTCGGCGCCGTGGCGCGGCGTCTGCTCCGGCTGCCCGGCCGAGGGCGGGCTGTGCTCATGGCCGCTGGCGATGACCCGGCGCGAGTCGCCGGACACGTTGTTCTGACGTGGGTCGTGTCGGTTTGCCTCGGCGTTCGGCGCGACGCGGGCGAACGTCAACTGCGGCTATCGAGGGGTCGCGCTGTGGCGTTGCCGGGCGTGCGGGAGGGGTTGAGGCGGATAGTGGTGCCTATTCCTTCACTATCCGCCACGACCGGACCGGCGGTCCGCCCCGTGCCGCCGTCAATAGATGTCGCTGACGTTCGCCGCGTCGTCCCCGAACGTCTGGGCCCGCCACCCGCGGGCCCCACTAGCGCCGTCGCCGCCCCGGCGGCACCTTGGTCGGGGTCTCGAAATCGACGTCCACGTGCTGCTCCTTTGAGCGCTCCTCGACCTTGGCCAGCGCCCGGAGCGTGCGCTTGTCGGCGGGCGCCACCGGCGGGCCGAGCAGGCTGCGGGGCCACAGCCGCCGGGTGACGACGACGTTGATCTCGGCGGAGTAGATGAGCAGCATGGCGCCGAGGTGCAGCCAGACCAGCAGCGCGATGACCAGCCCGAAGGTCTTGCCGGCGTCGCTCTGCTTGTTGAGCACGTGGCCGATGTAGAAGCCCCCCAGCGCCTGCAGGATCGTCCACACCACCCCGGCCACGATCACCCCGATGCGCAGGTCCCGGCTCGGGATCGCCGGGGCGGTCATCAGGCGGAAGGCGGCGAAGAACAGGGCGAAGTTGACGATCAGCGCGATGACGTAGCCGACGACCTTGTCGCCGATGCCGCCGAAGCCGCCGCTGACCAGGCCCGAGGCGATGGTGGAGATGATGAACAGCGCTCCCAGGAAGGCCAGCAGGCCCAGGCCCCGCAGCCGGGAGTGCAGGAAGTCCGGCCGGTCCTTGTAGGGGATCGCCCACACCGCGTCCAGGGCGTTCTGGGCGGCGTTGGTCACGCCCAGGCCGGCGAGCAGCGAAGTGACGAGCCCGACGATCAGCGCCGTCACCGAGCCCTTGAGCGAGTGCAGCTGGATCTGGGTGCCGATGATCGGCAGCTGGTGGAGCACCGAGTTCTCGACCGACTGCTGCGCGCCGGGGTTGTTGCGCAGCACGAAGCCCAGGATCGTGGTCAACACCAGCAGCAGGGGGAACAGCGAGAAGAACGCGAAGTAGGCGACCAGCGCAGCCAGGCTGCCTCCCTTGTCGTCGCCGAACTTCCTGACCACGGCGAGCGGAAGGGCCATCCACGTGATGCGCTGCTGCGCATCGTCGAAGCGACGGAGCGGTCGCAGAAGGTCCATGTCGAGACGCTACCCCGCCTCAGTCGATCGCAACTTCCGGGAATTTTCCGGTGTATCGGCGGGGCCGGCGGGCGCCGGTTTCAGGCGGCGCCGGCCACCGCCGCCGGTTCAAGCGACGCCGGCCACCGTTGCCGGCGCCGGCGCGGCCGCGGGGACGCGCGGCCGCAGCACGACCGTCGTCTGACCCGATGGGCTGAACGTGATGCTGCGCCGGCGCGTCGCCTCGGGCCCGGGCGTGGCCGCGGTCAGCTCGTAGCGGCGCAGGGCCGCCCGCAGGACGACCCTCATCTCCACCATCGCGAAGCTCGCGCCCAGGCATCGGCGCCGCCCGCCCCCGAACGGGATCCACGTGTAGGTGCCCGGGGCTGTGTCTAAGAATCGCTCGGGCCGGAAGGCGTGCGGGTCGGGGTAGATGTCGGGATCGCGGTGGATCAGGAACGCGCTGGCCAGCAGCACCACGCCCGGCGGGTAGCGGAAGCCCCCGATCTCCACCTCCCGCTTGGTCAGGCGCGGCTCGGCGTTGGGCAGCACGGGCCGCAGGCGCAGGATCTCGGTGATCGTGGCGTTCAGGTACTCGTCGGACTCGCCGCGATCGATCTCGTCGGTGAGGTGGGCGCGGACGGCGGGCTCGCGCGCGAGGCGCTCCAGCGCCCAGGCGAGCTGCGACGCGGTGGTCTCGTGGCCGGCCACCAGCGCGGTCATCAGCTCGTCGCGCAGCTCCTGCTCGGACATGCCCGACCCCTCGGGCCTGCCGCCCGCTCGGCCTCCGGCCTCGCCTGAATGGGCGGGGCGGGTGGGGGCGGAGTCATCCGGCTCATGGCGCGCCGCCAGCAGCATCGCCAGCACGTCGTCGCGATCGGCGGCGTCCCCGCCCTCCGCCAGCTCCGCTCGCCGCTGCTCGATGAGCGAGAAGATCAGCGCGTCGGTGTCGCGCAGCCGCGCCTCGAACCGCCGCTGGATGGGGGTCCAGCGCAGCAGGCGCTGCAGCGGGGGCAGGACGGACAGCGGGCTCTCGGTGTAGGCGAGCACGCCGGTGAGCAGCTCGCGCAGCCGGTCGAGCGTCGGCCCCTCGTCCAGGCCGAACACCACTCGCATGATGATTTCCAGCGTCACCCGCTGCAGGCGCGGGTGCAGCGCGACCGGCTCATCGGTCGGCCAGGAGGCCACCTCGCGCTCGGCCAGCTCGGTCATCAGGCCGGTGAGCCGCTGCATGCGCTCGCCGTGAAAGGCCGGCAGCAGCAGGCGCCGCTGCTCGAGGTGGGCCTGCTCGTCGAGCAGGATGACCGAGTGGCGCCCGATGAGCGGCTCGAGGATGCGCGCACCCTCGCCGGGGTGCAGCACGTCCGGGGGGGCCGTGAACACCTCCTTGATATCGCCGGCGTCCCACAGCATCACGAACGGCGGCTGGAACGGCAGGCGCACGGTGATGCGCTTGCCGTAGCGGCGCAGGCGCTCCAGCGACGCGGCCGGCCGCGTCCAGGTCGCGATCATCTGGACCGCGGTCGGCAACGCCGGTCCCGGTGGCAGCTGGGCGCGCTGGCTACGTCTCATCTCCGGCTCTCCTCGGTCGGGGGCGCACAGCGTCACACATGCGCCTGTGTGATATCGGTCACTCAGCCTGGATCCCCCGATCCTGGGGTCGTCTCGCCGCCGGATGGCCGTCGCTATACGTCATCGGCGTCGCTCATAGGGACCACCCTTATGGTGCTCCGCCGATGACGTCTAGCTCGGCCCCCGACGCTGAGACTCCGCCCATTATCGGTGGATCCAGGCTCAGGCGGGGACGTCCTGCTCGCGCTCGATCGCCAGCAGCGTCCGCTTGCGCTCCAGCCCGCCCGTGTAGCCGCCCAGTCCGCCGCCGCTGTGCAGCACGCGGTGGCAGGGCAGGACTATGGGCAGCGGGTTGGACCCGAGGGCGTTGCCGGCGGCACGGAACCCGCGCGGGCTGCCGGCGGCGGTGGCCACCTCCTTATAGGTGGCGACCTCGCCGTAGGGGATCGTCGCGGTGGCGGTGAGCACCCGGCGCGTGAAGTCGCTGAGCAGCCGGAGGTCCAGCGCCACGTCGAACCCGTGCCGGCGCCCGGCGAAGTACTCGTCGAGCTCACGGCGCGGCTCGTCCAGCCGCGCCGGGGCCGCGAGCATGCGCGGCGACAGGCGCTGGGCGATGTCCTCGAGCACGGCGTCCTCCTGGCCCTCGTCGACGTAGGCCAGGCGGGCCAGGCCGCACGGGGTGCACGCGAGCACCAGCGTCCCCACCGGGGAGTCCAGCCGCGCGTAGGCGACGTCCAGCAGGCCGGCGGCGGCGGCCGCGTTGACGATCGACGGTGGCTCGGGCGCGGAAACCTGGAGCGCTGCACGCAACGTGCGCTCCACCTCGACATCCGGACGATGATTGGTCTCGTTCATCTAGTGCGTTCCTCTCTCAGGCGTTTGAGTCCTTCGTGGACGTTGCGCCGTGCCGCCGGCTCGGAGATCTCCATCGCCGTAGCGATCTCGGCGTATGCCGAGTCGGCGAAGAAGCGCAGGGCCACCGCGGTGCGCTGCTTGTCCGGCAGCGCCGCCACCGCGGCCCACAGGTCGCCGTCAGCCGCCGTCGCCGCCCCGTCGGGCGCCGCGGGCGCCTGCGGGAGATCGGCGGGCTCGGGCACCGGGGTGGCCCGGCGGGCCCGGGCGCGGACGTGGTCGATCGCCTTGCGGTGGGCGATGGTGAACAGCCAGCCGCGGAGGTTGGACGCGTCGCGGAGCCCCGGATAAGAGCGCAGCGCCGCCAGCCAGGTCTCCTGATAGGCGTCATCGGCATCGAGCGGGCCGACGGTGGCGATGAGGAAACGGTGCACGTCACGCGCATGGGCGTCGAGCAGGCTCTGAAACGGTGGGAGGCGCACGGTATCGATCAAACGGCGGGACGGGGCGAGGCGTGAGATCAGTGTCCTACTAACCTCTGCGCTCGCAATGGATCAGCGCGCGCTCGGTACCCAGGGATTGACGGTCTCGGCGCAGGGCCTGGGCTGCATGGGGATGTCTGAGTTCTACGGGACCGCTGACCAGGCCGAGGCGATCGCCACCATCCGCCATGCGCTCGCTCTCGGGGTCACGCTCGTGGACACGGCCGACATCTACGGCCCGCACGCCAACGAGCGGCTCGTCGGCGAGGCGATCGCCGACCGCCGCGAGGAGGTGGTGCTGGCCACGAAGTTCGGCATCGTGCGCGATCCGGACGACCCGTCCGCCCGCGGCGTCAACGGCCGCCCCGAGTACGCGATCCGCTCCTGTGACGCCTCGCTGCGGCGCCTGCGCGTCGACCACATCGACCTCTACTACCAGCACCGGGTGGATCCCGGGGTGCCCATCGAGGAGACCGTCGGCGCCATGGCCGAGCTCGTCGACGCCGGCAAGGTCCGCTTCCTGGGTCTGTCCGAGGCCGGTCCGGAGACCATCCGCCGCGCCCACGACGTGCACCCGATCACCGCGGTGCAGACCGAGTACTCGCTGTGGAGCCGGGACGTGGAGGACGAGGTCCTGCCCACCCTGCGCGAGCTCGGCATCGGCCTGGTCGCCTACAGCCCGTTGGGCCGCGGGTTCCTCACCGGCCAGATCACCTCGCCCGACGACTTCGAGCCCGACGACTTCCGCCGCACCAGCCCGCGCTTCATGGGCGAGAACTTCGCCCGCAACCTGGAGCTCGTCGAGCACATCCGGAAGATCGCCGCCGACAAGGGCTGCACCCCGGGTCAGCTCGCGCTCGCCTGGGTCATGAGCCAGTCCCGCCCATCCCAGGACGTGGTGCCGATCCCGGGCACCAAACGCCGGTCCTACCTGGAGCAGAACGTACAGGCGGCTGAGCTCGAGCTGACCGAAGAGGACCTGGCGCGAGTCGAGTCGGTGGCGCCGGCAGGGGCCGTGGCGGGCGAGCGCTACGCCGACATGTCGCCCATCGGACGCTGAACTTTCGGGGCAAGACGCCCGTCAGGGCTTGCCGAGGTCCTCCCTTCGCTATACAAAGGTATTCATGCCACGAGCGATCTGGAGCGGCGCAATCAGCTTCGGCCTGGTCAACGTCCCGGTCAAGCTCTACAGCGCCACGTCACCCAAGACGGTGAGGTTTCACCAGCTCTCCCGCGACACGGGGTCCCGGATCCGCCAGAAGCGGGTTGACCCCACCACCGGTGACGAGGTCGCCTTCGAGGACATCGTCAAGGGCTATGAGCTCTCCCCGGACCGGTACGTGGTGATCGAGCCCGAGGAGCTCGAGGCGCTCGACCCCAAGGCGACGAAGACCATCGACATCGAGGAGTTCGTCGACCTCGCCGAGATCGATCCGATCTATTACGACCACTCGTACTACCTGGCGCCGGCGACCGGCGGCGCCAAGGCCTACCGGCTCCTGCTCGAGGCCATGCGCGAGGCCGGCAAGGTGGCGATCGGCAAGATCGTGATCCGCTCCAGGCAGCAGCTGTGCGCACTCCGTCCCAGTGGCGATGCTATGGCGCTGTCGACGATGCTGTTCGGCGACGAGGTGCTGGCGCCGGACCGACTCGACGAGCTCGACGGGCTGGCTGAAGCGGAGGCGACCAAGCGCGAGTTGACGATGGCCCAGCAGCTCATCGACTCGCTCTCGGCGGAATTCGACCCCGAGAAGTTCAAGGACGAGTACCGCGAGCAAGTGCTCGACCTCATCGAGCGCAAAGCGGCCGGCGAGGAGATCGCCGTCCAGCCCGAGGCCGAGGAGACCGGCCCGGCGCCTGACCTGATGGCGGCCCTGGAGGCCAGCCTCGCCGAGGTGCGCAGCGGCAGCTCCGACGACGGCGGCGACTCGGACAAATCGGGCGCCAAGCCGGCCAAGCGCTCGGGCTCCGCCAAATCGTCGGGCTCCAACGGCTCCAAGGCGTCGAGTTCGGGCGGCTCCAAGTCCAGCCGCGGCCGGGCCAAGGCCAAGTCCTAGCCAACTCTCAGGCCCAGTCACGGGACTCCGGCTTTTGGTCCGGTACGATTTGCACCGCTTGGCCGCAGTGCCTTTCCTGCCCATCCACGTTTACCCAGGCACCGCTTTATGTACCGCATCGCTGATGGGCCCCCTCGGGCCACTGGCCTCTACGACCCCACAAATGAGCATGACGCCTGCGGCATCGCCCTCGTGGCCAAGCTCTGGGGCGAGGCGAGCCACGCCGTGGTCGAGAAGGCCCTGGAGGCGCTGGAGAACATGGAGCACCGCGGCGCTGAGGGCGCCGACCCCAACACCGGGGACGGGGCCGGGATCCTGCTCCAGATCCCCGACGCGTTCATGCGCGGTGCGGTGGCCGGGATCGAGCTGCCCCCGCCGGGCCGCTACGGGGTGGGGGTCTGCTATCTGCCGGGAGATCCCGAGCGCCGGCGCGCGTTCGAGCAGCTGATCGACCAGACCGTCTCCGCCGAGGGCCAGAAGGTGCTGTGGTGGCGCGACGTCCCGGTGGACGACCGCTACGTCGGCGAGACGGCGCGGATGTCGGCGCCGGTCATCCGCCAGGTGATCATCGCCGCCAACGATGACATCGACGATCAGGGGGCCTTCGAGCGCAAGCTCTACGTCATCCGGCGGGTGGTCGAGCGCGCCGCCGGCACCGAGATCGCGCTGCCGAGCTTCTCCAGCCGCACGCTGGTCTACAAAGGCATGCTCACCGCGCCCCAGTTGCCCCGCTACTTCCCGGACCTGCGCGACCCGCGCGTGGCCTCGCGGCTGGCGCTCGTGCACTCGCGGTTCTCCACCAACACGTTCCCCAGCTGGGAGTTGGCCCACCCGTATCGGATGATCGCCCACAACGGCGAGGTCAACACCCTGCGCGGCAACGTCAACTGGATGCGCGCCCGGGAGTCCCAGCTCGCCTCCGAGCTGTTCGGCGAGGACCTCTCCAAGGTGCTGCCGGTGGTGCGCAGCGGCGGCTCTGACTCGGCCACGCTGGACAACGTGCTGGAGCTGCTGGTGCTCAGCGGCCGCGCCATCCCCCACGCGGTGATGATGATGGTCCCCGAGGCCTACCGTACGCGGACCGACATCGACCCCGACGTCAAGGGCTTCTACGACTTCCACTCCTGCCTGATCGAGCCGTGGGACGGCCCGGCGGCGGTGGTGTTCACCGACGGCCGGATGGCCGGCGCGGTGCTGGACCGCAACGGGCTGCGGCCGGGGCGCTGGGTGCAGGACACCGAGGGCTACGTCGTGCTGGCATCCGAGACGGGCGTCATAACCGTCGCCCCCGAGCACGTGCAGCGCAAGGGACGCCTGGCCCCGGGCAAGCTGTTCCTGCTCGACCTCGAGGACGGGCGGATCGTCGAGGACGAGGAGGTCAAGCGCCGCGTTGCCCGCCGCAAGCCCTACGGCGAGTGGTACGAGCGCTCGATGGTGGCCATCGACGACCTGCCCGAGCGCGAGCCGCGCACGCCCCGGGTCGAGCCGCTGCGCTCCAAGCAGCTGGCCTTCGGCTACTCCCAGGAGGACCTGCGGCTGATCATCGCCCCGATGGCCTCCCACGGCGAGGAGCCGGTGGCCAGCATGGGCAACGACGCCGCGCTGGCGGTCATGTCCGACCGCCAGCCGCCCCTGTTCTCCTACTTCAAGCAGCTGTTCGCGCAGGTGACCAACCCGCCGGTGGACCCGATCCGCGAGAACGTGGTGATGAGCCTGCAGACGGGCGTCGGCGCGGAGGTCAACCTGCTCGCCGAGGCGCCTGAGCAAGCCCACCAGCTGGTCATGCCCCAGCCGATCCTGCGCAATGCCCAGCTCGAGAAACTGCGCCAGGTCTCGCACGAGATCTTCGATGCCGCCACGCTGGACATCACGTGGCCGATCGAGGACGGTTCCGACGGGATGGAGCGCCGCCTGGGGGCGCTGTGCGCCGAGGCCTACAACCAGGTCGACCACGGCGCCAACATCCTCATCCTGTCGGACCGCAACCTCGGGCCCGAGCGGGTGGCGATGCCGTCGCTGCTGGCCGTGGGCGCCGTCCATCACCACCTCGTGCGCGCTGGCACGCGCCTGCGCACCGGGCTCGTGATCGAGTCCGGCGAGCCGCGCGACATCCACCACATGGCCACGCTGATCGGCTACGGCGCCGCCGGGATCAACCCGTACCTGATGTTTGAATCCCTGGACGAGCTCGCCGACCGCTCGCTGCTGCCCGAGGACCTCGAGCGCGAGGAGGCCGAGCAGCGGATCGTCAAGGCGATCGGCAAGGGACTGCTCAAGACGATCTCCAAGATGGGCATCTCGACCATCCAGTCCTACTGCGGCGCGCAGATCTTCGAGGCCGTGGGGCTAGAGCCCGAGCTCATCGACGAGTACTTCACCGGCACCGCGAGCCGGATCGGCGGGGTGGGGCTCGAGGTCCTCGCGGCTGAGGCCCTGGGCCGCCATTTCCGCGCCTACCCGCGCACCGAGCGCGAGGTGCTGCCCGTGGGCGGTGTCCTGCAGTGGCGGCGCGACGGCGAGCGCCACATCTGGAACCCGGACACGATCGCCAACCTCCAGCACGCGGTGCGCGCCAAGGCCGGCAACGGCGCCAACGGCAACGGCGCGGTGGCCCGGGACCCGCAGGAGGCCTACGACGAGTTCGCCCGCCAGGCCAACGACGAGTCCACCCGCGCCGCCGCGCTGCGCGGCCTGATGAAGTTTCGCTTCGCCGAGGCGCCGATCCCGCTGGACGAGGTCGAGTCCGCCGAGGAGATCGTCAAACGGTTCTCCTCCGGCGCGATGAGCCTCGGCTCGCTGTCGCGGGAGGCCCACGAGACGTTGGCCATCGCCATGAACCGGCTCGGCGGCAAGTCCAACACGGGCGAAGGGGGAGAGGACCCCTCCCGCTTCACGCCCGACGAGAACGGCGACCTGCGCCGCTCCGCGATCAAGCAGGTGGCCTCCGGGCGCTTCGGCGTGACCATCGATTATCTGGTCAACGCCGACCAGCTCCAGATCAAGATGGCCCAGGGCGCCAAGCCTGGCGAGGGGGGACAGCTCCCCGGCCACAAGGTCGACGGCTACATCGCTCGCATCCGCTACTCCACCCCCGGCGTCGGGCTCATCTCGCCGCCGCCCCACCACGACATCTACTCGATCGAGGACCTCAAGCAGCTCATCTACGACCTGCGCTGCGCCAACCCCACGAGCTCGGTGTCGGTCAAGCTCGTCTCCGAGGTCGGGGTCGGCACCGTGGCCGCGGGCGTGGCCAAGGCCAACGCCGACCACGTCACCATCTCCGGGCACGACGGCGGCACCGGCGCATCGCCGCAGTCCTCCATCCAGTCGGCGGGCGTGCCGTGGGAGATCGGCCTGGCCGAGACCCAGCAGACGTTGCTGCTCAACGACCTGCGCAGCCGCATCACCGTCGAGGTCGACGGCCAGATGAAGACCGGCCGCGACGTGGTCATCGGGGCGCTGCTCGGCGCCGACGAGTTCGGCTTCTCGACTGCCCCGCTGATCGCGATGGGCTGCATCATGATGCGCGTCTGCCACCTCAACACCTGTCCGGTG
Source organism: uncultured Actinomycetota bacterium (assembly GCA_963801435.1). GTDB lineage: Bacteria > Actinomycetota > Thermoleophilia > Solirubrobacterales > Solirubrobacteraceae > Palsa-465. The sequence goes on from CAWDFE010000042.1 coordinate 47,717, forward strand.
GGGATCGCCACGCAGAACCCCGAGCTGCGGGCGCGCTTCGAGGGGACTCCCGAGCACGTCGTCGCCTACCTGATGTTCATCGCCGAGGAGGTGCGTGGGCTGATGGCGCGGCTCGGTGTGCGGCGCTTCGCCGACCTGATCGGGCGCGCCGACCTGCTCGAGACCGACGACGCGGTGGACCACTGGAAATCGCGGGGCGTCGACCTGTCGATGATCCTCGGCACCATCGACCTCCCGCCGGAGGTGCCGCGCTCGCGCACGCGCAAGCAGGTGCCGGTACTCGACGACGCGTTGGACTGGGAGCTCGTGCAGCTGTGCGCACCCGCGATCGAGCGCGGCGAGCAGGTACGCCAGGGCCCGATCCCGGTGCGCAACGTCAACCGCACCGTGGGCGGGATCCTGTCCGGCGAGATCGCGCGGCGGCGCGGCGCGTCCGGGCTGTCCGAGAACACGATCGACATCTCCTTCTCGGGCTCGGCGGGCCAGAGCTTCGCCGCCTGGCTGGCGCCGGGCGTCACCTTCTCCCTGCGCGGCGAGACCAACGACTACACCGGCAAGGGTCTGTCGGGCGGCATCGTGTCCGTCCGCCCACCGGAGAGCGCGCTGTTCCGCGCCGAGGAGAACATGATCGTCGGCAACACCGTCCTGTACGGCGCCACCGCGGGACGCGCCTTCATCCGCGGGCTGGCCGGAGAGCGCTTCGCCGTGCGCAATTCGGGGGCGTACGCGGTCGTGGAAGGCGTCGGCGATCACGGCTGCGAGTACATGACCGGGGGGCGGGTGGTCGTCCTGGGGACGACGGGCCGCAACTTCGCCGCAGGCATGAGCGGCGGGATCGCCTATGTCTATGACCGCGACAGCCGCTTCCGGGGCCGCTGCAACCTCGAGCTGGTGGACCTCGACCCGCTCGACGAGGCGGCGGAGCGCGAGGTCAGATCGCTCATCTCCGAGCACGCACAGCGCACCGGATCGCTGCGCGCCCGCAACATCCTGGCGTCGTGGGAGCGCGAGTCCCAGCGGTTTGTCAAGGTGATGCCGCGCGACTACAAGCGGGTGCTCGAGCAGCGTGCCGAGGAGACGCAGCCCGAGGAGGGGGAGCGGATCGGGGCCTGAGTGGGCCTCGGCTACCCTCCAGCGCTCCATGGGCGAGCTCGGCGCATTCCTGAAGGTCCACCGGGTCGGCTTTGACAAGCGCGACCCGCGCGCCCGCGTCGGCGACTACAAGCAGTACTTCGGGCTCCAGCCCCAGGCCGAGCTGCGCCGTCAGGGCGCGCGGTGCATGGACTGCGGAGTGCCGTTCTGCCACGAGGGTTGCCCGCTGGGCAACCTCATCCCGGACTGGAACGACCTCGTCTACCGCGACAAGTGGCGCGACGCGATCGAGCAGCTGCACGCAACCAACAACTTCCCCGAGTTCACCGGCCTGATCTGCCCCGCGCCGTGCGAGTCGGCGTGCGTGCTGGCGATCAACGACGACCCGGTCGCCATCGAGCAGATCGAGCTGTCCATCATCGAGCGCGCGTTCAGCGAGGGCTGGGTGGTGCCACACCCGCCCGACCGCCGCTCGGGCCGCTCGGTGGCCGTCGTGGGCACCGGCCCGGCGGGGCTGGCGGTCGCCGCCGAGCTCAACCAGTGCGGCCACTCGGTGACCGTGTTCGAGCGTGACGAGGGGCCCGGCGGCCTGCTGCGCTTCGGCGTCCCCGATGCCAAGCTGGAGAAGTGGATCATCGACCGTCGCGTGGTGATCCTCGAGCAGGAGGGCATCGAGTTCTGCTACGACACCGAGGTCGGCTCGGACATCACCGCCGAGGAGCTCGACGAGCGCTTCGACGCCGTGGTCGTCGCGGTCGGCAGCCGGGTTTCGCGCGATCTTCGGGTGCCCGGCCGCGAGCTGGCCTCGATCCACCCGGCCATGGATTACCTCTACCAGCGCAACCGCTGGGTCGCAGCTCAGGAGGGACGCCCGTCGCGTTCGCCCGCGCCGGGCCACGAGATCAGCGCCGCCGGCAAGAAAGTGATCGTCATCGGGGGTGGCGACACCGGCATGGACTGCATCTCCAACTCCCACCGCGAAGGCGCGCGGAGCGTCGTCATGCTCGACGTGTACGCCCAGGTGGGCGATCACGGCGATCCCCGGGCGCCATGGCCGCTGCCGCCCAAGCGCACCGCGATGACCTACGCGCTGGAGGAGGGCGGCAAGCGGCGCTGGGGCACGGAGGTCACCGGCTTCGGCGGGAAGGACGGTCTGGTGAGCCACGTCTATGCCCGTCAGGTGACGGGCAGCTCCTCGCGCGACCTGACCCCCGTGCCCGGCAGCGAGTTCGTGCTCGAGGCGGATCTCGTGCTGATCGCCATCGGGTTCGAGGGCCCGGAACGCGACGGCCTCCTGGAGCAGGCGGGCATCGAGCTCGACCATCGCGGCAACATCGCCACCCAGATGACCTATCGCACGACCGTGGGCCGTATCTACGCCTGCGGCGACGCCCGCATCGGCCAGTCGCTGGTGGTCACCGCCATCAGCGAGGGACGCAAATGCGCCCGGGTCGTCAACACCGACCTGGGGGGCAGTCCGATGGACGCCGACCGCGAGCGGCTCGCCGTCGGCGCGTGGAGCGGTGATCCCGACCAGACGCTCCGCCACCAGGCCGAAGCGGCGGGAACCGTCCGTCCCGGGGAGGAGTTCTTCACCGGACCCGCTACCCGTGATCGGTGATTCTTATCCCATGGACGCCTGCGAAGCTGATACTTTAACCACGGTGGTGCGGCCTATCAGTTGTGCCTAGCCAAATTGTTCGGGGCATTGAGGTTTACTCAAGGCTTGGGACGGGGAAACTCGCCCCTGTCGGTCAGGGAACTGCGCCCCCACTTCCCTGACTCTCCGGGGGGCCCAGATGGATCTGGGCCCCCCGGTCCTCTTAAAGGCGGTTGATTTCCCACGCTCGAGCAGGTCGAGCGCCCGACTGCCGCGTGTGCGACCGTGTGTGCGTGGGATCGCCCCTGCTCAGCCCGGTGCTCGCTCCCGTCACCGCCGTCGTCGCCGGCGGCCCCGCAGCGGCCCACGGTCACGGCAGCTCGATCGGCGACACGATCACCAGCTTCTTCTCCTCGGCGGGGACGTTCTTCTCCCAGCTGGCGAGCCTGAGCTGGCTGTCGCTGCTCCTCGGCCTGGCGCTCTTCGGCGTCTATCTCCTGCTGCGCTCCCGAGCCCTGTTCAACGCCGTGCGCGCCGCCTATCCGGGCGTGCCGGTGCGCTGGCGCGACGTGTGGGGCGCCTACATGGTCGGCTACGCCGTCAACAACGTGTTCCCCCTGGGCGGCGGAAACGTGGTCCAGCTGTTCCTGACGCGGATCTCCATCCCGCCCTCGACCTATCCCACCGTGGCCGCCGCGTTGTCGACCGGGGTGCTGTTCGACTGGTTCATGGGGCTGCTGATCATGTGCTTCGCCTTCACCCAGGGCGTCTTCCCCAAGCCGCCGGACTTCTCCAAACTGCCGGCGTTCGACATCAGCTTCTTCGCCTCGCACATGCGTTTCACCCTGTTCTTCCTCACCGTGCTCGCGATCGCGTTCCTCGTGGGGTTCGCCCTGCTGTCGGCGAAGGTGCGGGCATTCTGGCAGCGCATCCGCCTTGGCCTGACGATCCTGTCCGATCGCCGCCGCTACCGCCGCGAGATGTGCCGCTGGCAGTTCGCCAGCTGGATCGCCCGCTTCGCCGCCTACTGGGCCCTACTCGACGCCTTCCACATCGGCGGCTCGGCGCGCAACGCGCTGCTCGTGCTGGCGGTCCAGGTGGTCGCCTCGGTGTTCCCGTTCACACCGGGCGGCGCCGGCGTCCAGCAGGCGCTGTTGCTCCAGATCTTCGGCGGGCCCTACGTGGCGGCGTTCTCGGTGGGCCAGCAGATCGCCACCGCGGCGCTGAGCACTGCGCTCGGCTTCGGGGCGCTCGTCTTCATCTTCCGCTTCACGAGCTTCAAGCAGGTGATGGCGCGAGCCCGCGAGCATCGGCGCGCCGAGAGCGTGTCCACCGCCTGAGCGACGGTGCGCGGCCGCCCGCGCGGACGGCGGTCACCGCCCGGGCCCTCCCGCGCAGCTCCGCGCCGCCAGGGTTGCGGTGGCGTGGGCGTTGCCGAAGCTCGTTGGAGGCCGCGATCGAGCGGGGGAGCCGGATCTTCGTGGCGAGCCGCCCCCCGGCCTGGATCGGGACGGTCGCGACCCGCTGGACCTATAGTTGATCGAGGGGTCCGCCACTCGCTCGATGCCGACTTTCTGCCGCCACAATCGTCTCGTCCAGAACTGCCCGATCTGCTCCCGGGAGCAGGACGTTGAGATGCGTCCGGTCGTGTCCCCCGGTGGGCATACGGTGCGGCCCTCCCGCCCGGGCGCGACCGCGCCGGGCGCGGGCACGCGCGCCGGCGTCGACGCCGCGCGCGCCGGCTCCGGTGCCGCGCGCGCCGGCACGCGGGCGTCGGGTGGCCTCACCGTCCGCCGGCTCTCCCGGGCCGCCGAGGACGGGTTTCGCTCCGCGCTGGTCCCCGGACTGCGGTCGGGCGCCGATGCCGAGCGGCTGGTGGTGGAGATGGCCTTCGCCGCGACCCGGCTGGAGCGCCTGCGGTCCGCTCCGCCGGGGCTCTACGGGGAGGTCGCCGACGCGGCACGGCCGCTTGACGAGCGCACCTGGCTGGCGTTCCTCATCGTCTACGTGGGACCCCTCGACGATGCCGATCCGTTCGCCGGTATCGCCCAGGCCCGTACCTCGTGGAGCTCGGGCGAGGCCCCACGTCTCAACGACGTCCCGACCGGCCCCCGCACCTCCTACGAGGCCGGCGCAGCGACGCGGACGACCGACGCCTACCGGCTGTGGGCGCGACGCGCCGGTTCCCAGGAGGCCGCGTTCACCGGGGACGCCGCGTGGACGCCCGAGCGGCGCTTCGCCCGCGTGTTCGAGCGCCTGGCGCTGCCGGGCCTGCACCGGGGGGCCCGTTTCGACCTGCTCGCCACGCTCGGAGCGCTGGGCGTCTACGAGCTGAGCGCGGGCGCGCTGGGCCTCGGCGGCAACGACCCGGTGACGCTCGCCGCCAAGCGCGTGCTGGGGATCGGTGACCCGATGCTCCTGGAGCGGCGTTCCGCCGACCTCGCCGCCGCCTGCGGCCTGCCGCTGGCGGCGCTGGACCTGGGTCTGTTCAACTGGGAACGGGGGTCGCGGGCAGGGATGGGGCTGGACGCCGAGACCGAACCCGACCCGGCCCTGGTCAGAAGCGCTCAAGCCGCCCTCGGCCTCTGATGCCCCGCCACGTCAGCCGCACGCCGCACGCCGCCGGCGGCTAGCCTTAGCCAGAGATGTTCGCGTTGCTCCTCCTCATCCTGTGGCCGGTGGCCGAGCTGTTCGTGGCCATCAAGGTCGCCGAGGCGATCGGCGTCGCGCTCACCATCGTCCTGCTCATCGTGGGCCTGCCGATCGGTATGTGGCTGACCCGTTCGGAGGGCCGCGCCGCGTGGCGTCGCCTCAGTGCCGCCGCGGCCGCGGGGCGCCCGCCCGGGCGAGAGGCGGTCGATGGGGCGCTGGCGCTTGCGGGAGGCGTGCTGATCATGATCCCCGGCTTCATCACCGACGGGATCGGCCTGCTGCTTGTGCTGGCCCCGAGCCGTGCGCTGGCCCGCGCAGCGCTCATCCGCAACTTCCAGAGTCGGCTGGTGGTCGCCGCCACCCGGTTCTCCCGCGCGCCGCGATCGGACTACGATGTGGACTCCACCGCCACCGACCTCGATCGCCCCCAGCTGCACGGATGAGCCTGACCGCCACCAACCACCTGCGCACGCTCGCGTTCGGCGACATCTCGGGCGGGCTGTGGGGCGCGGCCGTGCACACCTCCAGCCCCGTTCTCGTGTTCGGTGACAGCAGCGGTGAGACGTGGTCCGCCGCGCTGCCCGCCGAGGGCTGGAGCCTCGAAGGCGTCGGGTGGCGGCTGAGCGGCGAGGGCGTCGAGTTGCACGTTGTCCCGGGCGGCGAGGCGGAGGAGATGGAGTCCGCCGACGAGGACTCCACCGCCGATCTCAGCGGCTGCGACGAGCTGTGCCGGGTCCGCGGCACCGTCGCCATCGGCGGCGCCGAGCGCCAGGTCGACTGCGTGGGCACCCGGTGCGTGATCGACGGCGTCGACGCCGGCTCGCTGGGGTCGGCCCGGATGGTGTCCGGCTGGTTTGACCGGGACGAGGCCTTCATGCTGCTCGCGCTACGCGCGGCAGCCACCCTGGGCCAGGAGTCCGACCTCGTCGCGGCCACGCTGTTCGATCCCGAGGGCTGGGTCCCGGTCGACGACCCCCGTCTGTCGACCACCTACGGCGCGTCAGGTCTGCCGTCGCGAGCCAGCCTCGAGCTCTGGATCGGCGAGGGCGACCAGGAGTTCCCGCGCCGCGTAGCCGGCGAGGCCTCGGGTGACGGCGCCGCCCTGCAGGCGCAGGACACGGAACTGCGCGTCATCCCGCTGCGATGTCACAGCCGGGGGCGCGAGGGGACCGGCGTGTACGTGCTCGCCACGTTCTAGATGACGACGGCGGACGCCAGGGACGGCGCCGGGTCACCGGGGCGCGACGAAGAGCCGCGGCCGCAGGTGGGCGCCGTGATCAGCGATTTCGGCGGCGTCCTCACGTCGTCGCTGCAGGGCTCGTTCGAGGCCTTCCAGGAGTCCTCCGGGATCCCGCTGCCCGAGCTCGGGAGGGCGATGGCCGCCCTCGCCGTCCGCCATGGCGCCAACCCGCTGTTCGAGCTGGAGACGGGACGGCTGAGCGAACCCATCTTCCTGACCCAGATCGGCGCACAGCTCTCCGAGCAGCTCGGCCGGACGGTCGACATGGACGGCTTCGGCGAGCGCTACTTCGCCCATCTGGCGCCCAACGAGCGCATGATCGGCTACATGCGCGAGCTGCGTGAGCGCGGCTACAAGCTGGCCATCTGCACCAACAACGTGCGCGAGTGGGACCAGCGCTGGCGCGCCATGCTGCCGGTGGACGACATCTTCGACGTCGTGGTGGACTCCGCCTTCGTCGGGTCGCGCAAGCCCGAGCCGCGCATCTACGAGATCACGCTCGAGCGCCTAGGGGTCGACGCCGCGGCCGCGCTGCTCATCGACGACATCGAGCTCAACTGCACCGGCGCGCAGGCACTGGGCATCCGGGCGGTCTGGTTCCAATCCACCGAGCAGGCCATCGCCGAGACCGAGGCCGCATTGCGGGAGAAGGGTTAGCCCGTGGGCCGCCGGTTCTGGTGGGTGACGGGGGTGGGGTCCGTGCTCCTCTTCGCCGCCGCCATGGTCGCCGCCGTGCTGCTGAGCTCCTCTCAGCCTGGCCGCGTCGCCACCGGCTCCCGGGTGGCCAGCACCGGCACCCTTGCCCCCGATCCGCCCCACCCGGGCGATCCCACCGTCTCGGTGTCGGTGTCAGACCACGCCATCGGCGCGGCGATCCCGTCGGGGTTTCTGGGGTTCTCGTTCGAGTTCCAGGGCGTGCGCGCCTACACCGGCTCAGACCCCGCGCATATCAATCCGGTGCTCGTCTCGCTCATCCGCAACCTCACCCCCGGCCAGGCCCCAGAGCTGCGGATCGGGGGCGACAGCACCGATGTCTCCTACGTCACCGGCCGCGGCGTCAAGTCCCTGCCGTATGTGGGCTACGAGCTGACGCCGGGCTGGATGGCCACCACCGGAGCGTTGGCCCGGCAGCTCGGCGCGCGCATGATCATGGGGCTGAATTTGGCGGCGAACGACCCGGGCCTCGATGCCGCCGAGGTCCGCGACTACGTCAGCGCGCTGGGCGAGAACGCCATCGACGCGGTGGAGATCGGCAACGAGCCCAACGTCTACAACAAGATCACTGTCTACCACACCGCCGCCGGCGCGCCCGTCCACGCCCGGCCGGGCAGCTTCGGCTACCCCGCCTTCCGCCCGCAGTTCGAGGCGATCGCCCGTCGGACCGCACCCCTCGCGCTGGCCGGGCCGGCGCTGGCGGCGGGCCCCAACCCGGGGAGGGGGTCCTGGGTCAACACCGTCTCGGACCTGCTGCGGCGCGAGCCGCGGCTGTCGACGATGACCGTGCACCGCTACCCGCTGCGCAACTGCTACGTGCCGCCGAGCTCGCCGCAGTACCCGACGATCTCCCACCTGCTCTCAAGCTACGCCACCGTCACGCTGGCCGACAGCCTCAAACGCTGGATCGACATCGCCCACGCCCAGCACCGCCGGCTCCGCCTCGACGAGCTCAATTCCGTGGCCTGCCGCGGCAAGGCGGGGGTCAGCGACGCCTTCGCCAGCGCCCTGTGGGTCACCGATGCCCTGTTCGGGCTGGCCCGGGCCGGGGTGGATGGGGTCAACCTGCACACCCTGCCCCACACCGCCTACGAGCTGTTCGCCTTCAGCCGGCGCGGTGGCCGCTGGCAGGCTCAGGTGCGCCCGGTCTACTACGGGCTTGAGCTGTTCGCCCGGGCGGCCCCCGCCGGCGCCCGGCTGCTCGCGCTGAGCCGCCGCGGCGCCGACAGCGGGCTCAGCGCCTGGGCCACGCGGGCCCCCGACCGTCGCGTCCGCGTCGTGCTCATCAACAAGAGCCAGACCCGGCGCAAGACGGTCACGGTCCACCTGCCCGCCGGCGCGCGGCCCACCGCGACCGTGGAGCGGCTGCTGGCACCCAGCGCCCGCGCCCGCCACGGGGTCACGCTGGGCGGGCGAAGCTACGGCGCGGAGACCGCAAGCGGACAGCTCGGGACACCCGAGATTGAGCCGGCACGCGTGGTGGGCGGCCGCGTGACGCTGTCGGTTCCGGCCGCCAGCGCGGCGCTCGTCACGGTCGGCTGACCGGGCTCGCGCCACCATCGCGCGTTCGTCAGCCGGGGCGGGTCAGTTCTCGGCGCCCAGCCGGTCCCAGCAGTAGAGCTCCAGGCACTCGGCCGCCAGCGAGCGACACCGCTCCTCCGAGAGCCACGGCAGCACCGTGTCGAAGGCCTGCTCCTCGCCCACGCCGGCCTCGAACGCCTCCTCGCCGCGGAACCCGGCGGCGATCTTCAGCGCCTCGCGCCGGTTCTCGCCCAGCGACGGGAACACGTTGACCAAGAACTCCTTGCTGGGCAGGGGGTGCCCCACCTCCAGCGAGACGTGCCAGGCGGCCAGGAGCGACAGATCGTGCTCGTCCAGGTCGGCCACGGCCTTGGCATAGTGGGAGTCCAGCTCGCTCTCCGGGATCTCGTCAACCCACGCCCGGACCACCTCGCCCAGGATCTGACGGCGCGCCTCCCGGCCGACCGAATCGGCGATCACCCGGATGGCGTTCTGCGGTTCTATGAAGCAGAGAGTCATTGCGGCTCCGAGTAGGGGAATGCGACTGCCGCGAAAAGTAGGGACGGCTCCGGACGGAGCGCGCGCGATACGCGGCGTCCCGGACGAACGAGCGGGCCGGGGGGCGGCTACTAGGAGGCCAGCGCGGGCGCCGGCTCGTCCAGCTTGACGCCCGGGAGCTTGTGCAGTCCGACGAGCTCGATCAAGGTGCGGATCTGCGGCTGGGGGCCGCATAGCCGCACTCCGCACCCGTGGGCGCGCAGCCGGCGCGCCAGCATCACCAGGTCGAGCATCAGCGACGCGTCGGCGAAGACCAGCTCTGACAGGTCCACGCGCACGTCCTTCTGAGCGCGGATGGCCCTGATCAGCGCACGGCGGCGGGGGCCCTGCGTCGTGCGGTCCTCGTCGCCGGCGCAGCGCAGGACCGGCGGTGTGTCATCGAAGACGACGATCCCGGAAACCTACTCAAATCCGCCGGTACTTGGCAAGCCGATCTGTCAAATGGCACCGCGCTGTCATTCGCGCGTCGGCGCGGCGTGGTTCGGAGGGGCCTCGCGGCCGGTCTCTAGACTGTGGTCCATGGCAACTGTCGATGAAGTGACCGACGCCCTCCGCGACGTCATCGATCCCGAGCTGGGACTCGATTTCGTCGAGCTCGGCCTCATTTACGAGGTCGAGGTCGACGGCGGCTCAGTGCACGTCACGTACACGCTCACCAGCCCCGGCTGCCCGATCGGACCTCAGGTCTCGGAGCAGATTGAGGAGTTCGTGACGGATCTGGACGGCGTCGAGGACGTTCAATCCACCATGACCTTCACGCCGCCCTGGACGCCCGAGCTGATGAGCGAGGACGCCAAGTTCGCGCTCGGCTTCTGAGCCAGGGTCCACCGATAATGGGGCGGAGTCTCGGCGTATAGCGAGGGCCATCCGGCGGCGAGACGACCCCAGGAGCGGCGGATCCAGGCTGAGCCCGCGGGGTCTGTCGGGCGCTGAGCCCGAGGCGGCTCAGACCTCGCGGCGCAGCTCGCGGTTGAGGTCTATGGCGCGGATGTCGTGCTCGCCGGGGAGCTTGGCCAGCACGGCCAGGGCCACGCTGCGCACGTCGTGCTCCTGGCGGCCGAGGTCGTCCACCAGGGACTTCAGCGCTGTGTGGACGATCTTAAGCTGGGCCGCGGTCAGCTCGAGGTGGAAGGCGATCTCCCCGGGCTTGATCAGAACATCGTCTTCCATGGTGCTCCTTTTGGCCTCTGGTTAGCTCTGGGTTCGCTTGCGCGGGGGGCGTGCGCCGCGCTCGCGCTTGGCGCGCATGTCGGCGGCCGGGCCTCGCTTGGGCCGCCCGTGTTCGGCGGGCACGATCGGCGCCGGACCGCCTGCGCCGGAGGCCGGGGCGGCGCTCGCCGACCCGTCGCCGTTGGACGCCGCCGGAGCACGCTGGGGACGGCGGCCGCGGGCGGCCGCCAGAAGCTCCGCCAGCGACGCCTCGATGCCGTCGGCAACGACGTCGATGTCGGGCAGCGCGTCGAAGTCGCCCAGCAGCCCGCAGTCCAGGCCGCCGTTGTAGGACATGATCGCGACGGCGAGGGCGTGGTTCTCGGGCAGGAAGGCGACCGGGAACAGGTCCTGGAGCTGGCGGCCGAGCACGTAGAGGGGCACCTGCGGGCCAGGGATGTTGGTCACCAGCAGGTTGAACAGCCGAGTGGAGAAGTTCAGCCGGCTCGCCTGCGCCAGGATCGTCGGCGGCGCCAGGTTGTTGACCGCCGTCAACGTGGCCGCCCCCACCGCCTGCTTTGACTCCTTGAGGCCGTCCATGGCGGAGCGGATGAAGCGCAGCCGGGCGACCGCCTCGTCGATGTAGACCGGCAGCGGGCCGCGCATAACGGTGAGCTTGTTGCCCATGCTGCCGCGCTGATCGGTGGTGCGCACCGAGACCGGGACGAGCGCGCGCATCTCCAGTCCCTCCGTGCGGACGCCGCGCGAGCGCAGCCATTGCGCCAGGGCGCCCGACACCACCGTGAGCACCACGTCGTTGACGGTGCCGCCGAGGACGTCCTTGACCTCCTTGTAGTCCGCCAGCTGCTGGCGCACGACCGCGTAGCGGCGATGGGGGCCGATGGTGACATTCAGCGGCGTCTCGGGGGCGGGGTTCAGGCCGGCCCACACCAGCTCGCCCAGCCCCTCCAACACGTCGCGCGCGAGGTGCAGCGACGTCGCCGGACGCGTGGCGGCGACGGCCGTGCGCGTGACGAGCGAGGCCGTGGTGGTGACCACGCCGCGCGCTCCGGCGAGCACCAGGCCGGCCGGGGACGGCTCAGGCTCGGGCCGCCACGGCTCCAGTCCGGCGACCTCGTCCCGCCCACCCCTCGGCTCGGGCTCCGTGTCGAACAGCACCGACGCCAGATCGACTCCGGCGATGCCGTCCACGAGAGCATGGTGGGTCTTGGAGATCAGCGCGAAGCGGTCGCCGTCGAGCCCCTCGACGAGCCAGTTCTCCCACAGCGGCTTGGATCGGTCCAGCTGCTGGGAGGCGATCCGTGACGTCAGCAGGAACAGCTGCTCCTCGGACCCGGGCGCCGGGAGCGCGGTGTGGCGCACGTGGTATTCGAGGTTGAAGTCCGGATCGTCGACCCACAGCGGCCGGCCGGTCTCCAGCGGCGGCGTGGCCAGCTTCTGGCGGTAGCGGGGCACGAGGTGGAGCCGCCCGCGGACGTGATCGATGAAGTCCTCGAATGCCGGGGCCGGCCCCTCGAAGATGAGCACGCCGCCGATGTGCATGTGCGACGCGCGACCCTCCTGGTGCAGGAATGACGCGTCGATCGAGGTGAGGCGGTCGAGGTGCTGCTGCGGCAAGTTCCCGCTCCCGTATGGCTGGCTGCGAGCGTCAAGCCTACTCCAAGGCAGGCGCTTGCAGTAGCGTGTGACGGGATCGCCCGATGGCGTGGGATTTCTCGACAGAGCCGGAGTTCGAGCGCAAGCTGGAGTGGATGCGCGCCTTCGTGCGCGAGCAGGTCTGGCCGCTGGAGACGCTGCTGGACGAGCTGGGCTGGGAGGGCCTGCGCCGGGCGGCCAAGCCACTGCAGGACCGGGTCAAGGAGCAGGAGCTGTGGGCCGCCCATC
>CAWDFE010000043.1:0-33426 GCA_963801435.1 uncultured Actinomycetota bacterium
GGTCGGCACGCTGGACAATGTCGTCATGATGGCTTCGCTCCCACCCTCCCAGCAGGCCAGCGGCGCGGTGATCTGCCTCCACGCCGTCGTGTGCGACGGCGAGGAATGAGCCGATGGCCGTCACCCGCGGTCGTCACAAGGTCTTCCTCGGCATGGCCGCCGGCGTCGGCAAGACGTACCGCATGCTCCAGGAGGGGCAGGCCGAGGCGCTGGCCGGGCGCGACGTCGTGATCGGCTACCTGGAGCCCCACGGGCGCGCCGAGACGATGGAACAGGCCGCGGGCCTGGAGGTGGTCCCGCGCCGCTTTGTCCGCTACCGCGACACCGTGCTCGAGGAGATGGACCTGCCCGCGGTCCTGAGCCGGGACTCGGAGCTCTGCCTCATCGACGAACTGGCGCACACCAATGCGCCGGGCACCGAGCACCCCAAGCGCTACGAGGACGTCGAGGACGTCCTCGCGATCGGAATCGACGTGTACTCCAGCGTCAACGTCCAGCACCTCGAGAGCCTCAACGACCAGGTCGCCGAGCTGACCGGGACCCGGGTGCGCGAGACCGTGCCCGACGCCGTGCTGGCCGCCGCCGACGATGTCGTGCTCATCGACATCACGCCCGACTCCCTCATCGAGCGGCTGCTCGCCGGCAAGGTCTACCCAGCAGAGCGCGTCCAGACCGCGCTCAACAACTTCTTCAAGGTGGAGAACCTCTCGGCGCTGCGCGAGGTCTCGCTGCGCCAGGTCGCCGAGGAGGTCGAGCACAAACGCAACCCGCTGGACGGGGATGGGGCGCGTCCGCGCCGCCGCGACGAGCGGCTGGTCGACGGCGGAGCGCCGTCGGCGATCGCGGAGCGGCTGCTGGCGTTGGTCAGGCCCGAACCCGCTGCCCAGCGCATCGTGCGGCGGGCGTGGCGCTCGGCCCAGCGCCTGGGCGCCGAGCTTGACGTCCTCTGGGTCACCCCCGCGGAGGAGCCCACAGAGGCGGAGAGCGAGCAGCTCGCGGCACTTCGGCGGCTGACCAGCATCCTCGGCGCTCACCTGCTGGTCGAGCGCGGCCCCGATACCGCGCTCGTGACTCAGCGGGTCGCTCGGGAACGCGGCACCACCTACGTGCTCATGGGCGCGCCCAGTCCGCAGGGCGCGCTGCGGCGGCTGATGGACCCCGGGCTCCCGGCGCGCTTGACGATGCTGCTGCCCGGCGTCGATCTGCGTATCGTCGCCGACCGGACCCAGCGGATGAAGGAGGCTCAGTGACCCTCGTGCTCATCGTCGTCATCGTCGTCCTGGCGGGGGCGCTGGCCGTTCTGGCGCTGTACATGCGGCGCGGCGCGTCGAGCCACCCCACTGCCCCGGCCCCGGGCGCGCGGCGGATCCTGTTCCCGTTCGTCGCATCGGCGCTCTCGCAACGCGCGCTGGACGCTGCCCTGCGCCTCGCCCGCGCCGAGGACGCCACGCTGCTGCCGGTGTTTCTGGCCCGGGTACCGCTCACTCTGCCGCTGGACTCGCCGCTGCCGCGCCAGGCGTCGGTCTGCCTGCCGCTCCAGGAGGCGATCGAGCACCGCGCCGCGGCATTCGGCGTGCCCATCGACGCCCGCATCGAGCGCGGCCGGACCTACCGCCACGCGCTGAGACGGACGATCGCCACCGAGCGCTTCGAGCGGATCGTCATGGCGGCGGCCAGTGACGGCGGCCCGGGGTTCGGCCCCGAGGACGTGGCCTGGCTGCTGGACCACGCCCCCGGTGAGATCGTGGTCCTGCGGCCGGGCGCGGAGGATCAGCTGCTGCCGAGTCCTCCGCGCCCGAGGCGCAGGCGCGTCAGCGCGAGCGGCCAGCGCGCTCCCGCGCGTGATCCCGTCCGTGCGTGAGCCGGCCGTCGAAGCCACCGGATGTCAGCGAGACGCCGCGCACCACGCGGCCGTAACGCGAAGCCAGGGCCGTGTGGAACGCCTCGCCGGCGGCCGGCGCGGTCGCCGTCGGCGACGGGTTATCCGTGATGGCGATCAGTTGGTTGGGGTCGGCACCCTGATCGCCTGACCCGCTCACCGTTGACGTCACCGCCCAGATCGTGACCGAGCCGTCGCGGTTGACCCGCCCCGTGATGTTGCGCAGCCCGTCGGTGGCCGGCGCCCAGGGGAGCTTGGTGACGGCGTTGGTCCCGATCGGGTAGCCGGGCACGACGTACGGCTGGCCGAGGTTGAGGCCGCCCTGCAGCGTGTAGGCGAGCTTCCAGGTCGGCTTCGTGGGGTCTGTGGTGGTGTCCAACACCCACTTCTGCAGGCCGGCGGTGGTCGATGCCGCCGCGGCGCTGTAGGTGCCGTTGGTGGTGTCGAAGGCGTTGTTGCCCGACCCTTCGTCGGCCACGTAGAGGGTGTCCTTGTTGGCGAACCAGATCCCGAACGGGTACGACGAGGCGTCGGTGGCGTTCTTGGCCAGGGCGGTGTTGAAGCCCTGCAGGACGCACATGTTGCTGCTCAGGCTGGTGTTGGCCACCGTGCTGAGGTCATACGGTATCGAGGTCGTCGGCAACTTGGCCCCGGCGGCGGGGACGCCCACGCCGTTGGGGCACTGCTTGCCGGTCGTATCGACGAAGTAGACGGTGTCGACGCCGTTGGACCCGCTGCCCTTCGTGTAGTAGAGGACGTTGTTGAAGACCGTCATCCCACGGAAGTTGTCGTCCTTGCCGATCTTGTCGGCCTTGTCGCCGAGCAGGGTGACGCTGAAGCTCCCGACGGGCGTCGGGGCACCCGGCTTCTGGTCGGCCTCGGGCGCCAGGGACGGGCTGAAGATCTGGGCACCCGCGCCCGCGACCACGCCGGCCGGCTGCGGGTTGGCCCCGTTCCCGGCGTTGCCGGCGGTGTAGTAGACGTTCGCGTTGGGCTCGTCGTTGAGGATCGCCGCCCGACCGTTGTTGCCGCTGTAAGCGTTGGTTTCGGTGAACGTGAAGTGACCCCACTGGTTCAGCTGGGCCACCGCCCGGAAGTCGCTGCCCGGCACCGGGTTGGTGGGGTCGATCGCGCCCGGGGTGTTGGAGTTCGAGACGTCGAGCTCGCGCGGCCGCGCCACGTAGCCCATGAACGTCACGGCCCGCCCCGTCGTGGACAGGTTGAGTGCCAGCTCCGACTTGGACGAGAAGCTCGTCACCAGCTCGTGCGCCGGCACCTTGATCCGGCTGACGACGTCACCGTCGGGCGACAGCTGCCACAGGAAGATCGGCGAGGTCACCCCGAAGCTCGCGTCGGCCTGGTCGTTGTTGAACACGTAGGGGTACGCGCCGTCGCTGGTGGCGGTCACGCAGTTACCCGTGGTGCAACCGGGCGCCAGCTGCGTCACGCCCGGCTGGATTTCGGCCCCGCGATACGTGCTGCCGCTCACCAGCAGGTTTCCCGGCCGCAGCTGGTCAGCGCCGCCCCCGTCATGGGCCAGCGCCGCCGCCGGCGCGGCCGCGCCGACCACACACGCGACCGCTGCCGCCACCCCGAAATGCCTCTTCATTGAAGCTCCTGTCAGTTGGATACGTGTGCGCCCGCCGCCACCGTATTCCCAGCCACTCAGGCGGTTGTGAACGGGCGGTTACCGGTCGCAACCGCCAGGTAAGAATTCTCTCACCATGTGTGTGTTGCGCCGTCGCGACGCCGGCGTTTCGCCTTTCCCCGAGCGCCGATGACAGTCGGCCGCCGCCGACCGTCCCCCTCAACCTGTAGAAGCCGGCAAATCGCGTTTCGTGCGCCGGGTTCGCCGGGAATTGCATGTGGAGCATGCAGAAGTCGCCAAACCATCGCGATATCGAGCTGGTTTGCCGGGAAATGCAGGTGGCGGCGACCTGCGGACCGCTCAGGGCTCGTACGCGCGCTGCACCTTGCCCGCGGCGGCGGTCACCGCCGCCCGCAGCGCCGGCACGCATGCGGTGATCCGCTCGGCTGGGCCGGCCACCGACAGACCCGCGACGAGCCGCCCGCGCCGGTCGAGGATCGGCGCGGCCACAGCGGCGGCGCCGTCGTCGAGCTCGCCCACGGTGACGACGATCCCCGTCACGCCGGACCGCGTCGAGCTCGGCCTCGAGTCCCGGCGCGCTCACCGCATCCAGCAGCCGCGCCCGCTCGCCGGGCTCCAGGAACGCGGCCAGGATCTTGCCCGACGCGCCGCGATGCATCGGCCCGCGCCGGAACAGCGCGTAGGAGAGGCGCACCGAGTGGCGCTCGGCCTCCACGACGTGGAGCACGATCGCCTCCAGGGCACAGGGCGCGGTGAGGATCACCGTCTCCCCCACCTGCTCTGACAGCTCGTCCATCACCGTCGGTCGCCGGCTCCACCACCCGCTCGCGCAGCCCGGCCTCGGCGCTGCGCCCCAGTGCCACCAGTCGCGTCCCCAGCGCGACCGTGCTGTCGGGGCCCCGTGGACGAGGCCGTGTTGCTCGAGCTCGGCCAGCAGCCGGTAGGCGGTGCTCGTCGGCATCCCCGCCTCGGTGGCCAGCTCGGCCACGGTCGGACCGGCCGGCTGGCGGCCGAGGTGGTGCAGCAGGTCGACGGCGCGCTCGAGGGCCCGGACGGGCATGCGCGATCAGATCCCGGGCGGCTCGTGCTCGGAGAGCGCCGGACGCGCGCCGGCCACCCGCGCCACGCGCCGGGCCAGGCCGCCGTCGCCGACCAGGCGCGCCAGGCCCTCGACGTCGGCGTTCCATTCGGTCTCGTCGGTCAGCGTCCGCGCGTACTCGCGCACGAGCGAGTAGGCGCGACCGGTGCCGGCGCCCAGCCGCTCGGGGCCGCCGCGGAGGTCGACCGCCTGGGCGGCGACGATCAGCTCGAGCGCCACCAGCCGGTGCGCGAGGCTGACCAGCGTCGAGGTGGTGTTGACGGCCAGCGGCGCCATCGACGCGTGGTCCTCGACGCCCTCGGCGAGCTGACCGCGGTAGTCCAGCGACACCGGGTTGGCGAGAAAGCGGGCCTCGGAGGCGAGCGCCGCGAAGGAGCGGCCCAGCGGCCGCAGGCCGCCGGTCGGGCCCGTCCTGGCGCGCCAGCCCCGTCGGCAGCCCGGAGAAGTGCTGCCAGAGCAGCTTCTGGACGCGCTCGTTGGCGACCTGGGCGGCGTGGGCGATGCCGAGCCGCACGTAGTCGAAGGCCATCGCCAGCGACGCGACGTCGAAGTTGCCGACCGACACGATCGCGTCCTCGTCGACCAGCACGAGCGGGTTGTCGCCGGCGGAGTTGAGCTCGATCTCCATCAGCCCGCGCGCCACCGACAGCGCGTCGTAGAGCGCGCCGTGGGTCTGCGGCACGCAGCGGATCGACAGCGGGTCCTGGAGGTTGCGCGCCGCGCCCGGGCTCCACAGCGCGGACTCCTCCAGCAGCTCGCGCAGCCGCGACATGGCGGTCTCGAGCCCGCTGTGCGGTCGCGCCCGGGCAGCCGCCGGGTGGATCACCGACAGGTTGGCGGCGAAGGCCTCGAAGCTGAGCGCGGCGGCGATCTGCATGCTGTCGATCAGGTCGGCGGCGTCGACCAGCACCAGCGAGCCGCGGCCCATCGTCACGCCGTTGGCGCTGATCAGCCCCAGCGCCTCCTTGGGCCCGAGCGCGATCGGCTCCAGCCCGGCGCGCGCGAGCGCCTCCTCGCCGCGCAGCATCTCCCCCTCGTATTCCGCCCAGCCGCGGCCGATCAGCACCTTGCCGATGTCGGCCATCTCCGACAGGTCGCCCTGGCCGACCGAGCCGACCATGCGCACGACCGGGTGCACGCCGAGGTTGAGCAGCGCCACCAGCGCCTCGATGAGCTCGCGGCGCACGCCGACCCCCGCCTTGAGCATCCCGTTGGCCCGCGAGACGATCATCGCCCGCACGACGTCGGTGGCCAGCGGCCGGCCGTAGGACGCCACCTGGTCGGCGACCGTGGCGAACGAGAACGCGCCGATCTCCTCGATGGGGATGTGGTGGCGCGACAGCGACCCCAGGCCGGTGTTGAGCCCGTAGACGGACTCGCCGCTGGCCAGCACCCGGTCGACGACGTCGCGCGCGGCGCGCACGCGGACGAGCGCCGCCTCGTCGAGCTCGACCGGCGCCCGCCCGCGGGCGACGGCGAGCACGTCGTCGACGGTGAGACCGTCACCGGAGAGGACGATCATCTCGTTGGTTGAGAACACGCTCACGGGTGGCCGCGAAGTGTATCCTGCCTGCATCCCAGTCAGCGAGAAGATCTCGGGTCAGATCCTGCAGCCGGACGGATCCCTGCGTCGCGCCGGCGTGACGGTGGCGGGGGGGCGCATCGTGGAGATCGGTCCCGCTCACCCCGGCGCGCACGACTACGGGGACGCGCTGCTGCTCCCCGGCGCCGTCGACGTCCACGTCCACACCCGCAGCTACGCCGGCGAGGGGATCGAGCGGTGCACGCGCGCGGCGGCGGCCGGCGGCGTGACCACCATTGTCGACATGCCCTACGACGCGGCCGGTCCGGTCGACTCGCTGTCCGCGTTCGAGGCCAAGGTCGACGACGTGCGCCGCGAGGCCGTCATCGACGTGGCGCTGTGGGCGACGGTCCCGCCGCGCGGCCCCATCGATGAGGTCGGCGACCTCGTTGACGCCGGCGCGGCCGCCTTCAAGCTCTCCACCTTCGAGA
Source organism: uncultured Actinomycetota bacterium (assembly GCA_963801435.1). Taxonomy (GTDB): domain Bacteria; phylum Actinomycetota; class Thermoleophilia; order Solirubrobacterales; family Solirubrobacteraceae; genus Palsa-465. The sequence goes on from CAWDFE010000043.1 coordinate 6,601, forward strand.
CCCACCCGCAGCGCTTCCCACGCATCCCCGACGCGCAGCTGCTGCGCGCTTTCGCCGCGATCGCCCAGGCGGGCGGTCTGGCCGGCGTGCACGCGGAGAACGACGAGATCGTCCGCGCCGGGATCGCAGCCGAGCAGGCCGCCGGGCACGGCGGCGATCCCCTCGCCCATGCCCGTTCACGCCCGCCCGTGGCCGAGCATGAGGCGATCGCCCGCTGTCTGGAGCTGGCGCGGGCCACCGGGGTTCGGCTCCACGTGTGTCACGTCTCAACGCCGCGCGGGGTCGAGCTGGTCGCGGCCGCCCGCCGCGACGGCCTCGACGTGAGCGCCGAGACCTGCCCGCACTACCTGCTCCTGGACGAGTCCGAGCTTGCGCGCCGCGGCGGCGAGGCCAAGATCAACCCGCCGCTGCGCGAGGCGCCGCTGGCCGCCGGCGGGCTGGACCTCATCTCCTCCGACCACGTCGGCTGGCCGCCCGAACGCAAGCAGGGGGACGACATCTTCGCCCTGGCCTCCGGTGCGCCGGGCGTGGAGCTGATCGTGCCCCTTGTCCACGACGCGCTGGGTGCCGCCGCGCTCGTGCGCCTCGTCAGCGAGGCCCCGGCGCGGCGCTTCGGCCTCTGGCCGCGCAAGGGCTCGCTGGCGCCGGGGGCCGACGCCGACCTGCTGGTGCTCGACCCCGCCGCCGAGTGGGAGATCGATCCAACCCGCCTGGTCACCGCCGCCGGCTGGAGCCCGTACAGCGGCCGTCGCGTCACGGGCCGGGTCATCGCCGCGTTCTCCCGCGGGCGCCAGGTGTGGGACGGCGAGCGCGTTCCGGCCGCTCCGGGCGACGGCGTCTTCGTCCCCGCCGCTACGGCCCAGCCCAGGGTGGCCGCGGGTGCCTGACACCGGCCTGCGGTGCCGCGGCTGGCGCCAGGAGGCGATCCTGCGCCTGCTCGAGAACAATCTCGCGATCGCCGAGGACCCCGAGCATCTCGTCGTGTACGCCGCGCACGCCAAGGCGGCGCGTGACCACGACAGCCTGGCGCGGATCGTCGCGGCGCTGCACGACCTGCGCGACGGTGAGACGCTCGTCGTCCAGAGCGGCAAGCCGATCGCGGTGCTTCCCACGGGCCCGCGGTCGCCGGCGGTCCTGCTGGCCAACGGCAACCTGGTGGGCCGCTGGGCCACTCCGGAGGTGTTCTACGACCTCGAGCGCCGCAACCTCATCGCCTGGGGCGGGCTTACCGCGGGGTGCTGGCAGTACATCGGCTCCCAGGGCGTGCTTCAGGGCACCTACGAGACGTTCGCCCAGGTGGCGCGCGAGCACTTCGCCGGCAGCCTGCGCGGGCGGCTGGTGGTCAGCGGCGGCCTCGGCGGCATGGGCTCCGCCCAGCCGGTGGCGATCACCCGCATGCTCGAGGGCGTCAGCATCATCGCCGACCCCGACGCCGAGAAGGTCCGCCGCCGCGGCGAGGCGGGCGTCGTCGACCTCGTCACCGAGGACCTCGACGAGGCCCTGGACGCGGCGCTGAGCGCCCGGGCCGCCGGCGAGCCCCGTGCGGTGGCGCTGATCGGCAACGCCGCCGATCTCCTCGAGGGCCTGCTCGCCCGCGATGTCGTCCCCGACGTGGTCACCGACCTCACCTCCGCGCACGATCCGCGCACCGGCTATCTGCCCTCCGGCCTCAGCCTGGAGGAGGTGGCGGCGCTGCGCACCGGTGATCCCGGCAAGCTCGAGGCGCTCGCGCTGGCCACGATGGTCCGCCACGTCAAGGGCATGCTCGCCCTGCGTGAGCGCGGCGCCGTGGTGTTCGACTACGGCAACAACATCCGCCCCCACGCCGCCACCGGCGGGCTGACCGAGGCGCTCACCATCGACATCTTCACCGCGCGCTACATCCGGCCGCTGTTCTGCCAGGGGATCGGCCCGTTTCGCTGGATCTGCCTGTCGGGCGAGGACGCCGACCTGGCCACGATCGACGAGCTCTGCGTCGAGCTGTTCCAGGGCACCGATCGGATCACGAACTGGATCCGTCTCGCCTCCGAGCACGTCGTCCGCCAGGGCCTGCCCGCCCGGATCGCCTGGCTGGGCCACGGCGAGCGGGCCCGGTTGGCGCTGGCCGTCAACGACGCCGTGGCCGACGGGCGCCTGCGCGCGCCGGTGGCCTTCACCCGTGACCACATGGACGCGGGCTCGATGACCCACCCCAACATCATCACCGAGGCGATGGCCGACGGCTCGGACGCGATCAGCGACTGGCCGCTGCTCAACGCGCTGCTGACCACCGCGTCGGGCGCGGACCTGGTGGCGCTGCACGCAGGCGGCGGGGGTTATGCCGGGTATTCGCAGAGCGCCGGCATGACCGTGGTCGCCACCGGCAACGCCGATGGCGCCGCCCGGCTGGGCGGAGCGCTGTACGTGGACACGGCGCTCGGGGTGCTGCGCCACGCCGACGCCGGCTACGAGCAGGCGCGCCAGTGCGCCTCCGAGCACGACCTCGGCGTCGGACCCGTAGGGTCAAGGGCATGAGGGAGCTCGACCTCGACGCCGTCCACGCCGCCGTCGCCGGCGGCTCGGTGCTGGCCGCGGGTGGCGGCGGATGGGTGGACCACGGCCTGCTCGTCGGCACCACCGCGGTCCAGTACGGAACCCCGCGGCTCGTCGGCCTCGACGAGTTGGACCCCGACGCGATGCTGGCCACCGTCAGCGCCATCGGCGCGCCGGCGGCCGTCGGCTGGGAGATGCGCCCCGGCGACTACGTGCGGGCGCTCGAGCTGCTCATGGAGGCCGTGGACGAGCCGATTGTCGGCACGGTCACCGCTCAGAACGGCTCCTCGACCACCTGCAACGGCTGGGTGGCGTCGGCGGTGCTCGGCACGGTGGTGGTCGACGCCGCCGGCGACGGGCGCGCCCACCCCACCGGCAAGATGGGCTCGTTCGGCCTCGCCGCCGACGACGACTACGAGACCGTCCAGGCCGTGGCCGGGGGCAACCGCGCCTCCAAGCGCTATCTGGAGGTGGTCACGCGCGGCACGGTCCGCCACACCGCCAACGTGCTGCGCACGGCCTCCGACCAGTCGGGCGGCTTCATCTCCTGCGCGCGCAACCCCTTGCCGGCGCGATTCGTCGCCGAGCACGCCGCCGTCGGGGCCATCAGCTTCGCCCTGGACCTCGGCGAGGCCATCCTCGCCGCCGAGCCCGGAGGGCCGCAGCGGATGATCGACGTCACCGCGGGGCACCTGGGCGGCCGCATCCTCGCCACCGGCGAGGTGCGCCGCCGGACCCTGCGCACCGAGAACGCGTTCGACATCGGCGTGGTGGATGTGGAGGATCTCGAGCTCGGGTTCGTGAACGAGTACCTCACCGCCGAGTCGAGCGGCGAGCGCCTGGCCACCTTCCCCGACGTGCTCACCACCCTGTCGGTCCAGACCGGCCGGATCATCTCGATCGCCCACCTCCGGGAGGGCGACGAGGTGGCCGTCCTCCACGTCCCCAAGGCCAACGTCCCCCTCGGCGACGGCGTCCGCGAGCCCAGCGTCTACCCGGAGGTCGAGGCGATGCTGGGCAAGCCACTGGCTCACTACGCCCTTGCCTGACCCCGGGCGCATCGCCGCGCGCCTGGAGCAGCTGTGGGCGATCGCCCGCGGCCCCGGCGGGGGCGCCGACCGCCCCGCCTACTCGGCCGCCGAGGCCACGGCGATGCGGCTCGTCGCCGGCTGGGCGCGGGAGGCGGGTCTTGATCCCGAGCCTCGACGACTTCGGAAACCTGTGGGCGCTGCCCGACGGCGAGGCGGGGCCGCTGGTGACCTCCGGCTCGCACGTGGACACCGTGCCCGACGGGGGGCGCTACGACGGCGCGCTCGGAACGGTGCTCGGCTTGGAGGCGGCGGCGGAGCTCGGCGCCGGAGCGGGCCTGCTCATCTGCGCCGCCGAGGAGGCGCCGCGGTTCGGCGCCGGGACGATGGGTTCCCGCCAGCTCGTGGGGACGCTCGACCCGCGAGGACGTCAACGCCCTCCGCGACGCCGACGGCGTCAGCGCCGCCGACGCGCTCGCCGCCTACCTGGACGAGCTCTCCGACCTGCCGCGCATCGAGCCGCCGCGGCACCGGCTGCGCGCCCACGCCGAGGTCCACGTCGCCCAGCGCCGGGCCCTGCGCGAGCTCGGCGTCGTCACCGCGGTGGCGTCGCCGCGGCGGTTCACGGTGCGGATCGACGGACAGGCCGGCCACTCGGGCGAGGTGGCGATGTCCGAGCGCCGCGACGCCCTGGCGGCGGCCGCCGAGGTCGTGCTCGCGGTGGAGGCCGCGGCGCGCGCCGAGCCGCCCGAGACCGTGGCCACCGTGGGCACGCTCGCCGTCGCGCCCGGCGCGGTCAGCGTCATCCCGGGCCAGGCGCGGTTGGGCATCGACGTGCGTGGAATCGACGCGGAGTCGCTCGGGCGCGTGGAGTCGACGATCCGCGCGGCGGTGGCTGAGATCGCCGACCGACGCGGGGTCGGCGCGCAGCTGGAGCGCACGCGCGCCGGCGAACCGGTGGCGATGGACGGCCGGCTGGTGGCCGCGGCGCTGCGCTCAGCCCGCGAGCTGGGCATCGCGGCCACCGAGACCTGGTCCGGGGCCGGGCACGACGCCCAGCACCTCACGACGCTCGCGCCTGCGCTGCTGCTGTTCGTCCCGCTCCACGGCGGCGAGAGCCACACGCCGCAGGAGGGAGCCGACATGGACGAGATCGTCCAGGCAGCACGCGTGGTCGTGTCGGTGCTGGGCGCCGAGCTCCACGCATCCTGAAGAGCATCCTTCCGCATCCAGCCACAGGGGTGGTCATACTTCCAGGTGGTGAGGAGATGGACGAAATTGTCCAAGCGGCCAAGGCGAGAGCGCGGCCGGGACCTTGACACCGCATCCCGGGTGTGAAACAACGGTGACCAGTGGAGCGGGAGCGAGGAACCGTCCGTGCGCTGGGGCGCATGCCATCATCTGCACCAATCTACACCGGGTCGGTTAAGAATGGTGCCGCCCGCACGCCCACGAACTGCGCCCGGAGGAGGGCCCATGTCGCGGTCGGGGCAAGCCACCGCGACAGAAAGGTGACGGAGCATGGCTACTGACCACAAGAGGCTCGACGCGATCCGCGACGACCGCTCTGAGCTGGAGAACCACTACATCGACGAGCTGCTGGCCGGGCGCATCGACCGCCGCTCGTTCATGCGCAAGGGCGCCGTGATCGGCATGTCCACCGGACTGATGGGCGCGATCCTGGCCGCCTGCGGCGGCGCCAACAAGGTCGGAACCTCCTCGGCTCGGCTTCGGGCTCGGCTCGGGCTCGGGCGGCGCCTCGGGCACGCCGGTCAAGGGCGGCACCCTCAAGCTGGCCAGCCAGGCCCCGGCGGCGGCGGTCAATCCGCTGACCGTGGCGGACGCCGGTGGGCTGTGCATGCTCGCGCAGACGGGCGAGTTCCTCACGTTCGACAACAACATGACGCTCCAGCTGCAGCCAATGCTCGCCACCAAGTGGACGCCGTCCAAGAACGGCACGGTGTGGACGTTCACGCTCCGGCCCAACGTCAAGTTCCACAACGGACAGCCCCTGACAGCGGACGACGTCGTCTACACGTTCCAGCAGCAGGCCGATACCAAGAACGCCTCCAATGCGCTGTCGACGTTCGCCGGGGTGCTGAAGCCCGAGGGCGTCCAGAAGGTCGACTCGTCCACCGTCGCCTTCCACCTCGAGGCGCCCAACGGCAGCTTCCCGTACATCATCTCGTCCGACAACTACAACTGCATCATCGTGCCCAAGGGGACTGACTTCGCCAAGTGGCAGAGCACGTTCATGGGCACCGGGCCGTTCAAGCTCCAGAGCTACAGCCAGAATCAGAGCGCGTCGTTCGTCCCCAACCCCAGCTACTGGGGCGGGGCGCCGCACCTGAGCTCCACTCAGTTCACGTTCTACACGGCCCAGCAGCCGCAGATCCTGGCCCTCCAGGGCGGTCAGGTCGATGTCATCGTCCAGTTCGTCGCCCAGGGCGCGTCGTCGATCCTCAACAGTTCCTCGTACAAGGTCATCCAGCTCAAGTCGTCCAACCACCGCCAGTTGTCGATGCGCAACGACAAGGCGCCGTTCACCGACGCCCGGGTCCGCCAGGCGATCGCACTCTCCCTCAACCGGCCGGCGATGGTCCAGGCTCTGCTGGCGAGCAAGGGTGAGCTCGGCAACGACAGCCCGTTCGCGCCCAAGTTCCCGTCGACCGACACCAGCATCCCCCAGCGCGCCCAGGACATCGCCAAGGCCAAGCAGCTGCTATCGGCGGCTGGGCATTCCAGCGGATTCTCGACGGAGCTGTTCACCGAGCAGTACGAGGAGATCCCGGCCCTGGCCACGGTCATCCAGCAGTCGGCCAAGGCGATCGGCGTCAACATCAAGCTCAACGTCGAGACCCAGACCAGCTACTACGGCAAGGGGGTACCCGGCAACTCCGACTGGCTGGACGGAATCATGAGCCTCGTCGACTACGGCGACCGCGGCGTGCCCAACGTGTACCTCCAGTCGGCGCTGACCTCGGACGGGCCCTGGAATGCAGCCCGGTTCAAGAACCCGAAGTACGACTCGCTCGTCAAGCAGTACGTGGCTGCGGTCGACCTGCAGACGCAGAAGTCGCTGGCCGGCCAGATCCAGACGCTGCTGCTCGACCAGACGCCGATCGTCGTCCCGTACTTCATCGACGGCCTAACGGCGACCACGGCGAGCGTGCACGGCGTCAACCCCACCTCGCTGTCGGCCATCTTCCTCAAGGACGCCTACAAGTCGGCGTGATCGCTCTCCTCCCCCACCCGCTGGTCTGATGGGCCGGTTCATCCTCAAGCGGATCGGGCTGGCACTGATCACGCTGTGGGTCCTCAGCGTGATCGTCTTCTTCGCCGCCCAGGTGCTGCCCGGCGATCCCGGCCGGGCGATCCTCGGCCCGCTGGCAGCACCATCGGCGGTGCACGTGCTCGATCATCAGCTCGGTACCGATAAATCGCTCATCCAGCAATACCTGACCTGGATCGGCCACCTGCTCACCGGAAACCTCGGCAAGTCGTACACGTATCAGGCGCCGATCGGACCGATATTGGGCACCGCCCTCGTCAACTCGCTGAAGCTGGCCGTGCTGGCCTTCATCCTCGTCGTCCCGCTCGGGATCATCTTCGGCGTCGTCGGCGCGGTCAACTACGGCAAGCGCGTCGACCGCACGATCAGCGTTGTGGGCCTGTCGGCCGCCACGATCTCCGAGGTGGTGTGGAGCGTCGTGCTGATCGTGGTGTTCGGCATCTGGCTCAACATCCTGCCGATCCAGGCCTCCACGCCGCCGGGGTCCAGCATCGGCACGCAGGTCTACCACCTCATCCTGCCGGCCATCCCGCTCGTCCTCATCTTGTTCGCCTACATCCAGCAGATGGCGAGGGCCGGCACCGTGGAGGCGCTGAACTCCGACTACGTGCGAACGGCGACGCTCAAGGGCCTGCCACGCGGCGTGGTCATCCGTCGCCACGTGCTGCGCAACTCGCTGCTGCCCACCATCACCGTGGTCGCCACCCAGGTCGGCTATCTCATTGGCGGACTGGTGATCGTGGAGGTGATCTTCCACTACAACGGGATGGGCAACCTCCTGTACGAGGCGGCCACGAAGAAGGACATCCCCATGCTGGAGGCCGGGGTGCTCGTGATCGGCGTCATCTACATGGTGGCCACGCTGATCGCCGACATCCTGTATTCCGTGCTCAACCCGCGGATCCGCTATCGGAGCGCCGAATGAGCGTCGGCACGGTCCCCGTTGAGTCCGCGGCCGCGCTCGGCGCCGGCCAGGCGGAGGTTCGCCGCCGCGAGTTCCTGCACGACCTCGTCCGCCAGAAGACGTTCTGGGCCGGGGTCGTCATCATCGGCTTCTGGATCCTGGCGGCGATCTTCGGCTCGCTCGTGGTCAAGGATCCCAACGCCCAGAACCTGCTGTCAATCAACCAGGCGCCATCGAGCGCCCACTGGTTCGGCACCGATCAGCTCGGCCGAGACATGTTCGCCCGGGTCATCACCGGCTCGCGAGAAATCCTTATCATCGCGGTGCTGGCCACGCTGCTCGGCACCATCATGGGCACCATTACCGGATTGCTCATGGGCTACTTCCGGGGGGTCGTCGACGATGTGCTCGGCCGGATCGTGGAGGCGTTCCTGGCGCTGCCGCTCGTCATCGTCGGGATCCTCGGCACGATCGCCCTGGGAGGGGCGTCGACCGGGTCTCTGATCATCATCATCGCGATCGTGTTCACGCCGTTGATCGCCCGCACCGTCCGCGCGGCGGTGCTGATTGAGCGTGACCTGGACTACGTGCCCGCGGCCAGGCTACGCGGCGAGAGCTCGCGGTACATCATGTTCGCCGAGATCCTCCCCAACATCATGCCGCCGATCGTCGTCGAGTTCACGGTGCGGCTGAGCTATGCGATCTTCACGATCGTCGCCCTCTCGTTCCTCGGCTTCGGCATCCAGCCGCCGTCCTCGGACTGGGGCCTCGACATTTCCAACAACTATGGCCAGCTGCCTGCCGGCTACTGGTGGGAGGTCCTGTTCGACGCCCTCGCCATCGCGACGCTCGTGATCGGCGTCAACATGCTCTCCACCTCCGTCGAATCGGCCTTGGAGGGCTGATGAGCACCGTCGAGCAGCCGCAGCCGGGAACGCCTGAGCGCGGCGACAGCGATGCCCTGACGGTGTCGGACGTCGACATCACCTACCGCGTCCGCCGGCGGGACCAGCGGGTTGTGCGGGACGTCAGCTTCCACGTCGCCCGGGGCGAGTCCTACGGCCTGGTGGGCGAGTCGGGATGCGGCAAGTCGACGATCGCGCTCGCCATCGTCCGCTACCTCGCCCGCAACGGCCGGGTCAGCTCCGGCGGCATTCAGATCGACGGCCGGGACGTGCTCACGCTGAAGGGCGCAGAGCTCCAGAAACTCCGGGCACGGACGGTCTCGATGGTCTACCAGGAGCCGGGCCGCGCGCTCAATCCGTCGATCCTCGTCGGTCGCCAGGTCGCCGAGGTCTACGAGATCGCCGGAGTGGGCCGCAAGGTCGCTCTGGAGCGCGCGCAGGAGATGCTGGCGAAGGTCAAGATCTCCGATCCCAAGGGGGTCATGGGGCGCTATCCCCACCAGCTGTCCGGGGGCATGCTCCAGCGGGTGGTGATCGCGATGGCGCTCGCCTCCGAGCCCTCGCTGCTCATCCTGGACGAGCCGACCACCGCGCTTGATGCCACCGTCGAGGCCGAGGTGCTCGACCTGATCCTCGGGCTGCGGTCGGAGTTCAACACGTCGCTGCTGTTCATCAGCCACAACCTGGCAGTGATCGCCAAGATGTGCGACCGGGTCGGCGTCCTGTACGCGGGCGAACTCGTCGAGGAGGGCGCGGCGTCCGAGGTCTTCCGCAATCCGCGCCATCCGTACACGGTCGGGCTGCTGCGGGCGATCCCGCGCCGCGACCCGGTTGGCGCCGGCTCGGCCGGCACCGGCGGACGGCCGCCCCTGGTCACCATCCCGGGCTCGCTGCCGGCGCCGGGCTCGGTGACACAGGGTTGCGTGTTCGCGTCCCGTTGCGGGTTGGCCGATGACCACTGCCGGACCGACGCGCCGCCCCTGTACGAGATCGGCGGAGGCCGAGGTTCGCGCTGCCATTACCACGAGCGCGCTCAGACGGTGCCGCTCGTCACTGAAGGCGAGACGAGCGACGTGGCCGACGCCCGGGCCGTGACCGGCAACGGTGAGATCTCCGCGGCCCCCGAGGCACTCGCGACCGGCGCCGAGGAGGCGGAGGCGGTTCCGGCGGCCGGTCCGCCCGCGGCCGACGGCAACGGCCGGCGGGGCGAGGTGCTGCTCAGTCTGCGGTCGGCAAGCAAGACGTTTCACATGGGTGGTCAGACGGTGCGCGGCCTGCACGAGGTCGATCTGGACGTCGCTGCGGGCGAGACCGTGGGGCTGGTCGGCGAATCCGGGAGCGGGAAGACGACCCTCGCCCGCGTGGCAATCGGACTGACCGCGCCCGACGACGGCAGCGAGGTCACCCTCGACGGCCACCCGGTAGCGGGGCTCGCGCCCAAGCGCACCGCCGCCGACCAGAAGGCGCTCCAGATCGTCTTCCAGAACCCCGATTCGGCGCTCAACCGGCGCCACTCCGTGCGCCGGCTGGTCAGCCGCGCGCTGTACAAGCTCGGCGGCTACCGGGGCGACCGCCTCCAGGAGCGCCTGATGTCGCTGATCCAGTCGGTGCGGTTGAGCGAGCGCTACCTGTCGATGCGGCCTTCGCAGCTGTCCGGCGGGCTCAAGCAGCGGGTCGCCATCGCCCGGGCGTTCGCCGGTGATCCGCGGATCGTCATCTGCGACGAGCCGACCTCGGCGCTGGACGTCTCCGTCCAGGCGGCGATCCTCAACCTGCTCACCGACCTCCAGCACCGCGAGGACGTCGCCTACCTGTTCATCAGCCACGACCTCGGCGTCGTCCGCTACCTCGCCGACCGGATTGTGGTGCTCTACCTCGGCCGCGTGATGGAGGTCGGACCCGCCGAGGCGGTGTTCGCCAGCCCCCAGCACCCCTACACGGAGGCGCTGCTCTCGGCGGTTCCGACGCTCGACGATCTCGACCGCCTGCGGATCCGGCTTGAGGGCGAGATCCCCAGCGCCGCCGATCCACCGACGGGCTGCCCGTTCCAGACGCGCTGCCCGCGCAAGATCGGCGAGATCTGCGAGACCACCGAGCCCGAGCTGCGCGAGGAGGAGGCCGGTCACGGGATCCGCTGCCACATCCCGCTGGCCGAGCTGCGCCGCCTGCAGGCGATCGACGGGTCAGCCGAGGCCGCGCCAGCCGCGCAGGCCGACACGTAGCGGCGCCACGCGGTCGGCGGCGCCCGCCAGCAGGCAGGCCGCGACGGCCAGCGAAGGGATGATCGACCGCGAGGTAGGCGACCTCGGCGCCCGCGGCCTGCTCGACCGCGCCGGCCACCAGCGGCATCAGCACCGTCGCGGCCGCCCAGGCGCCGTTGAGCATGCCGAACACGACGCCGTCGCTGCCGCCGTCGCGTCCGACGTTGGCGAGGCGAGCGAGTAGGCGATCGTGCTGATCACCGCGCGCGGCGCGGCCGTGAACATGAGCGCGATCACCAGCGCCACGGTACCGCTGCCGGCCAGCGCCGGCAGCAGGGCCACGGCCAGCACCGCGGTGGTGACGCGCGTTGAACTTCAGCGTCTGCGCCCGCGCGCCCAGCCGGACGACCACCGCGCTGACCGCGATGTAGCAGACCGCCGCCAGCCGAGAAGGCCAGCCCGATGCGCCCGGTCGACAGGCCGAGGCGGTGCAGGCCGCCGCTGACCAGCAGCTGGCTGGCGCTGCTCACCGCGCCCGAGACCACCAGCGCGCCCGCCGCCGCAGCCACCCGGGGGCGCCGGGCCAGGGCGAGCAGCACGCGCGGGGTCACCGGTCCGGGGCCGTCAGTGGCCCGAGGCTGGAAGTACGCGATCTCGAGCGGCAGATCGGCGAGCTGGACCGGCGGGGCCGCGATCGCGGGGCGGACCGCGGTCGTGCCGAGCGCCAGCGGCGCCACGGTCACGGCGGTGGCGACGGCGATCACCGCAAACGGCGCGCCGAGCCCGATGTGCTGGCCGAGCAGGCCGCCGACCGCCGGCCCGAGCATGATCCCCACCGACGAGCAGGTCACCGCCGGGCCGAGGCCCGACCCGCCGCGGGCCGTGTCGAGCTCGGCCAGCCATGCCATGCCGCTCGTCCACACGACCCCGAAGGCCACGCCGAACGCGATCCGTCCCGCCACCACGGCCGCCAGCGACGGCATCGACTGGGCGACGCAGGCCAGGCACAGCAGGGCGCCCGCGCCCAGCGTGACGCGGCGGGCGCCGATGCGATCGGCGGCGATCCCCGACGGCACCGAGACCGCCAGCGTGGCCAGGCCGGGCAGGGCCAGCAGCAGCGCCGTCTGCGATGCCGACAGCCCGAACGTCGCGGACATGCGCGGCAGCAGCGGAACGATCGCGGCCTGGGCCACCCCGGCCACCAAAAACAGGCCGTAGACGAGCCAGAGCGACACGCGGGCGGACAGGGGGCGCACATGAAAGCGCTGGAAAATCATCTACAGGAGATAGTACGATTCGACTGCTCGGTTACAGATGACGATTTTTGCTCCATATGACCGATCTGATTGATCACAGGCCGATCGATCTCAAGGCGCTGCGCGCGCTGGTGGCCGTGGCCGACCAGGGGTCGTTTCGCGCGGCGGCGAAGGCGCTGGGCTACACCCAATCCGCCATCTCTCATCAGGTTGGCACGTTGGAGCGCGCGCTTGAGGCCCCGCTGTTCACCCGGCCCGGTGGCCGCGGGCAGGTGGTGCTCACCCCCGCCGGCGACGTCGCCTACGTCCGCGCGCGGCGGGTGCTGGGCGAGGTCGAGACGCTCGGCGCCGACGTGGCCGCCGCCACGCGTGGCGAGCGCCAGACGCTGCGGATCGGCGTCTTTCAGACCGCCACCACCGAGCTTTTGCCCGGGGCGCTGCGCGCGCTGCGCGAGCAGCGCCGCGACGTCGAGGTGATCCTCACGGAGATCCAGGACAACGCCCGCACGTTCGACCGCCTCGCGGGCGGCGAGCTCGACCTCGCATTCCTGGTCAACCCCGTGCCCGACGAGCGGATCCGGTCCGTGCCCCTGCTCGACGATCCGTGGGTGATCCTCACCCGGCGCGACAGCGAGCTGGCGTCGGCGGAGACGCCTACCTTCGACCTGCTCGACGGCGTCGACCTCGTGGCCTGGAACCGGCGCTGGCGCACCCAGCAGGACCTCGAGCGCGCCTGGCGCCGGCGCGGGATCCGGCCCCGCGTCGTCTACCGCACCGATGACAACCTGGCGCTCCAGCGCCTCGTCGCCGCCGGCTACGGGCACGCCTGCCTGGACCGCCTCGGCGCCTCGGGCGCCGTGGAGCCGTCGCTGACGTGGCTCGAGCCCAAGGAGACCCTCATCCCCCGCACGATCGCGCTGTGCCGCCCGCGCCGCCGGGACCCCAGCAGCTCAGCCGTCATCCTCATGGACGCGGTCCGCGCCCAGTTCGGAGTCTGAGGGCCGTGATCAGCTTGACAGCCGCGAGTCCGTGTGCGACAACGCCGCCCGTGCGAGGCGTCCAGGGATGACCGACACGACGCTGGCCACTGCGCCGCCCCGGACCACTCTCCAGGTGCGCGCCAGTGTCCTGCGCGAGCCCGGCCGCCCTCCCGCCGTGGAGACCGTGTTGCTCGATCCGCCGGGGCCCGGCGAGGTCCTCGTCCGGGTTGCGGCCGCCGGGGTCTGCCACTCCGACGTCCACCTCGCCGACGGCGCGCTCGGGGACGGGCGCTGGCCGATGGTGCTGGGCCATGAGGGCGCCGGGGTGATCGAGGCGCTGGGCGAGGGCGTGACGGGCGTTCGCCCCGGTGATCACGTGGTCTTCTGTCTCGTGGCATCGTGCGGCACCTGTGCCGCGTGCCGCTCCGGGCACCGGACGCTCTGCGAGCCGGTGGGCGCCCAGTCGGTGGCAGGCAACCTGCCCACCGGCGCCCGGCGGCTGCGCGACGCCGCCGGTGGCACGCTGCAGCACGGCCTGACGATCGCCTGCTTCGCCGAGCATGCCGTCGTCTGTGCCAGCAGCGTCATCCCGATCCCGCACGACCTCCCGCTGTGGCAGGCCGCGCTGCTCGGCTGCGGCGTGGTGACGGGCTTCGGCGCGGTCACGCACGCCGCCGGCGTGCGCATTGGCGAGCGCGTCGCCGTCATCGGCTGCGGCGGGGTCGGGCTGCAGGTGATCGCCGCCGCACGGCTGGCCGGCGCGGGCATCATCGTCGCCGTCGACCGCCGTGCGGAGAAGCTCGAGCACGCGCTGCGCCGGGGCGCCACCCATGGCGTCGACGGGTCGGACTCAGACGCGGCCGCCGAGATCGTCGCGCTCACGAACGGGGGCGTCGACCACGCCTTCGAGGTCGTCGGCGCGTCGGCCACGATGCGGCTTGCCTGGGACGCGCTGCGGCCGGGCGGCACCGCCGTCGTGGTCGGCCTGGCGCCCCGCGGCGTCGAGGTCTCGCTCCCGGCGATCGAGTTCCTCTCCGAGAAGTCGATCGTAGGCAGCTACTACGGCACCGGAGACCCGGTGGCGACGCTGCCGGGGCTCATCGACCTCGTCCAGGCCGGACGGCTGGAGCTGGCCGACATGGTCTCTCACCTCATCGACCTCGATGGCGTGGCCGGCGCCATGGACCGGCTGCGCCGGGGCGAGGGCGACCGGTCCGTCATCGTCATCGACCCGTCGCTCGCGGGAGCGACGGCCGTGCAAGGAGGGCTCGCATGATCCACCCGGGTTCGTTCTACGACGGGCTGATCGGGGAGGGCTGGAGCGGCACCGACCCCAATGGCGCCCACGTCAACGTCGTGCTCGGCGAGCGCGGCACGCCGACCGCCGCCGCGCTGCTGACCACGTTCACCTCCCCCGCCCCCGGCCACGCCCCCATCCTCGTCGTCGTCGGCGAGGACAAGGCCCACTACGAGCCGGTCTGGCCGCCGACGATCATGATCAACAAGGAGACCGCGCTCGAGGCCACCCACCAGAAGATCACCTGGGGCGCGGCCCAGCTCGGCATCGCCCAGGGCGTCCTCGACGCCGTCGCCGAGGAGCTCATCCCCGCCAGCGGCGACCTGATCGTGTTCGTCGCCATCTACATCGACCCCGGCGCGCACGACGAGACCGCCGTGCGCGTCGCCTCCCGCGCGGCGACGCTCAAGGGCGTGCGCACGGCCCGCCACGGGCGCCCGGCGGAGGACGTGCAGGCCCTCGTCGACCGCCGCGACACCGTCACCAGCCCGTTCTACAGCGGTTCATGACGCACTCGTGAAGATCACCGCCATCGAGCTCGAGCGGCTCACCCTGCCGCTCTCCCCGCCCTTTCACGCCGCGTGGGACCCGGATCCGCGCACCCGCTTCGACGCCACGCTGGTGCGCGTCCACACCGACGAGGGCGTGACCGGGATCGCCAGCGGCGACACGATGGACGGTTTCGAGGCGTTCGCGCACCTGTTCGTGGGCCGCGATCCGCTTGCCCTGGCTGCGCACGCGCGGACGTTGGAGACGATCGCGTTTCATGCCGGGCGCTACTGGCCGCTCGAGGCGGCGCTGTGGGATCTGGCAGGCCGGGTGCTGGGGGCGCCGGTCGCCACGCTGCTGGGCGGCGCCGCGGAAAGTCTGCCGGTGTACGCCTCGCTCGGGGAGTTGCGCTCCCCCACGCAACGTGCCGACGACGCCCGGGCGCTGGTCTCGGACGGCTTCCGGGCGGTGAAGGTCCGCATCGCCCGCGACCGGATACTCGAGGGCATCGCGGTGGTGGCCGCCATGCGCGACGCCATCGGCGACGCCGTGGACATCATGGTCGACCTCAACCAGTGGTGGCGGATGCCCGGCGACATCGCCCCGGGCCTGGGTCCGCAGGCGGCCCGCCGCGTCATTGACGAGCTGTCCGCGCACGGCGTGCTCTGGGTGGAGGAGCCGCTGGCCGGTGACGATCTCTCCGGGATGCGGATGCTGCGCGAGGCGACCGGCATGCGTATCGCCGGCGGCGAGATGGCGCGCAGCTTCGACGATCTGCGCCGAGCGCTGGACGGCGACTCGCTCGACGTCTTTCAGCCCGACGTCGTGCTGGCGCTGGGGATCTCCGGGGCGCGGACGCTCGCCGACCTGGCCTTGCGGCGCAACCGGTGGTTCACGCCTCACACCTGGACCAACGGCGTCGGCCTCCTGGCAAACCTCCACGTGTGCTGCGGGGTGGGCGGGGGCCCATATCTGGAGTACCCCTACGACCCGCCTGGCTGGACCCCCGAGCGCCGCGACTTCATGCTCGCCCAGCCGCTGGAGGTCGACGGTGAGGGCTGCCTGGCCGTGAGCGACGCGCCCGGCCTTGCCATCGAGCTCGACGAAGAGGCGGTCGCGCACTACGCGGCCGCCGCCGCATGACCGTGGACCCAGTCGCCCGAGTCGCCTTCATCGGCCTCGGCCACATGGGCGGCCACATGTGCCGCAACGTGATCACCGCCGGCTTCGAGGTCACCGCCTACGACGTCGACGCCGACGCGCTGGGGCGCTCCGCCGCCGACGGTGCGCGGCCCGCGCACAGCGTGGCCGATTGCGTGCGCGGCGCTGAGATCGTGCTCACCAGCCTCCCCGGCCCGCCCCAGGTGGAGGCGGTGCTATGCGGTTCCGACGGCGCCATCGCCGCGATGGCGCCCGGCTCGGTCGCGGTGGACATGAGCACCAGCTCGCTCGAGGTCGGCCGCCGCGCCCGGGCCGCCGCCGAGGCGGCCGGGGTGCAGCTCCTCGACGCGCCCGTGGCCGGCCAGACGATCGGCGCCGAGGCCGGCACCCTCGCGATCTACGCCGGCGGCGAGCCGGAGGCGTTCGCCCGCGCGCTGCCGGTGCTGGAGGCGGTGGGCGACCCCCAGCGGATCTTCCTGCTCGGCCCCGGCGGCTGCGGCTACGCGGTCAAGCTCCTGCTCAACCTGACCTGGTTCATCCAGGCCGTGGCCACCGCCGAGGCGCTGTCGATCGGCGTCAAGGCCGGCGTCGATCTCAGCAACCTGCACTCCGCGCTCGTCGCCTCCCCGGCCAACTCCGTGTTCCTCGAGCGCGACGTCCTGCCTCTGCTCGAGCGCGGCGATTACGATGAGGGCTTCACCATGAAGCTGGTGACCAAGGATCTGGGGCTGGCGGTCGAGCTCGCGCGCGACGTCGGCATGCCCGTCGAGCTCTCGTCCCTGGTGGAGCAGATCCACCGGCGCGCGCGGGCTGTCTACGGCGACGACGCCGGGGAGATGAGCGCGGTGCGCCTGTACGAGGATGTCGCCGGAGTGCAGCTGCGATGGCATACGTAGTGCTGGCCCGGTGGGTCGCCAAGCCCGGCGAGGAGGAGTCGGTGGCCGCGGCCATCGACGCGCTGATCGAGCCCTCCCGCGCCGAGCCGGGCAACCTGGTCTACGAGGCCCACCGCGATCCCGCGGACCCGCGTCGGTTCATGCTCTATGAGCAGTACGTGGACGAGGCCGGCTACCGGGCCCACGGCGAGAGCGAGCACTTCAAGCGCCACGGCCACGGCGACGCGCTGCCGCGCCTGGCGGAGCGAGAGCGCTCGTTCTACGAGACCTGGTGAACGTCGGCGTCGGGGGGTGGGCACCGGGTCTTACCAGGCCCGACTCGTAGGCGGTCACCACCAGTTGGGCGCGGTCGCGGGCGCCGAGCTTGGAGAACAGCCGGGCCACGTGGGTCTTGGCGGTCAGCGGGGAGAGGACTAGCCGCTCGGCGATCTCGGCGTTGGAGCGGCCGCGGCCGACCAGCGCCAGGACCTCGCGCTCGCGCGGGGTGAGCCGCTCCAGGGTCTCCGCCGTGGCCGACGCCGGCGGCCCGGCGCCGGCGCTGCCGGCACCGCCCGGCCCGGCCACGAATGCCTCGATCAGCCTCCGGGTCAGCCGCGGGGCCAGCAGCGCCTCGCCGCCCGCGACGACGCGGACCGCGGCCACCAGATCGGCGGGCTCCACGTCCTTGAGCAGGAACCCCGACGCCCCGGCACGCAGCGCGCCGAACACGTACTCGTCGAGCTCGAAGGTGGTGAGCACGACCACGCGCGTGTCGCACAGGTCGGGGTCGGCGGTGATCTGGGCGGTCGCGTGCAGGCCGTCCACCTTGGGCATGCGGATGTCCATCAGCACCACCTGGGGCCGGTGCTCCCGCGCCAGTGCCACCGCGCTCTCTCCGTCGGCGGCCTCGGCCACGACGCTGATGCCGTCCTCGGCGTCCAGGAGCGCACGAAAGCCCGCGCGGACCAGCGACTGGTCATCAACGAGCTGGACGGTGATCACCGCCGCAGCCCGCCGCCCTTGTGTTCGGCAGCGACCAGGGCCGCCTCTCCGCTCTGCGTCGGCGCGCTCATCGGCAGCCACGCGTGCACCCGCCAGCCCCCGCCGTCCCGCCGGCCGGCCTCCAGCGTCCCGCCCAGCGCGGCCGCCCGCTCGCGCATGCCCCGGACGCCGTTGCGCGCGGTCTCGCGGGCGGCCTCCGGCGGCGCGCCGGCGCCGTCGTCGGTCACGTCGATCGTTATCGCGCCCGGCGTCCGGCGCACGCGTGACCCACGTGTGCGCGGCCTCGGCGTGGCGGGCGACGTTGGTCAGGGCCTCCTGCACGATCCGGTAGGCCACGCTCTGCACCGCCGCGGGGACGTCGGCGGCGCTGTCGATGTCCAGCGTCACGTCCACCTCGGCCGAGCGCAGGCCGCCGGTCAGCTCGGCGATGTCGCCGAGGCCGGCCGGAGGTCCCAGGGGCGCCGCCGCCGACGGGTCGCGAAGGACCTCCAGGGTGGAGCGCAGGTCGGTGAGCGCGGCGCCGCTGGTGTGCTTGATGTTGCGCAGCGCGTCGTAGGCCTGGCCGGGGTCGCGTTCGAGCAGATGCGCCGCGACGCCCGCCTGGACGTTGATCGCCGTCATCGCGTGGGCCACGACGTCGTGGATCTCGCGGGCGATGCGCAGCCGCTCCTCGCCCACGCGCCGCAGCGTCTCCTGCTCGGCGGTCTCCACCAGCCGCTGCTCGGACACGCGGCGCGACCGGATCACCTCGCCGGCGGCGATCGCCAGCAGGACGAGGGCGGTGTTGCGGATCACGATCGAGGTGATGTGGGAGAAGCCGCTGGCGAACGGGATCACGCTGATGACCACGCACGGAACGATGGCCAGGCTCATCCACAGCGAGCGACGGCGATCGCCGTTGAGGGCCAGCTCGAACAGGGCGATCATCGGGATGAGCACGACCGTGTTGGCGGGATGCAGCTGCCACAGCGCCAGGATCACTCCGCCGACGATCGAGCGGCGCCAGCACCGGGAAGCTGACGTGCCGGCGCAGCGCCAGCGGCGCGCAGGCGACGAACGTGCACAGGACATTGATCACGCCGATCGGGTTGCCCTGCGCCGACAGCGCCGCGTCGATGACCAGCACGATGGGGACCAGCAGCACGGGCAGCCAGTCGAGCACGACCGGTGAGCGGGCAAGGCGTCTCGCCACGGCCACCCCGATCATAGGGCCGGCGCGACCTCGCTTGGAAGCCGCGCCTCCTGGGGCGCGACGCGGCCGTGCAGCCGGCGCAAGGCCGGCGGCGCCCACCAGTTCCAGCGGCCGAGCAACGCCATCAGCGACGGCACCAGAAGCGAGCGGACGATGAAGGCGTCCAGCAGCACCCCGGTGGCGACCGCCACTCCGATCTCCTGGATGAAGGAGATCGAGCTGGTGCTGAAGGCGCCGATCGCCACCGCCAGCAGGATCGCCGCCGCGGTGACGACGCGCCCGGTGGCGGCCAGGCCGGTGGCCACCGCCTCGCGCTCGTTACCGGGCTGCTGCCTCGCGCGCCTCCTTGATACGCCCGAGGAGGAAGACGCCGTAGTCCGTGGAGAGCGCGAACACCACCGTGGCGGCGACGACGAAGTCGGTGGGCTCCACGCCGCCGTCGGAGGTGTAGCCCAGCAGCCCGGTGAGGTTGCCGTGCTGGTAGATGAGCACCAGCGGGGTCAGCGCCGCGCCGACGGTCAGCGCGTTCATGAGGATCGCCTTGACGGGCAGCACAACCGAGCCGGTCATCAGCCACAGGACGATGAACGTGAGCGCCACCAGCAGCCCGATCGCCTCCGGTAGGTGGGACCCGATCGCGTTCTGCTGGTCCACGAACGTGGCCGCGTCGCCGGTGACCTTGGCCGTGAACGGGACCGAGATGGCGCGGATCCGGTTGACGACGCGCTGGGCGGTGGCGCCGGCGCTGTCGCCGTTGACCGGCGCGTTGATCTGCCATGTGGCGTCGCCCAGCAGCCGCGGCGCGGTCACACCCTGCACACCGGGGATGGTGGCGATGCGGTGCGCGTAGGCGTCCACGGCCGCGCGGTCCGATGCGGGCGCGCGGACGGCCACGGTCACCGGGGACCGGCCCGCGCCCGCGAAGTCCCGCGCCAGCGCGTCGGCCACCGTGCGCGCGCTCTTGCCCTGCGGGATGACCGAGCTGTCGTTGGCCGAGGACCAGACCGTGCTCAGCGCCGGCAGGGCCGCCACCACCATCATCGTGGCGGTGGTCGCCGCCACGATGGCCGGGGCGGCGCATGACCGCGCGCGCGAGGCGGTACCAGCGGTCCCGGCCCGCGTCCACGTCGGGGCGCGCCAGCTTGACGCCCCACAGCGCAAGCAGTGCCGGGGACACGGTCACTGCCACCACGGCGGCCACGATCGCCACCACGGCCCCGGCGATCCCCATCGACTTGAGGAAGCCCTGCGGGAACAGCGTCAGCGTGGCCAGCGCGCAGGCCACCGTGACCGCCGAGAACAGCACCGTCCGGCCGGCGCGCATCATCGTGGTGACGATGGCGTCGCCCACCTCGGCTCCGCCGGCCAGCTCTTGACGGAAGCGCGTGACCAGGAACAGCGTGTAGTCGATCGCCAGCCCCAGGCCCATGCCGATGACCAGGTTCAGTGCGAAGACGCTGAGCCCGTAGATGTGGTTGACCCCGGTGAGGACGAGGAAGGTGCCGAGCACCGTCGTCACGCCCACCGCCAGCGGCATCAGCGCCGCGCGGCCGCGGAAGAACAGGATCGAGAGCACGATCAGCAGCGGGAACGCGAGCAGCTCGGCGAACCCCAGGTCCTTGGTCACCGACGAGTTGACCTGCTCGTTGGCGACCGCCGGGCCGCCAACGGTCACGCCGCGGTCGCCGGAGAACGCCGCGACGGCGGCCTTGGCCGAGCCTTTGTCGTCGGCGCGGGCCGACAGCGTGGCGGTGACCAGCACCTTGCGCCCGTCGCGCGAGACGTCGGCGGGAGCCTGGGTCCGTGCCACGCCGGGCACGGTCTTCAGGCGCGCGCTGAGGGCCGCGATCCGGCCGCGGGCGGCGGTCGGCCCGTTGGGCGTGTTGACCAGGAGCACGAGCCCCGGCACCGGCTCGGTCCCGGAGGCGTGCTGGAGCATCCGCGTGGCCACCTGCGAGTCCGAGTTGGGCGGCGCGAACCCGCCGGAGCTCTTCAGCGACCCCGCCAGGGGGCCGCCGATGGCGCCGGCGAGGACGACGAACGCGAGGGTGAGCAGGAGTGTGCGGCGAGGGTGGGCGGAGAGCGTGTTGGCGAGTGATCGAAGCATGCACCCGATTGTGCGGGCGCCCCGGGATCCGCACAATCGCCCCGGGGATGTGTCTTTGCCGGGCCGCTACTCCCCGGGATGTACTCCGCGACACTGATTACGAAACGGACAACTGTGAGCCGAATCGTCATCAGCGTTGGCGGCTAGTCGGGGATGCCGCCCTCCAGCCGCTCCGCCAGCCGGCCCAGCTCGGCCCCGACCGAGCGGCGTGCGACCACCGGCGGGCAGATCTCGAGCACCGTCTCGCTGAACGCACTCAGCGCCGGCGGCGCCGCCCGGCCGGTGCGCGCGAAGGACTGGGCCGCCATCGCGGCCAGGCAGGTCGAGCGACCCGATCGCGAAACCGCGCACGCGGTCATACCGGTTCCAGGCGTGAAACGACGGCGACGGGCGCGTCGTTCTGCCCGAACCCGGGCAGCGGGAGCAGCGACGGGACCGCCGCCGCCGCGCGCTTCCTCCGCGTAGCCGGCGCCCACCATCTGCATCGTGCCCAGCGCCAGCGAGTCCAGGCCGGGCATCGCCTCGGGGCTCGTCTGCAGCCGCTGGAGCTGATGCTGGGCCAGCTGGGCCAGGTCGGCGAGCGCGAAGGTGAGCCCGTCGATGCTCGCCGGCGCGGCGCCGTTGTGAAAGCCCTCCGGTGGAGACGATGTCGCCGAGGTCCTCGGGCCCGGATCCGAACAGGAATACCGGGTTGTCGCTGACCGCCGGCAGCGCGATCTCCGCGGCCTCGCGCGCCGCGCCGACCAGCCGGTTGGCGTTGCCCAGCACCCGCGGCAGGATCCGGAAGCTGACCGGCGGCTGCGGGTGGGCGTCGGCGCCCGGCGGCGCCCCGGCGCCCGCGATCCCGGCGCGGATCGCCTGCAGCGCGGCGGCCTGCGCCGGATCGCCCCACAGCGCCTCGAGTCGCTCGTCGTAGATCGCGGGCGATACGCCGAACGCCGCCGCCGCCAGGCAGAACACGTCCACTGCCACCGCGAGCGTGTGCTCGGTGCACAGGGTGGCGTCGGCGAGCAGGGCGGGCGCACACGGGGCGCCGTTGATGAGCGCCATCCCCTCCTTGACGCCGAGTTCCATCTCCTCGGGGACGTCCTCGAACAGCCAGCCGAGCGCCAGGATCTCGCCCGGGCCGCCGTTGCCAAACCGCGGGACCGACGGTAGCTCCCGCCCGTCCAACCGTCGGGCCACCGCCTCCACCAGCGCGGGCGTCACGCCGGCGTGCCCCTCGATGAGGTTGGCCAGCCGCGCCAGCACGAAGCCCCGGACCACCCGGCGCGGGAACGGCGCGCCGAACGAGGTGGCGCTGTGCAGGCCGCGGGCGTAGTCGCGCTGCTCCGCCTCGCTCATCAGCCGGTCCGAGCCGTCGCCGGCGTGGACGTTGACGCCGTAGATCTTGCGGCCGGGATCAGCCGCCACGAGCGCCAGGAACTCCGCGCGGCGCCGGTCCACCTCGGCCAGCGCCTCGGGCGCCACCGCGACGGCCTCGCCGTCCCACGCGACCCGCGCGAATGCCGCCAGGTCGATGTCGGCGCGGCGCGCGAGGGTGACCGTCACGGCGCCACGCCCACGCGGACGACCCCCGCCGAGGCGCTCGTGGCGACCGCAAGCATGAGATCTCCCTCGGCCACGTTGGCGAGGTCGGGATGGTCGAGATCGAGCTCGATCTCCGCCACGTTCGCATCCGACAGACCCAGGCTCGCCCGGCCGTTGGCCGTCGTCTGCCCCCACAGATCGCCGCCGGCCGCGGCCAGCAGCGCGAAGCGGGTGTGGCCCTCGCGGCGGGCCAGCGTCTCCATCTCGCGCAGCTCCTCGAAGGGATCTATGCGCACCTGCTCGTCGGTCCCGATAGCCAGGCGCACGCCGGCGTCGCGGTAGCGCAGCCCGGGCAGGAAGCCGTCGCCGAGGTTGCCCTCGGTGGTCGGGCAGGTGACCACGATCGACTCGGTCTCGGCCAGCAGCGAGACGTCGCGCTCGGAGACGTGGATGGCGTGGATGACACTCGTGCGCGGGCCGAGGAAGCCGGTACGCGCCAGGAGCTCGATCGGCGAGCACCCGTGCTCGGCCTCGCACTCGGCCAGCTCGCGCCGCTGCTCGGAGGCGTGAACGTGGCGTACAAGACCCTGCTCCTCGGAGTAGCGCGCGATCTCCTCAAGCCACTCGGCGGGGACCGCCCGGACACTGTGGGCCGCCACTCCCACGCTCACGCCCTCAACGCCGGCGGCCCAGCGGCGCAGCCCGTCCACGCGCTCCAGGAACGCCTCCACCGAGGCGTCGCAGAAGCGCACCTGTCCGGGATCAGGCAAGGAATCGGACCCCGCCCACCCGCCGCGGTGATACGCGGCCGGCAGCAGCGTGATCTCGAGCCCCGCCCGGCGTGCCGCCTCGGCCAGCGCGATCGCCATGGCGTTGGGCTCGGGGTAGGGCGTCCCGTCGGGCTGGTGGTGCACGTAGTGAAACTCGCCGACGGCGCCGTAGCCGGCCGCCGCCATCTGGCGGTAGACGCGCGTGCCGACCTCGCCCATCGACTCGGGCGTGTGACCCCCCGCCAGGCGGTACATCTCGGTCCGCCAGCTCCAGAAGTCATCGCTGGCGCTCGAGGCGCTCACCCGCTCGCCGATGCCGCGCAGGTCGAGCTGGAACGCGTGCGAGTGGGCGTTGGCCATCGCCGGGATGCGCGCGGTGCGGGTCACGGCCCCGCGATCCTCTCCGCGGCGGCGGCGTCGCGCACATGGGCGACCTCGCCGCCCACGATCGCGATGGCCACCGGGTTGTGGCCGAAGCGGTAGGGCACCGACTCCGCAGGTCCGTCCAGGATCAGCAGGTCGGCGCGCTTGCCCACCTCGATCGACCCCCGGTCATGGTGCAGGTCGAGCGTCCAGGCGGCGTTCAGCGTGCAGGCGCCGAGCGCCTCGTGCACGCTGAGCCCGTACAGGCGCGAGGCGAGCCCGATGACCACCGGCATCGAGAACACCGGCGAGGTACCGGGGTTGGCGTCGGTGGCCAGCACGAAGATCGCCCCCGCCTCGATGATCGCCCGTCCCGGGGCCCGGTGCTCGGCGCCGAGGAACTCCGCGCCGGGCAGCAGAACCGCGGCGCAGTGCGCCTGCGCCAGCGGGCCGATGTCATCGGGATGGATCATCGACAGGTGGTCGACGCTGCGCGCGCCCGCGGCGAGCGCCACCGGGACCGAGCGCAGGCAGGACAGCTGCTCGACATGGGTGCGCAGCGCCAGCCCCGAGGCGGCCGCCAGCTCCCCCATGAGCTCGAGATGCGCGAGGCCGAATGCGATCGACTCGACGAAGATATCCAGCGCGGTCACGCTGCCGGCGGCCACCACCTCGGGCATCATCTCCTGCACCACCGCCATCCACGAGTCGGCGGTGTGGCCCTCGGGGACGGCGTGGGCGAGCAGCGCCGTGGAGGTGGTCGTCTGGGGAACCTGGATCTCGAGCTCGCGCGCCAGCACCAGCGCGCGCATCTCCCCCTCGCGCGAGAGCCCGTAGCCGGACTTGCACTCGAACGTCGTGGTGCCCGCGGCCAGCATCTCCCCGGCCAGCCCGGCCGCCTGGTCCAGGACCGCGTCGTCACCGGCCTCGCGCAGCGCCCGCGCCGAGGACTTGATGCCTGCCCCGCTGCGCGCGATCTCCGCGTACGGCACCCCGGTCAGCTTCTGCTCGTATTCGCGCCAGCGCCACCCGGCGAACGGCAGATGCGTGTGGCAGTCGACGAATCCGGGGATGACCGCGCATCCCGAGGCGTCGATGGTCATCTCGGCGATCGGGTCGGCCTCCAGTGCCGCGATCCGGCCGTCACGCGCCGCCACCGAGCCGGGGTCGAGCGTCTGGGCGCCCAGCTCGTCGCCGCGCAGGTGCTCCATGCGGTCGCGCGGCGGGCGCAGGACCTGGGCGGCGTTGACCACCGACAGCGACGGCGGCGCGGCGGCGCTCACCGAACGTCGGGTTCTGGGTCAAGCATCGGCATCACGACCCCAGACGTGCGGGCCACGTCGAGCGCCTCCTCGTAGCCGGCATCGGCGTGGCGGACGATCCCGAGGCCCGGGTCCGCGGTGAGACAGCGCCGGACCCGCTCGCCGGCCTCCGGGGTGCCGTCGGCGACGGTCACCTGCCCGGCGTGGATGGACTTGCCCATGCCCACGCCGCCGCCGTGGTGGATCGAGACCCAGCTCGCGCCGCAGGCGGTCATGAGCATCGCGTTGAGCAGCGGCCAGTCGGCGACGGCGTCGGTGCCGTCGCGCATCGCCTCGGTCTCGCGCTCGGGCGAGGCCACCGAGCCGCAGTCCAGGTGGTCGCGCCCGATCACGATCGGGCCCTTGAGCTCCCCGCTGGCGACCATCTCGTTGAAGCGCACCCCGGCCTTGTCGCGCTCGCCGTAGCCCAGCCAACAGATCCTCGCCGGCAGCCCCTGGAAGTGCACGCGCTCGGAGGCCAGCTTGATCCACCGGGCGATGTGCTCCTGGTCGCCGAACAGGTCCAGGATGGCCCGGTCGGTGGCGTGGATGTCGGCCGGGTCGCCCGACAGGGCCACCCAGCGAAACGGCCCCTTGCCCTCGCAGAACAGCGGCCGGATGTAGGCGGGCACGAAGCCCGGGTAGGAGAAGGCGTCGCGATCGCCGTGCTCACGGGCCAGACCCCGCAGCGCGTTGCCGTAGTCGAACGCCTCCGCCCCGGACTCCTGCAGCGCCCGGATCGCGCTCACGTGGGTCACCGCGCTCTCCCCCACCCGCCGGATGTACTCGCCGGGATCGGCGCGGCGCAGCACGTCGGCCTGCTCCAGGGTCACCCCGATCGGGACGTAGCCGTTGAGCGGATCATGCGCGCTGGTCTGGTCGGTGACGATGTCCACCTCGACGCCGCGGCGCACCATTTCGGGCAGGATCTCGGCGGCGTTGCCGGCCAGGCCGATCGACAGCGCCCGGCGCTCGGCCCGCGCGGCGTTCAGGCGCCGCAGCGCGTCGTCGAGATCGCCGGCCCGCTCGTCCAGGTACCCGGTCTCGATCCGCCGCTCGATCCGGTGCAGGTCCACCTCGACGCACAGCGCGGCGCCGCCGAGCATCGTGATCGCCAGCGGCTGGGCGCCGCCCATCCCGCCCAACCCGGCGGTGACCACCAGCCGGCCGGCGAGCGTGCCGTCGAAGCGCTTGCGCGCAGCGGCGGCGAACGTCTCGTAGGTGCCCTGGAGGATCCCCTGGGAGCCGATGTAGATCCAGCTCGCCGGCCGTCATCTGCCCGTACATCATCAGCCCGGCCGCGTCGAGCTCGCGGAACGTGTCCCAGGTCGCCCACTGGGGCACGAGGTTGGAGTTGGCGATCAGCACGCGCGGCGCCTGGTCGTGGGTCTCGAATACCCCCACCGGCTTGCCCGACTGCACCAGCAGCGTCTCGGAGTCGCCCAGCCGGCGCAGCTCGCGCTCGATCGTGTGGTAGGAGGACCAGTTGCGCGCCGCCTTGCCGATCCCGCCGTAGACCACCAGCTCAGCCGGGTTCTCGGCCACGTCGGGATGCAGGTTGTTGCGCAACATCCGCAGCGCGGCCTCCTGACGCCAGCCGCGGCACTCCATGTCAGTGACGCTCATTGCCGCCGCACGGTA
>CAWDFE010000044.1:0-174978 GCA_963801435.1 uncultured Actinomycetota bacterium
CGGCCGTCCTGCGCCGCTCGCGCGGCTATGTTCCCGCCAGCCTGGGGCTTCCCGGGTCCGGGACGCCGCGGCCGCTGCTGGCGTGCGGCGCCGAGCTCAAGAGCACCTTCTGCCTCGCCAGGGCCGGGCGCGCCTGGGTCAGCCACCACATCGGCGACCTGGAGAACTACGAGACGCTGCGCTCGTTCACCGACGGTATCGACCACTTCCAGCGTCTGTTCGCCGTGGCGCCCGAGGTGGTCGCCCACGACCTGCACCCGGAGTACCTGTCCACCAAGTACGCGCTCGAGCGCGAGGGCGTGGAGCTCGTCGGCGTCCAGCACCATCACGCCCACCTGGCGGCGTGCCTGGCCGAGCACGGCGAGCTGCGCCCGGCGGTCGGCGCCATCTTCGACGGAACGGGCTACGGAACCGACGGGACGGTATGGGGGGTGAGTTCCTGTTCGGGGACGTGCGGTCGTCCGTCCGGGTCGGCACCCTGGTGGCGGTGCCGTTACCCGGCGGCGCAGCGGCGATCCGGCAGCCGTGGCGGATGGCGTGCGCGTGGCTGCGGACCGCGCGGGACGAGTCCACGTCGCTGCCTCGCTCGCTCGCGGCGATGGTCGATGCGCGCGTCTGGGCCCAGGTGAGCCGGCTGGTCGACACGCAGACGGCCTCCCCCCCCACCACGAGCATGGGCCGGCTGTTCGACGCCGTCGCCGCGCTGAGCGGGATCCGCGCCGAGGTCACGTTCGAGGGCCAGGCGGCGATCGAGCTCGAGGCGGCGTGCGACGCATTGGAGACCGGCGCCTACCCGATGCCGGTCTCAGACATCGGCGCGATGGCCGTCGTGGATCCGCGGCCCGCGATCGAGGCGGTGGCGGCCGACGCCGACGCCGGCGTCCCGGCGGGGATCATCTCCGCGCGCTTCCACGCCGCGGTGGCCAGCGCCACCCTGACGGTGTGCACGCGCCTGGCCGCCGCGCACGAGACCGACCGCGTCGTCCTCTCCGGCGGGGTGTTCCAGAACCGTCGGCTGCTTGAAGCGGTGTCGGCCGGGCTGGAGCGGGCGCGCCTGCGGGTGCTGGTCCCCGAGCGCCTGCCCGTCAACGACGGCGGGATCGCCTACGGCCAGGCGGCGGTGGCCGCCGCGGCGCTGGCGGCGCGATGACGGGCAGCCGCGCATCGCTGGAGGAGATCCTCGGCACCCAGGTGTTCAGCGGCGGCGCCAACCGGGCGTTCGGCTCGCTGACCGGGGCCGACGCTCGCGCCCACGCCGATGAGCTACGCGCCGCCGTGGGCTGGGGGCCCACCGCCCGGGTGGCCCCAGTCGCCCAGGCGTGGCGGGAGCTGTCGATGGCGATCGAGCGCGCCGGCGCCGGTACGGTGTCTGACCTGGATCCCGACGTGCTCGTCGAGCTCGCGCCGCGGCTGTGGGTGACGCTGCCGGGTTAGGGCCCTGAGTCGCCAATTTGAGGCGGCCTGGCGGCGTGGCGGCCCTAAGCTCCTCGAGCCGCGGCGGGTGGTGCTCGCGGCCCGGCTGGCGCGGCGGGCCACCCACGGTCCGCCTGCGGGGTAGGCGCGACGTCTGGGGCATCAGCGCGGGCTGGGGTGCGAACGTCCGCTGGGATCGGTGGGCAGTGATGCCGATCGCTCAGGCGATTCTGGCGTCGGAACCTGCACATCCCGGCAAACCTGGCGGCCGGTCTGAGGTTTGCCGGGTTTTCCATGCCCCAGATGCAATTCCCGGCAAACCAGCTCGGCAGATTTTGATTTGCCGGTTTTTGCAGGTCGGGAGGCCACCGCAGCGACCACGAGCACCGGCCACCGACGAGGCGCTCTTCGCCGGCACGATGACGCCGGAGACCCTCTGCGGCGGACGAGGTACGCTGGCGCCCATGATGGCGTCGGTCACAGACCTTCCGCTCGCCCACCGGCATGCCTGAGGACGTGGCGCACCGCCGGCTCGGCGGCTCGGAGCTCGAGGTCTCGCGGATCGCGCTGGGCTCGTGGCGCACGTTCGAGCGCATGGACCGCGCCGACGCTGAGGCCGTGCTGGACCACGCCTTGCGTGCGGGCATCGACTTCCTGGACGACGCCCGCTACAACGACGAGACCGGGCATGCGCCGCTGGCCACCGGGTACTCCGAGGTCCTCTTCGGGGAGCTGTTCCGGGCGGTCGGCGCCGACCGCGAAGCGGTCACCGTGTCCAACAAGCTGTGGTGGGAGTTCTGGCCCGAGCAGGACGCGGTGGGCGAGCTCGAGGGCTCCCTGGAGCGGATGGGGTTCGATCGCCTGGACGTGCTCTACTCCTCCAGTCTGCCCGACGCCGTCCCGGTGCCGGTGGCGGTGGAGCAGATCGCCCGGGTGCTCGCCACCGGCCGCGTGAAGGCGTGGAGCGTGGTCAACTGGAGCGCCGAGGCGATCGCCCAAGCCGGCCTCGAGGCCGACCGCCTTCAGATCCCGCAGCCGTGCGCGGCCCAGCTGCCCTACAGCCTGGCCCGCCTGGACTGGGTGGAGGACCCCGCCATGGAGGCGGCACTCCAGGCCACCGGAGCGTCGCTGGTGCCGTCGGCGACGCTGGCCGGTGGCGCGCTCAGCGGCAAGTATTCCGAAGGCGGGCACGGACGCCTGAGCGCCGAGCGCGACGAGCCGCGGCGCCGGCGCGAGCTCGCGCTGGGCGCCGCGCTGCGGGAACCCGCGCGGCGGCTGGACACCACGCCGGCGACGCTCGCGATCGCGTTCACGCTGATGCATCCACGGACCGCGAGCACGCTGATCGGCGCGACCGCCCCGGCACAGATCGACGCCGCGCTCGCCGCGGTGCCGCTGGCCGAGCGCCTGACCACCGCCGACGTGGCGCAGCTGCGCGAGCTGGCGGCCGGCGTCGCCTGACCCGACGCCCCCGCCGGGCAAGAGGGTTCTCATGCCCGGGTTACTGGGGTCTTAGCCCGCAAATCGACACTCTGGCTCCGATGGAGATCCGGACTTCGAGTCTGCGCAGCCGTCTGACGGCAGGGGGACCGGAGGGAAACGAGCGCCTCACCGTGCTGGCAGGCGCTCTCCTGGTCGTCGTGCTCGCCGTCCTGGGTCTGACGATCGTCCGCATCGGTCAGTTGCTGTGGCTGCACCTCTTCCTGGGCCTGGCGCTCATCGGCCCGGTCGCCCTGAAGCTGGCCAGCACCGGCTACCGGTTCGTGCGCTACTACGCCGCCGATCCGCCGTACCGGCGCAAGGGGCCGCCCCCGCCGGCGCTACGCGCGCTGGGGCCGCTGCTGGTGGGGCTGACCACGATTGTGTTCGCGACCGGCGTGCTACTGCTCGTGATCGGTCCCGGCTCGACGGTCCGCAGCACGATGGTCCTCGTCCACAAGGTCAGTTTCATCGTCTGGATCGTGGTCACCGCCGTGCATGTGCTCGGCCACCTGCCCGAGATCGTGCGCTTCAATCGGATCTCGAGCCGGACACGTGCGGAGATCAACGACGTGCGCGCCCGCATCCCCGGCTTCGGGGGCGGCACCGAGCCGCCGCTGACCGCGCCCCTGCCCGGGAGCCGGGGCCGCTGGCTGTCGTTGGGTGCCGCCATGGCCCTCGGCGTCGCGCTCGCGGTCGCCTTCATCCCCGAGTTCGGGACCTGGACGGCCGCCCAGGCGCTCTTACACCGCCACCACCACTTCCATTAGCCCTAGCGGTCGCCGCTCGCAGCCGTAGGGCCAGCGTCGGGCACGCGTTCACGGCTCTGCGCGCCAGCCCCTCCAGCGATGCCGGGATGGGCGCGGGATCGATGAGCGGATAGCCCCACTCGTCCAGCGTGATGCGCTCGGGCAGCAGCTCGGCGCACAGGCCGTGGGCCTTGCACTTGATCGGATCGACGTCGATGTGGCTGCTCATGCGACGACGCGGCGTTCACGGGGGAGATGAGGACCGAGCGGCGGGCGCACGCGTCGCAGGGGCCATGGCGCGCGTGATCCTCGAACTCGGTGCGGAACACGCGCAGGCCGCTGGTCACGAACGCCGCCATGCCGTCGGGGTGGGCGCAGGCGCCCCGTCCGGTGACGAGCTGCGACCAGCGCAGGATGTCGCTGAAGGCGTCACGCCCGCCGCGGCCTTCGGCCACGTCCGCCAACGTGTCGGCGATCGAGGCCAGCCCGTTGATGCACGGCCCGCACTGCGAGGCGCTCTCGTCGGCCATCCACGCCGCCACGCGGGTCACTTCGGCGACCGGACAGGCGCTCGCGGGCAGGGCGACGATGACCCCTGCGCCCAGCGACGCGCCCAGGGCCCGCAGCGAGCCGCGTGACAGGCTGAGCGCGGTGCCGGCCTCCGCATCGATCCACGCGCCGCCGTACCCGCCGAGCAGAAACGCCCGCGCCGGCTCGGTGACCCCACCGGCCGCGCGGAGCAGCGAGGCGAGGTGGGACCCGTGCGCGATCTCGTAGACGCCCGGGGCGCGGACGGCGCCGCTGAGGGTCACGAGCGCCGAGCCGGGCTCGTCGCTGGGCCCGATCTCGCGAAACCACTCGGCGCCGTGGCGGGCGATGAGCGCGACATGCGCCAGCGTCTCCACGTTTGACACAAGCGTCGGTCGTCGGCCGATGCCGCGCTCGCTCATGCGCGGGGGCTGAGTGACCGGCCGGGCGATCCCCCGATTGATGAAGTTGACGATCGCGGTCTCATGGCCGGTGACGTAGCCGGCGGGCACCACCACGATCCGCGGCTGTCCCCCGCGCCGTCGTGCCTCCGGGCGCTCGGCCATCGCGTGGCGTATGACGCCGGCGGCGTCGCGCAGGGTTTCGTCGAGCGCGATGACGACGTCCCGGGTGCCGAGCGTGTCCGCTAGGCCGTAGGCGCCGTCGAGCACCAGGTGGGGCAGGGCCTCGAGCAGCATCCGGTCCTTGACGCTCATCGGCTCGCCCTCGGCGCCGTTGACGAGGACCACGGGCGTGCCCCTGGATCGCTCTACCGCGTCGAGCTTGGCGGCGAGCGGGAAGCCGCCTCCCCCACGACCCCTCAGCGCGGCACGCGTGAGCTCGGACACCAGCGGCGGCGGCAGGCCGTTGCGCGCGCGGCGCCCGGCGGCGGGGAGCTCGCCGTGGATGCGACGGTGCGTCGCGTAGTCCATCGTGTCGGCGCCGACACCGAGCAGGAGGCGCGGCAGGCTCATGAGCGTCTCGCGCGCGCCGAGTGACCGAGCAGCGAGGCGGGCGTACCGGCGCGGCGGGCCCAGCCGTTGCCCAGCGGCCCGGCGGGCAGCCACACCAGGAGGCCGAGGGCGAAGCCGGCCGCGGCGCCGAGGGCGCCGATCCGCAGCGGGACGTTGTCCGGCCAGCCGATCGTGGCCCGGCCGATCACGGCGGCCAGCACCGCCAGGATGCAGGCGACGTTGATGGCGATCAGCCATGTCTGGTTCACATCGCTCCCCGTTCCGAACCCGTGCACCACGGCCACTGGCCAGGCGGCGTAGGCGAGCCAGTGGATGCCGCGCCACGCCGAGTGGCCCACCCGGGTCCGGACGACGCTGGTGATCGTCACCGCGAGGAGGAGGTCGAACGCGACCGCCCCCAGCCCGAGCCACAGTGGCCGATAGGAGCCGGCGAAAGGGATGACAGCCTCCACCAGCGAGATCGAGGCGAAGCTGTCCAGGACCGCCGTGAGGATGTGCACGACGAGGAAGGCCACCGCGAGCAGCGAGGCGGTGCGGTGGACCCCGTCCACGACGAACCGCGGGAACCCGGGGCCGCGGAGCCGGGCGATGGCGGCGACCCCGAGCACGACGCTCGCGGTGAGCAGGACGAGCGCCACCGCTCCGCTGGCGCGCGTCAGGTACCAGTACGCGCTGGGACCGACCGTCACGCCGGCCAGCCTCCCTGCGCGCGCACCGTGCCGTCGAGCGCGACGAGCCGAGCGGGAAGCGAGTGTTGCGCCAGCCACCCCGGCGCGTCGGCGCCGAGGACGATCGCCGTGGTGGCGGCGATGTTGGCATCGGCGCACGTCTCCGCGGCGGCGGTGACGGTCCGCCAGGGGCCCCGCACAGGCTGACCGCTTCGCGGATCGAGGATGTGATGCATCGGCAGGCCGTCGTGCATCCAGCGGCGGGTGGCAATGCTCGAGGTGGCCAGGCCACCGGCGTGGATGGCGACCCGTTGCCCGGCGGCGTCGGGGCCATCGCGGTGGTCGTCGGTGACGTGGACGGCCCACCCCTCCGCGGGCGCGGCGCCGCACGTCGCGATGTCGCCGCCGAGGGCGACGATGACGGCGGCGCCCGCCGCGTCGTGGGCGGCGCGGGCGGCGCGGTCGGCGGCCAGTGCCTTGGCGGTCGCGCCGAGATCGAGGACGAGCCCGGCCGGCACCGTGATCCGCGGCGGGTGATCGCGGACCTCGATCTGGGGCCAGCGCGCGGCCCGGCGACGCCGGACGATGAGCCGGGGGTTCGGCGCCATCGGGGCAGCCGACGGAATCACATCCAGCTCCCGCCAGTCGCGGTCGTAGCCGAGGGCGATCAGCGGCGCACCCAGCGTCGGATCGACGGCCCCGTCCGAGACATCCGCGGCACGGATCGCCAAGCGCACCGCCTCGGCCAGCAGCGGGCTGGCGCCGATCGTGCCCCCGCCCTGCTCCGCGAGCGCGTTGACGCGGCTGAGCTCGGAATCGGGGCGAAAGCGGCTGGCGGCGGCGTCGATCGCCGCCAGCTCAGCTCGCACCGCCGCCACCACCGACGGATCCGGGGGGCCGCCGTGGCGGACGACGACCGTCGTCCCGAGTGCGTCCCAGGTCTCGGTCTGAACCTCGGCAGCGGGCGCCGCGGGCGCCGGAATCACGAGCCGCCCGACACCACCGGGGCCGGAGTGGGAGCGGGCGCGGGCGCGGGCTGCGGCGCGCTGGTGGTGACCACGGGGGTGGGCGAGGCTGAGTGCGTCGTCGTGGGCGGTTGGGCCGGCGGGTGCAGCGTACCCGGCGCATGGTGCCGGGCGTGGCGGCGGGGGTGGCTGCGGCGGTGGCGGGCAGCGCGCCGCGTCGCCGGCGGGCTCGCGGTGGCCGCCTTCGCGGTCACGACGCGCTTGTGTCCCGGAAAGGCGTGCGCGGCGACGTCGGTGAGCAGTCCGGTGCCCAGCACCGCTGCCCCGATCAGGAGGCGGTTCAGGGTTCTGAGACGACGGAGTCCAGCGTCGCGGCGCGCCGGCGTCGATGCGCGCGTGAATCGGCTCATGACGATGACTCTGTCCAGGTTCGCTTAACGGGCATTTATCCCTTGATGAGAACTCTCTGACCGTGTTTGCAGGAGGAAAGGGCCCTATCATGACCGCGTGGCGAACATCGTCCTGATCGAGGACGAGCCGGGCATCGTGGATTTCATCGACCGTGGCCTCAGCGCGCGGGGCTTCGAGGTCCGCTCCGCGCTCGACGGTGAAAGAGGGTTCGAAGTGGCGCTCGGCGACCACGTCGACCTGGTCGTGCTGGACCTCATGCTCCCGGGTCGCAGCGGGATGGAGGTCCTCAAGGACCTTGCCGCCCAGCGCCCCGGGCTGCCGGTGATCGTGCTCACCGCGCGAGGCGAGGTCGAGGATCGCGTCGGGGGCCTGAACGCCGGCGCCGTCGACTATCTGGTCAAGCCCTTCGCGCTGGCCGAGCTCGAGGCACGCATCCGGGCACAGCTCCGCGCGGCCCGGCAGGCGCCGCCGACGGTGATTCGCAGCGGCGATCTTGAGGTGGACCTGCTCAGCCGCGAGGTCCGCAGTGCCGGCGAGACGGTCCGCCTCACCAACACGGAGTTCGACCTGCTCGCCTACTTCATGAACCATCCCGGGCAGGTGCTGAACCGCCAGCAGATCCTGCGGGCGGTCTGGGGTTACGGCCACGACCCGGCGACGAACATCGTCGACGTCTACATCGGCTATCTGCGCCGCAAGCTCGCCATCGGCGGCCGCCCGGTGCCGATCGTGACCGTGCGCTCCCGCGGCTATCGCCTGGAGGCGGACGCGGGATGATCGCCCGCACCAGCGTCCGCTGGCGACTGGTGGCATGGGTGACCGGGGTACTCGTGGCGGTGTCGGCGGTGATCTTCGTCGTCGTGTACGAGCAGACGGGCACCGAGCTGCGCGCGGAGATCGATCAGGACGTGGCCGGCGATATCTCGCAGCTCTCACAGGCGGTCAAGAGCCTTCGTGCAGCGTCGCCGGAGCAGTTGCTGGCGCAGATGGGCACCTACCTGCGGGCCCAGCACTTCAGCGCGACGTCATCGCTGCTGTTCACCTCCATCCCCGGCCACGGCTCGACCAGCAACCCGCCTGAGCTGCTGGGCGCCTCCGCGCCCGATGATGGCGAGACCGTGGCCGAGCAGACCCGCGAGAATGCCATGGCCCGCGCGCTGCTCGCCGCCCCCACCCGGATCACCACGCAGCACGCGGCCGACATCGGGGACGTGAGGATCGATGAGCGCATCGTGAGGGTCGGCCCCTTGAAGGTGAGGGTCGGAGCCGGCGAGCCACTCGCGGTCGTCACCCGGGCGCAGCGCAGCATCGTCCGGTCGTTCGTCATCGCCGGCGCGCTGGGGCTCGTCCTGGCGCTCATCGCCTCCTACCTCGCGGGCGCCTCGGTGTCACTGCCGCTGCGCCGGATGGCCCGCGTGGCGGCGCGCGTGGACGACGGCGACCTGGACCCGCGCATGGACACATCGCGGCCGGCGGCGGGTGAGATCCGCGTCCTGGCGGAGTCCTTCAACCACATGCTCGATCGGCTGGCGGAGGCGTTCGCGGCCCAGCGCGACTTCATCGCCGATGCATCCCATGAGCTGCGCACGCCGCTGACCGTCATCGCCGGACAGCTCGAGGTGCTCGCAGACCAGCAGCACCCCGACCCCACCGAGGTCCGGCGCGTCGAGCGCCTGGTCGCCGCGGAGATCGCACGCACTTCGCGGCTGGTCGACGACATGCTCCTGCTGGCACGATCCGAGCGCCGCGACTTCCTTCAGTACCGCGAGTTCGATCTCGACCTGTTCGTCACCGACCTGTGGCTGAGCGCGCGCCTCGGCGAGGAGCGCGACTTCGAGCTGGGGCCGATCCCCGATGCGACGCTGACCGCCGATCCAGACCGCTTGGCCCAGGCGCTGCGCAACCTCGTCCGCAACGCCGTGGAGCACACCGCCGCGCCGAGCGGGCTGGTCCGGCTCGAGGTCACGCCCCGGCCGGGAGGCGTGGTGCGGTTCGTCGTGCTCGACGACGGCCCGGGCATCGACCCCGGCGAGCTGGAGTCGGTGTTCGAGCGCTTTCACCGGACCGACCACGACCGCAGCCGCAAGACCGGGGGCGCCGGACTGGGGCTGGCGATCGTGCGCGCGATCGCGCGAGCGCACGGCGGAGACGCCCGCGCGGTGGCCAGCGACGCGGGCGCCCGGTTGGAGCTCGAGTTGCCCAGGCTGCGGCTGCATCAGCCGATCGGGGAAGCGGCGGCCGACACCGACGATGTCGCGCCCGCGGGCGTCGATGTGGGGCGCCGTCGGGTGGCCGGTCCCGCCGGGGTGGATCTGGTGCGCCCTGGAGCTCAGCGAGCGTCGGGAGCGTCGGGAGCGCGGGGCGCGGGATCGAATCCGGCCCGTTGAGGAACTCGCTACTCCCGAGGGGCTTCGGCGGGCGGGGCGGCGGCCTCGTCGCGGTGGGCCACCGTCGGCTCCTCCGCCGGGTCCCGGTGCGCGGCCGTCGGCTGCTCCGCGGCGGGAGCCTCGCGGTGCACGACCGTCGGCTCCTCGTCGCCGACGACGCCACGGCGCGCCACGCCGGGCTCCTCGTGCGCGACGGCGGGGTCATGCTCGGCGACCGGCGCGGTGTCGGCGACCGCTGCCTCGTCAGCCACCACGACGGTGCGCGTGCGCCGCGGCACCAACGTGTTGAACAGGAGGATCACCGCGCACGCGCCCCATGCCAGCTCGGTCCAGCCGTTGGCGGCGGCCATGCCGAGGACGTCACCGCTGATGAGCGCGATGACCGCGGCCGCGCCGAGGGCGATGCCGACGATGAGGCTCATCGTCTTGGCGAGCAGGTGCTGGGCGGCGCCGAACAGCAGCAGGCCGCCGGCCACGGCGGTGAGCATCGCCGTCCAGCCGTTGGCAGCGAAGAGTCCGAAGATGTAGTCCCCGTCCTTGGGCGCGTCGCCGTTGGGGAAGTTGGAGAACGGCGGGAAGGTCCGGGCCTTGTAGAGCAGGTACAGCCCGGCGGCGGTCAGGATCGTGCCGAGGATGAGAGCCGGCCCCCTGGCCAGGCTCACTCCCTTCTCGGTGCGCGTCGTGGTGGGCGCGGCGGTTCGTCGTGCCGCGGGGTACGCGGCGCGTTCTCCTTGGGGGTTCACGGTAGCCATGTCATAGCTGTACCTCCCCTCGTGACGCACGAAACAAAGCCGTTTCCCTCGCGAGTCACACCCGATAGCGGTCCAATGCCTCCCGCCGGGCCCGGGCGTGATCCACGACCCTCTACACGCTCAGGACGTCCTTGAGCGCCCGCTCGATCGCCGGGTGGCGGAACTCGTAACCCAGCTCGCCCAGCCTGGCCGGGAATGGCCCGCTGGCCGGTGGTGACCATCTCGGCCATCTCGCCGTAGAGCAGCTTGATCGCCATGCCGGGAACCGGCAGCACGGCGGGTCGGCCGAGGACGTGGCCGAGCGCGCGCGACAGCTCGGCGTTGGTGACCGGGGTCGGCGCGGTGAGGTTGACCGGCCCGACGCGCGTCCTCGTGGTCGAGGCAGTGCAGCAGCGCCGCCGACGACGTCGTCGAGATGGATCCACGGGACGTACTGCTGGCCGCCGGCGACCGGGCCGCCGATCCCCAGCTTGAAGAACGGGAGCATCTTGGCCAGCGCGCCTCCGCTCGGGGAGAGCACCACGCCGGTCCGGGTGCGCACGACGCGCATCATCGGGCTCGGCGGCAGCACGCCTCGTGCTCCCAGGCGACGGTGACCTCGGCGAGGAAGTCGTCCGCCGGCCGAGGCCTGCTCGTCGAGCGGAGCATCGCCGCGCGGCCCGTAGTAGCCGGTCGCCGACTGCGAGACCAGCGGCCCGCGGACGGCCGTCGTGCGGCAGCGCCTTGAGCGCCGCGACACCAGCGCGGGTCGCCTGCACGCGCGACTCGCGGATGCGCCGCTTGGCGTCGTCGGTCCAGCGCTGCGCCACCGGCTCGCCCAGCAGGTTGACGACCGCGTCGACTCCGGCGAGCGCCTCGGCCGGCGGCGGCGCGCTCTCGGGGGCGGGCCACGCGTGGACCTCCACCCCGTCGCCCAGCACGCGCTGTCCCCGCTCGGGATCCCGGGACAGCGCGACGACCTGGTCGCCGCGCGCGCGTCAGCGCATCGGCCAGGGCCAGTCCGATCGTTCCCGTGGCGCCCGTGATCAGCACTCGCATCGTCTGCCGCTCCCCTCGGTGACTCCGGTTGTTGGAGAAAACTCCACAAGTTGTATCGTTTTCCCATCTCGAGCGTCGCGAACCCAGACCTGACCACCGCGCAGCTGGCGCAGCGGACCGGGCTCGACGGCCGGGACGCTGCGTATGTGGGAGACCCGCCACGGCTTCCCCGCTCCCGCCCGACTGCCGGGAGGCCACCGCCGCTACTCCGCCGATGACGTCGATCAGGTCCGCGAGGTGGTGCGCCTGCGCGACCAGGGCCTGTCGCTGTCGGCGGCCATCGAGCGCGTCCGCAGCCGCCGGCGCTGCCCGCGGCCTCGGTGTTCGCCGGACTGCGCCGGCGCCGCCCCGATGTGGCGCCGACCGTGCTGCGCAAGCCGGCGGTGCTGGCCCTCAGCCGGGCGATCGAGGACGAGTACTGCGCCGCACGCCGCCTCCGGGGTGCTGATCGGGTGCTTTCAGCGCGAGCGCTTCTACCGCCACGCCGAGCGGCGCTGGCGCGAGCTGGCCCGCACCGCCCGAGCTGGCGGTGGCGCTGGCGGACTTCGCGGGGTCCGCCGAGCCGGCCGGCGGCCCGGTGGAGGTGCCGATCGATCGCCGCCACGCGCTGTCGCGCGAGTGGGCGGTAGTGATCAGCGCCGACGGGGTGCACGCCTGCCTGGCGGCGTGGGAGCAGCCGTCGGAGAGCCGGCTGCCCGATGCGCAGCGGCGCTTCGAGGTGCTGTGGTCCTTCGACCCCGCCGTCGTGGCCGACGCGGTGGCGGTCGCCGCCGAGCTGCTGTCGTCGCTTGGGGCCGGGTTGGCCGCGCGTCTGGAGTCCGTGCGCCCGGACGCGGGCGCGGACCCGGAGCCCGCGCTGCGCGACGGCGGGGCGCTGGCGCAGCGGATGGTCGGCTACCTCGGACAGCTGCTGGGCGCCCCTGGCGGGGCGGGCCACCACGTGCCACCCTGAGCCTCGGACATCCACCCGCTCCGCGGAGGCGACATGAGGCTCGACGGACTGCACCACATCACGATGATCACCGGGGACGCCCAGCGCAACGTCGACTTCTACGCCGAACTTCTGGGCCTGCGCCTGGTCAAGACGACCGTCAACTTCGACGCGCCCGAGGCCTACCACCTCTATTTCGGTGACGAGACGGGCAGCCCGGGCTCGATCCTCACCTGGTTCGAGTTCGCCGGCGCCGCCCGCGGACGCGCGGGCAACGGCATGATCCACACGCTCCAGCTCGGCGTGGCGGCCCCGGCGGCGCTCGACTTCTGGGCGGCCCGACTGTCCGATGGCGGCGTCGCGCACGAGCGACGGGACGGCGCGCTGCGCTTCCGCGACCAGGACGGCCTCGGGTGTGAGCTGATCGTCGCGGAGTCCGGGAACCCGCCGTTGTCCGCCGTGCACCCGGAGGTCCCGGCCGAGCACGCCCTCATCGGGCCCCAAGGGGCCCGGGCGTACGGTCGCGCCCCGGCGGGCGCGGCGCCACTGCTGACGCAAACGCTCGGGTTCGACGCCGCCGGCGACGGCGCGTACCGGCTCACCGGAGAGCATCGCGCGTTTGACTGGAGCTACGACGAGCCACCGGCGGAGCCCGGACGCCAGGGCGCCGGCACGGTGCACCACGTCGCGTGGGCCTGTCCGGACCCCGAGCAGCCCGCCTGGCAGCGGCGCCTCCGCGACGCCCGCGCGATGGTCACCGACGTGCGCGACCGGGATTACTTCAGGTCGATCTACTTCCGCGAGCCCCGAGGCATTCTGTTCGAGATCGCCACCCTCTCCCCCGGGTTCACCGTCGACGAGGATCCCGACCACCTCGGCGAGGCGCTGAAGCTCCCGAGGATGCACGAGCACCTGCGCCCGCAGCTCGAGCGGACGCTCACCCCGCTCGTCAACCCGCGCGCTCGGCGGCGCCAGGCGATCCAGGCGTGACCGCGGCGGGCGCCGGCTCGGCGTGCTCTCGCGCGCCGGCCAGAGCGACCTCCGCCGCACACAGGGCGCCGAGGAGCGCGGCGATGAGCGCGCCCACCGCCCACGCCGGCAACCGGCCGCTGACGAGGTAGAGCACCATGAGGGCCGCGGCGGTGAGCAGACGGGCGTAGGAGCGCTCGCCGAGGATGCGCAGGCGGAAGGCGGCCAGCCCCACCAGATAGACGGCGGCGCCGGCGCACATCGCCAGGCGCCCGGCATCGGGCATCGGCCGCGAGACCGAATCGTGAGCCACGAGCTTGAGCCCGCCGGCCACGATGACAATCCCCGCCACGATGATCAGGTGCATGTAGCTGTAGGCGTCGGCCGCCACCAGCACCGGGTCGGCGTGTGCCCGCAGCCGCTCCTGGGCACTGTCGGCGATGCGGTCGAAGTACGTCCACCACATCCCCACCACGATGAGCAGCGCCAGCACCGAGCCGAAGACCAGCCCGGGGGTGAGGCGCCGGCCGGCGGTGGTGACGCCAGCCCCGAGGGCGACGATCGACTCGCCCAGGCAGATGATCACGAACGCCCCGTAGCGCTCCGCGAAATGGGCCACCGCCACCTGCTGGAGGCCGCGCAGGCGCTCGCGAGTCAGCCATGCCGGGCCCGCATAGTCGATCGCCAGCGCGACCGTCCACAGCACGACGCGCTCCCAGCCGTGCGTGATCGCCCCGGCGACGAGCAGGGCCATGCCGATGACGACCGTGACCGCAAACGAGAGAATCGCCGCGCGCGACGCGTTGCCCCGCCGCGAGGCGTCGATGTAGACCCCAAGGTGCAGGAAGCGCACGGCGGCGTAGGCGAGGGCGAACAGCAGCGAGTTGCGACCGAAGGCATTGGGCACCGAAAGCCCCACCACGAACACGAGCACCGTCCCGGCCAGCAGGCATGCCCGCAGCGTCCGCGACTGCTCCTCCTGGGCGTTGGCCGCCCACACGAAGGCCGACCACGCCCACCACACGAGCGCGAGGACCAGCATCGCCTCGCCAAACCGCGCCCAGCTGGTGTCGTGCGCGAGCAGCGTCGTCACCTGCGTGACCGCGAACACGAACACCAGGTCCCAGAACAACTCGACCGAGGTAGTCCGCCGCTCAGCCGCCGGCTGCGGTGCTGATGACGCGTCGCTCACTCACGACCAAGTATCGCCGCGCGCGTCGCGCTGGCCTGATTGGATACCGCGCCTGAGACGGCAAGACGAGACGGAGGAGACTGCATGTCTGAGCGCGCGGCGATCGTGACAGGAGGTTCGAGCGGGATCGGGTTGGCGATCGCGCGAATGCTGCTAGAGGAGGGCTACGGCGTCACCGTGGCCGCCCGGCGGCCCGAGAAGCTGGCGGAGGCGGCGGCGGAGCTCGCGGCCGGCGGCGGCGAGGTGGCCCAGGTGGCCGCCAACATGGGGACCGAAGAGGCCGTGGCCCAGGTCGTGGCCGAGCACCGCAACCGGTTCGGCCGTCTCGATGTCCTGGTCAACAACGCCGGCGTCGGCGTCGGCGCGCTGGTCGCCGACATCGAGACCAAGCGGCTGGATATGCAGCTGGCCGTCAACCTGCGCTCGGTCATCCTCTTCTACCGCGAGGCCGCCTCGCTGCTGCGCGCGGCCGGGGCGGAGCATGGCAACGCGCTGGTGGTCAACACTTCCTCGATCTCGGGCAAGTCCGGCGAGCCGTGGCTGTCGGTCTACTCGGCCACCAAGGCCGCCGTCGTCGGCTTCACCGAGTCCATGAACAAGGAGCTGGGCAAGGAGCGCATCAAGTCCTGCGCCCTGTGCCCGGCCTTCGTGGACACGCCGATGAGCGACTTCGTCAAGCAGGACCGTCCCCGCCGAGACGATGATCCAGGCGACCGACGTCGCCGAGGCGGTGCGGATGCTGTTGCGCCTGTCCCCCGGCTGCGTCATCCCGGAGATCATGTTCCAGCCACCGGGCACGATGCCGGCGGGGCTACCGGTCTAGCCGGTGAGCGCGGGCTCGGCGGGCCCGGCGTCGGCGGGCGCGTCCTCGACGCGGCGGATGATGCGGGCGTACTCGTCGTAGCGGCGCACCGCGCGGGTCCACGCCCAGCCGGGCCGTGTTGAGAGCTCGGGCGCGGTCGGGCTCACCGGGACGGGCAGCCCCCGCGCGGCGGCGAGCCATGAGGGTCTCGTGCTCCCGCCGCGCGACGCCCAGCGCGCCGGGCGGAGCCGCGTCCTGGAGCAGGCTCGCCTCGAGATGGGATCGGAGGATGAGCAGCTCGCGCTCCGTGGCGCGCCGGGCCCGCGCGGACCTCTGGCCGCGGAAGGCGACCCGATCCCACGCCTGCGCGAACGCGATCAGGCTCGTGCGCCCGCCGCTGCGATGGGCCGCCAGCATCGGGCAGATGCCCTCGCGGGTGGCGTAGGCGCCGACGATGATGTCGTTGGCGGCGATCCCCTCGAGCATGGCGACGCGGGTGCGGCGCGGCAGGCAGTCGATGGCCTGTCGCAGGTCCTCGATGGTCGCTCGGCGCCGGGTTCGCATAGCCTGTGCCGTCCTACGGGTGAGCGGCAGGCCGACTCTAACCGGCGCCGTCGAGGCCCTCAAGCGATCCCCTGGCGAGAAAGGAACCTTGCATGAAGCTCGGAGTGAACGTTGGCTACTGGGGGTTCGGCATGGGCCCGCAGGAGCAGCTCGACGTGGTCCAGGAGGCCGAGCGCCTGGGCTATGACTCCGTGTGGGCGGCCGAGGCCTACGGCTCGGATGCCGCAACTGTGCTCGGCTGGCTGGCCGCGGGGACGACGAAGATCAAGCTCGGCTCCGCCATCTTCCAGATGCCCGGGCGCTCGCCGGCCATGACTGCGATGACCGCCGCGACGATCGACGAGCTCTCGAGCGGACGGATGGTGCTCGGCATCGGCTCCTCGGGCCCGCAGGTGGCCGAGGGGTGGCACGGCCAGCGCTTCGGTCGTCAGCTCCAGCGCACGCGGGAGTACGTGGCGGTCGTGCGCAAGGCGCTGTCCCGCGAGCGGGTGGAGTTCAA
This sequence comes from uncultured Actinomycetota bacterium, assembly GCA_963801435.1. GTDB lineage: Bacteria > Actinomycetota > Thermoleophilia > Solirubrobacterales > Solirubrobacteraceae > Palsa-465. Next base: position 16,322 of record CAWDFE010000044.1, read on the forward strand.
GGGCGAGACGCTCGAGCTGCCCCTGCCCAACGGCCCGGGCAAGGCGCTGAAGCTGATGATCAACCCGGTGCAGGAGCGGATCCCGATCTACCTGGCGGCGATCGGGCCCAGGAACACCGCGCTGGCCGGCGAGATCGCCGACGGGTGGATCCCCACCTTCTTCTCCCCCGAGTTCGTCGGGGACTTCCGCGACCTGCTCCAGGAGGGGGCCGATCGTTCCGGGCGTTCGCTGGACGACTTCCAGATCGCCCCGACGGTGTCGGCGTTCGTGTCCGGCGACCGCGAGCTGGCGCGCAACATGATGCGGCCGGGCCTGGCGCTCTACGTCGGCGGCATGGGCTCGCGCAAGCAGAACTTCTACAACAACCTGGTGCAGCGCTACGGCTTCGAGGAGGCGGCCAAGACGGTCCAGGACCTCTACCTGGACGGCAAGAAGGAGGAGGCCGCCGCCGCGCTGCCCGACGAGCTGATCGACATGATCTCTCTGTGCGGGCCGAGCGACGTGGTGCGCGACCGCATCGCCGCCTTCCGCGACGCCGGCGTGGACACGCTGATGGTGATGCCGATGGCGTTCACGCGGGAGGACCGCATCGAGCAGCTGCGCGCCGTGGCCGAGCTCGCGGGCTGAGCGGGGGCCGATCGCTGCGGGTCTTCCTCGGCGCGTTCGGCCAGCCCGGCCACGCCTTTCCCATGCTGGCCCTGGGCGCGGAGCTCGTCGCCCGGGGCCACCAGGTCACCTACGAGACCTGGAGCCGGTGGCGAGCGGAGGTGGAGGCGCAGGGGATGCGGTTCCGCGCCGCGCCCGAGTACCCCACGTTCCCGACCCTCGAGCGGCCGCTGGGACCCTACGAGGCGGTGGTGAGGGCCACGGCGGAGACCCGCCCGGCGGTGGCCGCGGCGCGGCCGGACGTGGTGGTGCACGACATCCTGACGCTGGCGCCGGCGCTGGCCGCCGAGCTCGAGTCGATCCCGGTAGCCACCCTCGTCCCGCACGTGTACCCCGTGATGGAGGCCGGGTTCCCGCCGTACGCGTTGGGCGCCCGCCTGCCGCGGACGCGGGCGGCCCGGACGCTGTGGCGGGCGTTTGACCGGCCGGTGCGCGCGGGTCTCGAGCGCGGGCGCGAGGAGCTCAACGACACCCGCGGCCGGCTCGGCCTGCCCCCGGTCAACCGCCTGCACGGCGGCCTCAGCCGGCAGCTGACGATGGTGGCCACGCTGCCCCAGCTCGAGTACCCCCGCCGATGGCCGGGCCACGTGAAGGTGGTCGGGCCGCTGATGTGGGAGCCGCCGTTTGACGAGGTCGCGTCGCCGCCCGGCGACGCTCCGCTGGTGCTGGTGGCGCCGTCCACCGCGCAGGACCCGTCGCACCGGCTGCTACGCGCCGCGCTGATCGGGCTGGCAGGCGAGCCGGTGCGCGTTCTGGCGACCTGGAACCGGCGCCCGCTGCCGGGCCCCGTGCCGGTGGCCGCGAATACACGGCTGGTCGAGTGGATCTCCTATGCGCGGACGATGCCGGGCAGCGCCCTGGTGATCTGCCATGCCGGCCACGGCACGATGGTGCGGGCGCTGGCGTGCGGGTCTCGGGTGCTGGCGGTGCCCCACGTGGGCGACATGGCCGAGAACGCCGCGCGGGTGGACTGGGCCGGTGCCGGCGTGCGGCTCCCATGGCCGCTGCTGAGCCCGCTGACGCTGCGGCTCGCGGTCCGGCGGGCGCTGGGCCGGCCCGAGGTCGGGCAGCGGGCGGCGCAGCTCGGCGCGTGGGTCTCGAGCCATCCGGGCCCTGCGCGCGCCGCCGAGCTGGTGGAGCAGCTGGCGGCGCGGCACTGACCGCCCTTTCACGGTCAGATCGTTGATGAGGCCCCGAGTAGGAGCGGATCACCGCGGCTGATGCCCCGCAGCCACCAGCGCACGGTGCGCCTCGGCCGACGGATTCCTGTGGAGCGACCTGTCCGCCGTCCGGCTGACGTAACAGGCGTAGAGCTTCAAGGTGTGAGAGCTCCGGGGGTGGGACTCGAACCCACAACATTTCGGTTAACAGCCGAACGCTCTGCCATTGAGCTACCCCGGATCAGGGTGTACCGAGCTGTCCTTTGCAGGTCGCCCGCCCAACTGTACTGGGAAGCGCGGCGCGGATCTTTAGCCGCGCAGGCGCCTGCACGGCGCCTCCGCGGTCCCGTCGCGAGGGTTGTGGGGAGTTTTTCAGGAAATAGCTGGAAAAGCTCCCAACAGCCCAACAGCTCGAGATCAGAGGGTCTTCTCCAGCCGTGCCACCGCCGCCCGCATGGCGTCGCGCACGTCCTCACGCCGGCGGGCGAGGTCACTGGTGCCCGCCCCGTCGGACCGGGCCCGGATGATGGCGCGCTCCAGGCGGTCGAGATCGAGGATGAGGCGCGCGTGCTCCAGGCGATCGGCGTTGGGATCCGGGACGCGGCCGGCCAGCTCGACCAGGCCGCTGATGGTGCGGGCGAACTCCTCGTCGTCCTCGGGCAGGTCAGATAGCGGGGAGCGGACGTGCTCGGCCAGGTGGCGCGCGGCACGACGCAGAGCGGTGCTCGTGAGCAGGTCGTCAACGTCGATCTCGCCCAGGAGCCGGGCGCCCACGTCCGGCACGGCCAGGCACAGGGCCAGGAAGAGCCGCTCGCTGCGCGCGGCGTGGCCCGGGCCGCCGGCCATCTCACCCCCCGGCGGACCCGCGGCGCCGCCGGGACCCGGATGGCGCGCAGGGCCCGAGCCGTTGCCGGGACGCCCCGTGCTCAGGCCCCCGCCCGGCGAACCGCCGCCGGCCAGCAGCGTGGCCAGCCGGCCCTCGGTCAGCTCCAGGCGACCGGCGACGCGCCGGATCAGCTCGTCGCGCAGGACGCTGGCCGGCAGCTCGTTGAGCACCGGGCGCAGCTCAGACAGCGCGCGGTCGCGCCCCTCGGCGCTGCGCGTGTCGGCCCGCTCGAGGATGCGGTCGACGTTGAACACCACGAACGGTGCCGAGCTCTCCACGAGGGACCGCAGCGCGTCCGGCCCGTCGCGCTCGATCAGATCGGCGGGATCGGTGCCCTCGGGCAGGGGGACGACGCGGAGCTCGAGGTCGCGCCCGGTGGCCAGACGGGACGCGCGCAGCATCGCGTCCTGGCCGGCCCGGTCGGCGTCGAGGCACAGCTCGAGCACCTTGACCACCCGCTCGAGCTCGCGGATCTGCTCCTCGGTCAGCGACGTGCCCATGATCCCCACGGCGTTGCGGATGCCGGCCTGGTGCAGCGCCAGCACGTCGGTGTAGCCCTCCACGAGGATCATCCGACCGGCCTTGGCGGCGGGCGCGCGAGCCAGGTCGATGCCGAACAGCACCTCGCGCTTGTGGTAGAGCTCGCCGTCGGAGGTGTTCAGGTACTTCGCGCCGCCCTGGTTATCTCGCATGCGGCGGGCGCCGAAGCCGTGCACGCGTCCGCGGGCGTCGACCGCCGGGAACATGATGCGCTCGCGGAAGCGGTCATAGACGCTGCCGGGCCGGTTGCGTGAGCGCTGGGCCAGACCGACCGCCAGCAGCTCGTCATCGGAGTAGCCGGCGCGGCGGCTGGCGAGCAGGATCCGGTCCCAGGCGCTGGGCGCGTAGCCGACCCGAAACTCCTTGAGGGTGTCCTCGGCCAGACCGCGCCCCAGCAGATAGGCGCGCGCGTTCTCGGCCTCGGCGGCGTCCCACAGGTAGCGCGCGTAGTAGGTGGTCACCCGGTCGAGCAGTGCGTGCAGGCGCTCGCGCCGCTCGCGCCGGGCGGATGCCCCCGGATCCTCGTCCTCGGTCTCGAGCGCCACCCCGAAGCGGTCGGCCAGCGTCTCCAGCGCCGCCTTGAAGTCCAGCCCCTCGGTCTGCATGACGAAGTCGAACGGGTCTCCGGACTCCTGGCAGCCGAAGCAGTGGTAGTGCTTCTCATCGGGTCGGACGTGGAATGACCCGGTGCGCTCGTCGTGGAAAGGGCAGATGCCGAAGTAGCTGTTGACGCCGGCCCGGCGCAGCTCGGTGCGCGTGGAGATGAGAGCGAGCATGTCGACCGCGGCGAAGACGCGGTCGCGCGAGTCGGCGGCGTAGCGGCTCACGGGGCGAACGAGGCCGGGACGCTGAGCTGCTCGAACGCCCGGATGCAGAAGCGATCGGTCATCCCGGCCAGGTAGTCGGTGACCCGCGTGGACAGCTCCCCGTGGGGGATCGACGCGGGGATCTCTTCGGGGTGCTCGCAGTAGTGCCCGAACAGGACATCGATCACACGGTTGATCTTGACGTGCTCGCGCGTGGCCACGGGCCCCAGGTACACGCGGTCGAACATGAATTCGCGCAGGTCGGACATGGCGCCCCCGATCAGCTCTCCCTGGGCGATGTCGCCTGCCGCCTCGGAATGCTCGACCAGATCGTGGACGAGCCGGTCGATGCGCTGCGGACCTGTCTTCCCGAGGACCTCGATCGGGCCGGTGGGCAGGTCGGCGGTGGCCAGGACCCCGGCGCGCACGGCGTCGTCGATGTCGTGGTTGATGTAGGCCACGCGGTCGACGAGGCGCACGATCTTGCCCTCAAGCGTGGCCGGCGTTGCAGATCGCCCGGAGTGGGTGACGATGCCGTCGCGGACGGGCTCGGTGAGGTTGAGCCCGCGGCCGTCGCGCTCGAGTGTGTCCACCACCCGCAGCGAGTGCTCGTAGTGGCGAAAGCCGGTGCCGAAGCGCTCGCGCAGGCAGCGGTCCAGGGCGTCCTCGCCGACATGGCCAAACGGTGGATGACCGAGGTCATGACCCAGCCCGATCGCCTCGGCGAGATCCTCGTTGAGTGCCAGGGCCCGGGCCACAGTGCGCGAGACCTGGGTCACTTCCAGCGTATGGGTCAGCCGCGTGCGGTAGTGGTCGCCGGTGGGCGCCACGAACACCTGGGTCTTGTACTTGAGGCGGCGGAACGCCTTGCAGTGCACGATCCGGTCGCGATCGCGCTGGAACGGAGTGCGCAGGCCGCAGTCGGTCTCGGGGTGTTGGCGATGCGCCGGGTAGGAGCGGGTGGCCAGTGGCGAAAGCTCGGCCTCTTCCCGAGCGCGCACGCGCTGCGCGAACCGGTCGGCCACCGGTCCGGCGGGATGCTCGTAGCCAACGGTCGTCGTCTGCTCGCTCACGCATCGATTCTGACAGCGCTCCGCGCGCCGCCGCCGCCTTTGTCGCTAATCCGCGACGTTTTCGCATGGAGCTCAGGCAGCCAGCAGCGGGCGGAGGCGCACGTGGGCGTGATGCTCGGCGGTGTCGCCGATGGCCCGCTCGACCTGGCGCAGGGTCAGCTCCGAGCCGTCGGGCGCCTGAGCCAGCGGCGATCCGAGCGCGCCGACGAGGAAGCCGTAGGCGTCCTGCGAGAGCGAGAACGCTCCGGCCTCGCAGGCGTTGCAGACCACGCCGCCGGCGGCTCCCGAAAAGCCGCTCAGGTGCTCGGTCTCCCCGCACACCGCGCAGGCGCCGAGCTGGGGCACGATCCCCGCCGCCAGCAGGAGCTTGAGGCGGAAGGCCAGGCCATTGCCGGGACGGGCCTGGGCGGCGTCTGCCTCCAGCAGGCGCAACTCGTTGGCCAGCAGCTGGAAGACCTCGGGGTGAGGATCGGTGGTCTCGAACAGCCGAGTCACCGCGTCGCAGGCCCGCGCCGCCGCGTCAAGCGTGGCGGCGTGCTCGCGCAGCGCTCCGTGGGCAGCGATGGTGTCGACGCTGGTGACCGTGAGCAGCTCGCTGCGCCCCTCGTGCAGCCCAGCGCGCACGTGGAAGAACGGTTCCAGCCGAGCGCCGAAGCGGCTGCGCGCACGCCGCGCGCCCTTGGCGATCGCGCTCAAACGACCGTGATACGGGGTATAGAGGTGAAGGATGCGGTCGGCCTCGCCGTAGCGAATCGACCGCAGCACGATCGCCTCGGTTCTCAGCGGACCGGGCATGATTTACCCGCGCTATACTAAATGAAGCAATGAAGCCGGTCACCGTTTACACCACCGATTTCTGTCCGTACTGCTCGAGCGCCAAGAACCTGTTGGCCAAGCGATCGATCGCGTATGAGGAGATCAATCTGGCACGCGACCCGGACGGGCGCAGCGAGCTCGCTGAGCTCACCGGAATGATCACCTTCCCCCAGATCGTCATCGATGGCGCGACGCTCGGCGGGTTCCAGGAGCTGCTGGCCGCCGACCGCGCCGGCACGCTCTCAGGGCTGCTGGCCGCCTGAGGCGGCGCCACCCGCGCCCACCGGGCGTCCTCGTTGCCGGCCCCCACTGCGCCCGCGTGGCCGCGGCTGACAGCGCTCGCACACGTAGGTCCCGCGCCCGCCGATCACGAGCTTACGGATGGACGTCCCGCAGACCGGGCACGGCTCGCCCTCGCGCTGGTGCACGCAGAACAGGTCCTGGAAGGAGCCCCGAGCGCCGTCAACGTGGCGAAAGTCGTCGATCGTCGCCCCCTTGGCGTCGATCCCGGCCGTCAGGGCGTGCTCGATCGCCTCGCGCAGCGCCTCGAACTGTGAGCCCTTCAGCGAGCCCGCCGGGCGCAGCGGATGGATCCCGGCGCGGAACAGGGCCTCGTCGGCGTAGATGTTGCCCACGCCGGCGATGCGGCGCTGGTCGAGCACGAAGGACTTGACCGGCGCGTTGCGCCCCCGCGCCTGCGAGCGCAGGTGCTCGGCGGTGAACGCCGGGGTCAGCGGCTCGACGCCGAGCCGCGCGCTCAGGTAGGCGTCGCGCGCGGCGGCGCCGATGACGAGGTGCCCGGTGCCGAACCGCCGCGGGTCGTTGTAGACGAGGCGATGCCCGGCGTCCAAGGCGAAGCGCACGCGGGTGTGCGGCGGGTCGGCCGGCGGATCGAACAACAGCGCCCCGGTCATGCGCAGGTGCGTGAGCAGGTGGCGGTCCCCGCTCAGGCGCCACACCAGGTACTTGCCCGAGCGACCGACCTCCTCGACCACGCGGCCGCGCAGCCCCGCGCGCACCGCCTCCGGCGGGTCGGGGCGGGTCCAGCGGGGATCGAGGATCTCCACCTCGCGCAGCGTGCGTCCCTCCAGGTGGGGCGCCAGCTGGCGGCGGATCGTCTCGACTTCGGGAAGCTCGGGCATGAGACCTATTAAAGGAAGGAGCGGCCCGGGAGCTCCGGCGCCCGAGCCCCGCCCGCCAGCCAGGCCAGCACGCTGGCGCCGACGTCGGCAAGCTCTCCGTCGTGGCGGCGGCCGTCGTGTCCGGCGAAGCTGGCCAGCAGCGGGGCGTGCTCGCGCGTGTGGTCGGTGCGCGGGGAGGTCAGATCACAGCCGTGGTCAGCGGTGAGCACGAGCAGGTCGCCGGCCTGCAGCCGCTCCAGCCACCCGCCGACGCGGTCGTCGATCCGGCGCAGCGCGCCGGCGAAGCCCTCGAAGTCGTGGCGGTGGCCGTAGACCTGATCGGTCTCGATCAGGTTGGTGAACACGAGGCCCCGGTCCAGCTCGGCGATCAGCTCGCTCGTCTCGTCCAGGGCGCGCTCGTTGGTCGCGCCCGGATGGTCGACGTCGATGCCGACGCCGGCGAACAGCTGCGCCACCTTGCCCACCGTGTGCACGGGGACGCCGTGTGCCTGCAGCGCCTCGAGGTAGCTGGGCGACGGTGGCGCAAGCGCGTAGTCGCGGCGGCCGTCGGTGCGCTCGAACGCGCCCTCGGTCCCCGCGAACGGGCGCGCGATCACCCGACCCACCGCGTGCTCGCCGGTCATCGCAGCGCGCACCCGCCGGCAGATGTCGTAGAGCTCGTCCGGCGCCACCACGTCCACGTGGGCGGCGATCTGGAGCACGGAGTCCTGACTGGTGTAGACGATCAGGTCCCCATGTGCGACGTGCTGGGCGCCGAAGTCCTCGATCGCGGTCAGCCCGTTGTCCGGTCGGTTGCAGATGACGCCCCGGCCGCTGGCCGCGCACACCACGTCGATCACCTCCGCCGGGAACCCCGACGGGTAGGTCGGCGGACGCCGACCTACCGTCACCCCCATCAGACCCCAGTGACCGGCGGTGGAGTCCTTGCCCGGGCCGAGGGGGCGCAGGCGACCGTGGACCACAGGCGCCGGCGCGGGAGGCATCCCGGCCAGCGGCAGGACCGAGCCCAGCCCGAGGCGCTGCAGCGCCGGGAGCTCGAGGCCCCCGAGATGCTCGGCCAGGTGCCCGAGCGTGTTCGTGCCGGCGTCGCCGTACTCCGCGGCGTCAGCGGCGGCGCCGACGCCGCAGGCATCCATCACGACCACGAACGCGCGCCTCATCGCCGCGATTCTGCCAGCCTCGGGTGGCGCGCTGAGGCGCGGTCGGTCCCGCGTCACGGTCCCCGGCGACACTAGACTCGAGCGGGCGATGAGCGAGTTGGAGTGCGTGCGCAGCCGGATCGAGCGCGACGAGGCGCCGGGCCTGCGCGTGCGCCACGTGATGGACGTGGCGCCCAAGACCCGGCCGGCGACGCTCACCGTCGGCGAGCTGCGCGCCGAGTTCGACGGCGACGCCCACCATCGCATGGCGCTGCTCACCGACGGCATGCTGTTCCTCGGCGCCGTTGAGCGCGAGGACCTGCCCGACGGGGGCCGACAGCCGGCCGGCCGCCGACTTCGCGCGGCGCCCGGAGCACGTCATCGGGCCCGATCGCCCCGCCGAGGAGGCGCTGGCCCGGCTTGACTCCGGAGAGGTCTCGCGCCTCATCGTGCTCGATGACGACGGCCGGACTCTCCTCGGCCTCGTCTGCATGGACGCCACGCGCACGCACTTCTGCGTGGCCGCTCGCCCCGCGGTGCTTCAGTCCTCGCCGTCCCAGTAATCGACGGCGTGAACGCGGGCGATGACGCCCACGCCGCGCAGCGCGATCTTGCCCGAGCGGGGGAAGTACATGACATCGCCGGGCTCCCGGCGGCCGTAGGCCAAGAGGGTCAGCTCCTCCGACCCGGCGCGGAACGTGTGCGCGACGCCGGTCCCGCCCGGACGACCGATCACGTGCCCGGGGCCCACCGCGATCTCCTCGTCCCCGAGCAGCAGGGCGCCCGAGCCCGACAGGATCACGAAGATCTTCTCCTCCAGGCTGTGGCACTGCTCGGGGTGAGCGAGCTTCCCGGGCGCCACCTGCACCCAGCGCAGGCCCGAGCGCTGCGCGCCGGCGGCGGCGCCGAGATCGCGGCGGCGCCGAGCGACACGCGCGCGCTGCACCCCATCGGCCTCGACGTCATCGAGATTGACGATCGTCCGGGGTCGCGGGCTCGGCTCGGGCGGGAGGTCCGGCGGCCCCAGTTCGCTCTCGCGCACGAACTGGATCGGTGTTCCGTCCGGCGGCCCCGGGACCGAGTCCACCGCGCGCCCGCCCAGCGTGGACATGCCCAGGCGCGGCAGTCGCAGCGCCTCGTCGTACTCGCGGGTGCCGAAGGCGAGCAGGTCCAGCGGCTCTTCTGCCTGCACGGTGTGCTCGCCGCGGCGCGCCAGGTAGACGATGCAGTCGCCGGGCCGGATCGGTGCCGCCCTGCCCCGCTGCCACGACAAGCCCGTCCCCGCCAGCACGTAGAAGATCTCCTCGGAGCGCCCGTGCTCGTGCGCCGGCGTGGACCAGCCGCCGGGCTCGATCTGGATGCGGCGCACGCCCGCCGTCTCGCAACCGGCGGCCTCCCCCAGCATCGTCCAGCGGTTGCGAAGGTGCCCGAGCACGTACTCGCGCGACGGCGCCTCGTCGAAGTGCGTGAGCCCCACGGCTAACCGCGGCTGGCAGCGTCCGGCGCGTCCGGCGCGTCCGGCGCGGTGGATCCCATCTGCGCCCGCGGGTGGGCGTCGAAGTACACGTCGCGCAGACGGTCGGCCGACAGATGGGTGTAGACCTGCGTCGTGCCGATGTCGGCGTGGCCGAGCATCTCCTGGAGCGAGCGCAGGTCGCAGCCGCCCGCCAGCAGGTGCGTGGCGAACGTGTGCCGGAGCGTATGCGGGCTCATGCGCCGCTCCAGGCCGGCGCTGCGGGCGTGGCTCTGGACGATCCGGTACAGGCCCTGGCGCGAGAGGCCGCCGCCGCGCTGATTGACGAACACGTGGGGCTCGTCGCGGATGCCCACCAGCCGCGGGCGCCCCTGGTCCAGGTACACCGTCAGCGTCTCCACCGCCTTGGAGCCGATCGGCACGAGCCGCTCCTTGGACCCCTTGCCGCGCGCCCGCAGCATTCCGGCCTCGAGGTCGATCTCGGACAGCTCGAGCGTGATTGCCTCGCTCGCACGCAGGCCACAGGCGTACATGGTCTCCAGCAGCGCGCGGTCGCGTAGCGCCGCCGGCGCGGTCCCGCGAGGCTGGGCCAATAGGCGGTTGACCTCGTCGCGACTCAGCACCTTGGGGAGGCGCCCCCGTGAACGGGGCGGGCGCAGTTCGGCGGTGGGATCGTGCCCGATGATCTGCTCGCGGCGCAGGTGGCGGTAGAACGAGCGCAGGCACGCGATCTTGCGCTGCAGCGTGGCGGGCGCCACCGGCCGCTTGCCGTCGCGGCCCTCGGCCAGCTCGGACACGAACGCCGAGAGGTCGTCCGGCGCTACCTCGAGGGGGTCGCGGTCGCGGCGGGCCAGGAACACCCCGAACTGCTGCAGGTCGGAGCGGTAGGCCTCCAGGGTGTTGCGCGACAGGCCGCGCTCGAGCTCCAGGGCGGCCAGGAACTCCAGCGTCAGGTCGGTGACCCGCCGCTGAACGGTGGATGCCTCGGCGATGACCATCTGCGCCCGTATTCGCCCGGCGCGGGGGCGTCTCCTGCGGCTGGGCGCGCTCTGTCAGCCGGTGGGCAGGTGGCCTCGCTCGCGCGCTCGGGCAAGCCAGAGCAGGGCGATGAGCGTCTTGGAGTCCTCTGACTCGGCCAGCGCTCCGTCGAGGTCGTCCAGCCGCCACGGCACGATCTCGATCCGCTCGTCCTCGTCAGGCTGCGCCCCAACGTCGGCGTCGGCGAGGTCGGTGGCCAGGAACACCCACACTCGCTCGTCGCTGAAGCCGGGGCTGGTGTAGAACGCCTCGATCTCCGTCCAGCTGCCGGCCTGCTTGCCGATCTCCTCCACCAGCTCGCGCTGGGCGCACGCCAGCGGGGCCTCGCCGGGGACGTCGAGCTTGCCTGCCGGGATCTCCAGCGAGGCGGTCATCCCCGCCGCCTCGCGCGGCTGGCGCGTCAGCCACACATGCGCGTCGTCGACCGCGACGATGCCCACCGCGCCCGGGTGCCACACCTTGTCGCGGGCCACCACGGCGCCGTCGGCGTGGCGGAAATGCTCGATGCCGGCGGTGACCACGGTGCCGTGCCACTTGATGTCTGAGCCCAGCGGCTCGAACCCGCTCACGCGATCCGTCCAGGTCCGGCATTCACACCGACGGGAGTCGCCGCTCCGAGTTCGACCGCGGACTCGTCCACGAGCGTGATCGCGATATCGAGCATCATCTCGAGGTCCTGCGCGCTGATCCGCTCGCCGGGCTCGTGGTTGTGCTCGGTCCCATCAGCCAGGCAGGTGCAGGCGAAGCCGGCGGCCTCGAACGAGTTGGCGTCCGACGCGCCGCCCGAGGCGATCGGCCGGGGCTCATACCCGCACACGCGCAGGGCCCGCTCGGCCGCCGCCAGCTGGGGGGCCCGTGGCTTGGTGCGATAACCGGAGAACATCCGCTCGACGTTGACGTCGAGGTCGCACTCGCCCGCGTTGGCGGCGTCCTGCAGATGGTCGACGGTTTCGGTGGTCACGGCCGCCGCCCGCTCGGGGTCCAGGCTGCGCACCTCGGCCTCGATCCGGCAGCGCTCGGGGATCACGTTGATCGCGCTGCCGCCCTCGACGAGCCCGACGTTGGCGGTCGTCTCGGCGTCCAGCCGCCCCAGCCGCATGGCCGCGATCGCGTTGGCCGCCGCCACCACGGCGCTGCGCCCCGCCTCGGGGCGCACTCCGGCGTGGGCGGCACGCCCGCGCACCTCGGCGACGATCCGGTAGTGGGTGGGCGAGGCCACCACGATCTCGCCGATCGGCGTGGCGTGATCGAACACGTAGCCGAACGCGCTCTGCAGACGCGAGAGGTCGAACTCCCGGGAGCCGCGCAGGGAGACCTCCTCGCAGACGGTGAAGAGGATCTCGATGCCCACCGGCGGCGGCTGCGGGCCGGCGATGCAGCGACGGGCCAGCTCCAGGATGACCGCGATCGCCGACTTGTTATCAGCGCCGAGGATGCCGTCGCGGGCGTTCTCCCAGCGGCCGTCCACGAGCACCGGCTCCAGCGGCGCGGCGAGAGGCACGGTGTCCATGTGGGCGCAGAGGAGGATGCTCTCGGGCCGCTGTCCGGGGATCCGGGCGAGCAGGTTCCCGGCCTCCGACCCGACCGCCGGGCCGCTGCCGTCCTCGCTCACGTCAAGCCCCAGGGCCCGCAGCTCGCGCGTGAGCCAATCGGCGCAGGGGCGCTCGTGGCCGGAGGGGCTGGGGATGCGGCACAGCGCCGCGAACGTCTCGTGCAAGCGCTCGCGCTCGGCCGCGGTGGCGCGCCTCACGAGGCGGAGGTACGCGAGACGCGCACGCTGGGCTCCTCGCGAGGATGCACCGGCTCGGCCACGGCGCGGGGATCGGCGAGGGCGCGGGGCTCGGCATGGGCCAGCGCGGCGCCGACGAACTCCCGGAACAGGGGCGCCGGGCGCTCGGGCCGCGACTTGAACTCGGGGTGGTACTGCGAGGCGACGTAGAACGGATGGTCGGCGCGCGAGAGCTCGATGGCCTCGACGAGCCGCTCGTCCGGCGAGGTCCCGGAGCAGACCAGTCCCGCGTTCTCGAGCCGCCGCCGCAGATGGTTGTTGACCTCATAGCGGTGGCGGTGGCGCTCATAGACCACGGCGTCGTCGTACAGCTCGCGGATCCGGGTGCCGTCGTGGAGCTTGACCGGGTCGGCGCCGAGTCGCATCGTCCCGCCCATGTCGGCGATCTCCTTCTGCTCGGGCAGCAGGTCGATGACCGGGAAGGGGGTCTCGAGGTCCATCTCGGTGGAGTTGGCGCCGTCCATGCCCGCGACGTGGCGGGCGAACTCGCTGACGGCGACGTGCATGCCCAGGCAGATGCCCAGATATGGGATCTGCTCGGTGCGGGCGATCCGCGCGGCGGTGATCTTGCCCTCCCAGCCGCGGCCGCCGAAGCCGCCGGGGATGAGGATCCCGTCGGCGTGGTGCAGCCGCGCGGTCACCTCGGGATCGCCGACGGTCTCGGAGTCCACCCAGTCGAGCTCCACGACGGCGTCGTGGTGGATCCCGGCATGCCGCAGCGCCTCGGCCACCGACAGGTAGGCGTCCTCGAGCTGGACGTACTTGCCGACCAGCGCTATCCGCACGCCGCGCCGGGCCTCGGCGGCGCGACGGGTGATCGCCGCCCACCCGCTCAGGTCCGGCGCGCCGGCATCGACGCCGAAGTGCTCGGAGAGGATGAACTCGTCGACGCCCTGGTCGTTGAACACCAGCGGGACCCGGTACACGTCTGCGACGTCGTAGGCCGAGACGACGGCCTCCACGGGCAGGCTGGCGAACAGCGCGATCTTGGAACGGATATCGGTGCCGAGCTCGGACTCCGAGCGGCACACGACCATGTCGGGGGCGATACCGATGCGCCGCAGCTCGTTGACCGAGTGCTGCGTGGGCTTGGTCTTCAGCTCGCCGGCGTGGCCGATGTAGGGCACGAGGGTGAGGTGGATGAACATGCAGCGCCGACGGCCGACGTCGACCGGGAACTGGCGGATGGCCTCCAGGAACGGCAGCGACTCGATGTCGCCCACGGTCCCGCCGATCTCCGTGATCACGAAGTCCACATCGGAGGAGTCGGCCATCAACTTGATGCGCTGCTTGATCTCGTTGGTGATGTGGGGCACCACCTGGACGGTCGCCCCCAGGTAGTCCCCCCGGCGCTCGCGCCGGATCACCGTGTTGTAGATCCCGCCGGCGGTGACGTTGGAGGCGCGGCTCGTGTTGGCGTCGGTGAAGCGCTCGTAATGGCCGAGGTCGAGGTCGGTCTCGGCGCCGTCCTCGGTCACGAACACCTCGCCGTGCTGGTAGGGCGACATCGTCCCCGGGTCGACGTTGATGTAGGGGTCGAACTTCTGCAGCTGGACCGACAGGCCCCGGGAGACGAGGAGCCGCCCGATCGAGGCGGCGGCGATGCCCTTGCCAAGCGAGGAAACGACCCCGCCGGTGATGAAGATGAAGCGCGTCTCCCCGTGTGCCATCAACTGGGAACGAGTCTATCGAGGGCTCCGGCGGGTTCCCGGTCGGCGGCGAACTTGCCCGCTCATAGCGAGCAAACATTCATCATGCGGCCCGCAAAAGCTCCCGGGCGTGCTCGTTGGCCGCCCGGTCCTCGGCACCGCCACCGAGCATGCGCACAAGCTCGGAGACGACGTCATCCCCGTCCAGCGCGGTCACCGTGGTGGTGGCCGGTGTGATGCCGGTGGACTTGACAATCGTGAAGTGACGGTCGGCCAGCGCCGCGACCTGCGGCAGGTGGGTGATGCAGAGGACCTGGCGCCCGGCCGACAGCGCCCGCAGATGCTCACCCACCGCCCGGGCGGTGTGCCCGCCGATGCCCGCGTCGACCTCGTCGAACACCAGCAGAGCGCCCGCTCCGCCCTCCGGGTCGGCGGTGCCGTGGGCCACGCTCAGGAGGGCGAGCATGACCCGCGACAGCTCGCCACCGGAGGCGACGTCGCGCAGCGGTGCCAGCGGCCCGCCGGCGTTGGCGGCGATCTGCATATCGATCGCGTCGGCCCCGCGCGGCCCGCAGCCGTCGGGGCGCGGGGAGAGCTCGATCTCGAAGCGCGCGTCGGCCATCGCCAGCTCGGCCAACCGCTGGCGCACCGCGCCCGCCAGCCGCGGTGCGGAGCGCCGGCGCGCCTTGCCCAGCCGACCCGCCAACTCGTCGCGCCGCGTCCGGGCCTCCGCGAGCTCGGCCTCGATGCGCTCCAGCGCCGAGTCGGCGTTCTCGAGCTCGTTCCGGCGGGTGCGGCAGCGCTCGGCGTGGGCCAGCACGTCGGCGATGGTGCCGCCGTGCTTGCGCTCCAGCCGCGCCAGCAGGGCGAGCCGCTCCTCGATCTCCTCCAGGCGCGCGGCGCCGCCCTCGCCCCCGCCCTCAAGCTCGGCGAGATAGCCGCGCAGCTCGGCGGCGACGTCCTCGCTCTCGTAGCGCAATGTCTCCAGCCGCTGGGCCAGGGCCTCCAGGTGAGGGTCGATCGCCATCACGTGCTCGAGGCGAACGGCCGCCTCGGCGAGCAGCTCCGTGGCCCCCAGGCCCGCCTCGGGGGTGAGGTTGCACGCGGCCACCGTGGCCGCCTGCGCCAGCGCCTCCTGGTGGCGCAGCCGGTCGCGCTCGGCGCCGAGGCCGGACTGCTCGGCCTCGGTGGGCGCGGCGGCCTCGATCTCGTGAAGCTCGAATGTCAGCAGGTCCAGCTCGCGGTCACGGGCGCCGGCCAGCTCCCGCAGCTCGGCGGCGCGGGCCTCCAGCTCGCGGACGCGCTCGTGAGCGCCGCGCAGGGTGTCGCGAAGCGCGCGCTGCGGGGGACCGATGTAGGCGTCCAGCAGCTCGAGCTGGGCAGTCGACAGCATCAGCTTGCGGTGCTCGTGCTGGCCATAGAACGACAGCAGCCGGCTGCCCAGCTCCTGCAGATCGGCCTGGGTGGCGGCGCGCCCGCACACGTAGGCGCGGGTGCGGCCGTCGGGCCACACGCGCCGCGCCAGCACGATCTCCTCGGCGCCGGAGGGGAGCCGCTCGGAGCCCGCCAGCGCCGGCGGCAGGGCGAAGACGCCCTCGACATGGGCCTCGGCCGCGCCGCGGCGGACGACATCACGGCGCGCCTTGCCGCCCAGCAGCAGGTCCAGAGCGTGGGCCAGCAGCGTCTTGCCGGCACCCGTCTCGCCGGTGAGCAGGTTCAGACCCGGCGCGAGCCGCAGCTCGGCGCGCTCCATCAACAGCAGGTTCTCGACACGCAGCTCGTAGAGCACGTCCGGGGTCTACCAGGCGCGCAGGACGGAAATCCGCGCGTGAGCGGGCCCCGGATCGATCCGCGTCAGAGCGGTGTGGCCATCCGGCCGAATTTCTGGCGCAGGCGGTGGTAGAAGGTGGTGCCGGGCACCTGGGCGAGGGAGCCCTGATCGATGACGAAGCGGGCCTCGACCCGCGCGCCGGCCTCCAGGATGCCGATGGGGCGCCCGTCGACGGTGACCTCCACCGGCTCCTCGCGGGAGCGGTTGTCCACGCGCAGGCGGTCGCCGGGGGCGACGACGAGCGTGCGCGCGGTCAGCGAGTGCGGGGAGATGAACGAGACGACGTAGCCGTGCACGCCCCAGGCCATGACCGGGCCCCCGTTGGCCAGGTTGTAGCCGGTGGAGCCCGCCGGGGTAGACACCACCAGCCCGTCGCAGCGGACCCGGCCGACCTCGTCGCCGCCGACCGAGTACTCCAGGTCGGCGACGCGCTTGCCCGGCTGGCGGTGGATCGAGACGTCGTTGATGGCCAGCGCCTTGGTGCCGGCGCCCGATATCTCGATGGCCGGCAGAGAGAGCACCTCGAAGTCTCCGGCCAGCGCCCGCAGCGACCCGGCCCACGCCTCGTCGCGGTCGACGGTGGCCAAGAAGCCCATCTCGCCGAAGTTGATCCCGAACACGGGGACGCCGGTGCCGGCGTAGCGCCGCAGCGCGTTGAGGATCGTGCCGTCGCCGCCGAGGGCAAAACAGATGTCCACGTCGGGGTCCAGCGGGGCGTTGCGCTCGACGCAGCGGCAGTCGGGGATCTGGTGCTTCTCGGTCTCCTCGGGGTCGAAGCGCAGGGTCACCCCGCCCTCCTGGGCGAACTCGATCAGCGTCGTCAGCGCCGGGCCGGTGTCCGCCGGGCGGCGGTGGGTGAAGACCGTGGCGGTGCGGATCCGCCTCACGGCTCCACCTCGCGCGCGGCTGCCTCGAGATCGCTCACCCCGCCCCGCGCCACCTCGGCGAGCCACGCGAAGGTCTCCAGGTTGCCCTTGGGGCCCGGAAGTCCCGAGGCCGCGTAGCCCAGAACGGCGGCACTGAGCGCCTGGGCGGCGCGGCCCACCGCCACCAGCGCGCTGCGGCGCAGCTCGGGGTCGCGCACCACACCGCCCTTGCCCACGCCGGCGCGGCCGACCTCGAACTGCGGCTTGACCATGGCCAGGCAATCGAAGCGCTCGGCCGAGACCCCCAGCACCGCGGGCAGCACCTTGGCGACCGAGATGAACGACACGTCGATGACGATCAGGTCGGGAGCGTAGGGCAGCGCGCCCGGCGTCAGCCCGCGCGCGTTGCTGCGCTCGATCACCGTCACCCGTTGGTCGGAGCGCAGCGACCAGTCCAGCTGCCCGTAGGCGACGTCCAGCGCCACTACGTGCGCGGCGCCGCGCTTGAGGAGGCAGTCGGTGAAGCCGCCGGTAGAGGCGCCGACATCGAGCGCGCGCCGGCCCGTCACGTTGAGCCCAAACTCCTCCAGCGCGTTGGCCAGCTTGATCCCGCCCCGCGAGACGTACGCCGGCGCGTCGGCCAGCTCCAGGCGGACGTCCTCGGGGACGAGCTGGCCCGGCTTCTCCGCGCGGCGGCGCTCGGGCAGCAGGAGCACCTCGCCGGCCAGCACCGAGGCAGCAGCGCGGCTGCGCGAGGGGAACACCCCGCGCTCGGAGAGAAGGTGATCAAGCCTGACGCGCTTCATGTGGCTGGGCGGAAAGGTACGGGATTGGGATGCGCGTGTTGAGGCGCTGGGGTAAGCAACGAGTGGGGTGCGTCGCGGCGAGGTTCACGAACGACGGCTTTCGAAGGTCTGTGCTGGTGGGTCGTGGCGGATTTTGAAGCTATGTCATGCAAGATCCGCCACAGGTCCCGCCCGCTGCCACCATCCGAACCCGCCTTCCCCAGCCCATCGTTGACGTGCGCCGGTGCCCCGCTCAGACCTCCGCGGAGACGGCCTCAGGCCACGTGCGAGTGCTCGGCCACCGCGGCCTCGATGCGCTCGGCGATCCGCTGGCCCGTGAAGCCCACCTCTTCGTGCAGGAGCTTGGGCGTGCCGTGGGTGACGTAGCGGTCGGGCAGGCCCACGCGCAAAATGCGCGGCGCCAGGCCGGCATCCGACAGCGTCTCCCACACCGCCGAGCCGAAGCCGCCGGCCAGGACGCCCTCCTCGACGGTCACGAGCAGGTCGTGCTCGGCGGCGAGCTGGGCCGCCAGCCCGGCGTCGATGGGCTTGGCGAAGCGCGCGTCGGCCACGGTGACCGAGATGTCGTGCTCGGCGAGGATGTCGGCGGCCTCCAGGGCCTTGGCGACCCCGGTTCCGTAGCCCAGCAGCGCGACGCGCCGGGTGGGTGGGAGGCGATTTTCAGCGTCGCGCAGGATCTCGCCGGTGCCGAGCTCTATCTCCTCGGGCCGCGGCGGCAGCTGCACGCCGACCCCGTTGCCGCGCGGGTAGCGCAGCGCGATCGGCCCGTCGTCGTAGCGCAGCGCCGTGTGGAGCATGTGGACGAGCATCGCCTCGTCGCGCGGGGCCATCAACACGATGTTGGGCAGGCAGCGCAGGTAGGCGATGTCGAAGGCGCCGTGGTGGGTGGGCCCGTCGTCGCCGACGAGGCCAGCGCGGTCCATGGCGAACACCACGTTGAGCTTCTGGAGGCAGACATCGTGGACGATCTGGTCATAGGCGCGTTGCAGGAACGTCGAGTAGATGGCCGCAACGGGCTTGCACCCCTCCAGGGCCAGGCCGGAGGCGAGCAGGATCGCCTGCTGCTCGGCGATGCCGACGTCGAAGTAGCGGTCGGGCAGCTCGCGCTGCAGAATGTTGAGCCCCGTGCCGGAGTTCATCGCCGCGGTGATCCCGATGACGCGCTCGTCACGCTGGGCCTCGGCCACGAGCGCCTCGCCGAACACCTGTGTGTAAGCCGGCGGCGCCGGGGCGGCAGCGGCACCGGATGCGCGCGCCGGGGCCGGGGCGGGCGCGCCGTTGGCGATCGACTTGGGCTTCGCGGCGTGCCACTTCTCCATGCCCTCCAGGCCGCCCTCCTCGGCGGGGGCGAAGCCCTTGCCCTTGACGGTCGCGCAGTGCACCACCACCGGGCGCTCGGCGGCCAGAGCCTCGCGCAGGGCGCGGCGGACGGCGCGGACGTCGTGACCGTTGATGACGCCCATGTAGGCGAAGTCCAGCTCCTCCCACCACAGACCGGGCGCCCAGAAGGCCTTGATCGACTCCTTGAAATGCGGCCCCAGGCGCTCGAAGGCGTTGCCGATGCCCGCCGGCAACTTGGTGAGGCCGCCCTCGACGCCCTCGCGGGCGTGCCACAGCTTGGGATTGAGGCGCACGCGGTTGAAGTAGCGCGACATCGCGCCGACGTTGGGCGCGATCGACATCCCGTTGTCATTGAGCACCACGACGATCGGCGTGCCCTCCCCGCCGGCCTGGTGTACCGCCTCGAAGGCGACGCCGCCGGTCAGCGCGCCGTCACCCGCGACGGCCACGACGTGCCCGTCGGGGGCGTGGCCGCGGCGCATCGCCTCCTTGATTCCGACCGCGTAGCCGATCGCGGTGGAGGCGTGGCCCGCCCCCATGATGTCGTGCTCTGACTCGTCCCGGGAGCAGAACGGCGCCAGGCCGCCGTACTTGCGGATCGTCGCCAGCCGGTCGCGGCGGCCGGTGAGGATCTTGTGCGGATAGGCCTGGTGTCCCACGTCCCAGAGAATCTTGTCCTTGGGCGAGTCCAGCACGGAGTGCAGCGCCACGGCGATCTCACAGCTGCCCAGATTGGCCCCGAAATGACCCCCGATCTCGCCCACCGTGTCGATGATGTGTTCGCGGACCTCCTGGGCCACCTGCTGGAGCTGCTCGTCGGTCAGTCCGTGCAGGTCCTGCGGGCGGTCGATCCGGGAGAGGAGACGTTCGGTGGTCACTAATAGCTCCGGGTTGCGATGAAATCCGTGATCTGCTCGAGCTCTCCGGCCTGAGCCCCTGCTGCGGCGGCGAGCGCCTCGCGGGCCCGCTCGTGCGATTCCGCGGCCAGCTGGAGCGCTCCGTCGAGTCCGAATTCGGTGACGTAGGTGCGCTTTCCGAGGCGCTGGTCAGAGCCCTGCTGCTTGCCCAGGGTCTCGTCAGACCCGGTCACGTCGAGGATGTCGTCGACGATCTGGAAGAGCACACCGAGCTCCCCGGCATAGGCGTGGAACGAGTCGATTGTGTCAGGTTTGTGATCCCCCACTAGTAGCAGGACGCATTCGATGCTCGCCGCGATCAGCCGTCCGGTCTTGAGCTCGTGCAGCCGACGCAGGCCGGCCGCACCCTCCGGCGCGGTGTCGGCGACATCGATGTACTGCCCGCCCACCATGCCCGCAACCCCCGTGGCCGACGCCAGCTCCCGCGCGGCCGCCAGCAGGTGCGCCGGCTCGGCCTGCTGCTCGGTGAGCAGCAGCCGGAAAGCCTCGGCGTAGAGGCCGTCGCCGGCCAGGATCGCCACGTCCTCGCCGAAGGCCTTGTGGCAGGTCAGCCGCCCGCGCCGCAGGTCGTCGTCGTCCATGGCCGGAAGGTCGTCGTGGATGAGCGAGTAGGTGTGAATGAGCTCGATCGCGGCCGCCAGCGGGAGCACCGCGGCCCGCGGACGGCCGAGCGCCTCCGCGGTCGCCAGCGACAGGACGGGGCGGATCCGCTTGCCGCCGGCCAGCAGCGAATAGCGCATGGCCTCCTCCAGGCCCGCGGTGGCGAACTCGTCCGAGAAGCGGATCGCGTCCAGGTAGCGCTCCACATCGGCGCGCAGATGCTCCGGGTAGGCCGGCCGCAGCGTCGGTATGGCGGGCAATCCGACTGCCTACGCCGCGGGCAACGGGAGCTGACCGGGAAGATCGGGCAGCGGCTCCAACGCGGCGCGGACGCGCTGATCGACCTCGGCGCTGGCGTCCGACGCCATCCGCGCGCATTCCTCGATCAGCGCGAGCGTGGCCTCGGGCTCCAGGTCGCCGGCGCGCAGCCGCTCGGCTGTCTCGTGCAGCCTCGCGCTCAGCTCGAGCAGGGAATCAGTCACGGCCACAAGGTTATCGACCGCTCAACCGAACCGGCCGCTCGGCCGCTTCGCCTAACCAAGTCCTAGGACCAATTGCCCCTGGAAAGTGCGCCCCCCCGGGCGCCACCATGGCGTTCTGAGACAGAGAACTCACCAGGAGCGAGCGCCATGACCACCCACACCGACACCCCGACCGCCAGCGCCCAGATCACCCGCGAAGTCACCTCATGGCCCGGCATCGAGGCCGGCTACGGCCGTCGCGGGGAATGGTCCTTCCGGCTGGGCCGCCGTGAGATCGGGCACCTGCACGGCGATCACGCCGCCCACTTCTTCTTCCCCAAGGACGTCTGGCACGAGCTGCGAGACGCCGGGCGGATCGTCGAGCACCCGGTGTTCCCGGGCCGGATCGGCCCCGCCGCCCGCCGCATCGAGGGCGGCGACGACACCCAGGACGTCATCGCCTTGCTGCGCCTCAACTACGAGCGCTTCAGCGCAGGCCGTCCAGGGCCTCGTTGACCAGCGCGTCGGCGCGAGCGTTCTGGGCCCTGGGAACGCTGCGGAGCCGCCACCGGCCGTCGAAATTGTGGCGCAGCGCAGCGATCGCCTGCTCGTAGAGCGGCTTCATCCCGGGGTGCTTGACCTTGTAGTGGCCGTTGATCTGCTTGGCGACGAGCTCGGAGTCGTTGACGAACTCCGCCTCGCGCGCGCCCAGGGCCGCGGCCCGCTCGACGCCGCGCAGCAGCGCCCTGTACTCGGCCACGTTGTTGGTGGCCTCGCCGATGCGCTCGGCGAACTCGTCCAGGAGCCCGCCCTCGGGGTCGCACACGACGACGCCCACCGCCGCCGGTCCCGGGTTGCCGCGCGCGCCGCCGTCCACGTGCACGACCACCTTGGGCACCGCCTGCGTCTCGCCGGTGCTCAATCGCTCGCGAGCTCGGGCATCTCGCCGGTGACGCGGGGGCGCCGGCGATCGCGGACCTCGCGCATGCCACCGGCCGAGCTGCCGCTCTCCCGGCGGCTTGACCTGCGGCGGTCGACGATCACCGTGACGTGCGGGTCATCGGCGTAATAGCTCTCCAGCTTCGGGAAGAGCTCATAGGCAAGCGCCTCGGGGACGACGCAGTAGATCACAGGTCCGATGCTACCCAGGGGCACGCTTTCTACGCTATCGAACGTCCGTCTAGGAAACGGTCAGCTGGCGAGCTGCAGACGGCCACGATCATCGGCGATCGCGTTGTTCTGGCGCTCGATCTCCGAGAGCTCGGAGAGCTCGTATCCCTGCTCGCCGACGCGCACCGTCGGGAACTCGTCGCGCAGATCGACCTCATAGCGGTACCAGCACAGCTCCCACGAGATCACGACGTGCACGACCGAGCCGTTGGCGTCGGAGGGATGCACCGAGACGTCGGGCAGCCCCAGCGAGCGCGCGATGCCCGCCACCGTGCGGGGATGCTCGGAGTCGTTGAACAGGCCCACCGCCGAGGAGATCTTGTGTTCGATGCTCGTGGGCACGGCGCGCACGTGGCGAGGCTCGCGACTCGCGCCCCCGAGGCGCGACGCCGCCCGGCTCATCGGGGACGGCGACGACGGCTGCGCGCGCGGCCGGGGCTGCACCCGCGGCGCCGGCGCCGGCGGAGGAGAGTCGTCCTCGAACGACGGCGGGGGCGCGGACACGTCGTCGGGCGCCTCGGGCGGCCGCGTCTCGCGCGCGTCCCCCGCGTCGCGGCGGCCGCGCAGGCGCCCGAGCAGCGACCGGCGGCGGTCCGGGCGGCTGCTGGAGTCGTCGTACGCGGGCACCTCGCCCTCGCGGACCCACCCCCCGTGGAGTGCCCGCGACGTGCACAGCTCGCACACCGAGCGTCGCGACCCACCGCTGAGGTAGATCTCGGCGCGCTCGCCGCGCAGCAGGGTCCGGCCGCACACATCGCATGCGGCCTGCGTCGTGGAGGTGCGAATTGCCCTGGTGCTCACGAGTGTCTGAGCGTACTACGCCTTCACGGCTTCCCGCTCGGCGCGTGCCTCGTTGACCACCTTGGCCGCCAGATGTCCGGGAACCTCCTCGTAGCGCTCGAACTCCATCGAGAACTCGCCCTGTCCTCCGGTGATCCCGCGCAGGTCCGGAGCATAGGAGAGCATCTCGGCCATCGGGACCTCGGCCTTGATCTCGGTCATGCCGGCTCCGACGGGCTCCATCCCCAGCGGCCGGCCGCGGCGCGAGTTCAGATCGCCGATCACGTCGCCGACGGTGTCCTCGGGAGCGTTGACGGCAACCGTCATGATCGGCTCCAACAGCACGGAGCCGGCCTGCTCGAGGGCCTGCTTCATGGCCTGCGAGCCGGCCACCTTGAACGCCATCTCCGAAGAGTCGACGGTGTGATAGCTGCCGTCATAGACTCGCACGCGCACGCCTTTGACCGGGTAGCCGGCGACGGTCCCCTCCTGCATCGCCTCCTGCACACCCTTCTCGACCGCGGGGATGAACCCTGACGGGATGACCCCTCCTTTGATCGCGTCCACGAACTCGAAGTCGCCGTCGGCCAGCGGCTCGATCTCGATGTGGCAGTCGCCGAACTGGCCGCGGCCGCCGGTCTGTTTCTTGTGGCGCCCGTGGGCCTTGGCCGACTGGCGGATCGTCTCCTGGTAGGGCACCCGCGGCGGCTTGAGCGTCACCTCGACCCCGAACCGAGACTTCAGGCGCGCAACGATGACCTCCACGTGGACCTGGGAGAGCCCGGCGAGGATCTGCTCGCCGGTCTGGGGATCGCGATGGAAGTCGATCGTCGGGTCCTCCTCCCGGAGGCGGCGCAGCGACGTGTACACCTTCTCCTCATCGCCCGATGACCCGGCCCCCACCCCCCCGATGGCGAACGCCATGACGGGCGCCGGGAGCTTGATCGACGGCATCGAGATCGGCTGATCGCGGGCGGCGAGCCAGTCGCCGGCACGGGTCTCCTTCAGCTTGGCCACGGCGCCGATGTCCCCGGGCCCGAACTCGTCGAGGTGGCCGGGCGTGGTGTCCCTGCCCTCGAAGGCCAGCAGCTGCCCGATCCGCTCCTTGTTGTGAGTCGTGGTGTTCAGGACCTGGGTGTCGTGCTTCATCGTGCCCTGGTAGACGCGGAACATGTTGATGCGCCCGGCGAACGGGTCGGCGCGGGTCTTGAACACGTACGCGAACAGCTCCTTGTCCTCGACGGGTTCGAGCGTCACTTCGCCGACCTCCAGACCACCGTGCTTGACCGGCGATGGGAGGTCCTCCACGATCGCGTCCAGCAGCCGGTTGGTGGCGAGGTTGCGCGTGGCGACGCCGCAGGTGACCGGGAACAGCGAGCCGTGGTTGGTGCCCTCCTTGAGCGCGGTGACGATCTCCTCGTGGGAGATCTCCTCGCCCTCCAGGTAGCGCTCCATGAGGGCGTCGGAGGTTTCGGAGACCTCGTCCATGAGGCGCTCGCGGTACTCCTGGGCCTGGTCGGCGAGGCCGTCGGGGATGGGGATCTCACGGCAGTTGGCCGGGGTGGGTGGGGACGAATTTGTGTACTCGTAGGCCTTCATATCGATGAGGTCGATCACGCCCGACACCTCGTGCTCGGAGCCGATCGGGATCTCGGTGGCCACCACGTGCTGGCCGAACGCGGACTTCAGCGAGTCCAGCGTGCGGAAGAAGTCGGCCCGCTCGCGGTCAAGCATGTTGACGAACACCAGCCGCGCCAGATCCAGCTCGGCCGCCCGCTGCCACAGCCGGTTGGTGTGGACCTCCACGCCCATCACGGCGTTGACGACGAACACGGCGGCCTCGCACACGCGCAGCGCGCCCAGCGCGTCGGCGATGAAGCTCGAGTCGCCGGGCGTGTCGAGGAGATTGACCTTGCGGTCCTGCCACTCGAACGAGCTCAGCGCCAGGGAGATCGACATCTGGCGGGCCTTCTCATCCGGATCGGAATCCGAGACCGTGGTCCCCTCGACGACGCTTCCGAGACGATTGACGACGCCTGCCTGGAACAGCAGTGCCTCGTGTAGCGACGTCTTACCACTGCCGCGGTGGCCGACGAGGGCCACATTGCGGATTCGATCCGCGGCCTTGTGCATGGCTGGTCTCCTCTCACTCGTGACGGCGAAAGGACAAACTTACCGATTGGATGTTCCTATTGGCACATGCGCCAATGCCGGCGGGCACACTCCCCCGGAACCGGACCCGCCCGCCCCGCAGGCGACCCGGCCACCTTGATCTTGCTACTCGAGCTCCCCCGCGAGCTTGGAGCGCAGGCGCAGCACAGCCTTGGTGTGCAGCTGCGAGACGCGTGACTCGGTGACCCCGAGGACCTCGCCGATCTCTCGCAGGGTCAGGTTCTCGTAGTAGTAGAGGGCCACCACGAGCTTCTCGCGGTCGGGCAGGGCGGCGATGGCGTCGGCGATCCGGTCGCGCAGCTCGGACTGGTCCACGAGGGCCTGCGGGTCCGGCGCGCGGCGGTCGGGCAGGGTGTCCAGGAGCGAGACCTGGTCACCGGAGGCGTCCGACACGCTCCAGAGCTCGTCGAGCGCGACGATCGTGGAGTTGGAGATCTGGACCAGCTGCTCCTGGAACTCGTCGGCTGAGACGTCCAGCTCGGTGGCCATCTCCTCGTCGGTCGGGGCGCGTTGGAGCTTGGACTCGAGCTTCATGTTCGCGCGCTCGAACGAGCGGGCGCGGGCGCGGACCGAGCGCGGCACCCAGTCCAGGGTGCGCAGCTCGTCGATGATGGCGCCGCGGATGCGCGTGATCGCGTAGGTCTCGAACTTGATCTCGCGGGTGAGGTCGAAGCGCTCGATGGCGGAGATGAGCCCGCCCAGGCCGTAGGAGATGAGGTCGGCTTCCTCGACGTGGGCCGGGAGCCCGGAGCCCATGCGTCCGGCCACGTACTTGACCAGCGGCGAATAGGCCACCACCAAGCGTTCACGGGCCTTCTCGTCGCCCGTGGCCTTGAACCGCCTCCAGAGTTCCTGGAGCTCGATCGCTTTGACGTTGGTTTCCAGTTTGAGTTACCCCACGCTCGATATCACGCCCGCGGATGCGAGCTGACGTACGCCTGCCGGAGACGCGCCGACTCTACCCGAGTGTAAACCTGAGTCGTGGAGATGCTGGCGTGGCCGAGCAGTTCCTGAATCGCGCGCAGGTCAGCGCCGCCCTCGAGAAGATGGGTCGCAAACGAGTGACGCAGGGCGTGCGGATGGGCCTCGGCGAGCGCCGGAGCGCGTCGCGCGGCAAGCCGCGCCCATGTCCGCAGACGCCGACGGATGTCGGAGGTGCTCAGCCGCCGTCCCGACTTGGACAAGAACAGCGCGTCGGCGTCGTCGACGGTGAGCGCGGGGCGTCCGCGGGCGAGGTAGCGCGCGAGCGCGGCGAGCGCGTGCTCGCCCGCCGGCACCAGCCGCGTCTTGTCGCCCTTGCCCTCCACGCGGACCGTCTCGGAGTCGAAGTCGACCGAGCCGACGTCCAGCGTGACCAGCTCCTCGGCGCGCAGGCCGCAGGCGTAGGCGAGCTCGAACAGCGCCCGGTCGCGCACCTGGAGCGGGGTCGTCGCCGGGATCCCGTCCAGCAGCGCGGCGACCTCGCCGGGCTTGAGCACGCGCGGCAGGCGCTGCGAGCGCTTGGGCGACCTGAGCAGATCGGCCGGGTTCTCGCCGCGCGCGCCGATGCTCACCTCGTGCTTGAACATGCCGCGCAGCGCCGCCAGCTTGCGCGCCACCGTGGTCGGCGCCTGGCCGGCCTCGGTCAGGCCCGCCACGTAGCGCCGCAGAGCGCGGACGTCCACCGCTGACGGGGCCAGGCCGTGATCCGAGGCCCAGCGGGCGAACTGGTGGGTGTCGATCGCGTAGGCGCGACGGGTCTTGGCCGCCACCGCGCGGCGGCGCAGGTCGGCATCGAAGGCGTTAAGTGCCGCGTCCCACTCGGGAGTGAGCGGTGTGGCGAGGACGGTGGCGCTCATGTGCGTCCTGGCTATTCGCCGCCGACGCGGCCAGCCCTGCCGGCATGACGGGCGCGGCCGTCTGTCAGTGGACGTCGACGAGCGTGCCGATGGGGGTGTACGGCCACACCTGCCCGGCGACGCTGAAGGGCATCTCCACGCAGCCAAGGCTCTGCGGCGACCCGTAGGAGGCGCGGGTGAAGCCGTGCAGCGCGTCGCCGCCGTTGAAGTAGCTGACCCACGGGATGTTGGGGTCGCTGTAATGACTGCCGTCCGGGTTGGTCCCGCTCATCGTCGTCGACGTGAGGTGCTCGTACACGGGGTAGGTGCCGGTGGCGGTCGGCGCCGACGGAATGCCGGTGTTGACCGCGGTCGAACCGATGACGGTCTTCCCGCTGTGCCACAGGTTCAGCGACTGCGAGGCCACGCTCACCGAGACGAAGGTGTAGCCGAACGTGGAACGGTGGCCGCTGATGGCGGCGCTGATGAGGGCCTTCCACACCGCCGGCCCGGGGATCCCGTCGGCGATCATGCCGTGGTCGCTCTCAAAGGCCATGAGCGCGCCCTTGGTCACGGTGCCGTAGGCGCCCGGCTGCCAGAAGCTCTTGAGCGCCGCCGGGGTGTTGGGGTATTTCCAGTCAAACCGGCCCTTGGGGGGGTCGACCGCGGCGGCCTCCTGCGCGGCGTCGGTGCCGGGCACGTGGGCGCCCTTGAAGGTGAGGGGCAGGTAGCCGAGGTTGGCCAGCAACTGCTGCGCGCGCACGATCGAGCCGCCGGGGACGGTGTAGGAGGCGGTGTCGTCGCTGGCGCCCGCCTGGCCCCCGAGGACGCGGACGCCGCTGGGCAGGGGCACGTGGACGTGTGCCGCCAGCCCGTAGCCATAGCCGGTCGGCTCGAAGCGGATGGTGTGGCTGTTGATGGTGTGCCAGGCGCCGGCGGTGGGCGACACGGGCGGCATGTGGGAGCCCAGCGCCTTGCTCACGGGCTCGGAGAAGGTGAGCGTGATCGGGGTGTCGGGCTTGATCGTGGCGCCCGGGGTCGGCGTGGCCACCGCCGTGGCGGTCCTGCCCGCCGGGAAGTAGGAGACGCTCGCGGTGCGCGACTTCTCCCAGGTACGCGGCGCCGCTGACAGGTAGACGGTGCCGGCCAGTCCCGTGTGGGGCAGCGTGATGACGTCAGTGGGCTGGGGCAGCACGGTCCGGGTCATGTGGGCCGGGGAGGTGCCGAACGTGTAGGCGCTGACCGGCGCCTTGAAATGGGCGCGCAGGTCGCCGCCCTTGCGGATCGTGATGTAGTGCGAGCGCAGGCTGGCCACGGGGGTGGTCAGCGTGAGCGTGAGCGTCTGCTTGGCGCCGGCCAGCCAGCTGATCCAGCCCGGGCGTTTGACCACGACCCGGATCTGGAGGCGCTCGTTGGCCGGGATGAGCTGACCGGCGGTGATCTTGCCGTCGTGCAGGCTCACCGGCACCGGCTGGCTGTGGGGCCCGGTGACGACGCCGAGGCTCTGGACCGTGCCGCCACCGAGCGGCATCCCGAGCTTGGCGATGGCCACGGAGTCGGCGGTGAGGCTGGCCTTGGCCGACGTCAGCGCGACGCCGGCGACGACCACCCCGGCCACCCCCAGCAGCATGAGCCCCGCGAGGATGTAGCGCAGGGGACGGCGGCCGCCAGGCGCCTCATTGACCCCCCCGCGGCTCGTTCTCCCTGCCCTCTGAGTCCCCGGGGCGCGCAGATACGAGACATTCGCCACTGGCCTCATGGTACTGACCCCGGTGACTTGATCAAGCAGCGGTCAACTTCCGGGCGCTTCTGCAACCCGGCTTGCGTTTCGGCGGCTTGGGTGGTGGATTGTGCGCAGGCTCCTGCGGCGAAGCTGCAGCTAGAGCGTCATCATGCCCCCGCGCCGCCGCGTCAAAACGTGACGGCGCCCTGGGCGGCGCTCGACACCAGCTTCGCGTACTTGCTCAGGGCGACGCCCGGGAAGGGGCGCTCGGGCGGCTCGTAGGCCTCGGCGCGCCGGGCCAGCTCCTCGTCGGACAGGTCCAGGTCGAGGCGGCGGGTCTCGACGTCGAGCGTGATCCGGTCGCCGTCGCGGACCAGCCCGATGGGGCCGCCCCGGATCGACTCGGGGGCGACGTGGCCGGCCATCAGCCCGCGGGTGGCGCCGGAGAAGCGCCCGTCGGTGAGGAGCGCCACCTCCTCCCCAAGTCCCTCGCCGACCAGGGCGGCGGTGACCGCCAGCATCTCGCGCATGCCGGGGCCGCCGGCGGGGCCCTCGTTGCGGATGACGACGATGTCGCCAGCCTGGATCTGCCGCGCGATCACGGCGCGCATCGCGTCCTCCTCGGACTCGAAGACCCGCGCGGGCCCGGTCTGCGAGCGGCGCTCGTAGCCGGCGAGCTTGACCACGCACCCGTCGGGCGCGAGGTTGCCGTGGAGGATGGCGAGGCCGCCCGTCTCCTTGATCGGGTCGTCCAGCGGCCTGACGACGACCTGGCCGGGGGTCTCGGCGGCGGCGTCCGCGATCTCGCCGATCGTCTGGCCGGTGACCGTGATCGCGTCCTCGTTAAGCAGGCCGGCGTCCTTGAGCCGCTTCATGACGACGGGCACGCCGCCGGCGGCGTAGAGGTCGGGTGCGGTGAAGCGGCCGCCGGGCTTGAGGTCGCACAGCAGCGGTGTGCGGTCAGAGATGCGGTCGAAGTCGTCGATGTGCAGCTCGATGCCCATCTCGCGCGCGATCGCCAGCAGGTGCAGCACCCCGTTGGTGGAGCCGCCGCTGCAGGCGATGCCGGCGATGGCGTTCTCCAGGCTCTGGCGGGTGATGATGTCGCTGGGGCGCAGGTTGCGCTTGAGGATGTCCATGACCAGCTCGCCGGTGCGCTCCGCGACGTCGCTCTTGCGTGGATCCACGGCAGGCACCATGCTGAAGCCCGCGGGCGAGATGCCGAGCACCTCGAACGCCATCGCCATCGTGTTGGCGGTGAACTGGCCGCCGCAGGCGCCGGCGCCGGGCGACGCGACGTCCTCGATGGCGGTCAGCTCGGCGTCGGTGATCGTGCCCGCGGCGTGGGCCCCCACGGCCTCGAACACCTCGCCGATCGTCACCTCCTTGCCCTGGTAGTGGCCGGGCATGATCGAGCCGCCGTAGAGCATCACGCTGGGGATATCGAGGCGGCACAGCGCCATGACGGTGCCCGGGATCGTCTTGTCGCAGCCGCTGATGGCGATGACGGCGTCGAACATGTGCGCTTCGACCACGAGCTCGATGCTGTCGGCGATCAGCTCGCGGCTGGCCAGCGAGGCCCGCATCCCTGCGGTGCCCATCGTGATCCCGTCCGAGATGGCGATCGTGTTGAGCTCCATTGGGGTGCCGCCGGCGGCCTTGATCCCCTGCTTGACCTTGGCCGCCAGCGCGCGCAGGTGGAAGTTGCAGGGCATCGTCTCGATCCACGTGTTGGCGACGGCGATCAGCGGCTTGGCGAGGGCGTCGTCGTCATAGCCGATGCCCTTCAGATAGGCGCGGGCGGCGGCGCGCTGGGGCCCCTCGGTGAGGGCGCGGCTGCGGTGCTTGAGGTCCTGCTGGGTGGCGGTGCTCATGGCGGCGGGAACACTAGCGATGCGAGGGGGCCGGCCGCTCGTGGGCGCGGTCGGCCGGCCGCCCGTGGGCGCGGTCGGCCGGGCCGGCGACGTCATGTCGATTTGTTACGCCACGCGGTACATATCCGCATAACCCCTGGCGGAGCGCCGCGGACAGCGCGGCCACGGGGCCGAGCCTCAGTTGGAGGTGTCCAGCGGGGTGGAGGTGGGGCTGCGCTGCGCGGCATCGCGCATGCGCGCGCGCTCCCACTGCGAGAGCCGCCACAGGTCGCGCTTGACGCGCGTGGGGTCGAGCTGGCGCCCGGGCAGGTGCATGTTGGCGGTGGAGATGAGGCGCTGCTCATCACCGGTGAGCGCCATCCACTTCGCCAGCACGTCGTCAGAGTCGGGCAGCCGGGCGCTGCCGTAGGGGCGCGTCTCGTCCGGGAAGGCGACGCAGTACTCGTTGAGCAGCCGGTGGGTCTGGGCAAGGTAGGCGACGATCGCGCGGTGGGGATAGATGAGATACGCGTAGGCGGCGCCACCGGTGCCCTCGGAGTCCGCGGGACCGTCGGACTGGCTGCCCCAGACCCTGATGAACCCCAGGTCCCGGTACATCGCCCACTCCTCCTCGTTGACGCAGGAGCGCAGCAGTTGGCGGGCGCGCGCCTCGGCTCGACGCTCGCGGCCCGGGTCGTAGGCCATCACGGGCGCCATCCGCCGCCGCGCGCGGTGGCGCTGCCACATCTCTTCGATGCGCGGCATCAGCTCCTCCGAGAGCAGGGCCACGGCGACGAGCGCGGTCGCGACGAGCGCCAGGAGCATCTAATGGTCGCTCACGTGAGTAGCCACAAGCCCCGCCCCGCCCCGGCGGCGCCTACCGGCCGCCGGCCGCGCGAGGAAAGAAGATCACGCGGTCTGCATCGCGGGGGACGTCGTCAAACGTCTTGACCATGTGCGCCTGGCGCCGTCCGGCGGCGTCCAGCGTCGGCACCGCGGCCCACAGGCCGGCGTCCAGCTGGCGACGGAATTCCTCGACGAGCCGCTGCTCGTCCTCCGCCAGCTCGACGTCGCCCTCCGCGATCAGCACCTCGCCGTGACCCGGCTTCATCCTCAGAAAGCGCACCAGATGATTATGTCACGCCGAGGATGTTGACCGGGCCGGCACCCGCTCCCACCCCCCGCAGCCCGTCGCGCACCGCCTCCGCCGCCCGGCGCTTCGCCACCCGAGCCGCATCCAGCGGCGAATCACCCCACGCCAGCCTCGCTGCCAGCACCGAGGAGTGCGTGCACCCGGAGCCGTGGGCCGCCCCTCCGGGATACCGCTCGCCGGGCAGCTCCACGAGCTGCGACCCGTCATGGAACACGTCGATCGCCTCCTCCCGGTGCCCGCCGGTGACCACCACCACCTCGGGCCCGAGCTCCCTCAGGGCGCGGGCCAGCGCCCCGACGTCGTCGGGTGCACCGGGGCCGCCCAGCGCCCGGGCCTCGGGCAGGTTCGGCGTGATCACCAGCACGCGCGGCAACAGCAGTTGCGTGAGGGCGCCGCGCGCCGACGCCTCGAGCAGCTCCGCGCCGGACTCGGACACCATCACCGGGTCGAGCACCACCGGCGTCCCCGGCACGAGCAGCTCCAGCGACGCCGCCACCGCCTCGATCGTCGCCACGGTCCCGAGCATCCCAATCTTGACGGCGTCCACGCCGATGTCCTCGGCCACCGCCTTGACCTGGGCCACGATGACCTCGGGCGAGATCGGCTCCACCGCCGTCACCCCGACGGTGTTCTGCGCCGTGATCGCCGTGATCGCCGTCATCCCGTGCACCCCACAGGCAGCGAACGCCTTCAGATCCGCCTGGATCCCGGCGCCGCCCCCGGAGTCCGAGCCGGCGATCGACAGCACGCAGGGCGGCCGCTCCCGGGGAGCGCCCGCGCCGCCGCTGTCCGTCGCTGCAGATCCGAAGTCCGCCATCTCGCCAAGCCGAGGCTAGTGTCCTATGTGTGCCGGCCGGCCTATGTCGTCAGGGCACCACGCAGTAGCAACCTCCGATCTGGCGGCGTACGTAGCCGCCGATCTCCAGCGCCGCCAGGGCCGCCAGGCCGGCCTCGGCGTCCAGCCCCGCTTCGGCGAACGCCGTCGGCAGAGCGAATCCGTCGGCGAGCGCCTCGAACAGGGGCACCAGGCTCGGGTCGCGGGGCCGGTCGGGTCCCGGCGGCCGCCGTGGCGGGCAGCAGTCGTAGATGGCATTGAGCACGTCCAGGGGCTCCGCCACCAGATGGGCACCAGACCTGAGCAGCAGATGTGGCCCGAACGACAGCGGAGCGGTGACCTGACCCGGCACCGCTCCCACCTTGCGTTTGAGCTTCCTCGCCTCCGATGCGGTGAGCAGCGCCCCGGAGCCCGGCCGGGCCGCCACCACGACCGTCATATCGGCCAGGGCCGCGATGATCCGGTTGCGCGCCGGGAACATCCACCGCCGGGCCGGCACGCCGGGCCCGAGCTCTGACACGACGGCGCCGCCGGCAACGATCTCGCGGTGCAAGCGCCGTGCCGATGGCGGATACGGACGCTCCGGCGAGCTTGCCAGCACGGCGATCGTCGCCCCGCGGCCGTGCAGCGCCCCGTCGTGCGCCGCCGAGTCGACACCGGACGCCATCCCGCTCAGCACCGTCACGCTGCCGGCGAGGCCGCGC
The DNA here is from genome assembly GCA_963801435.1 of uncultured Actinomycetota bacterium. Taxonomy (GTDB): domain Bacteria; phylum Actinomycetota; class Thermoleophilia; order Solirubrobacterales; family Solirubrobacteraceae; genus Palsa-465. The sequence goes on from CAWDFE010000044.1 coordinate 49,530, forward strand.
GCCAGCGAGCGAGCGTTCTCCATCGCATAGGGCGAGGCCCGCCGCGCTCCGACGATCGCCACCGAATCCCGTCCGGCCAGCTCGAGGAACCGCTCCAGGCCGCCCGCGACGTGGAGGACGGCCGGCTCGCCCTGAAGCGCCCACAGCTTGGAGGGATAGGCCGGATCACACCGGCACAGCGTCTCGACGTGCGCCGTCTCGCAGCGCTCCCGGTAGCGGCCGGCGTCAAACGACGCCCACTCGGCGCGCACCTCGGTCGCCCCGTTGCCGGCCACCGCTTCGATGAGATCCTCGTCGCCGCGGTCCAGCAGCTCCGAAACGCGCCCGCGCTCGACATCCAGGTGACCGGCAAGGCGCACCAGCAGCCACGCGCGTCGCAGGCACTCCGGGCACGCCGGCGCGACGCTCACGCCGCGGCCTCCAGGTCGGTGGCGGTGCGCTGGCGCAGGCTGAGGGCGAGCAGGATGTCCTCCCGGCTCACCTCCTGCCGGCCGCCGAGGTCGGCGACGGTCTGGGCCACCCTCAGCACGCGGTGACGGCCGCGCGCGCTCAGCCAGCCGAACTTATATGCGTTGTGCAGTTCGGTGTCCGCCCTGCCGTCGAGGCGGACGACCGTCCCCGCGGAGCGGGCGTCCATCTCGCCGTTGCAGGCTGCGCCGGTCCCGGCGAGGCGCCGGCGCTGGTGCTCGCGGGCCTCCGTCACCCGCGCCAGCACGTCGGCAGAGCTGCGGTGGGCCTGACCGCGGAGCTCCTCCCCGTCGGGCCGCCGTACGTCGACGAGCAGGTCCATGCGGTCCAGCAGCGGCCCGCTGAGACGACGGCGATGGCGACGCAGGTCCGCCTCGCCGCACGTACAGCGGTCATCCACGCCCGCAAAGCCACACGGACACGGGTTGGTCGCCGCCACCAGCATGAACGAGGTCGGGAAGGTGAGCGACTGTTGGCCTCGGACGATCGCCACCCGGCCGTCCTCGATCGGCTGACGCAGCGCGTCGAGGCTGGAGCGCTGGAACTCGGAGAGCTCGTCGAGGAAGAGCACCCCGCGGTGAGCCAGAGTCGCCTCGCCCGCCCGCGGCGGCGATCCCCCGCCGGCCAGCCCCGCCGGCGAGATGGTGTGATGGGGCGAACGGAACGGCCGCGCGCTGATCAGGCCACCGGCGTGGATGCCGGCCACGCTGTGGATCCGCGTGACCTCGATCGCCTCGGCGCGGGTCAGCGGCGGCAGGATCGTCGGCAGGCGGCGGGCCAGCATCGTCTTGCCCGTCCCCGGGGCGCCCTCCAGCAGGAGGTTGTGACCGCCCGCCGCGGCGATCTCCAGGGCCAGCAACGGCGCCTCCTGGCCGCGCACGTCGGAGAGGTCGGGCTCGTTCTGGTCGGGCTCGTGGGCGGGCGGCGCCCCAGGGAGGGATGGCGCGGCGCCGCCCGCCAGCACGTCGGCGGCGGCCCGCAGGCTGGCCACCGCGATGATCTGGAGATCCTCGACGAGCGCGGCCTCTCGCCCGCGGGTGCGGGGGACGATCAGGCGGGTGCAGCCCGACCCGCGCGCGCCCTCGGCGACGGCGAGCGCCCCGGGCGAGTCCCGCAGCTCGCCGCCGAGGGACAGCTCGCCGAACACGGCGTAGCCGGCCAGAGCCTCGGGGGGGACCTGCCCGCTGGCGGCCAGCACCGCCAGGGCGAGCGCGGCATCGAAGCCTGGCCCGGCCTTGCGCATGAATGCCGGGGCGAGGTTGGCGGTGATGCGTCCCTCGGGGAACTTGAAGCCGGAGTTGAGGATGGCCGAGCGGATCCGGTCACGCGACTCGCGCACCGCCGTGTCTCCCAGGCCCACGACGGTGAACGCCGGCAGCCCGCTGCGAATGTCCACCTCCACCGACACCTGGAACGGCTGAACCCCGTCGATGGCGAATGTCGCGACCCTGGCGAGCATGTTCGGAACGCTAGGGGAAAAGATGTGACATGTGGGTGACGAGCAGTGCCAAATGTGTGTCTTTTACAGGGACTTTTGTGACGTCATTGGCACAAATCGACACACACGTGTCACGTTTTTTGAGATAGCGTTTCCGGCATGGGCAACGATCTCGAGAACGCCCTCGGACGGGCCGGCGAGGCGCTCGCCGCCGAGCATCTGCTGCGGCTCGGCTACGAGATCGTGGAGCGCAACTACCGCACCCGCTGGGGCGAGCTGGACATCGTCGCGCGGGCCGGCGCGACGCTGGCGTTCTGCGAGGTCAAGACGCGCCGGGCGGGCGGCCGCGCCGGAGGCCCGTTCGACGCGGTAGGCCCGGCCAAGCAGGCGCGCGTGCGCAAAATGGCCGGCAGCTGGCTGATGGAGCGCCGGGACCGGCCGTACGCCGATGTGATCCGGTTTGACGCGATCGGAGTGACCGTCGACGGGGCCGGCCGGCTGATCTCGCTCGAGCACCTGGAGGGCGCGTTCTGATGCGGCGTCCTGCTCGGCTGCTACGCCGTCGCCCCCGCCCCTGGCATGCGGTGCCCCCGCGCTACGGGGCCATGGAGCGCGTGCCGTGCGCCGTGACTCCATGGCCCCTCGGGTCTGACCACCTCTTGAAGCGGGCTAACCGAGGGCGAGTTGCTGATATGCGGTGGACTGAAACGAGAGGCGGTGCAGCGGCGAGACGCCGAGGCGCTCGATCGCCTCCCGGTGCTCGGGCGTGGAGTAGCCGACATGCGTGGCGAACTCCCAGCCCGGGTGGGCGAGATCGGCGCGCCGCATGTAGCGATCCCGGGTCTCCTTGGCCAACACCGAGGCTGCGGCGATCGCGGCGCTCTTGGCGTCACCGCCGATCACCGCGCGCTGCTCGTGGGCCACCCCGGAGACGGGAAAACCGTCGCTGAGGCAGATGCAGCCGTCGCACGCCACCTCGTTGAGAGCATCGCGCAGAGCCGCGAGATTGGTCTTGTGCAGCCCGCGGGCGTCGATCCCGGGCGCACAGCGCGTGACGATCGAGACCCGGGCGGCGATGCCGAGGATCACCGGGTACAGCGCCGCGCGGCCCTCCGGCGTGTGCTGCTTGGAGTCGTTGAGGAGTCCGAGCGCCCGTGCCTGGGCCGGCCCGACACGGTCGAGATCCAGGAGCACGGCGGCGGCCACGAGCGGGCCGGCGAGACAGCCACGCCCGGCCTCGTCGGCGCCGGCCACGAAGCGCACGCCCAGCCCGCGGTCGAAGCCGAGCAGGCGCCGGCCGGGACGGGTCGATTTGCCCCGGGCCGGTCGGGCTCGGTCAGATCGTGCCGATGCGGTCCGGGGGCCAATAGGTGAAGAAGGCGACCCCGATGATCCACTTGTCGGGGACGGGACCCCAGAAACGGCTGTCGTCCGAGAGGCCACGGTTGTCGCCCATCATGAAGTATTCGCCGGGCGGAATCTTGATCGGCTTCGGGAAATTGCAGGAACTATCCGCTTCGCAGGGGGCGATGTAGTCGTCCTGCTCCTTCACTCCGTTGCGGTAGGCGTGGCCGTCGTGGATCAAGAGGGTGTCCCCCGGTCCGGCCACGACGCGCTTGATGAACGTCTGCGCGGACTGCTGGGGCGTGTGCGTGTCACAGGCCTGCGCGTGGTTGGCGCCCTGGTTGGGGTCGCCGCAGACGGGGCTGTTGAAGTCCGCGCCGTGCGGGGGGTGGAACACGACGATGTCGCCGACGCTGGGATGGTCGACCAGGCGGTTGGTGAGCACGCGCTGGCCGGGGATGAGCGTCGGCACCATCGACGAGCTGGGGATCCGGTAGGGCTTGACGATGAACGCCTGGATGAGAATGGCCAGCCCCACCGCCACCGCGATGGTGACCACCAGCTCCGCCAGGGAGCCGAGAGGGGATTTCTTCTTCTTGCGGGACACGGACATCTGGTATGGAGCTAGAGAAAGCCGATCCGGTCGGGAGGCCAGTAGGTGAGAAACGCCTTGCCGATCAGCCACGCCTTGGGCACCGGGCCCCAGTAGCGGCTGTCGAGCGAGTCCGGGCGATTGTCGCCCATCATGTAGTAGTCACCCTTGGGGACGGTGATCGTGGCACGGAAGTTGCACTCCTGGACATCTCCGCATGGAATCGTGAACGCGCTCGACTCGGCGCGTCCGTTGCGGTAGACGCGGCCGTTGACGATCGAGAGCCGGTCACCCGGCAGGCCGACGACGCGCTTGACGTAGGTCTGCGAGGACTCGTGCGTCTGGGCCACGTCACACGCAGCGGACGCGTCCTGGCCGGCGCCGTTCTCCCCCTCTTGGGGATCGGCGCACGTCTCGCTCGCCGGGGGGTGAAAGACGAAGATGTCCCCGATGTGCGGCGTGGAGAAGTGCATGCCCACGCGGTCGACCAGGATCCGCTGGTTGATGTGCAGCGTCGGCTCCATCGACGCGCTCGGGATCTCGTAGGGCTTGACGATGAACCCCTGGATGGCCACGGCCAGACCCAGGGCGATCGCGACGATCACGACCAGCTCCGCCACTGAGCGCGCCAGCGGCTTCTTGGTCTTCGTCACACCTACTCGTCGTCCGTCGCTGGCTCTTCCTCGCCCGCGTCGGTCGCGTCAGCGCTGGCTGCGGGCTCGGGTGCATCGGCGCCGTCAGCGCCGGCTTCGGGCTCGGCCGCCGCGGACTCGGCGGCGGCGTCATCGGCGGCAGGCGCCTCCGCGGCCTCGGCCTGGGCCACCGGGGCCTCCGCCGTCTCAGCCGCGGCCCCCTGTGCCTCGACGGCCTCGGCGACCGTCTCCTCCGCGGTGGCGCCCTCGGCATCGACCGGCGTAGGGTCGCCATCGCCTCGGGCCCGTAGAGCAGCTCGCGCTCGACGGCCACCTCAGGTCCGGTGGACCGGCGCTCGCGCACGCGGGCGCGCTTGCCGATCCGACCGCGCAGGTAGTAGAGCTTGGCGCGACGCACGTCGCCGCGGGCGGCCACCTCGATCCGCTCGATCTTCGGCGAGTGCAGCGGGAACGTGCGCTCTACGCCGACCCCGAAGGACTGCTTGCGGACCGTGAACGTCTCCCGGGCGCCGTGGCCTTGGCGCTTGATCACGACGCCCTCGAACACCTGTGTGCGGCGCCGCGTGCCCTCGATGACCTGGAAGTGCACGCGCAGGCGGTCGCCGGCGTCGAACGCCGGGACCCGGCGGAGCTGAGATCGCTCCAGGCTTTCGATGACTGTGCTCACGGGGAACTGAAGTTTGGGAGGACCGGCTGGGGTTGCATCGCGCCGGCCGTGCAGGCCACCCGGGCCGCGTGCGCAGGTGCGCCGCTGCCCATGCGGCGGTTCATGGTAGCGGGTCGTCGCGGACGGCGATGTTGGCGCTGGGCTAAGCCTGGATCCGCCGATCCTGGGGTCATTATCAGCGGATTCAGGCTAAGTCGCTCGCTCGGCGCGCAGGCGGCTCTGGGCCCGCCGCCACTGCGCGATCCGGGCGTGATGGCCCGACAGCAGCACCTCCGGCACGGGCCAGCCCCGGTGCTCGGCGGGCCGGGTGTAGTGCGGGTACTCGGGGCCGCCCTCGAGGGCCGCGCTGAAGGACTCCTCGACGGCCGAGCGCTCATCGCCGAGCGCGCCGGGCTGCTTGCGCAGCACGGCGTCGCAGACGACCATGGCGGCGAGCTCGCCGCCTGCGAGCACATAGCGCCCGATCGACACGCGATCCGAGCAGAAGTGCTCCACGATGCGCTCGTCGAACCCCTCGTAGCGCCCGGACAGCAGGGTCAGCGCGGGCTGCGCGGCCAGCTCGTCGACGAGCGCGTCGTTCAGCAGCCGCCCGCTCGGGTCCAGCGCGATCACGCGCCGCTGCTCCGGCAGCTGCACGGGGTCGACCCCGTAGCGCGCCCGCAGCGCCGCCTCGACGACGTCGACGCGCAGCACCATCCCGGCCCCGCCACCGAACGGCGTGTCGTCGACCTGGCGGCCGCTCAGCGGCGTGTGGTCGCGGTAGTTGACGCGGTGCAGCTCGTGTCCGAGGGCCAGGGCGTTGGCCACGTGGCGCTGACCCGCGAACCAGTCAAACGCCTCCGGGAACAGCGTGAACACGTCGATCTGCATCACGCCTCGCCCAGGAACTCCAGGTCGACATCGATGACGCGCCGGTCGAGGTCGACGTCGCGCACCGCGTCACGGACGAGTGGCACGAGCAGATCGGCGGTGCCGCCCGCGCGCGACACCTCCAGGACCTCGCAGGAGGGCAGGGCCAGCAGCCGCGCGACGACCCCCACCTCGCGCTCACCGTCACGCACCGTGCAGCCCTCGAGGTCGGCGGCCCACCACTCGTCCTCGTCCAGCATCGGCGCCTGGGTCCGCGCCACCCACAGCTCCTGGCCCCGGAGCGCCTCGGCGGCGTCGCGGTCCTCGCACCCCTCGAGGCGCAGGATCGGCCGTCCGTCGTGCCCGGCGAGGCGCATGATCCTGCGCTGCCCTCCGGCCAGGCGGACGTCGGTGCCCAGCTCCAGCAGCGCGGCAACGGGGTCGGCCACGTGAAAGCTGCCGTCGAGGCCGTGCGGACGTCCGACGACGCCGGCGCGCAGCCAATGCTGGGTCTCGCTCACGCCGTGGCGGGGCCCGTCCCGCCGTGACCCGGCCTCATCAGTCGTCGACGATGTCGACGAAGACGCGCCGCTGGTCCTTGGCGGCGGCCGCCTTGATCACCGTGCGCAGGGCCATCGCGGTCCGCCCGCCGCGGCCGATCACCGTGCCGTAGTCGTCCTCGTCCACCGAGAGCTCGAGGACGACGGTTCCGTCGCCCTCCTGCACCTCGGTGACGCTGACGGCCTCAGGGTGCTCGACGAGTCCCCGCGCCAGGTACTCCAGGAGGTCCTTCACGCGCGCCTCGGTTAGTTCCCGCGAGGGGCCACTAGCTGATGCCCTGCGTGCGCAGGAGCTTGCGAACGGTCTCCGACGGTTGGGCGCCGCGCGCGAGCCAGTCGCGGATGCGCTCCTCGTTGAGCACGATCGTGGACGGGTCGGTCTGGGCGTTGTAGTGCCCGACGGTCTCGATCACCCGACCGTCGCGCTTGGAGCGCTGGTCGGCGACGACGACGCGCCAGATGGGGTTCTTCCGCCCGCCGATGCGGGTGAGTCGGAGTCTGACTGCCATTAGCGAGCGATGAGGTTAGCGTGCCTGGCGCATCAGCGCACCAAGGTCGGGCATTCGGCCCTGGGAGACCTGGCGCATCACCTTGCGCATCTGCTCGAACTGCTTGATCAGCTGCTTGACCGCCTGCACGTTGGTGCCCGACCCCTTGGCGATGCGCAGGCGCCGCGAGCCCTTGATCAGCTCGGGGTGGCGGCGCTCCAGCGGCGTCATCGACAGGATGATCGCCTGGAGGCGGTCGAACTCCTTCTCGTCGACCTTGACGCCGCGCAGCTCCTTGCCCATGCCCGGGATCATTCCCAGGAGCGACTGCAGCGGCCCGAGCTTGCGGATCTGGCGCATCTGATCGAGGAAGTCGTCGAGGCCGAACTCCTGCTTGCGCAGCTTGCGCTCGAGCTCCGCGGCCTGCTGCTCGTCGAAGCCGGACTCCGCCTTCTCGATCAGCGTCATCACGTCGCCCATGCCGAGGATCCGCTGGGCCATCCGGTCGGGGTGGAAGCGCTCGAACTGGTCGAGCTTCTCGCCGGTGGAGGCGAACAGGATCGGCTTGCCGGTGACCGCCTTGACGCTGAGCGCCGCGCCGCCGCGGGCGTCGCCGTCGAGCTTGGACATCACGACGCCGTCGAAGTCGACGACCGCGGCGAACTGCTCGGCGACGTTGACCGCGTCCTGGCCGGTCATCGCGTCGACGACGAGCAGGATGTCGTGCGGGTTGACCGCCTTCTTGATGTCGGCCAGCTCCGTCATCAGCTCGGTGTCGACGTGCAGGCGGCCGCTGGTGTCGACGATCAGGACGTCCTTGCCCTCGCTGCGGGCTCGGTCGGCGGCCCACTTGGCGATCTTGACCGGGTTGCGGTCGGTGCCCTGTTCGTAGACGTCGACGCCGACCTGGCCCGCGACCTTGACGAGCTGATCGACCGCCGCCGGGCGGTAGACGTCGCAGGCGGCGACGGCGACCGACGATGTGCTGTTCCTTCAGGTACCGGGCGAGCTTGCCGGTGGCGGTCGTCTTGCCCGAGCCCTGCAGCCCGGCCATCAGCACGATCGTCGGCGGGCGCGGCGAGAACGCCAGATCTCGCGCGGCGCCGCCCATCAGCTCGGTCAGCTCGTCGGAGACGATCTTGACGACCTGCTGGCCGGGGTTGAGCTCGCCGACGATGTCGGCGCCGAGCGCCCGCTCCTTGACCGCGGAGGTGAAGCTCTGGACGACCTTGAAGTTGACGTCGGCCTCGAGCAGCGCGAGCCGGATCTCGCGCATCGCCGCGTTGATGTCGTCCTCGGTCAGCGTGCCGCGCCCGCGGACATCGGCCAGCGTGGCTTGGAGCTTCTCTGCGAGGGAGTCGAACATGGTGCGTTCTGCGTGCTCAGCCTACTAGGCCGCGGGTGCTCTCAGGATGGAGCTGGCCGCGCGAATTGCCGCCCGGCTCGGCCGCGGCGCTCCTCGGGCCCACTACCCGAGAAGCCTCGGACCAGCGGCGCGCGGCGCTCAGGAGACCAGCGCGCGGGCGAACTCGCCGGCGTCGAACGGCCGCAGGTCCTCGAGCTGCTCGCCGACGCCGATCAGCTTGACCGGGATGCCCAGCTCGGAGGCGATCGCGAGCGCAATCCCTCCCTTGGCGGTGCCGTCGAGCTTGGTCAGCACGAGCCCCGAGACGTCGATCGCCTCCGAGAACGCCTTGGCCTGACGCAGCCCGTTCTGACCGGTGGTGGCGTCGACGGTCAGCAGCGTCTCGTGCGGCGCCTCGGGGATCTGCTTGGCGATCACCCGCCGCACCTTGGTCAGCTCGTTCATCAGGTTGTCCTGGGTGTGCAGGCGCCCGGCGGTGTCGATCAGGACCACGTCGGCGCCCTGCGCGGCGCGCCGTGGCGATCGCGTCGAAGGCGACCGAGGCCGAGTCGGCGCCGACGCCGCCCTTGACGAAGTCGACCCCGGCTCGCTGGGCCCAGATCTCGAGCTGCTCGACGGCGGCGGCGCGGAAGGTGTCGCCGGCCGCGAGCACGACCGAGCGGTGCAGCTCCTTGCTCAGGTGCCAGGCGAGCTTGCCCAGCGTGGTCGTCTTGCCGGTGCCGTTGACCCCGGCGACCAGGATCACGGTCGGCTCGGCGCGCAGGTCGATCGTGTCGTCGCCGGTCTTGGCGATCTCGGTCAGCAGCTCGATCAGCCGGTCCGACAGCTCCTGGCCACCGGTCAGCTTGTTCTCGGTGGCCTCCTGCTCGAGCTGGGCGACGACCTTGGCGGTCGTCGGCGCACCGACGTCGGCGTAGATCAGCGCCTCCTCCAGCCGTTCCCAGGTCTCGTCGCTGAGGTCCTCGAACAGCGTCGCCTGAATCTCTGACTGCAGCGCCTGGCGGGTCTTGCGCAGGCTCTCGCGCAGGCGGCGAAGCGGCCTCGCGGCGCTCCGGCTCCTCGGGCGCGGGCGCCGCGGCCTCCGCCCCGTCGACGATGAAGAGGTCCCGCCAGTCGCGCGCCATGACGGCGGCGACGTTATCAGCGGCGGTGAGCCGAGCCTTGGTGGTCTCGGACGCGGCGTCCGGCGCTCAGGCGGCCTCTGCCTCGGCGTCGGGCTCCGCCGGGCCAGCGCCGCCGGTGAGCTTGCGGGAGATGACCTTGGAGATGCCGTCGGAGCCCATCGAGACGCCGTACAGCGAGTCGGCGGCCTCCATCGTGCGCTTCTGGTGGGTGACGACGATGAACTGGGCACGCGACGAGTACTGTCGAGCAGCGCCAGGAAGCGGGTCGATGTTGAAGTCGTCGAGCGCCGCCTCGACCTCGTCGAGGATGTAGAACGGGCACGGGCGGGCCAGGAACACGGCGAACAGGAACGCCAGCGCGGTCATCGACTTCTCGCCGCCCGAGAGCAGCGACAGCCGCTTGGAGTCCTTGCCGGCCGGCGTGATCTCGATCTCGACGCCGAGGAGATCCTCCTCGAGACTCGGGCCCGTCGTCGATGCCGGCTCGCCGCGTCGCCGTCGCTCACCGTCGGCGTCCCTGTCGTCATCCGGGGCGTCCTGTCCGCCGATCACCCGGGCGGGGCCGGTCGCGCTTCGGCGACGAGGCTGAGCCGTCCCTTGCCGCCGGGGAACAGCTGGCCCGCAAGTTCCTCGAACGCGATCGCCGTGGTCGTCGTGAACGTCTGCTCGAAGGTGGTCCGGATCTGCCGGTCGGTGTCGACGATCAGCTTCTGGAGCTCGCGCAGCGACGACTCCAGGTCGGTGCGCTGGGTCTCGAGCTCCTCGACGTGAGCCACGGCGCCTCGGCGTACTCCTCCTGGGCGAGCGGGTTGACCGGTCCGAGCTGCTCGCGCCGGCGCGTGACACGCTCCAGGCGGCGTCGAGGGTCTCGCGCTGCTCGTCGGCGAGCGGCTCGTCGGCGGGCTCGGCGTCCAGCTCCAGGCGCTGGCGCGATCCGCCTGCAGCTCGGCGTCGGCGTCCGCGGCCTGGTCGCGGCTGCGCTGCGAGCTGGATCTCGGCGTGGGTCAGCGCTTCGTTGTCGGCACTCATCCGCTCGTGCAGGGCCGCCTCCTGTTGCGCGCACTCGCGCAGCTGCGCGCCGCGACGTGCTCGTCGGCCTCACGGTCGCGCGCCAGGGCCGCCTCGAAGCTGCGCCAGCCGCTCGCCGACCGCCGGGACCGCCTCGCAGGGCCGCCAGCACCTCGCCGATCGCTGGACGAGCCACGGTCGCGCGCCGCCGATGCGACCTGCTCGACGCGAGCGACGCTCGGTCCGTTCGCGCTCCGGCCCGATCGAGCATCCGCGCGCTCGGCGGCCAGCTGTGCGGTCAGCTGGGAACGCCGCCCCGCCGCGGCCCTCGTCCGGGGCGGCCCGCCGGCGCTCGATCATGCGCCGCCACGCGGCGGCGCTCCTCGACCGCCTCGTCGTGCGTCCGGACTGCGGCGCGGTGGGCGTCGATGAGCCGCTCGCGCTCTGCGTCGGCCGTCGCGGCCGCGGCGACGGCGCGCTCGACGGCGCCGCGGGCGTCGAGCTCGACTGGGCGACGCGCTCTGACTCGGCAAGACGAGCTGTTGCGACGGTTGCGCTCGGCCAGCACGCGGTCCTCTCCGACCGCCGGCGCTTGGCGAAGCTCACGCGTGCGGGCGCACCAGACGCGTCCGGCACGGGTCACGGCGACGCCGGTGAAGTCGCCGGCCAGTCGATCGAGGTCGTCGACAACCCACGTGTCGCGCAGCAGCCCCGTCCCGATCGTGAGCGCGCGGCGTCGCCGCGGACGTGGTCGACCAGCAGACCGCTCGGCGCCGGCGACGGTGCGCGGCGCCGGCGTCGCCGGCGCTGCCGGCGCGCCGACCACGAGCGCGCGGCCGCCGTCGGCGCCGGCGCGATCGAGCAGCGACGCCGCCCGGCGTCGGTCGTCGACCACCGCGGCGCGCAAGCCGCCCGTCGAGCGCCGCCGCCACCGCCAGCTCGTAGCCGGAGTCGACGTCGAGCTCGTCAGCGAGCGCCGCGGCGCCGTGGGGCGCGCCGGCGTGATGGCGCAGGAACTGGTTGACCGCGGCCAGCTCGCCGCCGACACGTGCGGCCTCGCGCCGGGCCCGCCTCCACCGCCCGCTCCGCCTCGCGCACCTCGCCGCGGACCTGTTCAGCGGCGGACTCGGCGGTCTTACGCTCGGCCTCGGCGGCGGCGACGGCCTCGGTCTGCTCGGCCACGCGGCGCCCGGCCTGCGCCAGCTCGTCCTCGAGCTCGGCCAGCTGACGGGCGAGCTCGGCCTCGCGGTCGCGGTCCAGCGCGGCCAGCTCGTCCTCGAGCCCGGAGATCCGTCCCGCCGCCTCGGGATCGTCCTCGTCGGCGGCCGCCTCGCCCTGCAGCGAGGTCGACCAGCTCCTGGTAGCGGGCGACGCGCGCCTCGACGGAGGCGACGAGCTCGGCGACTCGGCCCGGTACCCGATCCGCTCGGCCGCGCCGCGGGCGACGTAGGCACGCCGCGAGAGCTCCTCGCGCTGCGCGCTGCGCGCGGCCAGCACCTCCTCGGCCGCCTGACGGCGCTTGGCCACGGTCTCCAGCTCCGCCTCAAGCGCGCGGCGCCGTTCACGAACCTCGGCGACCAGGGTCTCGGCGGACGCCATCGCGACGCGGTAGCCCGCAGCGTCATCGCGCGCCAGCTCCCAGCGGATCTCCAGCGACTGGCGCTCCAGGCGCTCATGCAGCTCGGCGGCCTCGGCCTGGCGCTTGAGCGGCCGCAGCCGCGAGCGCGCCTCGCGCTCGACGTCGAGGGCGCGGTCGAGGTTGTCCTGGGTGCGGGCCAGCTTGAGCTGGGCGCGGCGGCGGCGCTTGCGGTGCTTGCCCAGTCCGGCCGCCTCCTCGATGAGCAGCCGGCGCTCCCGCGGCTTGGAGGTGACCAGCGACTCGACCCGTCCCTGCGAGATGACCGAGTGCATCTCCTTGCCGAGACCGGTGTCCGACAGCAGCTCGACGACGTCGACCAGCCGGCAGCGGGCGCCGGCCAGGCGGTACTCGCCCTCGCCGGTGCGGTCCAGACGGCGGAGGATCGAGATCTCGGAGACGCCCAGCCCGAGGCTGCCCTCGGTGTCGTCGAGGACCAGCTCCACCTCGGCGTGGCCGCGCCGCCTGACGGCCGGGCGCACCGCCGAAGATCACGTCCTGCATCGACTGACCGCGGACCGCGACCGGCGACTGCTCGCCGAGCGCCCACAGCACCGCGTCGGTGACGTTGGACTTACCGGATCCGTTCGGGCCGACGATCACGCTGACGCCCGGTCCGAACTCGAGCTTGGTCCGGTCCGGGAACGACTTGAAGCCCTTGACCGTGATCGACTTCAGATACACGCCGCCGCCTCCTCGCCCCGGCGAGCGCCGCCGTTCCGGACGTCACTGGCCATGACCTCCAGCGCGGATTGCGCCGCCTGCTGCTCGGCGTCCTTCTTGGAGCGGCCGATGCCGGAGGCGATCTCGTTGCCGCGGATCGTCGCCCAGACGGTGAACGTCCGGTCGTGCGGCGGCCCCTGCTCGTCGACCACCGCGTAGCTCACGGTCTCGCCTCGTCGGGCCGAGCCGCTCCTGCAGCGCGGACTTGAAATCCACCGAGTGCTCGAGCGCGTCCTCGATCTCCGGCGAGAACGCCTCCACGACCGCCTCGGCGGTGACGTCGTAGCCGAAGGTGAGATAGCAGCCACCGATCACCGCCTCGATCACCGACGCCAGCACGCGCTCGGTGGAGATCAGCGCCTCCAGCCCGGGCGCAGCCGACGCGGGCGCCGCCGCGCGCAGACGCTCGGGCACGCCCAGGCGCTCCGCGACGGCGCGGCAGGAGCGGCCCGACACCGCCTGCGCGCGGATCTTGGTCAGCCGTCCGGGCCCGAAGCGCTCGGCCTCCAGCCGCGGGAACAGGTGGGTGGTCACCGCCAGCCCGAGCACGCTGTCGCCGAGGAAGGCGAGCCGCTCGTAGGACTCCGAACGCCGCGTCGTCCACGAGGAGTGCGTGAACACGGAGCCGAGCAGCTGCGGCTGAAGTCGATCGAGCATGTCGGCCAGGGTCTCGCCGGGGACGGGCGGGCGGGACCGGATCCCGGGCGGGGTGTCCGGCTCCTTCCGCTGGCGTGGTGGTGTCACTCAGGGTCAGGGGATTGGCTCGCGGTCGCCGGCAGGGCCCCGCTGGCGAGCACGAAATCGACCGCCTGGCCGACTGTCAGGATCCGGCTGGCCTCCTCGTCGGAGATCCGCACGCCGTAGGAGTCCTCGAGCTCCTGCACCAGCGTGTACAGATCCAGCGAGTCGGCCTCCAGATCCTCACGGAAGCGGGTCGACTCGGAGACCGAGCCGGGATCGACCTCCAGCTCGTCGACCAGGTGCGCGCAGATCAGCGAGAACACGTGCTCTCGATTCATCGACGCCACACCGTAGACGTCGGCCCGGACGCGCAGCCTGCGGGCTTAGTGACCATCGCCGTCCTCCTCTCCGTAGCCGGGGGTTCGCAACGCGCCGGCGGCCTTGAGCGCAGCCCGCGTGGCGCTGATCACATCTTCCTCCACTCCGCGCGCGGCCACCTCGATGGCGCGGGCGAAGCCCCGGCGGGTGAAGCGCCCGTGGGCGACGACGCCGAGCTGGCGCAGGCCCAACATGTAGGCGCCCCCCGGGCCCTCGGGGTCGATCTCGTCGCGCAGGCCTTGGATCGCCGGGCTCAGCAGCCAGCCACCGAGCTTGGCGCGCGCGCTGCCCATCGCGACGTCGCGGATGGCGCGCAGCGTCCGTCCCGACACGCCCTCGATGAGCTTGAGGGTGATGTTGCCGGTGAACCCGTCCATGACCACCACGTCGGCAGCGTCCTCGAACACCTGGGTGCCCTCGATGTTGCCCACGAAGTTCAGGCCGGTGCCCCCGTCTCCGGCCAGTTGCTCATGGACCTCCACGACCTCCGGCGTGCCCTTGACCGACTCCTCACCGTTGGACAGCAAGGCCACCCGGGGCGACGCGATGCCGAGCACCGCCGTGGAGAAGGCCGAGCCCATGTGGGCGAACTGGACCAGGTGCTCGGGACGGCAGGTGACGTTGGCGCCGACGTCGAGCAGCATGACCGGGCGCCCGCCCGGCACGGGGACCGGCAGCGCGAGCGCCGGGCGGTAGATCCCCCGGTCGCGGCGCATGTTGAAGAGGCCGGCGGCGAGGGCCGACCCGGTCGATCCGCCCGAGACGAGCGCCTGCGCGCGTCCGGCGGCGACCGCCTTGGCGGCCTGCACGATCGAGGCCTCGGGAGTGGAGCGCACGGCGAACGCGGGGTCGGCGGCCTTGGCGATCGAGACGGGAGCGTCGACGACCTCCACCCCGTCGGGCACGGGCCCGATGTCGGCCGCGGGGCCGAACAGCAGCACCCGGGTGCCCGCCGCCGCGGCGATCGCGGCTCCGGCGGCGACCTCGGCGGGGCCCAGATCCGCCCCGCCCGCATCCACGGCGACGGTCACCATCGCGGTGAGGCTCTAGGGCGACTGCTGGCCGGTCTCGGCGATGACCTCGCGGCCCCGGTAGCTCCCGCACACCGGGCACACCCGGTGAGGTATCCGAGGGCTGTGACATGTGGGGCAGGCGTTATAGGTGGCCGCCTTGACCTTGTGCTGCGAGCGTCGTTGCGTCGTGCGCGCGTGGGATTGCTTCTGCTTGGGGACCGCCATGCGACGCAGGAGGCTAGCAGGCGGGCAGCGCCCGCCCGGTGCCGGTGCGAGCGCCCATCTAGACGCGTCCGCTGTCGGCGCGCCGGCCGCGGCGCGGGGGCGGGCCCGGGACGAGGTGCCGGCGCAGCAGCGCCGTCATCTCTGCCGCGGCCAGCGGCTCTCCCAGCGCGAATCCCTGGGCATGGGAGACCCCGTGGCGAAGCAGGAACTCCAGCTGCGCCTCGGTCTCGACGCCCTCGGCGACGATGTCAGAGCCGCACGCCCACGCTACCTCGAACACGGCCCGCAGCAGCTTGACGGCAGTCGCATCGCCGGGGACGTCGCGCAGCATCCCGCCGTCGACCTTGATGACATCGATGCCGAGGTCCAGGAGTCGCGACAGCGACGAGTAGCCGGCCCCGAAGTCGTCGAGCGCCATCGAGAACCCGGCTGTGCACAGGTCCTCGATGACCTCGAGCGTCTCCGCCGAGTCGACTGTCCACGCCGACTCGGTCAGCTCCAGCGCAAAGTTGCCCGGCGACAGCCCGGCCTCGGCGACCTGCGCCGCGAGGCGCATCGCGAAGTCGGGCACCAGCAAGTGGTGGGGCGCGATGTTGATGCCGACGAGGGGAGCGAGGTCCTCCGCCTGCCAGACGCGCCCCTGGCGCCAGCACTCGTCAAACACCCAGGTCATGAGGTCATCGCCCGCGGAGCTGCGCTCGGCCAGGTTCATGAACGCGTGGGGCGTGAGCACGCCGCGGTCGGGGTGGCGCCAGCGCAGCAGCGCCTCGACGCCGGAGATCGTGCGCGCGGGCGTCAGCGACCACACCGGCTGGTAGTGGAGCTCCATCTCGCCGGCATCCAGGGCGCTGCGCAGCTGTGCCGTCAGGCTGGAGCGCCGGGACCCGAGGGCCTCGGACCGCTCGTGGAAGACGAGCCGCCCTCCGCCCGCGGCCTTGGCCCGGTACATGGCGACATCGGCGTGGCGCAGCAGCGCCTCGGTGTCGGCCGCATCGTCGGGGTAGACGCTGATGCCGACACTGGCTCCGGTGCGGACCTCCGTTCCCGCGACGGCGAAGGGCTCCTGCAGCGCGCCGAGCAGCTTGCCGCCGACGCTCTCGGCCGCCGCCGTGGGGTCGTCCGTCAGGTCGCCGAGCAGGACGAGGAACTCGTCCCCGCCCTGGCGGGCCAGAACGTCGGAGTCACGGAGAACGCCGCGCAGCCGCGCCGAGACCCCGGCCAGCAGCCGGTCGCCCGCCGCGTGCCCCAGTCGGTCGTTGACCTCCTTGAAGTCGTCGAGGTCGACGAACATGAGGGCCGCGGCGGTGCCGGCGCGCCGTGCGCGGGCCAGCGCCAGTTCGACCTCCTGCTCAACGAGAATCCGGTTGGGCAGCCCGGTGAGCGCGTCGTGGTAGGCCAGGTAGGCCAGCTGCTCCTCGCCGCGGCGACGCTCGGCGATATCGCGCACGATCCCGTAGAAGGACGGGCCGGTGCCTCCTGATCCCTCGACGCGGGCCACGGTCAGCTCCACCGGGAACTCGCTGCCGTCGCCGCGGAGCGCGGTGGTCTCGATGCGCCGGTCCAGGAGGCTCGACTCCGGGTTGTCGCGGATCCGCTGGGCGAGGCTGCGGTAGTACTCGCGATTGACCGGCGGCACGAGCACGTCGGCGACCTCGCGGCCCAGGACGTCCTTGGCCAGGTAGTCAAACGTGCGCTCGGCGGCGGGGTTGAACTCGATGAGGCGATCCTGCTCATCCACCGCGACCACGCAGTCCAGGGTTGAGGCGATCACCGCTCGGTAGCGCGCCAGCGACGCCTCCAGGGCCGTCATCTGCCGCGAGCTCTCGATCGCCAGGGCGGCGTGCGCGGCCAGCGCGCTCAGGATCACCAGCTGCTGATCGTCGGGCCTGCGCCCCGAGAACGGCTCATCGACCGAGATGATCCCGTAGGGGCGGCCACCCGAGCCCTCCAGCGTGGCGAACAGCGCGTCGTCGGTGTGCCAGCTCTCCCCGGTGATCTCGGCGGCCCGGGCGTTGGGCAAAGGCCGGTACCAGGTGACGGTGGGATCGCTGAAGTCCAGCGATCCCTCGGGGATGAAGTACACGCCGTGGCGGCGAAACCGCTGATCGAGCAGCGGCTTCCACGTGTCGGGCCTGGTCGTCGTGCCGAGCAGGATGTCGCTCGCCCGCTCGCTGCCGTGGACGGTGACGACCTCGTAGACGTCGCCCTCGGCCCGATAGGCGTTGATCACGACGGTGGCGAAGCCGACCGCGTCGGAGACGGCCGAGGCGACCGCGCGCAGCGTCTCGAGCAGCGTCGGCTGGCGGCGCGCGATGCGCGCGAACTCGAGCAACCCGCGAAGGGGCGCGATCGCCCCCCCAGCACGGCTGGGGTCCGACGATTCGCCGTCACTGTGCATTCCCATCAGTAATCGGCCCAGATCGCTCTGAGCTTGAGGAAGTCTGGACGCGGCGCACGAAATGCACGGGAAATCTCGGCCAGCCCGCTCAAGAGCTCCTCACGCGTCAGTCGAAGTGCAGCTCTGAGAGCCTGGCCCAGCGCGGGTCGGGTTCGCGCTCGTGCCCATGGTCGTCCCCGGCCTCGTTGAGATCGGCTCCGCACACCGGGCACAGCCCGGCGCAGTCGGGGCGGCACAGCACCTGGGTCGGCACGGTGAGCGCGAGCGCGTCGCGCGCCCACGCCCGGACATCCAGGGCGCCGTCCGTGACGTAGGGCGACTCGAGCTCCTCGCCCTCCCCCGGCTGCGACACCTCGCGGGCCACTACCTCGAACACCGACTGTGCCGGCGACAGGCAGCGCATGCAGGGCCCGATGAGCGTTGCTTCGAAGCCCAGCCGCAGCGCGTAGCCGGAGCCGGTGGTGCGCGAGATGTCGAGATGAGCCGGCGTGGGGCTCGGCTCCACGAAGTAGTGCTCGCCGCCGAGCTCGAACGGATCGATGCCGACGTGGAGATCGAGTCGGCGTCCCTCCCCTGAGCTGAGCCGCAGACCACCCAGGTCAAATGTGTCGGTACGCAGGGACATGGGTACGAGGTTAACCCCCTCCCGGGACTAGTCGCCGCCGTGCTCAGCGCAGCTCGCGCTTCAGGACTTGGCGGTGGTGTTGCGCGGGAGCTGATCCACGAACACGACCTCGCGCGGCCGCGGCGCGCGCGGGCAGCCGCGTGTCAACGCGGGTGGCGATGAGCTCGCCCAGGGGCGTGTCCTCGCCACCGTCGTCGGCCACAGGTTGGCTTCTGACCGGATTCCGGTGCACTGGGTCGGCGTCTGCCCGCCGCGCGGGCACGGCGGCGCGGGTGCGCGTCAACGGCGATGATTAGCGCTGATGTCGGACTGGTTTCGGACCTATGGCTTCGCCGAGGTGCACGAGGGACTGATCATCGGCGCCTATCCGCTGGACGCGGACGACGTCCGCATGCTGGCTGCGATGTCGGTGCGCCGCGTGCTCAACCTGGTCGAGGACCAGGAGTACGGGCCGGGTCGCAGGCACGCCGTGGAGGAGGCGCTGCGCGAGGCGCGCATCGAGGAGCACCGTATGCAGCTCACCGACTTCGGGCGCCTGCCCGCCGAGCGTCTGGAGGAGGCGGTCCGAACGGTGGTGAGCTGGCTCAAGGCCGGCGTGCCCAGCTACGTGCACTGCCGCGCGGGCTGGCAGCGGTCGGCCGCCGTCGCCGCAGGGGCGGTCGCCGTCTACGTCGGTCTCGGGATCGAGGAGGGCGTGGCGTACGTCCAGGAGCGCAAGCCCTCAGCCGACCCGCTGCCGCATCAGCGCGATGACCTGCGCACGTGGTGGACTGCGCGCAGCCACCTGCATCCCTCTCGCTAGGTCATTGAGGCGCGCGGCTATTCGGCGGCCCGCAGGCGGCGGGGGCGCGGCGGCTCGGCGGCGAGGTCGGGCCCGAGGTCGAGCTGAAGCGCGGCGTCCTGGACGGGGCGCGCCGAGACGGTGACCGGCTCGAGCTCGGGCAGCTCCGAGCCCTCCGCGACGGCGCCGTGGTCGGCGAAGCGCCGGGCGCTGGGCAGCACGCGCGCCTCGTAGGAGCCGATCGTCTCGTTGTAGGCGCTGACCGCGCCGGTCAGCCGGGTGCCGAGCTTGGCCAGCATGCCCGAGAGCCGGACGAGGCGCCCATGGAGCTCACGCCCGAGCTCGGACATCTCCTGGGCGGACTCGGCGACGCGCTCCTGCTGCCAGCCGTAGGCGACCGAGTAGAGCAGCGCGAGCAGCGTGGTCGGCGTGGCGATCAGCACACGCTGGCTCATGGCGTCCTGCATCAGCGTCGGGTCGGCGTCCAGCGCCGGGCCGAGAAGGGACTCTCCGGGCAGGAACATCACGACCATGTCGGGGGTCGTGTCCAACCGCGACCAGTACGCCTTGTCGGCAAGCGCCTTGACGTGCTTGCGCAACAGCCGGGCGTGGTCGCGCAGGCACTGCTCGCGCTCGGCCTCGTCGCGGGCCTCGTGGGCGTCGAGCACGCCCTGCAGCGGTGACTTGGCGTCGACCACCACCTGCTTGCCCCCGGGCAGGTTGACCACCATGTCGGGGCGCAGCGTCGCCTCCTCGCCGGCGTATGAGTGCTGCTCCACGAAATCGCAGTGCTTGAGCATCCCGGCCGACTCCACGACGTTGCGCAGCTGCATCTGGCCCCACTGCCCGCGTGCGTTGGGCTTGCGCAGCGCCGTGACCAGCGCGCTCGTCTCGGTGCGCAGCCGTTCGCTCGTCTCGGCCAGGGTGCGCAGCTGAGCGCTCATCTGCCCACGCGACTCGCGGCGATCCTGGTCGAGGCGCAGCAGCTGGCTGTCGACGCGGCCGAGCTGCTCCTTGAGCGGCGCCACGAGCTGCTCCACCGCCTGGTGGCGCTTCTCCAGATCGCCGCGCGCCTCGCTCTGCACCGCCTGCAGCTGGGCGCGCGCCAGCTGGGTCAACTGCGACATGCTCGACTGCAGCGCGTCCGCGCTCAGCGCCTTGAAGGACGCCGACAGGCGCTCCTGGGCGTCGGTGAGGGTGGCCAGCCGCTCGGCGGAGAGCGATCGCTCGTGGTCGAGGTCAGCCCGTGCCTTGACCAGGCCACGCTCGAGATCCCCCGCGCGGCCGGCCTCCGCGGTGAGCGCGCGCAGCCGCGGACGCACCGCGAGGACGACGATCGCGGCACCGATGATCACGCCGAGTGCCAGCCAGAGAGCGTTCATGGTGAGAGAAGCCCAGGATGGCGGGGGGCGCGGACAGAACGCGCCCCGCTGCAACAATCGGTGCAATGACCCCTGAGACGATCCGGCGCCGCCTCGTCGTTCACGGCAAGGTGCAGGGGGTTTTCTACCGTGACTCGGCGCGGGAGGCGGCCCGCAACGAGGGCGTCGCGGGCTGGGCCGTCAACCGCAGCGACGGCACCGTCGAGGTGGTGCTGGAGGGCCCGGCTGAGGCGGTCGACTCGGTGGCAGGCTACTGCCGCCGAGGCCCGTCCTCCGCCGAGGTGCGGGCGGTGGACGAGCACGACGAGACGCCCGAGGGCCTGACCGGATTTCAGATCCGGTAGGCACCCCGAGCGCGCTGACCCAGGTCCGCGGGGCGGCGGGTCGGGTGCCTCAGACACACCTTCGCCGCCGCCGTGAGCTCTGCGAACTCGAGCTAGAGCTGGCAGCCCCGCGGGACCTGCGCCAGGTCGATCTTCCGCGGCTGACCGTGCGGGATGAGCTGGATGGCCAGGGTCTCGGCCGGCGTCGTCCCGTTGTTCTTCAGTTCGTGGACATCGTTGCCACCGGCATCGGTGAAGGCGGTGCCCGCCGGATAGTCGACGCCGGCACAATGGCCGGCCTCGGCCCGGTAGTTGGTGATGGTCCCGCTCTTGACGATGATCAGGCTGGGCCCCGAATGGGTGTGCCAGCCGGTCGTGCCACCTTGGGTGATGACGTTGTCGACCACGTACAGATCGGTGATCCCGTGGGTTCGCAGCCACGCGCTCCAGAAGGAGGGCGGCCACGTCTGCGGGTTCGGCCGATAGTCGCTGCGGATCTGCACCGGCGGCAGCGAGGCCGTGCCCACCGTGGTCGTGGTGACCCCGGCCTGCGGCGTCGCCAGCACGGTGCTGGCCCCGGCGCCCGCCGCCGCCACAGCGGCGGCGAGCACTGCCCACAATCGTTTTGACTTCATGTGATCCCTCCTGGTATGGAATGTGGCCTTCAGGCCGGTCACCCGGCGATCCGAGGACGCGCCGCCGTGACGGTGCGCGCGGCCCGACGACGGCTCGCGGCCAGCGTCCCGCCCAGGCCGGCCACGGCGATCACGACGCCACCGACCAGCACGTAGGTCAGGTCCGACGCTGGGGCCGGATGACTGACCGCCGGATGCGCCGCGGCCGTCGTGTAGTGCGAAAGGTAGCCCGCGGGCACGGAGGAGCCCTGCGGAGTGACGTCGACCTGCCGCGCAGCGGCCGGTCCGGCGGTGCCGAGCGCCAGAGCGGCGGTCAGAGCGCCTGCGGTGGTGCTGCGGGTGATGAGCTTGCGAGTCATGGCGGTCCCCCTTGTGGCGGGCCCGGGTGGCGTCACGCTCCCGGCCCGGTGGTGTGATGGGAGCGATGATCGGGTGGGGGACGCGCTGGCACCATGACCCGGCGGTGGTCAATCCCGTTCCGGCCGGGTAAGGCCCAGCTTGCCTGCGGGACAGCTTTCACGGCCCCACCTTGCCCACGGGCAAGGTTCGCCTTGCCGGACCGCTGGCGGTGCCTTACCCGACGCCTATGGCAGCGGGTCGGCGGATGGCCGATGATCGCTGTGTGACCGGGAATTCACGCTACGACGCCTGTGCGCCGTCAGGCCCGCGCAGCTCCGCCAGCGAGACCGCGCCGCGGCGCAACGCCTCGTTGGCGAGCCGCGAGCGCCGGTTGGAGTCGTCGGCCACCACGCCGAACTTGTCGTACAGGTTGGCCAGATGCTGCTTGACCGCGGCCTGGGTGATGACCAGCTCGTCGGCGATGGCGCGGGTGGATGCCGGCTCGGTGAACATGTCGCGATCCAGCAACGGCCGGCAGAGGGCGAGCAGCACATCCCGCTCGCGCACGGTCAAGGACGGCGACGCATCCTCGGCCTCGGTCGGCGAGCCGCCTGCGCTCAGCGGGTCGCGAAAGATCAGCCGGGTCTGGCCGAGCCGGATCTCGTCGCCGTGGCGCAGATGCCGGGACGCCCAGATGCGCTCGCCGTTGACCCAGGTGCCGTTCGAGGAGCCCAGGTCGGTCACGCACCAGCCCGCCGGGAACCGCTCGAGCATCGCGTGCAGATGGCTGGCCGTCGGATCCTCGGGGAGGGCGATGTCGTTCTCGGGCGCCTTGCCGACCGTGGTGCGCTCGGACTGGAGCTCGAAACGCCAGCTCTGCACCCCGAACATCACTTCGACCTGCGGCCCCATGGGGCGTAGGGTATGCGAAGACGCCGGGAGCGAGAAGGGGGCGAACTGAAAATGACCACGCTCATCAAGGAGCGTTACGAGCTCATCGAGACGCTCGGCGCCGGCGGAGAGGCGCGCGTGGTCAAGGCGCTGGACCTTCAGCACGGCCGCGTGGTGGCGCTCAAGATCCGGCCGGTCCGCGACAGCCAGACGCGTGAGGACGCGCTCAACGAGGCGCGGATCCTGCTGGCCGTCCCGCCGCATCCCTCGCTTCCGCTCGTCCGCGAGGACTTCTTCGAGGGTGATGACTACGTGGTGGCGATGGACTGGGTGGACGGGACCGACCTGGCGAGGCTGCTGCAAGATCGCGGCCGCCCGGGCCTCGCGCCGTCAAGCGTCCTGGCGTACCTGTCCGATGCCGCCGAGGCGCTGACACATCTGCACTCCCAGGGCCCATCGGTCATCCACGGCGACGTCAAGCCGGGTAACCTGATCCTGACCACGGGGGGCCGGGTCAAGCTGGTGGACTTCGGCATGTCGTCAGCGCCCAACGCGCTGCGCCGCCGCAGCGGCACCCCCGGCTACCGGGCGCCGGAGCTCGCCGCCGGCGGGCCACCGAGCCGGGCCGGCGACATCTACGCGCTCGCGGCCACCGCCTTCGCGCTGCTCACCGGCTCCGCCCCCGCCGGGAGGCTGCCCGCGTGGGAGGGCATCGACCCCGCGCAGGCCGACCAGCTCGAGGCGGCCATCCGCATGGGCATGGCCACCGATCCAACGCGGCGCCCCGCGACGCCCGGAGAGCTGGTCGAGCGACTGCGAGCGGGCTGGGCCGAGGCGCTGCCGACCGGTGTGGTCACGTTCTGCATGTCGGACATCGAGGGCTCAACTGCCATGTGGGAAGCCGAGCCGACGGCGATGGCGGAGGCGCTGGTGCGCCATGACGAGCTGATCACCGACTGCATGGCGGCGCTCGGCGGTCGGCTGATCGGGTCGATGGGCGAGGGTGACTCCACGGTCTCGGTGTTTCGACTCCGCGCCCGATGCGGTGGCCGCGGCGCTCGACGCCACCCGAGCGCTGGCGAACGAGCCGTGGCCCGCGGGCCTGCGCATCAGCGCTCGCTTCGGCCTGCACACCGGGGAGGCCGAGCGGCGCGGCGCCAACTACTTCGGCCCGGCGATCAACCTCGCGGCGCGACTGCGTGGGCAGGCCGACGGCGGCCAGGTGTTCGTCTCCTCGGTGACGGCGGACCTCGTCGCCCACCACCTGCCGCCGGGGTGCTCGCTGGTCGAGCTCGGCCCGCACCGCCTGGCGGGGGTGGCCGCGCCCGAGCGCATCCACGCGCTCAAGGGCCCCGGCGTCTCGACGCCTCTGGCCGGAACCGAGTGCCCATATCGCGGCCTGCTCGCGTTCGAGCCCGCCGACCGCGCGTTCTTCTTCGGCCGCGAGGAGGTGGTCTCCGAGCTGATCGAGCGCGTGACGCCGGGCCGGCTGTTGGCCGTGGTCGGCGCCTCGGGCAGCGGCAAGTCATCGGTCCTGCGCGCCGGCGTCATCGCGGCGGTGCGCGCTGGCGAGGTCACGGGCATCGAGCGCGCGCGGCTGCTGCACGCCCGGGGCCCATCCCGACCTCGACCCCGGCGACGACACCCGCGAGCTCATCGTCGTTGATCAGTTCGAGGAGCTCTTCACCCTGTGCGACGACGCCGACCGGCGGCTGACCTACATCGACGCGCTGCTGTCCGCCCGCTGTCCGGTGGTGATCGGGCTGCGGGCCGACATGTACGGGCGCCTCGGCGCCCACCCCGACGCTCGCCCGCGCGGTCTCCGCCAACCAGCTCCTGCTCGGGAGCGATGACCGACGACGAGCTCGAGCGGGCGGTGGTGGAGCCCGCGCGGCCTGGCCGGGCTGCGGCTCGAACCCGGGCTGGTCGAGCTGGTGGTCCGCGAGGTGGCCGGGGAACCCGGCGCGCTGCCGCTGCTCTCCCACGCGCTGCGCGCCACCTGGGAGCGCCGAGACGGGCGCACGCTGACCGTCGAGGGCTACCGTCAGAGCGGCGGAGTTGGCGGCCGCCGTCGCGCAGACCGCCGACGAGCTGCTCGACGAGATGGCCGCCGGCCGCCGCGAGCTGGCGCGCGGCATGTTCGTGCGGCTGACCGACCTCGGTGACGACACTGCCGCCACCCGCCGCCGCGTGCGGATCGACGAGCTGGCGCCCGAAGGCGTATCGCCCGACGAGGTGGCCGGGCTGCTCGAGCGCCTCGCCGACGCCCGGCTGGTGACGCTGGGCGAAGGGACCGCCGAGGTCGCCCACGAGGTGCTCATCCGCGAGTGGCCGACCCTGCGAGGGTGGCTGGAGGAGGATCGCGACGGTATTCGCCTGCACCGCCAGCTCGGGGACTGCGGCGCGCATGTGGGAGGCCGGCGGCCGGGAACCGTCGGACCTGTATCGCGGGACCCGTCTGGCCGCCGCCACCGACTGGGTGGGGGTGCACCGGCCCGAGCTCAACGCCGCCGAACGGAGCTTCATCGACGCCGGCGTCGCGCAGGCCGACGGCGAGCGCCGCACCCAAGTGCGCGCCAACCGGCGCCTGCGCGGCCTGCTGGCTGGCGCTGTCGCGCTGCTTGTCGTGGCGGTGCTGGCGGGCGTCGTCGCCCTCATCCAGCGCCATGGCGCCCAGGCACAGGCGCTGACCTCGGACGCCGAGCGAGTCGGCGCCCAGGCGCTCGTCGAGAAGAACCTTGATCTCGCGATGCTGTACGCCGTCGCCGGAGTCAAGCTCCAGAACCGATTGCAGACGCGCGGCGACCTGCTCGAGGAACTCCAGAACAACTCCTTCGCGATCCGGTACATCCGGGCATCGGATAACCAGATCACGTCCCTGGCGGTCGACGCAAGTGGGAAGTTGCTGGCGATGAGCGACTCGGCTGGCGTGGTGCGCTTCGAGGACATGTCGCGCTGGAGGCCCAGCGGCACGCCGGTGACGCTCAGCGGCTCGATCCCCCAGGAGGCGATGGCGTTCTCCCCCGATGGCAGAACGCTCGCGGTTCTCACCGAAGGGGGCAGCCCCGACAATGCGGTCCAGGCGGGACCCACGAACCTCTACGCCATCGATGTCGCGACCCACAGAGCCCGCCTCCTTGGCTCGTGGTCCGGCGTGTTCTCCTCGGTGCCCTATCCGTCGGCCTCGCTCGCTTATGATCCGCGCGGGCGGGATATCGCGCTGTCGATCTCGGCCGCAGCGCCCGACGGGTCGGTCCACGCCGACACGCTGCGGCTCCTGGACGCCTCGACCGGCCGCGTGATCTGGCGGCGCAACTGTCCGCTGCGCGCAGGTCAGCTGGAGGCGCGGGTGGCGTTCGTTGGCGTCGGAACGCTGCTCACCTCCGCGCAACAGGGCGACACGCTGCTGTGGGATACCTCCACCGGGCGGGTGACGCGACGCTTCCCGATCGGCGGGCAGCCGGCCCTTGCACCGGACGGCGTCAGGGTCGCGCTGGCAGTCAACAGCCCCGACCTTGGCGCCGCGACCGCCCGGGTCGCGATGCTCAAATTGCACACCGGGCGTTTCTCCTTTTTGCCCGCGTCTCTCCCGAACGTCTGGCTGCGTGGCTTCGGGTTCCGGCCGGACGGCCGGACGCTGGTGGGCGAGACCATCCATGGCGACATATACATATGGGACGTCGCCAGCGGAACGATCACGAACACGATTTCCGTGCCCCCCGGCGCACTCGCACCCGAGGTCCTCGATCCGACCGGGCGCACCGTATTGGTCGGCTCGCAGGCCGGAACGGTCGTCGCGTTCGACGTAGGGGGAACGCGGCGACTGGGGCAGGCGTTCGTATGGAACCCGACGGCGTTCGGGTTCTGCACCTTCTGCGCAGTCGTCAACCCGCAGAGTGACCTGCTAGCGACGGAGAACGGCGATGGCCCGGTCGCGCTGTTCGACCTGCGGACACTGCGGCGCACGACAACGCTGCCTTCTGGTGATCGTTCCCAGGCTCAGGCCCTCGGATTCTCTCCGGACGGGCACACGCTTCTCACCGGCGACCTCGCCGGGCGGGTCACCCTGTGGAACGTCGCCACGCGCAGAGCCCTTCGAACGATCCAGATGGGCGCACCCGTGTATTGGGGAGCGATGAGCCCCGACGGTCGGCTGCTGGCCGTCCAGACCCAGACCGAGCACAGCGCGGGTTCCCAGGTGCAGGTGCGCCCGACGACAGGCGGGCAGCCCCTGTGGACCCACACCCTGCCGGACGGCAACGGCGGCCTGTACTTCAGTCCCGACGGTCGCGAAGTAGCGGCACTCGGCTGCTGCACCTCGCGCTCGACGGTGGCCACCTGGGACGCTCGCACCGGCCAGGAGCGGTTCGAGACGCGGAACCTCACGAACCACGCCACAGCGATCGCCTACTCGCCCGACTCCCAGCTGCTCGCGATCGGAACCGAGGACGGCCAGGTGCTGTTCTGGAACGCGCGTAGCGGCGTCACCGCGGGGCAGGCGCTCCATGTCTCCAGCGGAAACGTCGCCCAGATCTCGTTCTCGCCCGACGGGACGATGATGGTGGTCTCATCGCACGACGGCAGCACGACCTTGTGGGACCTGCGTTCGCGCACGCAGATCGGCGGCTCGTTCCCCGAGCGGCCCAACATCTTCACCGCGCCCGCGTTCGAGCCCAACGGAAAGCTGCTGATCCAGTACAACAGCGACGCAGCACAGTGGCCGACCGGGGTAGGGAGCTGGGAGCGCTTCGCCTGCCAGGTGGCCGGCCGCAACCTCACCCGCACCGAGTGGCACGACCTGGTTCCCAACCGTCCCTACGAGACGGTGTGCCCAGGGAACGCGTAGGCGGCTGTTTCAATACACAGGAGATGCTCCCCACCGACCACCTCCCGGCGTTCCTGCTCACGGTCTACGTGCTCATCCTGGTGCCCGGCCCAAGCGTCCTGTTCGTGGTCAGCCGCGGCGTTGCCCTCGGCCGGCGCGCCGCGCTGGCCACGGTGCTGGGCAACACGGCGGGCCTGGCCCTGCAGGGGGCGCTGGTGTGCGCAGGCCTGGGGTCTCTGCTGGCGAGCTCAGACGCGGTGTTCACGACGCTGAAGCTGATCGGCGCCGCCTATCTGATCATCCTGGGCATCCGGACGATCCGCGACCGCGGCCATCTCGCCGGCGCTCTGAGCGCCATCGACACGCAGCCGCGCGGCACGTCGCGGATCCTGCGGGAGGGGTTCGTCGTCGGGGCCACCAACCCCAAGGGTCTGCTCATCTTCACCGCGGTGCTGCCGCAGTTCATCGAGCCGGCGCGCGGCCACGCGACGCTTCAGCTGGCGACACTGGGCGCCGTCTGCTGCCTGGTGGCGGTCCTCTCCGACGGCACCTGGGCGCTGGCGTCGGGCACGGCCCGGGAGTGGCTGGGGCGCTCGCCACGCCGGTTGCGGGCGATGAGCACGGGCGGCGGGGTCACGATGATCGCGCTCGGCGTCGCGCTGGCGCTCACAGGCCGGAAGCGCTGACCACCGCGCGTCAGGAGACTTCGGCGGGCTCGTCCTTGCCGGCGAGCCGGTCACGGCCGCGCTGGACGGCGGCGATGAACTTCGAGAGGTTGACCTCGAGGGTGTTGAGGATCTCGTCGGCGTAGTCCTCGGCACCGAGACGGATCTCGCGCTCGCGACCACGGGCGTCCTCGATGATGTCCTCGGCGGCGCGCTCGGCCTGCTTGGTGATCTCCTCGTCGGAGATCAGGCGCTCCTGGCGCTCGCGCGCCTCCTTGACGATCCGCTCCGCCTCGCGCTTGGCCTCGGCGAGCATCTCCTGGCGCTCCTTGACGATCCACCGTGCCTGCTTGATCTCCTCGGGGATCGTTGCCCGCATCTGGTCGAGGATGTCGTAGATCTCCTCCTTATCCACGCGGACCTGGTCGGTCAGCGGGACCGGCTTGGCGTTGTGGACGAGATCATCCAGCTTGTCAATGAGAACTAGGACATCCATTTTGCGACCTCTGTTTCGTCACCGGCCGACCCGTTCCTTCAAGGCCTCGGCCACCTCCACGGGCACCAGATCGTCGATCTCGCCGCCGAACGTAGCGAGCTCCTTCACACCACTCGACCTCAGGAAACTGTACTTGGGGGACGCCATCAGGTAAACGGACTCGATGTCCGGGGCCTGGCGCCGGTTGAGCTGATTCATCTCCAATTCGTACTCGAAGTCGGAGATGGCGCGCAGTCCTTTCACGATCGCCATCGCCTTCTTCTCGCGCGCAAACTCGACCAAGAGGTTAGAAAACGTCTCGATCGTAACGTTGGGCAGGTCGTTGGTGGCGTTGCCCAGAAAGCCGATGCGCTCCTCGGCGGAGAACAGGGTCTGGCCCTTGCGCCACGGCAGGTTGACGATGCCCACGATGACCTCGTCGTACATCGCCGAGGCGCGGCTGATGACGTCAAGATGTCCGTAGGTGACCGGGTCAAACGTCCCGGGACAGATGGCGATGCGGTTATCGGGTGGCATGGATCTGGATCAGGGTGTCGCCGTAGCGGCGCTCGTCGATGAGCGCCAGCTCGAGCCCGAGCGGGCTTCGCCGGTCACTCTCCGCCACTACCCGCGCACCGGCTGCAAGTATCGGCCTTAGTGCCGACGTCAGCTCCCGTCCGAGGGCGCTCCCGTGGCGGTATGGGGGGTCGAGGAACACCAGATCGTATTGACGCGCGTCGCGAGATGCGGCCTCGAGGAACCGCTGCGCCGGCTGGCGGACCACCTCGGCATGCACGCCCAAGTCCTCCAGATTGCGGCGGATCGCCGCCACCGCGGGGGCCGCGGAGTCCACCAGGGTCGCCTGTCCCGCCCCGCGTGACAGCGCCTCAATGCCCAGCGCCCCGGAACCGGCGAAGAGGTCGAGAACGCGAAAATCGCTGACGTCTCCGAGGATGCTGAACAGTGCCTCCCGGACTCGGTCTGACGTCGGTCGCGTCGCTCTGCCTTTTGGTGCGCTGAGTTCGCGACCTCCGTAGGTGCCGGCGATGATGCGCATTCTGCGACGATTGTGCGGGGTGTCTGCCCGGGACGTCAGGCCTGGGTATCAGCGCACGTCAACCACGTGCTTGGGAAAGGTGGGCTGGAGCGTAAATAGAGGCCTTTACAGGGACTTTTGGTAGATAGTGCTTCTCTCAGTGGCAATATCTACCAAAACCCGTTTCGGGGGCCCACCGCGCGCGCTCGTCCCCGATCGAAAGCCAGTCGTTGACGTTCGCCGATACCGAGGCAAGACGCCGAAAGGCCACTACCACCCCGACCGCGGTCAGGCCCGAATGGGCGCCCGCGCCTCCTCCCCGAACACCCCCGCCAGCGCCTCGGCCAACAGAGCATGCTCGGGCAGCTCGAGGTCAGGATCCACGGCATCGATGTGCTCGGCTCGCATGCGCGCCCGCTCCTGGAGCTCGCGGTCCCGGGGCAGCTCGGCCACCCGGAACTGGGCCAGCCCGCTCTGCCGCGTCCCGACCAGCTCGCCCTCGCCGCGGAGCTCCAGGTCGATCTCAGCCAGCCGGAAGCCGTCCGTATGCGAAGCCAGAGCCCGCAGGCGCGCCGATCCCTTGGGCCCGAACAGCAGGCACAGCGACGCGTGCGCGCCGCGCCCGATCCGTCCGCGAAGCTGATGTAGCTGCGAGATCCCGTAACGGTCGGCGTCCTCGACCAGCATCACCGTCGCGTTGGGGACGTCGATGCCGACCTCGATCACGGTGGTGGCCACGAGCACGTCGGCCTCCCCGGCGGCGAACGCCCGCATGACCTCCACCTTCTCGGCCGGGCGCAGCTGGCCGTGCATCAGGACCACCCGGAAGTCCCGTAGCTCCCCCGCCTTCAGCCGCTCGAACTCGACCGTCGCGGCGCGGGCAGCCAGCGCCTCTGACTCGGACACCAGCGGACACACCACGAACGCCTGACGCCCGGCGCGCAGCTCCTCGCGGATGCGGTCATAGGCCCGGGCGCGCTCGGCCTCGGTGGAGCAGACGTGCGTCTGGATCGGCTGGCGGCCCTTGGGCAGCTCGCGCAATACGGTGAAGTCCAGGTCGCCGTACTGCGACAGCGCCAGCGTGCGCGGGATCGGCGTCGCGGTCATGTGCAGCACGTGGGGGCTTGAGCCCTCCGGCGCCTTGGCGTCCAGCGCGGCTCGCTGGCGCACGCCGAAGCGGTGCTGCTCATCAACGACGGCCACGCCCACCGCGGCGAAGCGCACCGGGTCCTCGATGAGCGCGTGGGTGCCGACGACCAACGACAGCTCCCCCGACGCCAGCTTGCCCAGCAGGTCCGCGCGCCGCCGTCCCGGGGTGGAGCCAGTCAGCAGCCCGATGGGGACGGCCTCGCCCGGCATCAGCGCCTGGATGGTGGCGAAGTGCTGCTCAGCGAGCGGCTCGGTGGGAGCCATGAGCGCCCCCTGGTAGCCCTGCTCGACGGCGCGCAGCAGCGTGTAGAGCGCCACCACGGTCTTCCCCGATCCCACTTCGCCCATGAGCAGGCGCTGCATCGGCCGATCCCCGGCCAGGTCGGCGTCGATCTCCTCCATGGCGCGGCGCTGATCGGCGGTGGGCGCAAACGGGAGCATGTCGGACAGCCACCGGGCGCTCAGTTCGGGCGGGCCATCCAGCGCCGGCGCCGCGCTCCCCGCGCGCCGCAGCCGCCGCCGGCGCAGCAGAGCGAGCTGGACGAGCAAGAGCTCGTCGAAGGCGAGCCGGCGGCGGCCCAGCGCCTGCTCCGCGTCGCCCTCCAGGTGCACGGCGGCCAGCGCGCAGCGACGACCGGGCAGCCGCTCGGCCACGCGCAGCTCGGCGGGCAGCGGCTCGGGCACATCCGCCAGCGCCGCGGCGTGCTCGCGCACCATGGCCAGGATCTGCGTGGAGGACAGCCCCTCGGTGGCCGGGTAGTGCGCCACTCCCTCGGTCCCCGCGCTGGCCTCGGTGGTCCGGGCGTGGCCCTGGACGCGGAACCGGTTGCGCGCCTCGAACTTGCCGTGCAGGACGAGCCGCGTGCCCGCGGCGTACTTGGCCACCAGCCACGGCTGGTTGAAGAACGTCGCCTTCATGGCACCGGTGCCGTCGACCACCGTGGCCTCGACCAGCGGCCGCATCCCGCGCCGCCGCACGGGCCGCGACGCGATGGCGCGCACCTCGACGATCACCGTGGCAGTCTCCCCCGCCACCAGCTGCGCCACCGAGCGGGCGTCGCGCCGATCGCGCGGGAGGTGCTCCAAGAGGTCGCCCACGGTCACGAGGCCGAGCCCCGTGGCCGCCTTCTCGGCCTTGGCGTGCTCGAAGCGCAGGCGGACGGCCAGCGCCGACGGGCGCGGGTAGCGCAGCGGGGCGCCGGCGAGCTCATCGGGCTCGAGCGCGCGGGACTCGGAGAAGGCGGTGATGGACATCCGGCGGCCTGAAGATGATGACCGGCGCACCGGTCAGGTCCGCGGTGTCACTCAGCCGAGAGCAGCCACCAGTAGCTGGGCTGCCCGCCGTCGGACAGCTCCAGATCCGCGCCGTCGCCGGCCAGCGCCTCCACCGCAGCGTCGTCCAGCGGGGCGTCGGCGCCCCGCAGACAGGTGATGAGCTCGGCGTCCTCGCCGAGGCGGGCCAAAACGTCGCGCAGCGTCTCCCGGGGCGAGCCCCAGGCCACCAGCTCGTCCTCCACGAAGCCGACCGCCTCGCCGGCGTGGAAGCGGCCCTGGGCGTCATCGCGGCCGGCTGGGGCCACAGCGCCGGTCCGGACACGCTCGAGCGTCTCGTTCATCATCGCGGCGTTCTCCTCCGCGCGCCGCGCCGAATCGAGGGTGACGGCGGCGGCCAGGCCGGCCTGGGGCGACCGCGAGGGGACCACGCGCACCGCCTTCTCCGACAGCTCGGCGGCGCGTTCGGCCGCCATCACCACGTTGGCGCTGTTGGGGAGGACCACCACCTCCTCGGAGGGGACGGCGTGGATGGCCGCGAGCAGGTCGTAGGTGGACGGGTTGAGCGTCGGGCCGCCGTCGAGCACCCGGAACCCGAAGCCGGCGAAGAGCTGTGCCATCCCCTCGCCGTTGACGACGGCCAGCCCGCCGCACACCGACGGCGCGGCGGGCGCCCGCAGGCGCTCCTCGCGGCGCTGAACCTGCTCGTGCATGTCGGCGATGTCGAGATGGGAGACGACCCCGACCGCGGCGAACATCGCGGTGGCGGCGTCCGGGTCGTCGGTGTGGATGTGGACCTTGAGCGTGGTCTGGTCGCCGACGACGAGCACCGAGTCGCCGAGCTTCTCCAGTTCGGCGACATGGCGGCGCTGCTCCAGGCTGGCGCCGGTGACGGCGAAGTTGGTGCAGTAGCGAAACGTGCTCGAGGCGTGCTGGGGATGCGTCACCCGCGCCGGGTGATGGTGCTCGACCGGCGGCGCCTCGGAGCCGCGCAACGCGCCGACGATCCCCGCCAGGAGCACGGTGAGCCCGTAGCCGCCGGCGTCCACGACACCGGCCTCGCGCAACACCGGCAACAGGTCCGGGCCGCGCTTGACCGACTCCTGGCCGGCCTCCAGAGCGCTTGCGATCACGCTGGCGATGGCGATGTCCTGCTCCCCCGCGGTGGCGTCGGCGCCCAGGCGCGCATCCGGGATGTGGGCGATGTCGGAGGCGACCCGGTGCGCCATCTCGCGCACCACGGTGAGGATCGTGCCCTCGGCCGGGTCGCGCACCGATCCGTAGGCCTGATCGGCGGCGCGCGCGAGCGCCGCCCCGATGAGCACCGGGTCCACCAGTTCGCCGGGCCGGCTGATCAGCTCCTCGGCGGCGCCGCGGATCAGCTGCGAGAGGATGACCCCGCTGTTCCCGCGGGCGCCGAGCAGCGCCGCACGCGCCACCGACGCCACGATCTCGTCACGGCCGATGTCGTCGATCGTTCGGCCCTCGGAGGCGCCGGCGAGGCGGTCCAGTTCGGTGAGGACCGCGCGCAGGGTGAGGACCATGTTGTCGCCGGTGTCCCCGTCGGCGACGGGGAACACGTTGAGGTCGTTGACCTCCTCGCGACGTGCCTCCAGCGCCGCCAGCCCCGCCTCCACCAGCACACGGAAGCGCACGATGCTGGGATCGGAGATCCCAGTCTGGTCGGTCGCTCGCCCGGATGCGGCCACCGTCAGAAACTCAGCGGGCTTTGGTGATCTTGCCGGCTTTGAGGCAGCGCGTGCACACGTACACGCGTCGCGGTGTCCCGCCCTCGTCGATGCGGACCCGCTGGAGGTTCGGATCGAAGCGGCGCTTGGTCGCGACCATCGAATGGCTGCGGTTATGGCCGAAGGACGGACCCTTGGCGCACACGTGACAGACTTTGGGCATCGCGGGCAGTATAGGAGACGCGACCGCCGGACCCCACGAGCCCTACCATCCGTATCTGATCGTGGATTGCAAACGAGCCAGCCGGGTACACAACCGCCCCAATGGGTTCTAGAGGGCAGTCCCGGGCAGAGCCCATCGAGCTGCGCCTTCCGGATCGCTACCGGGTCCGCCGCAGGCTCGCCACCGGCGGCATGGCCTCGGTGTGGTGCGCTGAGGATCTGGTCCTGGGGCGCACGGTGGCGGTCAAGGTGCTGGCCGAGCGCTTCGCCCGTGACGACATGGCGATGCGGCGGTTCAAGCGCGAAGCGCGGGCCGCCGCTCGGGTGTCCACGCACGCCCACGTGGTGACGATCTACGACGTCGGCGACCTCGATGTCGACGCCCGCGACGTCGACTCGACCGCGCGGCCCTTCATCGTCATGGAGTACCTGGCCGGCGGGACGGTGGCCGACGCCATCCGCGTCGGGGCGGTGCGCCGCCAGGAGGCGGTGCGCTGGATCCGAGAGGCCGCTTCGGCGCTGGACCACGCCCACGTGCGCGGGATCGTGCACCGCGACATCAAACCCGCGAACTTCCTGCTCAACCGCAGCCGCGTGCTGCACGTGGCCGACTTCGGGATCGCCCGGCTGGTGAGTGAGGACACCATCACCAGCACCGGCGAGCTGTTCGGCACCGCCGCGTACCTGTCGCCCGAGCAGGCGCTGGGTCGCGACGCCACCGGGGCCTCAGACCGCTACGCGCTCGCCGTCGCCACCTTCGAGCTCTTGGCGGGCGAGCGCCCCTTCGAGGCGGAGCACTTCGCCGCCCAGGCCCGCCAGCACATCGAGGACGAACGCCCCTATGCCTCCGAGCGCGACCGGACCCTGCCCCCCGCCGTGGACGACGTGCTCATCCGCGGGATGGCCAAGGTGCCCGACGAGCGCTTCGAGACCGCCGGCGATTTCGTGGACGCGCTGGAGACGGCGTTGTCGGGCGGGATCGCGGTGCCGGCCCAGCGGGTCACTGCCCCGAGCGGCCGCTCCCGCGCACCCGGCCGCTACCTCGGCGTGTCGGCGGTCGGCGCCAATGGCAACGGCAGCGGGGGCGGTCGCAGCGGGCTGCCCGGCGCGCGTCAGACCGGCTCGTGGCCCCGCCCGTCCCCCGCCCACCGCTCCACTGCTCACACAGGCTCGTGGACCGCGGCAAGCTCGATCCAGCGCGGATCGTCAGCCCGCCGGAGGACGGGACGGCTGGTCGCGCTCATCGCGCTCCTGGTGGCCATCGTGGGCGTCGGGGCGCTCGCGCTGGCCGGGCTGGGAGGCAGCTCCCGGCACGCAACCACGGCGGCGTCGCGCGGCGCGACGTCGCGCGGCGCAACCCACCCCAAGACGACGAAGCGCTCGCGTTCTACGCCCGCCGCCAAGGCGCCGGCGCCGGCCACCACGCCCGCTGCGTCGAGCACGACCACCGCGGCGCCCGCCGCTCCCACCCCTCCGACCGCCGAGCAGCTCCAGCTCGCCGGCCACAACGACTTGACCGCCGGCAATTACCCGCAGGCGATCGCCACGCTGCGCAAGGCGCTCGCGGCGGCCGACAAGGCCAGCCTCACCTACGCCTACGGCCTCTATGACCTCGGCGTGGCACTCCTGAAGTCCGGCAACGCCGCGGCGGCCATACCGGTCCTCGAGCAGCGCGTCAAGATCCCCAATCAGACAGCGACTGTCCAGGCGACCCTCAACCAGGCGCTGCAGGCGACCGGCCAGGCCCCGCCGCCGTCGCCCCCTGCCAGCGGACACGGCAAGGGCAAGGGCAAGGGCGGGGACAAGGGCAAGGGCCACCACGACCACGGCCAGGGGGCGTCGGGAGGGGCGGGGATAGCCCCGAACGGCCAGGGCGCAAACGAGCACACCAACTTCGTCGACTGACGCAGCGCCCCGTAGGGCGGCGGATCAGACTGCGAATCCGGCCTTTCCGCGCCGCCCGCTCAGCGCGTCCTTGACCTCGAGCGACGCCAGCACCGCCTCGACGGCATCCCGGCCGGTGTCGCGCTTGGCGCCCCCGGTGACCCGGGCCAGCGCCTGCTCCATCGTGTCCACGGTGAGCACTCCGAAACCGCATGGCACGCCGGTCTGCAGCTGAACCCGCGAGATGCCGTCGGTGGCCGCCGAGCACACATAGTCGTAGTGGCCGGTCTCGCCGCGGATCACCGCGCCGAGGCAGACCACGGCGTCAAAGCGCCCGGACTCGGCGGCGAACTTGGCCACCACAGGCAGCTCGAACGCACCCGGCACCGAGAAGGCCTCGACGGCCGTTACCCCGGCCTCGTCGAGCGCGGCCCGCGCACCCTGCTCCAGCTTGAGCGCCAGCTCGGTGTAGAACCGCGCCACGCACAGCGCGACGCGCCGGCTAGCCATGCTGGCGGTGGCGGTCCTGCTCGTGCTCGCGCTCGATCATCTCCTCGTCGAGGGCGAGCCCCTGATGGTGCAGGGTGTGGCCGAGCTTCTCGCGCTTGGCGCGCAGGTAGGCCTCGTTGTGGGGGTTGGGGGCGTGCTGGATCGGCAGCTGATCGCTCACCGACAGGCCGTAGCCGGCCAGGCCGGAGATCTTCTTGGGGTTGTTGGTGAGGATGCGGATGCTCGACAGGCCCAGGTCCACGAGGATCTGGGCGCCGATGCCGTAGTCGCGCAGGTCGGCGGGCAGGCCAAGGCGCAGGTTGGCGTCGACGGTGTCGAGGCCCTCCTCCTGGAGCTTGTAGGCCCTGAGCTTGTTGAGCAGACCGATCCCGCGCCCCTCCTGGCTCAGGTAGAGCAGCACGCCACGCCCCTCGTGCTCGATCATCGCCAGCGCCGACTCCAACTGCTCGCCGCAGTCGCAGCGCAGCGAGTGGAACACGTCGCCGGTCAGGCATTCGGAGTGCACGCGCACCAGGACGTCCTCCACCCCGTCGACCTCGCCCTTGACCAGCGCCACGTGGTGCTTGTTGTCCACCAGCGACCGATAGCCGACGGCGACGAACTCGCCGAACGCGGTGGGCAGCTTGGTGTCCACCACGCGCTCCACGAGCTTCTCGTGGCGGCGCCGGTAGGCGACGAGGTCGGCGACCGTGATCATCTTCAGGCCGTGGCGCTCGCAGTAGGGGATCAGGTCGGGCACACGGGCCATGGTGCCGTCCTCGTTCATGATCTCGCAGATGACACTGGACGGGTTCAGGCCCGCCAGGCGCGACAGATCGACCCCCGCCTCGGTCTGGCCGACGCGCTCGAGCACGCCACCGGGCTTGGACTTGAGCGGGAACACGTGCCCGGGCTGGACGAGGTCGCGGGGGCTGGACTTGGGGTCGATGGCGACCTGGATGGTGCGCGCCCGGTCGGCGGCCGAGATCCCTGTGCTGACGCCGGATCGGGCCTCGATGGAGACGGTGAACGCCGTCTCGAAGGCCGACTCGTTCTTGGCCGCCATCAGGTCGAGGCCGAGGTCGTCGCAGCGTTCCGGGGTGAGCGCGAGGCAGATGAGGCCGCCGCCCTCCTTGCGCATGAAGTTGATCGCCTCGGGGGTCACGAACTGGGCGGCCATGGTGAGGTCGCCCTCGTTCTCGCGGTTCTCGTCATCGCAGACGACCACCATCTTGCCCTGGCGGATGTCCTCGATGGCCTCCTCGATGGTGGCGAACGCTGACCTGGTGGAGCTCATCGTGTGGTCGCCACCAGCCTCTCGACGTATTTGGCCAACACATCCACCTCCAGGTTCACGGTTGTCCCGACCTCGGCGTGTCCGAGATTGGTGCGCTCGAGCGTCTCGGGGATCAGAGAAACGGTAAACGATGTGTCTCCGAGCCCAGCGACTGTCAGCGACACGCCGTCGACGGTGATCGATCCCTTCTGGACGACATAGCGCAGGATCTCATCCCCGGCTTCAACCTCGACCCGCCGGGCGAACCCGTCGGCGGCGACCGAGCGCACGGTGCCGACGCCGTCGACGTGCCCCTGGACTATGTGGCCGCCGAGCCGGTCTGACAGCCGCATCGCGAGCTCGAGGTTCACCCGGGTCCCGGCCCGGGCCTCGGCCAGCGAGCTCAACCGCAGCGTCTCGTTCATCACGTCGGTGGAGAACGCCGTCGGCCGCACGTTGGTCGCGGTCAGGCAGACGCCGTTGACGGCGATCGAATCGCCCTCGCCCAGATCCGCCGCCAGCGACGAGGAGACGATCAGCCGGACGCCATCGCCGGAGCGCTCGATGTCGTCGATCCGGCCGAGGTCGGCGATCAGCCCCGTGAACATCGCCTCACCACTGGTGGATGCGAGCCGACACCAGCAGGTCGTCTCCGATGCGCTCGCACTCCAGCGTCAGGGCGTGGACGGCGTCGGCGATCTGCTCGGCGCCCTCGCCCTCCAGCGGATCGCGCGCTGTGCGCCCGCCGAGGATGAGCGGCGCCAGGAACAGGCGGACCTCGTCGATCGCGCCGGCGTCGAGGAACGCGCCGGCGAGCCGGGGGCCGCCCTCGAGCAGGATCGAGGCGATCCCGGCGGCGCCGAGCTGGTCCAGCGCCGAGACGACGCGGGCGGGCTCGTTCTCGCCGGTGGCGACGATCACGTCGGCACCGTGGGCCTCGAGCGCATCGGTAGCCGCCCGCGGCGCGGCGCGGGAGACGACCACCGTCAGCGGGATCCGCCGGGCGTCGCGCACGAGCTGGGCGTCGAGCGGGAGCCGGCCCAGCGAGTCGAAGACGACGCGCCGGGGCTGGCGCGTGACGCCGGGGATCCGTGCGGTCAGCAGCGGATCGTCGGCCAGCGCGGTGCCGACGCCGACGGCCACGGCGTCGCACTCGGCGCGCCAGGCGTGAGCCCGCTCGCGACTGGACTCGCCGGAGATCCACTTGGAGTCGCCGCGGTGGGTCGCGACCTTGCCGTCGAGCGTCATCGCGGACTTGAACAGGATCCAGGGGCGACCGGTGCGCGCGTGCTTGCGAAACGGCTGGTTGAGCAGGCGCGCCCGTTGGGCGAGCTCGCCGTCGTCGAGCACGACCTCGACGCCGTCATCGCGCAGGATCCCGAGGCCGCGCCCGGAGGCGTGCTCGGAGGGATCGTCGGAGGCGACGACCACGCGTGAGATCCCGGCCTCGCGGATGGCGTCGGTGCACGGCGGGGTGCGCCCGTGGTGGCAGCAGGGCTCGAGCGAGACGTACAGCGTGGCCCCCGCCAGGTCATGCTCACCAGCGGCGCGAATCGCCTCGACCTCCGCGTGCGGGGCTCCGACCTCGCGGTGGTAGCCCTCGCCGATCGGCCCGTCGACATTGGCGATCACGGCTCCGACCAGGGGGTTGGGGCTCACCCTCCCGCGCCCCTGTTCCGCGATCTCGATCGCGCGGGCGAGATGGCGGCGATCGGTATCGGGGATCGTTGTCATGTCGGCTTCGGAGCATAGTTCGCGGCACATTTACCGCTCCTAAGAGGTTGTCGCAGAGCCCTGACTGCCCGTCTGAGCGCTTTGGCGACAGTCTCGGAGGTGATAGACGCTCATCTCGGGACCGGGCCGGGCGTACTGGCCGGGGTAGTAGTCGTTGGACCAGTCGAAGCTGAACGGGACCGCCCGGTCGCCCTTGGCGAAGGGGCTGATGTGGAACACCAAGTCGGCCCGGTTGGACAGCGCCGCGTAATAGGCGATGGCCGACGGCGCGATCTTGGGCTGCGCGAACGAGCGCCCCGCCTGCAGGGAGCCGATCACGACCCAGCAGTAGCCGCTGTTGGCGTACTCGGTGAGCAGCTCGGGCCGCAGGGTGCGCTCGTACTCGTCGACGGCCACGTAGCGGTGCTCGCCCGCCGGCAGGTGGTTGCCCCGCGCGTCCACGTCGGTGACGTAGGGGTTCCAGAGCTGCCAGCGCGCGCCGCTGGGGGTCCACGGCAGCGAGCGCCCGATGTCCTGGCCCCAGTCGTCGGAGACGACGGGCTCCACCACCACCTTGGCGCCGGCCGGGACGTGTCGGACCATCCAGTCCCGCGTCACGTTGCGGGTGTCGGCGCGGGACAGCACGACGTCGTTGTGGATGACGCCGGCGAGGCTCTGGCCCAGCATCACGATCGCCGCCGCGCCGGCGGCCAGCAGCACCGGCATCCGCCGAGCGCGGATCAGCCAGCGCGCCGCCTCCACCGCCGCGTAGCCGGCCAGCAGGGCCACGATTCCGAACAGCGGCAGCAGCCAGCGCCCGAAGTAGCGCTGCTGGTCGCCCATGAACACGATGAACGCGATCGGCGCCGGCAGCAGGACGAAGGCGAGCGCGAGGCGCCGGCGCACGATGAGCAGGACGCCGCCGCCCAGGGCGGCGATCGACGGGGCCCAGCCCAGCCCCCACGTGAACGCCCAGACGTAGAAGGCCGATCCGCTGGCGGCGGTGGTGCCGAGCTTCTCCGGGTCAGAGCCGCCGGCCAGTGCCTGCTGGGTCGTGACGCCGGCGTGGAACGCCGAGAAGTCCAGCACGGCGTACGGGTTGGCGGCGATGAAGGCCAGCACGGCGCAGCCCAGGGCGAGCAGGAGCCGACGCAGCGCCTTGACCGGCGCGCCCCCGGCGGCGTCGCAGATGCCCGCCGCCACCAGGCACACCGCGGTGATCGCCCCGGTGTACTTGGTGGCCGCGGCCAGCCCGATGCCGATCCCGGCCAGCACGTAGTCGCGCCGTGAGCCGTTGCGCAGCACCCCGGCGACTCCGTAGAGCGAGAGCGCGACCGGCGCCAGCGCGGGGACGTCGTTGAGCGCGAGATGGCTGTAGAAGATCGGCAGGAAGGCCAGCCCGAAGATCGCCGCGCCCAGCAGCGCAGCGGTCTTGTTGAACAGGCGCTCGCCGGCCAGATAGGTCAGCCACACCGCCACCGTGCCGAGTACCGCGGCGACCACGCGGGCGACCACAAACGTCTCGGTGGGATCGGACACGTAGGCCCGGCGGGCCGCGTCGGCGCTCCCGAACCACAGCTCGAAGACGAGGTGCAGCAGGTAGGAATATGCGGGCGGGTTGAGAAAATACTGGGGGTTGTAGTCATGGCCGAAGAACGCGATCGCCCGGGGGACGAAATGCGTCGCCTCATCCGAGTTGTAGCTGTAGGGCAGTCCCTGCTTGACGCCCCACAGGCGCAGGGCCAGGGTCACCGCCAGCAGCAGCCACAGCGCGGGCCGGTGCAGGTCGGGGCGCCGACCGCCCGGAGGCCGGATCCAAGCACCGCGACGGCGGCCCGGGCCATCCGGACCCTCCCGCAACGACGGGAGCCGACGGGGTGGCTCGGGCTTGCTTGCCGTTGCCGTGTCCATCTTCATCCACGAGTATCCCGCTACCGTGTCTCAGATAGCGCGCCCCTACGGAGCATCGACTTGTCCCCATCCCCCCCGGCGCGGCGCGGTCTAGCCGCACAGGGCTGCGCCTCAGCACCATGAAGCTGATCATTCAGATTCCCTGTTTCAACGAGGAGGCGCAGCTGCCCAACACGCTGTCGCATCTCCCCCGCGAGCTCGAGGGATTCGACACGGTCGAGTGGTTGATCATCGACGACGGCTCCAGCGACGCGACGATCGCCACCGCCAAAGCCCACGGCGTCAACCACATCGTCCGCCTCACCAACCACAAGGGCCTGGCGGCTGCGTTCCAGGCGGGCCTCGACGCCGCGCTCAAGCTCGGCGCCGACGTGATCGTCAACACCGACGCCGACAACCAGTATGAGGGCGCAGACATCCCCAAGCTGGTGACCCCGATCCTGCGCGGCGAGGCGGACATGGTGATCGGCGACCGCGGGGTGGACTCCAACGAGCACTTCTCGCAGTCCAAGCGCCGGCTGCAGCGCCTGGGCTCGTGGGTGGTGCGCCAGGCCTCCTCCACCGAGGTCCCCGACACGACATCGGGCTTTCGCGCGTACAACCGCGAGGCGGCGCTCCAGATGCAGGTGGTCTCGAAGTTCACGTACACGCTGGAGACGATCATCCAGGCCGGCAAGCTGCTCGTGGCCGTCGATCACGTCCCGATCCGCACCAACCCCCAGACGCGCGAGTCGCGGCTGTTCCCGTCGATCCCGGCCTACATCCGCCGCAACGGGCTCTCGATCTTCCGGATCTACTCCCAGTACGAGCCGCTGAGGGTGTTCTGGGGCGGCGCGCTGATCGCCGGCGTGGCCGCCATGGTGTTCTTCGTGCGCTTCCTCATCGACTTCATCTCCGGCGGCGGCGTGGCCGGCCACGTCCAGAGCCTGATCTTCGGCGCGGTGCTGTTCAACGCGGCGATGTTGCTCGGCGCGCTCGGCGTGATCGGCGACATCCTGTCGGCCCAGCGGATCATGTTGCAGCGCACGTTCGAGCGCGTCCGGCGGATCGAGCTGCAGCTCGGCGTCGAGCCGTCGCACTACGAGCCGGGCGCCACCGCCACCGACAAGGCCCCAGCGAGCGAGGACCGTGAGGCGGTGAAGGTGTGAGCTCGGGCACCGCGGTGCCCACGGGCAACACCTACGACAAGTACGGCTCGACCAACCCCGTGGTCCGCCGTCTGATGGCCGGCTTCGAGCGGACGCTGGACGAGCTGTTCGCGCAGGCGGCGCCCGGCTCGGTGCTCGACGTCGGTTGCGGCGAGGGGGTGCTCACCGAGCAGTGGGCCGATCGGATCGCGCCCGGACGGATCGTCGGCATCGATCTCGAGGATCCCAAGCTGGACGCCGAATGGGTCGGCCGGCAGCGCCCGAATCTGACGTTCGCGCCGATGGAGGTGGAGCGCCTTGAGTTCGCGGACGACGAGTTCGAGCTCGTGGCGGCCACCGAGGTGCTCGAGCACGTCGCCGACCCCGAGGCGGCGCTGGCCGAGATGGCGCGCGTGGCCGGCCGCCACCTGCTGGTGTCGGTGCCCCATGAGCCGCTGTGGCGTGCGCTGAACATGGCCCGCGGCGCGTATCTGCGCGAGCTCGGCAACACGCCGGGCCACCTCAATCACTGGACGCGGCGCTCCTTCGTGCGCCTGCTGGGACGCTACGGCGAGGTGGTCGAGATCCGCGCGCCGTTCCCATGGACGATGTTGCTCGTCGCGGTCCGCGCGTGAGCTCCACGACGACGGCGCCCCCCTCCGGGCCGGCCCCGGCCGGCGACGACGGCCCCGGCGGAGGCGCTCCGCCGCCCCAGTCCTTCGCCTCCGGGGCGCGCGTGCTGACGGTCGGCATCGCCTCGACGGGGATCTTCACCTTCCTGTATCTGGCCACCTCCAGCCACGTGCTGGACGCTGCGTCCTACAGCCGGATCTCCCTGTGCTGGGCGATCATGTTCGTGATCCTCTCGGTCATCTACCGGCCGATCGAGCAGCTGCTGTCGCGCACGATCGCCGACCGCCGCGCGCGCGGGCTGCACGGCCATCCGCTCCGCGTGCCCGCCGCCATCCAGTTCGGATTCGCGCTGCTGTTCCTGATCGTGGCGCTGGCGCTGCGCGACCAGATCCAGCAGGGCATGTTCGACGGGTCCAGCGCGCTCTACTGGATCCTCGTCATCGGCGTCCTCGCCTACGCCGGCAGCTATTTCGCCCGCGGCTGGCTGGCCGGCCACCAGCGCTTCGCGCTCTACGGCGGCCTGGTGTTCCTGGAGTCCACGTCGCGCTTCCTGTTCCCGCTGGCGGTGGCCATCGGGCTCGCCTCCGGCCAGGCCGCGGTCGGA
Organism: uncultured Actinomycetota bacterium; assembly: GCA_963801435.1. Lineage (GTDB taxonomy): Bacteria > Actinomycetota > Thermoleophilia > Solirubrobacterales > Solirubrobacteraceae > Palsa-465. The sequence continues at coordinate 93,086 of CAWDFE010000044.1, forward strand.
CTGGGGATGGCCGTGGCGCCGTTCGCCTCGCTCGCCGTCATGCCGTTCGCGTTCAGCCGCATCCGGATGCCCGCGCCGGAGACCGACGTCATCGCCGCCGATGCCGCCGGCGCCGGCGAGGGACCGGTCCAGGCCCAGCTCGACGAGGAGAGCTCCGACCTGTCGCTGCGCCACGGCGCCGGCTTCGCCGTGTCGGTGGTCGGGATCATGTTCTCCGAGCAGATGCTCATGAACGCCGGCGTGCTGATCGTGGCCGCCAAGACCGGCGGCGCCGATCTGACCACCGGCGTCGTCGGCTTCGTCTTCAACGTCATGCTCATCGTGCGCGCGCCGCTCCAGCTCTTCCAGGCGATCCAGACCTCCATCCTGCCCCACCTCGCGGGGCTGGAGGCGCGCGAGAGCGCCGAGGAGTTTCACAAGGCCATCCGCACCACGATCCTGGTCATCGCCGCGTTCGCGGCCGCCGTCGCCCTGGGGCTGCTGCTCATCGGGCCGGCGGTGATGACGGCGCTGCTCGGCGACAAGGGCTTCACGTACGGCCGGGTCGGGCTGGCCCTGGTCGGCGTGGGGATGGGCCTGCACCTCATCTCCGGAACGCTCAACCAGGCCGCTCTAGCCCGCGGGCGCGCGGCCGCCGCCGCGGCGGCGTGGCTGTTCTCGGCGGCGCTGTTCGTGATCTACGTTGCCACGGCCGGGGGCTCGGAGCACGAGGTAGTCACGCGTGTCGAGGTGGGCTACCTGGGCGCGACCGCGATGCTGTCCACGCTGCTGTGGCTGCTGTACCGGCTCGGACCGGCCCGGCCGAAGCTGGCGCCCAGCGCCAGCCCGGCGTGAACGCGGCGAAATCCTGTAGCGACCTGCGCCGACGCGCGAGCTACAGCGCCCCCGCGGCGGTGACGATCCTCTGATAGGCCGCCGCCGGGTCGTCTGACCCGAACACGGCCGATCCCGTGACGAGCAGGTTGGCGCCGGCCTGCACGACGGAGCCGGCGGTCTCGTCGTGGATGCCGCCGTCGACCTCGAGCGCCACGTCGGGCGGCAGGACGCGGCGCATGCGCTCGAGCTTGTGGAGAGAGTGTGGGATGAACTGCTGGGCGCCCCAGCCCGGGTTGACGCTCATGCACAGCGCCAGGTCGAGGGTCTCGGAGGCGACCTCGTGGAGCGCCTCGACCGGCGTCGCGGGGGTGAGGGCTGCGCCGGCGCTGCAGCCGGCCTTGCGGATCTCATCCAGCGTGTAGTGCACGTGCGGCGTCGCCTCGACGTGAATCGTGATGTTGTCCGCGCCGGCCTTCGCGATGTCGGGAACCACGCGCTCGGGGCGCTCCACCATGAGGTGGACGTCCAGGACGCCACCGGCGTCGTGAACCAGATCGGCGAGGGCGCCGACGACGATCGCGCCGAACGTGATCGGGGGGACGAAGTGGCCGTCCATGACGTCAACATGGATGACGCGGGCGCCCGCCGCCAGCACCTCAGAGACCTGGGAGCCGAGCTTGGCGAAGTCAGCCGACAGGATCGATGGCGCGACCCGCCGCTCGCGCAACAGGTCCGCGTGACGGCGGCTCATCGGAGCCCTAGACCTCCTGGAGCATGCTGCCCTGGCAGTGGTTGCACTCGACGATCGCGGTGCTGGACATGCGCACGATCGTGGAGTGCTCGCCGCAGTTGGGGCAGACGGACACCAGCTCGAAGCGCCGCAGGCAGTAGACGCAGCGGTAGTTGCCCGGAACCGCGGTCGGCCGCAGCCACGGCTCACCGCAGCCGGGACAGTCAGGGCCGAGCCTGGGCGCTGGTTCGCTCATTACTGCAAGACTAACTGCACCGGGGGCGTCACGGCGGCCACGGAGTCGACCGTCAGCTAGGCACGCCGGAGCGTGGCGATGAAGAACCCGTCGGTGCCGTCGGTGTCCGGGGCCAGGCGCAGCGGCGGCTCGGTCACCCACCCGGGATGGGCCGACAGAAAGTCGTCCACGACCGCGTCGGACTCGGCACGGGAGATCGTGCACACCGAGTAGACGAGGGTGCCGGCCGGTGCCGTGGCGCCGGCGCCGCCGGCGGCGGCGAGGATGCGCGCCTGCTGGCGCGACAGGTCGGCGATCCGCTCGGGGCTGGTGCGCCACCGCAGGTCCGGCCGCGACTGGAGCGTCCCCAGCCCGCTGCACGGCGGGTCGACGAGGACGCGGTCAAAGCCGGCGCCGCTGCGCGGCGCAGCGGCATCGGCGGTCTCGACCGTCGCGCCGCGGACGTGCATCCGGCGCAGCGTGGTCCGCAGGGCGTCGGCGCGGCCGGGGTGGCGCTCCACCGCCACGAGCCCGCCCCCATCACCGGTGAGCGCAGCGAGATGAGTCGTCTTGGCGCCCGGGGCCGCGCACAGGTCCAGGACCCGCTCGCCGGGCTTAGGCGCGAGCGTCCGCGACACCGTCATGGATGCCCGCGATTGGGGCATCAGCTGGCCGCGCTCCCAGCCCGGTGACGTGAAGGCGTCAAACGGCGCCTCGAGCACCAGGCCCTCCGGGATCCCGGGGACGGCGTGCCACGCGACCCCGAGCCCATCGGCCACCTCGCCGATCGATCCAGCGAGCGTGTTGACGCGCACGGCTGACTCAGGGGGCCGGTTGACGGCGGCCAGCAGGGCGCGGGCGCGGTCAGGACCCAGCTCAGACCACCACAGCTCGGCCAGCCACACCGGCACCGAGTGCAGGACGGCGGCATGCGCGGGGGTGTCGTCATCCAGAGCGGCCACGAGCAAACGACCCTCGCGCAGCGCCCGGCGCAGCACAGCGTTGACCAGCCCGCTGCCGCCTCGGGCGTGTCGCTTGGCCAGCTCGACCGATTCGTGGACCGCCGCGTGATCGGCGACGCCGTCCATGAGCAGGATCTGCATCAGCCCCAGCCGTAATGCGGCCAGCACGGGAGCGTCAAGGCGCGCCAGCGGCCGCTCCGTGAACGCGGCGGCGACGTAATCCAGGGTGGCCTTGCGCTGGACGGTTCCGTAGGCCAGAGCCATGGCGAAAGCCCGGTCGCGGCCGTCCAGCCGCCGCGCCTGGGCCTCGGCGTGCAGCACGCGGTCGGCGTAGGCATCCTGCTCGAACACGCGACGCACGACGGCGTAGGCGCACTCGCGCGCCGCGGACACCGCTCCCGCCATCCTCGTCAGCTCCGCAGGCCGCGCAGGTAGGCGTTGCCGGGCATCTGCCGGCGCCCCGCGGGCTGCACCGTGGTCAGCGCGAGCGTCCCCGGCGTGCACCCCAGAGTTGGGACGGGCGTGTCCAGGCTCAGCTCGCCGGGGGGTGGATCGCCCGGCTGGGCCGGGCGAGCGGTGGCCGCCCACACGCCCAGGCGCTCGGACCGGTCCCCACCCACCCCGACGACCGCCGCGCCGATGTGGGGTGAGAGGGCGCGCACCACGCGCTCGAGCTCGACCGCCGGGCGGGCGGGCACGGTGTTGAGCACGCGGTCCTCGGCGGTGATCTTCTCGGCATACGTGGCGGCGGCCTCGTCCTGCTCGTGCAACGGCGGCGAGGTTTCAAGCGCCTCGACGAGCAGGCTTGCGCCGAGCGACGCCAGGCGGCCGGCCAGCGTCCCATAGGTGTCCATGCGATCGATCGGCTCAGCGGTGGCCAGACACACCGGCCCGGTGTCCAGGCCGGCGGTCAGGCGCATGATGCTCACGCCGGTGCGCTCGTCCCCCGCCATGATCGCCCGCTCGATGGGCGCTGCACCGCGCCAGCGCGGCAGCAGCGACGGATGGACGTTGAGCAGCCGGTACTCGGAGAGCAGCGGCTCCTTGATGAGGGCGCCGAATGCGCACACCACGACGGCGTCCGGCGCGACGGCGGCGATCCGCGCGCGCGCGGCCTCGTCATTGACCGACTCAGGCTGGTCGGTGTCGATTCCGAGCCCGCGCGCGACGCTCAACACCGGCGGCGAGGCCAGCTTGCGGCCGCGGCCCCGGGGCCGGTCGGGCCGCGTGACCACCAGCTCCGGCCGGTAGGACCGAGCACTCAGGATATCCAGGACGTCAGCGGCGAAATGCGACGTGCCGAGATAGACGATGCGCAAGAGCGCGGCGCTCAGGCCGAGGGCAGCGCTTCACGCAGCGCGCGCATCGCTTCCTTGCGCTGCGAGCGCGAGGTCCGGTCGAGCACGAGCACTCCGTCGAGGTGGTCGATCTCGTGCTGGATGACGCGCGCGTCCAGCCCAGAGGCCTCGATCAACAGCGGCTCACCGTACTCGTCGAGCGCGCGGACCACGATGTGCACCGGGCGCTCCACGTCGACGTGGACGTTGGGCAGGCTCAGGCAGCCCTCCTCCAGGATCTCGAGCTCGTCGCCCACCCATTCGATCTCGGGGTTGACCAGGGCCACCACCGGCGACTGCGGGTGCACCCGGTAGACGAGCAGGCGGTGCAGCACGCCGACCTGGTTGGCCGCCAGGCCCACCCCGATCGAGTCGATCATGAGCTGGCCCATCCGCCTGACCTCGTCGCGCAGGGCGTCGTCGAAGCGCTCCACCGGCCGGGCGCGGGTGCGTAGCGAAGGCTCGCCGAACTTCCTGACGTGGGCCAGCGCGGCGGCGCGGCGCGCCGCCACCTCGGGATCGAGCTGGGGCTCGACCGGACTCTCGGGCTCGGCCACCTCTGCGTCGAGCTCGACTTGATCTGTCGCACTGTCGGACATCGCCCTTGAGTCTAGTTATGGGCGGGACCGCGGGCCCGGGGTGGTCAGACGCACTACTGGGGATCGACGTCGACGCTGACCGCGGCCCCGCGCCGTGCCGCGCCCGGTGCGACGCGGTTCACGGCCCGGCCCACGGCGTCGATCGCCGGCCGACGTGCGGTCGCCTTGATCACGAGCTGGCTGCGCGCCCGGCCGCGCAGGCGAAACAGCGGCGCCGGGCCGAGCACCGCCGCGTCCAGCGCCGCCAGCTCGCCGTGGATCGCGGTGGCGGTCTCGCGGGCCAGCGCTTCGTCCTCGGCCGAGCTGACCACGCGGATGAGCGAGGCGTAGGGCGGATAGGACAGCGCCTGGCGGCGCTCGAGCTCGTCGGAGATGAATCCGTCGGAGTCGTGGTGGACGGCGAAGCGGATCGGGCGCGCATCGGGGGCGAGCGTCTGCACCAGGACTCGACTGCCGAGTGCGCCTCGGCCGGTGCGCCCGGCCAGCTGGGTGATCAGCGCGAACGTCCGCTCCTCGGCTCGGAAGTCCGGGAAGCGCAGCGTCTGGTCGGCGTCGAGCACGACGCCCAGCGAAACGTCGGGGAAGTCATGACCCTTGGCCACCATCTGGGTCCCGACGAGCACGCCGGCGCGGGCCTCCTGGAAGCTGTGGAGCGTGCGCGCCCGCTGGGGCAGCGCGGAGGAGTCGGCGTCCAGCCGGAAGATGGGAAAACGTTCCCCCCCCAGCGCCTCGCGCAGCTCGTGCTCGATGCGCTCGGTCCCGGCGCCGTGGCGCGCCACGCTCACCGACGCGCAGGCGCTGCAGCGCGCCGGGATCCGCTCCCGGTGGCCGCAGTGGTGGCAGGCGATGAACTGCCCATGACGGTGCAGGACGAGCGCGACGTCGCAGTTGGGGCACAGCCACACTCGCCCGCAGGCGCGGCAGGAGAGGAAGTTGGACCAGCCGCGGCGGTTGAGGAGCAGGATCGCCTTGCCGCCGGCCCGGCGCAGGTCAGCCAGCGCCATCCGCGTCTCGGGGTGCAGCGGCTGGTGGCGGTCGCGCATGTCGAGCACCTCCACCCCGGGCAGCGGCCGCCGGTCCACCCGCTCCGAGAGCCGCAGGCGCGTCATCGCCAGCACGCTCTCGGGCCTGGGCGTGGCGCTGCCGCAGACCAGGACGGCGCCGTGGCGCGCGGCGCGCTCGCGCGCCACGGTGCGCGCGTCGTAGCGCGGGTCGCCTTCGTGCTTGTACGAGCTCTCGTGCTCCTCGTCGATCACGATCAGCCCGATGTCCGTCAGCGGGGCGAACACGGCCGAGCGCGGGCCGACGCACACCCGCGCCTCCCCGCTGCGCAGGCGCATCCACTCGTCGTGGCGCTCGCCCGTGCTCAGCGCCGAGTGCAGGACGGCGACGACATCGCCGAAGCGGGCCTGAAAGCGCCACAGCGCCTGCGGGGTGAGCGCGATCTCCGGCACCAGGACGATCGCCGAGCGGCCCGCGGCCAGGACGGCCTCCACCGCGCCGAGGTAGACCTCCGTCTTCCCCGAGCCGGTGACGCCCTGCAGCAGGTAGCCGGGATGGCCGGGGTCGGGGTGGCCCAGCGCGGCGACCAGCGCGGCCAGCGCCTTCGCCTGCTCGCCGGTGAGCGGAGGCGCCGTGGCCGAGGCGCTGCCGATCTGCACGCTGGCCGGGCGCCGTTGCCGTGCCCGCCGGTCCATGGCGACGAGGGCGCGGCGCTCCAGACGGCGCAGCCCGGGGGTGTCGAGCTCTGAGGCGACGGTGGGACCTCGCTGGGCCAGCGCGCCGAGGAGCGCGCGCTGGCCGTCGTTGAGACGCGCACCAGGATCGCCGAGCGCAGCGCGGCCCTCGGGCGTGAGCTCGGCGACAAGCGCCATCCTGGCGCCGGTGCCGGCGGACGCGCCCGGGGCGAGCATGAGCTGGAGCGCCCGCGACGGCGTCGAGCAGTACTCGCGGGCCATCCAGTCGGCGAGCGCCACCAGGTCGGCGCCGACGCCCGCGCCGATCACCGCCTCGGGCTCCACCAGGCGCTCGGGATCGAGCTCGGAGTGCTCCGCGAGCTCCACCACGACGCCGAGCGAGCTGCGCGCCCCGAACGGCACCCGCAGCAGCGATCCCACCTGGACCTGCTGGCCGGGCGCCAGGCGGTAGTCGAACGGGCCGCGCACCGCGCGCGTCCGAGTCAGGGGCTGCACGCGGGCGATCATCCGCGACCGAATGTAGTGGGAGCGGGTGTCGCCACCGATGCTCTCGCCGTTAGTCTCCGGGAGCGTGGACCCGGAACCCGGCGAGGAGATCTTCTTTCACGGCCATCCCTCGTGGCGATCGCTGGGGCTGTTCTACGCCAAGGGGCTCGTCATGGTGCTGCTGGCCGGGGTGATCGCCGGCATCGTCACCCGGATCACGGCATCGCACGTGCAGGCGGGCTGGGTGAGCGTGGCCGTCGTCGTGGTGTTCCTGGCCCTCGTGGTGATCGGCCAGGTCCGCCGGATCGGGACCACCTACTCGATCACCAACCAGCGGCTCACGATCCAGACGGGCATCCTGTCGCGCGACGTCCACCAGACGCGGCTGGAGCGCATCCAGAACGTCAACTCCAGCCAGTCGCTGTTCGAGCGGCTGCTACGCATCGGGACCGTCGAGTTCGACACCGCGGGCGAGTCCCAGTACGACTTCGCCTTTCGGGGCGTGAGCAACCCGGCCGGGATCGTGCACACGGTGGACCGGGCGCTCCATGTCCTGCGGGGCGCGCCGGCGGCGCCGGCCTCCGACGTCTGAGCTGGTCGCGGCGGGAGCTACGCCGGTCGCGAAGTCCGGGAGCCGGTGCGCGGCCGCGGCCGGACCGGCGCTCCTCGCGGTCGGCCGGTGGGCGGCGCTCGTTGCGCTCGACGAAGTCGATGATCGTGGGCACGCCCTCGAGCCGATAGCGCTCGCGCAGGCGGTTCTCGATGAAGTAGGCGTAGTCACGGGTCACGCGAGCCCGCGAGTTGACCTGGATGGAGAACCGGGGCGGGCGCTCGGCGGTCTGGGTCATGAACAGCAGCCGCAGCCGGTGGTTGGCGGCGGCGCCACGCGCGCGGGCCGGGACGCTTGCCCACCGGCGGCTGGCGGGCGGCCACCACCTCGGACAGGAAGCGGTTGAGCTGCGGAGTGGGGATGCGCGTGCGGCTGCGATCGGCCAGCGCCACGGCTTCGATGAGCAGCCGCTCGACGTGGCGGCCGGTCTTGGCCGAGGCGGTGAGCACGCGCGGGCGCAGACGCAGCTTCTGGTGGGCGCGGGCGCGCTCGTGGTCGAGATCGATGCCGTCGGCGATGTCCCACTTGTTGAGCACCAGCGCGGTCGCACAGCCGCTGCGCATGGCCAGCTCGGCAATGCGCAGGTCCTGGGTGGTGAGACCGTCGACGGCGTCGCACACCACCAGCGCCACGTCGGCGCGCTCCGCGGCCCGGCGCGAGCGCAGCGACGTGTAGTACTCGATGGACTCCCCCACCTTGGCCTGGCGGCGGATGCCGGCGGTGTCGACGAGGATCAGCTCCCGGCCGTTGAACGTGATGGGCAGGTCGATGGCGTCCCGGGTCGTACCCGCCACCGGGGAGACGATGACGCGCTCGGACCCGGCGAAGCGGTTGAGCAGCGAGGACTTGCCGACGTTGGGGCGGCCGATCAGGGCCAGCCGGACGGCGTCGTCGGCGTCATCGGACTCGAGAGCGTCCGGCGCCAGCGCCGCCACGCGGTCGAGCAGGTCGCCGGTGCCCAGGCCCTGCGCCGCGGAGACGGCGATCGGCTCGCCCAGCCCCAGCGTGTGGAACTCCGCGGCCAGCGGGAGGTCCTTGGCGGTGTCGATCTTGTTGGCGGCCACCAGGACCGGCAGCGGGGAGCGGCGCAGCAGGTCGGCCATCTCCTGATCGCCGGGACGCAGCCCCGCCCGGGCGTCCACGACGAGCACCGCGGCGTCGGCGTCGGCCAGCGCGGCGCGGGCCTGGTCCTGGATCTGGCGCGCCAGCGTGTCGCGGTCCTCCAGGTCGACGCCGCCGGTGTCGACCAGCGTCAGCACGCGCCCGTTCCACTCCGTGCGCAGCTCCTTGCGGTCACGGGTGACGCCGGCCTGCTCGTGCACGACGGCCTCGCGCGACTCGGTCAGGCGATTGACCAATGATGACTTGCCCACATTGGGATATCCGACGATGGCGACCTTCATGGTGCGTCGAGGCTAGCCGACCCCGATCGGGCGACGCACAAGGGCGGCCTCCTTCAGCGGCGGTCGGCCACCAGAGCCACCACGCGACCGACCACCTCGGGGAGGGTGAGATCGGTGGTCTCGAGCGTGTGAGCGTCCGCGGCCGCCTGCAGCGGGGAATGCTCGCGGCCGGAGTCGCGCTCGTCGCGAATGGCCTGCTCGGCCAGGACGGTTGCGGGATCGACGCCCAGCTCGGCGGCGCGCCGCCGGGCGCGGGCCTCCGAGCTCGCGGTGAGGAACACCTTGACCTCGGCGTCGGGAGCCACGACGGTGCCGATGTCGCGGCCCTCGGCCACCCAGTCCCCGTCGGCCAGCAGCCGCCGCTGGTGGGTGACCATCGCCTCGCGCACGGCCGGCTGCGCTGCCGCGACGCTCGCCGCCTCCGACACCTCGCGCGTGCGGATCTGCTCGGTGACGTCTCGCCCGTCGACCCGGACCTGGTCCCCCAGCTCGATCCGCAGGGCGGGCGCGACTGCCGCGGGGGGCTGCCCGCGCTCGCGCGCCGCCAGCGCCACCGCGCGGTACATCGCGCCCGAGTCCAGATAGGTGAAGCCCAGCTCGGCCGCCACCGCGCGCGCCACGCTCGACTTCCCGGCCCCGGCGGGCCCGTCGATGGCGACCACCATCAGCCGGCCGCCAGCGCCGCGATGTCGCGCGCAAAGCCCGGGTAGGAGACGGCGGCGGCCTCCATCCCCACCACCTCTACTCCCTCCCGGGAGGCGAGTCCGGCGACGGCCCCCAGCAGCGCGAGGCGGTGGTCGCCGTGGGCGTCGATCACGCCGCCGCGCAGGCCGCCGCCGCCGCGAACCGAGAAGCCGTCCGCGACCGCGTCGATGTCGGCCCCCAGTCCGCGCAGCCCGTCGACGACGGTGGCGATCCGGTCTGACTCCTTCACGCGCAGCTCAGCGGCGCCGCGCACCACCGTTTCGCCCTCGGCAAAGCAGCCCAGCAGCGCCACCAGCGGGAGCTCGTCGATCGCCAGCGGCACCTCGTCGCCCTCGACCGTGGTCGCCTCGATGGGCCCGTGGGTGACGTCGAGGTCGCACACCGGCTCGGCGGGATCGAACGTCCCCGGCTCCTCCAGGTCGCCGACCACGATCGCGCCCATGCGCTGGAGGATGCGCAGGAAGCCGGTGCGCGTCCAGTTGACGCCCACGCCGTCGAGGACCAGGCGGGCGCCGGGCACGAGCACGCCCGCGGCGATGAGGAAGGCGGCGCTCGAGAGGTCTCCGGGCACGCAGATCTGCTCGAGCTCGAACTCGTCGGCGTTGCCGACGGTGGACGCGTAGCCGCCGTCCACCGGACGGCGATCGACCCGGGCGCCGGCGCGGGCCAGCATCCGCTCGGTGTGGTCGCGGCTGGGAATCGCCTCCACCACGGTCGTCGCATCGGTGGCCAGGCCGGCCAGCAGCACGCACGACTTGACCTGGGCCGAGGCCACCGGAAGCTCATAGCTGATGCCCCGCAGCCCCGCGCCGTGCACGGTGAAGGGCGGAAAGCGCCCCTCGGTGGCCTCCAGGTCGGCGCCCATCTGGGCCAGCGGGACGGCGATGCGGTCCACGGGACGCCGCCGGATCGACGCGTCGCCGTCCAGCGTGAACGACGCCCCCTGCTGGAAGGCCAGCCAGCCCGGGAGCAGGCGCATCAGCGTGCCGGCGTTGCCGACGTCGATCGGATCGCCTGGCGGCTGGGCGTTGCGCATGCCGCAGCCGCGGATGAGGACCTCGTTGTCGTGGCGCTCCACCAGGGCGCCGACCCGGCGCACGGCATCCAGCGTCGAGCGGGTGTCCGCGGCGTCCAGATAGTTGACCACGCGCATCGGCTCGGACGCCATCGCCCCGATGATCGCCGCCCGGTGCGAGATCGACTTGTCCGCCGGCGGCGACACGCGGCCCCGCAGCCGCAGCCCCGGCTCGAAGCGCGCGTTCACGGCCGCGCCACCGGGAAGCCGAGGCCGGCGATGAGCTGCAGCGCGCGCTCGGTGGCGGCCTCCCCGGCGATCCACATGGCGATGACGCCCTCGGTCATGTCGCTGGCCGGGTACAGCGCCATGTCGTCGATGTTGACCCCGGCGCGCCCGAGCTCCAGGGCGATCTGCGCCACCACTCCCGGGCGGTTGGGCACCGAGGTGCGCAGCTCGTGAAGGTCCCCGCCTGCCAGCTGCGCCTCGAGCAGCCGCCGCCGGTCGGCCGCCGCCCGTTCGTTCCAGGCGGTGATGGCGGCGCCGTCGGCCTCCGTCAGCCACGTGCGGACCGCCTGCAGGCGCTCGACCGTGCCGTCGATCTCGGCCGCCAGCGCGTCGCGATTGGACAGGTAGATGTCGGTCCAGATCGCGCCCGGAGCGCCGGCCACGCGGGTGGCGTCACGGAAGCTCGGGCCCGTCGCGGGGAGCCGCGCGGGAGGGTGGGAATCGTCCTGGAGGGTGGCGGCGGCCTGGGAGACGAGCACGTTGGCCAGCACGTGGGGCAGGTGCGAGACGGCGGCGAGGATGCGGTCGTGGGTGTCGGCGTCGATCGCGGTCGGCCGCGCGCCGATGCCGTGCAGCAGCCGGTGCAGCCGCTCATAGAGCATCCCCGAGGTGCCGGCGTTCGGGGTCAGGTACCAGGTCGCGGCGTCGAACAGGTCGGCGCGGGCGTGCTCGACGCCGGCGTTCTCGGCGCCGGCCAGCGGATGACCGCCGACGAACCGGGGGTCGCTGTGGGCGGCCACGACCTCGCGCTTGGTCGAGCCCACGTCCGTGACCACACAGTCCGCGGAGGCGGCGGCCAGCGCCTCGCCCACCAGCTCAGACAGCCCTCCGACCGGCACGGCCACGAACACCGCCTGGGCGCCGGCGACCGCATCGGTCACCGAGCTGCGGGCGCAGTTCAGCGCGCCGAGCGCCAGCGCGCGCTCGAGCGCCTCGGGCGAGTCGTCATACCCGGTGACCTCGGCGCGCAGCCGCTGGCGCGCCGCCAGCGCGACCGACCCGCCGATCAGTCCGACGCCGAGGACCGCGAGGCGCATGCGAAATCCGAGCCCGCCCGCCCGTTCAGCCCGCGCGGCGGGCGCGCACGGCGTCCGCCAGGCCGTCGAGCACCTCGACGGTGGTCTCCCAGCCGATGCAGCCGTCGGTGATGGATTGGCCGTAGACGAGTGGGCGGGCGGCGTCAAGGTCCTGGCGCCCGGCGACGAGGAAGGACTCGAGCATCACGCCGACGATCTCGGCGTGGCCCGCGGCGATCTGTGCCGCCACCGCCGCCGCCACCTCGGGCTGGCGATCGGGATCCTTGCCGCTGTTGTCGTGGCTGAGGTCGATCATGACCCGCTCGGGCAGCCCGCTGGCGCTGAGCAGCCTGACCGCGTGGGCGACGGCGTCGGCGTCGTAGTTGGGGACGCCGCGGCCGCCCCGGAGGATGACGTGGCAATCTCGGTTGCCGCTGGTGTGCAGGATCGCGGAGCTGCCGTTGACGTCGATGCCGGCGAACGCGTGCGACACAGCGGCGGCGCGGACGGCGTCGACCGCCACCTGCACGTTGCCGTCGGTCCGGTTCTTGAAGCCGACGGGCATCGACAGGCCGGAGCCGAGCTGGCGGTGAATCTGGCTCTCCACCGTGCGCGCTCCGATGGCGCCCCAGCACACGGCGTCGGAGATGTACTGCGGGGTGATCGGGTCCAGGAACTCGCAGCCGACGGGCAGCCCCAGCGCCAGCACCTCGAGCAGCAGCCGCCGCGCCACCCGCAGCCCGGTGTTGACGTCGCCGGAGCCGTCGAGATGGGGATCGTTGATCAGTCCCTTCCAGCCGATCGTGGTGCGCGGCTTCTCGAAGTAGACCCGCATGGCCAGGCACAGCTCGCCCGCCAGCCGCTCCACCTCGCCGCTCAGGCGCTGGGCGTAGTCCCGGGAGGCCTCGACGTCGTGCACGCTGCACGGGCCCACCACCACGAGCAGGCGATCGTCGCGCCCGTCGAGGATCGCCTGGACCCCCGAGCGGCCCCGCAGCAGGACGTCGACGTGAGCATCGGTGAGCGGCAGCTCCTCGATCAGGTCCCGTGGCGCCGCCAGCGGGACCAGCCGCTCGATGCGCCGATCGCGGACCGAGTCCGAGCGCTCCGTGCCGGTGAAGGTCACGTGAGGTGAGCGCGCCCGCTCGCCACCGGCTCCGCCCACAGTGCTTTGCCCGCCACGGCGGCGGCGGCGCGTACCCGGTCCAGGTACTCGGGGAACTCGTCGGCCACCAGTTGCTGGGCCGCGTCGCAGATCGCCTCGTCAGGGTCGGGGTGGACCTCCACGATGAGCCCGTCGGCGCCCGCGGCCGCGGCCGCCAGCGACATCGGCGCCACCAGGTCCCGCCGGCCCGCGGCGTGGCTGGGATCGACGATCACCGGCAGGTGCGTCATCTCCTTGAGCACCGGGATCGCCATCAGGTCGAGCGTGAAGCGGTAGGACGTCTCGAACGTGCGGATGCCGCGCTCGCACAGCATCACGGCCTCGTTGCCCTCCTTGAGCACGTACTCGGCCGCCATCAGCAACTCCTCGAGCGTGCTGGAGAGCCCGCGCTTGATCAGCGCGGGGCGGCCGCTGCGGCCGACCTCCGACAGCAGCGTGTAGTTCTGCATGTTGCGCGCCCCGATCTGGACGACGTCGGCCACCTCCAGCACCGGCTCGAGGTCGCGGGCGTCCATGACCTCGGTGACGATCGGCAGGCCGGTCCGCGCCTTGGCCTCGGCCAGCAGCCGCAGCCCCTCCTGGCCGAGGCCCTGGAAGGCGTAGGGCGAGGTGCGCGGCTTGTAGGCGCCGCCGCGGAACATCGTCGCCCCGGCGGCCGCCACCGTATGCGCGGTCTGCAGCGTCTGCTCGCGCGATTCGATCGTGCACGGGCCGGCGATCATCGTGAAGTGGTCGCCGCCGACGGGCCGCCCCGCGATGTCCAGCACGCTGCGCGCTCCGTGGGTGATCTGGCTGGAGGCCAGCTTGTAGGGCTTGGAGATGGGCACCATGTGGTCGACGCCGGGGGCGCCCTCCAGTGCCAGCCGAGCCACGTGCGCCGCGTCGCCGATCGCCCCGATCACGGTCAGCTCGTCGCCGTTGATCACATGGGCGCGGGCGCCCACGGCGTGCACTCGTTCCACGACGGCCTCGACCTCCTCCACGGTGGCCGTCGGTTTCATCACGATCATCATCTGCCTGTCAGTCCTTTCAACGCGCTTCGACACGATAAAGAAGGCGAGGCCCGGGCCTCGTTGCGGACGCGCGTCCGCGGGTGATGACGGCGCCCGGCCTCCGGGTTCTCCGCACTTCTTGGGCGCGGACGGGGGCTGTGGCCGAGCGCCTAGCTAAATCGCCAGGCGTAGAAGCGCGCGTACTGAGACCAGCCGAAACCGAGGAGGGTGATGCAGGTCGTTGAGGCCTGGTCGCGCATGCGCTGGCCCGGGTTTGTAGCACGGGGGTTGTGGGGTTGGCAAGCGATCGTCGGTGCGTGTGGGCACAACACCGGCGAACGTCAACGACGGCTTGGGCGGAGGAGATGTGGGCGGCCCGGGGACGCTGCTGGCCGTCCCCTCGGCGGGGTTGTGGTCGATTTTGCAGCTATTTCCTGCAAGATCGACCACACCCGGGCTTGAGCGGCAATCCGTCCCGCCTTCCCAAGCCCGTCGTTGACGTCCGCCCGACCTGTGCGCCCACGCCGGCGGAGGTCAGCCGAAGTCCGTGTCGGCCTTCAGCTGGTCACACTGCGCCTTCACCGAGGCCGGGAGGTTGTAGAGCCGCACCTGCCACCCGTCGTCGTGGGGCTTGAACAGGACGATCTGGTTCCCGCCGCCGATCGACTTGCCCGGCTTGTAGCCGACGTTGCCGACGTTGAGGCCCACGTACCAGGCCACGGTGCTCTGGAAGCCGACGAGGGACACGGGCTGACCGCAGAACTTGATGGCGTCCGCGCCCCCATCCTTGTCGATGACCTTGTGCAGGCGGTCGATCTGCTTGGCGGAGTGCCGGGAGTCCTGGATGAGGCGGCGCACCGTGTGCACGCGGCTGCGCGCGTCGGGAGCGAGGGCGACCAGGAGGCCGAGCGCCGCCACCGGTCCCAGCCAGCGCAGCACGCGCGAGGTGCGGGTGTCGGCCAGCAGCCATCCGATGCCCGCGCCCGCGACGGTGACCATCACCGCGGCGGGCTCGATCATGTAGCGGCTCACCGCCGACCAGCCGTGATAAGCGAAGGCGATCTCGATGACCAGCCACACCGCGGCGGCGGCCACGACCTGCAGCGTCGTGCGGTCACGGCGCAACACGGCGAGCACCACCCCGAGGAGCATCGCCAGCTGCATCGGCAGCTCGTAGAGGCTGCGGAAGCGGTTGACGACGCCGACGATCTTGTTGCCGTGGATGACCGTCTGCTGGTTGAGCGCGAGGTCGCCGGAGATGAACCAGCTGTGGGAGGTGAGCGCCGGGATGCTGAACCAGAACACGGGGATGAGCAGCAGCCCGGCCGCCGCCAGCACCCGCATGCCCAGCGTCGGGACCTTGACGAAGGCCCAGGCGCCGTACAGGCCCGCGAACACCCACGCCTCGGGCCGTCCCAGCGAGGCGAGCACGAGCATGGTGAAGGCCAGCTTGTGGCGCCGGCCCAGGTGGCAATCGATCGCCGCCAGGCACACCGCCACGATCAGGGGGTCGGAGTTGGCGATCAGGACGAGGTGCATGTAAGTGTTGATGCCGAGCACCGCCACGCCGGCGAACGCGCCGGCCACGTAGGGCGCGTAGCGGCGCTCGGACCGGTCCCCACCCACCCCGGTCAGCCGGTAGGCAACGCGTGCGGCGAACACCGACCCGGCGACGGCGCCGGCCACCGCCGTGCCCATCCACAGCCACATCTGGCCGCGACCGGCGACCGCGTACGGCACCGTGAACAGGAACGGCAGCGGCTTCCAGGAGGGCGCGCCGTCGGTGTTGAGGTTCCAGTGCAGCACCTGCCGGCCCCAGACCATGAAGCCGAAGCCGTCGTAAGAAGGCCGCATATCCGAGACGACGACGAACAACGCCGAGATCACGGCCACGCCGAGCACCACCCACGGCCACCACCGGTGCCACGGCGGACGGCGCGGCGCATGCGCCGCCGGGCGGGGCGCCGGGCCTCCGACGCGCGTCTCTGTCAGCGACAGAGAGGTCGTCACGTGCCGGCCGGCTCCGGAGGCATGAGGAGGATTGCGTCGCCCGTGGAGACGAGCACTAGAGCAGTTCTTCCAGTGCGCCCAGGAACCGGCTGTTCTCGGCGTCGGTGCCGACCGTCACCCGCATCGAGCCCTCGCGGCCCAGCGCGGCCCCGGCGCGGACCAGCACCCCGCGTGCTGCGAGTCCGGTGATGATGTCGGCTTCGACCGTGTCCTGCGGAAGATGGGTCCAGACGAAGTTGGCGTCGGACTCGGCCACCCACAGGCCCAGGGCGCGAAGCCCCCCGGTCAGGTCAAGACGCGCGGCGACGGCATGGGTGACCCGGCGCTCGACCTCGTCCTGGTGACGAAGCGCCTCCACGGCGGCGGCCTGCGCCGCCATGTTGAGGTAGAAGGGCTGTCGCACCTGGTCCACCGCGGCGCGGAAGTCCTCGGATCCGCACAGGCCATAGCCGACGCGCAGGCCGGCCATGCCATAGGCCTTGGAGAACGTCCGCAGGAGCACCAGGTTGGGCCACCGGCGCAGCAGCTCCAGCGAGGCGTAGGTGTCGCCCAGGGCCAGCGTGAACTCGCAGTAGGCCTCATCCAGGATGACGCACACGCGGCGGGGAACCCTCTCCATGAACGCCGCCACGGCGTCGAGGGAGAGCGACGTCGAGGTCGGGTTGTTGGGGTTGCAGACGAGCACGAGGCGCGTGGCCACCGTGATCTCGGCCGCCATCGCGTCGAGGTCGTGGCGGTCCTCCTCGTCGAGCGGGACCTCGATCGCCCGCGCGCCCGAGGCGGCGGCGAGGTGCGGGTAGACGCTGAACGCCGGCCAGGCGTACACGACCTCGGCCCCGGGCTCGAGCAGGGCCTCGCCGGCGGCGAGCAGGATGTCGCACGAGCCGTTGCCCAGTGCGATGCGCTCGCGGGGGACGCCGTAGCGGTCAGAGAGCGCCTGACGCAGGGGCGCGTAGGCCGGGTCGGGGTAGCGGTGCACGCCGGCGAGCACTCGAGCGGCCGCCTCGACCACGCCGGGCGCGGGGGCGAAGCAGGACTCATTGGAGGCCAGCATCGCGGTGCCGGCGCCGAGGTCGTAGCCCGCGGCCAGCGGGTACGACGGGATCCGGCGGATGCGCTCTCCGAATTCGATCGCCATCTCAGACGCCCAGCCTATTGTGCCGCGTCGAGGTCGGAGCGCAGCGCTCGCGCCTCGCCCAGATAGACGTGCTGGGGCCGGTGGTCCTCGTCGGCGTAGTAATGCAGCATCAGCCTGACCACCCGCGGCATCGACCCCGGGACCGGGATCTCTCGCGCGCACAGCAGGGGCACCATGTCCAGCCCCAACCGGCGGGCGGCGAGGGCGGGGAACTCGGCGTTGAGGTCGTCCGTGACCGTGAAGATGCAGCTCACCATCGCATCGGTGGTGAGCGCGTTTCGATCCATCAGCTCGCGGATCAGAAGGCTCGTCCCCTCCAGGATCGCGCTCGCCTCGTTGGCCTCGACGCTATTGGCGCCTCGGAGCGCGAACAACCGCATTGGGTGGTAATTCTGCCAGAGGCCCCGCGGCATCCGCGGGCGCTCCGAGCTCGTAGACGGTGGCGCAACCGAACTGCCGGGTGGCGACGATGAGCCGGCCCAGCGAGCGCTGCAGGTCGACGTGGGGCGCACAGCTGGCCAGCAGGAAGCGCGCGCCGCTCTGGCGCACGAGGTGCCGGGCCTGCGTCCGGGTGTCGCCGCCGCGGAACAGCGCGTCGGCGGCCTCCGCGCGTGGCATGCAGTTGGGCTCTGACCACAGGCAATTGCCCACGAACGTCCGCCGCCCGGTGGCCCCGGGCACCGCCTCGCCGAGGTAGAACTGGGTGAGCACCCCGCCCGGATCGGGATTCTTGGCCAGGTAGTGCAGCGCCGCGTGCTCGTCGTGGGTGACGAAGTTGGCGTTGCCGTCCGCCGGGTCGACATACTCGTGCGCCGTCGCCAGCGCGTAGGCGTTGGCCGGGATGACGGCGAGCGCGATCGCCGCGACCGCCGCCAGCCGCGCCCGCGGCATCGTTCGCAGCACCGTGGTGCGCGTGACGCCCTTGACCGCCAGCACCGCCAGGGGGACGGTGATCCCGTCGAAGGCGTGCAGCGGGGTCGCGCTCAGCCCGGTGGCGGAGAAGATATAGATGGCCACCGCCACCGGCGCCCACACCCGCAGCAGCAGCTCCAGGAAGCTGTCCGGGCGCCCTCGGTACCCCAGCAGCGCCGGAATGGCCAGCGGCGCGATCCCGATGACGATGGCCGAGAACGGGAACGCGTGCTTGCTCTGCACGCGGGCCAGCTTCCACGACAGGTCGAGGTGGCCCAGAAGGAGGTAGTACACGAGCGGCAGCGCCGTAAGTCCCACGGTGAGCACCGGCAGCGCCAGGCGGTGCCACTGCGCCGTGCGCAACCAGAGCAGCATGTCGCGCCACCGGAGCGCCTCGGCGAAGAGGACGAGCAGGATGAGCGTCTCGCCCTGCCAGGGGTGCAGCGTCGAGGCCAGCCCTCCGAGCAGGCCGCAGATCCAGTCGGGCCGGCCCGCGATGCGCATGCGGTCGTAGCGGACGAGCGCGAACGTGATCAGCGCGACCGAAATGAGGCCGAACGGATAGCCCCACGACAGCCACGTGGACATCATGTCGCCGATGATCCCGAGCGCACCGAATATGACCGTGAACGAGCCGAACAGCACGCCCAGGGTGAGGGCCGCGCGCCGGTGCGCGAGTGCGGTGAAGCTGCGGTTGGCGACCGCGCGCATGGCCAGGAACAGCGACACGACGGCCACCGGCTTCCACAGCAGAAGCGCCAACCACGCGGGAACGCCGATGGCGGCGACCGCGCCGGAGATGAGGATGGCGGGCTGGAAGTAGTCCGCCGCCGTTGGGCGCAGCACGAACAGGTTGGAGATCAGTCCATGGTGAGCCGCGGACTGGATCCACGACAAGTACTGCATCTGGTCGACGATGTAGTAGCCGTCGGTGCCGGTCCACGTCAGACCGTCGTGGGCCGCGTGGAAGACGTCGAGCCCCACCACCCAGGTCGAGAGGGCCCCGAATACCGCCAGCAGGGCGATCTCGAAGCGATCCAGCCCGCGCGGGCTGCCGGCAGGCCGCGCCACCGGGGACGGGCCCGCGGCGGAGACTGCCAGCGGAGATTGGACGCGCACCGGCCGGTAGCTAAGCAGAGCTGTCAACCATCAGCCGCGGGGCTAGTGGCCGAGCTTATATTGAAGTGACGTGCTGGCACGCCCGGCTGGCGTGTTGAGCAGGTTGATGTTGTGGTGGTTGGTGTAGGTGTTGACGGCGGGGACGAACACCAACAGCAGGTACACGGTGAGCGCCGCCGCCAGCCGTCGCAGGCGCAGGCTCGTCCCCAGTGCGGCCAGCGGGAGCAGCCACACGACGTACCACGGCATCAGCCAGCTCAGGCTGGCGATGAGCGCCAGCGTCGACCATCCGGCCCCGTTGATCCAGTCGCGATTGCGGTAGAACTGGTGCGCCACCACCAGCACCACCCCGACGGCAGCGATCTTCAGCAGCACAGGCGTGCCCCCGACGCCGAGCAGCAGCCCGAACACATTGGGGATGCTGAAGTCGGTGAGCAGCGTGCTCTGCTGCGAGAGGTTGGGCAGCGAGAACCCGAACAGCGCCAGGTCCAGCGCGACGAGCGGCACGGCGGTGACGGCGGCTCCGATGAGCACCTGCTTGCGCCGATGGCGGGTGACGGCGGCCACCAGCAGGAACGGCAACAGCAGGATCGCGGTGAACTTGACGGCCACCGCGAGCATGAGCACACCGCCCGAGATGCGGTCGCGCCGCGCCAGCACCAGCGAGATCGCCCCCAGCATCGGGGCCAGCATGAAGAAGTCGTTGTGGAAGCCCTCAACGGCGTAGATGAGGAAGACCGGGTTGAGCGCGACGAACGCCACCGGAAAGCGTGGGTCGCGCCCCAGCTGCCGTGCGATCTGCCAGACGAGGCCCACGAAGGCCAGGCTGAGCGCGACCGTGGCCAGCTTGACCGCCCAGTACGCGAGCGGCAGCGACACGAGCGCCAGCGGGTAGGTCATGGCGATGAACAGCGGGCCGTAAGGGCTGCGGAGGTTGTGCCAGCTCGAGAACGCGTAGACCGGGTCGAACAGCTCCTGGCGGATGACGTGCGTGTACGGGTTGAGGTGGTGCAGCGCACCGAGCCGCGCGTAGCCGAGGTAGTTGAAGAGATCCGTGAGCTGCATCGGCGGGCTCAGCAGCAGGATCAGGTGCAGCGCCACCACGGCGATCGCGATCGTTCGCATCGACAGGCTCCGCACCGCCGCCAGCGCCACCGCGTATGCGACCAGCATTACCACCACGACGAGGCTGAACACCAATCCGACCGTCTTGGGATCAGTGATCAGGCGCGGGATGATCGTGTGCAGCGGGCCCGCCTCCCAGTTGGGGAAGATCTGAGCGCTGCGTGGCACCAGGACCGACGGGCCGGAGCTCGCCGCCGCCACGATGGCGAAGGTGGCGAGGACGATGGCGGCGATTGCGATCCGCCCGGCCACCGGACCGAGCGCCACCCGCGAGCCTGCCAGGTCGTCGGCCAGCGACACCCGCGGCAGCGTCACCGGGGCTTCGGCGCCGGCAAGCGTGCCCGCCGTCGAGGCAAGCGCAACCGGCGGCTCAGAGGTGCCTGGGTCCTCGCGCATGCGTTGAAGATAGTGCCGTTACCCCCGCGCGTGACGCCGCACGCTCCGGTTGACATCGGGTTAAGACCCCGTGGGACGGGGATACGGAGGCGTTTTTCGCGACCTCCGGCTCGTTTACGCTCGCACCGTGAGCGTCGGCTCGCTATCGCAGCAAGGCCTTCGCAGCCCTCTCGGCGGTGGTCGCCGCGCCGTGGGAGCGGGCGCGTTCGACGCGCCGGCGCTGGCGGCGGTGGCCGCGCTCATGGCCCTGGCGGCGGCGCTGCGCTTCTACGGCATCGGCCACCAGGGGTTCTGGTTCGACGAGGCCAACACCGCCCAGCTGGTGCGCTTGTCGCCGGGCAGGATGCTGGGGCTCATTCCCCAGAGCGAGTCCACGCCGCCGCTGTACTACTGCGTCGCATGGGTGTGGGCGCGCGTGTTCGGCCATGGCGAGGTTGGGCTGCGCTCCTTGTCGGCGCTGTGCGGCGTGCTCGCGATCCCGGTCGCCTACCTCGCCGCGACGCGGCTCCTGGACCGCCGGGCCGGCCTGATCGCCGCCGCGCTGACCGCGTGCAACCCGCTGCTCATCTGGTACTCCCAGGAGGCCCGCTCCTACTCGATGCTCGTCCTCGCAACCGGGTTGTCACTGCTGGCGTTCGTCGTCGTCCGGCGGGCGCCTGCCCCGCGCGCGCTCGGGCTGTGGGTCCTGTCCTGCGCGCTGGCGCTGGCCATCCACTACTTCGCCGCCGTCGCCGTCGTGCCGCAGGCGGCGTGGCTGCTGGTCGAGCACCGCCGGCGACGAGCGGTGCGGGCGGCGGTGGCGGCGGTCGCTCTGTGCGGGCTGGCGCTGATCCCGCTGGCCGTCTCCCAGAACGGCACCGGCAACGACAGCTGGATCGCCTCGGCGCCGCTGGGCCTGCGCCTGCGCCAGGTCGTGCCCCAGTTCCTCATCGGCACCGGGGCGCCCGCGCACACGGTGTTGCGCGACGCCGCGATCGCGCTCGTGGTCATCGCGCTGGCGCTCCTGGCCATCGATGGCCCCTCGGCGCGGCGTCGAGGGGCGGGCGTGGCCGCCGGTCTGGCGCTGGCCGGTTTCGCCCTCAGCCTCCTCCTCACCGCCGTCGGCTTCGACGATCTCATCACCCGCAACATCCTCGCCCTGTGGCTACCGGCCGCCCTTGTCCTGGCCGCGGGCCTCGCGGTGCGGCGGTACGCGCCGCTCGGCACCGCGGTGGCGGTCGTGCTGTGCGCGATCGGTGTGACCGCGGCGGTCGGCGTCGCCGCCGACCGCAGCCTGCAGCGGCCCGACTGGCGCTACGTCGCGCGTGCGCTGGGCCCCGCTCCCACCCCGAGCCCCGGCATCGCCGGGCGCGCCATCCTCATCCAGCACTACCGCACGCTGCTGCCCCTGTCGCTGTACCTCCCGGGGCTGCGGTTAATGCCGGCGGCGGGCGCGCGGGTGAGCGAGCTCGACGTTGTCGCGATGAGCTCGCCCGACGAGCCGCTGTGCTGGTGGGGAGCAGCGTGCAACCTGATCCCCTCGCGCATGCAGCGCCGCTACGGCATCCGCGGCTTCCACGCCGCCTGGACGCGCCACGAGCTGCAGTTCACGATCAAGCGGCTCGTGGCCCGCGGGCCGGTCCTGCTCACGCCGGCCCGCGTCGCCCGGGCCCTGCACACCACTAGCCTGCGCCGCGACGTCCTGGAGCTGCAGCCCGGCTGAGCGCGTCGACCTCGGCGCCGCTGAGGCGGCGGTGGGCGCCCGGCGCCAGTGTGCCGAGCGTCAGCGGGCCAAAGGCCACGCGCTCCAGCGAGCGCACGGGATGGCCGACCGCTTCGCACATCCGCTTGACCTGTCGGTTTCGCCCCTCGTGGATGGTGAGCTCGAGGACGTCACGGTCTCTGCCCAGCCGTCGCACCCGCGCCGGGGCAGTGCGGCCGTCGTCCAGCTCGACGCCCTTGCGCAGCGCCCGCAGCGCGCGTTCTGAGACCGGCGGCCGCGTGACGACGGCACGGTAGGTGCGCGGCACCTCGAAGCTCGGGTGGGTGAGCCGATGGGCCAGGTCGCCGTCATTGGTGAGCAGGATGAGGCCGGTGGTGTCGAGGTCCAGGCGACCGACGGGGTACAGCCGCGTCGAGGAGGGCACGAGCGAGACCACCGTCGGGCGGCGCTGGGGATCGCGGGCCGTCGAGATGACGCCCGCCGGCTTGTTGACCGCGTAGACGGCGCGTTCGGCCCCGACCCGGACCGCGCTCCCGTCCACGGCGACCTCGTCGGCGGCGCCCACGTCACGGGCGGGATCGGTGACGATCTCGCCGTTGACGGTGACACGCTGCGCGCCGACGATCTCCTCGGCGGCGCGGCGCGACGCGACGTCGGCGGCGGCCAGGAACTTGGCGAGTCGCATGAGGCTGCCACCATAGTCAGCATGGATCTCGAACTGCTCACCTCGACGCTGCACCAGCTCGGCGAGCCCGCGTACCGCGAACGGCAGGTCTGGCGGTGGGCGGCCCAGGGCGCCGGGGGCTTTGCCGAGATGACTAACTTGCCGATGGGTCTGCGTGCCGCTCTGGACGAGGCGGTGCCGTACTCCAGCCTCACGCTCGTGCAGGAGGCCCGCGCGTCCGACGGCACCGTCAAGGCGCTGTTTGAGACCGCCGACGGGCGTCCGGTGGAGGCCGTGCTCATGCGCTATCGCGACGGGCGCCGCTCGCTGTGCCTGTCCTCGCAGTCGGGCTGCCCGCTCACCTGCACGTTCTGCGCCACCGGGCAGATGCGCTTCGGGCGCAACCTCACCGCCTCCGAGATCCTCGATCAGGCGCTGCACTTCCGCCGCAGCGGAACCGTCGACCACGCCGTGTTCATGGGCATGGGCGAACCGATGATGAACGTTGACGCGGTGCTGGGGGCCTGCGAGCGGCTGCCGGCGCTGGGGATCGGCAACCGGCACACCGCCGTGTCCACCGTCGGCTGGATCCCCGGGATCGAGGGGCTGGCGGCGCAGCCGATGCCCATCCGCCTGGCGCTGTCGCTGCACGCCGCCGACGACGCGCTGCGCTCGGAGCTGATGCCGGTCAACGACCGCTATCCCCTGGCCGACGTCCTGGCCGCCTGTCGGGCCTACTACGAGCGCAAGCGGCGGATGGTGTTCGTGGAGTACGTGATGCTGGCCGGGGTCAACGACTCCTACGCGCAGGCCCGCCAGCTCGCCGAGGTGCTCGACCCGCGCTCGTTCAAGGTCAACCTCATCCCTTACAACCCGACCGACTCGCCGTTTCAGGGCTCCAGCCCCAAGGCGATCGAGGCGTTTCGGGCCGAGCTCGAGCGCCAGGGCGTAGGCGCCACGGTGCGTCTCACCCGCGGCCGGGACATCGCCGCCGCGTGCGGGCAGCTCGCGGCCGCCGTCAGGCCGCGCGCAGCAGCATCGCCAGGTTGACCGCGCGGGCCATGGCGTGGTAGCCGGTGTAAAGCCCGATGACCGTCCTCGCCCAGCGCCTCACCGCCCAGCTTCTCGCTGGCCGGCCGGCCACAAACCCGCTGCAAATCGCGGAAAGGCTGCTCGCCATCCAGGCGCAGGATCCGCGCGGGGCACGGCTGGCGATCCGGGTCCGTGGAACTGGGATCGACGCCGCCGACATCGACCGCGAGCTCACCGAACAGCGTTCGCTCGTGATCACCACGCTCAACCGCGGCACCCTGCACCTCGTGCGCACCGAGGACTACCCGCTGCTCCAATCGCTGACGACGCCGCCGCTGCTGACCAGCAACGCCACGCGGTTGGCCCAGACCGGCGTGGACCCCGGTACGGCGGACCGCGCGTTCGCATTGATAGATCGCTCTATCGGCGAGGACGGGCCGCAGACGCGCGCAGCACTGCGGCAGAGGCTCGAGCGCGCCGGCATCCCCAACCTGCAGCACTCGATGGTCCATCTGATCTTCGGCGCCGCGATCCGGGGCCGGATCGTCCGCGGTCCCATGGTGGGGCGCCAGCACGCCTTCGCCCTCGTCCGGGACTGGCTGCCCGCCTCCTCGCCACCGCCCCGCGACGTCGCCCTGGCCGAGCTGGCCCGGCGCTACCTCGCCGGGCATGGCCCCGCCACCGAGTCAGACCTCGCGCGCTGGGCGGGCCTGCCGCTGCGCGACGCCCGCTCCGGGCTGAGCGCGATCGCCCGCGAGCTGCGCCCGCGCCCCGGCGGACTGCTCGAACTGGCCGGGCGCGGGCGAGCCGCGCGGCTGCCGCCGCCGCGCCTGCTCGGCGCCTTCGAACCACTCCTGCTCGGCTGGCGCTCGCGCGACGGTGTCCTCGGCGATCACGAGCCCCGGGTCGTCACCGGCGGCGTGTTCCGCAGCTTCGCACTCGCCGGGGGCCGCGCGGTGGGGGTCTGGCGCCTGCCCACGGGCGCCCGTGACGTCGAGATCGAGCCGTTCGGCGCGCTCGATGGCGAGACGTCAGCGGCGCTTGCGCGCGACGGCGAGGCGCTGCGGCGGTTCCTCGGCCTGGCCCGGTGAGTGGCGAAGGCACCGGCGGGCTCGAACGCGCCGGCGGGCTCGAACGCGCCGGCGGGCTCGAACGGCCCGGCGGGCCCGAGCCGGCGGAGGCTAGCCGTCGCCGTCCCCAGCACGGCCGGCAACGACTGCGGCGGCCTCGTCACTGACGCCGGCGCGCGCCTCACCGGCGCGCAGCAGGCGCTCGCGCAGCTCCTGCTCGAACTCGGGCGAGGGATCGAAACCGGCGATCTCGGGCAGTTCGCTGACCGCGTTGAGCCCGAACAGCTTGAGGAACAGCTCGGTGGTGCGGTACAGGACCGCACCGAATTGCGACCGACCCC
Organism: uncultured Actinomycetota bacterium; assembly: GCA_963801435.1. GTDB lineage: Bacteria > Actinomycetota > Thermoleophilia > Solirubrobacterales > Solirubrobacteraceae > Palsa-465. Next base: position 118,651 of record CAWDFE010000044.1, read on the forward strand.
CTCCTCGATGATGCCCCGCTCCAGCAGCGTCGCCGCCGCCGACTCGGCGCTGACGCCGCGGATCCGCGCGATCTCCGGCCGCGACACCGGCTGCAGGTAGGCGACGATGGCCAGCGTCTCGGCCTGGGCGGAGGTCAGGGGTGGCGTGCGCGGCTTGGCCAGCAGCCGGCGGGCGGCGGGCTCGGCGTCGGGATGACTGGTCAGGGTGTAGCCGCCCGCGAGCTCGCGGACGACGAAGCCCCGCCGCTCGAACTCGTAGTGCTCGCGCAGGCGCTCCAGCGCCGTCACCACCTCGTGCAGCTCGGCACCGGTGGCGTCGGCTAGCGTGGCCGCCCGAACCGGGTCGGCGCTCAGGAAGAGCAGGGCCTCCAGCGTGCGCTCGAGCTCCGCGGTCACGCCGACAGCCTCGCGGCGGCGGTCCGGCGGTCGGCCAGGGTCGGCAGGCGGCTGGGCACCGCCAGCGCCTCGACTGTGATCTCGGCGAAGGGCTCGTCCTGGGTCCAGGTCGCCTCGCCCTGCTTGTAGAGCTCGAGCATGGCGTAGAGGGTCACGGCCACGGTGACGCGGTCGGCGCGCCCGACGGCCTCCGAGAACGTGAACGGGCCGCGTGACAGCAGCGCACGCAGGTGGACGAGACGCTCGGCCACCGTGACCTTGGCGATCGTCATGTGGCGGATGTCCACGGGCGGCGGGACCTGGAGCAGGTCGCCGATCGCGCTCGCCAGGCCGGCAGGGTCATACACCGCGCCGGCGTCCTTGAGCGAGGCCTTGCGCAGCTGCGGGGGCAGGGGCGCGGAGCGGAAGCGGTGACCCTGCTCGTCGGCCAGGCGCTCGCTCAGGTACGCCGCCGCGGCGCGGTAGCGCTGGGCGCCAAGCAGGCGCGCCAGGAGCTCCTCGGCGGCCTCTCCGGGATCGAGGTCGATCTCCTCCAGTTCCTCCCCCGGCAGCAGCAGGCGGGACTTGAGCTCCAGGAGCGCCGCGATCAGGACCAGGAACTCGGTGGCCGCCTCGAGGTCGAGCTCGCCCTTGCGCTCGAGGTGGTCGATGTAGGTGATGACCACGTCGGCCAGATCGACCTCCAGCAGGTCGACCTCCTCGCGCAGGATGAGCGTGAGCAGGAGGTCGAACGGGCCCGCGAACACGTCGAGGTCCAAGTCGAGGTAGGTCAGCGTCATTGCAGGGGCCTCCGCATCCCCTGAGAGACTAGTGTTGGGGTCGGACCGGTCCGACGCCCATGGCGCGGCGCACGTCGGCAAGCGTGTGGGCGGCGATGGCCCGCGCCTTGTCGGCGCCCTCCGCCAGCGTCCGCTCCAGGCCGGCCTCGTCAGCGCGCAGCTCGTGGTAGCGCTCGCGCACCGGCGCCAGATAGCTGATCACGGCGTCGGCCACCGCCTGCTTGAAGGCGCCGTAGCCCGCGCCGTGAAACTCGCGCTCCACCGCCTCGGGCTCGACCCCCCGCACCGCCGCGAGGATGTCGATCAGGTTCGAGACACCGGCCTTGGCGGGGCCGCGCCGGACCTCGCTGCCCGAATCGGTGACGCTCGAGCGGATCTTCTTGGCGATGACCTCGGGCTCGTCGAGCACCAGGACGGTGCCCTGGGGTGTTCCGCCGGTGGTCGACATCTTGCGCTCGGGGGCCTGGAGATCCATGATCCGCGCCCCCACCGCGGGGATGCGAGCCTCCGGGACGACGAGCGTGTCCCCGAAGCGGGCGTTGAAGCGCTGGGCGGCGTCGCGCATGAGCTCGATGTGCTGGCGCTGGTCCTCACCCACCGGGACCTCGTGGGCGCGGTAGGCCAGCACGTCGGCGGCCTGGAGCACCGGGTAGGAGAACAGCCCCGCGGAGACCAGGTCGCGCTGGGCGCCGGCCTTCTCCTTGAACTGGGTCATGCGGTTGAGCTCCCCGAACGAGGTCACCGCCGAGAGCAGCCAGCACAGCTCGGTGTGCTCGTGCACGTCGCCCTGGCGGAAGAAGATGCAGCGCTCGGGGTCCAGCCCGGCCGCCAGCAGCGTGGCCGCGGTGTCGTAGACGGAGTCGCGCAGCGCGTCGGGCTCGTAGGCCACCGTGATGGCGTGCAGGTCGACCACGCAGTAGATCGCGTCCCCCCGGTCCTGGCCTGCGACATACTGGGTGATGGCGCCGATGTAGTTGCCCAGGTGCTTGCGCCCCGTGGGCTGGATACCGGAGAAGATCCGCACGGACGGCGAGGCTACACGCGGTGCCGCGAGGCCGTCGGCGCGTCAGTGCGTCAGAGCCCGGTCCAGCGATTCGTGCAGCGGGCGATGCGCCGGTGGTTGGCGCTCGCCGTCGGGTGGCCGGGGGTCACGGGGTGGGCGGGATCCGGTATCACGCCCGGCCAGCACCCACGCGGCCACCACGCCGCCGATGGCGCCGCACACATGGGCCTGCCAGGAGACGCCGGCGTGGGGCACGACGCTCGACAGCAGCGCTCCACCCCACACCACGCCGACGATCACGCCGGTCATGATCTCCAGCGCGCTGCGGTCGAACACGCCCCGGGCGAACAGATACGTGGCGTAGCCGAAGACGACACCACTGGCACCGATGGTGTTCGTCCCCGCCGGGGCGATGAGCCAGGTGCCCAGCCCGCCGACCACGATCACGATCAGCGTCACCAGCGCCAGGCGCCCGGCGCCGCGCAGGGCGATGATCACGCCCATGAACACAAACGGGATCGTGTTGTCGATGAGGTGCTGGAAGTTCGCGTGCAGGAACGGCGAGGTGAAGATCGCCCACACGTGGTCGGTGCTGCGCGGGAGGATGCCGGCGTCGTTGGTCAGGGCGTTGGAGTCGAGCGAGTTGACCACCTCGATGATCCACATGAGCGCGACGATGGCCGCCAGCAGGGCCAATCCCTCGGCCGACTGACGCGCGGCCAGCGCGCGGCGACCGGTGAGCGATGGTATGGGGCGGCTGGTCATCTCAGGCGAAAGGATGGCAGGTGCCCGACGCGATCTCGGCGGCTGCGCGGAGATCTTCACTGACTCTTAGTCAGGGTCTTGGCCGGCCGGCTAGACCAGCACCTCGTGGGCGATGGCCAGGGCCACCTCGGCGCGCTCACGCAGGGTGGGCTCCGACACGAACTCCCCGGGCGTGTGGGCCCCGCCTCCGCGCGGCCCCAGGCCATCCACGGTGAGGGCGATCGTGTCGGCGAAGTGGCTGGCATCGCTGGCCCCGCCGCGGGGGACGCCGGTGATCGTTCGGCCGAGCCGCCGCGAGGCGCGGGCCAGAAGGTCGCGGGTGACCACACTGGAGTCCATCCCGGGCCACTTGCGCTCCATGCTGGCGTCGAGCGTCACGCCGTCGAGCTCGCGGGCGACCGCGGCCAGCACCGCGTCGAACGCCGCCAGGCCCTGCGCCCTCAGGTCGAAGATGAGCTCGCCGGCGGCGGGCACTACGTTGAATGCGTCGCCGGAGCGCATCACCGTGGGGACGACGCTGAGCTGCTCGGGGCCGTGCGGGTCGTGGCGGGCGGCGACTGCGCTGGCGGTTTGCGCCAGCGCCAGCAGCGCGTTGAGGCCGTGGTCCGGTGCGCTGCCCGAGTGCGATGCTCGGCCGGTGGCGAGCACCTTGAGGGTGCCGGCGGCCTTGCGGCGCACCACGACGCCCTCGTGGCCGTCGTTGTCCAGCTGACCGCCCTCGAAGCACAGGCAGGCGTCATAACCGGCGAACCGGGGGGCGTGCACGAACGGCCGCGTTCGCCACTCCTCGTCGGTCACCATCAGCACCGCCAGCTCGGCGAACGTCTCGGGGCGGCTGGCCAGCGCGCGGGCAACCCCGAGCGCCAGGATGTCGCCGCCCTTCATGTCGACGGTGCCGGTACCGTACAGGCGGTCGCCGTCGCGGCGCAGCGGCTGATGGGCGCCGTGACTGACCACGGTGTCGACGTGGCCGAGCAGCATCACCTTCCCGGTGCCGGTCCCCGTCACCGTGCCCACAAGGTCCGGGGCGTGATCGGCGGAGGAGCACTCAGGCCGGTGCACCACGGCGCCCTCGGGAAGCAGGCGCACGCACACCGCCAGCGCCCGCTCGGCGCCGGCGATGTCGCCCGACGGCGAGGAGATGCCCACGAGCTCCTCGAGCTCGGCGAAGGCCGATGCCGCGATCTCCTCGGCCTCGGCGACAATGAGAGGATCGCTGACCGCGCTCACGCCCGTACCGCCAGGACGTCCTCGGCAGACAGGCTCCCCGGGGCGCGGCGGTCGCGCGCCGCTACGGCGGCCAGCGCGCACAGCCGTTCGTTGATCGGCGTCGGCACGCCGTGCAGACGCCCCAGCAGCACGATCTCGCCGTTGAGATAGTCGGTCTCGAGCGCCCCGGTCCCGCGCGCCAGGCTCTGCCACGTCGAGGATCCGGCGCGCCGGCGCCCGTCGATGTCGCGCACCCCCCAGCGCCGCCAGCGGCCCTCGACGTCGGCGATCTCCTCGGCCACGTGAGGGATCCCCGCCGCCGCCAGGACCGCCCGGCCCTCGGCCGCCGCCAATTCGGACAGCTCGGTGCGGCTCTCGCCGGGCGCGCACAGTGCGTGGACGACATTGCCGAGGTTGAGCAGCAGCTTGGCGTGCTTGAGCCGCATCACGTCGGGCGCGGGGTCCGAGCTGATCCGCGATTCAGACAGCGCGGCGCAGACCTCCTCGCAGCGCTCGTCCACGCCCTCGGGGTAGCGCCCGACGTGGATCATGCCCGTCATCTCGGCGCCGTAGGCCTCGACCGTCCCGGGCTCCAGATGCGCGGCCGGGAGCATCACGACGGCGCCGTAGACCGCGTCGATGAGCCGCAGGGCCACTCGCTCGTTCTCCACGCCGTTCTGAAGGCACACGACGGGGACGCCGGGCCCCGCCGCGTCGCGCAGCGCGCCCAGGGCCGCCAGCGTGTCCTGGCTCTTGGTGGCGAGGAGCACCACGTCCTCGCCGGTCCACTCCAGCCCGGCGGGGTCCGCGGCCACGTCGAGCGGGAGGACGGCGCGCTCGACTGGGGTCAGCAGCGCGAGCCCGTCGCGCCGGATGGCCTCCAGATGAGTGCCGCGGGCGATCAGGCTGACCGCGTGCCCGGCTTGATGCAGGCGCCCTCCCACCGCGCCACCGATGGCGCCGGCGCCGAAGATGACGAATCGCATGGTCCCCAGCCTACGACGGGGGCGCGGGGCGGCGTCAGCGCGCGGCGAGCTCGGTCGGCTCCGAGGCCCGGTGCGAATCGCAGATCCCGGCCGAGATCGTGACCCGTGCCGGCTGCCTGACTACAGCGGCTGGCGCACGACCGGCCGCCGCGCCGCCGCGGCCTCGTCCAGGCGCCGCACCGGCGTGGTGTGGGGCGCGGTGCGGGCGATCTCCGGGTCGCTTGCCGCCTCGCGCAGGATGTCCACCAGGATCCGCGCGAAGCGGTCCAGGGTCTCCTTGGTCTCGGTCTCGGTCGGCTCGATGAGCAGCGCCTCCTCGACGAGCAGGGGGAAGTACACCGTCGGCGGGTGCACCCCGTGGTCGAGCAGGCGCTTGGCCAGGTCCAGCGTCCGGATCTCGAGGTCGCGCTTCATCGGGGCGCCCGACAGGACGAACTCGTGCATGCAGATGCGGTCGTAGGCGACCGGCAGGTGCTCGAGCACGCCCTCGGCGCGCAGCTTGGCCAGCAGGTAGTTGGCGTTGAGCACGGCGACCTCGGAGACGTCGCGCAGGCCCGCCGCGCCCAGCGAGCGGATGTAGGCGTAGGAGCGCACGAACACGCCGTAGTTGCCCTGGAAGCCGCGCAGCCGCCCGATCGACTTCGGCCGGTCGTAGTCCAGGTCGAAGAAGGGCTCGGCGCCGTCGGGGTGGGTGGGATCCGATATCCGGACCACCTGCGGACGGGGCAGGAACGGCTCGATGCGGTCGGCCACCGCGATCGGCCCGGCGCCGGGGCCGCCGCCTCCGTGAGGCTGGGTGAAGGACTTGTGCAGGTTGAAGTGCACGATGTCGAAGCCCATGTCCCCGGGGCGGCAGATCCCCATGATGGCGTTGAGGTTGGCGCCGTCGTAGTACAGCGTCGCGCCCACGTCGTGGACGATCCGGGCGATCTCCTCGATGCCGTGCTCGAACAGCCCCAGGGTCGAGGGATTGGTGAGCATCAGGCAGGCGACGTCTGGCGTGGCCTTGGCCCGGAGGTCATCGAGGTCGACGTTGCCGTCCTGGTCGGTGCCGACCTTGACCACCTCGTAACCGGCCATCGTCACGGTGGCGGGATTGGTTCCGTGCGCGGTGTCGGGCGTGAGCACCTTGGTCCGGGTCTCGCCGTGGTCCTCGTGGAAGGCGCGGGTCAGCAGCACGCCGGCCAGCTCGCCGTGCGAGCCGGCGGATGGCTGCAGCGACACGTGGGGCAGCCCCGCGATCTCTGCCAGCGACTCCTGAAGGCGCCACATGAGCTCCAGCGCGCCCTGCGCGCGGCGCGGGTCCTGGAGGGGATGCAGCTTGGCGTGCCCGTCGAGGGCCGCCACGCGCTCGTGGAGCTTGGGGTTGTGCTTCATCGTGCACGACCCCAGGGGATAGAAGCCGGTGTCGAGGTCGAAGTTGCGCTTGGACAGCCGGTTGTAGTGGCGCACGATCTCCGGCTCTGAGACCTCGGGCAGCCGAGGCGTCTCGGCGCGGCGCAGACGCGCCGGGATGAGGTCGTCCAGTGGATGCTCGGGGACGTCGAGCGCCGGAGCCACGAACGCGCGCCGTCCGGGCTTGGAACGCTCGTAGATGGTCAGCTGGTCATCGGCGGCGCTCGCGGTCATCACGCCGCCTCCACGTGGTGCGGGTCACGGCTGCGTTCGGTGGCCATGGCCTCGCCCAGCATGTCGGCGAGGCGGTCGATGTCGGCGCGCGTGCGCTTCTCGGTGATCGCGATGAGCAGGCCGTCCTCGTGCTCGGGGTAGTCGCGGCCGAGCGCGTAACCGGGGTTGATGCCGTGGGCGACGCAGTGCTCGATCACCGCCGCCACCGGCGCGTCGAGCGTGACGGCGAATTCGCGCACCACCGGCTGATCGTGCAGCGCGTGAACCCCAGGGACCGTGGCCAGGCGCTCACGGGCGTAGGCGGTGCGCTGGAGCATCAGCTCGGTCAGCTCGATGATACCGTGCCGGCCCAGCCAGCTCAGGTAGATGACCCCGGCCAGCGCATTGAGCGCCTGAGCCGTGCAGATGTTCGACGTGGCCTTCTCGCGGCGTATGTGCTGCTCGCGGGTCTGCAGCGTGAGCACGAAGCCGCGCCTGCCGTCGGCGTCGACGGTCTCGCCCGCGATCCGGCCGGGCACGCGGCGGACGAGAGCGTCGGTGGCGGCGAAGAACCCGAACGACGGTCCCCCGAAGTCGAGCCGGTTGCCCAGCGTCTGGCCCTCCCCCACGGCGACGTCGACGCCGCACTCGCCCGGCGCCCGCAGCAGCGAGAGCGGCAGCGGGTCACAGGCGGCCACGCACAGCGCCCCGGCCTCGTGGGCGGCGCCCGCAAGCGCCTCGAGATCCTCGACGGTTCCCAGGAAGTTGGGCTGCTGCACGATCACCGCACTCACGTCGGAGTCAAGCGGAGGCAGCTCGGTGGCCCCGTGGTGCAGCGGCGCCTCCACCACCTCCATGCCCCAGCCGTGCGCGAGGGTGGCCAGCGCCTCGCGGGAGTGGGGATGCACGCCGCGGGAGACGACGAAGCGCCCACGTCCGTTGGCCAGCTTGGCGACGTAGCCGGCGGCGGCCACGGCGCTGGGGCCCTCGTAGACCGAGGCGTTGGAGATGGGCAGGCCAGTGAGCTCGCAGATCGCCGTCTGGTACTCGAACATCGCCTGCAGGCCGCCCTGGGACACCTCGGGCTGGTACGGCGTGTAGGGGGTGAGGAACTCCGACCGGGAGGTGATCGCGTCCACCAGCGCCGGGACGTACTGGTCATACATGCCGGCGCCGAGGAAGCAGAGCTCGTCCTCGGTGCTGGTGTTGCGCGCCGCCAGCGACCGCAGCTCCCGATAGACCTCGAGCTCGGACTTGCCGGCGTCGAGGTCAAGCGCGCCCGCCAGACGCAGGTGGCTCGGGATGTCGGCGAACAGCTCCTCGATCGAGGTGACGCCGATCGTGCGCAGCATCTCGCTGCGGTCGGATTCGGTCGCTGAGGTGTATCTGCTCAACTCAGACTCGCCTCGTACGCCGCCGCGTCCAGCAGCGCCTCCTGCTCGCCGGGATCAGACAGCTTGACCTTGACCAGCCACCCCTCCCCGTACGGGTCCTCGTTGATGGTCTCGGGGGAGTCGCCGAGCGCCTCGTTGACGGCCACGATCTCTCCCGAGAGCGGGCAGATGACGTCCGACACCGCCTTGACCGACTCGATCTCGGTGTAGGCGGCGTCCTTGGTCACGGTGGTGCCGACCTTCGGCGGGTCGAAGAACACCACCTCGCCCAGCGAGTCCTGGGCGTACCAGGTGATCCCGAACGTGGCCTCCTCTCCGTCCAGCCGAGCCCAGTCGTGCTCGGGGTGGTAGAGGAGATCCTCCGGGTAGCTGGGGTCAGGCACTATGACTCCTTCGGCGGGTAGAGGGGTTTGCGGCGGACCACGGCGCGGCGCGGCGTGCCGCGGACGTCGATCTCCAGCTCGGTCCCGGGCTCGGCGCGATCGGCGGGGACGTAGCCCATCCCGATGCCGCGCTGAAGCGACGGCGAGAACGTGCCGCTGGTGACGACGCCGCCCCCGGTGATCGGGTTGCCCTGCCGGGCGATCCCGGGCCCGGTCATTTCGAAGGCCACGAGCTTCTGGGCCGGGCCGTTGGCGCGGACGCTCGCTACCGCCTGGGATCCGACGAAGCCGGTCTGCTCGCGGCAGCACCACCCCAGCCCGGCCTCGATCGGGCCGTGGTCGCGGTCCAGGTCGTTGCCGTAGAGGTGGTAGCAGACCTCCAGGCGCAGGGTGTCGCGCGCCCCGAGCCCGGCGGGCGTCGCTCCCGCGGCCAGGAGCGCGTCCCACACCTCCCCGGCCCGCTCGGGATCCATCATCAGCTCCACGCCCGGCTCGCCCGTGTAGCCGGTGCCGCACACCAGCATCGGGACCTCGGCCACGGTCCGCCCGGCACAGTGCATGCGGGGCACGAGGGGGCCGTCCGCCATGCCGAAGAGGAGATCGCGGGCGCGCGGCCCCTGCACGGCCAGCATCGCGAACTCGTCGCGGCGATCGATCACGTCGGCGTCGAAGTCCGGGGCGTGGCGCTGGAACCACTCAAGGTCGCGCTCGTGGTTGGCGGCATTGGTGACGGTGAGGAAGCAGCGCTCGGCGAGGCGATAGGTGAAAACGTCGTCCAGCACTCCGCCCTCGGGGGTGCAGATCACGCTGTACTGCGCGCCACCCTCGGGCAGGCGGCGCAGATCGTTGGAGAGCAGATGCTGGACCAGCTCCAAGGCGCCGGGGCCCGCCGTCTCGATCTGGCCCATGTGGGAGACATCGAACACGCCCGCGCTGGTCCGGACGGCGAGATGCTCTGCCCTGATTCCCGTGTACTGGACGGGCATCTCCCAGCCGGCGAACTCGATCAGCTTGGCGCCCGCGGCGCGGTGGCGGTCGTGCAGCGGACTGCGGCGTAGCGCGTCGGTCGTGGAGGGCACGCTCAGCAGGCTAATACATGCCCCCGGCGTTCCGGGCAGCTACCGCGAGGGGGGCTCCGGGGTTGCGCTCAGCTCGGCCAGGTCGGCGTCGACCATCCGGGCCACCAGCTGCTCGAAGGTCAGCGTCGGGGCCCATCCCAGCTCCGTCCTGGCCCGGCCGGGATCGCCCACCGGCGGTGTCGTCTCCGGGGCGCGCACCAGGTCGGGATCGGTGCGAACGTGATCGGCGGGATCGAGGCCGGCGTGCCCAAAGGCGACGCGCAGCAGATCCTGAACGGTGTGGCCGACGCCGCTGGCCAGGACGTAGTCGCCGGCGTGCTCCTGCCCGAGCATCAGCCGGCAGCCCCGCATCACGTCGGCGGCAAATGACCAGTCGCGCGTGGCGCTCGTGTCGCCGAGCGTGAGCTCGTCGCTCAGCCCGAGCTTGATCGACGCCGCCGCCCGGGTGATCTTGCGCGTCACGAAGCTCGGCGAGCGCCGCTCGGACTCGTGGTTGAAGAGGATCGCCGAGCACGCGAAGACCCCGGTGTGCCCCCGCATCAGCCCGACGAGCTGGTGAGAGGCGAGCTTGGCTGCGGCGTACGGTGTGCGCGGGCGACACGGCGTGTCCTCGCGTCTGGGGGCTCTCCGGGGCGTCGCCGAACATCTCCCCCGACCCGGCCACCAGCACCCGGGTGTGAGGGCTGTGAGCCCCAACCGCCTGAAGCAGCGTCGCCGTGCCGCCGGCGATCGCCGTCATCGTCTGTGCCGGATCCTGCCAGGACTCGGGGACGAAGGTCGGCGCCGCGAGGTGATACAGCTCGTCAGGCGCGACTGCTCTGATGGCGCTGACGAGCGTGTCGGGGCTCAGTAGGTCGCCGTCGATCCGTTGCACGTCGCCGTGGAGATGCTCGGCGCACCCGAGGCCGGCGCCGGGCTCCTCGCGGACCAGGCCGATCACCTCGTAGCCGTCGGCCAGCAGCTGCTCCGCCAGGAACGAGCCGTCCTGGCCGGTCAGGCCGGTGATGAACGCGCGCCTGCGCTCCGGGCTCACGCCGGCCCGCGGCCGGAGAGGATCTGATGGTCGGCATCGACCATCAAGCGGATGAGCTGCTCGAAGCTCGTCTGGGGGGTCCAGCCCAGATCGCGTTTGGCCTTGGACGCGTCGCCGATGAGCTGATCCACCTCCGCCGGGCGCCTGAGCGAGTCATCGATCTCCACGTGATCGCCGATGTCCAGCCCGGCCTGGTCGAAGGCGACCTCCACGCACTCGCGAACCGAGTGCGTCACGCCGGTGGCGATCACGTAGTCCTCCGCCTGGTCCTGCTGGAGCATCCGCCACATCGCGTCGACGTAGTCCTTGGCGTAGCCCCAGTCGCGCTCGGCGTCGAGGTTGCCCAGCGTGAGCTTGTCCGCGATCCCGAGCCTGATCGCCGCCGCATGCCACGTGATCTTTCGGGTGACGAACTCCAGCCCCCGTCGCGGGCTCTCGTGGTTGAACAGGATCCCGCAGGTGGCGTGCAGGTCGTAGGACTCACGGTAGTTGACGGTGATGAAGTGCCCGTAGGCCTTGGCCACCCCGTAGGGCGAGCGCGGGTAGAACGGCGTGTCCTCGTTCTGGGGCACCTCGCGCACCTTGCCGAACATCTCGCTGGAGGACGCCTGGTAGAAGCGCGCTTCGGGGCACACCTCGCGCACGGCCTCGAGGATCCGCGTGACCCCGACGCCGGTGAACTCGGCGGTCAGGGTCGGCTGGATCCAGGAGACCGCGACGAACGACATCGCCGCCAGGTTGTAGATCTCGTCGGGCTGGGCGGCGCGCAGCGCGTCCACCAGCGAGCGGTGGTCGAGCAGGTCAGCCTGGTGGAGGGTGACCCGGTTGCGCAGGTGCTCGATCCGGTCGAACTTCTCCGTGGAGGAGCGCCGAACCAGTCCGTGGACGGTGTAGCCCTTCTCCAGGAGCAGTTCGGCCAGGTAGGAGCCGTCCTGCCCGGTGATGCCGGTGACGAGTGCCGCGGGAATGGCGCCGAGCCTAGTACACCGCTTGCGCGAGCACCCTTTGTGGCTAGCGGTCCTTCAAAAACGACGGGATGTCGATGTCGTCATCGGAGATCTCCAGCGAGGAGCGCTGGCGATCGTCCATCGTGACATCCCGGTCGCGCCGCTCCCGCCGGGTGGTCTCACGCGCCGTGCCGACGCCGGCCGGGCCGCGCCCGTGGTCGAAGCCGGTGGCGATGACGGTGACGCGGACCTCGTCACCCAGCGCGTCGTCGATGACCGCGCCGAAGATGATGTTCGAGTTCTGATCGGCCGCGCTCTGGACGATCTCGGCCGCCTCGTTGACCTCGAACAGGCCGAGGTCGTGGCCGCCGGTGATGTTGAGCAGGATGCCCATGGCGCCCTCCACGGACTCCTCCAGCAGCGGCGAGGAGATCGCGATCTTGGCCGCCTCGGCCGCCCGGTTCTCCCCGGCGGCGGTCCCGATGCCCATGAGCGCGCTGCCCGCCTCCTGCATGATCGTCCGCACGTCGGCGAAGTCGAGGTTGATCAGCCCCGGGATCGTGATCAGGTCGGTGATGCCCTGCACGCCCTGGCGCAGCACGTTGTCGGCCTCGCGGAAGGCGTCGAGGATGGTGGTCCGGCGCTCCACGATCGACAGCAGCTTCTCGTTGGGGATCACGATCAGCGTGTCCACGTTCTCGCGCAGCCGTTGGATCCCCTCAGCCGCTTGACGAGCCCGCTGAGTGCCTTCGAAGGAGAACGGCCGGGTAACCACCCCGACGGTGAGCGCGCCGATCTCGTTCTTGGCGATCTCGGCGATGACCGGCGCGGCGCCGGTACCCGTGCCGCCGCCCTCGCCCGCCGTGACGAAGACCATGTCGGCGCCCTTGAGCGCCTCCTTGATGTCGTCGCGCGACTCCGCGGCTGCGCCGTGGCCGACATCCGGGTTGGCGCCGGCGCCCAGTCCCTTGGTCAGCTCGTGGCCGATGTTGAGCTTGATGTCGGCGTCGCACATCGCGAGCGCCTGCGCATCGGTGTTGCAGGCGACGAATTCGACGCCGCGCAGTCCAGCGTCGACCATGCGGTTGACGGCGTTGGTACCGCCGCCGCCGACGCCGACGACCTTGATGACTGCCAGATAGCTTCCGCTTTCCATGAGATGTCGTCCGGCCCTCTAGTTAGAGTTGAAGGTTTGCCCACGCGAGGGCTGCGTGACCAGTTTGGCACGTTAGAACCTAGCGATGCGCGAAGTCAACGATGCGCACGCTTTCGCAACGAACGTTGCAGATCGCCCAACTCTCGACGATAGCGGAGAGTTGCCGATTTCGCGAGGTAAGGCTCTAGTTGAGCTTTAGCCTCCGCCTGTGGCCCCTGTCGGCGTCGCGGATCCGCTCGAGTCGAGGCTCGCGCCGATGGCGCCCTGGGCGCTCGCGGACTGTCCGCTGGAGCCGTCTGATCCCACGCCGGCCACCGGCCGGGACGGCACGGTGACGTCGATGTACTCGGCGCCGGCCGAGCCGGAGTCGGCGAGCACCGCCGCCGCCGCGGCCCACTTCGCGCCGAGCTCGGCGTCGGCGCCGAAGACCACCCTCGGCCCGTTGCGCAGTTGCGCGACCAGCCCCTGGGGCCCGCTGTCGGTGGCCTGACTCACCCTCGCCAGCAACTGGTAGGGAGCGGCAGCCAGCAGCCGCACGATTTGCATCGTCGCACCCGTCAGGTGGGTGCCGCCCGGCGACACCGAGAGCGGGATCGTGGGCAGCGAAGCCGGGATGGCGGAGCCGCGCAGGAGCGTCCCGTCGGCTGACACCGCCACCCGCTGCCCCGCCGCCGAGATCGTCGCCACCGGCACCTGCTCGGTCACCTCGATGCGCAACCGGTGCGGGAAGTCGGTGATCACGTGCAGCTGCTTGACGACCGGGAACGGCGCCACCGCGGTGCGAAGCGCGCCCATCTTGACGTTGAGCGTGGTCATGCCGTGGGCGGCCGCGATCAGCGCCGCGCGGATCTCGCCGGCGTCACGGCCGCTCACCCCGACCACGGTGACCCGCTGCACGGACACCAGCGATGAGTTGCGTAGCCACACCCAGGCACCCCCGGCCAGCGCCAGCAGGGCGACGACCACGGCCAGCGCGCGCGGCCCGGGCAGGCGCAGGCGTCGACGCCGGCGTCGGGACAGGCGCACCGACGCCGACCGCGCGCCGCTCATGGTCGCGTCCAGCCGGCCGGGAACGCGACTGGCCCGAGCGTCTGAACCTCGGGCTCCAGCTCCACGCCAAACCGCTCCTTGACCCGGCGCCGACCCTCGTCCATGAGCGCGACGACGTCGGCGGTGGTGGCCTCCCCGAGGTTCTCCACGAAGTTGGCGTGCTTGGCCGAGAAACCGGCGCCGCCGACGCGCAGCCCGCGGCAGCCCGCCGCCTCCAGCAGCTGTCCCGCGGTGCGGCCCTCGGCCCCCGGGTAGGTCGGGTTCTTGAAGGTAGAGCCGAACGTCTTGATCCCGGAGGGCTGGGCCGCGTGGCGCTTGGATCGCATCTCGCCCAGGGTGCGCTTGACCTCGTCGGAGGGCAGCGGGCGCAAGCCAAACGACACACGCGCAACGACCTCACCCCGGCGCAGCCCGGAGCGGCGATAGGCGAAGCCGAGCTCGCCGGGCGCCCGCCGGGTGGTGCCGGCGGCGCTGCAGACATCGACCCACTCCAGCGCGCGCGCCAGCTCGCCACCGTACGCGTTGGCGTTCATGCGCACGGCGCCGCCGACGGTCCCGGGGATGTTGACCCCGAACTCGATCCCGCTGAGCCCGGCGCGGGCCGCCTGGGCGGAGACCGCGGGCAGGCGCGCGCCACCCCCGCAGTGCATCCGGGTGCCATCCACGGCGATCTGGGTGAGCTCGTGATCAAGTTTCAAGACAAGTCCGCGGACGCCGGCATCCGCTACGAGGAGGTTCGACCCCGAGCCCACGACCCCTACCTCCACGGCCTGGCGCCCCGCCCACGCCAGGACAGCCTCGAGCTCGGCCACAGTGCCCGGGCGGGCGAACAGCTCGGCCGGCCCGCCCGTGCGGATCGTGGTCAGCCGGGCCAGCGGATAGTCGCGCTGGATCCCCTCGGGAACGTCGCCGCTCATCCAGGCCAGGCTAATCGGCCGTTCAGACGACGAGCGAACGTCCCAGGACGTCGATGTCGCCCGCGCCCATCATCAGGCACAGGTCGCCGGCGCGCAGGAACGACTCGAGGTACGTCCGGGCCTCATCAAAGCCCGGCAGCCACGCCACCGATCGGCCTTCCCCGGCATCGGCCGCGTACTCGGCCACGATCCGCCCGCTGACCCCCGGGAAGTCCTCGGCCCGCTCGCGGGCCGGGTAGATGCCGAGGACCACGACGGCGTCGGCGGCCGCCAGCGCCCGCCCGAACGGCCGCGCGAGCGCTTGCGTGCGCGAGTACAGGTGTGGCTGGAAGACCGCCACCAGCCGCCGCGCCGCCAGCGACCGAGCGGCAGCGACCGTCGCGGCGACCTCGGTGGGGTGGTGGGCGTAGTCGTCGTAGACCACCGCGCCGGCCGACGTCTCCCCCACCCGTTCCATCCGGCGCCGCGCCCCGCCGAACCCGGCGAGCGACGCCACGGCGGCCGCGGGATCGGCGCCGGCCAGCGCACAGGCGGTCAGGGCCCCGGCGGCGTTGATCGCGTTGTGGGCGCCCGGCACGGTGAGACGGACCTTGGTGCCCTGCCACTGAAACTGCGAGCCACCGGGGTCGAGACGGGCGTCCGGGGCGTCGTAGGGCACGCCCCCGCCGGGACACAGCGCGCGCAGCCGAGGCCGATCCCAGACCACCGCGCCGCCGCGGGCGCGCGCCATGAACGTCCGGAACGTCTCCTCGAGGTCGAGCAGCGAGGCGTAGGTCGAGTGGTGGTCGAGCTCGGCGCTGGTGAGGATCGCGATCTCCGGTCCGAGCTTGAGCAGCGAGCGGTCGGACTCGTCGGCCTCGACCACGATCCATTCCCCCGAGCCCCAGCCGGCGTTGGCGCCGGTGGAGCGCAGCTCGCCGCCGACGACGTAGGACGGGTCCATCCCCGCGCCCTGGAGCGCCGCCACCACCATCGCCGTGGTAGTCGTCTTGCCGTGGGTGCCGGTGACCGCCAGGCAGCGTCGCAGCGTCGCGATCTCGGCCAGCAGGTCCGCCCGGTGAAGCTCGGTGGCGGCGGCCCGCCGCTCCGGGTTGTCGGCGGGCACGGCGGTGGAATAGACGACCTCGGCGCGAGCGGGGACGTTGGCGGCCGCATGGCCGAAGACGGCCTCGATCCCGTGCTCGCGCAGACGCTCGGTGTAGCTGGAGGGCGCGCGGTCAGAGCCGCTGACCTCGGCGCCCAGCGTGGCGGCGATGAGCGCCAGGCCGCTCATGCCCGCGCCGCCGATCCCGACGAAGTGCAGGCGACGGCCCGTCCAGGTGGGTTGGTTGCGGGAGACCGTCGTCATGGTCCGCGGGCGAGGCTATACGAGCGTCGTGACGGGCTCCGTCGCGGCACCACCGGTGCCGGTCGCGGGCCGACGAACCGTCCGATCCGCCTCAACCCCGGCGGGAGCCACACAACCAACGTGTCTGCCCAAAGCGGGACAAAGACTCGTCGGTATCTCACACACTTTTCCCGGTCTAGGTTAGGGTGACGACCCACATACGCGCTCCTCCAACGCCAACGACTGGGGCCGCTCTCGCGCCCGACTGATCATCGCCGCGTTCGTGGCCGCCGCCGGAATGGGCACGTTCGCCGCGATCTCCTTGACCTCCGCGGCGCCTGCACGGTCCGCCGTGCCCCACGACACCCAGCAATGTTCTGAGCCGTACTCGAACCAGAGAGACCCCAGCAACCCGCTGGCACTCCCCACCGCGCCCGGAGCCGACCCGCTCAACGGGGCCAACTTCTATGTTCCGGGGCCCCGCAAAGGCGCGGCGGCCGGCGCGATCGCCTCGCTCGTCGGCCTCAACCCCACCGACATGCCGGTGAGCGAGTCGTGGGCCGACTTCCAGGCGCGCCTGGGCCGGGGAGACCTCGCCGCCAAACTGGCGCACAACACGTCCCTCGCCCACAAGGTGGCGATGCTGTCCAAGATCGCCTCCCAGCCCGAGGCCCAGCGTCTGAGCATCTACTCAATGGGCGGGGGCCCGGGGGCGATCTTCGGGCAGACCCAGAAGATCCTGTGCCAGAACCTCACCGCCGACCCGGGGTCGATCGCGCTGTTCAACACCTACTTCCTGCACCCCACGCTGGGTGGCTGCGCGAACGCGTCCCAGGTCACGGCCTACATGCCGGAATTCAAGCGCCAGATCAGCGAGATGGCCGCCGCCATCGACCGCCGGCCCGCCGTGATCCTGGCCGAGATCGACGCGCTGGGCTCGTCGGCGTGCATTGCCCGTAACGGCGGCCTCCCCGCCTGGGAGGCCGCCCTCAAGTACGAGGTCGACGCGTTCCAGGCGCTCCCCCACACCGTCGTGTACGTGGAGGGCGGGTACTCGGACTCCAACTCCGTGGGCTACACCGCCAAGGCGCTGAACGCCATCGGCGTCGACAAGATCCGAGGCTTCTTCACCAACGACACCCACAACCAGTGGACGAGCGACGAGGTCCGCTGGGCGACGCAGGTCGCCAGGCGGACCCACGGCGCCCACTTCATCGTCAACACCGCCAGCAACGGCCGCGGTCCGAAGCTCAACCCCCACCCCACCACCCAGGGCGTGGAGGATCTGTGCAACCCGCCCGGGCGCGGGCTCGGCCCGAAGCTCAACACCAACACCGGGCTCCCCTACGCGGACGCGTTGATGTGGACGCACCCGCCCGGAAACTCGAGCGGCTGCGGTGGTGGCCCTCCCGCTGGCGTGTTCTTCCCCGCATACGCCATCGGCCTGGCCGAGCGTGCCAACCAGCAGCTGGGCCCCGGGTTCCCCAGCCGGCCCTACTGAGCAGACGAGCAGGCGGATAAGCGCAACACGGCGCGATGCGCGGTTGCGCCTGCCCGCCGCGACTCGATGTCACCGTGTCCGCGTGGCCGAAAGCACCTCCGCTGCGATCCGGCGGGCGGCGTCCGGGCGCGCCAGTTCCAGCGAGGCCCGGCCCATCGCGCCCAGCCGGCCCGGGTCGCCGAGGAGCATCCCCACCTCCTGCGCGAGCCGCGGGCCGGTGAGCTCAGCGTCGGGGATGACTACAGCCGCTCCCTCGCGCTCCATGTAACGCGCGTTCTCGGCCTGGTGGTCGGCCGCGGCGTAGGGGTACGGGATGAGGATCATGGGGCGCCCGTGAGCGGCGATCTCGAAGATCGATCCCCCGGATCGAGCGACGACCAGATCGGACGCCAGGAGCGCCTCCCCGAAGTCCGTGATGTAGCCCCGCAGGTCATAGTCAGGGCCGGGTGACGTGAGCTCGGGCAGATCGCGGGTACCAGCGGCGTGCAGAACCCGAAAACCCGCGCCGGCAAACGCCTCCACGGCGGCCTGATTGATCGACCGGGCGCCCTGCGAGCCGCCGAACACCAGGACGGCCTGCTCATTGGGGGCGATGCCGAACCGCTGCCGGGCGGCGGCGCGGTCGGTCGCCGGCGGCGGGACCGGGCGCCCAGTGACCAGGTATCGGTCACCGTCGCGACCGGGTAACGGAAACGCCAGGCAGACCCGGCGCGCCGCCGGCGCCAGCAGACGGTTGGTCAGCCCGAGATGGCTGTCGGCCTCCATCAGCACCAGCGGCACCCGTCGCGTCACCGCCGCCAGGCCGACCGGCCCGGCCGCATAACCGCCGGCGCCGACCACCGCCACGGGCTTGAGCCGCCCGATCAGCTTTCGCGCCGTCCCGACGGCCCGCGCCGCCACCACCACCGCGCGCGCCGCGCGCACCGGATCGCGTCGCGCCAGCTGCGCCACGGCGAGGGTGTGGAACTCGTACCCGGCCGCCGGCACCAGCTCGCGTTCGGCTCGCTCGCCGCCGACGAAGACGACCCGTGCCCCCGCGGCGCTGAGCGCGTCGGCGACGGCCAGCGCCGGGACGACGTGCCCCGCCGTGCCGCCGGCGCCGATGACGATGAGGGGCGGCGGCATCACTGGGTCGCGGAGCTTGGCAGAAACCCCCGCGGCCGAGCGATCAGCCCGCGGAGCGACGCCCGCCGGCGCCGCCCCGGCGCTGGTTGCGCTGCTGGCGGCGGCGGTCGCGCTCGGCATTGCTCATGGTCGGCTTGCCCTCCACCACCTTGAGGCGGCGCGCGCCCGGCCGCGAGATGTTGAGCAGCAGCCCGACCGAGGCGAGCATCACACACAGGTTGGTGGGCGCGTAGGAGACGAACGGCAGGGGCACGCCCGTCAGCGGGGCCAACCCGAGGACGACGAAGATGTTGAGGATCCCCTGGCAGAGGATCAGCGACGTCAGGCCGCTGGCCAGCAGCTTGGGGTAGCGGCCCACCGCGCGACGGGCCGTGCGCAGCCCGGCGTAGGCGATCATCCCGTACAGGGCGATGACGCCGCAGATGCCCAGCACGCCCAGTTCCTCGCCCACGACCGCCAGGATGAAGTCGGTCTGGGCCTCGGGCAGGTAGTAGACCTTCTGCACGGACTTGCCCAGCCCGACGCCGAGCAGGCCGCCCGAGCCCAGCGCGATCTGGCCCTGGACGGCCTGGTAGCCGGCTCCGGCTGCCGTCGCCGCCGACCAGGGGTGCAGGAAGGAGGTGAGCCGCGCCTGCTGGTAGGGCTGGGCGAGCACCATCAGCACAACCCCGACCGCGGCGATCGCGCCCAGCCGGCCCAGGTAGCGCATGGGCATGCCCGCGGCGATCATCAGCGCGGCCACGGTGAACGCGACCACGAGCGCCGTCCCCAGGTCGGGCTCGACCACGATGAGCAGGATGGCCGGGCCGGCGACGAGCACGATCGGCGCGACCGCTTGGCGGAAGCTGCGCATCCGCTTGGGGTGGTCGGCGAGGTAGCGGGCCACGTAGAGCACGAGCGCCAGCTTCATGACCTCCGAAGGCTGGAACTGGATGGGCCCGACGGAGAACCAGCGTCGGGCGCCGTTGACGACGACCCCGAACCCCGGCACCAGCACCAGGACGAGCAGCGCGAACGAGCCCAACAGCATGAGCCGGCAGAGCTGCGGGGTCAGCAGCGCCAGGCCGCGGCGCTCGAGGATCTGCATGGCGCCCAGGCCGACCCCGCCGAACACCAGGTACCGGATGAACTCCCCGGTGCCGCTGCCGCCGTGCGCGCTGAGAACGCCCAGCGGCGATGACGCGCTGTACACCATCACCGCGCCGAAGGCCAGCAGGCAGAGCGCCGCGGTCATCAGGATGCGGTGCTCCAGCGGCGGCGCGACGCGGCGGCTGCTGCTCCGCCGCCGAGCCCCTGCGATCACCGCCGGCGCGTCGGGGCCCGGGCCGCGGCGCGATGCGGTGGCGCTCGCCACCTAGAGCTCCCCCACGAGCGCGCGGAAATGCTCGCCGCGGGCCTCGAAATCCGGGTACTGGTCATAGCTCGCGCACGCGGGGGAGAGCAGGATGGTGTCGCCCGGGCCCGCGGCGGCAGCGGCGGCGGTGACGGCGGCGTCGAGGGTGTGGACCTGGTGGGTGGGCACGCCCGCGGGTGCAAGCGCGTCCTCGAGCGCGAGCGCGGCCTCCCCGATGAGGTACACGGCGCGGCAGCGCTCGGCAACGACCGGGGCCAGCCCAGAGAAGTCCTGGCTCTTGCCGCGTCCCCCTGCGATGAGGTGCACCCCGCCTGGATAGCTGCGCAGGGCGACGAGGGTGCTGGCGACGTTGGTGGCCTTGGAGTCGTTGACGAAGGCCACGTCGTGGCGGGTGGCGATCGGCTCGAGGCGGTGTGCGACCCCGGGGAACGTACGTAGCCCGGCGGCGACGGCGTCACGGCCGATGCCCCGCGCCAGGCACGCCGCCGCGGCGGCCATCGCGTTGGCGCGGTTGTGCGCTCCCGGAAGGGAGATCTCGGTGACGTCCACCAGGGGCTCCTCGTCCCACCACAGGTAACCCGCCCGGTCAGACAGCTCCGCCCCGGCGGACCCGAACGGCACCCGGCGGGCGCACCCGCCCAGGTCCTCGACGCCGAGGTCGACGGGGGCGACGGCGATGTCGTCGTTGCCCTGGTTTGCGAAGATCCTCAGCTTGGCCGCGACGTAGTCCGCATACGTCTTGTGGCGGTCCAGGTGGTCGGGCTCGAGGTTGAGCAGCACCGCGACCTCGGGCGCGAACGCGATCGTGTCCTCGAGTTGGAACGAGGACGCCTCGCACACGATGGTGGCCCCCGGCGGCACCGCCCCCACCAGCGACGTCAGCGCGGTCCCGACGTTGCCGGCCACCGCGACCGGTAGGGCCGCCTCGCGGTGAATGTGGCCGATCCACTCGGTCGTCGTCGTCTTGCCATTGGTGCCCGTCACCGCCACGAACTCGTTCTCCAGCAGCCGCCAGGCGAGCTCCAGCTCCCCGACGACGGGCACGCCGCGGGCTCGCGCCGCCACCACGACGGGGGCGTTCTGGGGGACACCGGGGCTCTTGATGAGCGTCCCGGCGCGGGCGGCAAGGGCGGCGCCTGACGCATCAAGGTGGACTTCGACGCCCGCGGCGGAAAGCCTTCGCGCTGCATCGTCCAGTGCCGGGGTGCCCGGCGGCCCCGCATCGCACCCGATCACCTCCTCTCCGTGGGCACGCAGCGCGAGTGCCGCCGCCACGCCCGAGCGGGCCAGCCCGACGATCAGATACGGGCCTCCCGGAAGTAGCGGCCGCGGCTTGGGAGGGTCGGCGGCGGACATCAGCGGGCGCGCGCCAGCGTCGCTCGAGACCCTATCCCCGGACACTGAGCTGATAGACGACGAAGCCGATGGCGCCGAACGCGGCGGCGACGATCCAGAAGCGCAGGATGATCTTGGTCTCAGACCAAGCCTGAAGCTCGAAGTGGTGGTGGATGGGCGCCATCAGGAAGACCCGTTTTCGGAACACCTGGAACGAGAAGACCTGGATGACCACCGACAGGACCTCGATGACGAAGATCCCGCCGAGGAGGATGAGCAGGGTCTCGGTGTTGGTCATGACCGCGAGGCCGGCTATGGCGCCGCCTAACCCCAGAGACCCGGTATCGCCCATGAAGATGCTCGCCGGGAAGCTGTTGAACCAAAGGAAGCCGATGCAGGCGCCCACCAGGCAACCGGCCAGCAGAGCCAGGTCCGTGCCACCGGTGATGAACGTGATGCCGATGTAGGCCAGCAGGACGATGGCCGCGCACCCGGCCGCCAGCCCGTCGAGGCCGTCGGTGAAGTTGACCGCAGTCGTGGTCCCGGCTACCACGAGATAGATGAACACCGGGAACAGCGGCCCCAGGTCGACCGAGGCGTCGATGGGTCTCAGCCGGATCGTCGGCCCGATGTTGGCCTTCTGGGTCGCGATCCACCACAGCCCCAGCGAGATGGCGATCGTGACCACCAGCTTGGTGCGGGCGCGCAGCCCCAGCGAGCGCCGCCTGACGATCTTCGTGTAGTCATCGGCGAAGCCGAGGAACGCGCACGCGATCGCGGCGAAGAACACCCCCACGGACTGCCAGTCGCGCTTGGACAGCAGCACGTACGGGATCGTGATGGCGAGGAAGATGATGATCCCGCCCATGGTCGGCGTTCCCGCCTTGGTCTGGTGGCCCTGTGGGCCCTCCTCGCGGATGTTCTGTCCGAACTCGCGGCGGCGCAGGAACTCGATGAACTTCGGGCTCAGGAACAGGCACATCAGCAGTGAGGCGGTGCCGGCGATCAGCACCCTCCCGGATGTGGAGCCCGTCACGCGTCGTCTTCCCCGGCGCCGAGCGCCCGGCAGACGAGCTCCAGGCCCACGCCCCGAGACGCCTTGACCAGCACCACGTCACCTGGAGCCAGCAGCTCGGGCACCATCGCGGCGGCCTCGCCGGCGTCCGACGCCTCGTGGGTCTCCCCTTGGAAGCGGTCGGCGATCGACGCCGCCAGCGGTCCGACCGTGACCAGCACGTCGACGCCGGCCGCAGTCGCCTGCTCACCCAGCTCGGCATGGAACTCCCTTTCGCGGGGACCCAGCTCCAGCATGTCGCCGAGCACGGCGACGCGGCGAGCGCTGTCGGCAGCGTCGGCGGTGGCCTTGAGGTCGCAGAGGGCGGCGCGCATCGAGATCGGATTGGCGTTGTAGCAGTCGTCGATGACTGTCACCCGGCTCGGTGTTACGTAGCGCTGTCCCCGGCCCTTGCTCAGGGCGAGCTCGACACGGCCCGTCGGGGTCACCCCAACGGCGCGCGCCGCGGCCACCGCCGCGAGCAGGTTCGAGCGCAGATGTGCCTGCGTAAACGGTACTTCCAGGTCGATTCGCGTGCCCTGGGCGTCGATGGTCATGCGCTCGCCGTCAGCCTGGGTTAGGCGCACGTCACCGCCGGGGCCGAACGTGACAGTTGTCACGTCTTCTCTGAGGTGCGGCTCCAGCAGCTCTTCGCCCGCGGGCACGATCGCCGTCCCGCCGGCCGGAAGCCCCGCGATCAGCTCCGCCTTGGCGGCCGCGATGGCCTCGATGCTGCCCAGCAGCTCGAGATGCACCGGGCCGATGCTCACGATCACCGCCACGTCGGGCTCGGCGATCTCGGCCAGCTCGGCGATCTGGCCTTGGCCCCGCATGCCCATCTCCAGCACCAGCACCTCGGTGCCCGCGGGCGCGTTGAGGATCTCCAACGGGAGCCCGATCTCGGTGTTGAAGTTGGCGCGGGAGGCGACGGTCCGCCTTTGGGGTGCCAACAGCGCCAGGAGGAGGTCCTTCGTCGAGGTCTTGCCGGTCGAGCCCGTGATCCCGACTACGCGGGCGTCGAGCTCGCGCCGCCACGCGGTTGCCAGCGTCTGCAGGGATTGCAAGGGATCAGTCGCAGCGAGGACGACGCCGGCTTCGGGGTCTTTGAGCTCCTCGGCATGCTCGCGCCCCGCGAGCACGCCCCATGCCCCGGCTTCGAGGGCCTTGGCCGCGAACGTGCCACCGTCGGCGTTCTCGCCGCGAAGGCCGACGAACAACGTCCCCGGACCCGCGGCGCGCGAGTCGATCGTCACAACCTCGGGACCGCCAGCGTGGCCGGCCGAGGCGATTAGGTCCGCGCCGGCCGCCGACGCGACCGTCTCAGGTGTCCATTGGTTCATCTGGCGGGAGTCGCGGCGTTGGAAGCCGTGCCTCGCAGGATCTCACGAGCGACGGTCACGTCGTCGAACGGGATCTTTCTGCCGCCATCGAACTCCTGTCCCTGCTCGTGGCCCTTGCCGGCGATCACAACGACGTCACCCGTGGCCGCTGTGGACATGGCTCGCTCGATGGCGATCCGGCGGTCGACCTCGTGCTCGACCTCTGGGCCGCTGCCGACCAGGATCTCCTCGATGATGGCGGCGGGCTCCTCCGAGCGGGGGTTGTCCGAGGTGACGATGACGCGGTCCGCCAGACGGGCGGCGATCTCGCCCATCAGCGGGCGCTTGCCGCGGTCGCGGTCCCCGCCGCAGCCGAAGACAACGTGGAGGCGCCCCTCGGTGAGGCCGCGGGCGGCGTTGAGGACGTTCTCAAGCGAATCGGGGGTGTGGGCGTAGTCGACGAGGACGGCGAAGGCCTGGCCCTCGGTGACCGACTGGAAGCGGCCCGGGACCTGACCGGCGGCGGCGATGGCCTCGATAGCGACGTCTGCATCCACTTCCAACGACCGCGCCGTGGCGAAAGCGCCCAGGACGTTGGCGACGTTGAAGCGCCCAGTGAGCGGAGAGCTGATCTCGAACTCACCGTCCGGGGTCGCGACCGTGAAATGCGATCCGTCGAGCCCGGTCTGCACCGCGCCGGCGCGATACGCGGCGTCGCGCTCAAGCGCGAACGTGACGGCGCTGCCTCCGAGCTCGGCGGCCAGCCGCGCTCCGTAGGGATCGTCGACGTTGATCACCGCGAAGCGCGGCTCCAGGTCGGTGAAGAGCCGCCGCTTGGCCGCGAAGTACTCCTCCATGGTCTCGTGAAAGTCGAGGTGGTCCTGGGTCAGGTTGGTGAAGGTCGCCGCGGCGAAGTGGATGGCGTCGGCGCGGTGCAGCTGCAACGCGTGCGAGGACACCTCCATCACGCACGCCTCGTCGCCGGCCTCGAGCATGTCCGCGAACGTGCGCTGGAGGTCGATCGCCTCCGGTGTCGTGCGCAGGACTTCGTGCTCGACGCCGCCGATCACGCTCTTGACGGTGCCCAGCAAGCCCGTCCGGCGTCCGCTGGACTCAAGCAACGCGCGTACGAGAAACGCCGTCGTGGTCTTGCCGTTGGTCCCGGTGATGCCAACCGTCGCGAGCCGAGCGGTCGGATCGCCGTGAAACCGCGCCGCGGCCGGCGCCATGGCGGCCCGCACCGACGGGACCTGCACCTCGGGCACCCCTGCGCCGGTGGGCCGCTCGACCACGAGCGCGACCGCGCCCCGGCCGACGGCGTCGGCCGCGAAATCGTGCCCGTCGCGCGTGTAGCCCGGCACGCAGAAGAACAGGGTCCCGTCCGTGACGAGCCGGTTGTCGTAGGCGAGCGAGGAGATCTCGACGTCAGCGGCGGACGGCGGGAGCTCATCGAACAGGAGCGCCAGGCGCATCGCCCGACAATAGCCGCCGCCCCTGCGGGAAAAGCGGCCACGCACCTGGCGCGACCGGCCGGCTGATCCGCGAGACGCTCGTCTACCCCCCGAAGCCGCGACCGCGGCTGGCTAGCTCACGCCGCTCGAGCACCCGGTCCACGAGCCCGTAGGCCAGGGCCTCCTCGCCGGTGAAATAGCGGTCGCGCTCCATGTCGGCGTGGACCCGCTCCACGGACTGGCTGGTGTGCTTGGCGTAGATCTCGTCGACCCGGGCCCGCAGGGCGAGGATCTCGCGCGCGTGGATCTCCACGTCAGTGGACTGCCCTTCGAACCCGCCGGAGGGCTGGTGGATGAGGATGCGGCTGTTGGGCAGCGCCATGCGCTTGCCCGGGGTGCCGCCCGCCAGCAGCAGCGAGCCCATCGACATGGCGATGCCGTAGCAGATCGTCTGCACGTCAGGCCCGATGAACTGCATCGCATCGTAGATCGCCAGCCCGGCGTAGATCGAGCCACCCGGCGAGTTGATGTAGAGGTGAATGTCCTTGTCGGGGTCGTCGGACTCCAGGTGGACGAGCTGTGCCACGATCAGGTTGGCGATCTCCTCGTTGACCTGGCCGCCGAGGAACACGACGCGGTCGTTGAGCAGGCGCGAGTAGATGTCGAACGAGCGCTCCCCGCGAGCAGTCTGCTCGACGACCATCGGAACCAGTGTCATCAGGGCCTCCTTGTGCAGCGCTGATATTGTGCAACGAACAGGTTGCACACGACCGTAGCAGATGCGCAACGCTTGGGTTGCACATCTGGCTCACAACCCAGCCCCTGGGAGGCAACATGACCGACACCATCGAACGCGAGATCGAGCTGCCGGCCACCGTTCAGACGGTGTGGCAGGCGGTGACCGACCCCAATTGCCTCTCCGAGTGGCTGGCCGACGAGGTCTTGCTCGACCTCCGGCCCGGCGGCGAGGCGCGCTTCGTCATCGGCGAGGAGGTGAGGACCGGCTGGGTCGAGGAGATCTCACCGCCCGGCGCCGAGGGCCGCCGCACCGGCCGGCTCGCGTTCTGGTGGGCGGTGGACGACGAGCCCGCCTCGCGCGTGTGCCTGTCCGTGACAGGTCGCGAGAACGCCACCGTGCTGCGGATCGTCGAGACACGGCCGCTGGCGGTCCTGGACTTGGTCGGCGTTCCGCTCCCCGGGCACGGCGGCAGGACCTACGGGCCCGCCCTCGTCGCGATGGCCGCCTAGGTGATCGGCGACGGCTGGGCGATGACCGACGACGACGCGGGGCGCGTCTTCAGCGCACTGGCGGACCCGACCCGCCGACGCCTCCTCAGCGCGATCTCCGCCACACCGGCGACAGCGACACAACTGGCCCATGACCTGCCGATCTCACGCCAGGCGGTGACCAAGCACCTCAGCGCGCTGGCCGACGCCGGGTTGCTGGAGCGCGAACGCGTGGGCCGCGACATCCGCTACCGCGTCACCCCCGAGCCGTTGACCGAGGCGGTGTCGTGGATGGCCGAGGTGGGCGGCCAGTGGGATATGCGGCTGGCGTCGCTGCGCAGCACCTTCGACGGTCCGCGGATCCCCGATCTGCCCATGGTCGGCTCAGAACCCGGCCGAGACAATCGGCGCGGCCCCCTCAGCGCGGCGAGATCCCGAAGTACGGCACGGCCCAGCCGACGATCTTCTTGAAGGCGGGCGCGGCCACCGAGCCGCCGTAGATCGACCCTTGGGGCTCGTCCACCATCACCGCGACCACGAGCTTGGGTGCGCTGGCCGGAACCATGCCGATGAACGAGGCGATGTACTCGCTGCTCGAGTACTTGCCGTCAACCACGACGTTGGCGGTGCCGGTCTTACCGGCCATGTCGAAGCCGGGGATGGCGGCTCCCGAGGCGGTACCGCCATCGGCCAGGACACCGCGCAGCATGTCGCGTACCTCGGCAGCGGTGTTCTGGGAGATGATGCGGTGGCCCGCCGGCAGCGGCTGGCGCTTGCCGCCGATGGCCTGGACGATGCTGGGCGGGCGCAGGATGCCGCCGTTGGCGATGGCCGAGTAGGCGGCGGCCATCTGGATCGGGGTCACGGATTCGCCCTGGCCCATGGGCAGGTTCCCCATCGAGGAGCCCGAGTACTGCCAGTTGTGCAGGACGATTCCGGTCTGCTCGCCGGGAACGTCGACGCCGGTCCGGGAGCCGAACCCGAAGCGATGCACCCAGTAGTCGAAGCGCTGGGCCCCGAGCCGCATTCCGATCAGGTCGGCGCCGATGTTGCTGGAGAACTTGAGGATCTGGGCGGTGTTGTACTGCACGTAGCCGTGCGACTCCGCGTCGTGGATCTGACGATCGGCCACCTGGAGCATCGGCGGGATGTCGAACTGACTGGTGGGGGTCACCACGCCGTCCTGCAGCGCGCCCGACACCGTGATTGCCTTGAACGTCGACCCCGGCTCATAGCTGTCGGCCACCGCGTGGTCGCGATCGTCGGGGCTGGGCGCGGCGTTGGGGTCGTTGGCGTTGATCCGGGGCCAGTTGGCCAGCGCCAGGATCGCGCCGGTGTTGGGATCCATGGCGATCGCGGTGGCCGCGCGGGGCGAGTACTGCTCGCCGACGCCCGCCAGGGCCTGCTCCACCTCGTTCTGCAGGCCGGCGTCGATCGTAAGCTGCAACGTCTTGCCCGACCGCATGGGCTTGACATCATCGATGGAGATCGGCTGGTGGATGGCGTCGTTGACGATGCGTCGCTCGCCGGCCTTCCCCGACAGGATCCGGTTGTACTCGTACTCCAGGCCGCCGTCGCCGGCCCCTGCGCCGTTGACGCCGCCCAGCACCTGGGCCGCGGTCCAGTCGCGCGGGTAGACGCGCTTGACGTCGGGCGTGGTGGTGATGCCGTTGATCGGCTTGCCGCCGAACTTCAGGCGCATGATCGCCTGGGCCGTGGCCGGCGCGATCTCGCGGGCCACCACGACGTAGCCCGTATGCGGCTTGGTCAGATCGGAGAGCACCTTGAGGACCGGCATCTGGAGCAGCGGCGCCATCGCCTGGGCCATCAGCATCGGTTCGCCGCGTTTGACCAGATACGGGTCGGCGATGAGGTCAGCCGCGGACTCCGACAGCGCCAGCTGGATGCCGTCGCGATCGGTGATCGCCCCACGCGTGGCCGGGATCGGCACGTTGGTGATCTGCTGGCTGACCGCGGCCTGCTCGAGGGGACCGGCCTTGATCACGCCCAGATAGGCGGCCCGGGCCACCGCCGCCGCCAGCAGCGCGAGGAAGCCGACGAAGAGGTAGCCGACCCGTCGATCAATCGCCACCATCGGCGGGAGGCCTACCCGCCGACCGGCGTCCCGCCGCCGCTGGACGACGGACTGGACTGGGTGTCGGTGGTCGAGGGCGCCCCCGCGCCGGCCGTGGTGGGGCCGGTGCCGGCCGCGGTGGACCCCGTGGCGTCCGTCGTGGACGGCGTGGTGGCGTCGGTCGTGCCCCCTGTCGCGGTGGTTGAGGCAGTGGTGGTGGGCGCCGTCCCCACCCCCGTGTTCGCCGCCGGGCCCTGGGCCGCCGCCGGCGCGCCGATCGTCGGCAGCGCGGCCTCAAACCCGGTGGCGTCGGGCGCCTTGATCGCGCCCAGCGCCTTCTCGACGCTCGCCGAGCCGGTGTTGAGGAACCGCATCTGCTCCGGGGCGGGCATCACCATGCCCATCTGAGCGGCGATCCGCTCAATGCGCTGCTCGTCAGACAACCGGGTGACGCCGGCGCGCAGCAGCTCGTTCTGGGCCTGCAGGGCCGAGGCGCGCTCGAGCGAGCGGCCGATCCCGGCGTTGAGCTTGAGGACCTCCACCTGCATGGCCACAATGCCCGCCAGCAGGACGCCCAGCAGCGGGATCCACGCGCGACCGCGGACGATGCGGTCGAACAGGGCGTGATCGGGCAGCGCGCGGACATAGGCCGCCGAGCGGGCGCGCCATGGCGCCATGACCCCCGGCGGGCGCGTGCGTCGGCGTGTCGGGCGTGCGCGGGCGGGCGCGCGCGTGGGCACGTTGATCGTGGCCGCATCCGCCGCACCCGTCCGGGCGGCCGGGCCCGACACGCGCCGTGGAGACCGCGGCGCGACCTGGCGGCGCACCTCAGGGCGATGCCCGGCGCCGCGCACGGCAGAGGGGCGTGAAGACCGGTCCGCAGCTGAGCGCTTCGTGCTTCCCCGGGCCGCTGGGGTGAGCGCGGATGGCGTCATGTGGGAATGACCTCCAGCTTTCGGGCGGCACGCAGGTGCGCCGACTTGGATCGTGGGTTGGCCGCGACTTCGCCCGGTGTCGGAGCGACAGCGCGGCGGGTGATGAGCTCAGCCTCGGGTTGGTGCCCGCAGACGCACACCGGGAACTCGGGCGGGCACACGCACCCGCGTGCCCGTGCGGCGAGGAACCGCTTGACCAGCCGGGCCTCCAGGGAGTGGAAGGAGATCGCGGCCAGACGACCGCCGGTGCCGAGCAGCTCCCAAGCGATGGGCAGCGCCTCGTCCAGCTGGGCGAGCTCGTCGTTGACGGCGATGCGCAGCGCTTGGAACGTCCGCTTGGCGGGATGGCCGCCCGCGAACTGGGCCGGGATCGGGATCGCGGTCTTGATGACACCGACGAGCTGCTGGGTCGAGGCGAACTCCTGGCGCCGCCGGGCACGAGCGATGGCTCGGGCGATCGGGGTCGCGTAGCGCTCCTCGCCGTACTCGCGCAGCAGACGGGCCAGCCGCCGCTCGTCCCAGGTGTTGACGATCTCGGCCGCGGTCAGCGGCTGCGACGGGTCCATCCGCATGTCCAGCGGCGCGTCGTAGGCGTAGGAGAAGCCGCGCTCCCACATGTCGACCTGCATCGACGACATGCCCAGGTCCAGATACACGAGGTCCGCCACCAGGCGCTCCTGGCGCAGCTCGTGCAGCGCGGTGACGAAGTCGGCGCGGATGAAACGCGTCTCGCACAGCACCTCGGCCGCCAGAGCGGCGAAGCGCTCCTCGGCGATCGGATCGCGGTCCACCCCGATGAGCATCCCGCCGGGGCCCAGGCGGTCCGCGATGAGCCGCGCGTGCCCACCGCCGCCGACGGTGCAGTCCACCGCGGTCTCCCCGGGCCGTGGGTCGGCCAGCTCGATGAGCTCGCCCGCCAGGACCGGGGTGTGCGTCTTGGTCATGTCAAGCAGTGTTGCCAAGGCTCGCCGCGATGTCGGGGATGCGGGTCAGGACGTCCTCGAAGTTCTGCGCGTAGCGCGCGCGATCCCACACCTCGAGGCACTCGCCGGAACCGGTGACGATGACCTCCTTGGTCAGGCCCGCGTACTCCATGAGGGGTGTCGGGATCATCACGCGGTTGGCGGCGTCGAGCTCGGTGTCAAAGGAGGCGTTGAACAGGAACCGCTTCAGCTCGCGAGCCGTCGGCGACAACGGGTGCAGACCGGCCAGCGATGTCCCGGTGAGCTGGTCGTAGGCCGCGGGGGTCCAGATCGCGACCGTCCGCGGCGCGCCCGCCTCGACCTCGTGTGAGGGAGCGAGCACCACGCCGCTGGCCAGCGCTCCGCGGAACTTGGCCGGAATGGTCAGCCGGTGCTTCGCGTCGAGCGCGTGTTCGAAGGTTCCGCGGAAGGTCAAGGGAGCTCATACGGGCTTGATGCTCAAACCCGGGTGGCTGGGTGGGAGGAGCCCTGCCACCCGGGTTCCTGAAGCGGCGCCCACAGTATCCCACTCTCTCCCACAATGCAACCCAAATCGCATCTGTTGCCCCACAAAGTGGCCAAGCGGGGCCCCGGCGGCGTGAAAGCCCCCACGGTTACAGGCGATTCGGGGTGGGACACCGTCCCACCGAGGGCCGCGCGATGCTGCACGCACGCGTGCAGATCGCCGGTCTGCGGACCTGGCTTGCAGATCGGGCGCGATTCCGTCCGGGGCGTATGCATGGATACGTCGACGCGGAGGCGTCGCTTCCGTCTGCCCGGATGGCGCGTGTGGTCCCGGTTGTGTACGCCGTCAGTCCGCGTAGCCCTGCGTGTGCATGCCGACCGGCAACTCCATCAACAGCCGCGCTCCGCGCTCCGCGGGCGCCGAGGCCACACCCCCGCCGTGCGCCTGCGCCGCTGCGACGGCGATCGCCAGGCCCCGTCCCCGGGCGTCCCGCCCCCGACGCGGGCGCCGGATCAGCGCCGCCACCGGCGCGGGCAGTCCCGGCCCGTCGTCTGACACGACGATCCGGACGCTTCCGTCCCGCACCGCTCCCGCCACGTCCACCGGCCCCTGCCCGTGCTCGATGGCGTTGGCGATGAGGTTGCCGATCGCCTGGGCCAGCCGCAGCCGGTCACCCCACACGACCGCCTCCACCCCACTCCATCTCACCAAGACGACGGTGCCGGCCGCGGCGGCGCTCGCCTGCCATGCCTCGGCGGACTCCGCCACCAGCGCGCGAACGTCCACCATGTCGAGGCGCCAGAGCCGCGGGCCGCCGCCGCCCGCGGCGGCGAGGTCATCAAGCGCGAGCGCGGCCCGGCCCAGTTCGGTGTCGATCGCGCGCAGGCGCCGCGGCGACGGCGGCTCATCCCGTCCGCCGGGAGCTGTCAGGCCAAGGCGAGCCGCGGTCAGCGGGCCGCGGAGCTCGTGACACGCGCGCGCGACCGCCTCCATCCGGTGGCCGTGGGCCCGGCGCGCGCTCACCACGAGCGCGGCGGCGAGCCCCGCGGTCACCCAGCCGGCCACCGACACCGCGGTGCTCACCACGACGCCCCCGAGTCCAGAAGCCGGTAGCCGGTCCCCCAGACGTTGACCACGAACCGGCGGTGGCCGACGCTGAGCTTTCGACGCAGCCGGGAGGCGTGGGAGTCCAGGGTCCGGGTCGCCCCCGGCGACAGAAAGCCCCAAACGTCGGCCAGCAGCTCCGCGCGCGTGAACACGCGCGTGGGCTCGGTGGCGAGCAGCAGGGCAAGCGCGAACTCCTTGCTGGTGAGGTGGACGGGCTTCCCGTCCACCCACGCGTCGCGCGACATCGGGTCCAGCTCCAGCGCGCCGACGCGCATCCGGCCCAGCCGTGGCCGCACCTGGGAGCGCCGCAGCAGCGCGTCGAGCCTGCCGCGCAGCTCGGGGTAGCAGAATGGCTTGACGAGATAGTCATCGGCACCGCGCTCGAAGCCGCGGATGCGGTCAAGCTCGCTTCCCCGGCCACTGAGGACGAGCACGGGCAGCTGCGGGTCCAGGGGGCCGCTGCCGCGGGCGGACGCGCGGATCTCCGACAGCAGCTGCAGCCCGTCACGATCGGGCAGCCCGAGGTCGAGCACGACCAGTTCGGGCCGGGCGGCAGCAATCCGGCTGACGGCGTCGGCGGCCGAGGTCGCCTCGAGCGGCTCGAAGCCGTCGGCCGCCAGGTTGTCGGCCAGGAAGCGGCGCGTGGCGCAGTGGTCCTCTACGATCAAGACCGAGGGTTGATCGGGCTCCATGTAGTTAAGAGCCTCGAGCCCCTCACCTTCCACCCCCCTGTCGCTGCAACATCTAATTCAGGGGTCCCGAAGCAGCAGGATTCGCCCATATGATGCCGACGCGATGTACCGACGCGGCAACTACAGCTCCGGCGACGACTTCGTTCTGGAGTATGGAGAACTGCGGTTCACCTTCAACGAGCGCGACTTCCGAGAGCGATGCGAGCAGTCCGCGCGCAAGCTCGGCTTCATCAACGGGATGGTCGAGGAGGACGAGGCCGAGGACCTCATCAACCTCGTGGTCAACGGCGAGGTGACCGACCCGGCGTCGGCGCTGGGCGAGCACGTCAACGAGTGCTGGGCCGAGCTGGTCGGCCCGTCGGAGCGCTCGCTGGTGCACTGGCTGCGGCGGCTCATCTTCCGCGGCGCCTGGCTGGACCAACGCGTCAAGGAGGGCGAGCTCGATATCGCGTTCGACGACGACGCCTCCGCGTTTGTCTACGTCCAGCCCGACCGCGGCGGCGAGCCGATCGAGCTCGCGCCCGAGCCCAGCTGGGACCGCGTCGCCTACGAGCGCCGCTGACCGCTCGCCTACGCCGCCGGCTCAACCGCCGGCGCCGACCAGCCCCGCCACGTCCTGATCCCGCGGCGCCGGGTTGTCCAGCAGCAGCCGCGGCACCGTGACCAGCTTGTAGCGGCGCCGGCGCAGGGCCTTGATGATCAGCGGCAGCGCGGCGACCGTCTCTGACCGGTTGCCCCCGGCGTCGTGCAGGAGGATGATCGCCCCTGGCTGAAGACCGGCCAGCGTCCGCTGGAGGATGACCTTGACCCCGGGCGTCTCGTAGTCGTCGGTGTCGACCGTCCACAGGACCATGAGCATCCGGTACTTCTTGAGCAGCTTGAGCGTGGTGGCGTTCCACATCCCGTACGGTGGGCGGAACAGCCGGGGGAACGGGGCGCCGTAGGTCCCGATCGCGGCGGAGTCCTGAAGCAGTTCTGACTGCTGGAGCTTGCGCTTGAGCTCGGACATCGGCGCGTGGGTCTCCGTGTGGTCGCCGATCGGGAAGCCGCGGGCGACGATCGCGGCTGTGGCGGCGTGAAAGTAGCGCTCCTCGACGCCCACTTCGAAGAACGTCGCCGGGACATGCTCGCGCTCCAGGATCCGCACGATGGCCGGCGTGTACGGGCCGGGCCCGTCGTCGAAGGTCAGCGCCACGTCCTTGTGCTGGGCTCCGGCGACCCGGACGAACGGCGTGTGGGAGAGCGTGTGGGTGATCGCGGCGTTCTCGGCGTGTTGCTCACCCAGCACGAACGAGCCGGGGCCGCCTCCGGCCAGCGTCCGGATCCGGTTGAAGTAGCCGTTGGGCAGCACCACGGCCTGATGGGCGGGCAGGCTCGATCCGGACGACGCCGCGCCCACCGCGATGCCCGCGACCAGGGCCAGCACCGCGAGTGCCGCCAGCACCGCCGCCGCCCGGCGCCGGCGGTGATGTGGCGCCAGGGAGGGCCGCGCGCCCGCGTCCGATCCACCCGGGCGTAGGCCCGGGCGCGGGCGCTCTTCCAATGCCGAGTGACCTTTGTCCATCCGCAAGTCCCCGGCCACATGATGCCGTGCCGCGGGTTCTCACGCCGCCTATGCAAGCCCACACCCGTCACGCGGGCCGCTCGACGCCTGCAGTGGGGGCCACGCGCGTGCCCCCCGGGCCACT
The DNA here is from genome assembly GCA_963801435.1 of uncultured Actinomycetota bacterium. Lineage (GTDB taxonomy): Bacteria > Actinomycetota > Thermoleophilia > Solirubrobacterales > Solirubrobacteraceae > Palsa-465. The sequence goes on from CAWDFE010000044.1 coordinate 152,973, forward strand.
ACGCTGCGTCCGCCATGAGTGCCACCGTCTGGCTGGTGATCCCCACCTACAACGAGGCCGAGAACCTCTCCGCTGTCGTGCGCGCGGCTGGCGCCGCGCTGGAGCAGGCCGTGCCGGGAGACCACCGAATCCTGGTCGTGGACGACAACTCGCCGGACCGCACCGGCGCGATCGCAGACGCGCTGGCGGCCGAGCACGACTGGGTCGAGGTGCTGCACCGCCCCGGCAAGAGCGGCCTGGGGCAGGCTTACCTGGCCGGCTTCGCCCACGCCCTCGCCGGCGGCGCACAGCTGGTGATCGAGATGGACGCCGACTTCTCTCACGATCCCGCTTACCTACCTGAGCTGCTCGCGGCGGCCGAGGATGCCGATCTCGTGCTGGGAAGCCGCTATGTGCCCGGCGGCGGCGTGCGCGACTGGGGGCTGCTGCGCCGGCTGGTCAGCCGCGGCGGGGGCTTCTACGCGCGGCGGATCCTCGGCGTGAACGTGCGGGACCTCACTGGCGGCTTCAAGTGCATCCGGCGCGAGGTCCTCGAGGCGATCGATCTGCCCAGCATCCGCGCCCAGGGCTATGGCTTTCAGATCGAGGTCACCTACCGGGCCCACCTGGCGGGCTTTCGCGTCCGCGAGATCCCGATCGTGTTCACCGACCGCGCGGCGGGTAGTTCCAAGATGTCCACGCGGATCGCCCTCGAGGCGATGCTGCTTGTTCCAGCGATGAGACGCGGAGCGCCGGCGGCGCTCGCCCGCGCCGGGTCCAGTCGCTCCAAATCGCTCAATTAATAAGATGCCAACGTTGCCCAAACCGCACCAGGTCCACGTCCGGGCATCCTGACCAGAATGAGTGCCACCAGCTCAGCGAGCGCGATTCCGCCAAGTGGCGGGTACCCGCTGCCCGCAGACGGGCTCGATTCGGTGGTACCGGGCGGCCCTGAACTGGCCGCCACCGCGGCCCTCCAGGTCGGCGCCGCCCCGAGTGTCGCGCTCCCGGTGAGCCCGGGTATCGCGGTGCCGGTCACCGCGCCCGCGCCGCTCGCGCCCGATCCGGCGATCGAGCGCGAGGTCGTCAGCCAACGCAGGCAGAGCCGGCTCGCCCGCTGCGCGGTGGCCGGGGTGGTCGCGTCCGGGACGCTGGTCGCCGTGGCGGCGGCGCACACCCAGTCGCTGCTGCCCGAGTCGATCCGGCCCGTCCAGGCGGCGCTCGCCGGGGCGTTCGGGTCGCTGTTCCTCAACCTCCACGTCGGCGGTGCGATCGCGGCGCTGGTGCTGATGTTCGTCTCCTACGCGGCCGTCGTCGCGCTCTCGGGGCAGTTGTCGGCGCGGGTCGTCCTGATCGCCATCGTCGCGGTGTATGCGGCGGTGCTGCTGGCCCCGCCGATGGCCTCCACCGACATCTTCAGCTACCAGGCGTACGCGCGCATGGGGGCCGTCTACCACGTCAACCCCTACACCCATGGGCCCTACGCGATCAACCCGGATGCGGTGTTCCCCTACGTCGGCGCCGAATGGTCCTACATCGCCAGCGCCTATGGACCGGTGTTCACCGTCTTCAGCTACCTCCTGGCGCCGCTGACGATCGCGACCAGCGTGTTCGCCTACAAGTCCATCGCCGTCCTGGCCAGCCTGGCGCTGGTGGCACTGGTGTGGCAGTGCGCGCGGCTGCGTGGCACCGACCCCGTCAAGGCCGTGGCGCTCGTGGGCCTCAACCCGCTGCTGGTCATCTACGCGGTGGGCGGCGGCCACAACGACCCGCTCATGCTGCTGGCGATGGTGGGCGGCGTCTACGCGATCCTCGCCTCCCGCGAGGTGATCGGCGGCGGGCTCAGCCTGCTCGCCGTCGGCGTGAAGCTGACCGCCGGCCTGGTGCTCCCCTTCGCGCTCGCCGCCGGCGGCCCGAGCGCGCAGGCGCGGCGCGGCCGCCGGCGGATCGCCCTCGGCGCCGGGGTGGGCGTGGCGGCGCTCGCCGCCCTCAGCTTCAGCCTGTTCGGCTCAGGCTCGTTCGACATGCTCGGGACGGTCATCAAGAGCCAGAGTGAGGGCGGGTCCCTGAGCATCCCCGGTGTCATCTCCACGCGGCTGGGCCTGCCCACGGCGGGGCGCGTCGCCGGCTTCGTGCTGGCGGGCGCGTTCGCGGTCGCGCTGTGCTGGCTGCTGCGCCGGGTGTGGCGCGGCCAGATGGACTGGATCGACGGCGCTGCCTGGGCCATGCTGGCGATGCTGGTTGCGTCGAGCTCGCTCCTGCCCTGGTACGTGGCCTGGTTGCTCCCGCTGGCCGCGCTGGGCCGCGACCGCCGCCTGGCCACCACGGCGATCATCTTCACCGGCGTGATTCAGGGCCTCGAGCTGCTCGGGTACATCCCTCATGGCCTGTTCTGACCTGGACGCCGGAAGCGGACCAACCCGTACGATGAGCCGATGAGCGTCGCGCCGAGATTCTTCGACGGCGAGCCCCGCGAACTGACGCTCGTCAGCGTCGTGGCGCCGATGTACAACGAGGACGCGACGATCGACGAGTTTTACGCACGGGTCTGCTCCGCGCTCGGCGCATTGCCGTTTGAGCTCGTGCTCGTGGATGACGGCTCCACGGACGGCACGCCGATGAAGCTCGACGGCCTGGCCGCCGCCGACCCGCGGGTGCGGGTGGTGTACCTGTCGCGCAACTTCGGGCACCAGACGGCGCTCACCGCGGGCCTCGACCACGCACGGGGCGACGCGGTGGTCATGATCGACGCCGACCTCCAGGACCCGCCCGAGCTGATCTCGACGATGCTCGACCACTGGCGCGCCGGCTGTGACGTCGTCTACGCGGTGCGCGAGCACCGCGAGGGCGAGTCCCGCTTCAAGCTCAGCACCGCCCGCTGGTTCTACCGGCTGTTCGACAAGCTCGCCCAGGTCGAGCTGCAGCAGAACTCGGGCGACTTCCGCCTGCTCGACCGGCGGGCCCTGGACGCCCTGCTGTCGATGCGCGAGCGCAACCGGTTCCTGCGGGGCATGACCGTGTGGGTGGGCTACACGCAGGCGGCGGTCCCCTATCACCGTGATTCGCGCTACGCCGGCGAGACCAAATACACGATCCCGAAGATGCTGCGCTTCTCGCTGGACGCGATCTCGTCGTTCTCCCACCGCCCGCTCCAGCTGGCGACGCTGCTGGGCTTCCTCATCTCGACGCTGGCCTTCATCGCCATTCCCGTCGTCGCCGTCCTGCGGATCCTCGGCTCCTACCTGCCGGGCTTCAGCGCGCTCACGATCCTGGTGCTGCTCCTCGGCGGCATCGAGCTGATCGCGATCGGGATCATCGGCGAGTACGTGGGACGCATCTACGATGAGGTCAAGGGCCGCCCGCTGTACCTGGTCCGGGGGCGGCGCAACATGACCGGCTCCGACCTCGTCGGAGACCGGTCCTCTCTGCCTCCGATGCACGCAGCGCCGGCGCGCGACGCCGGCGACGACCCTATCCGCCCGCTGGACTAGGGCCGACCGACGGGTTGGAGCGCCCGTCGGGCTGTCGTCCGCCGGCGGCCCGGCGCAACGGCCGCACCTCGCCGGGGGGGTGGTCCTGGCCCTCCTCGGCCGCCTCGAGTGCGGTGATCCGGCCGGACAGCCCCCGGATGGCGTCGGCCACCGGGTCGGGCAGGTGAATCCAGTCGGTGTCGGGGCCCTCCACGCGTCGTCCCTCAACCCGCACCGGATGCCCGGGGTTGCCGACCACGGTCGAGTTGGGGGGGACGTCGTGGATCACCACGCTGTTGGCGCCGATCTTGGCGCCGTGGCCGACGGTGATCGGGCCCAGCAGCTTGGCGCCGGAGCCGATCGTGACGTTGTCCTCCACGGTCGGATGCCGCTTGCCGGTGGCAAACCCGGTGCCGCCAAGGGTCACGCCCTGGTACATGGTGACGTCGTCACCGATCTCGGCGGTCTCGCCGATCACCACGCCCATCCCGTGATCGATGAAGAAACCCATGCCGATCCGCGCCGCCGGGTGGATCTCAATGCCCGTCACCGCCCGCGCCACCGCCGCGATGAGCCGCGGCAGCACCGGCATGCCGGCGCCGTAGAGCGCGTGAGCGACGCGATGGGCCAGCAGCGCGTGCACCCCCGGCCAGGCGGCGAGAATCTCCAGCGAGCCCACCCCCCGGGCGGCGGGATCACGGCTCTTGGCAGCCGCGACATCCCGGCGGATCTCGGCACCCGTGCGCGCAATCACCCCGAGCATCTCGTCGTAGCGTAGCGACCGCCCCGCTCGGGCCATCTGGGCGGGGATGCGCGCTTCCGGCCGGATTCCGGAGGACCGGTGCGCGACCGCGGCGGCCGCCCTCAGGGAGCGAAGAATGGCGTGGAGACGTAGCGCTCGCCGGAGTCGGGGAGGATCGTGGCGATCCGGGCGGATCGGAACTCCGGGCGGCCGGCGATCTGCAGCGCTGCCCACACCGCCGCTCCGCAGGAGATGCCGGCCAGCACTCCCTCACGGCGCGCCAGGATGCGCGCCGTTTCGATGGCGTCTTCGTCATCGACGGGAATGACCTCGTCGAGCAGCTCCCGGTTCAGTACGGCGGGGATGAAGCCGGCGCCGATCCCCTGGATCTTGTGGGGCCCCGGGAGACCGCCTGAGAGCACCGCAGAGTTGCGCGGCTCCACCGCGACGATCCGGCAGCGCGGGTTGCGCTCCTTGAGCACCTCTCCTGCGCCGGTGATGGTGCCGCCGGTGCCGACGCCGGCGACGAACACGTCAACGCGGCCGTCCAGAGCGTCCCACAGCTCGGGCCCGGTCGTGCGGCGGTGCACGTCCGGGTTTGCCGGATTGGAGAATTGGTCGGGGAGGAATACGTCGTCGCGGGCCGCCAGCGCCTGGGCGGCCTCGACGGCCTCGGTCATGCCCCCGAGCGATTCCACCACCTCCACCGACGCGCCGTACAGGCGCAACAGCGCCTCACGCTCACGGCTCATGCCCTGGGGCAGCGTCAGGATGAGGTCATACCCCCTGGCCGCACACACGAAGGCCAGCGCGATGCCCGTGTTACCGCTGGTGGCCTCGACGATCGTCGTCCGACCGGGCTCGATGCGACCGTCGCGCTCGGCGGCCTCGATCATCGCGACCCCGATGCGGTCCTTGACGCTGCCGCCGGGGTTGAACGCCTCGACCTTGGCGAACAGTTCGGCCCCGGAGTCGGGCCCGATGCGGGTCAGCTTGACGATCGGCGTTCGCCCCACCAGATCGGTGATGTTGCTCGCGATCTCCGGCATGGTGGGACACAGTAGACAACGCGCGAAATCGCGGTTCGGGCCCCGCTCGGGAGCTCTCACCACGATGCAGCGCACTTCGAGCGGAGCCGACACAAGGTCTCCACGTTTCAGCTCAGGCCGTCGATTTCGCCCCAGGTGGGGGCAGACCGGGCTGATGGGCAGGCTGGGATCGCCACGGCGACCCGGACGCGCGTCGTTACGGGGCCGCCGCGGGGTCGCTGACCGGCAGGTCAGATGTGGTACATCGGCGCCCCCGCCGACCTGAGCTCCTGCTCGGCGACGGAGGCCACCGTGGCCTCGGCGAGGACGGCGCGCGCCGCCTCCGCGGCGGCTCCGAACACGCCGGTGGCGCCGGCGCCCAGTGGACCGTCGAGGAGCTCCACCAGCTCGAGCACCGTGACCTCGTCACTGGGCCGCGCGAAGCTGTAGCCGCCCTTGACCCCGCGCTGCGAGCGCAGGATGCCGGCCCGGCGCAGGGTGGCGAAGAGGTGCTCCAGGAACTGCACCGGGATGTCGCGGCGGCGCGCGAGCTCGGCGATCGGGACCGGCCCCGGGCCACCCTGGCGGTAGAGCTCCACCAGCGCGCTCAGTGCGTACGGCGACTTGGTGGTGATGGAGATCATGCGGGCCCGATGGTACTAATGGGCACGCCGCTTCCAGGGCCGCGTGCGGTCGCGGGCGGGAGCCCGCGAAGGCCAGATCAGATCCAGCCGCGCTCGGTGGCGATGAGGACCGCCTGGGCGCGGTCCATGGCACCGAGCTTGCCGTACACGTTGTGCAGGTGGGTCCGGATCGTGCTGGTGGACAGCCCGAGCTCCGAGGCGATCTGCTTGTAGACCATGCCGCGGGCAAGCCGGCGCAGAACATCGACCTCGCGGCTGGACAGCGGGCACGGCTCCATCTGGCGCGGCCGCTCGCCGGAGGCAGGCAGGGGCAGCTCGTACATGACCTTGCGCAGGCCGGCCGGGGTGAGGCCGATGGTCCGCGCCACCGACAAAAGCTCGGACGGGGTGATGGAGCCCCCGAGCACGTAGTGGGCCAGCATGTCGGCCAGGCGGACGAGGGCCGCCTCCCCGGTGGAGTCCTCGCCGTGGTGGCGCTCGATGACGCTGGCGATCGACTTGGGCAGCGCCCAGCGGCGGGCGAGCACGCCGCCTACGAGGGCGTGGTCGACGCCGAGCTCCCGGCGCTCGCGCTGGAGGCGATCCTCCGGCGTGCGGGCCTCGCCGTGGACCTGCGACGGGTACCCGGGGTAGGCGTGGACGAGGACGAGCTTGCCGATGTCGTGCAGCAGCGAGGTGACCATCAGGCGGTCTCGGGCCTCGAAGCCGATCTCGCGCGCCAGGCGATCGGCGGCGCGCTGGGTGGCCACGGAGTGCAGGCGAAAGCGCTCGGGGAGCCCCTGCCACACGGCGGTGCGCTCGAAGAAGTCAAAGGTGCGGGCGCGGCTGGCGATCGCGTGGACGGTGCGGGGGGTGAGCACGTCGACGCCGGCGACCACGCTGTCGACGCGACCCTGCGTGGGGCCCTCAACCTTGTTGGCCAGCCGCACGACGGTGACCGCGAGCGCGACATCGGCCTCGACGGCGGCGACCACGTCGCCGACCGACGGCTCGCCGTCCTCGAACAGTCGCAGGACGCGGTTGCGGGACTCGACCAGCACCGGGTAGGCCTCGAGGGCCTCGAAGGCCGTCGTCAGCCGGCGACCATGGCCTTCGTTGTGGTGGCGCTCACGCGTGGCGTATGGGTCAGTTGGCACAGCAGTCTTCAAAGCAGCAGTCGCCATCGGGATCTGATCCCTTCCTACCCACGTGCGGGCGCATCGGATTGGCCTTGGTCGGTTTGCTCCCAAGCATTGCCCTTGTTTATCGGCAGCTGGGGGCGGCGGTTTAGCCCTTCCGGGCGGCGGGTTCAGTCCTCGTCCCGCGCGCGGGCCAGTGCGGAGTCGATCCTGGCCAGTGTCTCGTCCTTTCCGAGCAGCGCAACGCTCTCGAAGATACCGGGGGATACGGTCTGACCAGCGATGGCAACGCGCACCGGCTGAAACACCTTCCCCGGCTTGGTCTGCAGCCGCTCCACCACTCCGCGCAGCGCGGCCTCGACATGCTCGGCGTCGAACGTCTCGGTCTGCGCCAGCGCGTCGCGCCCCGCGCTCAGCGCCTCCGCCCCGCCGTCGCGCCGGATCGTCTTTTCAAAAGCGGAGGGGTCGTCGACCGGACCGTCAAACAGGAACGAGACCAGCGGCCAGAAGTCCGCCAGCGTCTGGATCTTCTCCTCGCTGATCTCCACGGCGCCGCCCAGGCCCGTCCGTCCCGTGAAGCGCTCCAGGCGGGCGGTGAGCTCGTCGGTTCCCAGCTCTCGCAGGTGGCGCCCGTTGAGGTGGCGCAGCTTCTGCTCGTCGAAGATCGCCGGGTTCTTGGAGACCCGTTCGAGCCGGAAGCGCTCGGCGAGCTCTGGGAGGCTGAAGAACTCCTCGTCGGAGGCGAAGCCGGCGCCGAGCAGGGCGATGTAGTTGTCGACGGCCTCGGGCAAGTAGCCGGCGTCGCGGAGCTCCTGCACCGATGCCGCGCCGTGACGCTTTGACAGCTTCTTGCCGTCGGGGCCGTAGAGCAGGGACAGGTGCGCGTACTGCGGGACGGCCGCGCCCAGCGCCTGCAGCACCCACAACTGCTTCGGCGTGTTGGAGATGTGGTCCTCGCCGCGCACCACGTGGGTGATGCCGGCGTCGAGATCGTCGACGGCCACCGCGAGGTTGTAGACGGGGGTGCCGTCCGCTCGCGCGATCACAGGGTCGTCCTGGTTGGCGTTGGGGAACGCCACCTCGCCGCGGACGACGTCACGCACCACGGTCTCGCCGGTGTCGGGGACCCGCAGGCGAACCGCGCCCGAGTCCTCCGGCTCTCCGCGGAAGCCGCGGTCGGCTCCGTGGCGCTGCTTGTACGCACGTACGTCGTCGGTGGTGGCGCTCGAGTGGTAGGCGTGCCCGTCGGTAAGCAGCCGGGCAACGACCTCGGCGTGTCGCCCTGCGCGCTGTGACTGGAAGATCGGGCCCTCGTCGTAGTCGAGGTTGAGCCACGTGAGAGCATCGAGGATCTGCTCCACGTTTTCGGGCGTGGAGCGCTCCCGGTCGGTATCTTCGATCCGCAGGACGAGGGTGCCTCCCTGCCCGCGCGCCAGCAGCCAGTTATACAGCGCCGTCCGCGCGCCGCCGATGTGCAGGGCCCCTGTAGGGGACGGAGCAAAGCGAACACGTAAGGACATGGTCACAGCATGCTAATCGGCGCCCACGTATCACCGGCCGGCGGTCTGGACAAGGCGATCGAGCGCGGAGTGGAGAAGGGCTGCGAGGCGATCCAGATCTTCAACCAGTCGCCGCGCATGTGGCGACCCACCGCCTACGGGGACGACGACTTCGCCGCGTTCAAGGCGGCGATGAGGCCCAGTCCTGTCAAGGCGGTCCTGATCCACGCCGTATACCTGCTCAACTGCGCCTCCGAAGACGCCGAGATCCGCGACAAGTCGCGGGCCTCGCTCATCCAGTCCCTGCGCGTGGGAGCCGGCATCGGCGCCGCCGGCGTTGTCCTGCACCCGGGGTCGGCCAAGCGGGGCGACGTCAAGCAGGCGATCAAGCGGGCCGGCAAGGTGATCAAGGAGGCGCTGTCGGAGACCGATCGCTGTCCGCTTCACCTGGAGGACACGGCCGGAGCCGGTGGCACGTTGGGACGCTCGTTTCAGGAGCTGGCCGAACTGGTGTCGGCGAGCGGCGGGGGCAAGCGCGTGGGCGTCTGCCTGGACTCCTGCCACCTGCTCGCGTCGGGATACGACATCCGGACGGCCGCCGGGCTGACCGAGACGATCGATGCGTTCGACAGGATCGTCGGCATCAAGCGCCTGGGCTCCCTGCACCTCAACGACTCCCAGACGAAGCTCGGGTCAAACCGGGACCGCCACGCCAACATCGGTACCGGCGAGCTGGGGGAGCGAGGGTGCGCGGCCTACCTCTCAGAGCCCCGATTCGAGAAGCTGCCGCTGGTCATCGAGACCCAGGGACCGGAGCGCCAGGGCCCTTCGCGCGAAGAGGTCGAGCTCTGCTTCAAGCTGCGCAAGCGTGGCAAGGCGTCGCGGGCACGCGCCAGAGCCCGCGGCGGCAAGTCCCGCTAGCGTCGTGGCGATGAGCGACCTGACCCGGCCCGGAGACGCTCTGGTGGTGTTCGGCATCACCGGCGATCTCGCCCGCAAGATGACGCTGCGGTCGCTGTATCGGCTGGCCGCGCGCGGGCTGCTCGATTGCCCGGTGATCGGCGTCGCCGTGGAGGACTGGGACGACGATCGTCTGCGGCGCCACGCGCTCGACGCGGTGAAGGCCACCGGCGAGCCGATCGACGATGCCGTGTGGAAGCGCTTCGCCCAGCAGCTGTCGTTCGTGAGCGGCGAGTTCAGCGACAGCGCCACCTACGCGGCGGTGGCCTCCGCGCTGGGCAAGGCGGCCAACCCGGTCTTCTACCTCGAGATCCCGCCGTCGCTGTTCGGCATGGTCGTGGCGGGCCTGGCCCACGCCAAGCTCGTGCAGGGAGGCCGGCGAGTGGCGGTGGAGAAGCCCTTCGGGCACGACCTGCAATCGGCCCGGGACCTCGCCGCCGAGCTTCACCAGCACCTCGGCGAGCCGCAGATCTACCGGATCGACCATTTCCTGGGCAAGCTGGGCGTGGAGGAGGTCCTCTACCTTCGCTTCGCCAACGCCATCCTGGAGCCGGTGTGGAACCGCAACTTCGTCTCCTCGGTGCAGATCACGATGGCCGAGAGCTTCGGCGTGCAGGATCGCGGCCGCTTCTACGACCCGGTGGGGGCGCTGCGCGACGTCGTGGTCAACCACCTCCTGCAGATCGTCGCCACAGCGGCGATGGACCCACCCGCCGCGGCCGACCCGGACAGCCAGAAGGACGCCAAGCAGGCCGTGTTCGTGGCCATGGCCGATGCCAAGCCCGAGCACTACGTCCGCGGCCAGTACGAGGGCTATCGCGATATCGACGGCGTGGCCAAGAACTCGAGGACGGAGACCTACGCCGCCCTGCGCCTCGACATCGACAGCTGGCGGTGGTCCGGAGTGCCGTTCTTCATCCGTACCGGCAAGCGCCTCCCCGTCACCCAGACCGAGCTGCGCCTGGTGTTCCGCAACGCGCCGCGGCTCCCGTTCATCACGCGCGGCCGACGGCGGCCCGAACCCAGCCAGATCGTCTTCCGGGTCGACCCACACTCCGGCATCCGCATCTCGCTCGACGGGCTGCGCGCCGACAAATCAGGCGCCGCCGAGATCGACCTGAACATGGAGTTCGCCAAGGAGGGGGGCGAGGGCGCCACCCCCTACGAGGTCCTGCTGCACGCGGCGCTCGTAGGCGACGCCAGCCACTTCACCCGCCAGGACAACGTCGAGGAGTGCTGGCGGGTGCTGCAGCCGCTGCTCGACGCGCCGCCCAAGGCGCTCCCGTACGCCCAGGGCTCCTGGGGACCGGAGGAGGCGGGCAAGGTGGCCGACGGGTTCGGCGGCTGGCGCGGGCCGTGGCTGCCGGCGTAGGGCCGGCCGATGCTGGGGATCAACCTCCACGTCCACTGAGGCATGGCCCGTCCGGTGGGGTCAGGCGACGCTGGCGGCTTCCGGCTCGCGCGCGCGGCCGAGCTCGGGAATGAGCGCCGAGCCGAGCAGGGAGTCGAGCTCCGCGTGCAACCCGGCGCTGTGCGATACCCGGTAGCTGGGGCCAAGCTTCAGCCGACGGTGTCCGACGGTGGTGCTCAGCTCGATGACGACATCAGACTCGCCGGGGAAGCCCGACAGCAGCTCCTTGAGCTCGCCCAGGACCGACGCCGGCAGCGCGGTGGCATCGAGGTGAAGCTTGAGCGCGCTGGGGGTCAGGGCGGGCTTGGCGGCCTGGACCTGCGCCTCTAACACGTCCTCCTCGGTGGGCTCGAAGCGTTCGACCTGCTGGGCGATGAGGCAGGTGGTGTCGCGGTCCTTGTGGTCCACCTTGCCCCGCACCAGGACGATCGAATCGGTCTGGAGCGCCTCCTCGCAGGTGGCCAGCGTCTTGCCGAACACGATGATCTCCACCGACGTCTCCAGGTCGTAGAGCGTCGCGAACATCATGAAGTCGCCCTTCTTGGTCTTGATCTTCTTGGCCTGGGTGACCATGCCGCCGATCGTGACCCAGTCGCCGTCGCGACGCGTGGAGAGCTCAGCCAGGGTGCTGCCGGCCTTGGCACGCAGCGCGGGCCCCATCTCCTTGAGCGGGTGCGCGGAGATGAACAGGCCCAGTGACTCTTTCTCGGCGGCCAGCAGCTCGGTCTGGTCGAACTCGTCCCCTGGGATGGGAGCGTGCGTGGGCCCGGCGAACGCGCCGGCGGCCCCGTGGCCGCTGTCCGCCGCGTCGCCGCCGAGGCCAAGACCGAGGTCGAAGATCGACCCCTGCCCGATGAGCGCGTCCTGCTGGGCCTTCTGCCCCGCCGCCTGCGCCTGCTCGAGGACCATGAGCATGCCCTTGCGGGTGTCGTTGGTGGAGCCGAAGGCGCCGCACTTGATGAGCGCCTCGATCGCCTTCTTGTTGACCGCGCGGTTGTCGACACGCTCGCAGAAATCGAACAGACTGGTGAATGGCCGGGGGTCGCGCGTCGTCCCCCCGGGCGCTCTTGATCGCCTCCACCGCCTGGTAGCCGACGCCCTTGACGGCATCGAGGCCGAAGCGGATGTTGCCGTCCACCACCACGAACTCGTGGTCGGAGAGGTTGACGTCCGGCGGCAGGATGGCGATCCCCATCTGCTCGGCCTGGGCGACGAAGAACGGCACCCTGTCCTTGGTGTCCATCACCGAGGAGATGAGCGCCGCCATGTACTCGGCCGGGTAGTTGGCCTTCAGCCACGCGGTGCGGTAGGAGATCAGCCCGTAGCAGGCGGCGTGGGACTTGTTGAACGAGTAGTCGGCCGACTTCTCGTTGGTGGTCCACAGCATCTCGGTGACCGACTCGCTGGTCCCGGACCTGCGGCATCCCTCGACGAACTCCGGCCTGAGCTTGGCCATCGACTCGCGGTTCTTCTTGCCGATCGCCTTGCGCAGGTCATCCGCCTTGGCACCGCTGAAGCCGGCGAGCTCCTTGGAGATCTGCATCGCCTGCTCCTGGTAGATGATCACGCCCTTGGTGGACTCCAGGATCGGCCGCAGTCGCTCGTCGGCGTAGGTGATGGTCTCCGGGTCGCGCTTGCCGCGCGCGTAGGTGGGGATCTGGTCCATCGCGCCGGGGCGATAGAGCGCGCCCAGCGCCACCAGGTCGTCGAACTCGGTCGGCCGGACCTTCTTGAGCGCCTCGCGCATCCCCTCGGACTCGAACTGGAACACGCCGATCGCATCGCCCTGGGCCAGCATCTCGTAGGTGCCCGCATCGTCGAGCGGCAGCGTTCCCATGTCCGGTCGCTCGCCGGTCGAACGCTCGACGATGTCCAGCGCGTCCTCGATCACGTCGAGGTTGCGCAGCCCCAGGAAATCCATCTTCAGCAGGCCCAGTTGCTCCACCGGCTTCATCGAGAACTGAGTCACGGTCCGGAAGATGCGATCGCCGTTCTCGTCGGCGCCGGCCTCGGCGATCTGCAGCGGCAGGATGTCGGTCAGCGGCCGGTCGGAGATCACCACCGCCGCGGCATGGATCGAGGAGTTGCGCACGATGCCCTCCAGACCCTGGGCGACGTCGACGATCTGCTTGGCGGTGCCGTCGCGATCGACCTCGGCGCGCAGCGGTTGCCCGGGAGCCAGGCAGTCCTTGAAGCTGGGCGAACGTCCCTGCTGGGGCTCGGGGATCAGCTTGGCCAGCCGGTCCCCCACGCCGTACTCGTGCCCGAGGACACGGGCAGCGTCGCGGGTGGCCGCGCGCGGCAACATCTTGCCGAAGGTGACGATCTGGGCGACCGCCTCCTTGCCGTACTTCTCGGTCACATAGCGGATCACGCGCTCACGGCCGCGCACCGAGAAGTCCATGTCGATGTCGGGCATGGACACGCGCTCGGGGTTGAGGAAGCGCTCGAACAGCAGGTCATAGCGCAGCGGATCGACGTCGGTGATCTGCAGGCAGTAGGCGACGATCGAGCCGGCGGCGGAGCCACGGCCCGGTCCGACCGCGATGCCGGCGTCCTTGGCGTACTTGACGAAGTCCCACACGATGAGGAAATAGGCGTTGAAGCCCATCCGGTCGATGACGCCCAACTCGTACTCGGCGCGCTCGACCGCCTCGGCGGGAATCGGGTCCCCGTAACGCTGGCGCAGGCCCTCATCGACGAGCCGGCGCAGATACTCCCCCTCTCCCCTCCCGTCCGGCGTCGGGTAGCTGGGGATGAGCTGCCGTCCGAGCTCCAGCTCGACGTCACAGCGCTCGGCGATCTCCAGCGTCGAGGCGATCGCCTCGGGCCACTCGGAGAACGCGTCGGCCATCTCCTGGCTGGAGCGCAGGAAGAACTCGTTGGTGTCGAACGTGATCTTCGGCTGGGCGAGGGTCGACTTGGTCTGCACGCACAGCAGCGCCGCGTGGTGGTGGTAGTCCTCGCGCCGCAGGTAGTGCACGTCGCCCGTGCCCACCAGCGGCCGCCCGACCTCTGCGGCGATCCGGACGATCTCCTCGTTGCACTTGTCCTGCACCGGGAGGCCGTTCTTCTGGACCTCGAAGTACACGTTGTCCGACCCCACCGCCGCCATCAGCTCCTGGGCGTGGGCACGCGCCAGGTCGGGCCGGTTATCGATGAGGTGCTGGCAGAAACGGGACTGCAGGCAACCGGACAGCGCGATCAGCCCGTCGCCGTGCTCGGCGAGCTGTGCCATGTCCACCGAAGGCTTGCCGCGCTGGTACCCCTCCAAGAAGCCCCGCGAGGACAGCTTGACCAGGTTGCGGTAACCGGCGGGATCGACGGCGAGCAATGTCAGGTGGAAGCGGTCCAGCCGGCCGGGGGCTCGCCGGGCGTGATCCTCGACCACGTAGACCTCGCAGCCGATGATCGGCTTCATGCCCTGTTTGCGGCAGGCCGTGAACAGCTCAACCGACCCGTTCATCACGCCGTGATCAGTAAGGCCGAGCGCCGGCTGATCGAACTCGGCGGCCCGCGCGGCGAGCGCGTCGATCTTGCACGCCCCGTCCAGCAGCGAGTACTCGGAGTGGACGTGGAGGTGGGCGCAGACGGGGGTCATGAGACGGCGATTCCTAGGTTAGGCGCCGACTCGGACGCCGCGGCTGGGGCACGGCGCGGCGGGCGCGTTTTTACTCGCTCTGTGCGCGTTTGATCCACCTGCGCAGGGACAGGAACGCCCCCCCGTCACCGGTCACGCGGATCCCCGGCGCCGGCTCTCCGGCGAGCGCGGCCAGCAGATGCTCGGTGGCGCAGGTGAGCGTCGTGGTGGCGCCGCCGTCCGGGGCGAGCCGGGTCGCCGTCAGCGGCCGGCCGTCGCGCACGACCAGGTACGTCTGCGCCGCCTCCGGCGCGACGTGGGCGAGCGCGAATCGCTCGGAGGCGGTCCAGGCCGGGTCGATCATCGCGGCCACGAGCGCAAGCGCGGTCATCGGGTCAGGCCGCACTCCGGCGCGATACAACGCCCCGAGGTCGAGAGGAGCGCCGAGCAGCGCCGACAGGGCCACCACGCCCTGGCGCCGCCCGCGCACGCGGGCCGAGCGGCCGAACCGGCGCCGGAACCATCCGGCGGTGAGCAGGCGGGCGAGTCGCGCCGGTTCGCCGATCACCTGGAAGTCGACCTCCTGCCGAGGACGCGCCGCGCTCTGGACCTCGATCGTGGGCGTCCCGTCGGGGACCGACACCCACACGCAGCGGTCGCGAGCCACCACCAGGTCGTAGGTCACCGCGTGCGGATAGACGACTCGCTGGAGCGGCAGCAGCTCCAGCAGCAGGCGGCCGGCGGCGTCCGAATCGGTGCGCGCCATCGACCTGAAGGCGCGCTCCAGCGACGGGCGGGCGAGCGCCGCGTGCAGCGAGGGCGAGCGGGTGACGGTGGCGCCAGCGGGCCGGGCCGGGGCGTCCTGGGGGGCGATCGTCTCGCGCAGGCGCGTGAGCGCGTCGTTGAGGCGGGCCGGCTCAACCAGGCCGGCCTCAGGTGGCTCGGCCTCCGATTCGGGTTCTGGCTCCGGTTCGGGCTCAGGCTCCGGTTCGGGCTCAGGCTCCGGTTGAGCCACCGACGCCGGTTGAGCGGCCGGCTCTGCGCGAGCCTCGGGCACCGCGCGAGCCTCGAACTCCGGAGCGATCTCGGGCTCGGGCTCGGGCGTCGCCAGCCGCTCCAGGGCTTCGCGCAGCTCGCCGATGGCCCGGTAGGCCCCCAGCGACGCAGCCCGCTGGCCGCGCAGCTCGCGCTCGAGCTCGGCGGCGCGCCGCTCGGCGTCGACGCGGAGCAGCCGCTCGCGGGCCAGCTCGTCGGCCAGCGAGTCGAGCTCGATGCGCAGCTGCCCGAGCGTGGCGGCCGTGCGCCGCTCCAAGAGCACCCTGGCCGCGAGCCGGGACTCGGCGTCGATCAGGCGGGCACGCAGCGCGGCATCCTGGCGGGCACGTGACTCCAGCTCGGCCCGCAGGCTCGCGACCACGGCCGGGGGCGGCGCCGGCGGCTCAGGGGACGCCTGGACGGTCCCGGGCGCCATCTCCGGGGGCGGCAGCACGGTCATCGGCGCCGGCTTCGGCGGCTCCCGCGGCCGTGGCGGCCGTGGCGGCACGCGCGGCAGCGGCTGCGCCGGCGGCGGAGCGGCGGCCGCGGGCTCGGCGGGGATTCTCGGCACCTGGCCGGCCCAGCGGCCGCGCAGCTCACGCTCGAAGCGCAGCCGGTCGGCCTCCGACGCGGCGGCCTCGGCCCGCCGCTGGAGCCTCTGGTCGGCCAGCTCGCGTTCGCGCTCCGCTCGCTGGCGGGCTGCGGTGGCGGCGGCGGCCACCTGCTCGGCCTCGTCGCTGCGCCGCCGAGCCTGGTGGAGCTCCTCCTCGAGGCCGCGGATGCGCTCCTCCGCCGCGGCCAGGTCCCCCATCGCGTCGCGGGCGCGGTCCGCCTCCCGGGCGCTGGTCGACAGCTGGCGCGCCAGGTCACGCCGCAACGCCTGCTCGGCGTGAGCCCGCTGCTCGGCGATCCGGCGCTTGCGCTCACGCTCCTCCAGCGAGGCGGCGAGGTCGTCACGCACCGACCGGGCCGCCCGCAGCTCCTCCTCGAGTCCCTCGACCCGCCGCGTCAGCTCGGCGACGCCGCGGGCATCGTCAAAATCCGGCGGCTCCTCGGCCTCGTCCGGGGCGTGCGCCAGCACCAGCGCCGGCGGGGGCGGCTCATCGTCAGGCGCGGTCGGCGCGCGCGCCGCATCCGTCATTCTCTGGCCCCGTCCCACCGGCGGCTCGCCGGGAGCGGGCACGGCGACCGGCAGCGATACGATCACGGTGCCGAATTGGAGCCAGGTGCGGCCCAGCTCCGGCGCCATCCAGCCCGGGACGGTGAAGCTGAGCCTCCACAGGCCGGGACCGGTCCCGCCCACGCTCGGCGGCTCGGGCATCGCGGGAAAGCGGTGGCGCCGTCCCTCGGCCTCGATGACGAGCGTCGGCTGTCCGGTGCTCACCGGGCGGCGCCGCCGCCACCGGCCGGTGATCCGGACATTGAGGTTCCCTCCGCTCACCGCGGACCACTCGACCGTCTCGATCGCGACCGCGGACGCCCCCGGCAACTCACTCACGCCGCCGAAGGTACGTCCTCCGCCGGACGGATGCCGCCGCTAAACGCGCTTACTGCGGGCTTTGCGAGCGGAGTTGCTCACTCATGCTCCGGGCCTCGGCGAGGAGGCGCTGCGCCTCGCCGAGGTCCCAGCCCTGCGCCGCGTGGTGCTCGCGCGTGACCGCGAGTTCGCTGCCGAGGCGCTCCAGCTCCGCGCGCAGACCGGCTGCCTCGCCCACGGCGGCGTCGCGCGAGACCTGGGCGGAGGCCAGTTGGTCGCGGAGCGCCGCAAGCTCGGTGTCGTGCTGCTGATGGCCGGCCTGGGTCGCCGCCATGCGGGCGCGCAGGTCGGCGACCTCGGCGGTGAGCGCGTCGCGGGCGGCGATCAGCTCGGCCAGCTCGCGCCGGGCCCGCTCGCCGGCGGCGTGGACCTCTCGCTGCGTCCTCGCCTGCGCCGGCGGCGCGGTGGCCGCGGCCGTTGAGGTGGGCCCGGGCAGCGGGACCGGGACGACGGCGGTGCCCACCCACAGGGCGGCCTGGCCCTCGCGGTTGGGCTCGGCCCACGCGGGCAGGTTGAACGTCGCTCCCCAGGCGCCGCTGCCCAGTGCGGGTCCGTCCGCGCCATCGATGGGCGCGAAGCGATGTCGACGACCCTGGACCTGGACCACGAGCAGTGGCTGGCTCTGGGCGGCGTCGGCCGGGCGCAGCCAGCGCCCGCTCATCCGGAGCGTCACCCCGTCTCCCCCGCCACGGGCGCGGTCGACGCGGTCGACGGCGAGCGGAATGTCAGCGGAGGCGATCTCAGTCATGGCGGCGGCAGCAACCATTCCGATCCGCCGGACGCATTCGCGTGCATCCATTCGTCCGGCGCACGGAAGGCCTCCTAAACGTCCGCAAACTTACGGCTTATTGATTTGAGGTCGCCTGCCGGCCGGCGAGCGCGGCGCCCGCGAGCACGAGCACGCCGGCGCCGAGGATGGCGGCCTTGCTCTTCGTGCCGCCCACACGCCGGCGGACGTACAACCTGCTGCCGTGCCAGACGGCGTAGCCGAGAATCTTGTAACCCATTTGATTCGATGCTACCTCAGGACGCGGGGGCGCAATCAGCAGTGTCTCGGCGTGTGCCGAGCCACGAGCGTCTACGGCCAGGCGGGCACAGGGTGGGCCGGCAGGCTCGCACCAGGCGCGATCGCGATATTTGGGCCGCTATGCGGCCTAAATATCGCAAACTTCATTAGTGAAGGCCTTCGAGACCAGGGGGCGTCTGCGGAGCGCGCAACCCCAGGTGACGCTCAGCTGGGCGGCAGGTCCTGCGCGGCATCGCGCAGCGTCTGCACCGCCGGCGCCAGGTCGTCGACCACCGTCGTCCGGGCGATCAGCCCGGTGAGCTCCAACACGCGCCGCGGCGGCGACCCCGGCGGGCAGACGACGATCAACTTCTGCGAGCGCTCGCGCATGCGCCCGGCGAGATCGTGCAGCATCGAGATGCCCGTGCTGTCCATGTAGGTCACCAGGCGCAGGTCCACGACCAGGCCCGGCGCGAAGTTGGGCAGGGCGATCAGCCGCCGGGTGACGTCATCAACGTTGGAGATGTCGATCTCGCCGGTGATGGCGGCCACATGGACGCCGTCGTGGTCCTGGATGTCCACGCGCGCCAGATCGCTGGCCGCCGCAGGTGTCCGCTCAGACCGGACCCCCGAGGTCGGCTCGCGCCCGGCCACGGCGGGCGGCTCGCCGGCGGATGGATCGCTCATGAGGCGGCCCGCCGGGGTTGGGGAGCGCGGTCCAGGCCGCGTCGCATCGTCACCGTGGTGCCGTCGGAGCGGCGATCGACGCGGACGTCATCGCACAGGTGGCGCATGAGGGCGATGCCGCGACCACCGTGCTGGCCGCGCGGCGGGCGCCATCGGCCGGTGTCGCGGACCTGGAGGGAGACGGCGTCGCCGTCGCGGGCGGCGGTGGCGGCAAACGAGGCGTCGGCCGGACCGTAGGCGTGGCGGATCACGTTGGTGCAGGCCTCCGACCACGCCACCTCCAGGTCGCTGCGCGCCACGGGATCGAGCTCGGGCACGTTCTCGTCCAGCCACACGCGCAGGCGGTGGCGCGCCAGCGGGACCGAGGCGGCCTTCGCCGGCAGCGTCAGCTCCAGCGCCCCCAGCGGGGGCCCGAGGACCCGGACCGCCAGCACGGCGATGTCGTCGTGGCTGGCCTGCTCGGTCACGGTCCGCTCGAGTACGTGGTCGCACAGGGCCTCCACGTCGGTGGGCGCGTGGCGGAACGCGTCGCGCAGGCGGTCAAACCCGGTGTTGATCGACTCCCGGCGTCGCTCCACCAGCCCGTCGGTGAAGAGCAACAGGGTGTCGCCCGGGTGCAGGGGATACTCGGCCTCGTCGGCAGAGACACGGTCGTCGATCCCCAGTGGCAGCGTGCCGCCGGTCTCCAGGAAGCGGATCTCCCCGCTGGCGGTGCGCAGCGCCGGCGGCGGGTGCCCGGCGCGCGAGATCGAAAC
Source organism: uncultured Actinomycetota bacterium (assembly GCA_963801435.1). Lineage (GTDB taxonomy): Bacteria > Actinomycetota > Thermoleophilia > Solirubrobacterales > Solirubrobacteraceae > Palsa-465. The sequence goes on from CAWDFE010000044.1 coordinate 172,424, forward strand.
CGTGCCCTGGGACGCGTCGATGATCAGGAACAAGACGGTGGCGATCATCCCGGGGCCGAACGTCGCGTGGACCACACGGTCGAGCTGGTGCAGCGCCGCCCCCGGGCCGTGCCCCTCGACAGCGAACGCGCGCAGGGCGTTGCGCAGCTCGCTCATCGTGGTGGCTGCCCGGACGCCGTGGCCCACAACGTCGCCGATCATCACCGCGGTCCGATCGCGATCGAGCTCCAGGGCGTCGTACCAGTCGCCCCCGATCTGCGGCGCCAGCCCGCTGGGCAGGTAGCGCGCGGCGAGCTCGAGCCGTGGATGGTGGGGCAGCCGGGCGGGCAGCAGGCTGCGCTGAAGCGTCTCCACCAGCTGGCGGCCGTGGGCGAAGCGCTGGACATGATCGATGGCGATCGCCATGCGGTCGGCGGCGAGGGTGAGGAGCTCCAGATCGCCGGCATCGAAGCGGTCCTCGGCGGCAGCGCCCACCAGCAGCAGCCCCAGCAGCTCATCGGAGGCGACGAGCGGCACCGCCATGACGCTGGCGATTGCCTCCTCGTCCTCGGCCGAAGGAGCGGCGTCCGCGCCGCGGGGAACCTCGTCCCCCACCAGCATGGTCGGCCGGCGTTCGATGGCGAGACGTCCGAACGTGCCCTCGCCCAGCATCACGCGGCCCTCGACCGGCACCGGCAGGCGGCCGCGGGTCGCGTACACGCCCAGGCCCGGAGCGTTCTCGTCGCGCAGGAGCAGGCAGGCGGCGTCGGCCTGGAACAGGGTGGCGGTCCGCTCCACCAGCTCGGAGGTCAGCCCGTTCATCTCCAGGTGCGACAGCGCCGCGTCGGAGAGGATCTGGAGCGTGCGCACGGTGCGCGCCACCGCCTCGGCCTCCGCGCGGGCGCGCGACTGACGCACGCGCTCCCCGCGCTCGCGGCTGAGCTCGACGAACACCGACACCTTCGCCCGCAGGATCTCTGGCTCAAAGGGCTTGATCACGTAGTCGACCGCGCCCGAGGCGTAGGCCATCGCGATCTCCTCCACCTCCGACACCTGGGCGGTGAGGAAGATGATGGGAATATGTCGCGTGCGCGGGCGGGCGCGGATGATGCGGGCGGTCTGCAGCCCGTCCAGCCCCGCCATGCGGACGTCGAGCAGGATCACGGCGATGTCGTCGCGCAGCAGCGCCCGCAGTGCCTGCTCACCTGACTCGGCCGTGACCAGACGCTCGCCCAGCGGCTCGAGCACCGCCTTGAGCGCCGCCAGGTTCTCGCGGTGGTCGTCGACGAGCAGGATGCCGACCTGCTCCTCCTCCGGCGGCACGCCCCGCACCATCGGGGGCGCGGACACCTGCCGGCGATCGGGGTCGGGAGCGGCGTGCAGCTGCGGTTCCGGGACTTGGTCGGTGCTCACGCGCCCGGCCCGTCGTCGCGCGGCTCAGACACAGAGCCACCCGTTGACCAGCGAGATCAGTTTGTCAGGGTCGACCGGCTTGGTGATGTAGTCCGACGCGCCGGCGGCGATGCTTTTTTCCCGGTCGCCCTGCATCGCCTTGGCCGTCACCGCGATGATCGGCAGGGTACGCAGCGCGGGCATCGCCCGCGCGGCGCGGATCGTCTCGTAGCCGTCCATCTGGGGCATCATCAGGTCCATCAGGACGAGGTCGATCCGGCTGTCGGCGGAGAGAATCTCCAGCGCCTCGCGGCCCGTCTCGGAGAAGACGACGTCCAGCCCGCGGTCCTCGAGCAGGCTGGCCAGCGCGAACAGGTTGCGGACGTCGTCGTCAACAAGCAGGATCCGGCCCTGCAGTCTCGGGGACGCCGCGCCGTCCTGCGCGTCGCCGTCGCCGTCGGGCCCGGCCACGGCCGGCCCTGAGGCGGGATGCAGGATCAGGGCGGCCTCGGCCGCCAGCGCCTCGTCGGACTCGGCCACGCGCGGCAGCAGCGCCGGCTCGTAGCGGCGCAGGCGCGTGCGGTCGCGCTCGGTGACGCGGCGGTCCAGCCGAAGGATCACCGGCATCCGCTTGATCTGGTCGCGGGTGCGCAGCGCGTCGAGGAGGGCGAACACCGAGGTCTTGGAGAGCCGCGAGCCGATCACCAGGCAGTCGGGCAGCGAGGCGTCGATGACCGCCAGCGCCTCGTCGGACTGCTGGGTGCTGGTCAGCTCGACGCCGTGGTCGCGGCCCACCAGGCCACGGATGGCGTGCAGCGCCAAGCCGCCGCGGTCGAGCACGAGCAGACGCCGCGTGGGCGTGACCGGCCGGCCGGGCAGCCGGGCAGCCGCCCCGGCGTCGGCCGGTTCGGCGATCCCGGCGGTCTCGCCGTCGGGACGCGCCGCGACCGGCGACAGCACCGGGGCGGGCATGAGCGCGCCCGTCGACAGCGGCGAGTCAGGCGAGAGGACCGGGGCGTCGGGAGAGGCGTCGAGGCGCAGCCGCAGGGTGAAGGAGCTGCCCTGATCCACGGTGCTCTGCACGCTGATCTCCCCGCCCAGAGCGCGGGCCAGCTCGCGGCTGATCGACAGGCCCAGCCCGGTGCCGCCGTAGGTGCGGCTGGTGGTGCCATCGGCCTGCTGGA
>CAWDFE010000045.1:0-26057 GCA_963801435.1 uncultured Actinomycetota bacterium
GGAAATACAACTGCGCCACCTCGTATTCGCCAATTGCGCGCCTCTCCGGGGTCACCGACCATCCGGCGGCACCGCGTTCGGCTCGACGGCTGCCAGGTCCGGTACGGGTGCGTTCGAGTTGGGGGGGTTGGGATTGCCGCACTCGCCCTGCTGGTCTCGACGAGCTCCATCACGGCGATCGTGTTCGCATCCGTCGCGATCGTCAACGCCGTGCTTCTCACCGCCTTCAACCAATGGCAGGACTAGCCCGATCAGGAGGCGTCCGCGAGCGTTCACCATGGGCGGGCTGGACGACGCGCTTGCCAACGCGATCGGATCAGGAGTCGCGGCCGGATTCGGCTCGGCCCGGCATTCGCGAAATCGTCGTGAGGTTCGGGAGTACAGCTGAGTGCCTCGGGACACGCCGCGCTGTGCGTCGGCAGGCGCCGGCCGACTGACGCGAACGTGCTGTCGATGCGGCCCGAGGCGGATGCCGCCGCGTGTCGCCTACTTCGCCTGGGGCAGACCCTGGGAGACCTCGCCGAATAGCGCCATCTGCTGTGCGAGGGCATCACCGCCAGAGGCCCACACCACACCGAGCTTGTCCACAATGGATCCCGCCCGGACAATCACGCGCTGAAACTCCGGGCTTGACCTGATCGCGTCGAGGGCGGATTGCTCGCCGTGCAGCATGAAGAACCCGGCGAGATCGCCGCCGTGCGGCTCCAACAGGTAGGCGTCCAGCCGCTCGATCTTGCCGTCCTCCTGAAGCTTGCCGAAGTAAGCGACGCTCTCCTGAAACACCTCCAGTGCGAGCTGCTCGCGCCCACGAACAACCTGACCCCAACCAAGGAACAACGCCTCTCCGGCCATCCTGTAACCCCCAAAGATGTATGACGATGAGCGACCGATGCTAACCGACTTGGCGACGCTCGCCGCGGAAGTTTCAGCTCGGTCACGTCAACCTCGCGATCACATCCCGATACCTGCGCGGAATCGACAACACCGAGATCATCCAAGCCGTCCACCTCCGACCCGTGCGATGATCCCCGCCGGTCGACAAACTCCTCCCTGAACGCTGATCGCCGTTGGGCACTGACGACACCGACGCTCTGCAGCCGCAGACGTCCTGGCGGCCTGACGCGTAGGAAGCGGCCACGGCAGAGAACTGAGCGCGGCGAGAGGCGCCTGCATCCTCCTGGCGTGTCGGCGTTGGTTCCGGGTGGCGGGTTCGGCCGCGCCGGCCCAGTCCGAGGGTGCCCGCGGCGATCCGCATCGCGATTGCTGCGGTGATGCCCGCGGCACGGTCATGTGAGTGGTGCCTTGTGAGGCGTACCATCCGAGGAGATGGTGATAGGATGGTCACGAGATGGTCACGAGATGGTCACGAGATGGTCGGCGATGGAGACGCGACGTAGATGGCTGATGCCGAGAGGAGCGAAAAGATCACGATCAACGTCGGGCTGGTCGACCTGGGTCAGATCGACCTGCTGGTGAGCGAGGGCTTTTTCGCGAATCGCACGGATTTCATTCGTACGGCCATTCGTCGGCAGTTGGAAAGCCGCTCGGACGCTGTCGAGAGGACAGTGGCCCGACGTGAGCTGGTTCTCGGCATCGAGCACTACGGTCGCGACGCTCTCGAGCAGCTCCGGGACTCTGGTCGCATGGTGGAGCTGCGCGTTCTTGGGCTGGCCACGATCGCCGATGACGTTTCGCCCGAGCTCGCCGTCGCGACGATCGCGCGCGTCGAGGTGCTCGGTGCCTTTCGGGCGCCGCGGGCGGTGAAGGCGGCGCTCGCCTCGCGCACCACATGATCACCCAACAGAGCTGGGCGACCCCGATCGTGCGGGTGGCGGTCCGTCCATCCAATAACCGATCTCGCGGCGCTAGCCGACGACACTCCCTGAAAGGACCGAGCGATGAGCCCCGATAGGAACATGACGATGGCCGAGGCGTTGCGCCTCACACGCGCCGGGCGGTTGACCGAGGCCACCGCGCTATTGCAGCGTGGTCTGGCGAGCGCCGGCACCGCCGGGGCGGGTGAACCGGGTGCCGCGCAGCCTTGCGGCGATGTCCGCCGTCATGGCGTGCCGGTGTCAAGCACTCGTTCAGTCGGCGGGCCAGACGTGCCGCGGGCCACTGTCGCGTCCGCCCGGCGGGGACTCGGTGAGCACCTCCAGGCCAAGCTGCCCGGCCTGTCGGACGTAGTCAGTTCGGCCAGACGACCGGGAGGCAGACGATCGTCTCGTGATGGCGCAGCGGCGAGGGCGGCCGGAGCGCCGGGTGGTGAGATCCGCCACCTCACCCACACCGAGAGCGCCGGGACACGCCGCTACGACGTCTATGTCCCCACCAGCTACACCGGCGAACCGGTTCCACTCGTGGTCATGCTCCACGGAGGCAAGCAGGAGGGGTTGGACTTCGCGGCCGGCACTCGCATGAACGAGTTCGCCGAGCAGCACACCTTCCTCGTCGCCTACCCAGAGCAGTCGAGGGCCGCGAATACCGGTGGCTATTGGAACTGGTTCTCCGCGTCTGACCAGCAGGCCAATGCGGGCGAGCCGGCGATCATCGCCGGTATCACCCGCGAGGTTATGCGCGACCTCGTCGTCGATCCGACTCGTGTCTACGTCGCCGGGCTGTCCGCCGGTGGCGCCATGGCCGCCGTCATGGCCGCGACCTACCCCGGCCTATACGCGGCGGTCGGGGTGCACTCCGGGATCGCGTACCGCGCCGCGCACGACGTCAGCTCAGCGCTCACCGCGATGCGAACCGGAGGTACCCCGACCGCGACCAGCGCGCTACCACTGATCGTCATCCACGGCGACCGCGACCCGATCGTTGCTCCGGTCAACGCAGACAAGCTCATCGCGTCCCGGCTCGCCGCAGGCGACATCACCGGCCACGATGCACCGATCACGACGCGCAGCGACAGCGGGCGCCGCTACACCCGAACTGTGCACCACAATTTCGGCGGGATCGCCGTCACAGAGTCCTTGATCGTCCACGGCGGCGCTCACGCCTGGTACGGCGGCAGTCCCCTGGGCTCCTACACCGACTCACAAGGCCCTGACTCTTCGGCCGAGATGACCCGGTTCTTCCTCCAGCACCTGGCGCTCCCCCGCACGAGATGAAGCAGAGCCCCGACGCATCGCAGCCCCCATCCCCCGACGTCGCTCGTGATGGGGGAACTCCAGTCAGCGACCGGCGAGAGTTCCATGCTTCGTGCCAGGGGGAGTCTCGCTCGCGTGCCGGCGCTGGGCAATCGCGTCTGCGAGATTGCTTGAGATGTCAGGCAAGCTCGAAGAACGTGCGTTGAAAGCGGCTTGTGCAGTCGCTGCCCGTCATGGGCTGGCGCAGGATCACGCTGCGGTCGTCTACTCCGGGAGCAACGTGTTAGTGCATCTGCGTCCCGCGCCGGTGATCGCCCGGGTGATGACAGGGACGGTGGCGTTGCACGACCAGCCGCAGAGGTGGCTCCAGCGCGAGATCTCGGTGCTCGAGTTCTTGGCCGATTCTGGGCTGTCGATCGCACCGAGTCCGTTGATCGCGCCGGGGCCTCATCACCGCGATGACCTGTGGATGACCTTCGTGGCGTGGATACCTGACGCCCGGCCCGCGACCAGCATTCGGGACCCTTGCCGGCTCGGCCGAGCGCTGAGAGAGCTCCACGATGCACTGGGAATGTTCGACGGTGACCTGGCGGACTTCGGCGCCATGTACGACCGCACCGAGCGCCTGCTTGGCCAGCTCCGCCCGAGGGACGCCCAAGAGAGCGACAAAATCGCCTGGCTCGGGGCGCAGCTGGCTGAGCTGCGCGACGAGGTGTTCAAGGCGAGGATTCCCGCGCAAGCGCTGCACGGGGACGTATCGCTGACCAACCTGCTCAACACGCCGCGCGGCCTGGTCTGGAACGATTTCGAGGACACTCTCCGAGGTCCCGTCCACTGGGATCTCGCCGGCTACGTCCTCAGTCTCGGAGCCAACGGAGCAAGCGCGCGCTCGATCCGAGCGATGCTCGACGCCTACGGGTGGGACGATGAGCAGGAGCTGTCGCCGTTCTTCGGCGCCCACGGCGTCTACGACGAGATCTGGCGGATGTATGACCTGCAGCGACGTCGCACTGCAAGCACGGACGCCAGATGACTGACCGACGGTCGTGGTGAGACGGCCGACAGTTTGTACGGCTCACCCACCCGTGGTCGCCGGCATCGTTGTCGCTGATCGCGACGCCGTGCGTATGCCCGTGTCCGGTGACTGAACGGAGCTTCTCCGTCTCGACCGCAAGCAGCGATCCCCGCTGTCTGCTGGCCGCGCCGGTGACCCGCGCGTGTGCGGTTGCACGTTGACGCCCCCCGCGGCGGCACACTAATCTGCGCGGTCTACCACGTGACACCGTCCCGCTTCCCGGACGGGGATTGGAGTGGCCGTGCTCAGCTGGCGCAACTCGCTTCGGAGTCGGATCGCAACCCTCGCCCTGTGCGCCGCGGCACTCGCCGCCGTTATCGCACTGACCGGTGGGGCCACGTCACGCGCGGCCGGCGGAACCGGCGCGGTGCAGACGTTCACCGGAACGTTTTCCGATGGCGCGACATACGAGATCCAGCTGCCCGCTGCGCAGTGGAACGGGACGCTGGTGCTCTACAGCCACGGCTACGTGACCCCAGGGTCGGCCAATCCGGCCCAGGACGTCGGTGATCCCGTCACCGGCAGCTGGCTGCTCGGCCACGGCTACGCGCTCGCCGGCTCCTCGTACGCGACGACCGGCTGGGCGATCCAGCAGGCGATCCCGGACCAGATCGACACGCTCAACACGTTCGACGCCATGTTCGGAAAGCCGCAGCGCACGATCGCCTGGGGTCACTCGCTCGGCGGAATCATCACGGCCGGGCTCCTGCAGGATGACCCTCACCGCTTCACGGCCGCGCTGCCGATGTGCGGTGTTCTCGCCGGCGGCGTCGGCACGTGGAACCAGGCGCTCGACTCAGAGTTCGCGATCCAGCAGCTGATCGCTCCGTCACTCCAGGTGGTCAACATCACCAACCCGGCCGGAAACCTCGACGCCGCCGAGGGCGCGATCGCGACGGCGCAGCAGACCCCGCAGGGTCGCGCCCGGCTCGCGCTCGCGAGCGCGCTGGGCGATCTGCCCGGATGGTTTACACCGCTGAGTCCCGCACCCGCGGCGAACGACTTCGCCACCCAGGAGGCCAATCAGTTCGAGTGGCTGACGCAGGTCGATGGTCCGTTCGTGTTCGACTTCAGGGCCGAACTCGAGGGTCGGGCGGGTGGCAACCCGTCGTGGAACACCGGCGTCAACTACTTCGAGCAGATCAGGAGGTCAGTCGACTATGCCGAGGTCAAGGCGCTCTACGCAGCCGCCGGGCTGTCGTTGACCGCCGACCTCAGGACACTGAACTCCGCGCCGCGGATCAGCGCCGACCCGAACGCAGTCAGGTACATGGTGAACAACATCGTCTTCAACGGCCAGTTTGACGGCCGCCCTGTCCTGACGATGCACACGACCGGCGATGGACTGGTCGTCAACCAGGACGAGCAGGCCTACAGGGCAGCCGCTGACCGGGCCGGTGACCAGCGCCTGCTGCGCCAGATCTTCGTGGCACGCGCCGGACACTGCGCCTTCACGCCGGCCGAGACCGTGACGGCATTCCAGACGCTGATCGACCGCATCAACACCGGTCACTGGCACTTCGACACAGGCAGCCTCAACGCCAGCGCAGTGGCGGTCGGACCTCAGTTCAACATCTTTGCCTCCGGTGGCCAAGTCATTCCCACGGCTCCTGCCTTCACCGACTTCAGGCCGGCGCAGTTCCTGCGTCCGTTCGATCTAGCCGATCACGGCCGCGGCGATCACGGCTTCGGTGATCACGGCCGCGGCAAGCGCGACCACGCTGACGGGACGCACGCCAAGCCCGGCTCGGGCCGGGGACACGGCCGTTGACGCAAGCAGCGGCGGTTAGTCGGACACGCGCAACTCGAGCTTGCCGGCCTTGGTGCCGTCAAGCGTCGAACCTGAAGGGATGGCCGGTGCCCTTGCTGACCTGCTGTGCGATTGGATGGTCTCCAGATCTTGAGTTGTCGTTAGCGGCGGGGGCGATCCGAGATCGCAGCGGCCCGGGCGTACGCCGGGCGTGCCTCGCCGCGCTGCACGTAGGCCTCGAGTGCCGGCCACGGTCGCAGGAGCTCTCGCGAGTTGGCTCCCTGAAGCACGCTTGCGCACATCACGTCAGCGACGCTGAAACGATCGTCGACGAGCCAGTCACGCTCGGCGAGCACGACCCGCATGGCGCCGGCCGCCTGCGTGAAGCGATCGCGCGCCGGGGAGTCGGTGACCCCCTCACCGAGCTCGCGAATCCATCGAAACAACGGCGCCTCGAGCTCAGAGACCGCGAACACGACCCATTGGTAGACGAGTCCTCGCTCGGTCGAGCCGACGGGACCGATCAGTCGGGCATCGGGGTTCAGGTCGGCCAGCTGGAGGCAGATCGCCGCGGACTCGAACATCGTTGTGCCGTCGCCGAGCTGGAGCGCTGGGACGCGACCCAAAGGATGCCGTCGCAGGTGCTCATCAGACCGTCGCTCCGAGCCCGCGATCTCGGTCAAGTCATACGGCGCGCCGATCTCCTCCAGCAGCCACAGGACGCGGCTCGACCGGGTCCGCGGCATGTAATAGAGCCGCGGTCTCATCACCGATACAGATTACCGATGACCGGATCTGGCTCCCATACGACGGCGGCCGCTGCCGTGAGCCCAACGCGCGCGCGATGCGGTTCCATCGCAGTCCGGCCGTTAGCCAATGCGTCCAACGCGCCTTGCAGCTCACTCGAGGTTGTCGACGATCTCAGTGGCTCTCGACCACTGGTCGGGGGGGACGACCAGGTAAATGTCTCCCCGCCCAAACCGATCCAGCGGCCGATCGGCCACACAACTCGCGTCGAGACCCAAAGCCCTGAGCTGGTCGCGCCACGCCACCGCGGTCTTCGGCTCCTCGAACGTGCTCACCGTCTCCCAGCCCTCAAGTCGCGGGTCGCCGATGGACACCAGCGGTTCCTTGGCGACCCGACCCCTCAGAAAATGAGAAAGCCGCACTCGCCAAGCGTACGCGTTTGCGCCGCGTCCGGCGCACGTGGCAACGCCGACCCGACAACGTGCTCCGGTCAGAGATCCCAGCACGGCTCTCCGCCCCACGTACTTGCCGCCCACGTGCTCGGCGCAGCGCGGGCCCGCGTCCGCACGGAGCGGCGCCGACTCTGGCTTGCTCCCGCCTCAGTCCGGCGGCGATCGAAGTCGGCGAGAATCCGGGAGCGATGACCGAGACCAAGCGGCTGCTTCTGTTACGCCACGCGAAGTCGAGCTGGGATGACCCGTCGCTCGCCGATGAGGACCGCCCGCTGGCGCCGCGGGGGCGCAAGGCCGCCAAGCGGATCAGGGCGCACATGCGCAGTGATCAGATTCCCGTTGGTCTGGTGCTGTGCTCCTCGGCGAGGCGGGCGCGAGAGACGCTCGACCTGGTCGCGCCGCCTGGTGAGATCCGGATCGAGCCCGACCTTTATCGCGCCACCGCCGCCGAGCTGCTCGAGCGCTTGCATCGCGTGCCCGACGAGGTCGATGCGGTGATGCTGATCGGACACGAGCCGGCGATCCGGGAGTTGGCCGTTGGGCTTATCGGGCGTGGGAGCGAGCTCGCCCAGCGGAAGTTCCCGACGGCTGGCCTGGCCACGTTGACGTTTACCGGACCGTGGAGCACGCTGGCGCCGGACCGCGCCGGGCTTGCCACGTTTGTCACGCCGAGGGAGCTCACCTGACGCTCCGGACGAGTCTCCTGGAGCCTCTCACTTCTCAAGCCCCAGCGAACCTGTCCGCGCTGCTCAGCGAGGACGACGTTCAGTCCAGCGCGCCAGCCGGTAACACGAACCGGGCCGGCGGTCGTGGCCGCGCTCCGTTGCCGTCGACCCGCGGGCCGTGCAGACCGCGCGTCGAACTGGGAGCGGCCGCTGCTTCGGGCTCTCCAGCATGGTCGGTGATCCACTCCATAACCGCCGGGAAATCTGCGCCCTCGGCCAGAATCGCGGCACGCTCGATGACCTGGCCCCCGGAGGCGTGAGGGCGGGCTAGCCGCGTCACCAAGGCAAGAATCGCATCTTCGTCCACACCCCCACCGTACTCCCATCCCACATTTCGCTCCCGAGCGGGCTCCCGTAGGCTGGCCCCCCGAGGCGTCTCGGTGTCGACCGACCTGCGCACGGTGGCGGATGAACCGAGCATGGCTGTCGACGGTCGGCAGAGCGGAATGTCCGTGTTCGCGCTCTCCGATGACCGTATCAACCAAGCGCCCTGCTCCTCTCAGCCAGCGGCCGGCCGGGGGCGGCGAGTACGCGAGCGAGCCTGTCTGGGAACCACCAGTTCCATTCGCCCAGCACTGCGGCGAGGGCTGGGACGAGCAGCGTTCGGACAATGACCGCGTCGAGAAGGACGCCGACGGCGAGGCCTGTGGCCGGGACCTGGACGGCGATGTCGTTGGTGGTGCTCAAGGAGGCGAACGAGATCCCGAGGATGAGCGCGGCGCAGGTGATGAGCCGTCCAGTCCGAGCGATCGATTGGATGATCGCTCGCCGCGTGTCCCTCGTGATGTCGTATTCCTCGCGCATGCGCGCGAGGACGAAGACCTCATAGTCCATGGAGATGCCGAACGCCGTGCACCATTCCCGCCCGAGGAGGGTGGCGGCTGACCGATCGCCTAGTGTTCCGCGCCGCATGTGCGCTTCGGCGCTTGGGCACGCCCACCAACGTCCCGGAGGAGACTGAGATGGACATCGGGGTCTACACGATCCTCACCGACCAGACGATGCTGCCCGGCGAGACTGCGAAGCTCATCGAGGACGCCGGCCTCGATGCGATGGCGATGGGTGAGCACTCCCACATCCCCTCGAGCCGCGAGTCGGCGTACCCGGGCGGCGATCTCCCGGCGGCGTACGCGCGGACGCTCGACCTGTTCGTCGCATTCTCCGCTGGGGCGGCTGCGACCACCCGCCTGCGGTTTGAGTCATCGATCATCCAGATCGCCCAGCGTGATCCGATCACTACCGCCAAGGCAGCGGCCAGCGTCGACTTCCTCTCCGGCGGTCGCCTCGATCTGATCGTCGGCCACGGATGGAACGTCGAGGAGATGCGCAACCATGGCGTGGACCCCGCCACCCGTTACGAACTAGTGCGCGAGCGCATGCTCGCCATGCGCCGGATCTTCCAACACGACGTCGCCACCTACCACGGCGAGTACGTCAACTTTGACGCCATTTGGTGCTGGCCCAAGCCGGTGCAGCCCCGCGGTGTCCCGCTCATCCTGGGCGGCAACTCCCCAGGCTCCGAAGAGCGAGCACTCGAGTACGGGGACGGGTGGGCGCCGATCGAGGGGCCCGGAATCCTCGAGCGCGTAGCGGCGTTCACTGGCGCCAACCCAGGCGTGCCGGTGCACGTCGCCGGGGTCGCGATCGACCCGAGACAGATCGCGCGCTACGCCGAGGCGGGCGCCGCGCGAATCATCCTCGGACTCGGCGAGCCCGTCGCGGGCGAGGCGGAACGGGCAGTCGCAGCGTTGCGGCGAGCCGTGGACGACGCGACCGGGTGAAGCGGACTCCCCGGCGGGCGTCACTCGTCGGGCTCATTGACTGACCGCCGCACTGCCGCGGTGTAGGGATCGTTGCCTGTGCCCGGAGATCGCAGACTCCGTAGCTGCCGGCGGCGTTCGGTCCTCACTTGGCGGCTCCACGACCCCAACGCGCCGTCAGCCGTGCCGCGGTCTACCGCGAACTGCCTCGCGCGCAGACGAATGAGACCGAGCTGCTGCGGCGTTACGTGCGCCCACTGAACGATCTCACTACAAACATTCCCGCGACTCGGGCGCCGCCGGTCCGCTGGCGTCGATTGGCCGCTTCGCCGGCGGCGGCGGGCACCGAATGCAAGTATGGTCCGTACACGCTCAGGCCCGTGGCGTCGAACTCAAGAATTGAGGTGCGTCGATGAAGGAAAGCCCTGTTCTTATCCACATCTGGGACGTGGATCCGGCGCAAGAGGGCCACGCTGCCCAACATCTCGAAAAGATGTTTGGCGAGATCGCCGGAGATCCCGGCTTCGTCTCCGCCAGGATGCTTGAGAGCGCCGACCGATCGTCGATTGCTGCCTTCGTGGAGATGAAAAGTGTCGAAGACCGCCAGCGCCTCGAGGAACTCGCCCCGGTTCGCGAGACGCTCGATCACTTGCCCGGAACGGTGAATGTCGTCCTCAGGCTCTACCACGAGGTCGTGGTGTACCACGCGCAGTAACCCGGAACGAGCACGACGTCGCCGACCGGAGCTGCTGTGACCGTCGTCGTGTCAGCGACGTGAGCGCGCGGCGCCGAGACTTCTGTCAATCGCCGCTAAGCGCAAGAATCGGCGGAGTGCAAGCGCATGTCCGAGTCAGCGGTGAAGCGTCAGTGTCACGGTGGTACCACGTATGGCTCAAGCGACGCGTGACGTGGACGACGAGTCGGGTCTACGAGCTAGACAGCCTTCCTCGGCTCTCACCGGAACTCATCTCATCGGGCGCGCCAGGCGCCCGGCCAGGCTCGAAGCGCATCAGTGACAAGGCCTCGGTGGCAGTCACCGGTGGCGGGCACTGGCACGCGCGCCCGATCCGCTGAGATCGCGATTGCGTCGGCGGCGAGCTCGACGGTCTGCGTTCCGCGCCGGACGGCGTTGGGCGGCCTGTCCGGTGTGCGCTGCGGGGCACCATTAGACTGGCTGGCTCACAAACGCGATCGCTTTGCCCTCGGCATCCGAACGGAGGTGCACCGGTGAGTGTCAGGACCGATTTCTGGAAGGGCGTCCCGGGCGGCGTCGACAGCGACGATTCGGGGCGGTTCGTCCGCCGCGACAGCATCTTCCGCCGCTGGGTGTCAAACGACGCCGACGCCGAGTTCCCGGCCGAGCCGGGCCGCTACCACCTCTACGTGTCGCTCGGCTGCCCGTGGGCGAACCGCACCGTCACGGTGCGCGCGCTGAAGGGGCTCGAGGAGGTTGTCGGGCTCTCCGTGGTCGATCCGATCCGCGATGTCGAGGGCTGGGCCTTCCGCGAGGCCCCCGGCGCCACCGGGCGATCCGATCAACGGCTTCGAGTACCTCTCGGAGGCCTACCAGCGCTCCTACCCCGGCTACGACGACCGCTACAGCGTTCCTGTCCTCTGGGACCGCGCGACCGGCCAGATCGTCAACAACGAGTCGTCCGAGATCATCGTGATGCTCAACGGCGCCTTCAACGAGTGGGCCGAGCATCCCGAGGTGGACCTCTATCCGGCCGCACCTGCGCGCGGAGATCGACGCGCTCAACGAGTGGGTCTACAGCGGTCTCAACAACGGCGTCTACCGCGCGGGCTTCGCCTCATCGCAGGAGGCCTATGACGAGGCGGTCGGGCCGGTGTTCGAGACGCTCGACCGCATGGACGCGCTACTCGCGGGGCGCCGGTACCTCGCCGGCTCGCAGCACACGCTGGCCGACTGGCGGGCGTTCCCGACGCTGATGCGCTTCGACCTTGTCTACCACGGCCTGTTTCGCTGCAACCGCCGGCGCCTGATCGACTACGACAACCTCTGGCCGTACCTGCGCGACCTCTACCAGACGCCGCGCGTCGCCGCGACGGTCAACTTCGACCACTTCATCCGCGGCTACAACCTGAACCTGCCGCAGCTGAATCCGGCCGGCATCATCCCGATCGGGCCCGAGCTCGACTTCTGGGAGCCGCACGGCCGCGAAAGCCGCGGCGGCGGGTTGGGGCGAGCTACCGGCGGGGCGCGGGCAGCCTGAGGGCCCGCCGGAGCCGGCTGTCGTCGGCCAGCGCGGCGTTGGCGGCGGCGTCTCCGGGCACGCCGTGCACCGCGCCGCCGGGGAACGTGGCCGCGCTGCCCAGGTACAGGCCCACGCACCGGGGTGCGGTACGGGGAGGGGGACGGCACCGGCCGGAAGATCGACCTGGTCAAGCCGGTAGGTGCCGCCGCCGACGTCCCCGCCGATCAGGTTGCGGTCGCGGCGCTGCAGCTCGGCAGGGCCGAGGACGTGACGGGCGAGGATCAGGTCACGAAACCCGGGCGCGTAGCGCTCGACCTGCGCCTCGATGCGCTCCACGTGACGGTCGAGCTCCGTGGCCCAGTCGACCCCTGTGTCGGGCCCGTGCGTGTACGCCCATGCGGTGTGCTTGCCGGCGGGCGCCCGCGTCGGGTCGGCGATGCGTCTGCTGGCCCAGCAGCAGGAACGGCCGCTCAGGCAGGCCGTGCGTGAGACCGCGGCGATCGTGTCGAGCAGCTCCTGCTCGCCGCCTGCGACGTGCACGGTGCCGGCCTGCGGGCGGCCGGCGCCGACCAGGGGATCGGTCCGTCCAGCGCCCAGTCGACCTTGACCGTCGCCGGCCCGTACCGGTAGCGGCCGAGCAGCCGCCGGTAGCTGCCGCGAGATGCGTCGCCGGCCATGGCGATCAGCGCGTGCGGCATCACGGTGGCGACGACGGTGTCGGCGGCGACCGGCTCGCCGTCGGCCAGCCGCACGCCGCCGACGCGGCCGCCGTGGGCGTCGATGCTGGTCACGACCGCTGCGGTGCGAATCGTCGCCGCCGAGCTGGGCGAGGTAGGCCGACCAGCGCGTCGGTGAGCGCCTGGGCGCCGCCGCGGGGGCTGGGCCATCCGACGGCGTGGCCGAGCAGGTTCAGGTAGACCGCGGCGATCGCGCTGCCGCGGCCGTCCGGCGCCGTGTCCCCGTGGCCGGCGGCGCCGTACAGCCAGGCGCGCGCGCCGCCGCTCGCGAACAGGCGCCGGCCGAGGCTCCGCGCCGATCCCGGCACCAGCCGCGCGAAGCCCAGCGCCCGCGCCGGGCCGGCGTCGACGAGCAGCCGCAGCGGCCGGCCAGCGGCGGGAAGCCGGAGAGCATGTCGCGCGGACCGCGTCGAAGCTGTCAAGCAGCGGGCCGACGAACCGCGCCCAGCGCTCACCGTCCCCGGCGTGGCCGCGTCCAGGCTGGCGGCGGTCGCGTCGCACGTCGCGGTACAGGGCGAGCGCGCGGCCGTCGGGCAGCGGGTGCGCGGAGCAGGCGCCCGGGCTGCACCCATTCAAGGCCGTGGCGCTCCAGCGGCAGGCGGGCGAACACCGGTGAGGCGGCCGCCGCCGGGTACACCGAGGAGAACGTGTCGTGCCGAAACCCGGGCAGCGTCAGCTCCTCGGTCCGTACCGCGCCGCCCGGGCTGGTCGGCCGCTTCCAGGACGGTGCACCGATCCGGCCAGCTTCGGCCAGCCGGATCGCGGCAGCGAGCCCATTGGGCCCGCTGCCGATGACGATCGCGTGCCGGGCTCACGCCGGCGATCCGCAGGGCGAGCTGGTGCAGGCAAGGACTCGGCGCGACGTCGTTCGCCCTGCCCCCAGAAGGCGTGCTGGGCGTCGCGCCGGCCATCTTGTAGGCCTTGCTCGATGTGCCACGGCATCGGGATCCCAGGTGCCGACCGCGCGCACCCAGGCGGTGCCGTTCGCGTCGGTGTAGAGCATGAGCCGGTTATGGCCGTTGCCCATGAAATGCCCCTGGTGGGTGGTCAGGTCAAAGCCGACCACCGGCGTCCCGTCCTCGGGGACCGCCCGTGGCTCGTCGTTGCCGTAGCGGGCCAGCCCGTCCTCCAGGGCGGTGCACCATTCGGCGAGCGCCTGCGGATCCTCGGGGGTCACCAGCGTGGTGATGGTGACGTACCCGCGGGTGAAGAACGGGCGGCCGGATCCAGTGCCGGCGGCCACCTCGATCTCGAACGTCTGCCCGTCCAGGCCACCGGCGCGCAGCGGGGTGAACCGACCGACCTCAGACGCGTAGTCAGGCCAGGTCTCCGGTCGCGGTCAGCGCCCGCGACCACCGCCTCGGCGGAGGGCATCTGCACGGGCGGGTAGGTGTGCCAGACCTGCTGGTCAAGCGGCGCGCTCTCAGGGGTGAGCGCGCTGAGCTTGGCGAGCCTCATCCGTACCTCCGGGTCGTAGCGCGGCGCGCGCCTGGGTGGTCGAGAACGCGATGCCCCAGCCTCGGCGGGCGTCGTCGGCGTACGCGCGCCGGGAACCAGTCGCCCAGCAGCGAGGCGCCGCCGGCCAGCAGCTGGTCGCGGCTGAGCTGGCCGCGGCCGGAGCCGGCCTGTTCGAACCGGCGCGAGCCGAACGCCTGGTGGAAGGCGGTGAGGTCGCCGAAATGCAAGCGCCGCGTCTGGTCCTTGCGGTACCAGTAGGTGGTCAGGATGCAGAACGCCAGGCGCAGGTCGTCGACGTCACGGTCGGCGACTGGGCGGCGGTAGTAGGCGGCGTTGAGAAAGTCGGTGATCCACGGCGCGGCGTCCCGGCCGGCGATGGAGGACCCGGTCATCCGAGCGAAGTGCAGCGGGCCGGCGGGCGGGACGGCCGCCTCGTTGTCGTCGAGCTGCTCGGGGAGCTGGTCGAGCTCCTCGTCGGTGGGCTGAGCCGTCGGGTTCTCGCTCATGCTGGGCTCCTGGGGTCGGTTCCCGCGCGGCCACGAGCCAGGCCCGCCACTACGCGAATCGCGGGGTTCGTGTGAGCATAGGGACGTGGCGGGGTGTCGTGCAGATGCTTCACCGGAAGCGGCGCTGCAGGACACCATGGACGAGCATGCAGATGAGGACGACACCCGGCTGGCGTCAGGCGCATGGACGGTCGGCGCAACCGCCGATCGTGAGACGTCGATTCGATGTAGATCGAATGATTCGCGGCGGGATAGCCGCGCCCTGAGGATCCACCGCATGAGCAATCTCAATCACACCCACACCATTGATCGGTCCGGCGTTGATGCTGATCGCGCCGACCGGATCTGCTCCACCAACTCCGACCTCGGCGTCCACGCCGCCGAGAAACCGTATCTCTCTCTCCATAGCGAGCCGCGCTGGTATGGCAACAGCCTGTGGGAGTTCCTCATCCCCGCCGACGTCACCAACGGCAACCTGTCGGTCTTTGAGGCCACGATGCCCGAGGGGTTCGGCCCGCCCCGGCACATCCACACGCGCGAGGACGAGGTCTTTGTCGTGCTCGAGGGCGAGGCGTGGTTTGACATCGACGGCCAGCGACACCTCGCCGGGCCCGGCACGAGCGTCTACATGCCCCGGGGCGTGCCCCACACCTTCTGGGTCAAGAGTCGCGTCGCGCGGATGCTGGGCATCATGACCCCGGGGCGATTCGAGCAGTTGTTTCGCAATCTCAGTGTCCCCGCCGCGGAGCGGACCGTTCCGCCACCGGGCGCCGTTCCCTTCGACATCGCCGCTGTGATGGCAGAACAGCAACGGCTCGGCACTCAGGTCGTCGGACCGCCGATGGCCGCCGAGAACGCCTGAGAACGCCTGATAGGGAGGACCGCTCGGCATCCGACGGTCCTCCCTTCGCGCTCCACCTGACGCTGGCCGGCATCGCGCCGGCAACCGCCACGGGGATCCGGTCACGCAAGCGCTCGTCGCACACCGGCGCAGGGGCCCTCGCGCTGATAGGTTGCGCCGATCTCAACCTACCGTGGGCAACAGGACAAGTCTCGCATCGACAAAGCGCTGCAGGCGGTCGCCAGGACCCGGCTTGGCGGCTGGCTGTTCGTCAACGTGTTCCCGGTCATCGACCGATGGCTGATCCCCAGGACGCGCGGACGTCTGAGAGTCGCCGTGGGCCAGCCGATCCTGTTGCTCCATACGCGCGGTGCGAGGTCAGGTCAACCTCGGACAACCCCGCTGCTCTACACCCCGCTCGACGCAGGGTTCGTCGTTGTGGCGTCAAAGGCCGGCGCCGCTCAACACCCGGCGTGGTATCACAACATCCGCGCCCATCCCGACGCGGTCTCGGTCGAAGTTGACGGTCGGCTGCTCGCTGTGCGCCCGCGCGTGGTGGAGGAGCCCGAACGCAGCGTGCTCTGGCGGCGCGTGAACGACAACTACAACGGCTATGAAACCTACGCGCGGCGTGCGGGTACGCGCATCATCCCGCTCGTGGTGCTGGAACCCGCCTGAGCCAGGCAGCCGAGACTCTGAAGGTCACGATCGCCCGCGGCCGTGCGGGATGTCATGGCGCCGTGGCCGTGACGGTGGTCAGGTGGGCGTGGATGAGCTCGGCACAGCGCTCGGTGTCGACAAGCCAGGGGCCGTGTCCGCCCGGCAGCTCGTGGAGGGTCGCGCCCGGGATGTGGTCGATCGAGGGCCGGGCGTGGCCGGCGGTGAGGTACGGGGCGTCTGCTCCCCAGATGAACATCGTCGGTACCCCGATGGCGCGGAGCTCCGGGGTGGTGAGGACGCTTTCGGGACGCGGGTGGTGGAAGTGGTCGATCGCGTGCATGAGCGACGCGACGGTTCTCGCGTTCCCGGGCCTGCGGGCGGACAGGCGCAGCGCGTCGATGAGGGAATCCGGTGCGGCGGCGACCTCCGCGCGACCGAGCCCCTGGGCGAGAAGGCGTCGATAGACGGGTCGGGGGCTGGGTGAGCGCAGGACGCCGAGGCCGAGGCCGCGGACTGTCAGCAGCGACAGTGGCATGCGGACGCGGACGCCGGGGAGCGCGACCGCCGGCTCTCCGATCGCGACCAGCCGCGAGATCCGCTGGGTGCCGGCAGCCGCATGCCAGAGCGCGAGCATGCCACCCAGCGAGTGGCCGACGACCGATGCCTCCTCGAGTTCGAGCGCGTCGAAGATGTCGTCGATCAGCGCGTGGGCGCGTTGGCGGACGTGACCGCTGCGATACCTGTCGGGGTCAGACAACCCGTGGCCGGGAAGGTCGACCGCGAGTACTTGCCACCCGGACAGCGCGGGGAGGAGGGGCGCCCAGGCGGCGGCGCTCAGGGACACCCCGTGGAGCAGAACCAAGGGCGGACCGGTGCCGTGTGAGAGCAGCCGGACGCGCGCGCCGGTGTCGGCGAGGTCGAGAAAGGACTCGTCGACCTCGGCGCCGACCGTCTCGAAGAGTTCGGTCTCGGCGTTGCGGATGCGTTGCTCGAGAGTCATGGTCGGATGCGGTTTCGCCGTCCGTCGGGATGGGTGTGTCGAGCGTGTGTTGTGGGCACCGCGAGGTTGGCCAGCCAGGTCCGCACGACGCGCTGCTCGGTGGCGCCGAGGCCGGCGAGCGCCTCCTGCTCGACCGCTCGAACGCGGTCGGTGGCAGCCACCAAGGTCGTGCGGCCTCGTTTCGTCGGGCGCACCAGGACGACCCGCCGGTTCTTCGGTCGGCGTTCGATCAGGTCGGCGGTCTCGAGCTCGAGCACGGCGCTGTGCATCGTCTGTCTCGTGACCTGCGCGATCCGCGCCAGCTCGGATGCCGAGAGCTCGGGTCTGGTCTCGAACACGCTGAGGACCACGTACTGCTGAGCGGATATCCCGAGGTCCTGGAGGGCGTCCTCGAGCGTGGCGCGGAAGCGTTGATGGGCAAGCCGGAACAGGTACCCCAGGTTCGCCTGTGGCTCCGGATAAGTTGTCAGCGTATCTGACATCTACGGAGACGCTAGCAGATTGTCAGAGGCACTGACAAGTAGGGAGGAGACGCTTCGCGTCGGCGCGACTGCGCTCTTGCTCGAAGGAGTCGGGACCGGCCGTCCTCGCGGTGATCTACCTTGGCACCATGCCGACCGCCGTCAACGCGCGCAGCTACGGCACCGTCTTCAATGAGATTGCCGGCGACTATGACCGTCACCGTCCGGCGTACCCAGACGCGCTCGTGGACCGAGCGTGTGCGGTGGCCGGTATCGGGCCCGGGGCGCCGGTGCTCGAGATCGGCTGCGGCACCGGGCAGCTGACGCGCTCCCTGCTGGCCCGGAGGCTGCGAGTGACCGCGGTCGAACCCGGTGACCAGCTGATCGCTCGGGCACGCGATCAGCTGGAGGACCTCGGCGACGTGCAGTTCGTCAACGCGCGCCTGGAGCACGTGTCGCTGCCCCACGCGCACTTCGGTGCCGTGTTCTGCGCCTCGGCGATCCACTGGGTCGATCCGGATGTGAGCTGGCGCACGGCGGCCGCCGCGTTGGTCGACGGCGGGACCCTGGCGCTCGTCTCCTACTTCGGATTGGAGGACTCGCGCAGTGCCCCGGATCAACAGGCGCTGCGCGCCGCGATGGCCGAAATCGCCCCTGAGCTCGCCGCTGGCTGGCCGACCTACCGCGATTTCAACGACACGCTCGCAGGCGTCGCCGCGCGACGCGACAACGTGTCGGAGATCTGGGGGTGGCTCGGAGGCTATGACATCGGACGCGGGTATGCCGCGCCGCTGTTTGATGACGCGCAAGCCGCCACGGTGCCGACGCTCGTCGAGCACACGGCCGAGGAGCTCAACGCCCTGCTGGGCACCATGTCGTTCTGGACGCGGCTGTCGCCCCCACAGCGCCACGCTCTGGCCGCTGAGAACCACGCGCTTCACCAGCGGTTGGGCCGGCCGATTCGCTCGAGTACCATCGCCTGCCTGGTGACCGCCCGGCGCGCCTCACGCGCCTGACCGTCTCACCCGTTGCACCCAGACGACGTGTGCAGGCGCCGGTATATCGTCGGCACCCGCGGCGCGGGATCCTGGCCGCTGTCGGTGTCGTCGCGCTGCGCCGCCCGGGGCGCGCTACCGCGGAGGTCCGGTGACCAAGGCGTCGATGTCGCGAAGGCGCAGGGTTCGCGCGACCGACACCCTGTGGCGGCCGTCGACGACGTAGTAGCCATCCGCCTGCCGGCGCAGCATCACCGGCGGTAGGGCCTCGCCCTTTCGGTGCGCCAGGGCGATCCTCTCCCAACGCCACCGCATCGCGTTCGACGCCGGACGGAAGCCCGAGTCAAAACCACGGGTCGGCTCGAGCGTCCCGACGATGTCGCCCAGCGGCACCACTTCAAGCCGCGACGGTCCTCCCAGGATCGCCGAGGACTCGATCACCCGTGGCCGATTGCAGCACCGGCAACGGCGCACCCAGCGCCCGATTCTGGCAGCGAGATAGGCGCGGCGCGCTCGCCGAAAGTCCCCCTCAGCGTCCATCGGCGGGAGTCCCGTGCTGTATCGGTGCGCAGTGGCGAACATCACGTCCAGGCAGCGTGACCTAAGGCAGCGTCATTGCCATCAGCCATTTGCCTCGTTTGCACCCTTAGTCATCACGTCCAGACCCAGTGGGTGGAAGACTGGCCGGACAGTCGCGGGACCGGGTCGGTGGGCGGTAGCGCGGCGCGCTACTGGTCGATCAGGGCGCCGGAGTTGATGGTGATCGTCGCCGCGGTCGTCGCCCGGGCCTTGTCCGAGGCCACGAAGGCGGCGGCGTTGCCGACGTCCTCGAGCGTGGCCGCGTTCTTACCGTCGAGCAGCATGGTGGCCTTCCTCAGAGTTCGCCGAGTTCGGTTTGCAGTGAGGTGAGCAGCGCCTGGAGGAGGCGGTTGAGTTGTTGCTTGTCGGTCCTGCTGAGCGTGGCGAGGAGTTGGCGCTCCCGAGTGGCTCCGGTGTCGATGTACTGATCGAGCTTCGCATGTCCGAGCGGAGTGAGGTCCAGGAGGATGCCGCGGCGATCGTCGGGATCGCGCGACCGCGCGAGCAGGCCGGCTCGCTCGAGCTTGTCGAGCCGGTTGGTCATGGCCCCGGTCGAGACGCGCAGTGCGCGGCAGAGTGAGCCGTGTGAACGCGCGCCGGTGTGAAGCGCGCAGAGGACCTTGAACTCCTCTTTGGTCAGGCCGACCCGGGTGAGGCTGGCTTGCGCGGCGCCGTCGAGGTAGCGAGCCGCTTTGGCGATGCGGGTGACGATGCCCTCGACGTCAGGGTCAATCTGCGGCCAGGTTGCGAGCGCGAGACGGACCTGAGCGTCAACGTCGGCGTCGATCTCGGCTGCAGGCGGATCGGTGCTGATGGTCGCTCGGGCGCGCGCAGGTCGAGGGGGTGTCATCGGCACCAAGTTTAGCTTCACAGGTAGTGGCTTGACATAAAGCTGTCTACACAGTAACTTTGCGTACAGTGACTACCATGCGCTACCGCACACTCGGTGTGACTGGAATCGAGGTCAGCGTCTACTGCCTCGGAGCGATGATGTTCGGCAGCGCGGGCAACCGCGACCACGAGGACGCTGCCCGCGTCATCCATGCCGCGCTGGACTCGGGAATCAACTTTCTCGATACCGCCGACATGTATTCCGAAGGTGAATCGGAGCGGATTGTCGGCAAGGCGCTGAAGGACCGCCGAGACGGGGTGGTGCTCGCGACCAAGGGCCACTTCCGGATGGGTGAGGGCCCAAACCGACGAGGGAATTCGCGGCGCTGGATCACGACGGCGATCGAGCAGAGCCTGGAGCGGTTACAAACCGACTGGATCGACCTTTACCAGATCCACCGCCCCGACGAGTCGACCGACATCGAGGAGACGCTCTCGGTCTTGAGCGACCTCGTCTCGCAAGGAAAGATTCGTGCGTTTGGCTGCTCGACGTTCCCCCCCGAGCAGATCGTGGAGGCGCACTGGGTGGCCGAGCGACGCGCACTGAAGCGGTTCAGGACCGAGCAGTCGCCCTACTCATTGCTCGCCCGCGGGATCGAGGCGTCCGTACTGCCCGTCTGCCAGCGCTACCACATGGGCGTGCTGACCTGGAGCCCGCTCGCCGGCGGGTTCCTCTCCGGCGCCTATCGCAAGGGCCGACCGATCGACCTCACAGCCGGCCGTCCCGCGCTGCAGCCCGAACGGTTTGACCCATCGATCCCTGAGAACGCGGCGAAGCTCGAGATCGTCGAGCGGTTGAGCGCGTTGGCGACCGACATCGGCTGCACCCTGCCCCAGCTCGCCCTCGCGTTCCCGATCGCCCACCCGGCAATCACCTCGGTGATCATCGGACCCCGCACGCTCCAGCAGTTGGAGCAACTGCTCGGCGGGGCAGCGCTCGCGCTCGACGATCAGACCCTTGACCAGATCGACACAATCGTCCCACCGGGCTCAAACCACTACAGAACGGCGTGGCGGGCGCCCGGATTGGATGACCCGACCGCGCGGCGCCGGCCGCTGACCGACCGCTCCGCTGCATAGCGTCACTGTCGCTTCCCTCCCAACCCCCTGGGCGAGCCGTAGGCCGGTTCGACGGTGACGACGCGCACCCAGCGGCTTGCCCACCCTTACTCCCATCCCCGACCAGGTCGGCGGTGTCGATCAGCTGCGTGCCGCTATCGCCGGCGCCGGCTGGCGCTCCAGGCCGGCGATCGCGTCTGTGCGCCGCGACGTTATGCCAAGTGCGGTCAGCGTTCCGAGCATCGAGAGGGCAGCACAGACACCGAGCGCAGGTTTAAACCCGTTCGTGACGCTGGCCGGCGACCCGAGGTGTCCGTTGGCGGTGAACACCGCGGTGGCGATCGCGACCGCGAAAACGGAGCCGAAGCGCTGCAGCATCGTGTTGACCCCGGAGGCTTTGCCCATCTCCTCCGGTGCGACGGCGCTCAGTACGGCGGTCGGCACCGTCGGGAGCGCCATCGAGATCCCGACCCCGGCGACCAGGAGCGGGAGCGCGAGCTCGAGATAGCTCGATCCCGGAGAGGCCTTCAGCGCGACCCAGCAGAAGCCGAGCGTCTGAAGCAGCAGACCCGAGGCGATCAGCGGCCGTCGACCGATCCTGTCCGACAGCGCGCCGGCAACGGGCGACACGAACATCGGCGTCACCAGCCAGGGAAGCAGGCGAACGCCGGTCGACAGCGGCGAGTACCCGCGCGCGAGCTGCGCGTACTGGATCACCAGGAAGCCCGCGCCGAAAATCGCACCCGACATCAGGAACGTGGTGGCGTTGCCGGCGGCGAACGCCCGGATCCCGAACAACCGCAGCGGGACCATCGGCTCGTCCGCTCTGCTCTCCCAGTACACGAACGCGGCGAGCAGAGCTGCGCCGAGGGCGAGCGTCACGACTATCTCGGCGCTCCCCCAGCCCTTCACGCTGGCACGGACCAGGCCCCAGACGATCGCGACGGCACCGCTAGACACCAGGCCGACACCCGCGACATCGAGCCGCGCCGGCGCGCCGTAGCTCTCGGGCAACAGGCGAAGGGCGAGCGGAGCCGCGGCAACGCCGAGCGGAACGTTGATCCAGAAGACCCAGTGCCAGTCAAGGCCCTGCGTGACCGCTCCGCCCACCAGTGGCCCAGACGCGACGGCGAGGCCGGCGAGGCCCCCATACATGCCAACGATCATCCCGCGTCGCTCCGCGGGAAACGCCGTGGTCAAGATCGTGAGGCTGAGCGGTAGAACAGCCGCGCCTCCAAAGCCCTGGACCGCCCGCGCGGCAATCAGCAACGAGGCGCTGGGGGCCAACGCGCACGCCGCCGATGCGAGTGTGAACAGCGACACGCCGCAGACGAAGACCTGACGGCGGCCAAAGCGGTCTCCGAGCGCAGCCGCAGTGATGATGCCGGCGGCGACCGTGATCCCATACGCGTTCACGGTCCATTGCAGCGTCGAGATGCCAGCGTGCAGGTCGTGCTCCATCCGCGGCAACGCCGTGACGACCACAAGCGAGTCGAGAACGACCATGAAGTAGGCGGCCGATGTGAGACCGAGGATCCAGCCAGACCTCAGCCTCGGCTTCACGCCAGAGCGCGCGGCGAGAAGCGGCGGTTCTGCGTGATCTGCGCTCATGATGGGGCTCCTTCCACGACAAGGGCTGATTGCGAATCTCGTGAATTGGGACGTCGGCGTGCACGAAAAGGGGTCGGTTGCCGACCCCTTTTCAGTCCGGGGAACGTCTAAACCGTTGAGACAAGCGAGAGCCCGGCGGCCCGGGTCGGAAGGAGCAGCAATGACAACGATCTGTGTTTCCTGGCGAGCCCTGCGGCTGCAAGGATCCGCTCGTGACTGAGCAGCTGTTGACCCGGGCTGTCGAGGGAGACGAGGACGCGTTTCGTGAACTCACCGATCGCTATCGGCGCGAGCTGCAGTTTCACTGCTACCGGATTCTCGGCTCGATGCAAGATGCCGAGGACGCCCTCCAGGAGGCGCTGGTGAGCGCCTGGCGCGGCCTTGCCCGGTTCGAGCAGCGGTCGCAGCTGCGCGCGTGGCTGTATCGCATCGCGACCAATCGCTGCCTGGACGCATTGCGCGAGGGCGGCCGCCGGCCGCCGCCTGCCCCCCAGCCACCGTTCCCACCGCCGGCGCCGACTCGGATGGCCGAAGCGACGTGGCTCGAGCCGTATCCGGACACGCTGCTCGAGGGGATCATCGACGCGACGCCCGGACCCGAGGCGCGCTACGAGACCAGGGAGACGATCGAGCTCGCGTTTGTCACTGCGCTGCAGGCGCTCCCTCCGCGGCAGCGGGCCGCGCTGTTGCTGCGTGATGTGCTTGGTTTCCGCGCCGCCGAGGTCGCGGCCATCGTCGGCGGCAGCGAGGATTCGGTGAAGAGCGCGCTGAAGCGTGCACGTTCGACGATCGAGCAGATACAGGGCGCTCACGGGCGACAGCGAGCCCCGCTGCCCGACTCGGAGGGCGAACGCGAGCTCGTGCAGCGCTTCACCGACGCCTGGGTCGCCGACGACATCGACGCGGTCGTGTCGCTGCTCGCCGACGACGCCCGTCTCAGCATGCCGCCCTCGCCGCTCGAATATCAGGGGCATATCGCCATTGCGGCCTTCCTCCTCGAGACCGCCAGCTGGCGTGGCGCGCGCCGTTACAAGCTCATCCCCACACGGGCGAACACGCAGCCGGCCTTCGGTTGCTATCGCGACGACGGGCACGCCACGATCGCGCACGCCGTGGGGCTGCTCGTACTGACGCTCGAGAGCGACCGGATCGCCGCCATCACCAACTTCATCGACTCGAGCGTGCTCCCCCGCTTCGGGCTCCCCCGGACCCTGCGCCTCTGATCCCGTTTTCCGGCCGTCGGATTGCGGCAGTTCGGCAGCTGGAGCCGGCTCGGATGGTCCGTATGATTCAGAGCATGTCGTCCGACATTCGTATTCTGTGCTGGTGGTGGCCGCCTCTCCTGCGGCCCCGCTGATCTGTGTTCTCGGGCCGCTCCTGGGCGGTCCGCTGACGAAGCTGACGATGCGTGCTCGGGAGGGCCCCTCGCGAAAGGCCTTCCATGATTCACCTGCATTCAACCGTCGATCCGCGTTCTCGGGTGTTCGCGCCACGCGTGCTGACCGGGGATCGCCCAACCGGTCAGCTGCATCTCGGCCATCTGTTCGGGACCTTGCTGAACCGGGTCCGACTCCAGGCGGAGGGAGTCGATCTGATGGTGTTGATCGCTGACTATCAGACGATCACGGACCGCGACAGCCCCGCGTCGCTTCCTGAGGATGTGGACGAGCTCGTCGCCGACTACCTGGCCGTCGGGATCGACCCTACGCGTGCGACGATCTTCGCCCATTCGCTCGTGCCAGAGCTCAATCAGTTGATGTTGCCGTTTCTGAGCCTGGTCACGCTCCCCGAGCTGCTGCGCAACCCCACGGTCAAAGACGAGGCGTCTGCCTTCGGAATGACCGCGCTCAGCGGGCTCATGCTGACCTATCCCGTGCATCAGGCCGCCGACATCCTGTTCTGCCAGGCCACGATCGTGCCCGTCGGCGCCGACCAGCTCCCGCACATCGAGCAGACCCGCACCATCGCGCGGCGGTTCAACCGCCGATACGCGCCGGCGCGGCCCGTTTTCCCCGAGCCCGAGGCGCTGCTCAGCGACGCCCCGGTTCTCCTGGGAACCGACGGAGGCAAGATGAGCAAGAGCAGGAACAACGCGATCGCTCTCGCCGCAACCGCCGATGAGACCGCTCGGCTGCTGCGTCAGGCCAAGACCGATTCAGACCCGCACATCACGTATGACCCGCAGGACCGCCCGGAGGTCGCCAACCTCGTTCTGCTCACCGCATTGTGCGAAGAGGTCGACCCTCGCCAGCTCGCGGAGCAGATCGGCAGCCGAGGAGCCGCCGAGCTCAAGCGCCGCGCGACCGAAGCCGTCAACGAGCGGCTACGACCAATCCGTGACCGCCGGTCCGAGCTCGTACGAGATCGCGGCTATCTCAGGACGGTCCTGTGCGACGGGAGCGCCGCGGCTCGCAACATCGCTCAGAGCACGCTCACGGAGGTCACCGCCGCCATGCACACGAGTTACTGAACCGCAATCCACACCAAGCAGCGCGGCGACACGCGCGCCGCTGGGTCCCGGCCTGGGCGCCGCGTTGCGACTCACCAGCTAGCGTCCCGGGAGTGGAGTTCAGCCGCGAGTTGCGAGCCGACGTCCTGGCCGGAGACATCACGCTTTCGGTTCGCCTGTGGCAGCGGCCACGGGTCAAGGAGGGCGGCCGCTACCGAGTCGGTCTCGGTGAGATCGAGGTCGACGCCATCGAGCTGGTCCCGTTCGCGGCGGTCACCGCGCATGACGTCCGCCGATCCGGCGAACCCGACCGCGACACGCTGCGACAGCGCGCCGCGCACGCGGGCCCGATCGACGAGGACACGCTTGTCTATCGCATTGAGTTCCATGCGGTGATTCCCGGTGACTGAGCCATCTCGGTCACCGGGCAGAACTACGTGACGTCATCGGCCGGGGCCGGGACCGTCAAGGTTCCGGCGCACGGTTCGGCACGGTCAACGACGGGGCGCCTCTGGCGAAGGCTCCCGGAGACAACGGGATGGCCATCCAGCTCACGGGCGCGAACGGCGCCAGCGCCTCGGTGCCGGTACTTGCGCGCACTATGATTCCGTCGTCGGGCGGAACGTTCAAGGCGACGATGGGGACGAGCGTCGGGCGCAACCAAGGCTCGCCGAACTCGCTGTTCGTGATCGACGTGCCGCCTGGCCAGCAGCAGATGAGCGTGTCGTTCAAGACGGCCGACGCGAACCCGGACAACCCCTACACCTACGTACACCTACGAGCTGTGGTCCCCGGCCGGCAGCGAAGCGGTCGCCGACTCGACCCCGACGACGACGCTTCAGGGGGTCGGGTCCACCACGCCGACCGCGCTGGCGAACCTGACCGTCGCCAACCCCGTGGCCGGGAGATGGTTGATCGTCGTCCAGCTCAACCTCACGACCAGCGGCCGGGAGTTCAGCCAGGTCGTCAAGGGCAACGTCACGTTCAAGCGAA
>CAWDFE010000046.1:0-62226 GCA_963801435.1 uncultured Actinomycetota bacterium
GAGACGCTCGACTCCACCAACAAGTACCTGCACGCCGATATGGAACTCAAACGACGCGCGCTTGACCGCACCACACCCACCAACGCCAAACCCGGGCGCTACCGCGCGACCGACCGGCTACTCGCGTTCCTCGAGAGCCTCTAGCCAGACCAAGAAATATGTCGCGCCAACGAGCCCGATCTCCACCGGTCCACACGCCCACGCGCGCCAGCGCAACATATTTCTTCGCGCAACATAGAGGGCGATATGTCGCACGCGACATATCGCCCTGTGGACGGCTCTCCCGTCCCCCTTGGTGGGTCGCGACTCCCACGACTACTATGGGCACTCCGTCGCCATGAGGCTCGCGCCCCACAGGCGATCCCGCGTTCGTCCCTGTCATACGTCCGAGCACGACGTAGGCGTCCCACTCATCCCCTTGATTGCCTCGCTGGGCAACGCTCCACGCTCCGGAGGTTGCGGCGACCCTTCTACGATGCCGCCGCAGAGCATGGCGCCGGTCTCGGGTGTCTTTCCGGCGGACTGGCCTTCGTGTCTTCTGGGGATTGGGATATCAGGCAATCCAGCTTTCGCCATATCGCGCGGGTCCCGCGACGCGCCGCCCTAACACCTGGGCTCGACCGCCGCTTTTCTGGCATGCGCTTGTCCCGTTCACCTTTCGGATCGCGGTAAGCCATCAGACCCAAGGACCCTCCTCCGAGTCCCTCCCGGCTGCGCCGGGGATACAACAAGGCGCCTCGCGGCGCATTAGAAGTAGGCCTTAATCGTCGCCGGTGAGCGGCCCAGTCGATCTGCAATCTGCGCGTTCGAGAGGGCTTCGGCCGCGCGAAAGTGCCGTGCCAGGGCAACGGCGCGGCGACGCTCGAGCACACGGTCATAGGCTGCAAGTCCATCGGACGCCATGCCCTCGAGGTATCGCTCGGAGCAGTCGTTCTCCCGTGCGACACGACTCTCGAGCTGACCGACGCGAACCCGCTCACCGCGCAAACGGTGACTGTCGCCGCGGATTCCGAGATGCCGTGGCAACAGCAGAGCAGGTCAGCTGGAATCGAGCGCTGACGCCCAATTGGCCTCGATGTCGACGGCCATCAGTTCCGCGTCGCCCGGCAGAATTGCGCCGACCGAACTGGCGATGCGGCCCGACCAGCTTGCGAACGTCCAAGGTGACAGCGCGCGCTCAAGCTCTGCGTGGGGCGCCGGTTGGATCTTGTGTGGCGGCGGCGATCCGGTACCCGGTGCCTGGGATGGTGTGGATGACTGGTGGTTCTCCGAGCTTGCGTCTCAGGCGGCTGATGGTGACGTGCACGGTCTTGGTGAAGGGGTCAGCGTTTTCGTCCCACGCCTGTTCGAGCAGGTTCTCGGCGCTGAGCGCGCCTGGACTGGTTTTCAGGAGGGCTTCGAGCACGGCGAATTCCTTGGCTGAGAGTTCGAGCTGTCGTCCGTTGCGTGTGGCGGTCCGGGTGAGGGAGTCCAGCTCGATGCCGGCCGCTCGTAGTGTCCGGCTATGTGCGGTGGGTTTGCGGCGGGCGAGCGCCCGTATACGGAGCACGAGTTCGGGGAAGTGAAATGGCTTGGGGAGGTAGTCGTCGGCGCCGAGCGCGAGTCCTGCGACGCGTTCTCCGGGCGAGCCCGCGGCGGTCAGCATCAGGACCATGGCTGGTTGCTTGGTGTCGGCGATCATCCGGCACAGCGTGTCGCCGTGGAGTCCTGGGAGGTCGCGATCAAGGACGACGACGTCGTATGGGTTGAGGTTGATTTTGGCGGCGGCGTCGAGCCCGTTATAGGCGATGTCGACGGCCATGCCCTGGTCGCGCAACCCTTCGAGGACGGCATCGGCGATCAGCCGGGAATCCTCGACGACGAGCACTCTCACGCTGGCGCTCCGGCTACTGCGGCGACCGCAAGCGGCAGTGCGATCACGACCCGCAGGCCACCTTCGGCCAGTGCCTCGAGGTCAAGCGTCCCGCCATGGGCCTGGGCGATCGCGGCGACGATCGAGAGTCCGAGGCCTGTTCCGTTGTCTTGACCAGTTCTTTCGGCGCCGAGCCGCCGGAACGGTTGGGCGAGTGCGTCGACCTCGTCGTGGGCGAGGACTCGGCCTCCGTTCTCGACGACGAGCAGCGCGAGAGCTCCGTTGATCGAAGGTGTGACTCGGATCCAACCGCCCGGCTGGTTGTGGGCGACCGCGTTGTCGATCACGTTCTCGATCATGCGCCCGAGCAATGTCTCGCTGCCACTCACGCGGGCATGCGGGCACCGCTCTTGGTCGACCTTGAGGTGGGTCTGGGAGATAGCACTCGAGCAACGTTCGATCGCAGTGGACGCGGTCTCGTCGAGCGAGACGATCGATTGATCAGGGAGGGGGCCTTGTTGCGCGCGGGCGAGCACGAGAAAGCTCTCCAGCAGCCGATCGACCTGATCGAAACCGCTACGGAGCCGATCGTCGAGTGTGACGAGCTGCGGGAGTGGCGGTCCGGGCTTGGCGATCGCCACGTCGAGCGACGCTCGCATGCCGGCCAGCGGCGTGCGCAGTTCGTGCGAGGCGTTCGCGACAAACCGCCGCTGCGCGTCGAACGCCGCCTCGAGCCGCTCGAGCAGGCCATCGATCGTGTCGGCGAGTGCCTTCATTTCGTCGTTCGGACCAGACAGCGCCAGGCGGTCGTGGAGGTTGTCCTCGGAGATCCGGCGCGTGGCCTCCGTCATCGTCCGCAGCGGTGCCAGCACACGACCCGCAACCAGCCAGCCGAGCACGGCCGAAGCCACCGCCATGATCGCCAGCGCGATTCCGGACTGGACCAGCAGCTGATGCAGATCGGCGGCGTGCGAGTGGGCAACGGTCACGGGGGTGCCCCCTCGCGTGCGGGTCGTCGCTGTCGTCCTGGTTTCGAAGCTGCTCGCGGTGGCGTGGTAGACGAGCACGTAGGTGATCGCGAGCAGACCCGCCCCGGACACAAGGAACAGACTCGCGTACAGCGCCGTCAGCCGCACGCGTACCGTCCCGGCTGACGGAAACCGCCGTCGAAGAGCGTCGAGTCGGTTGCCCAGTAGCGGCATCTGGCCCCTCCAGGATGCCCGAACCCGGGTAACAGCGGATTAACGGCTGCCGTTCGGCCCGTGTTACCGGCCTCAGCGTAGAACTAGCCCATCGACCGACCGAACGGCTCCCAATCCGTGCCGGTGTTAATCACCGGCAGCCAACCCAACAGCCGGCCGCGCAGCATCTCGATCGCGCTGGCAGCGATCAGCTGTGTGGCCGGGATCGCCGCGTGCGGGTCATCGGGCAAACTGAGCGGCACACCCGGCAGCAGCGATCCAGCGCTCCTGGAGGCACAGTGCATGCGGTCGCACGGGGTGCCGAACTTTCCAGACCCGAGCCCGGGCGGGCCGAGCGTCATTCCGAACTGGATCAACCCGCAGGCCCCCGCGTTCAAGTCCGCCGAGAAGGCATGCGCCCGGGACCTGAGCGGCGGTAGCGGTCAGCGGTCGGGGTCCGAGAGCGGGATGCTCGAGCTGTTCAACCTTTCAAAGTGCATGCGCGAGCATGGCCTGCCGAGCTTCCCCGACCCGACGACCTCGCCACCGCCCGAACCACCACCCGGTAGCCAAACGGGCAACGCGATCGGTATCGGCGGCGCCTATCTCGTGATCCCACCTCAATCGCCAGCGCTCAAACGGGCCGCCAGGGCATGTGGGTTCAAACTCTCCTGACCCCGATGAAATCGCCGGAGAACATCCCCTTGCGACCAGGCGCGGACCCGAGACGGACGCCCTGTAACACGCGCGCAACGCCGGTACCCCAGTTTGACGAGATCGCTCTGACCCGCCGATCGTTCCTGGCGGCAGGCGTCGCAGCGCTCAGTCTGCCTGCCTCCGCCCGTGGTGCAGAACGCCCCGACCATGGACATCGGGTGCGCCTGCGGCTGACACTGTTGGCGCCCATGGGGCCGTACGCGATCGGCACCGTGCAGCTGCATCTGGTCGACGACTCGCGCCGTGATCCATGGGTGCCGTCTCGGCCCCGGCAGCTGATGATCAGCCTCTGGTACCCGGCGCTCAGCGCCGGCAGCTACCCGATGGCTCCCTACATGCCGCCGGCGGCAGGCGCACTGTTCCTCAGCCAACTGGTCGGCTCGCTACCAAGCAGCGCCGGGCAACTGGCCCCGCCCGGCGGCAAACCACCGACGATCCCGCTGCCCGGTGTGCAGCTGCCGGTCACCCACGCCCTGGACGGCGCACCGGTCCTGTCCTCTGACCCATACCCGGTCGTGCTCTACCAGCCCGGGCAAGGAGACGTCCGCGAGCTCGGCACAGGTCTGGTGTCGGATCTGGCCAGTCGCGGTTACGTCGTGGTCACGATGGACGACACCAACGAGGCGGCAGAGGTGGAGTTCCCCGGTGGACGGATCGTGACCCCTCGCCCGAATCAGTCACCCGTTGACTCGGTCCGGATCGCAGACACCCGGTTCGTGCTCAACGAACTCGCGAGCCTGGCCTCCGGCGCGAATCCGGACGCCGAGCACCGCCCCCTTCCGAGCGGTCTGAGCACAGCGCTCGACCTGACGAAGGTCGGGATGTTCGGTCACTCGCTCGGCGGCGCGACCGCAGCGAAGGCGATGGCCGCCGATGCCAGGATCAGCGCCGGCATCAACCTCGACGGTTCCATGTTCCTCGAGAACCCGGCCCTGCACCAAAACATCAGCAAACTCGGTGCGCAACTGGCCGAGCAGCTCGGCGACCGCGCATTCATGATCATGACCCACCAGGGACACGACAGCCGCAGTGACCCGTCGCTGGCAGGCTTCTGGTCACACCAGCGGGGCTGGCGGCGCTTTCTCGCCATGAGAAACGCCCAGCACTACAGCTATACCGACCTCGAACAGTTCCTCGGCCAGCTTCTGTCAGCCCGGATCGTCCCGAGCCGACTCACACGCGCGCGCGTCTCCGAAGTCATCGGCACTATCCAACCAACCCGCGCCGTCGCCGCCGAACGCGCCTACATAACCGCATTCTTCGATCTACAACTGCGCGGCCTCTCCAGCGCCAACGCACTGCTCAGCGGACCCTCCCCCAACTACCCCGAGATCCAATTCCTCGGTCGCTGACAACGCTGGTCGGCACCCGACCAACGCTACTCGCGCGAGCGGAAGCGGAAGCCGCGACATGCTCGTGGCGCCTCCACAGCAGGGACGCGACCGCCTCGTACCGAGCGGTCTCGCAACTCGCCGTGGCTGGCTTGTGAATCCCCGTCAGGCCGACGACCCGTCCGAGCAGGCAAAAACAGGCCTGCCGACAGGCGGGCCTGAGTGAGCCTGCTCGGTTGTCACCTGCGGCCGGCAAACTCCTTGGTTGAAGGGTCGGTGTGGGCCGCCGGGAGGAGCCTCCCAGGTATGAGTCTGGCTTTCGCGCTCATGGCAGCAATCGACGGTTCCATAGGCTCCTGCGCCACGCTGTCGCACGGGCTCTAACTACCGCACCAAGCCTCGCCGGCGTCAGCCCGGCGGTCGGGGAAGATTCTCACCCCTCAGGGGTAGCGGCGCAAGCGCCGCCCGGGACGCTGTCGGATAAATCCCGACAGCCGCCGTTCCGTTGTGAGATGGGACCAATCGCTCGATCCCGCGCCGGGACAAATCAGTCGGGTTCGGTCGTGCGAGGCCGCGAGAGAGCCGCACAGAGAGTCGGTCCTTAACGCTGTTGTGAGACGGCCACATGGGCATTTCTTTTTCCGACAGCCACCGCCAAATGCGTGTATCCCGCCGTCGGAGCGCGGACGCGCCGCCCGCGACGGAAGGGGTCGTTGACGACACGCAGGGCCTGGGCGGCGGCTGCGACCGAGTCGTCGCCCGTAGGGATCGTGCACGCCGTCGCGGACCCGCTGACGGGAGCGATCGCCGGCCCTGAGAGACTCTCGGTGTGGTGGCATCGCAGACACTGAGCGAAGCCGAGCGTCGGATTGTCGCCGGGTGGGCAGCAGACTGCGCGGAACGAGTCCTGGCGTTGTTCGAGGCCGAAGCTCCATACGACCGCCGCCCTCGGGAGTCGATCGCCCGGACGCGTGCATTTGCGGGTGGCGAGCTTGATGTCGCCGAAGAGATCCGCCGCCGCTTCGTCGGAGGTAGCGCAGCTCGTGATGTGAGCAGTCCAGCTGCCGTCGCTGCCGCCCGGGCAGCCGGGCAGGCTGCTGCCATCCCTCATATGGGCGCGCACGCCTTGGGTGCAGCCGCCTACGCCGCCAAGGCGAGGGGGCTTTCCGCCGCCAACCACCAACAGGGTTTCGGCGAGGAGATCCGATGGCAGCTGAGCCACCTCTCGGTAGCGGCCAGAGCTGCCCTGCAGAAGCTTCCACCGGTCGGGGAAGACCACTCCGGTCCCCTTGGGCCAGGGCTTCTTTCGTCGGGTGTGCTCGGCGCGATCATCCGTGACCTCCAGGCCGGAATGGTCGCCGCCGACGACTGACCCTCGTCGCCATTGGGATTGTCCGCCCAGTGGCGAGCCAGATGACGAAAGCACTCATCGGCGACTCGCCTTCCGCGCGTTCCGAGACTGACTTCGCAGTCGGCGACATGCTCGTCGGATGACCAAAGCAGGGCTGCGGCCAAGCCGGCCGTGTTCAGCGGTTTCGTGACTGCTCGACGCTCAAGGGGTAACGGCGCCGGCGTGGCTGCTTGGCGTGGAATGCAGCTAACTGCTCACACCCGACCCGCGACGGATCGCAAACAGCGGGGCGCCGCACTCGGGACAGTAGCCCTGCCAACCGGCGCGACCGTTGGGCAGAGTTACCTCATGTGCGTCGGCAATCGTGACCTTTGCTCCGCAGACGCATCGACCCTGCGGTCCAGGATCGGGCGTGGCTGGCGTCGAGTCGGCCATGTCGAGCAGCATATTCGTCTTGGACTGAGGGACCATCTACATTGCCTGCGATCGGGGCGGCTCATCGCAATTGAGCGTTCCTGCGCGGACGCGGCGAGAACACCACTTGCGTGGCGATCAAGCCGCGCCTCGGCCGCGGCGGTCACGTCGCGCGCTGGCCCGGCGCCCAGAGCTCGTAGTAGAGCATCTCCTCGCAGTCTGGCTCAGGTGATCGCAGGTGAAATCCGGCGGCCTCGAGCGTGCGCCGGGACGCGTGGTTCTCTGGCTCGACACCGGCCTCGAACAACTCGACCGTGCTGAGGTCCGGGTGGTCGATCAGCGTCACGGATCATCTGGGTCGCGAGCCCTTCCCGGCGACGGGCGGGGTCGATCGTGAACGCGATCGCGCCGGTGATCGCCTCGATCGTCTCGAGGATGATCGGCCCGTCCTGGCCGTCGCCGCCGTAGACGGCGCAGCGATCGAACGTGCCGCAATCGACATAGCCGACCGGCACGCCGTCGGCGATCGCGAGGAAATGATCCGCGGCGGTCTGCCGCGCGCCACGGAAATCCGTCCCGACCGCCCGTTCAGCATTGGCGAGCATCGCCGCCGGCCAATCCGGCCCGCCGAGAAACCGGCTCGTATCGGGGTCCTGGAACCAGCCGACAATCGCCGGCAGGTCCCGCGTTGTCAATCGGCGCAACACGACGCTGTCGACCATCGTGGGTGTCATCACTCGCTCCTGCCTGGTCGGGCGAGGTCGTCGCGTGCTTCTTGCTCGGTCGCGTATCCGCACATGCGCACGATCAGGCCGTCGCTGACCTCGGCAACGACGAATCGCTCCGCCCGCGGCAGCTCCTCCTCATCCTCGTCCGGGTGGTTGTCATCGGCGATGCGGTGGACGTGCGCGAGGACGCTGTTGCCGTCCTCGACGAACGCGCTGACCGATACCTGGCCGCCGGCGAGCAGCCCGATTTGCATCCGTTCGATCGCTTGCTCGCGTGTGGTGCATCTCGGGACGCTTCCGTCCGCTTCGGCGATTCCGCGCCAGTCGATGTCGGGTGCGACGAGCTCGGCGAGATCATCGAACCGCCGTTCCGAGACTGCGGTGAACGCGGCAGCGACCGTCCGCATCGCCGCGCCGGGGACCACCGGCCCGCCCGCGCGCGCCGGGTCGCCGGCGCCCGGAAGGACGCCAGCCGGATCCTCCGGTGTTCGGGTGTTGGGTTGCTCGAGCGGAGCGAGGAGCGCGTAGGCCTCGGGCTGCTCGTGGTGCTCTGCCCAGCCGGCCGGTGTGGCGTCGTACCCCGTGTCGCGGAGATTCGGGTCCGCGCCGTGCTCCAGCAGCAGACGGATCACCGGCAGGTTGCCGCGCATCGCGGCCTCGTGCAGCGGCGCGGTCCTTGAGCGCGCATTCACGTTGAACCCCAACTCGATCAGCAGCGCGACCGCGTCATAGCTGTCCTGCTCGGCGGCCCGGACCAGCTGGTCGGGGGACCGCTCGATCGCCCGCTCGCGCAGGCCGGCGTCGGTCGCGAGCAGCTGCTGCATGGCATCACGGTCGCCGGACATCGCGGTCGCGATCAGCTCGTCGACCCGATCGTGCTCCCAGACCGCGCCCGCGTCCACCAGGATCGCCACGATGTCCATGTGCCCGTTCAGCGCCGCCTCCTGGACCGGTGAGCGTCCCCGGTAGATCGGGTGCTCGATCTCGTCGCCCCGGGGATCGACGCCGCGGGCGAGCAGCCGGCGGACCCGGTCGGTGAACCCGTGCTTCGCTGCGGCGATCAGCAGATCCTCGAGCATCTTCTGCGGTGAATCCTGCCGCTCGCCAAAGCGCCGGCGCCACGGCCCGCCGTCGCCGCTGCCGAGCCCGAACTCGAACAGCAGCTCGAGCCACTCCTCGCCCGCGCTCTCGCCCCAGCCCTGGTTGTAGAGCGCCTGCCCATCGTTCGCGTCAGCGCCCGCCTCGAGCAGCAACCGCGCTAGCGCCAGCTCCTGCGGGTGCTTCGGGATCGTGCCGCCGCCACCCAGGGCGCCGGTCAACGCCGTGAACGGCGGGATCAGCCCCTCCCATAGATACCCAGCGTTCGGATCGGCGCCGTGCTCCAGCAGCAGCCGCGCGACCGCCAACGGCGAGCGCCCAGCGCTCAGCGGCAGGCGTGCGTAGGTCAGATAGAGCAGCGGCTCCCACCGATACGGACCACCGACCCGCGACGCCGCAGCCGGATCATCGGCCAGCAGGTCGCGGGCCGCGTCGAGCTCCCCGGTCGCCGCGATCGTGTAGACGTTCGCGGTCGCCAACCAGTCGTGCTCGAACAGCAACGCCTCGGCGCGGGCGAGCCGGTCAGGATCGTCATCGCCGTAGTTCAGAGTGACGAGTCGCAGGAACTCATCGACGATCTCGGCCTCATCGGCGAGTGGCCCGCCGACCGGCTCGTGATGCGGCGAGCGGGCATAGTCGGCGACCAGCTCCAGGTGCGCCTTCAGCCTCGGCCAGCTCGGAAACCCGAACTGGCGGGCGACGACCAATTGCGCGTCCGCGCGGGTGAACGCGTCCAGCTCCGGCGAGCCGGGCTGTGCGGATCCGAGGCGAGGGTGGAACTCGTTGACGACAGCCGCCGCGCCGGGGTCACCGGCGCGGACCGCGCGTTGGAACCCCTTCGCGCCGTTGCGAAGCTGCTCGAGGTTGGCATTGCCAGGAAGACCGCGGGGTGGCACAAAGGCCTCCTTTCACCAAGGCCCGGAGTCCGCAATCACAGGCCGGAAAGGAGACACCGACCACAACCACAGCACCAACGGTCAAGGTGGGCTTCGCCCTCTCCGCGGACCGGGAACGCCCTTGCGCGCCCACCGATCATAACCCCGCGCGCAACTGCAGATCGACCGGTTAGACGCCGCTTTCGCGCTGCCGAGCGCCTCCGCGCGCCGATACGCAGCTTCGGCGCCATCAGCATCCGTAACTGACCCATCATCCGCCGGATGGCATCGCCGCGAAGCCCGCGCCACTACGAACGCAGGGCGGGATGCCCAGCGAAGCAAGAAACCCGAGATTCGCCACAAGCGCGCATCGCGTGCTCGCAGCCTCCCGCCTAGCGCCCGGATCGAAGCAGTAGTCCGCGCGGGGCGTCGATGCCGATCCCAAGATGGCGACGAACGGCGCCGACCGCCGAATCGCACGCTGCTCCCGTCGCCCAACAGGACGCGTCGGACCGGCGGCGCCGGACTATCGCTTTGCTCGGTCCGGCGGCGGCGAGCTCACGATCGAGTTGGCGACGAAGGGCTCGTCCGGCAACCTCGCGCGGGGCGATCGCAACGCCACGCACTCAGCCGTCGTGCCGCGGGCGGGCGGACGACTGCATCGCCCGGATGATGCGCGCGTCGAACCGCGCGAGGTCGACGTCGGACGCCGCGCTATTGCTTCTGTAGGGCATCTGACTGCTGGTTCGCCACGGTTGCCATCGTCGCGCCGACCGCGTGGCCGTGACCGCCGGCGACCACCGAACTGTGTGCTCCCAACAACCAGCGGCTGCTGACAGACGACCGCGAGCTCGCGGCGTCGCGCCTCCCCGGTCGAATCTCGCACCGCCGGCGACGCCGAGCACGAGTTGCTGCTTGTCGCGGTCGCGGAAATCGTGCCCGCCGACGATGTCCGACTCCGCGACGGTCGAGAGAGTTGTGCGAGGCCTAGGACCCGGGGGTGTCGACGCAAGCGCGAGCAGTCGCCGCGAGCGGCGTCCTTATGGATGCTGGCCCAGGAACCTGATGTCGATCCGGCGAGGGTCCCAGCGGCGACTGGGGCGCCCATCGGCGGTCATCGCCGGCGCGACGGTAACCGACTCGACGGTGTCGGTGATCAGCCGTCGCCAAGCCGCTAACCGCTGCGCCGGCTCGCACAGCCTGTCGATGTCGGCAGGACCGATGACATCGCTCTCGCCCCGATCACCAAGTTGCGCGCGGGCGACGTGCGCGTCATCGAGCGCCGTGGTCAGCTTCTCCAAGGTCTCCTGGCTCACACGTCGGCCCAACAATCCAAGCTCGCCGAACTGCCGGATCGTGTCATCGAGATCCGCGTTCGCGCGTTCGATCGCCTCGTCCGCCGCGCGGATCTGCTGCCTGCGCGACGCGCGTGGGGGCGCGTCGGCCGTGGCCCAGTACGCCCGGACCGCGTCCAGCACCATCTCCTCGACGCGGTCGGCCTTGACCGCCGCTCGCCGCTGGCACCGGTTCGCGCTCGTGTCGCCGCAGCGGTAGCTGCCGCTGTCAGAGTTGATCACCATCCGCGAGGCGCACGTCGCGCAGCGCAGCACCCCCAGGCGGGCCAGCAGCCGGTCTGACTTGGCTTGGCGGCCGCGCGAGACCGTCCGCCGCTGCACCCGCTCGAACAGGGCTCGATCCTTGACGATCGCCTCGTGAGCGTGCGTGTTGTGCAGCTCGCCGAAGTGGATCTCGCCCAGGTACATCCGCGAGCGCAGCATCCAGGCCACACCGGAGAGCGCGCGCTCGATCCCATTCTCGGCCAAAAACGCCTGGATCTCCACCAACGACGCGCCAAGGTCGCGGCGCGTGAACGCCTGCACCACGACCTTCGCCGCCGCGGGCTCGACCACCAGCACGCCGTCCTCCCCGCGCACATACCCGACCGGGATCCTCGGGTGCGGATAGACACCCCGCGCCACCGCCCGCGCCTGCGCCGCCGCGACCTTCTCGCCCGTGATCTCAGCAAAGTATTGGAACACCGAGCCGAGCATGTTCGTCGACAAGCGCTGCGCCGCCGTGCCGTTCGTGAGCTTGCCGTGGTCAAGCGCGAAGATCTCCCCGCCCGCCCTCTCCACGCGCTCGATCACCTCCAGCTGGACCTTGAGCGAGCGCACCAGCCGATCGAAATACGCCACCACCAGCTGGTCAGCCCGTCCGGCCTCGATCATCTCGATCGCCGCCAACAGACCCGGGCGCCTAGACAGCGGCAACCCGCCGCTGACATCGATCTCGGGAAACGGCGAGGCAACAATCCGCTCACCACGGTCCCTCGCCCACCGCGTAGCCGCCTCGATCTGCACCTCGGGCGAGTGAAAGCGCTCGTCCTCCCGGCCGCCCTTCTCGCTCACGCGGACGACCACGACATCTCTGGGCTTCGACATGCGACCCCTCTCGACGGGACACTAACGCCCTTTAGGCGCGTAGGACCCGACCGGCGAGACGGCACGCGCGGTCAAGGCGCGCTACGTCGGGATATGCCGCGGCTGCGGCGCCGATACGCAGCCGCGCAACGGCAAGGGCGACGCCTACCCCTACTGCAAGGCCTGCCACCCCGGGGCGATCGAGCGGCGCTGGAGCCGCGAGCGCGTGCTCGCGCGGATGGCCGAGTGGCGATCGCGCTACGGCGGGCTACCGACGTCTTACGACTGGTCGATCACTCACGCGCGTCGACGCGCGGGAGATGCGCTCGCACGCCTCGCCGAGGGCGAGTGGCCTGCGGCGAGCGTGGTCACCCGCCTGTTCGGCACGTGGAGCGCCGCCTGCGCGGTGGCCGCGCAGCGGGCTGAGGAGATGACGAGGGAGCCGGCGCCGGCGTCCTCGTCATTTGCCAGGGAGTCGATCTCCCTGCCGAAACCCGGGGATCGGACGCAAAAACCGAGGATCTGAGAGGAGGTGAACCTAAGCCGGAACCTGACGATTGCAGGTACTTCTGACAGCGCGCCCGGAATTCGCGCATAATTCGGGTCGGTGAGGTCCCCGGTTCAAATCCGGGTGCCCCGATTCAAAAAGCCCCGCAAATGCGGGGTTTGTCCTCGCTCTAATGCCCTAGACCACACGCGGAATCGGTCCTCCTATGCGCGGGGGAAGGAGGGAAGGTCCGCTATATCACCACCGCCACTGTCCC
Source organism: uncultured Actinomycetota bacterium (assembly GCA_963801435.1). Lineage (GTDB taxonomy): Bacteria > Actinomycetota > Thermoleophilia > Solirubrobacterales > Solirubrobacteraceae > Palsa-465. Next base: position 12,732 of record CAWDFE010000046.1, read on the forward strand.
GCGTTGCATTACACTGTATGACGTGTCTGCCGCGCGCCAATTTTCCGCACGTTTGGACGCAGGCGTTGTTGATCGGCTGGAGCGGCGCGGCGCGCGTTCCGGACTGAACAAGTCGCGGCTCGCTGAGCGCTACATCGATGAGGGGGTCCGCATGGACGACCATCCCGGAATCGTGTTCCGTGACGGGCCAACCGGCCGGCGCGCCGGTCTGGCCGCCGGCCCAGACGTGTGGGAGGTGATCGGCGGGCTGCGGTCGACCGGTCTCGAGGGCGACGAGGCGATCCAGGCGACCGCCGAGTTCTCGGCGCTGACGGTTCGCCAAGTACGTGACGCGGTCGGCTACTACAGCGAGTATCCGGACGAGATCGAGGAACGGATCCGCCGCAACCACGAAGAGGCCGACGAGGCCGAGCGGCGCTGGCGTGAGCAAAGCCTCACGCGGTGAAGCTGCTGCTCGACGAGATGATTTCGGGCGTCGTCGCCGAGCAGCTCCGGGGCCGCCACCGCGACGTGGAAACGGTCAGCGAGCGTCGGGAGCTTCGGGGACTCAGCGACGCAGACCTGTTCGAGTACGCGCAGACCGCTGAGCGCTCGATCGCGACCTACAACCGGGACGACTTCCTCGAGCTCGATCGGCGCTACCGCGCTCAGAACCGGCGGCATTGGGGCGTTGTGATTCTCAACCAGCGGCGGTTCCCGCAGGGCCCCGCGTCGGTCGGGTCGTTGGTCACGTCGCTGGACCGGCTGATCGCTGCCGGTCCGCTGTACGAGAGCTTCATCCATTGGCTTCAGTGACCCCCGGACGGTTTTGCCCGGAAGTAGATCTCCCTGCCGAAGCCCCCGGGAATCGGCCGGGATATCCGTGGGACTCAAGGGTGCCGTGGCTGCACTCGAACCCAGCGATTTGCAGGTATTTCTATGAACGCCGTCGGATTTCGCCCATAATTCGGGTCGGTGAGGTCCCCGGTTCAAATCCGGGCGGCCCGATTACAACCTCGCCATTTGCAGGTATTTTATGGCGGCCGGTTCGGTCGTCATCGGGCCGCGACTGGACTGGCCCCGGCGTCGGACTTGCTGGTGGTGAGCGCCTGGAAGCGGAACGCCCTTGCCAGCAATCGATGCAGAAGCTTCAGCAGGTCGCGCCGCAGATGAAGGCGATCAAGGCGAAGTACAAGGACGACAAACAGCGCCGGCACCACGAGATCATGAAGTTCTACAAGGAGAACGAGATCAACCCGTTTGCCTCGTTTCTCCCCCTGGTGGCGCAGATCCCGGTCTTCATCGGCCTCTTCTACACGCTGCGCACGCGGCTGCGCGAGGACATCTGTCCGGGCCTCCAGGCGGCGTATCGGCACGCTTTTGCGCTGCATCACAACATCCCGCTCAAGGAAGCTGGGCCGCGACGGCCGGCCCGCCGCCACAGACGCCAACGGGGACGGTTCCGGCGGGGGTGGTGGACTCTCCGGGCTACTGCGCGGAACGCTCAAGTCCGAGGAAAAGCAGCCACCGCCGTTGGCCCGAGCATGCCCACACGGCGCGAGGCGCGGCCGCCGCCTCCGCCAGGCAGGAAGAAGAAGCGCTCAGGACGCCGGCTCTAGCAGTGGGGGCATTGCCCCCCACGAGCTGAAGTCCCGACATGCCCGTCACCAGGGCAAGGGCAGAGTCCAGTGGTCGAGCTTGTCTTGCAACTCGCCACGAGCGCGAGGGGGAGGGCAACGGGGCCATCTAACGGGGCCATCTGCGCTTCCCGGCTCCTACGAGCTTCCCGTACCTGCTGGGCTGCGAACACCGCTGCGCCGATGCCCCAGCAGGCCGATGGCCAAGAGATCGTTGACCCCTTTCTTGACCGCGCGTCGTGCGAGCTGTGGCAGGCGGGTCTTGACTCCATCGAGTTCGACCAGCTGGACGACAGTCTCGCCGTTGTGCGCAGCGAATCGGTAGCGGTAGAGAAATGGGGTTGGCCCCACCGTCGTGCGGATTGTGAACTCGCGTCGCGGCTTGCTGGCGATCACCTCGAGCTGGTTTATCGCCATCCCCGCCAGCAGCTCCCGCTTCGTCGAGAACGTCGAACCGACGCCGTTGGTAGCAGAGGACGTGGGGCGCACGGCCTGGACGGCCGAGTTCCAGGTAGGGAGGTTCCGCGGGTCGCAGACGTAGGCGAACACCTCCTCGGTAGAACGTTTGATACCGATGCTGGTCTGGACGACGATCATGCCGCCAGCAATCACATTCGAAAGGATCACGTATGTCGAACACCACCTGCCACATGTCGATCTCGCTCGACGGTTTCGTCGCCGGGCCGCACCAGAGTCGCGAGCACCCGCTCGGGAAGCGCGGAAGCGAGCTCCACGGCTGGCACATGGGCGACGAGCGCGCCAACGAGGCCGACGAGACCGCGACCGGCTGGCTCATGCGCCCGCGCGGCGCCTACGTCATGGGCCGCAACATGTTCGGACCGATCCGCGGCGAGTGGGAGCGAGGACTGGCGCGGCTGGTGGGGGCCCGAGCCGCCTTACCACGCACCGGTGTTCGTGCTCACCCATCACGCCCGCGAGCCGATCGAGATGGAGGGCGGGACGACCTTCCACTTCGTCACCGACGGCTTCGACGCCGCCTACGCACAGGCGTGTGAGACGGCCGGCGACGACGGCGTAGACATCGCGGGCGGCGCCTCCACCGTTCGGCAGGCGCTCGTCGCCGGGGTTGTCGACGAGCTCACGCTCGACATCGCCCCTGTCCTGCTCGGGTCCGGCGAGCGGATCTTCGACGGCGTCAAATCGCTCGGGTTGGAGCCCATCGAGGTGCTGCATTCGCCGCTGGCCACGCACATCCGCTACCGCCGGGCGAGCTGAAGGCCGGCTTCCGACACGCCTACAGGCACCGCTCCCAGTCTCCCGACGGCCAGCGACCCACTTCGGGCGTCCCGCACGGGATCCGCTCTGAGACGAGACCCCTTTCCGCGCTTTGGGGGCGCGGGTGGTCGTCGCCAACGTGCTCGTCGGCGACAGAAAGCAGGTCTATGGCGGCATTGGCGAATCGGCGATCATGCGTTGACCGCGCACCGCAGGACCCAAGCCTGGGCGCGGCCGTGGGCAGCGCGCTTGCCGTTTGACGGGTGACAGGTCACGTTGGCGCGGTGGCCGCGTCGAACCACCACGGGCTAGTCGCACCTAGGATTGGCGGGTGAGCACCGTGGCGCAGCCAAGACGCCGTCGACCGCGAGGCTGATGCGAGATGGGCGCGATTGTTCTCCTGGCCTTCACCGCCGCTTTCAATCCAACGGAGATAGCGGCCACAACCCTGATGCTGGTGCTGCCGAGTCCCCAACGGCTGATGCTCGGCTACTGGCTGGGCGCGATGGTCTCAGGGGTCGCGTCCGGGTTGGTGATCGTCTTTGCGCTCAAGAACACGGCGGCCGAGCACACGACCAGGCGCACGGTGAGCCCGGTCGTCCAGCTCGTGTTCGCGGGGCTACTTGTCGTTGCCGCGGTCGCGCTTGCGAAGGGCGAAGGCAAGCGCCTGCGCGAGCGTCACGACAAGCGCCACGAGACGAAGGAAAAGAAGGACAAGAAACCGCCGAGGTGGCAGCAGATGCTGCGAGGCGGCAACCCCTGGCACACGTTTGTGGCCGGAATCGTGCTGTCGTTTCCCGGCGTCTCCTACCTCGCCGCTCTCGACCGACTCATCCACCTCCACTACGCGGCGGCGGTAACAGTGCTGATTGTGATCGGCTTCTGCCTCGTGCAAAACATCTTGCTCGAGATCCCGATGCTTGCGTTCAAGATCTGGCCCACGGAGACGCCGGCCGCGATCGACACCGCAAAAGCGTGGGCTGCGACACATGGCAGGCAGTACGGTGCCTGGGGTCTGGGGATACTCGGCGTGGCGCTCGCGGTCATAAGCGTCATCGGCCTCCTGTCGCGGTGACCCAGGCAGCCGCGGGATGCCGCGCGCGCTGATCGTCGGCCTGCCAAAGCGCCGGTCACAACCCCGTCTCGCGCAACATGCCGTTCGCGTCCACCACAGCGGTCCGTCAGTGACGGCGTAGTAGCCATCCCGCTCGCCGCCGTGATGCTCAACACGAACTCGCTCGGCATCACGCCAGATCCGCACCGTCTCCTCGGACTCGGCCGGCTCAGGCTCCGCGTTCCCCGGCGCGTACGACGTAATCGATGTACCCCGACGCGTCTGCTCCTCAGCATCGGCGGTGAACGCCGCGTGCAGACGCTCCTGATGCCGCCAAACGCGGTACGTGACCTCGACTCTGCCTCGGGGCGCGTCAGCACCATGTAGGACGACAAGCAGATCCCCAAGGTCGGCTGGATCCACACGCGCATAGTCAGACGGTCCGGTCATCGCCGGCAGCCTAGCCGGTCGCCTCGGCAAGCCAACCAGCCGCCAGAACTGGATTCCCGCGGTCAGGCACCACCGCGGTGCGCAGAGGGCACTGCTGCCGCGCGGAGCAGGGCGCGTGGCTTGTGCCCCGCTGAGTCGGCGAAGCGGGAGCGATCGCGGACGGCTGTTCGGGATTGAAAGCAGGTTCGCCGTCGGGCAAGGCGAAAGATTTCGCGCCCGATAACTGCGCTTACAGTCCCGTTGGTCGTTATCGGCGTGGCCGTGACCGTGCCAGCTTTCGCCATGCCGGTAGGTTCGGGTCCCGGTGCGGCGGGCCAGTGAAAAGCCTGGAATCGAGGCATGCCCATTTGGGCAGCGCGTGGATCCTTGACAAAGTTGTTTCTGTACCGGTACAGTCTGTACCGGTACAGATATGGGACGGCGCGATTCGAACCCAGTCACGCTCGCCACGGTGGCCGCAGCGACAGGCGTGTCGCGGATGACGGTCTCGAACGCGTACAGCCGCCCCGATCAGCTGTCTCCCGCGCTACGCGAGCGGATTCTCGCGACGGCGCGAGGCCTCGGCTACGGAGGCCCCGACCCCGTCGGGCGCACGCTGTCGCGCGGCAAGACGGGTTCGATCGGCCTCGTGTCCGACCAGCCGCTGACGCAGGCGTTCATCGATCCTGCCGGCGTCCAACTCCTCCACGGCGTCGCCGAGGGATGCGAGCAGCGCGGTCTCGGGCTGTGGCTCGTTCCCCAGACTGCTGGCGGCGGTACGGCGCTGGTCCGGTCCGCGCTCGTCGACGGCTTCATCCTCTACTGCACCCGGAGCGATGACGCGCGCGTCAACGCAGTCCGCGGGCGCGGGCTCCCTCACGTCCTGATCGACTACGCGCGCGACCGCGGCGGCCCGGTCGTCGGCATCGACGACGCGGGCGGCGCACACGCCGCGGCCCAGCATCTCGTCGATCTCGGCCACCGGTCGTTCGGCATCGTCATGCCGTACGTGGCCGGCGCGACGACCGTCGCCGACGCGCATGGCGCGGCCGAGCGGCACGTCGTCGCCGCCAGGCTCACCGGCTGGTGCCGGGCGATCGGCGCGTCGGGCGTCGACCCGGACGCCGTGCCTGTCGCAGGCAGCGACGACGGGAGCCGGCGGGCAGGCCACCGGGCGGCCGGCCGGCTGCTCGACCGCGCCGACCGGCCGACAGCGATCCTTGCGCTGTCCGACCTGCTCGCCCTCGGCGTACTCGATGCCGCCGCCGAACGGGGGATCGCCGTTCCTGACCGGCTGTCGGTTGTCGGCTTCGACGATATCCCGGACGCAGCGCTCGCAACTCCCCCGCTCACCACGATCAAGCAGCCGCATCGCCGCAAGGGCAGCGAGGCTGTCCGCCTCCTCCTCGACAGCCATGACGAGTCCAGCATCGAACTCCCCGTCGACATAACCATCCGCGCATCCACCGCCCCCGCCCCCTAAAGCACTCCGGCTCCGCACCATGCTCCTCACAGGCTCCCCACTAATCGACGCCGAGCGCGCGTTCGCCCGTGCGTCACGCGCGCGACGCCGCGCGGCGCTCCTCGCCAGGCTCCTGCGCCGCCAGGACAACCTCGGGCTCGCCGTGCTCGACTCGAGTTGCATGCGCGCCGGGAGCATGCCGGCCCTCCGCGAGATCACGCTCACCGCGATCAGCGGGACGGTCGAGCCCGCGCGCGCGATGCTCTTCGATGGCCGCTTCCGCCCCACCCGCGCAGCCCGCGCCCGCTGGCAGCGTGTCTGGCTCGCCGAGCATCGCGGGTTACCCCTGCCCCCGATCGACCTCGTACGCGTGTGCGACGCCTACGCCGTCCGCGACGGCCATCACCGCGTGTCCGTCGCGATCGCCCGCGGGGCCCTCACGATCGATGCCGTGGTCGAATAGCGCCGCGGCACCGTGTTCACCGGCTGTGCATAGCGTCCGGTCGGGCGCGACGCCGAGATCGAGCGCCTCGACGCGGTGCTGGACGAGCCTGGTATCCAGTCGGAAGCCAGCTCGCGCAGAGCCGCCGACCAGCTTGCGCGCCGCCGGCGTCTCGCTCAACGGCGCGAAGGTCAACCCTGCCGCAGCCAGCCGTGCGCCGAGAGCCTCGACGAACATCGGGCTCCACGTTGCGCACGCCGACGCGCCGCGCCGCGGGCGGCATGGCGGCGCGCTCCTAGCAATCGATCTCAGCTCTCTACCCGGCGCCAACGACACTGCCCCTTTGTTCCCCCGAGCGGCGCTCTCGGCGAGGCTGCTGCTCTGCGCACGATCGGGCAGCGAGAAGCAGCCAAAGGATGCCGGTGCCGTTGGGAAGGGAGGGCGGAGCGACCAGAGCGGCGAGCGACAGGCTCGCCGCCGATCTCGAGACTCGTCTGGCCGAACGGGGGGCGGGGGTGAACCAGTCAGACGCCGGAGGCGACCCGGCGCTGACCCGCGATCAGGCGGCCAGCCGTCGGCGGGCCTTCTGCACTGAGGGCAGCGCGGCCTTGGCCTTGGCCAGCGGACGGGCGCGGAGATCAACCCCCGCTGGCTTTTTCGCGATCGTGATCGCCTCACCGGTCGCCGGGTTGCGACCCTGACGCGCCTTCTGGGCGGGCCGGACCCGGACGGTGAGCTGCACCAGGCCCCCGATCCGCACCTTCTGCGCGTTTCCGAGCTCCTCTAGCACAACGTCTTCGAGCACGCCGAGAATGCGCTTGGCCTCAGCGCGACTGATATCGGCCCGGTCAGCGACCGCGGTCGCGAGCTGTATCTGCGTGAGCGGCAACGAAACTCCTCCCTCAGACGATACGGACGCACAACGCGAATATTGAACCCGTCGCCGCGGACACCGCCACCCGCCACCCCCTATCTCGCCCTGTTCGCAAGAGGTTGCTTGGGTTCTCGCGGTGATCGCAGCACCCGCCCAGTTGGAGGGACTTTCTAGGTCGTCTGAGCTCCGTGGTTGAGTAGCGCGCCGGTCGTCGCGAAGCCCAGCCCGAGGGCGAGGCGCTCGCGCGGATCGCCATCCTTGAGCTGACGCCATCTGCGACTCCGCCTATGCACTACGCCCGTATGAGAAGTGCGGGCCGGTAGACGCTCCTGGCGAATCCCGGGATCCGGTCCCTCGTTGCGGTCCCGCCCTGGTTCCGCGTCGCCGCGGGTACCGCGCCGAGCGACAGCGGCCGATCGGAATCGCGGCGTTGCGGTCGTCCGTCGCCGTCCGCACGATCGAGGCGTCGCCGCAGCGCTCGCTCGCCCTGGGCTCGCGGGACGATCGCTCTCGAGGAATGCGATCGTGACGCAGCCCTCGCCGTCGGCAGCATGGGGCTACCGGGTTCCGTGGGGGCTGCTGGTTTCCCGGGCGGATCCAGCGGCGTCAGTCTGGCGTCGACGTCGATGCTGCTAGCCCGATGCGACAGCGGGCACAACCATCAGTTGAACGGCTCCGGTTGCGCTAACCCACGAGTTCCTTGAACGCGGGGTCGTCGCGTATTGGGTCGAAGTCGGAGTCGTTGGCGGCGAGCGAGGCGCAGCTTGCCGAACGCTCGATGGCGAGCCGGAGGTGCTCGATCGCGTCGGCCGTTCGTCCGGCAAGACTCTCGCAGCACGCCACGTTGTAGAGGAGCCCGTGGTACTCGGGATGAGCCTTGATCAGCTCACGGCCTCGGTCAGCGGCCTCGGCGTACTCGCGTGCCTGATACAGCGGGCCGAGCGGCGCCCAGATCTCAAAACCACCGGGCTCGTACGCCTTCCCCGGCGTGCCGCCGAGGGCAATAATCGTCGTCCCCGCCTCCTCGGCGAACGCCGTGCGCTTGACGTCGGGCCGAACGAAGACCAACGTGCCGACGGGCGCCTGCACCGGCTCGCCGTCGAGCTCGAACCTGGCACGGCCGCGTTGCACGAGGTAGAGCTCCTCCTCTCCGTCGTCCTCGCCCTCGTCGTGCTCATTGATGATCCGGTCGCCCGCCTCGCGACCGGTCCAGGCGTTGACGCCGAAGGACGTGATGCCGAAGTGGTAGCGGATTGGCCGCGAACGACAGCGGCCGTCGCTGATCTCGTCGATCTCGTCGAGGTGCGCCACTGAGTAACGACTCATCAGGCCTCCTGCATCGTCGTCTTGAGAAATCCGCAACGGGGCCGAGGCTAGCGATTACCCCGCTCGCCGTAGCCGCGACAACGAGACTGCCCCTAGATCGAGCAGCAGCGGCCTCATCCCGATCGTCAGGCTGCTGAGTCCGCCCGGCGTTGTGATTCGCCGTCGCTGTTTCGAGAAGCAGGAGCCCGGCGTCAGCGCTGGTACTCGATCAGAGCACCAGTGTTAGAAGCTGCTGCAGGGAAACGCCGGGCGCTGACTCAGTTGAGGGCGTGTAGCCGGCTGGTCGGCTGCAGACACACGCCGAGTTCTGTTTGCACATTGACGGGTAGCGAGGCAACCGGGCAGACGTAGCCGGCCGCATCGAGCACCGGGCGCCACGCGCCCATAACGCGGTGGAAGATTGCCGTCGAGTATCCGGTGAAGCGCCCGCAAGGGCGCAGGTGATTGAAGTCGGCTCGGGCGTACGCGTGGTCGCTCGCAAGGATCGTGATGCTCAAGCAGCCAAGTGGGTAACCATAGGCCGCTGCGACCCCTGCTGGTCCCCTTTCGCGCGCCAAGGCACTCACCATGTGCCGAGCGCCGTCAGGACCGCCTAGCAGCGTGCCCGCCATGGCGAGGATCGCGGCCAAGAGCACGAGCGCAACAGTCGCAGGCCACTGGGTGACCTTCTGGATTGCCACGATCCGCGCGCGAAAGGTGCGCGCATCCGGGTCCTCCAGCACCCTGATCTCCACCAGGATCACCTCCGGCAGGTCCGACGACTCGCTCGAACGATCAGGGGCTTCGTCCTTCCCCATGACCCCAGTATCCCGCCGACCGCAAATGCCCAAGCGGGCTGTTTAGCCCGACACCGCAAAGCGCTCCTTTCCAACTGCAGCAGGGATGGGGCGAGAAACGCGCCTCCCAATGCAACACGTAGACGACGCTGCTGGATTGGGCGCGCACATCGATGTCGACGCCAGACTGACGCCGCTGGATCCGCCCGGGAAACCAGCAGCCCCACGGCACCCGGTAGCCCCATGCTGCGGACGGCGAGGGCTGCGTCACGATCGCATTCCTCCAGAGCGATCGTCCCGCGCTCCGCACGCACGTCCAGCACAAGCTGCCGCACGCCACGGGTTGGGTCGCTCGACGCTCCTGAGAACCCAGGCGCCTTCGGCGACTTGGCAGTAGCGTGCCCGTCAGGAGGCTCGGGATCCAAGTCAGAAGGTGACCGCCGCGATGTTCAGCGTCCAAACGCCCACGCCACCATCAGCGGGAGCTCTTCTCTCCAGTCGGTGAGGTGCCTTGTTCGGTGGTTACGCCGAGTCGGGTGGTGGTGATCCAGGCAGCGGCCCCATCAGCATCCGCACGTCCTCGTGACCGTGTGCCTGCAGCAGCCAGAAACCGAGCGGAGCGCTGTAGCCGTAGGTGACCACGTACGCGGCGTGTCGAAGCCGCTGACGACACAGGGATGCCGTTCGCTCGTAACCCCCACATGCGGCGCTTCGCTCATCACTCGGCGCGGAGCGTGACGTTGTCCGCAGGGTGGCAGTGGGTTACCGTTGGTCGGGCGTTCCTTGAACAGTCTTCGTAGTAGTGGCGGCTGGGATGAGGTGATCGCGCTGAGACTTCGGGTGGCGTATCGGGCGACGGCGGCGTTGGCATTCTGTACGGTCGCAGGGTTCAGCTGCGTCGGAGGTGCCGTCGCTGCGGTGTCGCGGTCCATAGCCCGATCCGCACCGCACATGTGGCGTGGGGACGTATCGGCTACCGAACCATCGGTCGGGGCCGACCGCTGGTCCTTGTGACGGGGTACTCGGACACTATCGACGGGTGGGCGCCCAGCTTTGTTGATCTGCTCGCACGTCACCACCGCGTGCTGGTGCTCGACAACGAAGGCATCGGGCGCACGACGTTGAGACCTGGAGCGCTCAGCATCAGCCGCATGGGCGACGATGTCGCCGACTTCATCACCGCGCTGCGCCTGAACCGCCCGGACGTGCTCGGTTGGTCGCTGGGGGACAGGTGCTCCAGGCGTTAGCGGTGCGTCACCCCCGCTCCGTGCGCCGGACTATTCTCTGTGCCTCCACGCCAGGCGATGGCAGCGCCATCGCCTCCTCAATCCCGGTGCGCAGCAGCCCGCCGTTCGCCAACTTCTTTCCGCCGCGGCGCGACTCGCTCTCATTCGCGATATCCGCCACCATCACGGGTTGTACACGGCGCCCGCCGCTGTGCTCCGGATGCAGGGAGTCGCAAGCCAGGACTGGATCCAAGGCCTGGAGCGCGCCGGTCACCTCCTCGGCCAGGTCCGAGCCGCGACGTTGATCGCTGACGGGACCAGGATCCCCTCGATGCGCTCGCCAAAAGCCAGACACTCGCGCGCGAAATTCCGAACGGGCAGCTGCATATCTACAACGATGCCGCTCACGGCTTCTGGTTCCACCAGCGCACCGACTTCGCCCGGCGAATCTACCGTTTCCTACGATGACCGTCCGGCTCTCCGCGCCCGGCTCTCCAACCCCGTTGACCTCGAGCTAATAGCGGCGGCGTCCGATGATCGTTCGGCGGATTCAGGCGGTCATCGCAACAGTAGTGTTCCGATCTCCTCGATCGGCTTTCTGAAGCCTAGGCGTTTGCGGGGTCGGTCGTTGAGTTCGGTGGCGACGTGCGCAGGACCAGACGGAAGGCGCCGGTCGGAGCGGGCAGCCAGGAGGTGACAGTCGCGGACGTAATCCGAGCGGCTGACGGGCCGTTGGCCTCGGTCCGCGGCGCACCGCCGGAGGAGTCGACCTACGGAGGGGCCGCCTGCGCACTGCCGCGTGTCTGGATTGCTGCGGCAGTTCAAGGGCGGTCATCGCGCCGCCGGTGCGTTCACGTCCTCGATGATCTGCGTCGCCTCTTCGGCGGAGCGCTGCGACTGGGAATTGATCCGCGCTCCGACCGGCGGCGGGATCGGTCCGTGCAGGAGCGGGTCGTCGGTGCTGACCATCCACTCCTCGAGGCGTTGGCGCAGGTCGGCGAGCACTCCGGCGTAGTCGTCGTTGTCGACGTAGTTGCGGCCTTCACCGGGGTTGAAGAACAGGTCATGTAGCGACTCGCGCGCGACAGGGCGTCGTGCCCACCCGCGCTCGAGGTAGGCGTTCTTGCTCGGGCTGTCGTCGCAGTTGGACAGCACTGGATAGGGGTAGTCGTCGAACCGCCGGACGTACTTGTAGCGCTCCGTGCGTACGGCGCGCTGGGGCTCGTACGCGGCGTGGTAGGTCAGCTCGGAGAAGATTGTCGACCGCAGCCCGGGTTCCTCCTCGCCGGCGACCAGTGCCAGCAGCGAGTGTCCGCGCGCCCACGGCGGCGTCTCCACGCCTGCCACCTCGCACACGGTCGGGAAGATGTCGAGGTGCGACACGAGCTCATCGAGCGCGCGCCCGCCGGTGAACCCGGGGCCTCGGATGATCAGGCTGACGCCGATCCCGCGATCGAGCAGGCTCGCCTTGGCCGTCGGGAACGCGAGCCCATGGTCGGTGGTGCAGATCACCAGCGTGCGCTCGTCGAGTCGGGTTTCCTGGAGCGCGTTGAGGACGGTGCCGACGCCGTGGTCGAGCGAGCGGGCGCTCGCCTTGTAGGCGGCGATGTCGTCTCGGATCTCGGGTGTGTCGGGCAGGAAGGGGGGCGGTAGCGAGTAGACCCGGTCGCGGACGGAGCTCGGCGCGAAGAAGCTGCGATGCGTCTCGAAGAACCCGACCGACATGAAGAACGGCTCGCGGATGCCGCTGCGCAGCGCCTCGATCGCAGCCGGACCGACCGAGTTCACTCGCGTGTCAGGGATTTGGTGGACGACGTCGTAGCCCAGGATGTGCGGATCGGCGGAGATGTGCTGCTCGCCGATCAGCTCGGAGTGGTAGCCGTGCGCCATCAGCACCCGGACGAGCTGATGGTCGTAGTCGTTCAGCGAGAAGCCTCGGTGCGCCAGCCCCATCATCCCGTTGGTGTGGCAGTACTCGCCGGTGAGGAGCGCGGCGCGGCTGCCCGAGCATGATGGGGCGGCACAGAAGGCGTTGCGGAACATGATCCCCTGGTCGGCCAGCCATTGGATGTTCGGCGTGGGGATCGCGTGTCCGTAGGGCTGCACGTAGCGGCCGGTGTCGTGGGAGTGGATGTAGAGGATGTTGGCCGGCATCAGCTGCTCAACGAAGGGATGGCATCGCGATGGTAGGCGGCATACCACTCGTCGTTCAGCTCATCTGCCTGCTGGGCCATCCCGGCCTCGGGCTTCCAGCCGGGAGGCACCTCGACGCCGATGTGCGTCAGGACCCGCGCCACCGCGCGGGCCGGATCCGGGCTGACGTCGTCCTCGTAGACCAGTTCGAGCGGCGTGATCGAGGAGTGCAGGAAGTAGCGCCCCCACGCCTCATCGTCGGCGCTCAGGCGGCGGCGGAGGTGCTCGATGCCCTCGAAGCTATAGGACAGCCTGGGGGTTTCGCCATCTTCGGCTGGATGTTCGGCACGCCAGGTACGCGTCTGAAGCGCGCGCCACAGGCTGATCGCCTGGCGCACCTTGTCGCGCCGGCGCATCCACACGTAGCTCGGACGCACGAACAGCCGGTCGAGCAGGTCGGATCCGGCCAGGCCCGCGAACTCCGGCAGCGCGGCCGCGTGTTGCTCCAGATCGGGCAGCTGGTTCCACATCAGCTTCGCCCCGAACACGCCGTTGTCGGTCGTCCCCAGCCGGAACGTGCGCTCCAGGTGCGCTTCCCACCCGTCGACGGTTCGCAGCTCGGAGTACTCCGGGGCATCGGTCGGACGTACATCGTCGCGGATCCCCGCGCCGGTCCGCGGCAGGCCCGCCAGGAAGTAGCCCGGGTGTGGCGGTGACCCGGTCTCCGCTCTCGCCTCGAAGTACTCCTGAGGATTCCCGGCCACCCTGGTGCTCGCCAGCAACCGGCACAGGAATGTGCTTCCGCTGCGCTGAGTGGAGCAGACGAGGTAGGCACGATCGGGATAGATCACAGCGGCACCGTCAGATATTTCCCACAAGCTGGACTGACATGGTTGACTTGATCATTATCGCATTCGGGTCCCCGACTTTGTCCGGCGGCTGCGGCGACTGCCACGCGGTGCTATAAGATTTTATCGATCGACTTAGTAGAATTTGATGCGTTTCGGACTCTTTGCAGGCACATCTAGTTCGCGCATTGCGCGTGATGGGGTGTCGGTGCAGTGCATCGAGCGCTACCGCCAGGCGCGGGGCCAAGCGGCATGAGTGCCACCGCGCCCCGCATCTCGCAGTTGCGCGCGCTTGAGGCCGAGGCCGTGTTCGTGGTGCGCGAGGTCGTGGCCGAGCTCGCGCGGCCGGTGCTGCTGTTCAGTGGCGGCAAGGACTCGATCGTCCTGCTGCGGGTCGCCGAGAAGGCGTTCCGTCCGCTGCCGCTGCCGTTTCCGGTGTTGCACGTCGACACCGGTCACAACTTCCCGGAGGTGATCGAGGTCCGCGACCGGCGCCTGCTTCAGGCTGGGCACCAGCTGATCGTCGCGTCGGTGCAGGACTCGATCGACGCCGGGCGCGTTAAGGAGCAGACGCCGGGTGGGTCGCGCAACCGGCTGCAGACGGTGACCCTGCTCGATGCGCTCGAGGAGCACGGCTTCGACGCCGCGTTCGGTGGAGCCAGGCGCGATGAGGAGCGGGCGCGGGCCAAGGAGCGGGTGCTCTCCTTCCGCGACGAGTTCGGACAGTGGGAGCCCCGGGCGCAGCGCGCAGAGCCGTGGGCGCTGTACAACGCGCGGATCCGGCGGGGTGAGCACATCCGCGTGTTTCCGCTCAGCAACTGGACCGAGCTCGACGTATGGCGCTACATCGAGGCTGAGGACCTCGAGTTGCCGTCGATCTACTTCGCTCACCGCCGACGCGTGCTCGAGCGCGACGGGATCCTGCTCGCCGAATCGGAGTGGATCCGCCCGCGCGTCGACGAGCGCGCCGAGGAGACGACCGTCCGGTATCGCACGGTCGGCGATCTCACGGTCACCGGCGCGGTGCGCTCAGAGGCGGCCGACACAGCCGCGGTCATCGCCGAGACCGAGGCCGCGACCGTCTCGGAGCGGGGAGAGACCAGGGCCGACGACCGGACCTCGGAGGCGGCGATGGAAGACCGCAAGCGCGAGGGCTACTTTTGATGCCCGCCCTCGAAGCGACTGGCCAGCGCGAACTGCTGCGGCTCGCCACCGCGGGCTCGGTCGACGACGGCAAGAGCACGTTGATCGGGCGCCTCTTGCTCGACACCGACTCGTTGCTCGCCGATCACCTGGACGAGGTCTCGCGACACGGAGCGCTCGACCTCGCGGCGGTCACCGACGGGCTGCGGGCCGAGCGCGAGCAGGGGATCACGATCGACGTCGCCTATCGGTTCTTCTCGACCGCGCGTCGTTCGTTCATCCTCGCCGACACGCCGGGCCACGAGCGCTACACCCGCAACATGTTCACCGGCGCATCGACCGCGGACGTGGCGCTGGTGCTGATCGACGCCCGCGCTGGGGTCGTCACCCAAACCCGGAGGCATGCCCACATCGCCGCGCTGTTGGGGATCGAGCACATCGTGATGTGCGTCAACAAGATGGATCTCGTGGGCTGGAGCCGGGAGCGGTTCGAGGAGATCCTCGACGAGATCCACGACCTCGTCCGCCGGCTCGGCGTACCCGACGTGAGCGTGATCCCGATCAGCGCGCTGCACGGAGACAACGTCGCGCTGAGCTCAGATCACGCGCCCTTCTACGACGGGCCGACACTGCTCGAGTACCTGGAGGAGGTGGACATCCAGGCCGACCGCGATCTGTGGCGGCTACGCGTCCCGGTGCAGTGGGTGGGGCGCCCCGCGGACGGCGGATCGCGGCTCTACATGGGGCAGGTCGTCGCGGGAACCCTCGAGGTGGGTGACGAAGTGCTCGTCCTCCCCGCCGGCGTCACGACCAGGATCACCGAGCTCGACACGCTCGATGCCGACGCGCAGGCGGCGGTGCCGCCAATGTCGGTCACGTTCGGGCTCGCCGACCGGCTCGACGTCGGTCGCGGCGATCTGCTCGTGGCGCCCGGTGAGGAGCCGGTGACCGCGCGCGAGCTTGACTGCACGCTCTGCTGGATGAGCGAGGAGCCCGTCCATTCCGGCCGGCGGTACGCCCTCAAGCACACCACCCACACCGTTCGCGCCACCGTGCAGGAGATCACCGAGCGGACCGACCCCGAGACGCTCGAGCGCCGACTCGAGCCAACATCGTTGGGAGTCAACGACATCGGCCGGGTTACGCTCCGCACGAGCGCGCCCGTGGTTGCCGATCCGTACGCGCTCAACCGGGTGACCGGCGCGTTCATCCTGATCGACGAGGACAGCAACGAAACCATGGCGGCGGGCGTGATCCGGACGGCGCGGACGATCGAAGTCGGGCGGGAGAAGCGGCGCGACATCACCTGGCATCCGTCGGCGCTCGATCGCGACGAGCGTTGGCTGGCCATCGATCAACGTGGCGCCACCGTGTTGCTGACCGGGCTGCCCGCGTCCGGCAAGTCCACGATCGCCGTCGAGCTCGAGCGCCGTCTTGTCGACAGCGGACAATCGGCGTACCTCCTCGACGGCGACAACATCAGGCACGGTCTGTCCGAGGATCTCGGCTTCTCGCCCGGTGACCGCTCCGAGCACATCCGGCGCGTGGGCCAGGTGGCGCGGCTCATGGCCGATTCCGGAACGGTCGCCCTGGTCTCGCTGATCTCCCCGCTGGCCTCCGACCGCGCGCACCTCCGCGAGGCTCACCAGGAGGCCAACCTGCCGTTCGTGGAGGTGTTCGTCGACACCCCCGTCGAGGAGTGCGCACGCCGAGATCCCAAGGGGCTCTACGCGCGCGCACGGGCGGGAGAGATAAAGGGCTTCACCGGCATTGACGCTCCCTACGAGCCCCCCAAGCGCCCCGAGCTTCGGGTCGACACCGCGACCACCACCGTCCAGGAAGCCGTCACGCGGATCATCGAAATACTCAAAGCCCGGCCACGGGTCCTAGCAAAGGGGGCCACCATGAGGATCTCCGCCAAGGCGGACTACGCCGTACGAGCTGCCGTCGAGCTGGCCGCAGCGCCCGACGGCAAGGCGGTGCCGGCCGAGCGGGTCGCCACCTCTCAGGGGATTCCGCTCAACTTCCTCGAGCACATCCTCTCGGAGCTTCGGGTCGCGGGCGTGGTCCGCAGCCAGCGCGGCGCCGACGGCGGCTACCGGCTCGCGAAAGAGCCCTGCCAGGTCACGATCGCCGACATCATCCGCGCGGTCGAGGGCCCGCTCGCAACCGTCAGGGGCGGCAAGCCGGAAGAAGCCGAGTACCCAGGTGTCGCCAGCGAGCTTCCGCGCGTGTGGATTGCGGTCCGTAAGAACCTGCGTAACGTCGTCGAGCACGTCACCGTCGCCGACATTGCCGGCGCCCGCTTGCCCGACTCGATCAACATGCTCGCCGACGACCCTGAGGCGTGGGTCACTCGGTAGGAACCTCTCTTCGTCCCGGCGCGATGGTTCCGCTGCAGGGCGAAGCGCAGCGGCTCGGCGGGCCGGTCGGTCGGCGGACTACCGCGGAGTTCCAAAGGGAGGTCTCGGGTGACGACGACGCGGCTGCCCCGAGATTCGCCAATCGCAGGGCCCGGCGGCACACACGCCGTTGTTCGTAGAGCGTGCGGTATGAGACGCTACCGGTGCCTCCAGTGGGGTGTGCGGTGATGGATCCTGTTGAGGACGCATCCGAGGCTGTTTGTTGGCTGCTGCCAGGAGGTCGGGCTGTGCGATCACGCAGCAATCGGCCCAGCGGCTATCGGGCGGAGGGGGCTCCGAGGAGATCAGCTCCCGCCTGTGCTATCCACTCGCGCTTCTCCGCGCGCCATTCTTCATCGGTACGACGCAACTTCCAATAGCCGGTAGCCGAGAGCGCGCTGGTTGGTAGGCCACGCTCAAGAACCAGATGACGGCGGACGACGCGGACCGTGGTGGCCTCGCCGTGCACGAACGCCTGGCCTCTTCCGTCGGGCAATGACAGGGCGCGGACGGCGTCGAGCAGGAGGGAGGGATCCTCCCCGGCGCCGCTGCGGCGGTGCACCCAGACGAGGTCGAGGTCCCCTGGAGAGTTCAGCGGCTGCCGATGCTCCGGTCCGTTGACCTCGATGACGGCAAAGACGGGAACACCCGCCGGGACCCGGGACAGCGAGACGGCGATCGCTGGGAGCACCGCATCATCGCCGACCATGAGGTGCCAATCGGCCTCCGGGGCCGGCGCGTAGGCGCCGCCGGGTCCGATGATGTCAAGCGCGTCGCCTGGCTGCGCCTGGGCGGCCCATGGTCCGGCGATGCCCCGATCGCCGTGAACAACGAAGTCAAGAGTGAGCAAGCGGTGCTCGGGGTCCCAGGCACGCACCGTGTAGGACCGCACCCTGTCTCCGAACTGGCACTTCACGTAGTGGTCGGTGAACGACCCGACGCAGAAACCCTCGAGGTCGGGCCCTCCCACGACGATCCGGACCATGCTTGGGGTTAGCCACGAGACGTCGATGACCGTAGTCGAAAGGGCGCGGCGCTCGGGCATTTAGCTCCTAGATAGATCGGGTGCAGAAGGACGGTCCCAAGATGTTAGGGCACCCTAATAGCCGGCCGTTGACCGTCGGTCTGCGGACGCCAGCGGCGCGGCTTGGTCAGCGGCCTGGTTACTTGGGCAGCTGCCCGCCGCGCTTGGCTTCGAGCTTGCGGCGCTCTCGCCGCGCGCCGTGAATCTGGCCGGCCGCGTACCCGCCGCCGAGTGCGATGATGGCCGGGACGAACGCGAGTACGAGCGCGCTGACCGCGGCGATGACCTTCAACACCACGATGACGGCGATGACAGCCGCGACGACGGCAAGAACTGCTTTCATGGTGCTGACTATAGGATCCCGCTTCGTCCGAGAGCCGTGAATCTGTCAATCCGCTCTCGCGCGAATTGTCGTCGCCCAGCTCTCCGTTTGAGCGCGCCCGCACCGGCCCGACGAACGTCACCCGGCGCGCGAGAGTCGCGCGGCTCTAGCGCCGGGCCGCGCGACGGCGATCGTCCTGTGTCAGGGCAGCGAGCGGCGCCCGCGATGGCTCTGCCCTCGAGGCTGCCTTCGCGCTCATAACCAGTCACCCGCGCACAAGCAGACGTCACGCAGGCCAAGGTCACCAGCAGGGTAATGTCGGTGACACCGTGTCGCTCGACGGAGTCATCCCGGCAGGGACCAGAGCGCCGGGCCGCCGATCGAGCGGTCTCGACTGCAGCGCGGCCGTCACCGAGGGCCGCGGTCCACCCCAATCGCCATCGCGAGTGTCCCGCACAAAACCGAATTCCACACAAACGCAGTGAGCGCTTAGAGCAATTCGTCGACCGAGGCGTGCAAGAGTCGGTCCCGACGGCGAAGAAATCCCCGACGCGGCCCGTAGAGCACGAGCTCGATCCTACCCGCTGACAATTCAGCCCCGTCCGGATACGCGATCTGCAGCGAGTCGAGGTCGTAGTAGTTGACCGTACGGGCGGCTACTCGCGCGCGCTCGAGCGGTCCAGACGGTCCCACCGCTGCCGTCACTGGTGAGCGCAAGGTGAGCATCTCTGCATCGCCGCCCCAGTGCTCGAGCACGACCTCAGGGCTGTGTTCGCCGATCGGACCCCTTGCGACGACTGACCCCGACCGCGGCTCGGTCACCTTCACGCGGTACTCATCGGCTGATGCGGAGCTGTGCCCTCGGCCGGCGCGAACGGTCGCGGCGCGAGAGAGCCGCCCACAGGTGACGGCCGCGAGCGCGACGACCACACGGTCCTGCTGCGCTCTCGCCGACATTACGCGCACGATATATGCCGCCGACCGCTCAGCGGTGATCGATGACACGCGGCGTTCGTGGGCGTGACCCACTTCGGCGGCAGGCGGCGCAGGCTGCTCAAAACGGCGAGGGAACGGAAGCGGTCTCCGAGCTGGTGGGGGCGACGTTACCTCTTGCGTGGGCCGTCCAGAGCGCTGCGAGCGCACGCCCGTATTGGGCGACTGCGGGATCGTGGTCACGCGCGCAGCGCCACAGGTTGTCGAGCATGTCGGCTTCTTTAATCACTCTTGCGAGATCGCCCGCTGCTCCAGGCGCGCCGATGATCCGGGCCACGTCGTCGTAAGGCGCTTCAGACTCGGTGTGGGTCAGCAGACAAAGCGCCTCGATCTCGTCGGCTGTGAGCTGGCCGTCGAAGGCAAGGGCGCGCAGCACCCGGACCGCGATGCGCGGTTGAGCACATCAACCAGACGGTCAGCCAGGCGCTCACGGCGGGCCAGCCGGTGATCAGCGTCGACGCGAAGAACCGCGAGCTGGTCGGCGATTTCGAGGCCGTCGGCCGCGAGTTCGAACCGACGGGCCGGCCGGTCGAGGTCTGGGGGCATGACTTCAAGGACAAGGATCTTGGGCACGCGATCCCTTACGGCGTCTACGACCTCACCGAGGAGGGCTGGGTGTCGGTGGGGATCACCTCAGACGCGGCGTCGGTCGCCGTGAACTCGATCATCAGCTGGTGGGAGCACCTCGGCCGCGCCCGCTAGCCCAGTGCGCAGACGCTGAGGAACACCGTCGATTCGGGCGGGTCCAACAACCCTCGCACCCGCCTCTGGCGCTCCGAGCTGCAACGTCCACCACGATGAGCACGCTGATCCCGCCATCATCCTCGGCAGTGACTGCTCGCACGGGGCGGGCGAGGAGCGCTGCTCCTTACACGAAGGGTGAGCCGTCCCGCCGACCCATCGGCGGCGTGGTGAGACTTCTCCTTCGGCTTGACGAGGCCCGGTGCAGAAGCCGCTCGATCGTGGCCGTGGGCGACGAACCAGCAGTCTCTCGCTCTCGCCAGCGGGCTCCGCTGGCCGCGCCGGCTACGTGGTGCCGGCCGGGTGCGCTGTGGGTTGACCGGGTCGGCCCAGGGATATGACCTGGGGTCAGTGGTGCGGCGAGCTGTCGTCGCGGGCGCGTGCTCGGTGGCGGGCGGCGGGGCGCGGAGTGGCATGCCGACCCGCGGCGAGATTGACCGCCGGGTTCGCGACGGGCACTGACCCCGCTCCGAGCCGTCGCGGTCGGCGGAGGCGAGTCGACTCGAGCGCAAGGGCCTGCTCTATGTGGTCCCGTTGGGGTGACCCAGCTTCTTCTCAGCCACCTTGAGGTAGACCTTGGCGTTCTGCTGGGTCACGAGCGGGTCTCCGGTGTTGACGTTCTTGGGAACCGAGTGCCCTTTCACCTTCGCCACGGCCTCCTGAACGGCGATACGCGCCATCCCATACGGATCCTGAGCGACCGTGGCGAACATCTTGTGGGCGATGATCGCCTGCGTGGCCTCGATCGCGCCGTCGAAGCCCACCAGCTTGACGCGGTCCGTGGCGTTGTTGGCGTCCAGGCTCTGCAACGCCCCGAGCGCCATTTGGTCGTTGGCGCAGAACACCGCGCTCACGTGCGGATTGGTCTGCAGGATGTCCTCCATCGCTGCGACGGCCTGCTCGCGGTCGAAGTTGGCCGAGACCTCCTTGACGACCCTGATGTGTGCGCCCTTGATCCCCGCAAGGACACCCTCGACCCGGTCGATGTCAACCTGCGAGCCGGGGATGCCGCGGATGATCGCCAGCGTCCCGTGTGGGATCACCTTGGCCAGGTAACGACCCATCCGCTCGCCGCCGGCCCGGTTGGGCGTGCCCACGAATCCGGTTTGCGGCTTCCAGCCCGGAATCGGAGAGTCGAACAGGATCACCGGGATCTTCTTCGCCACCTGGTCGAGCACCGGCTTGAGGAGGTCGGAGTCCGTCGGGGCGATGACGAGCGCGCTGACCTTCTCGGCCACGAGGTTCTGGACGATGTTGATCTGCTCGTCGACCTGGGTATCGGCCTGTCCCGCCTCAGTGAGGACGGTTGCATGGGCCTTCTTCCCGCCCGCGGCCGCGCCGTGAGCAGTGTTGACCCAGTACTCCTGGTTAAGGGCCTTGGGCACGAAGCCGATTCGGATCCCGGTGTCGGGCGTGACCGCCAGCTGCCCGCCGCAACCGGTGAGAACACCTGCTGCCAGTACGGCGACGCCGGTGAGCAGGAGAGCAACAGCGACGCGGCGCATGGCTCACGCCTCCGCGCGGGCTGGCTCGCCGTCCGAGCGCGCCGGCTCGCCATTCGAGCGTGCTCGCCCGCCATCTGAGGGCTCTTCCTCGTCAAAGCCCTCGCCCGATCCGACGATCATCGACACGAGCTCCTCCTGATGCTCGGCATCCGGCTCGGCCTCCCCGACGTACCTGCCCTGGCGCAGGACCACCGCACGGTCGGCGACACGCGTGACGTGCTCTAGGTTGTGCGAGATCACGATCACCGAGACGCCGTGCTCGGGAGCCTCCTTGATCAGCCGCAGGACGTTGCCAGACTCGCGGGCGCCTAGCGCGGACGTCGGCTCGTCCAGGATCACGATGCGCTTGCCGAACGCGATCGCGCGCGCGCAGGCGACCGCCTGACGCTGACCGCCGGACATGATCCCGATCTCGTCGTTGCGCGAGATATTGACCTGCAGACGGTCCAGCAGCTCCTCGGTCTCCTTGGCCATGAGCCGGTCTGACACCCAGCCCAGCGAGCCGAGCCACTTGGGCTTCACCGGCTCACGACCGGCGTAGAAGTTACCTGTGGCGTTGAAGTTGTCGAACAGAGCCAGGTCCTGGTAGACGGTCTCGATACCGAACTCGCGAGCGCGATGCGGCGAGCTGATGTCCACCTGCTTGCCATCGATGCGGATCTCGCCGCCATCGGGACGTATCACGCCTGACAGGATCTTGATCAGCGTCGACTTGCCGGCTCCGTTGTCGCCCAGCAGCGCGAGAATCTCGCCTTCGCGCAACTTCAGCGAGACGCGGTCGAGCGCCATCGTCGCCCCAAACCGCTTTTCCACGTCGCACACCTCGAGCACATCGTCGGACATTGCGGTCACCTCCCAGCCTGCATCGTGCGGAACCGTTCCTCAAGCTTGCGGCGCACCACGTCGAGTTCGACGGCGACCACCAGGATCACCCCGATCGCGATCAGCTGCCAGTAGATCGACACGTTGAGGAGGTTCAGCCCGTTGTTGATGACGCCGAAGACGAACGCGCCGCACACCGCGCCCGAAACCGTTCCGCGGCCGCCCCAGAAGGAAGCACCGCCGATGATCACGGCCGAGATCGACGCGAGTTCTTGCAGCTGCCCAGCAGTCGGATAGCCGGCATCAACGCGGCCCGCGGTGATGATGCCGGCCACCGAGGCGCAGAATCCGGAGATGAGGAACACCGACATCACCACGCGGTCGACCGGGATGCCAAGCCTTCGGGCCGCCTCGCGATCACCGCCGACCTCGTAGATCCATCGCCCCCACCGCAGCTTGCGGGCCAGCAGAAGTGCGGCGCCGGCGAGCCCGGCCACGACGATGATCGCCACCGGAATCCCCAAGACGCTGGATCCCCCGATCGTCGTCACGATCGCGGGCATGCCCGGGGTGGGCTGGCCGTCGGAGAGCAGGAGCGCCAAGCCGCTGGCCGCGTTGAGCATCGCCAGCGTCGGGATGAACGAGTGCGGCATACGCCCCTTGACATACAGCAACGCGTTGATCAAGCCGGCCAGGAGGCCGGTGAGCAGCATCGCGGCGAGCGTGATGACGCCCCCGCCGATGTGCTGGAAGGCGAGCGACCCGGTCACCGTGGTGAGGGCGATCAGCGACCCTACGGACAAATCGATGCCGCCGACGAGGATCACGAACAGCTGGCCGATGGCGATGGCCGCGAGCGGCGCCACCTGCACGAGCAGGTTCTTCAAGTTGTTACCGGTGAGAAAGAACGGTGTGAGCAGCGTCAGGATCGCGCACAGCACCACGAGGATTAGTGGCGGTCCAGCCTGAATCGCGCGCAGAACAATCCGCAACCCGCCGTCCGAGGCGTTGAGCGACGGCGTCGGGCGCTCCGAAACTGCGGTCATGGTCTCCTCCTTACGTGTGTCACGCGATGGGCGCGTCGGTGGCCGTAGACATGCCACCCCTCTGGTGGGCTTGTCGGAAGCTTTGACCCTGCGGTGACTACATCGCCTCTTTACCCGACGAGGCCAGGGTGAACCACGCAAGTGGCGAAAGGTTCAGCGCCGGGCACCGGGCGCTTGGCGCAGCGTGTGGATCTCGGGCCACCGCGCCGATGGCACCGCGGGTCGTCTCCGCCGCTGGGCTCATACATCACCGCCTTTGCCTCGTGCAAGCGATATCAACGCCGTGTCGGTGGCAGAGATTCCCGGCGGCAGGCAGCCAGCGGATTCCCCGCGGCTGCGTCGGCGACCGAGGCTGCCTACCTGAGCGGTGTTCACACCGCAGCCCCCGGACGAACGGGAAGCGCTCGCCGATCGGCGGGGACCGTGCGTCCGGGGTCCGCAGCGATTGCTAACGGCCGGAGCATCAGTTGCACAGCTCGAACGAAGTGATCGCCGCGCGCCAGTACGTGAACGGACCGCTCGGCGTTTCCCAGCGGACTTCACCGCGGGTAGGTACGACGACGCCTCCCAGGTCTCGGTAGTCGCGATATTCACCAACCCACCGTGTGATCTCGCTATCAGCCTCGGCTCGCGGGCGCTCGGCGACCGTCTGGGCGATCTCACCAGACTCATTGAAGAGCAAGCGAACCGCGATCCGGTCCGGGCCTACGCGGGTCGCGACCTCAGCCGTGCGCTGATCGAGCTCAAGCCACTCCAGGGCTGGGTTGGCAAGGATCGCGAGCGGCGCCCACGCGATCTCGGCGAGATAGCGAAACGCCTCCCCTCGCGCGAGCTCTGGCCCGCGGTTGCGCTGCAGTGGGAGTCGCCCTAAGCGCACCTCCAGCAGCCCCCGCTCATCGTAGTAGCTGTCGGTGACTCGCAGTGAGATCGGGCCGAGCATCGGAAACCTCGCCCGCCAGCTGAATGAGACGCGATCAATCGCGATGTCCTCCTCGGCCGTGAATCGACGGCCACGAGCGCCCGGTTTGAGCACCATCTCGCCGACCTGCCCGATACGCACCACCCGACTGGCACCCAGTCCCGCCGGAAGCACCCGCTCGATGTACTTACCGACCGGCTCGGGTAGCGAACTGCGCACCCCCAGAGTCTCGCAAGGTCTGAGCGGAGCTGTGAACACCAGCTCGGTCGCTGCTGGCCGGGTGACGGGCGCGCGGCCTTTAGCGTGCCCGTGCGGAAGCCAACGGCTGCGGTCGACTCTCCGCGATCAGGTCCGTCGGCGAGGGACGGTCGAAAGCGGTCAGTGAAAGAAGGCGAACGTCCTGAGTTCGATGCTGTGCCGCGGCACGTGTGTCTCAACGGCCGGGTCACGGAACGCCGAGTGGATGACCCGCCAGGCCCGGCTATGGTCGGAGTCGTGGAAGACGAAGAAGAGAATCTCTTCGCGTGTCATCTCGGGGAAGTACCACCATTCGTGGTCCGCGCTGTAACGGAACTCAGAGCCGCTTGTGATCATCGTCGACTCGTCGACCTCCGCAAACGGGTCATCCGGAACCCGATCGACGAAGTACAGCTGGTTGGACAGCCCCTCCTCGTCACGGACGCTGCGGAAGTCGCACAGCGCTAGCGGCCAGTCCTGGGGCGGCGGACTGAACACGCGCCAGACGCTGGTGGCCAGTGCGCGACGGTAGGGACGGGCGTCCGGGAACTGCTCGGCGTACACCCGCGCGGCCACCATCTCGGCACCCTCAGGCGAGTAGTCGATGTGAATGAGCGCCGCCTGCGGCTGGGAGCCGTGCTCCCCGGGATCCGCCGCGCGGCGCAGGACAGCGCCGCGTGAGACCACCGCGTCCGCACCCGTGTGCTCCTTGACGAAGTCCAAGGCCTCCGGGATGTAGACGGCATCCACCTCAGCCGTGTCGGTGAAATCGGCGACTGCGCTCGGGTGGCGCACAATCTCGAACCCGTGGACGTCCAACCGGAAGCTGTCCTGCACGGGCCGGCCGTCGCGGATAGGCACAACGTGCGGCTCGTAGACGCCGGTGTTGATGCTCACGCCGGGCGCGGTGAACCGTCGCAGCAGCGTCGACTCCGGCGCCAGGTACTGCAGCTCGCCAGGAACGCTCGTCACCTGCTCGATCGCACCGCTGGCGTTCATCGCTGATTTCTCCTCCCCGTCGTCGCCGGCCAGGGTCATTGTGCAGCATCAGCGCCAGCACCAGCGAGCCCCAGCGCCGCCCTCTCGCTCACTGAATTGCGGGGCTTCAGCCTGAAGCGGCGAACTCTTGCCGGGTCTGACCCAGCCAACTCAGGCGGCACTGTCGAGGCCGGTAGCTGCGGGCGAGCCGTTATCGGTTAAGCCTCGGACGCGCCAGGTGCTCACGGGCAGTCGCGTCGGCGAGTCGGGCAACGTCTTCGTGCGCGCTGACCGCGGCCACGAAAGCTCGCCGAGTGATCGCCCAGAGGTGCACGTCGGTGACGGCTCGCACCGTCGCCGTGCGGGGGATGTCCAGCAGCAGCGCGATCTCGCCGAAGGCACCGCCGGGGCCCTGGCGTCGGCCGTCCTCCTCGATCTGTACCAAGCCGTCCTCGATTACATAGAACTTGTTCCCGACCTCCCCCGCGGTGACGACGGCCGTACCGGCGGGAACCGCGACGGATTCCGCTCCTCGCACGAGCCGCTCCAGGCGCGGGAGCGGCAGCGGTGAGAGGAAGCTCACGCCATGCAACAACTCCCGTACGCGTGAGGCTTTCTCCTGGCCGGTGTCCAAACGCGCCATCGTTCCGGAGGCGCCGATTGCGAGCAACCCGAAAGCGGTGCTCGTGGCCGCCAAGCTTCCCGGCGTGCCCAGCGCGTGGATCAGCGCCGGGGCGATGAGGGCGCCGAGGCCGGCGGCGCCGGAATAGGCGATCTCCGAGAGCGCGTAGATGCGTCCCGCCACGGCATCGTCGGCTAGCCGCGGTACTAACGCCATGAAGCCGACCTCGACCAATGCCATCCCTATGCCCGCGGGCAGCATTGCCAGCAGGGCGACCGCGACCCCGTCGACTCCGGAGACGCCGACCCCCACGGCGAAGCTGAGACAACCCACCAGAAGTGCGAGCCCATAGCCCCGCCACCGAACGAGCGCGAGCAGGATGGCGCTGGCGAGCACACCGCCGATTCCCCACACGAGGTAGAGCTCGCCGGGCCCGCCGTTGCCCATGTGGAGGTGCCCGATCGCGAGTGCGGGAATTTGAACCTCGACCGCGCCCTCGACGATCAGGAGCCCCGCTAACAGGCGAACGCAGTGCGTAGGGATGGGGTATGCCGGAGCGTCCGAAACCCTGCGAGAGCCTCCGCCAGCCCGGCTGTTTCCGCCTCAGGCTCGTCCGTCTCGGTGGCCGTCACCCACGGCAGGCGGAGAGCGAGGACTGCGGCGATGGCGAACAGGCAGGCGGCAGCACCGGTCACGGCGCCGGCGCCGAGGACTCCTATCGCTGCAGCGCCCGCTCCTCCGCCGAGCAGGAAACCGCCGTTGTCGATCGCGCCCCACGCCGCCGTGGCTCGTGTCAGCTCCTCCGGCGTTTTTGCGAGCGCGGAGAGCAGAGGGTCGCTGGCAAAAGGCGCGCCGCGACCACGAGGCCCACGGCCGCGGCGCCCGAGCGGTCGAACGCGTAGACCGCGATAGCGACTGAGACCGCCCAACCAGCGGTGCACGCAAGCAGCCACGTGGCCAGGAGGTTCCCAAGAGAACCCCCCAGAACGCGGAAGGCGGACGTGTTCACGCCGCTAGCTTCACCCGCCCAATCGAGGATTGCAAGGGTGGCTGCAAGCGGTTACGGTCGTTGAGCCCGAAGCAAGATGTGAGAGTGCAGCCATCGAGATCGTCGATACACCACAGCCCAGCCCGCGGGCGTATCTAGACCAGCCGACGCGTTCGCCATGGCCGGCTCAGGTGACCTGCGATGTCACCTCGCAGCCGCTGGACAAAGATGACGCCGCGGACGTGGTGGTGGTGGGCGCGGGAATCGCGGGGGTCGCCACGACCTTCTTTATCCTCAGGAACACGAACAAGAGTGTGTTGCTCGTCGAGCGCGACAGGGTCGCCCGCGGCGCGACAGGAATGAATGCCGGGCAGCTCACGACGTACTTCGAGCGGCCGCTCGCGAGCATCGCGGATGAGTTCGGGGCCGGGCAGGCGGTCGCGGCCCAGCGTGAATTCGACTGCGCTCATGGTCTCTTGGACCTGATCGTGGAGGAAGCCGGAGCGTCGGTCCGCGTCGAGCGCTTCACAGGCCGCCTGGGGATGTTCAACCTCAATCATCTCCAGGTCCACCTGCGCAACAACCAAATTCGCCTACAGAACGGGTGGCGTGCGGGGGAATGCGTTATAGCCGAGGACGCGGATTTCCTGCGGGAGATCCCGGCAGAGTTCGAAGGGCTGTACGACGTGGTGCCTCGGGCGCGCGTGCAGGAGCTCCTGGAGATCGATGACGATCGGTACTGCGCCGTCCTGTCGGATCTGGCCGGCTGTGCGAACAGCTGCCTGCTCTCAGTGCAGGTGCTCGACTTCCTCCTGGGTCGCTACCCCGACCGGTTGCGATTCGTCGATCACACTCCCGTTACGACTGTCACACTCGCCGAGGGTCGGGCATATGTGCGCGCCGGCAGCCACCACGTCACCGCCGGCCACCTGGTGCTGTGCACCAATGGCTTCGTCGACCATGTCGTCCAGGATGCCTTGGGATCGCCGATCCGGCTGGCGCCCGATCAGGAGATCACTGGGCTTGTCGGCCACATGATCGCATTCGTCGAGGACGAGCCACTTGAGCCGGCGGCGAAGAGCTACATCCGTAACGAGACAATCGGCGGTGAGACAGCATACGTCTATGTGACTCGGCGGACGTACGACAGGACCGATGACCTCGTGACGCTCACCTGCATGGGCGGCCCAGAGATTCCCCTCGACCCGCGGACGTGGAATCGACACATTGCCTTTCCGGGAGAAATGATCGCCGAGATGGACAACGACGTGCGGCCGCTCGCTAGCTCGCTACGACCGCCTGGGCGGCCGTACGACTTCCACTGGCATGGCCTGATGGGCTACAACGACAGCGGGATTCGGGTCGTTGGAGCTCATCCGTGCCATCCCGGCCTGCTCTACAACCTCGGCTGCAACGGGGTTGGCTTCCTCCCGTCGATCTTCGGAGGCCATCGGGTGTCGCAACTGCTGGCAGGTCTCACATTGCCTCCCAGCGTCTTCGATCCACGGCCTTCGTAGCGAACACAGTCAAGGCACCACTGCAGGAGAGACGCGAGCGCCCATCCGGTGCGTGCACAGCCGCGGGGAACAGCACCACCGTCTGCTTGCTGGTCGGCGTCTGTCGGAGCTCCGGCAACTACCTGGTCTAACGCCGATCGCGCGGTCGAGATGCGCACCATCGCCGCCGTGCTCGTCGACGCCGGCCCGGGTCGGATCGACGCAGATGCCGCGGTAGGATCGGATGAGTCTCGCTATGCCCCGTGGGGCCAGCCCTCGCAGCGGCGCCTGGCTTGGGCGACACCACCATGACGCGTCGCTAGAGTCCCGGCCGTCGCCGCATGCAAGGAAGCCTGCCGAACATGACTCGAAAAGAGACCTACGCGCACGTCGCCGAGCTGCCGCTGACGATCGAGCGCTGTGAGCTACAGCCAATCGTGCGCGACACGACGAGCGGGTTCACCAAGATCTCGATCGTCGTGCGGCTCAGCGGCGCGGACCATGTCGGCGAGGGCGAGGACATCACGTGGGATCAGATCGACCAGATCGAGCTGCTTCGGGGCGGCGGTGATCTGAGCTGGTTGCACGGGAGGCGCACGTTCGACGAGTTCTCGCGACTGCTCGCCGTGGCCAACCTCTTCCCGGTCCGGCCGATCCACGAGAGCGCCTACTTCTACCGGCGGTGGGCGTTCGAGAGCGCGGCGCTCGACCTCGCCCTGCGCCAGAACGGCGTCTCGCTCCAGGACGCCATCGGCCATCAAGCGCAGCCCGTCAACTTCGTGGCATCGGTCCGGATCGGCGATCCGCCCGACCTCGCAATCCTCCGTACGTGGCTCGGTGAGGACCCCGGGCTACGATTCAAGCTGGACCCGACCCCTGGCTGGGACGACGGCGTCGTGGGCGAGCTCGCTCACCTGGGATGCGTCGACATCATCGACCTCAAGGGCTCCTACCGCAACCTCACCGTGGCGGTGGAGCCGGAGACGCGCCTGTACCGGCGCGTCATAGAGGGACTACCCGACGCGTGGATCGAGGATCCGGCGCTCGAGCCTGACAATGAGCGACTGCTCGAGCGCAATCGGGATCGGATCACCTGGGACGAGCCGATCCACTCGATCGCCGACATCGAGGCGCTGCCGTGGCGACCGCGCATGCTCAACGTGAAGCCGGCCCGCTTCGGCAGCTTGCGGGCCCTCCTCGACACGTACGACTACTGCAAGGAGCACGGCATCGGCGTCTACGGGGGCGGGATGTTCGAGCAGGGCCCGGGCCGCGGGCAACTTCAATATCTGGCCTCGTTGTTCCACTCGGACACGCCCAACGACGTCGCGCCGACGGAGTACAACCTCCCAGGCGCCGTCGCCGGCCGGCCACGGGCGCCGCTGGCGCCCGAGCCGCACCCCACCGGTTTCCGGTGGGGTGCCTACGACGGGCGGCGCAGCATTCGTGAATCCCTGACGGGACCACCCGTCTAGTATGGCCGCCATGGGATCGGAGCGCGCGCTACTCCTGATCGCCGACATCGGCGGTTACACCGAGTACATGCGGACCCACCGCATGAGCCTGGCCCACGCCGAGGTCAACACCGCCAGGTTGCTCGAGGCGGTGATCGACGCCGCCGACGAGTTCGAGCTCATCGAGATCGAAGGTGACGCGGCTTTCCTGTCGCGTCAAGCTGACACCCTCGACGCCGCCGCGACGGCCGACGCCCTGACCCGGGTCGTCGCCGGCATGCACCACGCGTTCCACCGCGAGCGCAAGTTCGTCGCATCCAACCTGTGCCCGTGCGATGCCTGCGAGCAGGCGAACAATCTGAAGCTGAAGTTTGTCGCGCACGTGGGCGAGGTCGCGATCCAGACGATCAGAGATCGCCGCAAGCTGGTCGGGATCGACGTCATCCTGGTTCACCGGCTGCTGAAGAACTCTGTTCAGACGCCGGAGTACCTGCTCTTCTCCGAGGAGCTCTACCGCAACGGCGGCGACGCGTTTGATCCGCTGCAGCAGGTTGAGCAGGAGCTCGAGGGGATCGGGCGCGTCCAGACTTATTTCGCCGACATCACCAGCGTCGCGGGCTCACCGGCCCCGATCCCGGATCCCGGGTGGCTCGAGCGGATCGCCAGGACCGTCGACGTCGCCGGCCGCGGAATGCCGTACATGCTGGGCCTCCGGCAACCACAACGCGTCGCCTCCGAGCCCTGAGCGTTCTTGTCGCTGCGCGTCGGCCCCAAGTCGACTCGTCACGAGGTCGCCGCCTGCGGTCGCAGCGGCCGGGTAGCCGGTCACGGCGGTCAGGTAGGCACTACGGCGTAGTCGGCTGACCTGCAGGCGGGCGTCCGGAGCGGCGCGGACGGTGGCCGTCCGCGGTCGATCCTGCAGGAGGGCGATCTCGCCGAAGCATTCACCCGGCCCGAGGGTCCTGATGATGCGCCCGTCGCGCAGCACGTCGGCCCGACCCGAGCGCACGATGTAGAAGTGTTCGCCGCGCTCACCCTGTCGAATCGCGGTTTGCCCGGGCTCGAGCTCGGCGCGCTCGAGCGCGCCGGCCAGCTGCTCAATCGTCGCCACCGGGAGCACGCCGAGCATGTGGATCGAGCGGAGGGTCGCGACGTCTGCGTCGCGCACACGCACGGTGGCGTCGACGCGGCGCAGCGCCGGCCAGCCGGCGGTCACCGCCAGCGGTGCCAGCAACCCGATCACGACCAGAGCTGGACGGGCACCGATCAGGTCGATGACCAGCGGCGCAACGAGGCTTCCTGCGGCGACCCCGAGCGTGAGGATCGCCTCGAAGCCGGCGAACATGCGGGCGAGGACGGTCTCGTCGGTCAACCGGGCAAGCAGCGTGAAGCCGCCGACGTCGATCAGGGCGTTGCCGATGCCGATGAGACCGAGCAGCAGGAGCGTGGGCGCCGGCTCAGGGACGGCGCCGACGACGATGAGCGGCGCCCCGAACAGCGCGACGCCCACGCCGAACCAGAGGGCGAGCCGGCCGCGCCCGACCAGACCGAACGCAAGCAGCGACCCGAGCATCCCACCGGCCCCGACCGCCGCCGTGAGGACGCCCACGCCCGGATTCCCCGTGCGCAGGAGGTTGATGGCGACCACCACGATGAAGACCGTCAGGCAGCCACGCGTGAACGTCTGCACGACGCCGAGCCCCGTGATCAGCGCCAGTCTGCGGTCGGTCGCGATGGCCGTGAAGCCACGGAGCAGCTCACGTGCGCCGCCCGTCGCGGCCTCCGAGCGCGGCGGGGCGTCGTACGACAGCCCGACGACGACCAGCCCTCCAAGCAGTGACGCTCCGGCGCACGCCGCGAACACTGCCGCCGGTCCGCTCACCGCGAGCAGGACGGCCGCGGCCGCGGGGCCCGCAAGCGTAGCCGATGAGTCGAGGAGGCCGCGCACCGCGTTCGCGCGCGTCAGCTGCTCTGGCGACCTGCACAGCGACGGCAACAGCGCCGAATGCGCCGGCCGGTAGAGCACCTGCGCGACAGTGGCAACGACAGCCAGGCCGTACGTCACCGCGGTCGTGCCGCCAACAGCCGTGACGGCCGCGGCGCCGCCCAGCGTCGCGGCCCGCACAAAGCCGACGCAGGTCAGGACCCGCTCACGGCGCACCCGGTCGGCTACCGTCGCCAGCCACGGCGCCAGCAGCGCAGCGGCGGCCATGCGCGCGGCGGTGACGATGCCGACCGCGGTGACGCCTCCGTCCTGGAACGCCACGACGGCGAGCCCAACCGCAAAGGCGGCTTCGCTTGCCCACAGCGCAGCGAACGAGATCTGCGCGCGAGGGATAGCTCCGTTCGGCGCAACCGTCTCGTGTGAGTCACGCCACGACACGCCGCGACTATTTCATGAGAGAGCGCGCGGCGCGCTCCCGCATTCCTGGCTCGGACTCCTCAGTTCTGGACGCCTGCTTGGCGACGATCTCGCGCGTTGGATCGACGGACCTGGGCTTGCGCTCGGCCCGAGAAAACGCGCCGGCCGCGACTGCCCGGACGATCGCGTTCGCTTTCGGGCCTGGGTCGGGCGGCCGAGTCCTTTAGTGATCCCTCGCCGGGGGAACGTGGGGAGTCGCCGATGGTCAAGAGATGCGTCCGCGGGCCGGTCTTGCCCCGCGGACGCATCAGATGACGCGCCCCAATTCCTTCGTCTTCATGCCCCTATCGATCTCTATCGGCACTCGCTGGGAAACCTTTAGCAAGGATCATGAGGCTCTTACGGGCGCCCGTCCCGGACACCGGGGTCATCGCCATACTGGGTGCCCAGCAACCACAGGCCGGAAGGGGCGGCCTGGCGCGGATCGTGCCCTCGCGCGGATGGCGGAGCTTGTCGCAGACGCCGATGGGCTTATGCGACAACACCCCGGCGGGCTGTCGCGGCCTCTGAGGAACGAGAAGTTCGCCGGGCGTGGATGTGCGTAGCTGCCCCTCGACCGCCGCGCTGCGTTAGCTTTCGCGATCGCTTGTCGTTGTTGTGTGGGGTTGCGTTCGGCTTGGCGACGGGGCTAGACCCGTGCTGCCCCCACGGGTTTCTAAGAGCCGTTCCAGTGCGGCAAAGGCGTCGCCGTCGAGGCGCCCGGGGACGTCGATCCGCATGATTTCCAGCGCGCGCGCAGCAGCGTATGGCGGCCGATAGGGGCGCTCGGCGGTAAGCGCCTCATACACGTCGGCGACAGCGAGTACCCGCATCGGCATCGTCAGTTCAGCAGCGGTAAGCCCCCGCGGGTAGCCGCTGCCGTCGAGGCGCTCGTGATGCGCGCTCGCGAGCGGCGAGAGGTCGCTGAAGCCGGGAACTCGCTCGAGAATCCGCTCGGTCACGACCGGATGCTCCTTGACCTGTTCGTACTCCGCGTCGCTGAGCCGTCCCGGCCTGTCGAGGATCCGGTTTGAGAGACCGAGCTTGCCAATGTCATGCAACCGCGTTGCGCGACCCAGACCCCGCAGTTCCGTCGCCTCGAAGCCCAGAATCGCGGCGATGCCGGTCGCGATCTCGGAGGCGCGATGGGAGTGGCGATGGGTCCACGGCGACTTCGCGTCGATAACCACGGCAAACCCATCGGCAATCCGATCTAGCCGGTTCTCGTCGGCGGACATCACCCGGTCAGGCGGCTCGACCGCGGACAGGTCCGGCTCAGCCAGCGACGCCCAGAACTCGGCGTCCCCGACGATCGCACCGACCGCATCAACAAGGGCGGGGTCGAACCAGCGACCGCTGCGCTTCACCGCAACGCGGTATGCCGCGCCAACTCCGCGCAGACGGTGAAAAACTTCCAGCGTCTGAGCCAAGCACAAGATCCGGGCTGCGATCGGGATCTCCTCTCCCCGCAGACCCCGCGGCTGCCCGCGTCCGTCCCAGTGCTCATCCAGCGCGCGGATGGCCTCCGCGGTCGCGTCGGAGAACCCGAGCATCCGGGCGACCTCGGCACCCCGGTCACAGCGCGCCAGCATCAGCGACCGAGTGACCTCGCCCTCATCGCGGATCGCCCGCAGCCGCTGCACCCGAGCACTCAACGAGCCGCCCGGCGCGACAGTTCTCAGCGACCACACAAACGCCGAGAACGGCCGCGCCCAGTCGACAAGCTTTGACGTCCGCTTGGCCTGTTGATCGTCAGCCCCGAACAACGCCGCCATCCGTGCCGAGTTTGCAGAACACCCAGCATCCTTCAGCAGCAACGCATAGAAAAGATCCGACCGCTCCGGCGCCCCGAGCCCCAACTCACCCGCCAGGCGCATACCGATCAAACACGATCGCTCGGCATGACCCGGCGGCTCCCCTTCGGCGACATCCAGCGCATAGGACAACGCGCCGATCAACTCCGACAGCGCGATCTTGCGGAGGGCCGCTACCACCGCAGCAGTATTCCCTATCACCACACCGGTCCGTCGCCGGGAAGCAATCGCGTCGACCGAGCAATCGCTGGCAGGGCGACCCGGGCAGCTCGCAACACCCGGTCGCATCCCAACGCTCTCAGCCCCTCGTCGTCCATGCTCGGAACCGAGGTGGCAGAGGGCGGACGCCCCGGGGGCGATGAATCTCGACCGGGCATCCGGTCTGCTTATCTTGGGTGTCGATGCCGACGAGGAGGTGGATCCGTGGCTGAGCACAAGATTGGAACCCGGGAGCAATGGGAGGCCGCGCGCAGCGAGCTGGCGCAGCTCGAAGCCGAGCACGCCGAGCGCAACCAGGCGATCAGGCAGATGCGACGGGAACTGCCCTGGGTCGTGGTGGACAAGGAGTACGTGTTCGCCACCCAGGACGGCAAGCAGACGCTCGCCGAGCTGTTCGACGGCCGCTCGCAGTTGCTGGCCTACAACATCATGTATGGGCCTGACTACACCGTCGGCGCCTGTCCCGGATGCACGAACCTCGCCGACGGCTTCGACGCTACGACGCTGCTGCATCTCAACAAGCGCGACGTGACGATGGTCTGCTTCTCGCGAGCGCCGATCGACCGGCTGACGACCTATCGGGAACGGATGGGCTGGGAGTTCCCCTACGTGTCGACCTATGACACCGACTTCCCGTGGGACTTCGGGCTGGCGCTGACCGAAGATCAGGCGCAGCAGATCCCCGAGGTCAAGCAGATGGTCGACAACCCGCCCCAGTGGCTTAGCTTCTGGGCGTCGCAAGTCGGCGCGGAACTGAAGGACGCCATCCGCGAGAACCCGAGCTACATCGCCTTCGCGAAGGACAACGGGACCGTGTACCACACCTACACGGTGTCGGCGCCCGACCCGTTCGTCGCGCCGTATTACAACTTCCTGCTCGAGCGCACGCCGAATGAACAGCCCGACGAACCGCTCAATTACCGAAAGGACGAATACCCGGAGAGCTGACGCAGCCGGCCCTTAGCTGCACATCGGCTGGGAGTGCCGCTTTGCGATCTGTTGCTGAAGCGAACATCAGGTTGCGGATCTGGCGAGGAGCGGAACCCGGATCATCGTCAGGCAGGGACCTGCTCTAACGCGGACGCAGTGTCCAGCGCGAGCGCTTGCGGCGCGGCTGAGATCGTTCCTGATCCGACCGAGCGGCGCGTTGGCTATCGCTCGCCAACAAGCAGCCGTCCGATGGGGGACCGCGGGTTCAGCCCGCAAGACATAGCGTCCCGCTCGAGGACCACGCCCGGTCAGGCGTACGCGCGCTCCCGAGCTTTGACAATCGTCGAGCCCCCCGCGACGAAGAGGCTTGCGGCAGCGATCAGCCCAATCGTCCTTGGATCGCGCCCGCGCTGCCACCGACCAAGCCCACAATTGTCCCGACGATCCCGGCAGCGATCAGCACCGCCCAGCCGGTAGAACCCGACCCAGAACTGCCGGCCGAACCCAAGGAAGTGGACTCCGACCACGGTAGCGACCCAGGCGATGATGTACCCGCTGTGTCCGACGACACCGAGCAGCAGGTTCCCGCAGATCAGGACAAGCACCTCCAGGGCCACGATCAGCCGATAGGCGCCCGACGCGTGCTGCCTGTCGCCGACGGCGTTCGCGAAACCGAGTCGCGGTAGCCCGGTCGTTGTCGGGGTCGAAAAAGGTACTGGGCCAGGCGGTTCTTTCAGTCGCGCGCGAGCTCGATGAGGTCGTGGGTCAGCGGCTGGCTCGGATCCAGGTGCTCCAGGGCGAGCATCACGGTTGCCGTGAGGTTGTCGGATGCGTTGCGGTTGTAGATCGGGCCGCGTCCGTCGGTCAGCAGGCGGGTGGCTATCGCAACTCCGCGAGCGGGGATCGGTCCGGTCGCTCGCAGTGCTGTGATCAGTTCGCGAATCTCAGTTTCGGTGCGGTGTACGCGTTCACGGCGGATCGGAGCCCGATTTGTCGGTGCGCGCGTCGGACTCTGTGCGGTCACGAGCAGGTGCTCCCAGTTGGAGGCGAGTGCGTGACGCATCCGCGGGTTTACCAGCCCGCGCGCGCGGGCTGCGTGCCGGGGGCTTGTCTCTGGTGGCCGGCCGGCGGCGAGGTCGGCGTCCAAGCGCGCCCGGTTGAGGCGTAACACGATGTTGTCGAGAAGATTGGGCATGCAGCAATGATTGCGCTGGAAGTCTCGCTTGGGAAGTGGCATCATTGCCATAGTGCGTAATAAAGCTGCCAACGTTGTGCTGGTCGCTGGAGAGGGAGTGGCGCTGCTCGAATTCGGAGTTGCGAGCGAGGTGTTCGGCCTCGACAGGACCGCTGATTACGGCGTTCCGTGGTACCGGCTGACGGTCTGCGCCAGCGGCGGTCGGGCGGTCACCTCCGACAGCGGGCTGCGCATCGCCGGCGCGTCCGGACTGCGGGCACTGCGTGATGCGGACATGGTGATCGTCCCGCCGCTTAAGGCGCAGGCGCCCGTGCCCGAGTTGCTGCTGGGAGAGCTGAGGCGGGCGCACCGGCACGGGGCGCGGATCGTCGCGCTGTGCACCGGCGCGTTCGTGCTCGCAGCGGCCGGACTACTTGACGGGCGTCGTGCCACGACGCACTGGGAGGAGTGCGGGCAGCTCGCGATGGAGTATCCGCTCGTGCAGGTTGACCCGGACGTGTTGTATGTCGACGACGGTGACGTCCTGACCTCCGCCGGCAGCGCCGCATGCATCGATCTTTGCCTGCACATAGTGCGGGGTGACCACGGCGCCGAGATTGCAGCACGGCTCGCCCGCGAGCTGGTCGTGCCCCCGTTTCGTGAGGGCGGCCAAGCCCAGTACATCGAGAGCCCGCTGCCCGCCCTCGATCCGGCTGATCCATTCCTCGATGTGCTGAGCTGGGCTCAGGCACACCTTGACGAGCCGATCACGATCGCCGCTCTGGCCAAGCGCGCGGCGATGAGCAAGCGGAACTTCGCCCGCCGGTTTCAGTCCGCACTCGGCACCACCCCGTACCGCTGGATCCTCCGCCAGCGTCTGCAGCTGGCCCAACGTCTGCTGGAGACGACCGACCTCTCGGTCGAGGGGATCGCCGCGGCGAGCGGGTTCGCGACCGCGGCCAACCTACGCGCACGCTTCCTCGACGGCCTGCATACGACACCGAGCGCCTACCGCCGCACCTTCTGCGGCGGAGCCGAACTGACCCGACTCAGCGCTTGAACGTGCGCAGCCGAGCTCGTCCTGTCCCGCCAGCTGGCTCGTCCGCCGCGCGCTATTTCCCGGGATCACCAGTTTGCCGCAACAAACGTCGATGACCGCTGTCCCAGCGCCGCGGTCTTGCTAGCCCGCATCCGCAGACCAGCAAGCACGCGGAGCCCGAGACTTGGAGCGGTGCCGCGCCCACCGAGAACGGCGCCATGATCTTCCTGCGCGTGATGATCGACCTTTCTCTCGCCATCCTCCATGCCCGCATAAGCACCGTTCTTTGGAGCACTGCCGCAGCAGCAGATTCAGGTGCCCGAGTTCTTGGCGGAGGAGCAGCGCAGCCGTTTGTGGGCTACGCCATCGCGGCAAGCACCCGATGCCCCAGCGCCGCGGCTCGACAGAATGTGTGGGCGGACGTTAAGCCGGATTCAGCTCATCGGCAACGCGTAGTAGTCCTCTGTGGCCCTGCCACGCAGGGTCAACCACAAAGCCGTAGATCGAGGCGTCGTCACCATCGAGGGTGATGCCCAGTGTTCCGACAACCGAGCTGTTCACCTCGACGACGAGGGTCCGGCCGTACGGCGAGTCCAGGCGCCCCGGCGAGATCATCAGGCGCAGGCTCTCCGAATCCCGCCTCAAGCAGGCGGGAGACGAGCGGGAGATCCGCCGCGGTGGCCGGCCGCAGGCTGAGTGCTGGGTCGTGCGGACCGCTCATTGGCTCGCCGGATAACGCGAGAGCATGCTCAGAGTGATCCAGCACCGCGCGACGGCGTAGCGCCAGTCGCTTCCCGGCCACCGACGGGCGCGGCACGATGAGTAGCGCCTTTTGGATATCTCGTCCGTGGCACACCGGCATGGCCGCGTCCAGAAGCGCCGTGCCTATCCCGCGCCGGCGGGCATCTGGCGCAACCATGCCGGCCAGCTCCAGCGCGGAGCCATGGCTGTAGAGCCCTAGGAGGCCAAGCAGCCGGTCGCTCTCCCACCACAACAAGTCCTCGACGCGATCGCCCTTGCGACGGCGAAGCCTTCCCCATTCCAGCTTCACGCGGCCGCCGTCGGAGGCGATCACACGCCGCTCGAGCTCCGCGATCGCGTCCAGGGCACGTGAAGACAGACCAGCGGCTTGCTCGAGCATCACGGGAGCCAACCACATCGTCATTGCGTGGCCGGTCAGGCTGGTCGACATCTCAGACGATGCGCACCGATTGCCAAGACGATGCGGGCGGTCGCATTCATGTTCGCGACGACACACAGCGGCCGACTGGTTCGGCGACATTCCAAACCTCCCGACTGATCCCGGCTCGCCGGCCTAGGGCTCGCGAGGAGGGGTGCACGATCACGCCCGTGCCTGTGCCGAGTGGGTTCGGCTCCCGTCGCTCGCTGGACGGCTGGCGATGTGATCGGCGGCGATCGGAACCCGGGTACGTGTGCCGGCGCGTCAGACTTCTGTCGATGGTCGTTCTGCGCGCGGCGTTGAGGTGGGCCTGCCGGCCGGCAGGTATCGGAAACGGGCGGCCGCGATGGCGGTGATGGCCTGTTTGAACGGGGCGCGCACCCGGAGCGAGCATCCCGACGTACCACTGTCGCCGGCGGAGCTCGCCGCCGACGCCGCCGCGGTTCAGGCCGCCGGAGCGTTTGCCGTGCACGTCCACCCGACCGACCGACATGGGGTACAGACACTGGACGCCAAGGCCTGCGATGCCGCGGTGGCGGCGATTCGCGCCGCGGTTCCGCGGCTGCCCATCGGCCTCTCGACATCAGCCGCGATCAACCCCGATCCGTTCGCCCGCGCGGCCGCACTCGCCGCCTGGCGCCAACGACCCGACTTCGTCTCGGTGAATCTCTCCGAGCTCGGCTGGATGGGAATCGCACGCGCGGCACTGCACGCAGGCATCGCCATCGAAGCCGGATTGGCCGTCGCGGCCGACGCCGAAGAACTCCGACGCAGCCCGTTCGCTCATCAGATCCTGCGCGCGGTGGTTCAGGTCGACGACGGCGTGGAGGACGCCCGCGCCATCGCAGAACTGATCCCCCCGGCCATGGCGCAACTCTGGCGCGGTTCCGGCGCGCGGACCTGGGAGATCATCTCAGCGGCCGCGGCGGCCGGCATCGACGTCCGCGTCGGATTGGAAGACGTACTTGTGCTTCCCGACGGCAGCACCGCGGCAGGCAACGCCGAACTCGTCGGCGCAGCCGTCCGGTTGATCAGCGGCGCAAACTGAGAGCCACACAGACACAGAACGGAACTCGCCGAGACCCGGGGCGCGCACAGCGGCCAGCACGATGGCAACCGCGGAAAATGGGGCTAGTCGGAGCGCCGGCCGCTGCGAAGGCCGGGGCCGTCCGCCCTACTTCTTCCCGCGCCGCCCGAACCGCGACATCAGGCGGCTCAGCCTGCTCCGGATCTCCCCGCTCGCGTCAGCGGCGATCCTGCCGACCGTGTCGTCGGTCTTGATGATCCCCAGCTCCCCGTCCGTCGGGCGCACGGGGCCCCCTCGCGCGACTGTCTCGGCGGCCTGCGCGCGGTAGCCCGCGCGGCGAGCCTTGGCGGCGTCGATCTGCGCCTGCAGGCGCGCGACGTGGTCGTCGGGATCAGGCGTGGCAGGGGTTGCGTCGGCGTCGTCGGTCATGAGACGCATTCCAGCACCTATGAGGTCGTGCCGGCCGAAATGCGCACCGCTGCTCCAGGCCCGCCATTCGCGATCGAAGGCGCCCGCGCGACGTCAGCGGTGTCTGGGGCACGACGTCGGGTACTCGTCGAGGACGACGCGAGCGACGAGCCGCTGTCGCGAGGCGACGCGGAGCTTCTCGTAGAGGTTCTCGACGTGCCCGCGATGTGGTCACACTGTTCGAGCAGCTCGGCCCGCACATCGTCCCGGGCCCGCGGCCTCAGCAAGCCTCGTGCTCACGCGAGCAGACCGCGGATGTCCTCGGCGGTAAGGCCGCGGGCGAACAGGTCGCCGTCGTCCATGACGCCGCGGAACAGCTTTGCCTTGCGCTCGGCGAGCGCTCGCACCTTCTCCTCGATCGTGTCGCGGGCGATCAGCCGGTAGACGTTGACCGGCCGGGTCTGGCCGATTCGGTGGGTGCGGTCGATGGCCTGGGCCTCGGTGGCCGGGTTCCACCAGGGATCGAGCAGGAAGCAGTAGTCGGCCTGCGCCAGGTTCAAGCCGACACCGCCGGCCTTCAGGCTGATCAGGAACACGGGGGCATCGCCCGATCGGAAGCGGTCGAGCACGTCGTCGCGCCGGCGGGTGCGCCCGTCCAGGTAGCAGTAATCGACGCCCTCCTCGTCGAGGCGCTCGCGCACCGCTGGCCAGGAAGCTGCGTGAACTGGCTGAACACGAGTGCCCGGTGGCCGCCCGAGACGACCTCGTCGAGCTGCTCGACCAGCGCTGAGAGCTTGGCGCACGGGATCGTGCGCTGTGCCTCGTCGACCAGCCCGGGGTGGAGACTGAGCTGGCGCAGGCGAGTGATCGAGGTCAGGATCGTGAAGCGGTTGCGGTCGAAGTCGTCG
Source organism: uncultured Actinomycetota bacterium (assembly GCA_963801435.1). GTDB lineage: Bacteria > Actinomycetota > Thermoleophilia > Solirubrobacterales > Solirubrobacteraceae > Palsa-465. The sequence goes on from CAWDFE010000046.1 coordinate 53,946, forward strand.
AGCAGCGCCAGCACCTTCTGCGCGTTCGCGCTGGAGGTGGGTGTCGTAGAGCTTGCGGTGGCGCGGGTGCAGGTCGACGACCACGGTCTGCTCCTGCTTGGGCGGCAATTCGGCGGCCACCAGCTCCTTCGTGCGCCGCTTGACGAGCGGCTTGACTCGCCGGCGCAGCCGCGCCAGCCGCTCGGGAGTCGCTGCCGCGCTCGATCGGCCGCGCGTAGTGCTCGGCGAACCGCACCGGGTCGGCGAACAGTCCCGGGAGCTGTGAGCGAGAGCATCGCCCACAGCTCCATCAGGTTGTTCTCCATCGGCGTGCCGGTGATCGCCAGCTTGAACGGCGCGGCCAGCTCCCGTGCGCACCGATAGGTCTTGCCGCGGTGGTTCTTGACGTACTGGGCCTCGTCGAGGAGCAGTCCGGCCCACGGCACGCGCCGGTAGGCGTCGATCTCGAGGCGGAACAGCGCGTACGTCGTGATCACGCACGTCGCAGTTCGCGACCTGCTCGATCGTCCGCGCCCGAGCGGGCAAGCGTGCCGAGCACCACCTCGGCCCTCAGCTCGGGCGCGAACCGCGCCGCCTCGGCCGCCCAGTTGGGGGCGACGCTCGTCGGCGTGATGACGAGGAACGGTCCCACCGTCCGGGTCGCGTTCCCGGGCGTGGCAGATCAGCGCGAGCGCCTGGAGCGTCTTGCCGAGCCCCATGTCGTCGGCGAGGATCCCGCCCAGCTCGAGCTCCCACAGGGTCGATAGCCAGGTGAAGCCGTCGCGCTGGTACGGACGAAGTTCGGCCCGGAGCCCTGCGGGCACGTCGTGGTCGGGCAGCGTGTCGAGGTCGAGAAGGGGCGTGACGATGCGCTGCCAGCGGTCGGCCTGCTCGGTGACGACGCCGAGCGCGACCAGCTCCGACCACAGGTCGGCCTGGTAGCGGCTGATCCGCAGCGGCGTGCCCGGCGGCGCGTCGACCAGCGCGTTCGCCTCCTCGATCAGCCGTCGCAGCTGCTCCAGCCGCGGGTCCCGGAGCGAGAAGTGGGTGCCGTCGTCCAGCAGCATCCGCGACTGGCCGAGCGCCAGGGCAGTGAACACCTCAGCGAACGGCACCTGGCGCCCATTCGACGGTAATCGTCACGCCGAGGTCGAACCAGTCGTGCTCGTCGGCGATCTCGCCGGTCGAGACGCCGATCTGCAGCGACTCGCCGACGTCGCGGAAGTCGGGCGGAGTCTCCGGTCACCGCGAGGTGGATGTCCGGGTGTCCGTCGAGCCGGGGAAGGGTCTCGTCGCACAGTTCGAGGAGGTCGAGGCCTCGTACCGACAGCGGCGGGCCGGGGACCGGGAGTCCGGCGTCGTCGAGCAGGCCGATCGCCTTCAGCGTCGGGGCGTCGAGCGGATGTGCTCAGCAGGAGCGCCCGCTCGGCCGCGAGATCACGAAAGCCGGCCGCGACATCGGGCGAGGCAGGGACTCGGCGCGGAAGGCCGCCGACCTCGTACTCCCACTCCCAGACGAGATCGCTGACTGCGCCGGGATGGTGGCGTACGCGCAGGACGAGCGCCGGTCCCGACACGGTCGGTGGAACGAACGAGCCGTCCGAGGAGATCACCGGCACGACGTGCCGGAGCGCGAGGCAGAGGTCCTCGGCGAAGCGGGGCACGTCGGCCTCCGGGATCCGCAGCCGCTCGCCGGCGAGCAGCAGTGCGCTCGAGCTGCCCCACCGCGGGGCGGGCCAGCCGCACGAGGTGCAAGCCGCCACTGCTCCGGCGCGCGCCCGGCATCGATGTCGTTCCTCTCGGCGCACACGACGCCGTGGCCGGAGCGGCCGACGAGCTGCACCGAGACGAGGTTCTCGGCGGCATCGCCGTCCACGCGAAGGACGGCGGAGACATCGATGTGGTCGCGCGCTCGGGTGACATCGAGGACGACCTCTCCGGCCCGCACGGGCGGCACCTCACCGAGCGACGCCTGCGCATGGATCAATGGCAGCCCGAGACGCGCCGCCTCGTCCAGCAGCGACCACAGCTGCGGGCTCTCACACGAGGACAGGTCGATCCGACGGTCCGAGCCCGGGCCGTAGAAGTAGTAGCTGCTGTGTGCGTCGCGGACCCGGTGGACCGCATAAAGCTCACGGGCGAGCGCGAGGTGGTCCTCCCGGTAGCCGCCCGCCTGGACGTTCCAGGCGTCGAGCCCGCTCCAGCTGAGCGAGCCGTTGACCCACCCGCCGCGGGCTCCCGGGCGCATCAGGCGCGCCATCAACTGCGGCGCGCCGCGGGTGCTGGATGTGGGCGTGCTCAGGCTCAGCTCGATCGCCAGCCCAGTCCCGCTCGCCAGCTCGCTCCGCACTGCCGCCAGCGCCCGCAGGCACTGCTCCCAGGCAGGCGGCCCCGGCGCCGGTGCGGGGGCCGCTCCTCCTTGGCCCGCCCGCGGGCGGCCATGGACCGTGTCTCCTCGCTGGCCGCCTGGCGCACCCAGCGCGGCGGCGATCACAACGGCCACGACGTGCTTGCAGTTCTCGCCGACGGGACAGGAGCACTCGCCGTCGTAGAACATGAGGCGGCCGTCGACGTCCTCGTCGAAGAACGCGGCCGTCTCGTACGCCGCGCCGTGCCCGATCACCGTGGCGGTCAGGGCGTACTCATCCGGGTCCCACTGGACGTCGCTCACATTCCCGTGGCGCGCGTAGTCCCGACCGCGATCGAACGCGTTTCGGCTGACGGCGCGCTGCACGCCCGCGAGGTCGAGGTCGCCCAGGTCATTCCTCATGGCAGACATGGCCAATGGACGCTAACTGCGGGGGTGGACGGCTCACGCCGCGGCGCGATTTGCAGGGAAGCCGTGCCGGCGGCGGTCAGGCCCGCGCGCTATTGGGGCCGGTTCGTCCGGGCCCCCACCCGACTTACTCCCGCGGCGCGGCGCTTTCGCACCCCTTCTCCCACTTCCAATTTATACCAAGCAGAGCGCTCTCATGAGGCGCTGATTTATGCCGCATAATCGCCCGCCGCACCATGGAACAGATGAACAAGGAGCGGAGTTGGCTCACGTCAACTTCGAGGGAGATGAGGGATGGGCTACGTGTTGGATTTCCAGGAGATCGACTACACCCAGGTTGCGGATGTTGGTGGCAAGGGCGCGGTCCTGGGGGAGCTGTCGCGGATCGAAGGCATCTGTGTGCCGGCCGGTTTTTGTGTGACGACGGATGCGTTCCGACGGATCCTGGCGGAGGCGGTGTCGATCGACGATCGGCTCGATCGGCTCTCGCGCCTGGAGCCGGAGGACGGGGAGGCGATCCGCGCGCTGAGCGCGGAGATCCGTCGGGCCGTTGAGGGGATCGCGATCCCGGACGATGTGGCGTTGGCGATTACGCATGCGCTGGCCCGGCTCGGCAAGCAGGCCTACGCCGTTCGATCGAGCGCGACGGCGGAGGACTTGCCGAGCGCATCCTTCGCGGGCCAGCACGACTCGCACCTGAACGTCGTGGGCCCGGCAGCGGTGCTCGAGCACGTCGGGCGTTGCTGGGCGTCGCTGTTCAGCGAGCGGGCCGTGACCTACCGCCTGCGGAACGGGTTTGACCACCGGCAGGTCCAGATGGCCGTGGTCGTGCAGCAGATGGTGTTCCCGCGGGCTGCCGGGATCCTGTTCACAGCGGACCCAGTCACCTCCAGCCGCAAGGTTGCCTCGGTGGAGGCGAGCTTCGGTCTCGGTGAGGCGCTGGTCTCCGGCCTGGTGAACGCGGACACCTTCAAGGTAAGCGACGGCCGGGTCGTCGCGAGGGCGGTCGCGACCAAGCAGCGTGCGATCCACGCCTCGCCGGTGAGCGGGACGGAAGAACTGGCGGTCGCGCCGGCAAGGCGGGAACAGCCGGCGCTCACCGACCCCCAGGTCGTGCGGCTCGTGCAGCTCGGCCGGCGGATCGAAGCGCACCTCAGCCACCCGCAGGACATCGAGTGGTGCCTGGCCGACGATGACTTCTGGATCGTCCAGAGCCGGCCGATCACGACGCTGTTCCCGATCCCCGAGGCCGCCGACCGAGAGAACCACGTGTACGTCTCAGTCGGTCATGGGCAGATGATGACCGAGGCGATGAGGCCCCTGGGGGTCTCGGTGTGGCAGCTCACGGCCATGGCGCCGATGCACGAGGCCGGTGGCAGGCTGTTTGTCGACGTCACCGGGCGACTGGCTTCGCCGAGGACTCGGGTAGGTCTCCTGGAGGTCATGGGGAGAGCCGATCCCCTGATCGGGGACGCGCTGCAGACCATCCTCGAACGCGGCGACTTCCTCCCCTCGCTCCCGGATACGGACCCACCCGCCCCGGGCGGGCCGCCGGTGGGGGGCGCGTCCGCTCAGATCGACACCGATCCGGCGATCGTCACCGACCTGATCGAGCGCGACCGAGTCTCGATGGCCGCCCTGAAGCGCGACATCCAGACGAAGTCCGGGCCCGCGCTGTTCGACTTCCTGCTGGAGGCCTTCAGGGAGCACAGGCGAGTCCTCGGTGATCCGCTGAGCCACCAGGCGATCATGGCGGGGATGCAGGCCACATGGTGGCTCAACGAGCAGCTGGAGACGTGGCTGGGCGATAAGAACGCGGCCGACCGGCTCACGCTGTCAGCCCCCGGCAACGTCACGTCGGAGATGGGGCTGGCGCTGCTGGACGTCGCGGACGTGATTCGCCGGCATCCGCACGTCGTGGGGTTCCTACAACACGTCGAGGACGAGGGTTGCGTGGACGAGGCCTTCCTGGACGACCTGGCAGAGCTCGCGGGCGGGCCGCAAGCGCAGGAAGCGATCCGGGCCTACCTCGAGAAGTACGGGATGCGCTGCGTGGGCGAGATCGACATCACCAGGCCACGGTGGAGCGAGCGCCCCACCACGCTCGTGCCCCTGATCCTCGACAACGTCAGGAACTTCACGCCCGGCGAGGCCAAGCGGCGCCTCGAAGGAGGCCGGCAGGCGGCCCGGAGCAAGGAACAAGAACTGCTGGAGCGCCTGCGCGCCTTGGCAGACGGAGTGATCAAGGCCAAAGAGGCCAAGCTGATGATCGACCGCGTCCGGACCTTCAGCGGCTACCGCGAGTACCCCAAGTACGGCATCGTCAACCGCTACTTCGTCTACAAACAGGAGCTGCTGGAAGAAGCCGAGCGCCTCGTGCAGGCAGAAGTGCTTCGTGACAAGGAAGACATCTTCTACCTCACGTTCCACGAGCTCCACGACGTCGTGAGCACCCACCAGGTGGATGACCAACTCATCCGCCGGCGCAAGGACGCGTTTCGCTCCCATCAAGCGCTGACGCCGCCCCGCGTGCTCACCTCAGACGGTGAGGTGATCGCCGGGGCCTACCGACGCGACGATGTCCCCACAGGCGCGCTGATCGGCCTACCGGTGTCCGCCGGGACCATCGAAGGGCGCGCCCGCGTCATCCGAGACATCGCGCAGGCCGACCTCGAAGCCGGCGATATCCTCGTCACCACCTACACCGATCCCAGCTGGACACCGCTGTTCCTCGCGATCAAAGGCCTGGTGACGGAGGTCGGGGGCCTGATGACCCACGGCGCGGTGATCGCACGCGAGTACGGCCTGCCGGCCGTCGTCGGAGTCGAGCAGGCCACCCAGCTGATCCCGGATGGCCAGCGGATCCGCGTGCACGGCACCGACGGGTATGTCGAGATCCTGTCGTAGCCCCGCTTGGCGGTTCACGGTTCACGAACAGGTCCTCTTCAGGCCGCAATATCGCCGTCAGTGCCGCGCATCTCGACTGTCACATTCGCTGCTCGCCGCCTGTCATAGAGGTACTGACAACGATCAACGGAGGTACTGCAGTGCTGGAGAAGGTCTTCTACACCAGCGTGCTTGTCAGCGACCAGGACAAGGCGCTCGACTTCTACACAAACGTCCTCGGCTTGGAGAGGCGCGTTGAGAACCCGACACCCGACGGGCCGCGGTTTCTGACTGTCGGCGTCAACGGGGACGACTTTCAGCTGGTGCTTTGGCCCGGGACAGCGGGGCAGGCCCAGCCGGCGATGGGACGCCCGCCGGCATCCGTCACGATCGAGACTGACGATTGCCGCAAGACGGTCGAGGAGCTGAAGTCGCGCGGGGTCGAGTTCGTCTCGGACGTGATCGAGTTCCGCGGGGTTTACGTCGCGCAGTTCAGGGACCCGACGGCAACCTGTTGCAGCTACGCGAGGGCCGTTAGCCCTCGAAGCGGGAGCGGCCTGGCGCGTCGGTGCCGCCTGCGCGCTGCTCAGATTGAGCACCTCAGGTCCCGCCGACGCGCCGCACGGCTCCCGTTGCGGAATGGGTATCTCACGGTCTGCGATGGGCTGGGGCGTCCCGCGCGCAAGCCGCGGGAGAGCGCGAAGGCGGCCTGGTTGCGCCGTTACTGAGTTGATCCCACCGCGACACCGGCAGACCACAGACACGTCGGCGTCCAGCCTCGAAGGTCCTCGACCGTCTCGAAGCCCTTGCGCCCCATCCACCTGTGCAAGCCGTCGAGGTGGGGTCAGCGCCAGGCCAACGTGGTGGTGGCCCCCGGCGGGATCGTGTACGTGACGCTCGCGCCGTGCCAGCTGACCGCGAAGGTGATCGGGTTGGTCGGGTTGTTGTTGTAGGCCATCAGCGCCACCGATCCGTCGGGGTTGCGGAAGGCGACATCGTCCAGGCTGGGAGTGACGGTCGTCTGGTAGTTGCTGTCGAGCTGGTAGTCGACGAAGTGCTGAGAGCTGACGCGCACGGCGCCTGGCTGGACGAAATGCGAGAGCTGCGCGAGCTGGTAGAAGTCCTTGGTCAGGGTGTAGGTGCCGGTCTGCTCATTGACCGTGACCAGGCCGGTGCAGCCGCCGCATCCGGAGTTCGGCAGCTGAACGGGCCCCCCCTGAGGGTCCAGAGCGAGGTTCCACACGGCGACCGCGCTGGCCCAGTTACGCAGTGTGCTGATCAGCAGTTCGCTGGTGACCCATAGGTCCCCGGATCCGGTTGAGCACTCGTCAACGATCTGCCGGCTGCCCGGCGCCTGGGCGTGCACCCCGACCATCACCGTGGGGGACCCGAAGTAGCAGTGCCACGCCACACCACTGGTCTGGCCGGAGGCGGCCTGCGCCAAAGACGGGTCGGTCCCGGCGCTCAGCGGGCCCCAGGACAGGTCCCACGCGAACACGTCGGGGGCGAGGTGCGCGGCCGCGAGGCCCGGACGGAGGTTGTTGGTGATGAAGGCGGCCTCCTGGGCCTGGTTCCAGGCCATGCCCGGGTACAGCGTCGGGACCGCCGGCTCGTTCTGCGGGGTGATCGCGTTGATGGGCACGCCCTGAGCGGCATAGGCCGTCAGGAAGCGGACGAAGTACTGCGCCAACGCGGGATAGTCGGCCGGGTTGAGCGCGCCGGCGCCGTGGGTGTTGTCCAGGGCGTCGTTGGTCTTCATCCACCCCGGCGGGCTCCACGGGAGCGCCTCGGTGTACATGCTCGGGTTCAGGGCCCGGGCAGCGCGCAGCGCGGGGAGGATGTAGGCCTGGTCATGGGCGACCGAGAAGCCTGACAGGGTCGGGTCGGTCTGCCCGGCGGGCTGGTCGTCGTAGGTGTAGGGCACGCCGTTCGCGGAGTAGTCAGAGGCTCCCATCGGGACCCGCATGAAGCTGAGGTGGGCCCCGCGGGCGGAGAACAGGGCGCTGAACAGCGCGGCGCGCTGACTTGGCGCCAGCTCATCCCAGACCAGCCACGCGGAGCTGTCGGTCAACGCGCCGCCGACTCCGGTGAAGCGCTGATAGGGGACGCGGTCGTTGACGAGGATGATCGGCACCCCGGCCCGCGGGGGCCGGGCCGAGAAGCGCAGGGCCGGCCGGGGGGAGAGGGCTTGGCGGAGGTCGGAGCTGGTCTGGGTCACTGACACCGGCGGGGTGGGCGGGGCGACCGGGGACGGCTGTGTCGTGCACTTGGCCGGTCGTTTTGACTGGGCGGGGGCGGGGCAGCGGCGCGGCCGCGTGGTGTCCGCGGCCGCGGGCGTGTACCGAGCCCCGACGGGCTGGGCGGCGAGGGCGGCGGACGGCGCGACCGCGAGCAGGACGACGACGGCGAGCGTGGAGACAGCGTGCGTTGGTTTCATCGATGGACGGGAGCGCGCTGCTCCTCCGTGGATTGTGACGGCCCCCGGACGGACCCGTGGTCTCGCTCAGGCCGACCCACCTCCAATGTGATCCCCGCTGGCGTGCCCGGTCGAGTCCTTTCGAGCGACCGCCGGTCCCGTCAAACGACGGTGAGATGGCGCGAAGATTGACGCGCTTGCCACGAATTCCGCGCGGGCGCTAC